>NZ_JBFAKN010000007.1:0-452018 GCF_040655775.1 Streptomyces sp. NPDC050315
ATCCCGACGCCGAGCGGGTCGGGCCAGGCCGCCGCGCCGTTGAAGGCGATCGTCGCGGCCGTCAGCAGCCAGGCGGTCTGGCGCAGCAGCGGGAACGGGATGCGGATCCAGGTGAGCAGCAGGTCCAGCGCCAGCAGGACGACGATGCCCGCGTCGATGCCGATCGGGAAGACGTACGAGAAGGAGCCGAAGCCCTTCTGCTCGGCGAGCGCGCGGATCGCCGAGTACGAACCGGCGAAGCCGATCGCGGCGATGACCAGCGCGCCCGCGACGACCACGCCGATCAGTATTCGGTGCGTACGACTCAAACGCATCGCGGCCACCCGCGATCCCTCCCCGCACTCGGCTGACTGGCCTGAAACCGGCCTGATGGGCGCGCCTAGCGTGGCACACCCGATGAGCCGGGCGCGGGGAGGGCGGCAGGCGTTACGCGAGTGGTACGCCCGCGGTGCGGATATGTGCTTACTTGTTCACCTTGTTGATCTCGTAGACGGCCTGCTTCGCGGCTTCCTCCGCGTCCGCCAGCATCTCCTTGCCGTCCGGGGCCTTCGCGCCGGCCAGGCCCGCACCGTTGAAGTTGATGGTGACCACGGCGTTGGCGGTACGGGCGACGACCGTCTGGTTCTTGAAGTCGTTGCCGTCCTTCTTCAGGTCGTACGTCACCGTGGTCGCCTCTTCGCCGATGCCCTTGGCGGGCTCGCTCTTGACGTTCTTGGCGTCCTTGGTGCCCTTGGCCGCGTCGATCTGCTTGTTGTAGAAGCCGGTCGCCCGCTTCTCGCCGGAGCCCAGCGCGGGGTCGGAGTCGTAACGCTGCAGGCTGACGGCGAGCCAGCGGAACTGCGTGCCGCTGATGCCGCCCTTGCCCTGCCGCTCCTCGCTGCTCCAGGTGCAGGTGCCGTGCGCGGAGGTGTCGCTGCTCTTCCCCTCCTCGCCGCTCTCGTCCTTCACGGCGGGCAGCATCTTCTTGACGCGGTCCTTCGTGATGGCCGTGCAGGGGTCGGGGAGCTTCTTGAACTTGCCCGGTGCCACCTTGGGCGACGAGCTCGGGGCCGCGGACTTCGAGGCGTCGCCGCCCGAGTCCTTCTCCGAGTCGTCGGAGCAGCCGGCGACGAGCATCACCGGTACGGCTGCGCAGGCGAGGTAGCTGGCGAGTCGCTTGGCTGAACGGTGCATGGTTCCTTCGCTGTTCGTCGTCGTGCGAGCGGCCGTCCGCGCGCAGGGCCCGGGTGGCCCCTGCGACGCACGGTACGCGGCGGACGGGCGCCGGTCGCCGATTTGTGTGGTTACTCGCCGACGGTAACCGGTCAATCCATCCCTAACCGGTCATTCGGTCCAGTGCGCGGCCAGCTCGGCGGCCAGCGCCCGGGCCTTTTCCTGCAGCTCGCGACGGTCGGGAAGGACGGACTTGTCGGTGGACCACTGGTCGTACTCGATGGTCACAATCACATTCGACGAGCGGAACACGACCGTGATGTCGCGGTGCAGGCCGGAGTCGGCGGTGACCAGCGCGTCGTCCAGGAAGGCGGCGTCGCCGAGGTCGCCGAGCGGGCGGGGGGCGAGGCTCGCGGCGTCGTCGGGGGAAGTGGAGCTGGGGGAGCCGGAGGGGTCGGGGGCGCCGGAAGAGCCCGCGGAACCGGGGGAGGCGCTTTCGTCCGTACGGGTGCCGGAGCCCTTGCCGGGGGTGTTTCCGGCGGTGTTTCCGGCGGTGCTGCCGGCGGTTTCGGAGGTGCCGGCCTTCTCGCGGTCGGCCGTGCCGGCCGAGGGGTCGGCGGCGGGGCCCTTGCCGCCGGAGGGGCGCGTGCCGCGCTCCTCGGCACCGGAGCGTGCCCCGGTGTCGGCGCCCGACTGCTGACCCGGCTCTCCGCTCGCCTTCTCGTCCGGCGTTCCGTCCGACTTCTCGTCCGGTTTGCCGCTCGATCCCTTGGACGCGGGCGAGGTCGGGGTCCCGGTGGCGGTGTCGCTCGGGATGTGGGCCGCGAGCTCCTTCTTCGCGTACAGCTCCTGCGCCTTGTCGTCGTCGCTGACGGAGCCGTCGTACGACACCACGCGCTGCAGGTCGATGTTCAGGTGGCGGGTGCCCTCGGAGGTCTCCCGCTTCCAGTGGCAGCCGACCCGGCGGTCGGTGTCGAAGGTGATGTCGGCCCGGCCGCGGTAGACCTTGTCGGCCTCCTCCGGGGTCTCCGGGGTGCCGTCGGTGGGCAGCAGGCTGCGCAGCGTCCTCCGGGCGGGCAGCCCGCACGGCTCGGGGAGCGAGTCGAACTCGCCCGGCTCGGCGACCGGCGCCGACGACGTACTGCCGCCGCCCTTGGCGTCCTCGGCCCCCGCATCGGTGTCCGAGCTGCCGGAGCAGCTGGTGAGAATGGTGGCCAGCGCCACGGCAGCCGCCACGGCGGCCCCTCGTACGGACGACCTTCGCTGCACCGTCCCCGGCTCCTTCCGTACGAAATCCGGTTGCCGCTGAGCAGCGGCTGATGAACACAATGTCTACCGCACGCATCGCCGCACCCGCCGGTCCGTTGTCGCTGATCGGGCGCAATATCCAGCTTTTGCCTTTTATCCGCTTTGCACCTTCTGCTGCCTTCTAGCGGTATTCGTTGGTCGTCATCCATCTCATCGGGGGAACGAGGAAGTCATGTCGTACGTGGAAGTGCCCGGCGCGCAGGTCCCGATCCGCATGTGGGCGGACCCGGCCACGGTCGAGGGCGTCGCGCTGCAGCAGCTGCGCAATGTCGCGACGCTGCCGTGGATCAAGGGCCTCGCCGTGATGCCGGACGTGCACTACGGCAAGGGCGCCACGGTCGGGTCGGTGATCGCCATGCACGGCGCGGTCTGCCCGGCGGCGGTCGGCGTCGACATCGGCTGCGGCATGTCCGCGGTCAAGACCTCCCTGACGGCGAACGACCTTCCCGCCGACCTCTCCCGCCTCCGCTCGAAGATCGAGCAGGCCATCCCGGTCGGCCGCGGAATGCACGACGACCCGGTGAACCCGTCCCGTCTGCACGGTTACTCGATGTCCGGCTGGGACGACTTCTGGACCCGCTTCGACGGCATCGCCGAAGCGGTCAAGTTCCGCCAGGACCGGGCAACCAAGCAGATGGGAACCCTCGGAAGCGGCAATCACTTCATCGAATTCTGCCTCGACTCGGACGACTCCGTCTGGCTCATGCTGCACTCCGGCTCCCGCAACATCGGCAAGGAGCTCGCCGACTTCCACATCGGCGAGGCCCAGAAGCTGCCGCACAACCAGGGCCTGGTCGACCGCGACCTCGCCGTCTTCATCGCGGACTCCCCGCAGATGGCGGCGTACCGCAACGACCTGTTCTGGGCACAGGAGTACGCCAAGCACAACCGCGCGATCATGATGGCCCTCTTCCAGGACGTCATCCGCAAGGAATTCCAGAAGGCCCGCCCGACCTTTGAACCGGTCATTTCCTGCCACCACAACTACGTGGCGGAGGAGCGGTACGACGGCATGGATCTCCTCGTCACCCGCAAGGGCGCGATCCGGGCGGGGAGCGGGGACTACGGGATCATTCCGGGCTCGATGGGCACGGGCTCGTACATCGTCCGCGGCCTCGGCAACGAGAAGTCCTTCAACTCCGCCTCGCACGGCGCGGGCCGCAAGATGAGCCGCAACGCCGCGAAGAAGCGCTTCTCCACAAAGGACCTGGAGGAGCAGACGCGGGGCGTGGAGTGCCGCAAGGACTCCGGCGTCGTGGACGAGATCCCCGGCGCGTACAAGCCCATCGAAAAGGTCATCGACCAGCAGCGCGATCTGGTCGAGGTCGTCGCCAAGCTGAAGCAGGTGGTGTGCGTGAAGGGGTGAGCCCCGGCACGTGATCATCGGCTCCCGTACCGGCAACGGGGCGGGGGCCAAGGCGAAAGGGCCGGCCCCGGTGGGGCCGGCCCTTTCTGGTGTGGCGGGTCAGGCGGTGGGCTGGACCGGGCCGGCCGGGGGGCCTGCCTGGTAGAGGGCGAGCCAGGTGGTGGGGTTGACCACGCCGTTCGGGATGAGGTCGTGGTCGGACTGGAAGTGGGCCACGGCCGCCATCGTGTTGGCGTCGAAGGTGCCGCTGAGGTTGTTCCAGCCCAGGTACTGGCGGTTGGCCAGCAGGCACTGGACCTGGGAGACCTGGTCGCCCGCCGCACCGAGGGCGACGGTGCCGCGGTCCTCGGAGAAGGCACAGGCCGCGGGGCCGTGCACGACGTTGTCGCCCATCGCGGCGGAGGCGGGGGTGGCGAGCAGGCCGGTGGTCAACAGGCCCGCGCCCGCGGCCAGTACGGCCGCACGCTTGAGGGCCCTGCCGGGCTTGCGGAAACGGGGGGTGGGGATGCGAAAAGTGCTCACGCTGCCCGCGTGCCCAGTGGGTGAAAAATCATGTGGGATGGTGGTTGTGGATCTTGTGAAGGTTCGCCGCCCCGCGGTGAATTGCGCGGCGCGCGGGGTACGCCGCACGCCGCGCGTCGCGCGCACGTCGCCCCCTACGCGTCCGCCGGGTACCAGCGCAGCTCGACCGTATTGCCGTCCGGGTCCTGGACGTAGAGGGACTCGGCGGTGCCGCGGGCGCCGAAGCGCTTGCCGGGGCCGTCGAGGACGGTGAACACCCCGGAGGCGACCACCTGTTGCCAGTCGAGGGGGGCGACTACCAGGCAGAGGTGGTCGACGTTGGCGCGGGCGGGGGCCGAGTCCTCGGCCGGGGCCTGGACCAGGTCGATGATGGTCGACTCGCTCACCCGCACGGACGGGAACGGGGCCTCGCCGGACCGCCATTCGTCCACTCGGACCGGTTCGAGGCCGAGCGGGCCGCAGTAGAAGTCCAGTGCGCGTTCGACGTCGGCGACGTTCAGGACGAGGTGGTCGAAGGCGGTGACCGTCACGGGGGCGGGGGTGGCGTGACGCATGGTGGTGCTCCTTCCCTGGTAGTACCGGCCGGTCAGGACTCGCGGTGGACCTTCGTGTTGGACGCCTGGGCGCGCGGGCGGACGACGAGGAGGTCGATGTTGACGTGCGCGGGGCGGGTGACCGCCCAGGCGATCGTCTCGGCCACGTCCTCGGCGGTCAGCGGCTCGGCGACGCCCTGGTACACCTTGGCGGCCTTCGCCTCGTCGCCGCGGAAGCGGGTGAGCGCGAACTCGTCGGTCTTCACCATGCCGGGGGCGATCTCGATGACGCGTACGGGCTCGCCGCACAGCTCCAGGCGGAGCGTCTCGGTGAGGACGTGCGCGCCGTGCTTGGCGGCCACGTAACCGCCGCCGCCCTCGTACGTGCCGTGCCCGGCGGTCGAGGAGAGCACGACGACCGTGCCGTCGCCGGTGGCGGTCAGGGCGGGGAGCAGCGCCTGTACGACGTTGAGCACGCCGAGGACGTTGACCTCGTACATCGCGCGCCAGTCGGCCGGGTCGGCGGTGGCCACCGGGTCGGTGCCGAGCGCGCCGCCCGCGTTGGCGACCAAAACGTCGCAGCGGTCCAGGGTGGCCGCGAAGGCGTCGACGGCGGCGCGGTCGGTGACGTCGAGGGCGTACGCCTCGGCGTGCGGGAGCTCGGCGGCCAGCTCCTCGATGCGGTCCTTGCGGCGCGCGGCGAGGATCACGCGGTAGCCGGCCTCGGCGAGCTGCCGGGCGGTCGCGGCACCGATGCCGCTGCTCGCTCCGGTGACGACGGCGGTACGGGCGGCAGCAGCGGCGGTCATTCGTGCTCCTCGGGATTGCGGGCGTACGGAAGAAGTACGGAAGTACCGAAGTACGGGCGTACGGAAGTACGCGTCTGCTCGGCGGGCGAGTGACGGTACGCGGTCAGTGATCAGGATATGCAGGGCGGGCGGGCGCGGGGCGCGGAATTCCGGGCGGTGCGCCGCGAGTTCAGTCGCCCCACCGCGCGCGTTCACCGACCCCGCGGTGCGTACATGATCAGGGCCATGCCGGCCAGGCAGACCAGGGCGCCGGTGATGTCCCAGCGGTCGGGGCGGTAGCCGTCCGCGATCATGCCCCAGGCCAGCGAGCCGGCGACGAAGACGCCCCCGTACGCGGCGAGGATGCGGCCGAAGTCGGCGTCCGGCTGGAGCGTGGCGACGAAGCCGTACGCGCCCAGGGCCAGTACGCCCGCGCCCGCCCAGATCCAGCCGCGGCTCTCCCGCACGCCCTGCCAGACCAGCCAGGCGCCGCCGATCTCCAGGAGCGCGGCGAGGACGAAGAGGACGGCGGAGCGGACGATCGACATACGGGCAGCGTATGCCGACCGTCCGAGCCGGTCCGGGAGCGGGCCGCCTCAACCCCGGACCGCCTCAGCCCCGGGCAGGTGCCGCCGCGGCCGTCGAAGGCTCCCGCTCCGCCGGCCCCGTCCAGCGCAGCAGCGCCGCGCGCAGCGCGTCCGTGCGGGCCGCGCGGTCCATGGTGTCGGTGGCCCAGGCGATGTAGCCGTCCGGGCGGACCAGCAGCGCGGTGCGCCGGTCGCCGCGCCAGGTGCCGTGCACGAGGCGGCTCGCGTCCCGGCCGCCCAGGTCGGGAGACTCGTATGCGGGGGTGATGAGTACGAAACGGTTGCCGCGCAGCGCTTCGTAGAGGCGGCTGCCGTCCGCGAGCCGGATGTCGGGCGCGCGGCGGCCCGTCAGCGGGTGGTCGCCGCGGTGGCGGCCGTACGCGATGCCGATGCCGGTGATCATCGAGACCGCGCGGTGGGTCACCGGCGGTACCCGCTTGATGAGCTGCGTGGCCAGCCCGCGCGCCAGGCGCTGCCCGCGGGTCTGCAGCAGGGCGAACCGGATGAGCGCGCCGCTGGAGCGCAGCACCATGCGGCCCACCGGGTGGCGTTCGGCGTGGTAGGTGTCCAGCAGCGCGTCGGTGGCCCGGCCGCGCAGTACGGCGATCAGCTTCCAGCTGAGGTTGGCGGCGTCCTGCAGGCCGGTGTTCATGCCCTGGCCGCCGGCCGGGGAGTGGACGTGGGCCGCGTCGCCCGCGAGGAAGGCCCGGCCGACGCGGTACTCGGGGACCTGCCGCTCGTCGCTGTGGAAGCGGGACATCCAGCGGGCCTCCTGGATGCCGTAGTCGGTGCCGTGGGCGAGCCGGGTGAGCTCGCGGACCTCCGCCAGGCCGACCGGCGCCTTGTCGTCGGCCTGCCGGTGGCGGTGCCAGGCGATCACCCGGTACCAGCCGTCGCCGAAGCCCGCGATGAGGGCGAAGGCGTCGCCGGTGGCCTTGGCGACGAGCGGCGCGTCCGGCTCCTCGGTGAGCCGTACGTCGGCGAGTACGACGGACCGGATGACGGCCTTGCCGGGGAACGGCAGGCCGAGCGCCCGGCGGACGCCGCTGTGCACGCCGTCGGTGCCGATCAGGTAGGACGCGCGGTAGCCGCCGGTCGCGCCGTCCTTGGTGCGGACCGTGGCCGTGATGCCGTCGGCGTCCTGGTCGATGCCGGTGAGCTCGTTGCCGTACGCGAAGGTCACGCCGGCCTTGCGGGCCCGCTCCTCCAGTACCCGCTCGACCTCGAACTGCGGGGTGACCAGGATGAACGGGAAGCGGGTGGGCAGCTCGGTCGGGTCGATCGCGACATCGCCGAACAGCTGGAGCGAGGTCACCGGGTGGCCGGTGTCGATCACTTCCTCGGCGAGGCCGCGGGCGTCGAACTGTTCGAGGGTGCGGGCGTGCACGACCAGGGAGCGGGTGAGGTTGCTGATCCCGGGGGCGCGGCGCTCCAGCAGGGTGACGTCGAGGCCGGCCTCGGCGAGGTCGCCGGCGAGCAGCAGGCCGGTGGGCCCGGCGCCGACGACCAGGACGTCGGAGGTGGGGTGCGGTGTCGTCGGGCGGGCGGTGGCGCGGGCTGTGGTGGTGGGCTTGCGGTTCATGGCCGCCTCCTATGCCAACACTTGTTGGTCAACGCTTGTTGGCCGCTTATGGGCAACGTACGGCGGCTCCCCTGGCGTGTCAACAGGTGTTGGCCTACGCTTGTTGACATGGCCGACACCGATCCCTCAGCCCGCCCCCGCCGCTCCGACGCGACCCGCGCCGCGATCCTCGACGCGGCGCGCGACCGCTTCGCCGCGGAGGGGTACGAGCGCGCCACCATCCGGGCCATCGCCAGGGACGCGGGCATCGACCCCTCCATGGTCATGCGCTACTACGGCAACAAGGAGGGCCTCTTCGCCGCCGCCACCGAGATCGACCTGCGGCTGCCGGACCTGACTCTCGTACCGCGGGAGCTGCTGGGCGAGCGGCTGGTGCGCCATTTCCTGGACGTCTGGGAGCACGACGAGCGGCTGACCGGGATGGTGCGGGTCGGCGTCACGGTCGACGCGGGCGCCGAGCGGGTGCGGTCGATCTTCCGCGACCAGCTGGCGCCGGTGATCGCGGCGGTCTGCCCGGTGCCGGACGAGGCGGCGGTACGGGCCGCGCTGGTCGGCTCCCAGATCATCGGGATGGCGCTGGCCCGTTACGTCGTGCGCATCCCGCCCGCCGTGGGGCTCAGCCACGACGAGGTCGTCGCCTGGCTGGGACCCACGGTGCAGCGGTACTTGACGGCTGAGCGCCCCTGAGCGGCCGTCCCGGGGCGTATGCCCGTACACCCGGTACGCTCATGAGGCCCTCCGTGCGGAGGGGGAAGAGAGGACCGGGGATGTTCGGGATCAGTGAGATCGCGCTGCTCCTCATCGTTGTCATCGTCGTGCTCGCGGCCAAGCGGCTGCCCGATCTCGTACGGTCGGCCGGCAAGGCGACCCGCATCCTGAAGGCCGAGAACAGGGCGATGAAGGACGGGGTCCACCCGGACGACGACGGCCCGCCGCCGCGCGTCATCAAGGCGCGGCCCGGCGACGTGATCAACTCCCGCGTACAGGACGCGACGCACGACGAGCCGGGGCCCCGCGGCTGACGGCCGCGAGCCGCACCCGGCCCCCCCCGAGGGCCGGAAGTCGGCTCAGCCGAGGTCGAGCCGGCCCGCGACCACGTCGCCCGCCACGTCGGACAGCAGCCGGCGGTGCGCGCGGGCGTGGCCGCGCAACAGGGCGAACGCGCCGTCCATGGTGAGCCCGTGGCGGGTGGCGAGCACGCCCTTGGCCTGCTCGATGATCACCCGGCTGTTCAGCGCGTACTCCAGCTGCTCGCTCAGCGTCCGGCTCGCGTGCAGCTCGTGGTCGCGCTTCAGGGCCAGCGCGGTGAAGTCCGCGAGGGCCTGGGCGAGCGCCGTCTTCTCCTCCGACAGCGGGGCGTCCGCCGGGGAGCGCAGCAGGACCAGCGCGCCCACGGACCGCTCGCCGGTCCGCATCGGGAAGGCGGCGGCGCCGGTGTATCCGAGCTCCAGGGCCCGCGGCGCGTACCGGGGCCAGCGCTGCCTGGCCGGCCGGCCGTCGAAGTCGGTGCAGGAGAGCGGCCGGCCGCTGAGGCGGCTGTCCGTGCCGAGGCCCTCGCGCCACTTCAGCGCTTCCCGCTTCAGCAGCTGCGCGGCCTCCTCGGAGCCCGCCACCTGCGGTTCCGTACCGTCGTCCATGGCCGCCACCGTGCCGGCGGCGCGTACCCCGAGCAGCCCGGGAGTGCACCGCGCCAGCGTGGACAGCAGCTCCGGAGTCTCCAAGGGCGTGCCCGCGCTTCCTCCGGACAGTTCCACGAACACGTCGGCGATCTGCTGTGCCGGTGTCGTCATGAGGCCCCCTTCAGGCGAATCGCAGCGCTCCGCGAACCTTGCGCCATCTTTGCCGGTCAGGCAAGACGGAGCTGTCCATGCACGATCCGCTGCGCCAGTTCATTGACCGGTACCCCGTCGGCATACGCCTTCGCCTTGATCAGCGCGAGCGCGTCATCGACAGGACAGCGCGCCTGTACGGACACCATGCCTGCCGCCTGGTGCACCGTGTCCCGGTGGTCCGTGCCGCCGTAGAGCTCCGGATCGGCGTCCGGGCCGAGCAGTACGGTGCGCACCAGCGCATCGGTGACCTCGGTGAAGACGGCGGACCTGGCGATGCCGGGCCGGGGATCGAAGACGGCCAGCGAACCCAGGCAGCCGTCGGGTGTCTCCAAGGGTACGGCGACCACCTCGCCGAAGCCCAGCTCCGTCACCGCCGGGCCGTAACCGGGCCAGCGCCGCTCGATGGCGGGTCCGGCGGCGGTGATGCGGCAGCGGCCGGCGGCGGCGTCCCGGCAGGGCCCCTCGCCGAGTACGTACTCCAGGTCCTGGGCGGCGCGTGACAGGCCGTCGGACGCGGCCACCGCGAGCTGGCTCTGGTCGGAGCCGAGCAGGGCGAGCGCTGCGCTGTCCGTGCCGCAGGCGTCCGCGACCACGCTCATGAAGGAGGGCGGCGGTTCGGTGGGCGCCGCCGAGCTCTCCAGCCGGCGGGCGTACGCCTCTTGGAGGCGCGCCGAGGAGCGGTGGCTGGCGGCGGCCCGGCGATGGGTGGCGGCTAGCCTCAGATGGAGCTGCTGGCTGGTCTGCTGCGCGAAGAGTTCCTGCTGCTCGGCCAGGGCCTCGCAACGGTCCGCGCGTTGGCGGGAGCCGGCCGCACGAAGCCATGCGGCCGCCGCTTTTCCGGACAGGCCCCGGGGTTCCATAGAGGCAGCGTACGCGCCGGAGCCCCTCAGTCGGTCCGGTCGTCGTGTACTTCTTCCATCAGCAGGACGATGCCGCCGTTGTACCCGTCGAACGGCGAGGCGACCACCGTGCAGCGGATGGCCCGGCCGATGCGGTTCACGGCCGGGACCTCGACGGGGCCCGCGCGCCGCCCGCTGTCCAGGCACTGCTGGACCACGGTCCGCAGCTCCTCGGGGGGCAGCCCGAACTCCAGGGAGAAGAAGGGCTCTTCGGCGACCTCGTCGGGGCGCAGGCCCCACAGCTCGGCCGCGCCGCGGTTCCAGCTCTTGACCCGGAGCGCGCCGTCCAGCACCACCACGCCGGTCGCGACGCTGGTCAGGACCGCTTCGAGGAACGCGCGGGCCTCGTCCAGCTCCTCGCTGCGGATGCGCATCTCCTCATTCATGGTCTCCAGTTCCTCGTTGCCCGACTGGAGTTCCTCGTTCGTCGTCTCCAGTTCCTCATTGGTGGACTGGAGTTCCTCGTTGGTGGTTTCCAGTTCCTCGATGCTGGACTGCAGTTCCTCGTTCGTCGTTTCCAACTCCTCGTTGGTCGACTGCAGCTCTTCGTACGCGGTCTCCAGGTTCTCCCGGACCCTTTTCACTTCGGACCGCAGCTGCGTCGCGACAGTGACGTCGGTGAACGTGATGCTCGTGGCGGCCGGCATCCCGTTCGCGGACATCAGTGGCTGGATGAGAATGTCGAAGTACTGCAGCTCGTCGCTGACCCGCCGTTCGGCGCCGTTGACCCGCAGGGTCCGCCGCTCGTGCATGGCCTGCTCGATCAGGGAGCGCAGTTCGACCGGGCGATAGGAGATCTCCAGGTCCTGGAACGGGCGCCCGATGTCATTGGCGGTGAGCGCGAACTGGGTGCGCGCGTGGTTGTTGATCAGCATCACTGATCCGTCGATGTCCACGGCGATCGCCGGGGATGGCGTGGCGTCCAGGATCAGGTCGCGCAGCTGGCGGTTGCGGGCGAGGGAGTGGACCTCGTGGTGGCCGCCCGGACGGATCTTCACGGGGGCGGGGTTGTACGGCGGCCCGGCGCCGCCCGGACGGCGCCGGAAGACCCGCTGGCGCATGCTCATGACGTCGAACCGGTCGGCGTCGTTCAGCAGCATCTCCGCCTTCCCCAGGAAGAGGAAGCCGCCCGGACGCAGCGCGAAGTGGAAGCGGTCGATGATCTGGGTCTGCGCCTCGACGTTGAAGTACATCAGCGTGTTGCGGCAGATCAGCAGGTCCAGGCGGGAGATCGGCGCGTCGCGGGTGATGTCGTGCCGGCCGAAGATCACCCGGCGGCGCAGGTCGGGGCGGAAGCTGAACTGCGCGCCGTTCTGGTCGAAGTACTTGTCCCGCAGCTCGGCGGAGAGGCCGTCGAGCGCCTTCGCCGTGTAGAGCCCGGAGCGTGCGTCGCGCAGCGCTTCCTCGTCGACGTCCGTGGCGTAGATCTTGACGCGGTTCACGCACTCGTCGATGCCGAGCGCCTCGGCGAACATGACCGCGAGGGAGTACGCCTCCTCGCCGCTGGAGCAGCCCGCGCTCCACACCCGGATCTCGTCCTCGGGGTCCGCCTGCGCGAGCAGTTCGGGCAGCACCTCGCGCTGGAGGAAGGCCCAGGAGTCGGGGTCGCGGAAGTAGGAGGTGACGTTGATCAGGATGGTGTTGAAGAGCGCGCCGAACTCGTCCGCGTTGATCTCCAGCAGGTCCCGGTAGTCGGTGTACGACTCCACGTTCACGTCCGCCATCCGCTTGCGGATGCGGCGGCCCAGCGAGGATCTCTTGTAGCCGGTGAAGTCGAATCCCCGGGTGTCTCTGAGAAAGCCGAGCAGGGCCTCCAGTTCCTCGTCGGCCTCGGCCTCCTGCGCGTCACCCATCACTGCCTCTTGGTCTCGACCAGGCCACGGACCACCGTGGCGATTTCTTCCAGGGGTAGCACGAAGTCCACGGCCCCCGTGTCCACGGCCGCCTTCGGCATACCCGTGAATTCTGCCGTGCGGGGGTCCTCGGCGATGACCGTGCCGCCGCGTGACTTCACCGCCTCGATGCCCATCGCGCCGTCGTAGCCGGAGCCGGTCAGGACGCAGGCGACGGCGCGCGGGCCGTAGGCGCCCGCCACCGATTCGAAGAGGAGGTCGGCCGAGGGGCGTACGAAGTGCACCAGCTTGCTGCTGCTGAGCGTCAGGACGCCGTCGGGGCCGACGAGGAGGTGGCGGTTGGGCGGGGCGATGTACACGGTGCCCGGGAGGGCCCGCTCATTGTGGTCCGCCAGCTTGACGTCCATCGCCGCGCGCCGGGCGAGGATCTCGGCGATCACGGTGCCGTGCCGGGGGTCGAGGTGCTGGACGATGAGGACCGGGACGGGCAGCCCGGCACCCAGCGCCTCCAGGAACACACTCAGCGCATGGATGCCGCCGGCCGAGGAGGCGACCGCCACGATGGCGAAACTGTCCGGTGCGGACTCGTCGTGGTCCGGTACGGGCGGGTGTGCCGTCACACTGCGAGCCTAGTCTTCCGCGTATCGACTGGGGAGGAGCGCAGGGGCGGCCGCGTGTGCCGGTGCCATGGGGCGCGCCGGTACGAATACGTCGCCTGCCGCAGTACGGTCTCCGCCGTCCGTCAGGGCCACACCAGGCAGTACGCCTGATGTCCGGCCTCGTGCAGACGGTGGCTGAAGTCCTGCCATTCGTGGAGGAGGCGGTAGACGGCGAAGGCGTCGCGCGGGCCGCCGCGGTCGGGGACGGTGGACCAGATGAAGGCGGCGGCGCCCACCGACTCCTCGCCGACGCCGCGCAGCGGGTCGACGACCGTCATCGGGAGCTTGACCACGGCGTAGTCGGGGTGCAGGACGACCAGTTCCAGCGGGGGGACCTTGGACAGCGGTATGCCTTCTATGCCGGTCAGCACCATCGCCGCCATGGTCTCCGGCTTGATCTTGGTGAACATCCCGCCCATGCCGAGCTCGTCGCCGCCCAGCTCTTCGGGGCGCATCGAGATCGGTACCCGGGCCGCGGTGGCGCCGTCGGGAGCGCCGAAGTATTTGTACGTCACCCCCATGCGCCCGCCTCTGCTGCTGGTCCCGCTGTTGTCCGCCGGGCCGACCTGCCCGGTGCCGCTCTGCTCCGCACGGTCCTGCTCGCCGCTGTACTCCGCTCGGCGGTGGCGTCCGCGCCGGGCGCGCTCCGGGCCCCGGTCATCCGTCCCTTCGCCCAGTTCGCCACCGCGATGCATATCTCCACCCGACCACTCGCAGCCTCAGCCGCGCAACCCGATCATCGTCTCAGAGACCTCCCCCGTCACCGGCGTGTGAAACGCCCGGCCGCGCGCCCCCGTGCGCCTCTGAGACCATTGCTTGCGTGACTCACTCGTACGATGCCCCAGTTTCGCAGACGCTCTTCGACCGCGCGGCCGTCGTGACGCCCGGCGGCGTGAACTCTCCCGTGCGCGCGTTCCGCGCCGTGGGCGGTACGCCCCGGTTCATGGTGTCCGGTACCGGTCCGTACCTCACCGATGCCGACGGTCGTGAGTACGTCGACCTCGTGTGCTCGTGGGGACCGATGATCCTCGGCCACGCCCACCCGCAGGTCCTCGCGGCCGTCCAGGACGCCGTCGCGCACGGTCTTTCCTTCGGCACGCCGGGCGCCGGCGAGGTCGAGCTCGCCGAGGAGATCGTGCACCGGATCGAGCCGGTCGAGCAGGTCCGGCTGGTCTCCTCCGGTACCGAGGCGACCATGTCGGCGATCCGGCTGGCCCGTGGCTTCACCGGCCGCCCCAAGGTGATCAAGTTCGCCGGCTGCTACCACGGGCACGTGGACGCCCTGCTGGCCGCGGCCGGTTCGGGCGTGGCGACCTTCGGTCTGCCCGACACGCCGGGCGTCACCGGCGCGCAGGCCGGTGACACGATCGTGCTGCCCTACAACGACATCGAGGCCGTGCGCGCCGCGTTCGCCGCGCACGAGGGCCAGATCGCCTGTGTGATCACCGAGGCGTCGCCCGGCAACATGGGCGTGGTCCCGCCGCTGCCCGGCTTCAACCAGGGCCTGAAGGACCTCTGCTCGGCGAACGGCGCGCTCTACATCTCCGACGAGGTCATGACCGGCTTCCGGGTGAGCAAGGCCGGTTGGTACGGCATCGACGGCGTGCGCCCCGACCTGATGACCTTCGGCAAGGTCATGGGCGGCGGCTTCCCGGCCGCGGCGTTCGGCGGCCGCGCCGACGTCATGGCCCACCTCGCCCCGGCCGGCCCGGTCTACCAGGCGGGCACCCTCTCCGGTAACCCGATCGCCACCGCCGCCGGTGTCACGCAGCTGCGGCTGCTGGACGACGCCGCGTACGAGAAGGTCGACGCGGTCTCCGCGGAGCTGCGCGGGCTGGTCTCCGAGGCGCTGACCAAGGAGGGCGTGGCGCACCGCCTGCAGGTCGCGGGCAACATGTTCTCGGTCTTCTTCACCGACGAGGACGTCACCGACTACGAGAAGGCCAAGGCGCAGGAGTCCTTCCGCTTCACGCCGTTCTTCCACTCGATGCTCTCCCAGGGCGTCTACCTTCCGCCGTCCGCCTTCGAGTCGTGGTTCGTCTCCACCGCGCACGACACGCAGGCCGTCGAGCGGATCGCCGCCGCGCTGCCGGCCGCCGCCCGGGCCGCAGCCGAGGCCACCGCATGAGCGGCACGACCGGCGGCAACGGCGTCCAGGGCGGCAGCGGTGACGAGGTCACCGTCGTCCACCTGATGCGCCACGGCGAGGTGCACAACCCCGACGGCATCCTCTACGGGCGCCGCCCCGGGTACCACCTCTCCGAGCTCGGCCGGCAGATGGCCGACCGGGTCGCCGAACACCTCGCCGACCGCGACATCACGCATGTCGTCGCCTCCCCGCTGGAGCGGGCGCAGGAGACGGCCACGCCGATCGGCAAGGCGCACGGGCTGGACATCGCGACCGACGGACGGCTCATCGAGGCCGGGAACATCTTCGAGGGGAAGACCTTCGGCGTCGGTGACGGCGCGCTCAAGCGGCCGGGGAACTGGAAGTACCTCACCAACCCGTTCCGGCCGTCCTGGGGCGAGCCGTACATCGAGCAGGTCGTCCGGATGATGGCGGCGCTCGGCGCGGCCCGGGACGCGGCCCGCGGCCACGAGGCCGTCGCGGTCAGCCACCAGCTGCCGATCTGGATCGTGCGCAGCTTCGCCGAGCGGCGGCGGCTGTGGCACGACCCGCGCAAGCGGCAGTGCACGCTCGCCTCGCTGACGTCCTTCACCTTCCACGGCGACCGGATCGTGTCGGTCGGCTACACCGAGCCCGCGCTCGACCTGGTCCCCGAGCACCTGCGGGCCGGCGCCCAGCCGCGGTTCGGCAGGGGCTCCGTAAAGGGCCAGCCGAAGGCGGCCGGCGCCTGATCCCCGCGGCGGGAGGGGGGTGCGGAAGATCCGTAATGGGCCCATGCGAAACTTTTCACATGAGTGCCTGCCGCGTCCCCCGCCGCCGCGTCACCCGTCGCCGTACGCTCCTGCCGGCCGCCGGAGCCGCGGTCGCCGCCGTGCTGCTGAGTGCCTGCGGGTCAGGCGGTACGTCAGGCGGCTCGGAGCAGACGAAGTTCGTGCAGGGCAAGGACGGCGTGGACACCGTGAGGCCGGCCGACCGGCAGCCGGTGCCCGACATCTCCGGTGAATCCACCAAGGGCAAGCACCTCGACATCGCCGACTACAAGGGCAAGGTCGTCGTCCTCAACATCTGGGGATCCTGGTGCGCGCCCTGCATCGCCGAGGCCCCGAACTTCGCCAAGGTCGCGAACGAGACCAAGGACAAGGGCGTGCAGTTCCTCGGGATCAACACCCGGGACTCCAAGAAGACCCAGGCGGTCAGCTTCGAGGAACAGCACAAGGTCCCGTACCCGAGCCTGTACGACCCGATGGGCAAGCAGATGCTGCGCTTCCCCAAGGGCAGCCTGAACCCGCAGGCCATCCCCACCACGATCGCGATCGACCGCAAGGGGCGGATCGCGGCGCGCGCGCTCACCCCGCTCAGCGAGAACGAGCTGCGCAAGATGATCGACCCGCTGATCGCGGAGAAGTGATCCCGTGATCGCGCTCGACCCCGGCCCGCTGACCGCGCTCGCCGCCGCAAGCACAGCCCCGAACCAGACCGTGCTCACCGGCGCCCTGCTGGTCGCCCTGCCGGTCGCCCTCCTCGGCGGCCTGGTCTCCTTCTTCTCGCCGTGCGTACTGCCGCTCGTACCCGGCTACATGTCGTACGTGACCGGCGTCACCGGCACCGATCTCGGCGAGGCCAAGCGGGGCCGGATGCTGGGCGGCGCCGCCCTCTTCGTCCTCGGCTTCACCGTCGTCTTCGTCTCCGGCGGCGCGCTCTTCGGGTACTTCGGGCAGACGCTGCAGGACTACAAGGACGTCATCTCCAAGGTGCTCGGCGCCCTGACGATCCTGCTCGGCCTCACTTTCATGGGCGTGCTGGGCCGCTTCGGGCAGCGCGAGTTCCGGATGCTGCACAAGCGGCCCGCGATGGGGCTGGTGGGCGCGCCCGTGCTCGGCGTGCTCTTCGGCGTCGGCTGGACGCCGTGCCTGGGCCCCACCCTGACCGCCGTGAACGCCCTGTCGTTCAACGAGGCCAGCGCGGGCCGCGGCGCGCTGCTGACCATCGCGTACTGCATCGGCCTCGGCCTGCCCTTCATCCTGGTCGCGCTGGCCTTCCGCAAGGCGCTCGGCGCGTTCGGCTGGGTCAAGCGCCACTATGTCTGGGTGATGCGGACCGGTGGCGGGCTGCTCGTGATGATCGGTGTCCTGCTCGTCACAGGAATCTGGGACAGCATGATGTCCGAGCTGCAGAGCTGGACGACCGGCTTCACCGTTGGGATCTGAATTGATGGCCGCCAAGACCGACACCCACCGCGACACGCACAGCGACCCCCCGCAGGACGCCGACCTCGGCGCCGCGGGCTCCCAGCTGTCCACCGCGCCGAAGGAGGAGGTCTCCTTCCCCTCCCTCGGGCCGATCGGCTGGGCCCGCTGGTTCTGGCGCCAGCTGACCTCGATGCGGGTCGCGCTGATCCTGCTCTTCCTGCTCTCGCTCGGCGCCGTCCCCGGCTCGCTGATCCCGCAGACCAGCATCGACCCGGTCAAGGTCGATCAGTTCCAGAAGCAGCACGACATCCTCGGGCCGATCTACGACAAGCTCGGGATGTTCCACGTCTACAGCTCGGTGTGGTTCTCCGCGATCTACCTGCTGCTGTTCATCTCGCTGATCGGCTGCATCGTCCCGCGGACCTGGCAGTTCGTCGGCCAGCTGCGCGGCCGCCCGCCGGGCGCCCCGCGCCGGCTGACCCGGCTGCCCGCGTACGCCACCTGGCGCACCACCGCCGAGCCCGAGCAGGTACTCCAGGCAGCGCAGCGCACCCTGAAGAAGCGCCGCTTCCGCAGCCATATCGTGGGCACCTCGGTCGCCTCCGAGAAGGGGTACCTCCGCGAGGCCGGCAACCTGGTCTTCCACATCGCGCTGATCGTGATGCTGGTCGCCTTCGCCATCGGCAACCTGTGGAAGTCCGAGGGCGGCAAGCTGATCGCCGAGGGCGACGGCTTCTCCAACAGCCTCACGCAGTTCGACGACTTCAAGTCCGGTTCGTTCTTCGACACGAACGACCTGGAGCCGTTCGGCTTCCAGCTCGACAAGTTCGTCGCCACGTACGAGCGCGGCGGGCCGCAGAACGGTACTCCGCGGATCTTCCGCGCCGACGTCACCTACTTCAGCGGTGCCGACGGCAAGGAGCACAAGACCTCGATCAAGGTCAATGAGCCGCTGGACATCGGCGGCGACCGGGTCTACCTGCTCTCGCACGGCTACGCCCCGGACGTCACCGTCAAGGACGGCACCGGCAAGGTCGTCTACGAGGGCGCGGTCCCCTTCCTCCCGCAGGACCCGAAGAACTTCACCTCCAGCGGCGTGGTGAAGGTCCCCGGCGCCAAGACCAAGGACGGCAAGAAGAACCAGCTGGGCTTCCAGGGCTTCTTCGTCCCGACCTTCGGCGGCAAGGGCTCCGGCTCGATGTTCTCCGTCTTCCCGGCGCTGGACAATCCCCGGCTGACCCTCACCGCGTACCACGGTGACCTGGGCGTGGACTCCGGTCTGCCGCAGAACGTCTACCAGCTCGAGACCAAGAACCTGAAGCAGTACAAGGTCGACGGCCGGGCGGTCGCCCAGATGATGTCCCCGGGCCAGTCCATGAAGCTGCCGAACGGTGACGGCAGCATCAAGTTCAACGGCGTCAAGCAGTGGGCCAGCTTCAAGATCGCCCACCAGCCGGGCAACGGGCTCGCGCTGGGCGGCGCGGTCGCCGCCCTGCTCGGCCTCGCCGGCTCGCTGTTCATCCAGCGCCGCCGGGTGTGGGTCCGCGCCGAGCCGGGCCCCGACGGCGTCACCGTCGTGGAGCTCGCCGGGCTCGGCCGCAGCGAGTCCACCAAGCTCCCCGAGGAGCTGGCGGACCTGGCGTACGCCCTCCAGCCGGAAGCCCCGCAGGCTCCCGAGCCGGCATCCGAAGAGACTGAGAAGTCCGAAGAGACTGAGAAGTCCGACCCCTCCGAAGGAGCGCGCGCGTGAACCTCGCGGCCGCGGCCAACGAGAACCTGGCCAGTACCAGCAACACGCTGATCTATTCGGCGATGGCGATCTACACCCTGGCGTTCCTCGCGCACATGGCGGAGTGGGTCTTCGGCAGCCGGAGCAAGGTGGGCCGTACGGCCGCCGCGCTCACCGCGGACAAGGCGGCGGCGCCCGCCGTCACGGTGCAGTCCAAGACCAAGGCGGGCGGCACCGCCGTACTGGACCGCCCGAAGGTCGTGACCCGCTCGGCGGCCGGCAGCCGGGACGTGCCCGACGGCATCGGCGCGCACGGCGGCACCGAGAAGGGCGACCTGTACGGCCGGATCGCCGTCTCGCTGACCACGCTGGCCTGGCTGATCCACGTGGGCGGCGTGGTCTCCCGCGCACTGTCGGTGGAGCGTGCCCCCTGGGGCAACATGTACGAGTTCTCCACCACCTTCGCCGCGGTCGCGGTGGCCGTGTACCTGATCCTGCTGGTCGCCAAGAAGAACGTCCGCTGGCTCGGCCTGCCGCTGGTCACCACCGTCCTGCTGGACCTCGGTCTCGCCGTCTCGGTCCTGTACACCGCCAGCGACCAGCTCGTCCCGGCGCTGCACTCGTACTGGCTGTGGATCCACGTCAGCTGCGCGATCATCTCCGGTGCGGTGCTCTACATGGGCGCGGTCTCCACGCTGCTGTACCTCTTCCGCGACCGCTACGAGGCCAAGCTCGCCGATCCGAGCGGCAAGCAGCCGGGCGCCTTCGCCAAGTCGGTACTGGAGCGGCTGCCCTCGGCCGCCTCGCTGGACAAGTTCGCGTACCGCATCAACGCGACCGTCTTCCCGCTGTGGACCTTCACGATCATCGCGGGCGCGATCTGGGCCGAGGCCGCCTGGGGCCGCTACTGGGGCTGGGACCCCAAGGAGGTCTGGTCCTTCATCACCTGGGTCGCCTACGCCTGCTACCTGCACGCCCGCGCCACCGCCGGCTGGAAGGGCCGCAAGGCCGCCTACCTGGCCCTGATCGCCTTCGCCTGCTACCTCTTCAACTACTACGGCGTGAACATCTTCGTCACCGGTCTGCACTCCTACGCCGGAGTCTGACCGGGGCGGCAGCCGTGGGCCGCGGCGGGCCGGGGAGCTTCCCCCGGCCCGCCGCGGCCGTTTTTCAGCGGCCGGACAGTGCGACCGTGGCGGTCGCCGTCGCGGCCGTGTGGCGCGCGTCGCCCTGGTACGTGACGGTGTACGTCACCTCGCCCTCGCCGCGCGGCCGGTCGGTCACCTTGAAGGTGCCGTCGGCGGCCACGGCCACGCTGCCGAGCGGCACGGCCGAGCCGCCGGACGGGCCGGTGCGCGTCACCTCGACCGAGGTCCCCTCGCCGTACGGCAGCTTGGCGGTCAGCGTGCCGGAGACGGTCAGCGGCGGGCCGGACGGGGCGGTGGCCGGCGCCTCCACGGTGAGCTGCGAATCGGCCTTGGCGGCCTCGGTCAGGACCTTGAGCTGGAGCGTCGTGCCGGAGCCGGTGATCGCGAACAGCCGGCTGCCGTCCGGCGCCCACTCCAGGCCGCGCGTCGCCAGGGTCGCGTTCGTCGTGCCCTGGACCTCGTACGTGCGGTACGCCGCGGCCGCGCCCGGCGTGAAGAGGTAGATGTCGTCCTCGTAGTACCCGTCGATGCCCGCGGCGACCGTGCCGTCCGGGGCGATGGCCACCGCGTTCGGGTACGAGCTGGTCGGGTAGCTGCCGTTCGCCGACAGGTCCGCGAGCTTGAAGATCTGCTGCTTGTACGGCGCGCCGCTGGCCACGACGACGTTCTCGCCGTCGGCGGCGATGGCCATGTCGCGGAGGTTGGACGTGGTGGAGGAACCGTCGCCCGGGTTCCAGACCTTGGCCTTCTCCACCGGGTGTCCGGAGGACACGTCGTACACGCCCACGGTGGCCGGGCTGGAGCCCACCTCGCCCGCGACGAGCGTGTTCGGCGCGGCCGGTGAGGCGGCCAGCAGCGGGGCGTTGTACCAGGCGTACGCCGGGACCTCGTCCGTGGTGACGACCGGCTCGGCGCCCGAGAGGTCGACCGCGCCGATGCCGCCGCCCCTGGAGCCGTAGAAGCTGAACCAGACCTTGCCGCCCGTGACGACCGGTGTCGACGGCTGGTTGCCGGTACCGGTGGCATAACGGGCGGTCTCGGTGAGCGAGCCGGTGTCGATCGCGGCGATCGCTTCGCCCTCGGACAGGCCGACATAGAGCGTCCCGGAGTCCTCGGAGAGGGCGAGTCCGGACGCGCCCTGCGCGCCCGGTATCTGCCCGACGAGCTTCCCGTCGTAGTCCGCGACCAGCACGCTGTCGCTGTTCGGGGCGCTCATGAACACCCGCTTGTGGACCCCGTCCACGACGGTGTCGGTGATCCAGTCGGCGGGCAGGGGAGTGGAACTGTCGGCGTACGCGGGGCCGGCGGACCCGGGGCCGAAGAAAGTTGCGGTACCGACGAGGGCCGTCAGCGTGAGGGCGCTGACAAGTCTTCGTGTGCGCAAGTGCTTCATCCTCTGAACGAGCTCGGTGCCGAGCATGCTGAACCGACGGCCGGAAGACCCGGCCGCGAGGATGGCGATGGGGGGAACGGACGGGCGGCAGGCAGGGGAGAACCCCTGGTCGCAGCCGGTTCGTCGCGCCGAGCAGAAGATTAGGCCACGGCACTGACAGCGGACGTCGACTCCGGGGCCGGGTAGGGGCGTTCCTCCGGCAGCAGCGCACGCGCCGCCGCCAGGTCACCGTCCCGTACGTGCGCGTGGACCCGGCGGGCGAGCGGGGTGACATCGCGGATGGCGACGATCCACTCGTCGGCGTACCGACGGGCCGCCTCGCCCGCGAGCCCGAGCTGCAGCGACCGGTGGGGGAGCGGGCGCAGGTGCAGGTCGCGCTCCGGGTCCCACTGGACACGGGCGGGGGACTCGCGCAGGGCTCGCTTCCAGGTGGCGCGGTCGGCGTGCTCGGCCGGGTCGAAGTGCGAGAGGCAGGCGTGCTCCAGCGCCCAGTCGAAGCCGGCCCGGTCGATCTCTTCAGCGGCGCTTGCGGCCGCCGCGCTCCTGGCGGGGCGGGGACTGGTCGGTGCCGGGGAGTACCGGCTTCGGCAGGGTCGCGGTCTCCCGCTTGGCCGCTGTCAGGCGCTCGGTGGTGTCGCGGGGCAGCCGTGGTGGGCGGCGGGCGGGGCCGAAGCCGAAGGCCGAGGTCAGGTCGCCGAAGGTGGCCCGGCGCCAGTCGGAGATGTTGGGCTCCTCGACGCCGGTGAAGCGCTCCAGGAACTGCAGTACGGAGGTGTGGTCGAAGGGCTCGCCCGCGGCCCAGCCGCCCACCGTCCACGGCGAGACGATCAGGCACGGGACGCGGAAGCCGCCGCCGATCGGCAGCCCGCCGACGAACTCGTCCTTCGTGCCGGGGGCCGGCACCGGCGGCGGCACATGGTCGAAGAGCCCGTCGTTCTCGTCGTAGTTCAGGATGAACGCGGTCTTCCGCCAGACCCTCGGGTTGGCGGCGATGGCCTCGACCGTCCGCGCGACGAAGGCGGCACCGGCGGCCGGCAGATAGTCCGGGTGCTCCGACTCCGCCGCCGTCGGGATGATCCAGGAGACGGCCGGCAGCCGGTCGTTCCGCGCGTCGTCCTCGAAGGTGCCCGCGGGCCGCGGCCGCACCCCGTACTCGTACAGCGGGTCCCCGGGCCCGGCGTCCCGGAAGCTCTGGAACTGCTCCAGGAGGTTGCATCCGTAGTCGTCGTCCTGCTGGTACACCTGCCAGCTCACGCCCGCCGCCTGCAGCCGCTCGGCGTACGTCGTCCAGCGGAACGGCCGGCGCGCGGTGTTGTTGTAGACGGGGCCGCCCCGGGTGCCGCCGGGGTCGATCGTGCCGGTCATCCAGTACAGCCGGTTCGGCCAGGTGGGCCCGAAGACCGAGCAGAAGTAGTGGTCGCAGAGGGTGAACGCCTCGGCCAGGGCGAAGTGGAAGGGGATGTCCGCGCGGGTGTGATAGCCCATCACGTACGGGCCGTTCTTCCCGTCCGCCTTGCGGTGCGCGGGCAGCCAGCGGTCCATCTTCCCGCCGTGCCACGCCTCGTGCTGCACGGACCAGGCGTGGCTGGTGGAGGGGATGGCCTGCGCGCTGGACCTGTGCGTGTCCAGGTGGAAGGGGAGCAGGTAGCCGGCGGGATTCTCGGCGTCCGGTTGGTGGAAGACCGAGCGGCCGGTGGAGAGGGTGAGCGCTTCCGGGTCGGCGAAGCCGCGTACGCCGCGCAGCGTCCCGAAGTAGTGGTCGAACGAACGATTCTCCTGCATCAGCAGCACGACGTGCTCGATGTCCTCCGGCGAGCCGTGCCGGGGCGGCCCGGCCGCGACCGCCTTGCGCACGCTCGGCGGCAGCAGCGACAGCGCGGCGCCGCCCACCGCGCCCGCGGCGGAGCCGAGGAGTCTGCGTCGGGTCAGGTGCCTGGGGCAGTGCCCCGACCGGGCACGTCCGCCGGAGACGATCATGGCTGGAGCCTAAGCCGGGCCCACCGCTTCCTGACGGAGGCTCAGGTACGTGGTGTCGGAGAGCCGGGTCCGGCCCCGTCAGCCGACCGTGATCGCGGTCAGCTTCTCCCGCAGATAGACATGCGAGTCGGGCAGGCCGCCGAGAGACGTCCCCGGATCGCACTCGTAGAAGTACACCAGCGACATCAGTTCCTCGGCCGGCACGTCGGCCGGCGGCGGCAGCACGCGGTGCCGCCCCGACTGCCAGCGGCCGCCGGTCCAGCGCGCCATCAGATCGCCGATGTTCACCGTGAAGGAGTCCGGCGCCCAGGGCGCGTCCGTCCAGCCGTCCGCGTCGGTGAAGACCTGCAGGCCGCCCTTGCCGCGCTGCCGGTCCAGGACGGTGACCGTGCCGAAGTCGGTGTGCGGACCGATCCGGAACTGGCCCGGCAGCGGCGCGCCGACCACCTCCGTCCCCGGATACCAGTTGACGTTGAAGCCCCAGGTGGGGTGCCCGGTGTGCCGGGTGAAGAAGTCGGCGGGCTCGCCCAGCGCGCCGGCCAGCACTTCGAGGAGCAGGTCGGACAGCGCCCGCATCTCGCCGGTGTACCGCTCCACCAGCGGCCGCAGCTCCGGCACCTCGGCCGGCCAGGTGTTCGGCAGGAACCACTCCGCGTCCACGGCGGCGTTCCCCGTCGGCTCGTCGGACGCGAAGGACAGCGACTCCTTCAGGTCCGGCGGTGTCTCCGTCCCCTCCGCGTACCCGTTGGCCTCCGCGCCGGGCCCCAGCCAGCCCCGCTCGCCGACCGTGACCGCGTACGGCGCCTTGACGGCCGTCGGCAGCCGGAAGAACCGCCGGGCGGCCGTACGGATGTCCGCCCGCAGCCCGGCGTCGACGCCGTGCCCGGTGACGACGAGGAACCCGGCGGTGCGCAGCGCGACGTCGACGGTACTGGCGAGGGCCTGCCGTGCCCGGTCGTCCCCGGCCCGCCACGCGCCCAGGTCGATGACGGGAATCGCGTCACTCATCGCCGGCCTCCCTTCGGCCCTCTTCGGTTCTCTTCTTCACTCCTCGCCGATGTCCTCGTGCCACAGCTCGGGCCGGTCCGCGATGAAGGCGCGCATCATCGCGACGCACTCCGGGTCGTCCAGCACGACGACCTCCACGCCGTGCTCGGCCAGCCAGTCGTGCCCGCCGTGGAACGTCTCCGCCTCGCCGATCACCACCCGGGAGATCCCGAACTGGCGCACCAGCCCGCTGCAGTACCAGCAGGGCGAGAGCGTGGTGACCATGGTCGTGCCCTTGTACGAGCGCTGCCGTCCGGCGGCCCGGAACGCGGCCGTCTCGGCATGCACCGACGGGTCGCCGTCCTGCACGCGGCGATTGTGCCCCCGCCCGAGCAGCGCACCATCCGCGCCGTACAGCGCGGCGCCGATCGGGATGCCGCCGGAAGCGAGCCCGGCCCGGGCCTCGGCCACCGCGACGGCCAGCATCGCGGAGGCGTCGGGGCCGCTCACTCGTCCCGCTCCCCGGACTCCCGGCGCTCTCCGGTCTCCTTGCGCTCCCCGGGCTCCTCGCCGTCTGCCGACTCGCGCCGCCGCAGCTCCTCCTCGCGGCGCTGCAGGTCCGCTTCCCAGTCCTTGAGCAGCGCCTCGTCCTCGTCCTTGCGCTGCGCCCGCTCCTGCGTGCCCAGCTTCTCCAGGAACTCGGGGTTGTCGTCCGGCGCGACCCAGCCGCCCCGGCCGCGCCCCGACGCGCGGCCCTCGGCGGCCAGCGCCGCCCGGTTCTTCCCGGCGATCAGCCAGGACACCGACCCGACCAGCGGGAAGAGCAGTACGAGGATCGCCCAGAGCACCTTCGGCATGTGGCGCACATGCTTCTCATCGGTGGTGACGCA
The DNA here is from genome assembly GCF_040655775.1 of Streptomyces sp. NPDC050315. Taxonomy (NCBI): domain Bacteria; kingdom Bacillati; phylum Actinomycetota; class Actinomycetes; order Kitasatosporales; family Streptomycetaceae; genus Streptomyces; species Streptomyces sp. NPDC050315. The sequence goes on from NZ_JBFAKN010000007.1 coordinate 25,523, forward strand.
GTCGATGAACGCGTAGATGCTCAGTGCCAGCGGCACCAGGATCATCAGCACCCGCAGCATGTCTCGCTCCCCCTGGGAGTGGCCGGGCGGGCCGGTGAGCGCGGCCCAGTGACCAGTCCAGGATAGGGAACTGCTTCCCGTTTACTGAGTTCTGGTGAGCTCTGCTGTACAGGAGTGTGCGGCGGGCGGACTCGGCAACGGGGCGCGGCCGGCCCCCCCGTGGGAATAAGTGTTCTTGGGTCGAACCCGTGACCTTTGCAAGTGGTGCTCGTTGGGCGTGGTGACGGATCTTCGGCGTGGAACTGGGCGGGGGTGGGTGGGGTGCGGGAGGTGGCGGCGTCGTTCGTGGTGCCCGGCCCGGCGGGGGTGGCGGCCCGGGCCCGGCTGCGGGTGTCGGAGGCGGACGCGGTGGTGCTGGCCGAGGTCGGTGTGTTGCTGGGTTCGCTGGCGGCCGGTGACCTGGCGGCGCGGTGCCGGCAGGGCTCGGATCACGATGCCACCGCGTGGGCGGTACGAAAGCGGGCTCTGACGGGGGTCTCGTCGGCTCGGTGGGCGGGCAGTATCACCAAGGCCACGCACGACCAGTGGGCGCTGGCGAGGCGCGGGCAGGCCGCTGAGATGGCGTGGCTGCGGGGGCAGATCACGCAGATCAGGGCCCGGCTGGCCCGCCCGCTGGGCGCCAAGGCCGACAAACGCGGAGGGCTCGCGCGCGGGTACGCCACCCGGCAGGAGTGGCACGCCAAGTCCCGTCGTCTGCACGCCCTGACGGACCGGCTGGTGGCGTTGGCCGCGGACTGGGCAGCGGGCCACGTGCACGTGGTGCGTGGCGGCAAGCGGCTTGCCCGGCTGCGCCACCACCTGGGTGAGGCCGGGCTGGACGAGCCCGGGTGGCGGCAGCGGTGGCGATCAGCGCGGATGTTCCTGGCCGCGGACGGCGAGTCCGGAAAGCGCTTTGGCAACGAAACAATCCGCATCACCGACGCCGGACAGCTCTCGATCAGGCTTCCGGCCGCCTTGGCCCACCTGGCCAACGCCCCGCATGGCCGCTACGTGCTCGATGCCACTGTTACGTTCCGGCACCGGGGCGAGGAGTGGCACGACCGGATCACCGCGGACCGGGCGGTGGCCTACCGCATCCACCACGACGTGGCCCGCGGCCGCTGGTACGTGACAGCCTCCTGGCAGCGCGCCGCCGCACCAGTACTGCCGCTGGAGGCGGCCCTCGTCCAGGGGGTGGTCGCCATCGACATGAACGACGATCACCTCGCTGCGTGGCGCCTGGACGCGCACGGCAACCCGGTCGGCGAGCCCCAGCGCTTCTTCTACGACCTTTCCGGTACGGCGCAGCACCGGGACGCCCGGATTCGGCACGCCCTCACCCGCCTGTTGCACTACACGCGCCGTTGCGGGGCCGTGGCGGTCGCGATCGAGGACCTCGACTTCGCCGACGGCAAGAGCAGGGAGCGGCACGGCCGCAACAAGCGCTTCCGTCGCCTCATCTCCCGCTTCCCCACCGCGAAGCTCAGGGCCCGTCTGGTGGCGATGACCGCCGAGCAGGACATTGCGCTCGTCGCGGTGGACCCGGCCTACACCTCCCGCTGGGGCGCCCAGCACTGGCAACAGCCCCTGACCAGCAGCAACCGCAAGGTTTCCCGGCACGATGCGGCGAGTATCGCGATCGGGAGACGCGCCCTCGGGCATCCGATCCGGCGACGGACGGCACCGCCCCGTATCCACCAGAGCGATGGATACGGGCATCGGACCGCCCAGGCGGGCCCGGACACCCGGCGGCGTGAGGGACCCCGCCCCCGTAGCCCCGGACCACGTACGAGATGCGTGCCGCCCGGCAGCGGAGCGAAAGCGGGGAACCAGCATGCCCAGCACCGTTCGGGGCGTGCGGCTGAGCAGCAGTCCTGGCAGCAGGACTCACTCCCACTCAGTTTCTGGGAACGGTAGTGCGTACCGGATACTGGGACGCATGGCTTATGACGATCTTCGCTCGTTCCTCCGGGCGCTCGACCGCGAAGGTGACCTCAAGCGCATCAAGGCCGAGGTCGACCCCCACCTGGAAGTCGGGGAGATCGTCGACCGGGTGCAGAAGGCCGGCGGCCCCGCGCTCCTCTTCGAGAACGTCAAGGGCTCGGCGATGCCGCTGGCCATGAACGTCTACGGCACCGACCGCCGCCTCCTGAAGGCGCTCGGCCTGAAGTCCTACGACGAGATCAGCGGCAAGATCGGCGGCCTGCTCAAGCCCGAGCTGCCGCAGGGCTTCGTCGGCGTCCGCGAGGCCTTCGGGAAGCTCGCGAACATGACGCACGTACCGCCGAAGAAGGTGAAGGGCGAGGGCGCGCCCGTCCAGGAGGTCGTGCTCCAGGGCGACGAGGTCGACCTGGAGCAGCTGCCCGCGCTGTTCACCTGGCCCGAGGACGGCGGCTCGTTCTTCAATCTGGGCCTGACCCACACCAAGGACCCCGAGAGCGGCGTCCGCAACCTCGGTCTGTACCGCCTCCAGCGCCACGACAAGCGCACCATCGGGATGCACTGGCAGATCCACAAGGACAGCCGGAACCACTACCAGGTGGCGGCCAAGCGCGGCGAGAAGCTGCCGGTCGCCATTGCCTTCGGCTGCCCGCCGGCCGTGACGTACGCCTCGACCGCGCCGCTCCCCGGCGACATCGACGAGTACCTCTTCGCGGGCTTCGTGCAGGGCAAGCGGATCGAGATGGTCGACTGCAAGACCGTGCCGCTCCAGGTCCCGGCCAATGCCGAGGTGGTACTGGAGGGCTGGCTGGAGCCGGGCGAGATGCTGCCCGAGGGCCCGTTCGGCGACCACACCGGCTTCTACACGCCGCAGGAGCCGTTCCCCGCGCTCACCATCGACTGCGTCACGATGCGCAAGCGGCCGCTGCTGCAGTCGATCGTGGTCGGCCGGCCGCCGACGGAGGACGGGCCGCTGGGCCGGGCGACGGAGCGGTTCTTCCTCCCGCTCCTCAAGATCATCATCCCGGACATCGTGGACTACCACCTCCCGGAGTCCGGCGGCTTCCACAACTGCGCGATCGTCTCGATCGACAAGAAGTACCCCAAGCACGCGCAGAAGGTCATGCACGCCATCTGGGGCGCGCACATGATGTCGCTGACCAAGCTGATCATCGTGGTCGACGCCGACTGCGATGTGCACGACCTGCACGAGGTGTCCTGGCGCGCGCTCGGCAATACGGACTACGCCCGCGACCTGACGGTCGTGGAGGGCCCGGTGGACCACCTGGACCACTCCTCGTACCAGCAGTTCTGGGGCGGCAAGGCGGGCATCGACGCGACCGCGAAGTGGCCCGAGGAGGGCTACACCCGGGACGGCGGCTGGCCGCAGATGATCGTCTCGGACCCGGAGATCTCCGAACGGGTCACCAAGCGCTGGAAGGAGTACGGGCTGTGAGCGCCTCCGCCGCCGCGATCCCGCAGCCGGGCCGCACCCGGGCCTTCCTGCGGCTCGTCATGATCGAGCACTCGGTCTTCGCGCTGCCCTTCGCCTACATCGCCTCGCTCACCGCGATGTTCCTGCACGGCGGCAGCATCGACTGGGTCCGGCTGCTGCTGGTCACGGTCTGCATGGTCGGACTGCGGACCTTCGCGATGGCCGCGAACCGCATCATCGACCGCGAGATCGACGCCCGTAACCCGCGCACCGCGGGCCGCGAGCTGGTCACCGGCGCGGTCTCGGTCCGCTCCGCCTGGACCGGCGCGCTGGTCGCCGTCGTCGTCTTCCTGGGCGCCGCCGCGCTGCTCAACCCGCTGTGCCTGGCGCTGGCGCCGGTCGCGGTGGTGCCGATGGTGGTCTATCCGTACGGCAAGCGGTTCACGAACTTCCCGCACGCCATCCTCGGTATCGCCCAGGCCATCGGCCCGATCGGCGCCTGGCTCGCGGTCACCGGCAGCTGGTCGTGGGAGGCGGTGATCCTCGGTCTCGCGGTGGGCGTCTGGATCGGCGGCTTCGACCTGATCTTCGCCTGCCAGGACGTGCGGGCCGACCGCGCGCACGGCGTGAAGTCGGTACCGGCCCGCTTCGGCATCCCTGGCGCGCTGTACGGCGCGCGCGCCTGCCACGTCGTCACGATGGTGCTGCTGGTCTGGTACGCGCTGGCCACCGGCGCCGGTGCGTTCTTCTGGGTCGGCCTGGTGATCGTCGCGGGCGCGTTCCTGTACGAGCACACGATCGTCCGGCCGCACGACCTGTCGCGCCTGAACCGCGCGTTCTTCACCGTCAACGGATTCATCGGCATTGCCCTGTTCGTGTGCAGCCTGCTCGATCTCGTAACCCGGGGCCTCACGCTCTGACTACCCTTTGGCCCAGACTCCCACCCACCCATTGAGGGGTGGGGGAGGGGGATGGCGCAGGGGCGCGGGCTGACGCTCTGAGGGAGGGGCGCGGGCCGACGCTCCGAGGGAGGGGCGGGGGCTGACGCTCCGAGGGAGGGGCGGGGGCTGACGCTCTGATCCGGCGCTGTTCCGGTGATCGGGCGCTGGTCCGGCTCTGATCCGGCGCTGGTCCGGTGATCCAGCGCTGATCCGCTGCATACGGAAGGGCCGGTACCCACCCGGGTACCGGCCCTTCCGCACGTCCGCCGTGCGGCGTCAGTTCTTGACGAAGCGCCAGGACAGGAACTTGGGGTAGGACCACATCTGGCCGTTGTTGGCCTTCACCGTGCCGATGATGCCGAAGACCAGCGCGGTGATCCAGTACGCGCCGAAGAGGACGATGTAGCAGATCAGCGGGATGAAGAAGACCGCACCCGGGTCACCGGTCCCGGAGTCGGCGGTCACGCCCGCGGTGATCACCACGGCGAAGTACAGCACGCCGGTGATCACCGCCATGATCGCCTGGGTGATGCCGTAGTTCATCCCCTGGGCCGAGTGGTGGCGGATGTACGGGTCGTGCTCGTTCTGCGCGTTGTTCCGGATGGCCATCGGGGCGATCCAGCCGCACAGCATGCCGATGCAGCACATGCCCGTGCCGACGAAGACGGTGAGCACCGCGCCGAGGTGGGACCACATCGCGGGGCCGGTCGAGGGCCGGGTCGGGGCGGAGTAGCCGTATCCGGGGGGCTGGGAGCCCCAGCCGGGGCCGCCGGGGCCGGGCACGCCGGGACCGCCGGGACCGCCGTACGGCGCCTGCTGGCCGGGGCCGGGCGGCGGGCCGGGGTAGCCGTAGCCGGGCTGCTGCCCCTGCGGCTGACCGTACGGCTGCTGCTGCCCCTGCTGCGGGTAGGGCTGGCCGTAGGGCTGCTGCCCCTGCTGGCCGTAGGGCTGCTGGCCGCCGTTCTGCTGCGGCGGCTGTCCCTCGGACGGCGGTTCGGATGCGGACTTGTCGAACTCGACCACGGGCTGATCCCCCCGATGATGTGACTGGTGTGGGCGGCGCGCCATGGCCCGGCGCTGCCGCGTCCTGAGACTACGGGACGCGGCCTCCCGTGCGGAGGCCCGGCGTCCGCACCCGGAAGACGTACGCGGCCAGCGCCCCGCCGGCGAGCCCGAAGAAGTGCGCCTGCCAGCTGATGCCGTTCGAGGCCGGGAGGGCGCCCCACAGGATCGAGCCGTAGAGCACCGCGACGAGCACGCCGATGGCGATGTCCAGCGCCTTGCGCTCGATGAAGCCGCGCACGACGAGGTAGCCGAAGAGCCCGAAGATCACTCCGGAGACGCCCGCGGTATTGCTGCCCGGCGGCGATATCAGCCAGACGCCCAGGCCGCTGACGACGGCGATGAACAGCGCGACGCCGATCAGTCTGCGTATCCCGGAGCGCAGCCCGGCCAGGAAGCCGAGCACGAGCAGCGGGAGGGTGTTGGCCATGAGGTGGGCGAAGCCGAAGTGCACGGCGGTCGCCGGCAGCACGTCGACCAGCTCGCCCAGCTCGCGCGGCCGGATGCCGAAGGTGTCCAGCGCGTTCCCGGTGGCCACGTCCACCGCCTCCAGCAGCCAGAGCAGCCCGACCCAGGCCAGCACCAGCAGCGCAGCGGGTTTGGCGCGTCCTCCCATGTCGGGCCCTCCTCGCCTGCCGGCCGGTGTCCGCCGTACCGGCATGTCCGCCGAGGTCCGCGCGACGGCCGCGCGCCCTCACAGGCAAGAACGGCTGTGACGGTGCTCCTGGTTCCGCCGGATAGGCTCGGTGCCGTGGAGCCGCCGCACAACGTCACCAGTCAGCACGCCGGTACGAGTCCCCGCAGGCCGTGGGTCGTCGGGATCTCCGGCGCGTCCGGGACCCCGTACGCCGCGTCCGTGCTGCGCGGCCTGCTGGCCGCGGGCGAGGCCGTGGACCTGGTCGTGAGCCGGGCCTCGCGGCTGACGCTGCTGGACGAGACCGGGATCTCCTTCCGGGATGCGCACTGGCGCGCGGACCTGCGCGAATGGCTGGCGCGCGGCGCGGACGGCAAGCCGGAGACCTTCCCGGTCACGGAGGCGGACCTCGCGGACGTACGGCACTGGCCGGCCGGTGACCTGGCCGCGGGCCCGTCCTCGGGCTCGTACCCGGCCAAGGGCATGCTGATCGTGCCGGCCAGCACGGCGTGCGTGGCCGGGGTGGCGCTGGGGCTCTCCAAGGATCTGCTGCAGCGGACGGCGAGCGTGACGCTCAAGGAGCGCAGGAAGCTGATCGTCGCGGTGCGCGAGACGCCGCTGAACGGGCAGACCCTCAAGCACCTGGTCGCCCTGGACGAGGCGGGCGCCGTGGTGCTGCCGGCCTCGCCCGCGTTCTACGCGGGCGCGACGCACCTTCAGGACCTGGTGGACTTCGTGGCGGGCCGGGCGCTGGACGCGGCGGGCGTGCCGCACGGCCTGTACCGGCGCTGGTCGGGCGAGATCGGCGGCGCGGGCGGTGCTGGTGACGCGGGCGGTGCCGCCAGAGGTCAGTGATCAACCTCTGTTTTTTACCTGGGATTGCGGGCTAAATCGCCCTGCATGCCTTAGATTCTGTAATCAGTAGTGGCAATGCGGAAAGATTGAAAGGTCGGGGACGCAATGGACGCGGTGGACAGGCAGCTCATCCAGGCACTGCGCGAGAACGGCAGGGCCTCGTACGCGGAGCTCGGCCGGCTGGTGGGCCTGTCCGGCCCCAGCGTCACGGACCGCATCAACCGGCTGGAATCGGCCGGCGTGATCACCGGCTACCGCGCGACCGTCGACGCCGCCTCGCTGGGCCTGGGCGTCACGGCGCTGGTCGGCATCTCGCTCTCGGACGCCACCGACCACGAGGAGCTCGCCCACCGGCTGCGCGACCTCACCGAGATCGAGGACTGCTGGTTCATCGCGGGCGACGACTCGTACATGCTCAAGGTCCGGGTGAACGACGTGGACGGCCTGGAGCGGACCATCCGCCGGCTCTCCGGTACCAAGGGCGTCTCCCGTACGCGCACCACGATCGTGCTCTCCACGAAGTGGGAGAACCGGGTCGGGGAACTTCCCGAGGAGTCGTAGGCGTACGCTCGGTTGAGGCTTGTATCGGTAGAAAACATGGGAGGCGGACCGGAATGGACGCTGGGCTCAAGCGCGAGCTGGAGGAGAAGGTCCACGCCGGTGAACGGCTGACCCGCGAGGACGGCATCGCCCTCTACGAGTCCGACGACCTGGCGTGGCTCGGCGGCCTCGCGCACGAGGTGCGCACCCGCAAGAACGGCGACGTCGTGCACTTCAACGTCAACCGTCACCTCAACATGACGAACGTGTGCACCGCCTCCTGCGCCTACTGCTCCTTCCAGCGCAAGCCGGGCGAGAAGGACGCGTACACGATGCGCATCGAGGAGGCCGTCCGCCTGGCCAAGGCCATGGAGAACGAGAACCTCACCGAGCTGCACATCGTCAACGGCCTGCACCCGAACCTGCCCTGGCGTTACTACCCCCGCTCCCTGAAGGCCCTCAAGGAAGCCCTGCCGAACGTCGGGCTGAAGGCGTTCACGGCGACGGAGATCCACCACTTCGAGTCCATCTCGGGCATGGACGCCTCGGACATCCTCGACGAGCTGATCGAGGCCGGTCTGGAGTCGCTGACCGGCGGCGGCGCGGAGATCTTCGACTGGGAGGTCCGGCAGCACATCGTCGACCACCGCACCCACTGGGAGGACTGGTCGCGCATCCACCGCCTGGCGCACCAGAAGGGCCTCAAGACCCCGAGCACCATGCTGTACGGGCACATCGAGGAGCCCCGGCACCGCGTGGACCACGTGCTGCGGCTGCGTGAGCTGCAGGACGAGACCGGCGGCTTCCAGGTCTTCATCCCGCTGCGCTACCAGCACGACTTCGTGGACATGCAGGACGGCAAGGTCCGCAACAAGCTGCAGGCCCGCACGACCATGGCCACCGGCGCCGAGGCCCTGAAGACCTTCGCGGTCTCCCGACTCCTCTTCGACAACGTGCCGCACGTGAAGTGCTTCTGGGTCATGCACGGCCTGCAGACCACCCAGCTCGCGCTCCAGCACGGCGCGGACGACATGGACGGCTCGGTCGTCGAGTACAAGATCACGCACGACGCCGACAACTACGGCACGCCGAACAAGCTCACCCGCGAGGACCTGCTGGACCTCATCCGGGACGCGGGCTTCCGGCCGGTCGAGCGGAACACCCGGTACGAGATCATCCGCGAGTACCCGGGCCCGGACGCGAACCTCCGCGAGGAGCCGCAGCCGATGCGGGTGTGACGGAAAGAGCTTTCCGGTCACCGGAGTGACGATTTAGGGTCCAGGTCATGAGCGTGCGCTTCGACCTGGACCCTTCTGTCACTCCTGAACTGCGCGACGGGATCTGCTCCTTGTGGGCGGAGGTCTCGAACGCCGGCGGGGCTGTCGGGTTCGTGCCGCCCGTGACCGGCGAGGACATCCGTCCCGAGCTGGTCAAGCACCTGGCCGCGATGGCCGAGGGCCGGGCCCGCCTGGTCGTCGGCCGGGACGCGGACGGTACGCCGCTGGCGACCGCCTTTCTGTACGAGAACACGCACCGGCTCATGCGGCACTACCTGTGGGTCTACAGCGTGATGGTGCACCCGTCCCTGCAGGGGCGGGGCGTGGGCCGCGAGCTGATGGCGGCGGTCGAGGGCGCCGCGCGCGCCACCGAAGGGATACGTGCCATACGGCTCACCTGCCGCGGCGGCACCGGCGCGGACCGCTTCTACGCCTCCTGCGGATACAAGGAGGTCGGCCGGGTCCCCGACGCCATCAAGGTCGCCGACGACGACTACCGCGACGACATCACCATGTGGCAGGAGCTGCACTGATACGCCCGCGGCCGGGGGCGGGAAAGATCACACAGACTGCTGTGCTTGACTGGATGCAGACCCTTTCGGTTGTCGTTGAGAAGAAGGTCCGACCGTGAGCAGCCAGAAGCACGCCGCACTCCTGTACACCGCTTCCCGCCTGGGCCTCTTTGTCGCCTGCTTCGCGGTCGTCTGGGTGCTCGCGTACTTCCGCGTCATCCCGCTGGGCATCGGCGCCTCGAACACCATCTGGCTGCTGCTGCTCGCCATCGTGATCTCCGCGCCGCTCAGCTTCGTGCTGCTGCGCAAGCAGCGGGACGCGATGTCCCAGCAGATCGTGGCCAAGGTGGACCGCCAGAAGGAGCGGCTCGCGGCCAACCGCAGCCAGGAGGACGGCGTGTAAGACGCCTCACACACCACAAGCGCCCGCCCGGGGAGTTTCCGCTCCCCGGGCGGGCGTTGGCGTTTCCCGTCCTGTCCGGAGTCCGGGATGCCAAAGATTTTCTTTGAGTACCCCAAAGTTCAAGTGTTAACGTGTTGGACATGATGACAGCAGCCGCGCACCGATTCGCCATGAGCGTTCCGCTCGTGGTGCGCCTGCACGTCGATCTTTGCCGCTGCATGTCCGCGGCCTGTTGCCGCCGCTGAGCATCGACCGCAGCGGCCGGAGATCCCGTACGGACCTCCTGGCGCTCCACGCCCTTTCCTCGAAGCCCGTTTTGCACCCGGAGTGTGCCCGTTGTCCTCGTCCCCCGCGTCGTCCACCAAGACGTCCCGAATACCCAAGGTCCCCTTCTGGGCGCAGATCCTGCTGGGTCTCGTCCTCGGTGTGCTCCTCGGCTGGATCGCCAAGAGCGGCGACATCGGCTGGCTGGTCACCACCCTCGGCAAGATCGGTGAGCTCTTCGTCCAGCTGCTGAAGCTGGCCGTGGCCCCGCTGGTCTTCTTCGCCATCGTGGTGTCGATCACCAACCTGCGGCAGGTCAACAACGCCGCCCGGCTCGCCACCCGCACCCTGCTGTGGTTCATGGTCACCTCGCTGATCGCCGTCGCGATCGGCCTGGCCATCGGCCTGGTCACCAACCCCGGTGCCGGTACGGGCCTCACGCCCGCCGACGGCTCCAAGCCCGACGAGGCCGGTACCTGGATCGACTTCCTGACCGGGATCATCCCGACCGACATCATCACGCCCTTCACCGAGCTGCAGGTCCTGCAGATCGTCTTCATGGCGGCCGTCGTCGGCATCGCCGCGCTCCAGCTGGGCGAGAAGGCCGAGCCGGTCCTCAAGCTCAGCCGCTCGGTCCTCGAACTGCTGCAGAAGGCCCTGTGGTGGGTCATCCGGCTGGCCCCGCTGGGCACCGTCGGCCTCATCGGCAACGCGATCGCCACGTACGGCTGGAACCTCATCGGCAAGTACGCGACCTTCACCGTCGACATCTACGTCGGCTGCGCGCTGGTGATGTTCGGCGTGTACCCGCTGCTGCTGGCGACCGTCGCCAAGGTCAGCCCGCTGCAGTTCTTCAAGGGCGCCTGGCCCGCCATCCAGCTGGCCTTCGTCTCCCGCTCCTCGGTCGGCACCATGCCGGTCACCCAGAAGGTCACCGAGCGCCTCGGCGTCCCGAAGGAGTACGCGTCCTTCGCGGTCCCCTTCGGCTCGACCACCAAGATGGACGGCTGCGCCTCCATCTACCCGGCGCTCGCCGCGATCTTCATCGCGCAGATCTTCGACGTCCCGCTGAACGTCGGCGACTACATCCTGATCGCCTTCGTCTCGGTCATCGGTTCGGCCGCCACCGCCGGCCTCACCGGCGCCACGGTCATGCTGACCCTGACCCTCTCCACGCTGGGCCTCCCGCTGGCCGGTGTCGGGCTCCTCATGGCCATCGACCCGATCCTGGACATGATGCGGACCGCCACCAACGTGGCCGGCCAGGCCGTCATCCCGATCCTGGTCGCCGCCAAGGAGAAGATCCTGGACCGCGAGGCCTACGCCAACGCCACCAGCATCAGCCTGGACGGCGACCCGGACGCGGCGCCCGCCACGACCGACGCCGACCAGAAGGTGCCGGCCCCGGCCCCCGCGGCCTGACCGGTCCCCGCACCTCCGCACCGCGCCCCGAAGCCACTCGGTTCCGGGGCGCGGTGCGTTGTGCGGGGGTTTATCGACATCTGGCCCGAAGGCGACCATCGCGCCGGGGTGGGGGTCCGTAAACTTACTTGGCGGTAAGCGGTGGGGTGGAAGGACATTCGGTGTGGGTGGCGTGAAGAGCAAGCGGGTGCCGCGGGCGGTGCGTGAGCAGCAGATGATGGACGCGGCCGTGCTGACGTTCGCGCGGCGGGGGTACCGGGCCGCCTCGATGGACGAGATCGCCGAGGTCGCCGGGGTGTCCAAGCCGCTGGTCTACCTCTATCTGAACTCCAAGGAAGAGCTGTTCACCGCGGTCATCCAGCGGGAGGCGGCGGCGCTGGTCGCGGCCGTACGGGGTGCCGTGGAGCAGGGCGCGGCGGCCGACCGGCAGCTGTGGAGCGGGCTGAAGGGCTTCTTCGCGCACACCGCCGAGCACCCGGAGGGGTGGGCGGTGCTGCACCAGCAGGCGCGTACGCACGGGGAGCCGTTCGCCCTGGAGGTCGCCGCGATGCGGGCGGAGATCGTGGAGTTCGTGACCGGGCTGATCGGGGCCGCCGCGCGGGAGGCGGGCTGCGACGAGAACCTGGCGGAGCGCGAGGTCTCGGGGCTGGCCCATGCGCTCGTCGGCTCCGCCGAGTCGCTCGCCGAGTGGGCCAACGCCCGCCCGGAGGACGCCCGCCCGTCCGCCAAGGAGACCGCGGCGACGCTGATGAACTTCGCCTGGACCGGCCTGGGCCCGCTGATGGGCGGCGAGCGGTGGGCGCCCGGCGGGTGACCCCGCGCCCCGGCGGGTGACCCCGCGCGAACGCGAGCGGCCCCCGCGCGAGGCGGCCGCGGCGACGCGGCGGGGTCCGGGCCGTGCCGCCGCGACGACCCGCGCGCGGGTCACCCGGGTATTCGGAGGTTCCCCTCCAGATGGATGCACTCTTTCCGGCCGGATTCTCCGGTCAGCCGGAAGGCGTGGCCGTCGGAGCCGTACATGACGGTCGTCGGGAGCAGGACCGGGGCGCGGAAGCGGGCGGTGAGCCGCAGCGCCGGGGTATCGGCCGGTACGGCCTCGGCGGCGCACCGCGCAACCGTCCACATGCCGTGCGCGAGCGCACGCGGGAAGCCGAGCGCGCGGGCGGTCAGCGGGTAGAGGTGGATGGGGTTGTAGTCGCCGGAGACGGCGGCGTGCCGGCGGCCGAGGTCGGCGGGCAGGTGCCACTCCTGGCGCTGGGGCAGTACGGCCTCGGGCGCGCCCGCCGTGCGCTCCTCGGCCGATGCCGATGCCGATGCCGATGTGCGGTGCCGGGCCAGATATGTGCTGCGGTCCTCCCACACCAATTCGCCGTCCCGCCGCGCCTCCGTGACCAGGACGGCCTCGGTGCCGCGCCGGTGCGGGCGCAGCTCCTGTGCGTACACCGTCAGGTCCAGCGGCCGGTCCGCGTACAGCGGCGCGTGCTGGGTGATCTCGATCGAGGTGTGCACGAGGCCGAGCATCGGGAGCGGGAAGCTCCGGGCGCTCATCAGCCGCGCGGCCAGCGGGAAGCCGAGGATGTGCGGGTAGGTGACCGGCATTACCGGGCCGGGTGCGCCGAAGCCGCAGACCTCGGCGTAGGCGGCGGTGCGTGCGGCGTCCGCCCGTACGCCGGGGAGCGTGAGCCGTACGGCGGGCAGCGGCGCGTCCGGCCGTGGCCGCTTGCCGACCCCGGTCAGTACCCCTTTGCCCAGCGCCGGCATCAGGCGCGGCGCGCGCTCCAGCGTCAGGTCCGTCATCACGCCCCCAGCAGGCTCTGCCCGCACACCCGGACGACCTGGCCGTTGACGCCGCCGGAGGCCGGGCTCGCGAGCCAGGCGATGGTCTCGGCGACGTCCACGGGGAGGCCGCCCTGGCCGAGCGAGTTCATCCGGCGGCCCGCCTCCCGGATGAAGAGCGGTACGGCGGCGGTCATCTTGGTCTCGATGAAGCCGGGAGCCACGGCGTTGACCGTGACGCCGTACTCCTCAGCGGCGCGCGGCGCCAGCGAGCGGACCAGCCCGATGATCCCGGCCTTGCTCGCCGCGTAGTTGGTCTGCCCGGTGTTGCCCGCGATCCCGGCGATGGACGCGGTGGCGACGACCCGGCCCGTACCGCGCCGCAGCGTGCCGGCGGCCAGCAGGTGGTCGGTGGTCCGCAGGACGGAGCCGAGGTTGACGTCCAGTACGGAATCCCAGCGGTCGGCCGCCATGTTGGCCAGCCGCCGGTCCCGGGTGATCCCCGCGTTGTGGACGAGGACGTCCAGCCCGTCGGGGAGCGCGGCGGCGATCCGCTCGCCCGCGTCCGGTGCGGTGATGTCCAGCGTGAGGGCCTGCCCGCCCAGCCGCTCGGCGACCGCCCGCGCATCCGCCTCGGCCTGCGGCACGTCCAGGCAGACCACCCGCGCGCCGTACCGGGCCAGCGTCTCCGCGACCGCCGCGCCGATGCCCCGCGCGGCGCCGGTGACCAGCGCGGTACGCCCGTCCAGCGGCCGGTCCCAGTCCCCGGGGACGGTCCCGTCGTCGGCCGCTGCGACCTCGATGACCTGCCCGCTCACGTATGCGGACCGGGGCGAGAGCAGGAAGCGCAGGGTGGACTCCGCGGCCCCGGCGGACGCGGGCGCCAGCCGCAGCAGGTGGGCCGTCCGGCCGCGGCCCACCTCCTTGCCGAGCGACCGTACGAACCCTTCGAGGGCCTGCTGGGCCGCGGCCTGGTGATGGTCCGTCGGGTCGGGCGCGGAGCCGAGTACGACCACCCGGGCGTCGTCCGTCAGCGACCGCAGCACCGGGTGCAGCCCCTCGTACACCTCGCGCAGCGTGGCCACAGCGCCCGCACCCGTGGCGTCCACGACGACCGCCGCGTACCGTGCCCCGGCCTGCCGCGAGGTGTGCACCGGGAGGCCGATGCGGCCCAGTACCGCCGCGGGCTCGACCGCGCTCTTACCCGCCGTCAGATGCAGCAGCGGTCCGTCCAGTACCGGCCGTTCCGCGCTCCACCGGTGCAGCGGCGCCGGCTGCGGCAGCCCCAGCCGCCGGGTCACGAAGCGGCCCGGACCGGACTGCGTGAAACGAAGGTAGCGATCGGGCATTGGCCGGCTCCTGGATCTCGCGTAAATTTACTTCTGAGTAAGGTTACTCAAGGGTCAGGAGCTGGTCGAGGATGAGTGGGTCGGGGACGAGTACGCAGCAGAGCGCCGCGGGCATCCGGCGGGTCGCGGTGATCGGCGGCAGCCGCATCCCCTTCGCCCGCTCGGACGGCCCGTACGCCACCGCTTCCAACCAGGAGCTGCTGACCGCCGCGCTGGACGGGCTGGTCGAGCGCTTCGACCTGGAGGGCGAGCGGATCGGCGAGTTCGTCGCGGGCGCGGTGCTCAAGCACAGCCGCGACTTCAATCTGGCCCGCGAGACGGTGCTCGGCTCGGGCCTGGACCCGCGCACCCCCGCGTACGACATCCAGCAGGCGTGCGGCACCGGTCTGCAGGCCGTCATCGCCGCCGCCAACAAGATCGCCCTCGGCCAGACGGACAGCGCGATCGCCGGTGGCTCGGACACCGCCAGCGACGCCCCGCTCGGCGTCAACGAGGAGCTGCGGAAGATCCTGCTGGCCACCCGCCGCGCGAAGACGGCAGGCGCCCGCCTCAAGCAGCTGTCCCGTATACGCCCGCGCCACCTCGTCCCCGAGATCCCGCGCAACGCCGAGCCGCGCACCGGACTCTCGATGGGCGAGCACGCCGCCCGTACGGCCAAGAAGTACGGCATCCAGCGCGCCGACCAGGACGCCCTGGCCGCGACCAGTCACCAGCGGCTCGCCGCCGCCTACGACCGCGGCTTCCTCAAGGACCTGGTCGTCCCCTTCCGCGGCCTGGACCGCGATCAGAATCTGCGGCCGGACTCGACGGTCGAGAAGCTCGCCCGGCTCAAGCCCGTCTTCGGCGTCCGGGACGGCGACGCCACGATGACGGCGGGCAACTCCACGCCGCTGACGGACGGCGCGGCAACCGTGCTGCTGGCGAGCGAGGAGTGGGCCAGCGCGCGCGGCATCGAGCCGCTGGCCCATCTCACCGCGTACGAGACGGCTGCGGTGGACTACGTGGACGGGGACGACGGGCTGCTGATGGCGCCCGCGTACGCCGTGCCGCGGATGCTGGAGCGGGCCGGGCTCGGCATCGAGGACTTCGACCTGGTCGAGATCCACGAGGCGTTCGCCTCCCAGGTACTGGCCACCCTCGCCGCCTGGGAGAAGCAGGGGCTGGCGCCCGTCGACCGCGACCGGCTCAATGTCGCCGGGTCCTCGCTCGCCACCGGCCACCCCTTCGCCGCGACCGGCGCCCGCATCGTCGCCACCCTCGCGGAGCTGCTGGCCGAACGGGAGCCGGCCGCCGACGGCCGGCCGGTCCGCGGGCTGATCTCGATCTGCGCGGCGGGTGGCCTGGGCGTGACGGCGATCCTCGAACGCGCGCAATAACCCCCGCGCGCAACACCCCTTGCCGGGCAGCCCGTACCGCGTCGTATCCAGCAACAGCGTCCCCCGCAGCAGCCGAAGCCGTACCGCAGCAGCACCGAAGGAGCCGCTCGTGTCCAGCCAGGAAGCCGCACCACCCGCCACGCCCGTACTGGTCCCGCCGCACAAGACCGTCGAGGACGGTGTCGTCCGCGAGGCCTCCGTCCCGCCGCTCGCCCCCGCCGTCCCCACCGGCTCCCTGGGCGACATCCCCTTCGACAACGCCGCCGAGGCCCCCACCGACGTCGTCCTCGCCCGCAAGCAGCACGACGGCAGCTGGCGGGAGGTGACCGCCGCGGAATTCGCCGATCAGGTACTCGCCCTGGCCAAGGGCCTGATCGCCCTCGGCCTGCGGCCCGGCGACCGGCTCGCCATCATGGCCGGGACCAGCTACGAGTGGACCCTGATCGACTTCGCGTCCTGGGCGGCGGGGCTGGTCACCGTCCCCCTCTACCCGACCTCCTCGGCCCACCAGGCCCAGTCGATCCTGCAGGACTCGGGCGCCCGGGCCTGCGTCGTGGAGTGCGTCGAGCAGACCCGCATGATCAGCGGTGTCCGCGGTGGCCTCCCGGACCTCGCCCACCTCTGGCAGCTGGACACCGGCGCCGTCGCCCAGATCACCTCGGCGGGCCGCGACCTGCTCCCGTACGAGGTGACCAAGCGGCGCGCCGGACGCGGCCCCGCCGACACCGCCACCCTGATCTACACCTCCGGCACCACCGGACGCCCCAAGGGCTGCGTCCTGACCCACGGCAACTTCTTCGCCGAGGTCGACAACGCCATCGAGCTGCTGCACCCCGTCTTCAAGTCGGTGAGCAAGGACCCCGCCTCGACCCTGCTCTTCCTGCCCCTCTCGCACGTCTTCGGCCGGATGGTGGCGGTCGGCTGTCTGCGCGCCCGCGTGAAGCTGGGCCACGCGACCAGCATCCAGACCGAGGACCTGCTCGCCGACCTGGCCGGCTTCCGCCCGACGTTCCTGCTCGCCATCCCGTACGTACTGGAGAAGGTCCACAACACCGGCCGGGCCACCGCGGAGAAGATGGGCCGGGCGGCTTCCTTCGACCGCGCGGCACGGATCGCCCGCCGCTACGGGGAGGCGGTCGAGGCTGCCGAACACGGCATCGGTTCCGGTCCCGGGCTCGGCCTGAAGGCGGCGCGCGGCCTGTACGACCCGCTCGTCTACCGCCGTATCCGCGCGGCGCTCGGCGGCCGGGTCCGCTACGCGATCTGCGGCGGCTCCCCGCTCGGCCGGCGGCTGGCCGCGTTCTACGAGGGCGCCGGCATCCAGGTCTTCGAGGGATACGGCCTGACGGAGACCACCGCGGCCGCCACCGTCACCCCGCCCCTCAAGCCGCGTCTGGGCACCGTGGGCTGGCCGCTGCCCGGCAGCGCGGTCCGCATAGCGGAGGACGGGGAGGTGCTGCTCCGCGGTGGCCAGGTCTTCAGCGGGTACTGGGACGCGGCGAGCGGGACCGCCGTCCCGGCCGTGGACGAGCAGGCCTGGTTCCCCACCGGTGACCTCGGTGCGCTGGACGCCGACGGGTACCTGACCATCACCGGCCGCAAGAAGGAGATCATCGTGACCGCCAGCGGCAAGAACGTGGCGCCCGCGCCGCTGGAGGACCGGCTGCGCGCACATCCGCTGGTCGGCCAGTGCCTGGTGATCGGCGACGACCGCCCGTACATCACCGCGCTGCTCACCCTGGAGCCGGACGGGCTCGCGCACTGGCGGCAGATGCAGAAGAAGCAGGACGTGCCGCTCGCGGAGCTGGTGCACGACGAGCGGCTCCGCGCCGACCTGCAGCGCGCCGTCGACGACGCGAACCGGCTCGTCTCGCGCGCCGAGTCCATCCGCCGCTTCGCCGTGCTGCCCGCCGACTTCACCGAGGAGGCCGGTCATCTCACGCCTTCGTTGAAACTGAAGCGAGTGGCTATTGCACGGGACTATGCGAAAGACATCGACGCGTTGTACGAAAGTAGTTGAGCGCGGAACCTACCCCCGCCCGTCGTACGTCGAACCGGGCGCGTCAGACTGGAGTCCCGTGTCGCCTCTGTGGGGGAGGCGGCGCGGGGCTTCACCTTTTCTGCCCGTTTTGCCGGGCACCGGCCCATGAGCCCGGCTCGTGAAAAGGCGGAAAAGGCAGGAGCCCCGCTCGCCACCGGAGTGGCGGAGCAGGGCTCCTTGGGTACTGCTACTAACGGCCGCGACCGGCCGGCCCGGGCAACTTAGACCGGGGTGACGTTCTCCGCCTGCGGGCCCTTCGGACCCTGGGTGACGTCGAAGTTCACCTGCTGGTTCTCCTCAAGGGAGCGGAAGCCAGAGGCGTTGATCGCGGAGTAGTGGACGAAGACATCGGGGCCGCCGCCGTCCTGGGCGATGAAGCCGAAGCCCTTCTCGGCGTTGAACCACTTGACGGTTCCGGTAGCCATAAGCCCTCCTTGGGCCAAAGGGTTGCCCTGCTCCAGAACCTGCAAAGAAGTCTGAAAACTACAAACGCCTGCGGGTCACATGATCCGCAGGCTCTGTACTGCAAGGGAAACCAAACTGCAACTTGCGCTGAGCCTAGCACGGTGCGCTCAGAAGGCGGAAGAGCCAAAGATCACGTTTATCTTCGTGCCGGGGTTTGCGGTCGGTTCCCGGTCGGTTCTCGGCAGGGTTCCCGTCCGGTTCTTACCGGGTTCTCGCCGGGGTTCCGCCCGGTTCTCGGTGCCGCGCGGAGGCCCCCGCTGCCGCGCGGCGCGCCCCGCGGGTCTAGCCTCCACATGTGGACAATTCAACCGTAGGAGACGCACCCGCACCGACCTCCGGCCACCGCCGGGTCCGGCCGCGGGTGGGCCACATCCAGTTTCTGAACTGCCTGCCCCTTTACTGGGGCCTGGCCCGTACGGGCACCCTGCTCGACCTGGAGCTCACCAAGGACACCCCTGACCAGCTGAACGAGAAGCTGGTCAGCGGCGAGCTGGACATGGGACCGATCACCCTCGTCGAGTTCCTCAAGCACGCCGATGAGCTGGTCGCCTTCCCCGACATCGCGGTCGGCTGCGACGGCCCGGTGATGTCCTGCGTGATCGTCTCGCAGAAGCCGCTGGACAAGCTGGACGGTGCCCGGGTCGCGCTCGGCTCGACCTCGCGCACCTCCGTACGGCTGGCGCAGCTGCTGCTCGCCGAGAAGGTCGGCGTCACGCCCGACTACTACACCTGCCCGCCCGACCTGGGCGTGATGATGCAGGAGGCGGACGCTGCGGTCCTCATCGGGGACGCCGCGCTGCGCGCCAACCTGCACGAGGCGCCGCGTCTCGGCCTTGAGGTGCACGATCTCGGCCAGATGTGGAAGGACTGGACGGGTCTGCCGTTCGTCTTCGCGGTGTGGGCGGCCCGGCGCGACTACCTGGAGCGCGAGCCGGTCGTCGTACAGAAGGTGCACGAGGCGTTCCTGGCCTCCCGCGACCTGTCCCTGGAGGAGGTCGGCAAGGTCGCCGAGCAGGCGGCGCGCTGGGAGCACTTCGACGAGGACGTGCTCGCGAAGTACTTCACCACGCTGGATTTCCGCTTCGGCCCCGACCAGCTGCGCGGCGTCACGGAATTCGCCCGCCGCACGGGCCCGACGACGGGCTTCCCGGCGGACGTACGGGTGGATCTGCTGGGCGCCTGACCCAGGGGGCCGGCTGCTCGCAGGCGCCGGCCCCTTACTTTTTCCTTGCTGTATACATCTTTCTTTCTCATCCCTTCCGCCCCGGATTCCTCCCGGAATTCTTGGTGAATATTGAACGAATGAAGGGATGGATTCCGGTGCCGCGCACCATGTCCGGCCGCCGTCGGACCCAGGGAATTCCTTCCGCCGCTATTCGCGGCAAGAAGGAAGGGGGCACCGGCCGCCTCCGCCGGGCGCCTCCCACCCCCACCGGTGGGAGGTGGCAGGGCCGTAAAACCCCTGGCGTACGCTGGATCGGTCGTGACGCATGCCCGCCCAAGAACCTCGAAAGGGACGCCCGGTGACCGAGAACGCCGACCTTCAGTCCGTACTCGACCGCGCCGCGGAGGGCGGGCGGATCACCCCCGAGGAAGCCGTCGAGCTGTACCGCTCCGCGCCGCTGCACGCCCTCGGCAAGGCCGCCGACGCCGTGCGCCGCCGCCGCTACGCCGGTACGGAGCACATCGCGACGTACATCATCGAGCGGAACATCAACTACACGAACTCGTGCGTGACGGCGTGCAAGTTCTGCGCCTTCTTCGCCGCACCGAAGAGCGACGACGTGTGGACGCGGGATCTGGACGACATCCTGCGCCGCTGCGCCGAGACCGTGGAGCTGGGTGGCACCCAGATCATGTTCCAGGGCGGTCACCACCCGGACTACGGCGTCGAGTACTACGAAGAGCACTTCGCGGCGATCAAGAAGGCGTACCCGCAGCTGGTCATCCACTCCCTCGGCGCCTCCGAGGTCGAGCACATGGCCCGCATCTCCAAGGTCTCCACCAAGGAGGCCATCCAGCGCATCCACGCCGCCGGTCTCGACTCCTTCGCGGGCGCCGGCGCCGAGCTGCTGCCGGCCCGCCCCCGCAAGGCCATCGCCCCGCTCAAGGAGTCCGGCGAGCGCTGGCTGGAGATCATGGAAGAGGCCCACAACCTGGGCGTCGAGTCCACCTCCACCATGCTCATGGGCACGGGCGAGACCAACGCCGAGCGCATCGAGCACCTGCGCATGATCCGCGACGTACAGGACCGGACGGGTGGCTTCCGTGCCTTCATCCCGTACACCTACCAGCCGCAGAACAACGCGCTGAAGGGCCGCACCCAGGCCACGATCTTCGAGTACCTCCGCATGATCGCCATCGCCCGGATCTTCCTCGACAACGTCGCCCACATCCAGGGTTCGTGGCTGACCACCGGCAAGGAGGTCGGCCAGCTCTCCCTGCACTACGGCGCGGACGACCTCGGCTCGATCATGCTGGAGGAGAACGTCGTCTCCTCGGCCGGTGCCAAGCACCGCTCCAACCGCCAGGAGATCATCGACCTGATCCGCAAGGCGGGCCGCGTCCCCGCGCAGCGCGCCACGACGTACGAGCACCTCGTCGTCCACGACGACCCGGCGAACGACCCGGTCGACGACCGCGTCGCCTCGCACATCTCCTCGACCGCCATCGAGGGCGGCACGGCCCACCCCGAGCTGAAGCTCGTCGAGACGAACTGAGCCGTCCGCGATGCTGACCCTGCACCACGTCCGCGCGGTCGAGGCCGCCCCAGCCGCCGGCGCCGCTGCCGGCGGCCCGGTCCCCGGCGCGGACGCGGTGCTGGTCTCCGGCTCCCGCATCGAGGCCATCGGCCGGTACGAGGAGCTCGCCGCCGAGTACGGCTCGCGGGCCCGCGTACGGGAATGGGACGGCGTCCTCACCCCCGGCCGCCACGAGCCCGACGCCGCGGCGTACCTGGAAGCGGCGTACCACCCCGACCCGCGCGAGGCCGCCGAACTGGGCACGGAGCCGCTCCGCGGCGCGGCCCTCGCCGCGCTGGACATGTCCGAAACCCGCTGGGGCGGCAGCGCCCGCCGCGGCCTCCAGCGGCTGCTGGCGAACGGGACGACGTCCCTGACGGGTCCGTTCACCCGCCCGTCGGTCCGCACAGCGGTCACCCGCTCGGGCCTCCGCGACCGCCCGGCCGCCCTCGTACCGGGCGCCCCGGCCGACTTCGCGGTCTTCGCCGAGGACGGCACCTGTCTGGTGACGGCCCTCGGGGGCCGGCTGGTGTACCGGCGCCGGGGGTGAGCCCGCGCGCCGCGGCCCGTGGTGAACAATGGGCTCCGTGACCCGAGCATCCCTGGACAAGCAGCCGCACGAAGTCGCTTCGATGTTTGATGACGTGGCGGAACGGTACGACCTGACCAATGACGTGCTGTCCCTGGGGCAGGCGCGGTTGTGGCGCAAGGCCGTGGACAAGGCCGTTGCCGCGCGGCCTGCCGAGCGGGTGCTCGATCTTGCGGCCGGTACGGGGACCTCGTCGGTGCCCTTCGCGCGGACCGGTGCGTATGTCGTGCCGTGCGACTTCTCCATCGGGATGCTGCGGGAGGGGAAGAAGCGGCAGCCGTGGCTGCCGTTCACGGCGGGGGACGCGACCAGGCTCCCCTTCGCGGACGACTCGTTCGACGCCGTCACGATTTCGTTCGGGCTGCGGAACGTGCAGGACACCGATGCCGCGCTGGCCGAGCTGTACCGCGTCACCAAGCCCGGCGGGCGGGTCGTGATCTGCGAGTTCAGCCAGCCGACGTGGGCGCCCTTCCGGACCGTCTACACCGAGTACCTGATGCGCGCGCTGCCGCCGGTCGCGACCGCCGTCAGCTCCAACCCCGACGCGTACGTCTACCTCGCCGACTCCATCCGCGCCTGGCCCGACCAGCCCGCGCTGGCGGCGCTGCTCCAGAAGGCGGGCTGGCAGAAGGTCGCCTGGCGCAACCTCACGGGCGGGATCGTGGCGCTGCACCGGGGGACGAAGCCGGCCGCCTGACGGACCAAACCGGCCGTCTGACGGATCAAACCGGTCGCGCCAGCAGGTCGATCACGCCCGTCGTGCTCTCGTCGCCGTGTCCGGCGGTGAGGCGGCGCTCCATGAGGGAGAACAGCGGCGTCAGCAGTTCGGGGCTGACGCCCTGCTCCTCGGCCGTGCGCAGCAGGGTCGCGCTCCCCGCGACCTGCATGGCCAGGTGGGAGACCACGCCCTTGGTGTAGTCGCCGGTCTCCAGGTGTTCGGCGGCCTCGTGCACGGAGGCGGTCATCGCCGATAGCCAGCCCGCGACCAGCTGCGCGAAGTTCTTCGGCGCGATGTCCTCCGGCGCGATGTCCTCGCCGACGTTCTTGGTGGCGACCGGCACTGCCAGGGTCTCCTGGTGGGTGGCGAAGAGGGCGCGGTCGCCGCTGTAGAAGACAAAGCTCCCGGTCTCCGGGGCGCCGATCATCGGCGGTGTCGCCATGATGCCGCCGTCCAGGAAGCGGGCGCCCCGCTCCCCGGCCCAGGCGGCGCGGGCCCGGGCCTGCTCGGGGGTGCCGGTGGTGAGGTTGACCACCAGGTGGGAGGGGCGGGGCGATGGTGACCGTACGGCGGCGGCGAGGGACGGAAACGTGAGCGAGAAGGTGCTCGCCTCTCATCTGCGCGAGCTGGAGGAGGACGGCGTCGTGCGCCGCGAGGTGTACGACGAGGTGCCGCCCCGCGTCGAGTACTCCCTCACCGACCTCGGCAGGTCGCTGAACGAGGTGCTGGAGCCGCTCGGCGCCTGGGGCCGGGAGCACATACTCGGCGCGGCGTATCCGGGCGGCTCAGAGGTCCAGCCGGTGGCAGAGGCCGGTCACCTTCGAGACGGGTGAGATGAAGGTCTCCGCCTGCCGCATTCCGAGCCGTCGGGTGACCGCGATCGAGCGCGCGTTCTCGGCCTGCACCATGGCCACGACGTGCCGTACGCCCGCGGCCCGTACGTCCTCCAGGGCGCGCCGGGCCACGGTCGTGGCGTAGCCCTTGCCCCAGTACGCCCGGCCCAGCCGCCAGCCGATCTCGATCTCGCCGACCGGGCCCCACTCCGTGCGCGGCCACGGCTGCGCGCCCGCGAAGCCGATGACCGCGCCGTCCGTGGGGTCGGTGATCGTGTAGAAGCAGAAGCCGCGTTCGGCGTGGTGGCGGCGCTGACGGGCGGTCAGCTCCTCGTAGGCCGACACCTCGGCGGACGCGCCGCCGTGGAATTCCATCACCTCCGGGTCGTCGAAGACCCGGTGCCAGTTCCATGCGTCCTCCTCGGTGGGGACGCGCAGCTCGACGGGGGGAAGCGGCTTCTGCATGGACCAACCCTTCGGAATCCGATCAGGTACGCCTGCATAGACTGCACGGGTCCAGTGCCGGTCGGCACCCAGATATCGAGTTCCGGGAGATTACGCCGTGACCGACGTGACCGAGGCCGACGCGCCCGCCCAGGCCCGCTCCGAGCACACCGCCGATGTCATCGTCGTGGGGGCCGGGCCGGCCGGCTCGACCACCGCGTACTACCTCGCCAAGGCCGGCCTGGACGTCCTCCTGCTGGAGAAGACGGCCTTCCCGAGGGAGAAGGTCTGCGGTGACGGGCTGACCCCGCGCGCCACCAAGCAGCTGGTGTCCATGGGCATCGACATCTCCGAAGAGGCCGGGTGGCTGCGCAACAAGGGGCTGCGGATCATCGGCGGCGGGGTGCGGCTGCAGCTCGACTGGCCGGACCTGGCCTCGTACCCGGACTACGGACTCGTCCGTAAGCGTGACGACTTCGACGAGCAGCTGGCCCGCCAGGCGCAGAAGGCCGGCGCCCGGCTGTACGAGCGCTGCAACGTCAGCGGCCCGATCGTCAACGACCTGACCGGCCGCATCGAGGGCGTCACCGCCAAGCTCGGCGAGGAGAAGACCCCGGTTTCCTTCCACGCCCCGCTCGTCGTCGCCGCCGACGGCAACTCCACGCGCCTCTCCCTGGCGATGGGCCTGCACCGCCGCGAGGACCGCCCGATGGGCGTCGCGGTCCGTACGTACTTCACCTCGCCCCGCCACGACGACGACTACCTGGAGTCCTGGCTGGAGCTGTGGGACCGCAGCGGCCCGCAGGACCGGCTGCTGCCCGGCTACGGCTGGATCTTCGGCATGGGCGACGGCACGTCGAACGTCGGCCTCGGTGTCCTGAACACCTCCAGCAGCTTCAAGGAGCTGGACTGGCGCGAGATCCTCAAGGCCTGGTGCGCCTCGATGCCGGAGGACTGGGGGTACACCCCGGAGAACATGACGATGCCGATCCGCGGCGCGGCGCTCCCCATGGCCTTCAACCGCCAGCCGCACTACACCAAGGGCCTGCTCCTGGTCGGTGACGCGGGCGGCCTGGTGAACCCCTTCAACGGCGAGGGCATCGCGTACGCCATGGAGTCCGGCCAGATCGCCGCGGACGTCATCGTGCAGGCGCACGCGCGCGCCACGTACGCCCAGCGCGAGCTGGCCCTGCAGCGGTACCCGAAGATCCTCAAGGACACCTACGGCGGCTACTACTCGATGGGCCGCGCGTTCGTGAAGCTCATCGGCAACCCGAAGATCATGAAGCTGGCCACGCAGCGCGGCCTCACCCACCCGATGCTGATGCGGTTCACCCTGAAGATGCTGGCCAACCTCACCGACCCCACCGGCGGCGACGCGATGGACCGCATCATCAACGGCCTGAGCAAGGTCGCGCCCAAGGCGTGACCCGGGCAAGTACGGCCTGACGTGCCGCCATCGGCTCTGCCGGTGGCGGCACCGTGCTTTCCGGGCCGGCTGCTTCCCGAGCCGTCTGCCTCCGGCTGTCTGCTTTCCGGGCTGTCTCAAGGCCGGCCTTGACACGTGAAGTTGGCGGATTGTGCCCACTGTCGTGCAGGCGTGCGGGCGGCCAGGCTGGGGAGGAGCACACACAGCGCCGAGTGGAACACGGAGCGTGAACCATGAGGATGGCGAGGGCACGGCGCCGGTTGCGAGGGGGCACGTCATGAGGGACGGATCGAAGGGGGGCGAACGGGATGAACGGGACGAGGGGACCGAGCGTCCCGAGTCGGCGGAGCGGACGGACGAGGCGCAGGGGGAGGACGACCGCCGGGCGGAGCTGAGGGCGAAGGTCCGGGAGGCCAACCGGCAGAGCACACTCTGGCCGCGGTGAGGGATCCTGGAGCCAGTAGCAGCAGTAGCAGCAACTGCCGCCCGAGACGCCTGGAGGGCCCCGCCATGTCCGCCGCACCCGCCAACGGACCGCTCTCCGTCGACCGGGCGCTGGACGTGCTCGACGCGGTGGCCGGGTCGGCGGGGCCGGTGCCGGCCAAGGCGCTGGCCCGGCGGCTGGGCTGTTCACTGTCCACGGTCTACAACCTGTTGGGGCCGCTGACCGCACGGGGGCACCTCACGCGTACGGGCGGGGGGTACGCCCTCGGGCCCCAGGTGCCCGCGCTGTACCGGGCGTTCCAGCGGCAGACCGGCATCGAGGATGACGCGCGCGAGCTGCTGCGGCACGTACGGCGCGCGACCGGGACGCACGCGTACCTCAGTGCGGTGGGGCGGGGGCGGATCGCGGTCCTCGACAGCACGCTGCCGGTGTCGGCGGCCGGCACGCCGTTCGCGGTGGGGCCCGACCACGGCGCGCACGCCACCGCGCACGGCAAGGTGCTGCTCGCCGCGCTGAACCGGCCCGCGCGCCGCCGCTACCTCGACGCGCACGGCCTGCCCCGGCTGACGGACCGTACGATCACCTCGCCCGAGCGCTTCGAGGCGGAGCTGGTGCGGGTGCGCAGGGAGGGGCTCGCCGTGTCGGTCGGCGAGACCGATCCGGCCCACACCTGTCTCGCCGTCCGCCTCCCGGGCGAGGGCCCCGACGGCTCCGTCCGCGCGCTGTCGGTGTCCCTGCCGACCGCCGACTACCCGGCGCGCCGGGGCGAGCTGGCGTCGGTACTGACCCGTGCGGCGGCCGCGGTCTGAGGCCGGTACCGGCACCGGTTTTTCCGGCATCGGTGGAATGGCGGCCCCGTCGGCTCGCGGCGCGGCCGCCCGCGGCGCACAGTGGTCGCATGATTTTCATCGCTGTGAAGTTCACCGTCCGGCCCGAGAAGAGCGACCAGTGGCTGTCGCTGACCGAGCCCTTCACGCTCGCCACCCGCGCCGAGCCGGGCAACATCTTCTTCGAGTGGTCCCGGAGCGTGGACGACCCGAACCAGTTCGTGCTGCTGGAGGCGTTCGCGGGCCAGGAGGCGGGCGTGGCGCACGTGCAGTCCGACCACTTCAAGGAGGCCATCGAGCTGATGTCCGGCCTCGTCGCGAGCACCCCGGAAATCATCAACGTCGAGACCGAGGGCACCGGCTGGGGCGAGATGGCCGAGGTCAAGCCGCGCCAGTAGTGAGTACGTGAACGGGCGAAAGCCGCAAAGTACGCCGAAAGGGCCGTCGTTCCCGAGCGGGGGGAACGACGGCCCTTCGTGATGCCTACGGCCCAGGGGAGGGGCCTCAGCGGACGCGGACGGCGCCCGTCGGCCGGTCGTAGCTCAGGTCGTGCTGTGCGACACCGTCGTTCGGGTTCTGCGCGCCGATGTACTGGCCGTCGCCGATGTAGACCGCGACGTGGTACGCGCTGCCCGCGCTGCCCCAGTAGAGGATGTCGCCCACCTGGAGGTTGTCCAGGCCCACCTGGGTGCCGGCGGTCGACTGGTCCTGGGAGACGCGCGGCAGGTCGATGCCGATCTGCCGGAACGCGGTCTGGGTGAGGCCGGAGCAGTCGTACGCGGACGGGCCGGTCGCGCCGCTCACGTACGCCTTGCCGACCTGGGCCTTGAGGAAGTCCACCAGGGAGGCGGTGGAGCCTTCGAGCGATCCGGTGTCGACCGAGGCGGACGCGGAAAGGAGGGGGCCACGGTCCGCGGAGCGCGAAGCGCGGGCCTGCTCGGCTTCCTCGGCCTTGCGGGCCGCGGCGGCCCGCTTCTCCGCCTCGGCCTTGCGCTTGGCCTCGACGGCCTTGTCCTGGGCCTTCTGTGCGGCCTTCTCGGCCTTGGAGAAGACGGCGTCCTGCGCTGCCTGCAGCTCGTACTGGTTCGCCACCTGCTGGGTGCTGTCCGCGGTCTTGGCCACGGACGTCGCGAGCGTGGCGCTGATGGTCGGCATCTCCTGCGTTTCGGAGGGCGACTTCTCGGCGGCGTTCGCGGGGACGGCGGTACCGGTCACCGCCAGCGTGAGGATGCCACCGGTGAACCCTGCGCGCACGGCTCGCGAAGTCGCGGAGCGGCGGGGCTTCCGGTGGCTGGGTATGAGTGCGTTCGGGGACATGGCACCACGGCTATCAGGAGCCCCAGGTTGCTGCCAACAAAGGTGGTGTGCACCACTTTTGACGCGTACACGGTGAACAAACCGGACCAATCGGCCAGTCGCGTGTCGGCCGAGGGGGTGTCCGAATTTCGTGATCATGTTCCTGCGCACGGCTTTTACCGCTCGATGCGCCTCAGCACGGCACTTACCACCTTCGCAACCGACACGCCAAGGCTTCCCGACCGTCAAGGTTTTAGAAGCGTGAAACGCGTGGGATAGCTCACTCCTGAGTGGCCGTTATGTCCTCGTGATGCGCGCTCGTGAAGCGATGCACGTACCGACGATCACAGCGGGGTCACGACTGGGTCACGCGGACGGGTGGGCGCGCACTAGCAGTTGACGGTGTCCAGCGCCAATTTGCGTGCGGAGCGTAGTTCTTGATAGCGGGGGCATCCTTTTGACCAGCGACGACCGCTGGTTTTGTCACTTGAAGTGATCACTCGGGCGCTTCCGGTACGAAGATCGCCGCTCATCCGACTTCATGATCCTTCGTCAGGTGGTGGAGATCACAAAGGCGTTGTCGCACCCCGTGTCGCAGATCACAGACTCACGGGCATAGGATGCAGGCGGCCACGGCTTGTGAACTGCCTCACATGGCAGCGATCTCTGTCGAGATCCGTCGAGGAGTGAACGGGCCCGGGCCGGACCGCCAACCAGTCATCGTCGACTGAAGGGAGCGAGGACGGTGAACGCCTATGCGCCCATCCTCGTACTGGGAGCCCTCGGGGCAGGCTTTGCGATCTTCTCTGTCGTCATGGCCACGCTCGTCGGACCCAGGCGCTACAACCGGGCCAAGCTCGAGGCGTACGAGTGCGGGATCGAGCCGACCCCACAGCCTTCAGGCGGCGGTCGCTTTCCGATCAAGTACTACCTGACGGCGATGCTCTTCATCGTCTTCGACATCGAGATCGTCTTCCTCTACCCCTGGGCCGTCACCTTCGACGCCCTGGGGCTGTTCGGGCTCGTCGAGATGCTGCTCTTCGCGCTCACCGTCTTCGTCGCCTACGCCTACGTCTGGCGCCGCGGCGGCCTGGAATGGGACTAGGGGTCACCCAATGGGACTTGAAGAGAAGCTGCCCAGCGGCTTTCTGCTGAGCACCGTCGAACAGGCCGCGGGCTGGGTGCGCAAGTCATCGGTCTTCCCGGCGACGTTCGGGCTCGCGTGCTGCGCCATCGAGATGATGACCACCGGCGCCGGTCGCTACGACCTGGCGCGCTTCGGCATGGAGGTCTTCCGCGGCTCGCCCCGGCAGGCCGACCTGATGATCGTGGCCGGCCGGGTCAGCCAGAAGATGGCGCCCGTACTGCGCCAGGTCTACGACCAGATGCCGAACCCGAAATGGGTCATCTCCATGGGCGTCTGTGCCTCTACGGGCGGAATGTTCAACAACTACGCCATCGTGCAGGGCGTGGACCACATCGTCCCGGTCGACATCTATCTCCCGGGATGCCCGCCCCGCCCCGAAATGCTGATGGACGCCATCCTCAAGCTCCACGAGAAGATCCAGGGCTCCAAGCTCGGGGTCAACGCCGAGGAGGCGGCCCGCGAGGCGGAGGAGGCGGCGCTCAAGGCACTCCCGACGATCGAGCTGAAGGGGCTGCTGCGGTGAGCGACCCGAAGAACGGCGCGAGCGGGCCGAAGAACGGTACGACGGCCAACGGGGTCAATCCCGACAAGGAAATCGGCGTGGAGAACCTCCCAGGCCAGCGCCTGGACCACGGCGAGGTCATCGGCACCCGCAGGGGCATGTTCGGCGCCAACAACGGCGGCGACACCTCGGGGTACGGCGGGCTCGTACGGACGGTACGGCTGCCGGGGGCGAGCGCGCGGCCGTACGGCGGCTGGTTCGACGAGGTCGCCGACGAGCTCGAAGGCGCGCTGGAGGAGCAGGGGCTGGTCCCCGAGAACGTCATCGAGAAGACCGTCGTCGACCGCGGCGAGCTGACGTTCCACATCGAGCGGGAGTACCTCCCGGTCGTCGCGAAGACGCTCCGCGACGACCCGGCCCTCCGCTTCGAACTGTGCACCGGCGTCAGCGCCGTGCACTTCCCCGGCGACAAGGGCCGCGAGCTGCACGCCGTCTACCACCTGCGGTCGATCACCCACACCCGGCTGATCCGGCTGGAGGTCTCCGCGCCCGACGCCGACCCGCACATCCCGTCGGTCGTCAGCGTCTATCCGACCAACGACTGGCACGAGCGCGAGGTCTACGACTTCTTCGGTCTGATCTTCGACGGCCACCCGGCGCTCACCCGGATCATGATGCCGGACGACTGGCAGGGCTTCCCGCAGCGCAAGGACTACCCGCTCGGCGGCATCCCCGTCGAGTACAAGGGCGCCCAGATCCCGGCTCCCGACCAGCGGAGGTCGTACAGCTGATGTCCAACTCGTCCACTTCCCACGCGACTCCCCGCGAGACCACCGAGGGCACGGTCTACACCGTCACCGGTGGCGACTGGGACGAGGTCGTCGAGGCCGCCGCCAAGGCCGACGACGAGCGCATCGTCGTCAACATGGGCCCGCAGCACCCCTCCACGCACGGCGTGCTCCGGCTCATCCTGGAGATCGACGGCGAGACCGTCACCGAGGCCCGCTGCGGCATCGGCTACCTCCACACCGGCATCGAGAAGAACCTCGAATACCGCACCTGGACCCAGGGCACGACCTTCGTCACGCGGATGGACTACCTGACGCCGTTCTACAACGAGACGGCGTACTGCCTGGCCGTGGAGAAGCTGCTCGGCATCACGGACGACGTCCCGGACCGGGCCACGATCATCCGCGTACTGCTGATGGAGCTCAACCGGCTCTCGTCGCATCTGGTGGCCATCGCCACCGGCGGCATGGAGCTCGGCGCCACCACGATCATGATCTACGGCTTCCGCGACCGCGAACTGGTCCTGGACATCTACGAGCTGATCACCGGCCTGCGCATGAACCACGCGTTCGTCCGGCCCGGCGGCCTCGCCCAGGATCTGCCGCCCGGCGCCGTCGACCAGGTACGCGCCTTCGTGAAGAAGATGCGCAAGAACCTGACCGAGTACGACAAGCTCGCCACCGGCAACCCGGTCTTCAAGGGCCGCATGCAGGGCATCGGCCACCTGGACCTGGCCGGCTGCCTGGCCACCGGCGCCACCGGGCCGGTCCTGCGCTCCGCGGGCCTGCCGCACGACCTGCGCAAGTCCGACCCCTACTGCGGCTACGAGACCTACGACTTCGAGGTCCCGACCACCGACACCTGCGACGCCTACGGCCGCTTCCTGCTCCGCCTGGAGGAGATGCGGCAGAGCCTGCGGATCGTCGAGCAGTGCCTGGACCGGCTGGAGCCGGGCCCGGTCATGGTCGGGGACAAGAAGATCGCCTGGCCCGCGCAGCTCGCGCTCGGCCCGGACGGCCTCGGCAACTCCCTGGACCACATCAAGAAGATCATGGGCACCTCCATGGAGGCCCTGATCCACCACTTCAAGCTGGTGACGGAGGGCTTCCGGGTGCCGCCCGGACAGGCGTACGTGGCCGTGGAGTCCCCCAAGGGCGAGCTCGGGGTGCACGCGGTCAGCGACGGCGGGACCCGCCCGTACCGCGTCCACTTCCGCGACCCGTCCTTCACCAATCTGCAGGCCATGGCGGCCATGTGCGAAGGCGGCCAGGTCGCCGACGTCATCGTCGCCGTCGCGTCCATCGACCCCGTGATGGGAGGCGTCGACCGGTGACCACCAGTTCATCCGAGGGCGTCAGTCTGGGGATGCCGCAGCTCCCCGCCCCCGATTACCCGGCCGACGTACGGGCCCGGCTCGAAGCGGACGCGAAGGAGGTGATCGCCCGCTACCCCGGCGCGCGCTCGGCCCTGCTGCCGCTGCTGCACCTCGTCCAGTCCGAGGAAGGCCACGTCACCCGCACGGGCATCCGCTTCTGCGCCGAAATGCTGGACCTCACCACCGCCGAGGTCACGGCCGTCTCGACCTTCTACACGATGTACCGCCGCAAGCCGAGCGGCGACTACCAGGTCGGGGTGTGCACCAACACCCTCTGCGCCGTCATGGGCGGCGACGCGATCTTCGACGAGCTGAAGGAACACCTCGGCGTCGGCAACGACGAGACCACCGCCGACGGCAAGGTCACCCTCGAACACATCGAGTGCAACGCCGCCTGCGACTACGCGCCCGTCGTGATGGTCAACTGGGAGTTCTTCGACAACCAGACGCCGGAGAGCGCGAAGCAGCTGGTCGACGACCTGCGGGCCGGGCGGCCCGTCTCCCCGACCCGCGGCGCGCCCCTGTGCACGTACAAGGACACCGCCCGCATACTGGCCGGCTTCCCCGACCGGCGGGAGGGCGCCGTCGAGGCGACCGGCGGCGCGGGCGCCGCCTCGCTCGCCGGGCTCCGGCTGGCCAGGGGCGAGGAGCTGCCGGGCGGCACGGACCACGTCGTCGCCCCGCGCGCCGGCGACCGTCCGACCGACGAGGCACCTTCCGGGCGCGCGCCCGGCGAGGCCCCGGCGACCCATCCGAGCTCGCACGACGCGCCCCGAGACACCTCGGCGTCCGATCCTCACCACCCCGCCGGACCCGCCGCCGAGGAGGGAGAGTGATGACCTTGTCCACGGAATACGGTGGCCACTCGCAGCCGGAGGCCGGGGGAGAGACCAGCCCGGAGAAGCTGCTCACCCCCGTCCTGTCGGCCTTCTGGGACCAGCCGAACTCCTGGACCCTGGAGACCTACCGGCGGCACGAAGGCTACGAAGGCGCG
Source organism: Streptomyces sp. NPDC050315 (assembly GCF_040655775.1). Lineage (NCBI taxonomy): Bacteria > Bacillati > Actinomycetota > Actinomycetes > Kitasatosporales > Streptomycetaceae > Streptomyces > Streptomyces sp. NPDC050315. The sequence goes on from NZ_JBFAKN010000007.1 coordinate 57,984, forward strand.
CGCAAGGCACTGGCCATGGCCCCGGACGACGTCATCGCGTACGTCAAGGACGCGGGGCTGCGCGGCCGCGGCGGCGCCGGCTTCCCCACGGGCATGAAGTGGCAGTTCATCCCCCAGGGGGACGGCAAGCCGCACTATCTGGTGGTCAACGCCGACGAGTCGGAGCCCGGGACCTGCAAGGACATCCCGCTCCTCTTCGCGAACCCGCATTCCCTCATTGAGGGGATCATCATCGCTTGTCACGCGATCCGGTCGGAGCACGCTTTCATCTATCTGCGCGGGGAGACCGTGCCCGTACTGCGGCGCTTGCACGAGGCCGTACGCGAGGCGTACGCGGCGGGCTACCTCGGCAAAAACGTGATGGGGTCCGAACTCGACCTCGAACTCACCGTGCACGCGGGCGCGGGCGCGTACATCTGCGGCGAGGAGACCGCGCTGCTGGACTCCCTCGAAGGCCGGCGCGGACAGCCCCGGCTGCGTCCCCCTTTCCCCGCGGTGGCGGGCCTGTACGCCTGCCCCACTGTCGTGAACAACGTCGAGTCCATCGCGTCGGTTCCCGCCATCATGAACCGGGGCAAGGAGTGGTTCCGCTCGATGGGCAGCGAGAAGTCCCCGGGCTTCACGCTGTACTCGCTGAGCGGCCATGTCACCAACCCCGGCCAGTACGAAGCCCCGCTCGGCATCACGCTGCGCCAGCTGCTCGACATGAGCGGCGGCATCCGCCCAGGCCACCGGCTGAAGTTCTGGACCCCCGGCGGCTCGTCCACGCCGATGTTCACCGACGAGCACCTGGACGTCCCGCTGGACTACGAGGGCGTGGGAGCTGCCGGGTCGATGCTCGGCACCAAGGCTCTCCAGTGCTTCGACGAGACCACGTGTGTCGTACGGGCCGTGACGCGGTGGACCGAGTTTTATGCGCATGAATCGTGCGGTAAGTGCACGCCCTGCCGCGAAGGCACGTACTGGCTCGTGCAGTTGCTGCGGGACATCGAGGCCGGCAAGGGCCGCATGGAAGACCTCGACAAGCTGAACGACATCGCCGACAACATCAACGGCAAGTCCTTCTGCGCCCTCGGTGACGGCGCCGCCTCGCCGATCTTCTCCTCGCTCAAGTACTTCCGCGCGGAGTACGAGCAGCACGTCACCGGCAAGGGCTGCCCCTTCGACCCGGCCAAGTCCACCGCTTGGGCCGACAAGCACCTGGAGGTGAACGCATGACAGTGACCACTAATAACGCGCCCTCCGGGGGCGATGAGGCGGCGGTCCCGCCCGAAGACCTCGTGTCGCTGACCATCGACGGCATCGAGATCAGCGTGCCGAAGGGCACTCTGGTCATCCGGGCCGCCGAGATGCTCGGCATCGAGATCCCACGCTTCTGCGACCACCCGCTGCTGGACCCGGCCGGCGCCTGCCGCCAGTGCATCGTCGAGGTCGAGGGCCAGCGCAAGCCGATGGCCTCCTGCACGATCACCTGCACCGACGGCATGGTCGTGAAGTCCCAGCTCACCTCGCCGGTCGCCGAGAAGGCGCAGCGCGGCGTGATGGAGCTGCTGCTGATCAACCACCCGCTGGACTGCCCGGTCTGCGACAAGGGCGGCGAGTGCCCGCTGCAGAACCAGGCCATGTCCGCCGGACAGGCCGACTCCCGCTTCGAGGGCAAGAAGCGCACCTTCCAGAAGCCGGTGCCGATCTCCCAGCAGGTGCTGCTGGACCGCGAGCGCTGCGTACTGTGCGCCCGCTGCACCCGCTTCTCCAACCAGGTGGCCGGCGACCCGATGATCGAGCTCCTGGAGCGCGGCGCGCTGCAGCAGGTCGGTACCGGCGAGGGTGACCCGTTCGAGTCGTACTTCTCCGGGAACACCATCCAGATCTGCCCGGTCGGCGCGCTGACCTCGGCGGCGTACCGGTTCCGCTCCCGCCCCTTCGACCTGGTCTCCTCGCCGTCCGTGTGCGAGCACTGCGCGGGCGGCTGCGCGACGCGTACGGACCACCGGCGCGGCAAGGTCATGCGGCGGCTCGCGGCCGACGACCCCGAGGTCAACGAGGAGTGGATCTGCGACAAGGGCCGGTTCGCCTTCCGGTACGGGCAGCTGCCCGACCGGCTGGAGACGCCGCTCGTCCGGGACGCGGCCACGGGTGAGCTGACCCCGGCGAGCTGGCCCGAGGCGCTGGAGGCGGCGGCCCGCGGGCTCGCCGCGGCGCGGGGCCGGGCCGGGGTGCTGACCGGCGGCCGGCTCACGGTCGAGGACTCCTACGCGTACGCCAAGTTCGCGCGGACCGTCCTGGACACGAACGACATCGACTTCCGGGCCCGCGTGCACAGCGCGGAGGAGGCCGGTTTCCTCGCGGCGCAGGTCGCGGGGCGCGGCCGTGACCTGGACGGACAGGGAGTCACGTACCGCTCTCTGGAGGCCGCGCCCGCCGTCCTGTTGGCGGGCATCGAGGCCGAGGAGGAGGCGCCCGGCGTCTTCCTGCGGCTGCGCAAGGCGCACCGCAAGAACCGCCAGCGGACCTTCGGGCTCGCTTCGTACGCCACCCGGGGGCTCATCAAGGCGGGCGGCACGCTGCTGCCCGCGGCGCCCGGTACGGAGACGGAGTGGCTGGACGCGCTGGCGGGCGGGGTCGGGCTGGAGGGTGAGGGCCGGGCTGCGGCCGAGGCGCTGCGGGCCGAGGGCTCGGTGATCGTCGTCGGCGAGCGGCTGGCCGCCGTACCGGGGGCGCTCACCGCCGCGGTACGCGCTGCCTCGGCCACCGGTGCGCGGCTCGTATGGATCCCGCGCCGGGCGGGCGAACGGGGCGCCGTCGAAGCGGGCGCGCTCCCCGGGCTGCTGCCCGGCGGCCGGCCCGCGACGGACCCGCGCGCCCGCGACGAGGTCGCCCGCGCCTGGGGCGTGGCCGCGCTGCCGCACCGGCACGGCCGGGACACCGGTCAGATCCTGGAGGCCGCTGCCACCGGCGAGCTGAACGCCCTGGTGGTGGCCGGCGTCGGGGTCGAGGACCTGCCCGACCCGCGGCGCGCGGTCGAAGCGCTCGACGCCGTCGGTTTCCTGGTCAGCCTGGAGCAGCGGCCGAGCGAGGTGACCCGGCGCGCCGATGTGGTGCTGCCGGTGGCCGCCGTCGTGGAGAAGGCGGGCACGTTCCTCAACTGGGAAGGCCGGGCACGGCCCTTCGAGGCCGCGCTCAAGCCGGACCAGATGACGCGCCGCCATCTGCTCCCCGATGCGCGGGTGCTGCACATGCTGGCGGACGCGATGTCCGTGGCGGACGACTCGGTACCGGGTCTGGCGCTGCCGGACGTGCGTGCCGTACGGGCGGAGCTGGACCGGCTCGGCGGCTGGGACGGGCCGCCCGCCACCGGTGACGTCCTCGCCGGCACCGAGGCACGGGCGCTGCCCCGGCCCGGTACGGGCGAGGCGGTGCTCGCCGGGCACCGGCTGCTGCTGGACCTGGGGCGGATGCAGGAGGGCGACGCGGCGCTGGCCGGCACCCGGCACGCCGCGGTGGCCCGGATGTCCGCCGCCACCGCCGCCGAGGCGGGCCTCAAGGACGGCGCGGAGGTGCAGGTCACCGGCCCGCGCGGCGCGGTGACCTTCCCCCTCCAGGTCAGCGAGATGCCCGACCGGGTGGTGTGGCTGCCGCTCAACTCCCGGGGCGGCGGCGTCCCGTACGACACCGGAGCGAACCCCGGTGACCTGGTGACGGTCGCCGCGAAGACCGCGGGCCCGGCGGCCTTGGCGGACGGCACGGAGGTGGCGGAATGATGAGTCTCGCCGCGGAACAGCTGGCGCTCGGCGCGGACCGGATCGCGCTGGCCGCCGAGGACCTGAGCGTCTTCGGGCGCGACCCGTGGTGGCTGGTGGTCATCAAGGCGGTCTTCTGCTTCGCGTTCCTGATGCTGACCGTGCTCTTCTCGATCGTCTGGGAGCGCAAGGTCGTCGCCTGGATGCAGCTGCGCATCGGGCCCAACCGGCACGGCCCCTGGGGCATGCTCCAGTCCCTCGCCGACGGCATCAAGCTGATGCTCAAGGAAGACGTGGTCGTCAAGCGGGCGGACAAGGCGGTGTACGTCCTCGCGCCGGTCGTCGCGGCCATCCCCGCCTTCATGGCGTTCGCCGTCATCCCGTTCGGCCCGGCCGACAACGAGATCTCGATCTTCGGCCAGCGCACGACGATGCAGCTGACCGACCTGCCGATCGCCGTCCTGTACATCCTGGCCACGGCCTCGGTCGGCATCTACGGCATCGTGCTCGCGGGCTGGTCCTCGGGCTCGACGTACCCGCTGCTCGGCGGGCTCCGCTCCTGCGCCCAGATGATCAGTTACGAGATCGCGATGGGCATGGCCTTCGCGTCGGTGTTCCTCTACTCCGGCTCGATGTCCACCTCGGCGATCGTCGACGGACAGCAGAGCACCTGGTACGTCGCGCTGCTGCCGGTCTCCTTCCTGATCTACATCGTGGCGATGGTCGGCGAGACCAACCGTGCGCCGTTCGACATGCCGGAGTCCGAGGGCGACCTGGTCGGCGGCTTCAACACGGAGTACTCCTCCATCAAGTTCGCGATGTTCATGCTCGCCGAGTACGTCAACATGGTCACCGTCTCGGCGGTCGCGGTCACCCTCTTCCTCGGCGGCTGGCGGGCCCCGTGGCCGATCAGCACCGTCTGGGAGGGCGCGAACCACGGCTGGTGGCCGCTGCTCTGGTTCACCATCAAGATCCAGCTGCTGCTCTTCTTCTTCATCTGGCTGCGCGGCACGCTTCCCCGCGTCCGCTACGACCAGTTCATGAAGCTGGGCTGGAAGGTCCTCATCCCGGTCTCGATGGTCTGGCTGATGCTGGTCGCGACGGTGCGGGCGCTGCGGAACGAGGGGTACGACTTCCAGCGGATCGTGCTGTACGTCGGTGGCGCCGCGGTCGCCCTGTTGTTGATCTCCTTCGTCGCGGACTTCTTCCGCAAGAGCGAGAAGGAGCCCGAACCGGCTGCCGAGGAGCCCTTCGACGCGATGGCGGGCGGCTTCCCCGTACCGCCGCTGCCTGGGCAAACGCTGCCGCCGGTGCCGCGAAGGCGGTCGCGCCATCAAGATCGCGAGCTGATTGTCAGTGGCGGGGTCAATACTGACAGTGACGAAAATGGAAAGGGGGACAACGGTGTCTGATTTCCAGAATCCGGTGGCCGGCTTCGGCGTGACCTTCAAGGCCATGTTCAAGAAGCGGCTCACCGAGCAGTACCCGGAGGAGAAGAAGCCGACCGCGCCTCGTTTCCACGGCCGGCACCAGCTCAACCGCCATCCGGACGGCCTGGAGAAGTGCGTGGGCTGCGAGCTCTGCGCCTGGGCCTGCCCGGCCGACGCCATCTATGTGGAGGGCGCGGACAACACGGACGAGGAGCGGTACTCGCCCGGCGAGCGGTACGGCCGCGTCTACCAGATCAACTACCTCCGCTGCATCCTGTGCGGCCTGTGCGTCGAGGCGTGCCCCACCCGCGCGCTCACGATGACGAACGAGTACGAGCTCGCCGACCGCACCCGCGAGTCCCTCATCTACACCAAGGAGGAGCTGCTCGCGGGCCTGGAAGAGGGCATGGTCGACAGCCCGCACGCGATCTTCCCCGGCATGACGGAGAAGGACTACTACAGCGGCCTGGTGACCGAGGCCGCGCCGGGCACGGAGCGGCAGGTCGCGGTCAGCAAGGGCGAGCGGCCGGACGAGGGTCCGGCCGGGACGCCCGAGACCCCGGCGCCCACGGCCGAACGCCCGGCGGGGACGGGGGTGGAGGCATGAGCAGCGCGGTACTGGCCGCGGCCTCCGCGACCTCCACGGGCGAGGCGGTGCAGTTCTGGATCCTCGGCACGGTCGCCGTGGTCGGCGCGCTGGCCACGGTCCTGATGAAGCGGGCGGTGCACAGCGCGCTCTCGCTCGCCGCCACCATGATCATCCTGGCGGTCTTCTACCTCGCCAACGGCGCGTACTTCCTCGGCGTCGTCCAGATCGTCGTCTACACCGGCGCGATCATGATGCTCTTCCTCTTCGTGGTCATGCTGGTCGGTGTCACGGCGGCGGACTCCCTCAAGGAGACGCTCAAGGGCCAGCGCTGGCTGGCGGCCGGCGCCGGGCTCGGCTTCGGCATCCTGCTGATCGCCGGCCTCGGCAACGCCTCGGTGACGCACTTCAACGGCCTCGGCGAGGCCAACGCCGGGGGCAACGTGCAGGGCCTGGCGGCCCTCATCTTCACCAAGTACGTCTTTGCGTTCGAGCTCACCGGCGCGCTGCTGATCACCGCGGCGGTCGGCGCGATGGTCCTCACGCACAAGGAGCGCACCGAGCGCGCCAAGACCCAGCGCGAGCTGGCCGAGCGCCGCGTACGCGAAGGCACGCAGGTCACGCCGCTGCCCGCGCCGGGTGTGTACGCCCGGCACAACGCGGTCGACGTGCCCGGCCTGCTGCCCGACGGCACCCCCTCCGAGCTCACCGTCAATCCGACCCTGCGCAAGCGCGGCCAGATCCGGGACGTGTCGGGGGAGTCGCTGGCGGAGCTGGCGGCGCTGGAGCGGCGCTCCTCGGAGTGGCTGGAGCGCGGCGAGGACCCGACCCGCGGCGAGCAGGCCCGGGAGCGCGGCGAGGAGGCCACGCGATGAATCCGATCAACTACCTCTATCTGGCGGCGCTGCTCTTCACCATCGGCGCGGCCGGGGTGCTGATCAGGCGGAACGCCATCGTGCTCTTCATGTGCGTCGAGCTGATGCTGAACGCCTGCAATCTCGCCTTCGTGGCCTTCTCGCGGCTGCACGGAAATCTGGACGGCCAGATCATTGCGTTCTTCACGATGGTCGTCGCCGCGGCCGAGGTCGTGGTCGGCCTGGCGATCATCGTGACGATCTTCCGTACCCGCCATACGGCCTCGGTCGACGACGCCAGCCTGATGAAGCTGTAAGGGGTCGCACTCGTGGAATCTCTGATCGCGCTGCTCGTCGGGGCACCACTGGTCGGTGCGGCCGTGCTGCTCTGCGGCGGCAAACGCCTGGACCGTACGGGCCACCTGCTCGGCACGCTGCTCGCGGTGGTGTCGTTCGTCATCGGCCTGGTGCTGTTCGCGGACATGCTGGGCAGGGGCGCCGAGGACCGCGCCCTGCACCAGCACCTCTTCAGCTGGATCCCGGTGGGCGGCTTCCGGGCCGACGTCGCCTTCCAGCTCGACCAGTTGTCGATGACGTTCGTGCTGCTGATCACCGGTGTCGGATCGCTGATCCACATCTACTCGATCGGCTACATGGAGCACGACGAGCGGCGCCGCCGCTTCTTCGGCTATCTGAATCTGTTCCTCGCGGCGATGCTGCTGCTCGTCCTCGCCGACAACTACCTCCTGCTGTACGTCGGCTGGGAGGGCGTCGGCCTCGCCTCGTACCTCCTCATCGGGTTCTGGCAGCACAAGCCGAGCGCGGCGACGGCGGCCAAGAAGGCGTTCCTGGTCAACCGGGTCGGCGACATGGGCCTGTCCATCGCGATCATGCTGATGTTCACCACCTTCGGGACGTTCGCTTTCGGCCCGGTGCTGGGCGCGGCGACCGACACCAGCGAGGGCATGCTCACCGCCATCGGGCTGATGCTGCTGCTGGCCGCGTGCGGCAAGTCCGCACAGGTGCCGCTGCAGTCCTGGCTGGGTGACGCGATGGAGGGCCCGACCCCGGTCTCGGCCCTGATCCACGCCGCCACGATGGTCACCGCGGGGGTCTACCTGATCACCCGCTCCGGCGCGATCTTCAATGCGGCGCCGGACGCGCAGACCGCGGTGGTCGCGGTCGGCGCGGTCACGCTCCTCTTCGGTGCGATCGTCGGTTGCGCGAAGGACGACATCAAGAAGGCCCTCGCGGGCTCGACGATGTCGCAGATCGGGTACATGATCCTCGCGGCCGGGCTGGGCCCGATCGGGTACGCCTTCGCGATCATGCACCTGGTCACCCACGGCTTCTTCAAGGCGGGCCTCTTCCTCGGCGCCGGTTCCGTGATGCACGGGATGAACGACGAGGTGGACATGCGCCGTTACGGCGGCCTGCGGAAGTACATGCCGGTCACGTTCGTGACGTTCGGCCTGGGCTATCTCGCCATCATCGGCTTCCCCGGCCTCTCCGGTTTCTTCTCCAAGGACAAGATCATCGAGGCGGCGTTCGCCTCGGGCGGCACCCAGGGCTGGATTCTCGGGGGAGCGGCCCTGCTCGGCGCCGGGATCACCGCGTTCTACATGACGCGCGTGATGCTGATGACCTTCTTCGGCGAGGAGCGCTGGCGCAAGGCCCCGACGCCGTCACCGGCCGAGCCGAGCGTGGAGCCCGCGGCCGAGACCAGGGGCGAGTACGAACCTCCGCATCCGCACGAGTCGCCGAAGTCCATGACGCTCCCGATGATCCTGCTGGCCTTCGGATCGGTCTTCGCGGGCGGACTGTTCAGCATCAACGAGGCGTTCGTGCACTGGCTGGAGCCGGTCACCGCCTTCGAGCACGGCCACTCCCCGCTCAGCGCGGCCGCGGTGACCTCCGCGACCATCGTGGTGCTGCTGCTCGGCGTCGCCCTCGCCTGGCTCCAGTACGGCCGCAAGCCCGTACCGGCCGTGGCGCCGCGCGGCTCGTTCCTCACCCGCGCCGCCCGGCGCGACCTGCTCCAGGACGACTTCAACCACGTCGTACTGGTCCGCGGCGGCGAGCAGCTGACCCGCGCGCTGGAGCAGATCGACCACTCCGTCGTCGACGGCGCGGTCAACGGCACCGCGGTGTCGGTCGGCGGTCTCTCCGGCCGGCTGCGCCGCCTGCAGACCGGTTACGTCCGCTCCTACGCCCTGCAGATGCTGGGCGGCGCCGCGGTGCTGGTCTTCGCGACCCTGCTGATGAGGGGTGTCTGAGCCATGTCGTTTCCCCTGCTGACGGCCGCGGCCGCGGTCCCGGCGATCGGTGCGGTGGCCACGGCCGCGGTGCCCGCCGCGAAGCGCACCGCCGCCAAGTGGCTGGCGCTGCTCTTCTCGCTGGCCACGCTGGCGCTGGCGCTGGTGATCGCGGTCCGCTTCGACCCCGGCGCCAAGGGCCCGTTCCAGCTCACCGAGTCGCACGCCTGGATCGCCGACTTCGGCGTGCGGTACGAGCTCGGTGTGGACGGCATCGGGGTGGCGCTGATCGCGCTGACCGCGCTGCTGGTCCCGTTCGTGATCCTGGCGGGCTGGCACGACGCCGACCCGCTGGAAGAGGACAACTCGAACCGTCGTTGGCGCCCGACCCAGGGCCTCTTCGCGCTGATTCTCGCCGTCGAGGCGATGGTGATCCTCTCCTTCGAGGCCACCGACGTCTTCCTCTTCTACATCTTCTTCGAAGCCATGCTCATCCCGATGTACTTCCTCATCGGAGGCTTCGGGGACCGGGCCGGCGCGCACGACGCCACGGAGGGCGCGGCCCGGCGCTCGTCCGCCGCGGTGAAGTTCCTGCTGTACAACCTCGCCGGCGGCCTGATCATGCTGGCCGCGGTGATCGGCCTGTACGCCGTCACCGCCGACCAGCTCGGCACCGGCACCTTCTCGCTCCAGCAGATCGTCCAGGCCCGCGCGGCCGGCGAGCTGACCATGGGCGCGGGCACGGAGCGGCTGCTCTTCCTCGGCTTCTTCTTCGCCTTCGCGGTGAAGGCGCCGCTGTGGCCGCTGCACACCTGGCTGCCGGGCGCCATGGGCGAGTCCACGGCGCCGGTCGCGGTGCTGATCACCGCGGTGGTCGACAAGGTCGGCACGTTCGCGATGCTCCGCTTCTGCCTCCAGCTCTTCCCCGAGGCCAGCAAGTGGGCCACGCCGGTGATCCTCGTCCTGGCGCTGATCAGCATCCTGTACGGCGCGCTGCTCGCGGTCGCCCAGCGGGACATCAAGCGCCTGATCGCGTACGCGTCCATCTCCCACTTCGGCTTCATCGTCCTGGGCATCTTCGCGATGACCAGCCAGGGCCAGGGCGGCGCGACGCTGTACATGGTCAACCACGGGATCTCGACGGCGGCGCTGATGCTGGTCGCCGGCTTCCTGATCACCCGCCGCGGCTCGCGCCTCATCGCGGACTACGGCGGCGTGCAGAAGGTCGCGCCGGTGCTGGCCGGCACGTTCCTGATCGGCGGTCTCGCCACGCTGTCGCTGCCCGGCCTCGCGCCGTTCGTCAGCGAGTTCCTGGTCCTGGTCGGCACGTTCAGCCGGTATCCGGTCATCGGCATCATCGCCACGGTGGGCATCGTGCTGGCCGCGCTGTACGTCCTCGTGCTGTACCAGCGCACGATGACCGGGCCGGTCAAGGCCGAGGTGCAGGGGATGCCCGACCTCAAGGCCCGGGAGCTGGTGGTGGTGGCGCCGCTGATCGCGCTGCTGCTCTTCCTCGGCGTCTACCCGAAGCCGCTGACCTCCATCGTCAATCCGGCGGTGGACCACACGCTGTCCGTCGTGGACAGGCAGGACCCCAAGCCCGACGTACGGGTCAATGCCGAGCCGCATGAGGCCGGTTCCGATCGAGATGCGGAGGCCGCGAAGTGACATCCGTGGCAGCGGTCCACAGTCTGTGGACGATGGCGGACGGGGCGGCCGGTTCCCCGTTGGCCCCGGACGGCCCCGGCAGGATTCCGGCGCCGCACATCGAGTACGCACAGCTGGCGCCGACCCTGATCGTGCTCGGCGCGGCCGTGCTGGCCGTGATCGTCGAGGCGTTCTGGCCGCGCCGCGGCCGGTACTACGCGCAGGTGCTGCTCTCCGTGGTCGCGCTGGCCGCCGCCTTCGCCGCGGTCATCGGCCTCGCGGCGGGCGGCTTCGGCAGCACGAAGGCCCAGGTCGCGGCGATGGGCGCGCTCGCGGTGGACGGCCCGGCGCTCTTCCTTCAGGGCACGATCCTGCTGGTCTCGCTGATCGCCGTCTTCACCTTCGCCGAGCGCCGCCTGGACCCCGCGGCGCACGGCCGCCCGGTGGACTCCTTCGCGGCGCAGGGTGCCGCGGTCCCCGGCGGCGAGGCCGAGAAGGCGGCCGTCAAGGCCGGCTTCACCACCACCGAGGTCTTCCCGCTCGCCCTCTTCGCGATCGGCGGCATGCTGGTCTTCCCGGCGGCCAATGACCTGTTGACGCTCTTCGTCGCGCTGGAGGTCTTCTCCCTCCCGCTGTACATCCTGTGCGCGCTGGCCCGCCGCCAGCGGCTGCTCTCGCAGGAGTCGGCGGTGAAGTACTTCCTGCTCGGCGCGTTCTCCTCGGCGTTCCTGCTCTTCGGCGTGGCCCTGCTGTACGGCTACGCGGGCACGGTGACGTACGCGGGCATCGCCGAGGTCGTCAGCGACGGCGCCAAGCAGATCGACCCGGCGCTCGCCGACACCATGGGCAATGACGCGCTGCTGCTGATCGGCGGCGCGCTGGTGGTCATGGGCCTGCTGTTCAAGGTCGGCGCCGTCCCGTTCCACATGTGGACCCCGGACGTGTATCAGGGCGCGCCGACCCCGGTGACCGGCTTCATGGCCGCCGCCACGAAGGTCGCCGCGTTCGGTGCGCTGCTGCGCCTGCTGTACGTCGCGCTGCCGGGCCTGCGCTGGGACTGGCGCCCGGTGATGTGGGGCGTGGCGATCCTGACGATGCTGGCCGGCGCGGTCATCGCGCTCACCCAGACCGATGTGAAGCGGCTGCTGGCGTACTCCTCGATCGCGCACGCGGGCTTCATCCTGGCCGGTGTGATCGCCACGAGCAAGGACGGCATCTCCTCGGTGCTCTTCTACCTGCTGGCGTACTCCTTCGTGACGCTCGGCGCGTTCGCGGTGGTCACGCTGGTGCGGGACGCGGGCGGCGAGGCGACGCAGCTGTCCAAGTGGGCGGGGCTCGGGCGGCGTTCGCCACTGGTCGCGGCCGTGTTCGCGGTGTTCCTGCTGGCCTTCGCCGGTATCCCGCTGACCTCCGGGTTCGCGGGGAAGTTCGCGGTGTTCAAGGCGGCGGCGGAGAGCGGCGCGGGCTGGCTGGTCGTGATCGGTGTGCTCTCGTCGGCGGTCGCCGCGTTCTTCTACATCCGGGTGATCGTCCTGATGTTCTTCAACGAGCCGAAGGCGGACGGCCCGACGGTGGCGGTGCCCAGCCCGCTGACCATGACGGCCATCGCGGTCGGCGTGGTGGTGACGCTCGTCCTGGGCGTCGCGCCGCAGTACTTCCTCGACCTGGCGGGGCAGGCGGGGGTCTTCGTCCGCTGACCCTGGCGCGGTCTCCGTACGCACAAAGCTGCCCGGCACTCCCGCGAGGGGTGCCGGGCAGCGGCGTACGGACGCAGTACGGCCGGGTACGTCAGCCGCTCTGCTGGAAGCCGTCCAGCGACGAGGGGTCGATGGACGGCAGGTCCGTCGTGCCCTCGGTCCGGGTGAAGACGGACTCCTTGCCGGAGGCCCAGCGCACGGTGAGCTTCTTGCCCTCCAGGCTCTGCACCGTGCCCGCGGAGTGTGCGGTGTCGCCGTCGGTGCACTTGAAGGCGAGCTTGATCGGCTCGCCGTCCACGACCTTGCCGCCGCAGGACTTCTTGCCGATCAGTACCGCCTCGTGCTTCGAGACGGACAGGATCAGCAGGCCCTTGTCGGCGTGCAGCGCGTTCGTGGTCCAGCCGCCCTCCAGGGACGCCACGGAGACGTCGCCACCGGGCGTCTGTCCGCCCGACGACGCGGACGGCGACGGCGACTCCGACTTCTTCGCGCCACCGCCGGTGCCGCCGCCGGTGTCGCTGCCGCCACTGCAGCCGGCGAGCAGGACCACGGCCGCGACGGCCGTGGCGAACTGAATGCCCTGCGCTGCCTTGCGCACGTACGTCTCCTCCGTTGTGGGACAGATTTCGTGAGGCTAGCAGTCACGCGCATGACAACAGCCCCGGCAGCACCGTGAGATGCCTCCTGCCCGACGGGCAGCAGCAACCCATTCCGCACCAGTCATCCGAGACATACCTAAAGAGTTAGCAATGTCCGGAAATGGATTGGCGAGCCGCCTACCGGGGTTCTAGCGTCCTCACGGGGCGCGGCCGGGGTGGGGCTGTGGCCATAGGGGGGACACGTGGCTCATGCCAGCACGCGGTTCACGGTCGACCGGACCGTGCCAGGGCTGATGGTGAAGATCGGTGATTATCCGCTGCATCACGGCGGGGTGGGGGCAATCCGCAGCCTGGGACGGCTGGGTGTCCCCATGTACGCGATCACGGAGGACAGATACACGCCCGCCGCGGCGTCGCGGTACCTCAAGGGGCGGTTCGTCTGGCCGACGACCGGCCGCGAGGACCCGGAGCGGCTGGTCGACGGCCTGCTGCGGATCGGCCGCCGGATCGGCCGGCCGGCCGTCCTCGTACCGACCGACGAGGAGGCCGCGGTACTGATCGCCGAGCACGCGGACGTCCTGGGCGACCGCTTCCTCTTCCCGCGCACGCCGCCCGGGCTCTCCCGCAGACTCGCCAGCAAACAGGGCCTGCACGAACTGTGCACCGAACACGGCATCCCGTCCCCCCGGACGGCCTTCCCGCAGAGCCGGGCGGACATCGAGGACTTCGCCGCGCACGCCCGCTTCCCGGTCGTCGCCAAGAACCGGGAGGCGTTCCAGCGCCGCAGCCGGCCCGCCGTGAACGGCACCACGCGCATCGCGGACGCCGCCCACCTCCGGCATCTCGCCAAGGGCTGGGGCCCGCACCCCGGCGTGATCCTCCAGGAGTACCTCCCGCGCGAGGAGGCCGAGGACTGGATCGTGCACGCGTACTTCGACGGGGAGAGCGCGGCGCTGACCATGTTCACCGGGGTCAAGGTCCGCTCCTGGCCGCCGCACGCCGGGATGACGGCCTGCGCGTACGTCGTGGACAACCCCGAACTCGCCGAGATGACCGCCCAGTTCATCAAGCGCATCGGCTTCAGCGGCATCGTCGACCTGGACTGGCGCTACGACCGCCGGGACCGGCGCTACAAGCTGCTGGACTTCAACCCGCGGATGGGCGCGCAGTTCCGGCTCTTCGAGAACGAGGCGGGCATCGACGTCGTCCGCGCCCAGCACCTGGACCTGACCGGGCGCGAGGTGCCGGAGGGCGAGCAGCGGGCCGGGCACCGCTTCGTGGTGGAGAACATCGACCTGCCCGCCTGGCTGGCGTACCGCCGCAGCGGCTACACCACCCCGCATGTGCCGGGCCGTCCGGTGAGCACGGAGCTGGCCTGGCTCGCCGCCGACGACATGAAGCCGTTCTTCACCATGCTCGCGCGGTTCGTCCGGCCGGGCGCCAAGCACCTGTGGCAGATGTGGCGCGACCGGTCGGGCCGGTGTCACGAGCGCTGAGACACCCATTCCCGCGCGACGGTCCCGGGCAGCGCGGTCCGGGCCGTACCGCCACGCAGTACGACGCATCAGCAGCACCCTGGGGAGGGAAACCCGAGTGAACACTCCGGTAGCAGTCATCGGCGCAGGCCCCTTCGGCCTGTCCACCGCCGCTCATCTCCGCGCACGCGGCATACCTGTACGCACCTTCGGCCGCCCGATGGTGAGCTGGAGCGAGCACATGCCGGCGGGCATGATCCTGAAGTCCACGCCATCGGCGTCCAGCATCGACGCCCCGCAGCCCGGCCACACGCTCGTCGACTACTGCGCGGCCGCGGGGGAGCGGCGGTACGAGTCCGACTGGGACATCATCCCGGTGGAGACCTTCATCCGGTACGGACAGTGGTTCCAGGAGCGGCTGGTGCCGGACCTGGAGGAGGTCCGGGTGGTCTCCGTCGACCGGCAGCGGGCCGGTTTCGAGCTGAAGCTGGACAGCGGTGAGCAGTTCAGCGCCCGTGCGGTGGTCGTGGCCACGGGACTCACCGGCTTCGCGCACGTGCCCCCGGAGCTGGCCGACGCCGTACCGGATGGACCGTCCCCCACTGGGCCCATCTCGCACAGTTCCCAGCACGCCGACCTGTCCGGGTTCGCGGGCCGTGAGGTCCTGGTCGTGGGCGCCGGGCAGTCGGCGCTGGAGAGCGCGGTGCTGCTCGCGGACGCCGGTGCTTCGGTGCGGGTGGTGGCCCGGGGCCGGCAGGCCGTCGGCTTCGGCGCGCCGCCGGACCGGCAGCCGAAGCTGCGCCCCGAGACGCCGTTCGGCAACGCCTGGTCGCTGTACGCCTTCTCGTACCACGCGGGCGGCTTCCGCTATCTCCCGGCGCCGTCCCGGCAGTTCCTGGTCAAGCGGGTGCTGGGGCCGCTGGGCGCGTGGTGGCTGCGGGACCGGTTCGTGGGCCGGGTGCAGGTGAGCGCCGGGCGGCGGATCGTACGGGCCCGGGTGGAGGACGGCCGCGCCGTGCTGTCGCTGCGCGGTGACGACGGGTACGACGGCGAGCTGGCCGCCGATCATGTGCTGGCGGCGACCGGGTACCGGGTGGACCTGAGCGCGCTGGACTTCCTCGGGCAGGGGCTGCGGACGGAGCTGGCGATGGGCGCGGGTGGGCCGCGGCTGGGTGCGGGCTTCGAGTCGTCGGTGCCGGGGCTGTACTTCACGGGGCTGCCGGCGGCGGCCAGTTATGGGCCGGTGATGCGGTTCGTTTGTGGCACGGAGTACGCGTCGCCTCGGCTTGCGGCTTCCCTCGCCGGGCGGCGGTAACGCTCCGCGGGGGCGGTTTGTCGGCTGCGGCGCCGTCGTGGCTGGTCGCGCAGTTCCTCGCGCCCCTGAGCGGGCGGGCCTGCACGGCAATGCCGTACAGGCCCGCCCGTTCTTCGGTGCTCAGACCGCCGTGCGCGGGATTCGGCGCTCCCACGTCCGGCGGAAGATTTCCTCCTCGCCGTCGTGGCAGACGACCTCGTTGCGCGTGACGAAATTCCCGCCCTCGGTGGTGATCTCCGAGCGGGTCCGGATCCGGGCGTCCCAGCCCTGGTCCGGGCGGTGCAGGCGGATCGACCAGTCCGAGCGGGTCGTCGCGCTCTCCGGGTCGGCGCTGTCGATGCGGTACGTCTCCAGCGCGTCCTCGGTGAACTCCAGGCCGTCCGGGTAGATCCGGGTGCCGCCGTAGCGCGGGTCCACCTCCAGCGTCCAGGTGCCGGCCGCGACGTCCCGGATCACCTTGCGCTCGGGCCGCTGGTCACCGGCTTCGGGGAAGACCACGCCGAGCGGCTCGGACTGCTCGGGCACCTCGAAGGTGATCTCCGGCTCCTCGGTGCCCGGGGTGCGGACCGGGAGTTCGACGGTGCTGGCGGCCGGGTCGACCGTCCAGCCCGCCTCGCTGCCCGCGTGCGGCCAGATCCACGGCCAGTACGCGGAGGAGAGCGCGACACGGATGCGGTGCCCGGCCGGGAACGCGTGTCCGATGCCGTTCAGCTCGAAGGTCACGTCCTCCGTGGCGCCCGGCGTCCACTCCACGGCCCGGTCCCGGCCGTGCCGGGTGAGGAGGTTCAGTACGCCGCGGGTGACCAGCGTGGACGAGCCGTCCGGCGCCACGTCGCAGATCCGGGCGATGACCTGGCCGCGGGGCACCTCGGAGGTCAGCCGCAGGGTGACCCGGGGCCGGCCCAGGATCTCCACCCGCTCGGTCAGCTCCGGCAGGTCGAAGCAGACCGAGCGGCCGTCCTCCTCGCGCTGGTCGGGCGGCAGGTCGGCGTCGTTGCCGAAGGGGAAGTAGCGGCCCGCGTCGACGCCGGTGTGCTGCGGCGAGCGGACCAGCAGCGGCCGGTCGCCGGGCAGGGGGTACGCGGTCGGCGTGACGTTCGGCGAGGGCCAGGCGGGGTCGGCGACCCAGCGGCCCGGCAGCGTGTCGTACACCGTGGCCGGCGGGTGCGACTCGCTGATCCACGCGCGCAGCAGCGGGTCGTCGTCGACGCCCCGGTCCTCGCCCTTGAGCCAGTGGTCCCACCAGCGCAGCGTCTCCTGGAGGAAGCCGATCGCGGGGCCCGGCGGCAGGCCGCGGTCCGGATACTGGTGCGACCAGGGCCCGATGAGGCCGCGCACGGGCGCGTCGAGGTGCTGGACCAGGCGCAGCGCGGTGTCCCGGTACGGATCGTGCCAGCCGCCGACCGCGAGCACCGCCGCCTTGATCGCCGAGTAGTCCTCGCAGACGCTGCCGTGCTGCCAGTACGCGTCCCGCGACTGGTGGTCCAGCCAGGTGTGGAGGAACGGGTCGACGGCTTCGAGGCGGTCCGTCCACTGCTTGCGCCAGCCCTCGCCGACCTGCGCGGGGTCCGGCGGCCGGGAGACGAAGGCGAGCATCGTGGCGGCCCAGGCGTGCATGTCGACGGCGAGCAGCGAGCCGCCCATGTAGTGCACGTCGTTGTCGAACCGGTCGTCCGCCGAGCAGACCGTGACGATCGCCTTGAGCGCCTCGGGCGCACGCGCTGCCAGCTGGAGGCTGTTGAAGCCGCCCCAGGAGATGCCGAACATGCCGACCTTGCCGGAGCACCACGGCTGCGCGGCCAGCCACTCGATGACGGCCTCGCCGTCGGCCAGCTCGGTCTCGGAGTACTCGTCGGTCGGCAGGCCCTCGGAGTTGCCGTGGCCGCGGACGTCGACGCGTACGGAGGCGTAGCCGTGGCCCGCGTAGTACGGGTGGCGCTGGGCGTCGCGCGGCGCGGTCCAGTCGCTCAGCCGGTAGGGCAGGTATTCGAGCAGCGCGGGGACGGGCTCGGTGCTGTACGGGCGCCAGATCCGGGCGTAAAGCTGGGTGCCGTCAGGGAGCGGGATGCGGACGTCCTCGCAGAACGTCCGGTACGGGAAGTCGGTGCGGATGCGCATGGTGCCGGTCCAAGTGGTCAGTGAACGGGGTGCATGGTGCGGCGCAGCCAGGGTCCGGCGGCGATCACCGCGAGGCCCACGACGACCGCGAAGCCGCCGTTGAGGCCGAAGTACAGCTCGTTGGCGATCTCGCCGAAGTACTTCACGACCTGGGCCTGGATGCCGTTGGCCAGGGCGAGCGAGAGGAACCACAGGGCCATCGTCTGGCTGGCGAAGGCGGCGGGCGCGAGCTTGGTCGTCGCGGACATGCCGGTGGTCTCCAGCAGGATGTCACCGAGGCCGAGCAGGACGAAGGAGATCAGGAGCCACCAGGCGGCCATCTTCCAGTCGCCGGTCTGCCCGTGCGTCGCGGGGACCATGACGAGGAAGGACAGCCCGCCCAGGATCACGCCGTACGCGATCTTGTGCGAGGCGTGCGGCTGGCGGCGGCCCAGCTTGACCCAGACGGCCGCGACGACCGGCGCGAGCAGCACTTCGGCACCGCCGAGCACGGAGCCGTACCAGGTCGAGGGGAACTCCCAGCCGAGGATCTCGGTGTCCGCATGGCTCGCGGCCAGCAGCGTCATCGTCGAGTACGACTGGAAGAGCACGAAGTTGAAGACCACCGAGGCGGCGAAGAGCACGAGGTACGGGCGGAGCCGGCCGCGTTCCTCGGAACCGACCCGGGGGCTGCGGAACATCACCACGAAGTACACGACGGGCGCGATCACCGATATCACCGTCAGCACGTCCACGGTGCGGTCCATGGTCAGCCACCCGGCCAGGGCCAGGCCCGTGGCGACGGCGGCGATCAGCACGCAGCCGCCCGCGATCAGCCAGGTCGCCCGGCGCATCGCGGCCTGCGGCAGGGCGAATTCGGCGCTGTGCTTGCGGCCCGCCAGGCCCTTGCGGCCCACGATGTACTGGACCAGGCCCAGCGTCATGCCGATCGCGGCGGCCGAGAAGCCCCAGTGCCAGCCCTGCTTCTGGCCCAGCCAGCCGATGATCAGCGGGGCGAGGAAGGCGCCGATGTTGATGCCCATGTAGTACAGCGCGAAGCCCGCGTCCCGGCGCTCGTCCTCGGTCGCGTAGAGCTTGCCGACCATGGTCGAGACGTTCGGCTTCAGCAGGCCGGTGCCCGCGATGATCAGGCCCAGGCCCACCCACGTCATGGCCGCGGTGGGCACCGCCATGGAGTAGTGGCCGCAGGCGATCAGGACGCCGCCCCACAGGACCGCGCGGTAGGACCCGAGCATCCGGTCCGCGAGCCAGCCGCCGGCGACCGAGACGAGGTAGACCAGGGTGCCGTAGGCGGCGGTGACGGACGCCGCGGTGTTCTCCGCCATGCCCAGGCCGCCGTGCGCGACCTGATCGGCGAAGTACAGCACCAGGATCGCCTGCATGCCGAGGAAGGAGAACCGCTCCCAGACCTCCAGGCCCGAGAGGGTCAGCAGGCCGCGCGGGTGGCCGAGGAAGGAATGATCGTCGCGAGGGTGCGGGGGTCCGGACACGGGTGTGACTCCTGGGACTCGGGGGATTAACTTGCTTCTGCTCTCCGTTCCTCCCGGTGCAAAACCCGCGACGCTGAGTGATCAAGAACATATCGGGCCGTGCCGCGGCGCCGCCCTCCCGGCCGCCGGGTGCGGCAGACGGGCGGGCGCTCATGGTGATCGAACTGCGACCGGATACGCTGGCCAATGGTGGAGACAGCGACAGATCGACAATCCGTTTGATCGTCAGCAGACAGGAGTAACCCTCGTGACCGTCGTCGGGCCCTTCGGGCTGAGCGTGCGGGACCAGGCTCTTGAGGCCGATGTCCAGGCCGGGTTGGCGGCTGTCGAGGAGGGCCTGCTGGAGGCCACCAAGAGCGACGTGCCGTTCATCACCGACGCCGCGCAGCATCTCGTCCGCGCGGGCGGCAAGCGTTTCCGGCCGCTGCTGGTGATGCTGGCCGCCCAGTTCGGTGACCCCTACGCGCCGGGCATCGTGCCCTCGGCCGTGGTCGTGGAGCTGACGCACCTGGCGACGCTGTACCACGACGACGTCATGGACGAGGCCGAGGTACGCCGCGGCGTGGCCAGCGCCAACGCCCGCTGGGGCAACTCGCTGGCCGTCCTGACCGGCGACTTCCTCTTCGCGCGCGCCTCGCACACGCTGGCCGACCTGGGCCCGGAGGCGGTCCGCATCCAGGCCGAGGCGTTCGAACGGCTGGTGACCGGCCAGATCCTGGAGACCGCCGGCCCGCGCGACGGCCGCGACCCGGTCGAGCACTACCTCGACGTCATCGCGGGCAAGACCGGCTCGCTGATCGCCGTCGCCGGCCACTTCGGCGCGATGATGTCCGGCGCCGACGAGGCCACGGTCGACATTCTCACGCAGTACGGCGAGCGCCTGGGCACCGCCTTCCAGCTCGCCGACGACGTCCTGGACATCGCCAGCGACTCCGCCGAGTCCGGCAAGACCCCCGGCACCGACCTGCGCGAGGGCGTCCCGACCCTGCCGGTCCTGCACCTCCGCGCGCTCGCCGCCTCCGACGCGGCCACCGAGGAGGACCGCGCGCTGGCGGCGCTCCTGGACCAGGACCTCACCGACGACGCCCGGCACGCCGAGGCGCTGGCCGGGCTGCGCGCCCACGCGGCGCTGCGGCAGGCCCGCCGCGACACGATCCGGTACGCCGAGGAGGCCCGCGCGACGCTGGCGCCGCTGCCGGACTGCGCGGCGAAGGCCGCCCTCCAGGAGCTGTGCGACGCGGTGGTGCACCGGGCGGGCTGACCGGTCCGGCGTACGGCCCGGTCCGGCGTACGGCGGGCTTCGCCCGTGGCAGTACGCGGCGTGCCGCCTCTAGGGGCGGTCTCATCCTTCAGCAGTACACGGTTCCAGCCCCGGGGCTGACGCTTCGAGTTGGCGGATTTGGTGGCATTGACACCACCACGCCATGGCGGAGCGGGACACAATGAGCCCGAGGTGTGGACGAGTGCGTTGCGTTGAGACCGCCGCCTACGACGGAGGTAGAGGCACATGCCACGGAACGAAGCGTCACGGGTCACCGGCGAATGGGACGACGGGGGGAAGCGCACGGGACGCCGCAGGGCCATCCGGTACGGCGTCCCCGTCGCGGTGGCGGGGGTGGCGGCGGCAACGATCGGGCTGGTCCCCGCGTTCGCCGGAGCCGGCGAGCCCGACCTGCCGGAGATATCCGCGCAGGACCTGATAGCGAAGGTAGCCGCGTCGGACGTGCAGCAGCTGTCCGGCACGGTACGGACCAGCACCGACCTCGGCCTGCCGGAACTGCCCGGGGGCATGGACGCCGGCGCGCTGGGGTCGGGCCAGGGCAAGGGCGACGCGTCCGCCGACCCGAAGGACAAGCTCATGGAGCTGGCCTCGGGCACGCACACGCTGCGGGTCGCCGCCGACGGACCCGACCGGCAGCGGGTGTCCGTCATCGACAAGGCCGCCGAGTACAGCCTGGTCCGCGACGGCGACAAGATCTGGGCGTACGACAGCGGAAGCAACACCGCCTTCCGCGCCACCGGCCCGGAGTCGGACACCGGGAAGAAGGGCGACCAGCGCCGGGCCATGCCCAAGGGCCTGGGCGACGTCACCCCGCAGGAGCTCGCCGAGCACGTCCTCGACGCGGCCGGTGACACCACGTCGGTCACCGTCGACGGCACCGCCAAGGTCGCCGGGCGGGACGCCTACCAGCTGCTGGTCAAGCCCAAGCAGGCCGGCTCGACGGTCGGTTCCGTACGCATCGCGGTGGACGCGGACAACGGCGTGCCGCTGAAGTTCACGCTGACGCCGAAGAGCGGGGGCGCACCGGCCCTGGAGGCCGGGTTCACCTCGGTCGACTTCGCCAAGCCCGCGGCGGACACCTTCGCCTTCGCCCCGCCCAAGGGCGCGAAGATCATCGACGGCGACCGGGTCAGCACGCAGCGGCACGACGACGCCGGGGACGAGGGCCTCGCGAAGGGCCTGTCCGGCGGGCTGCCGCACGGCCTGAAGGACGCGCGGGCCGGGGACGAAGGCGGCATGGACGTCATCGGCCACGGCTGGACCGCGATCGCGAAGATCGAGGGCGCCGGTGCGGCCTCGGGCAAGGCCGACCAGGGCAAGGACCAGGCCATGGGCGACCGGGCAGGCGTCCCCGCGGGCGACGCCGCCAAGTTCCTGGACTCCCTGGGCGAGAAGGTGACCGGCAGCTTCGGCTCCGGCCATGTCTTCAGTACGCGGCTGGTCAACGCCCTGATGACGGACGACGGCACGGTCTATGTCGGCGCGGTCGACCGGCAGTCGCTGGTCAAGGCGGCGAACGCGGAGAAGTGAGCGCGGCGGCGGTACGGCGGTGACCGGCCGCCGTACCGCCGCACCGGCCCGGTACACAGTCCCGGCACACAGTGGGGGAGTGCATGGCGGCACCGTCGTCGGACGGGGAGGACGGAGCGCGCCCCGGCGCGCCCGTCATCGAGACGCACGGCCTGACCAAGAGGTACGGGAGCGGGCCGCCGGCCGTCGACGGGCTCGACCTGTCCGTGCCGCCCGGCAGCATCTTCGGCTTCCTCGGCCCCAACGGCTCGGGCAAGACCACCACGATCCGCATGCTGATGGGGCTGATCGAGCCGACGGCGGGCGGCGCCCGGCTGCTCGGTGAGCCGATGCCCGGCGCCGCGCGGCGGGTGCTGCCCCGGGTCGGCGCGCTCATCGAGGGCCCGGCCCTGTACGGCTTTCTCACCGGGCGCGCCAACCTGCTGCGGTACGACGCCGCCGACCCGACCGCCGATCCCCGCACCCGGGCCGCGCGGGTGGCCGCGGCGCTGGACCGGGTGGGCCTGGCGGCCGCGGCCGGCAAGAAGGCACGTGCGTACTCCCTCGGCATGAAGCAGCGGCTCGGGCTGGCCGCAGCGCTGCTCCGCCCGCGCGAGCTGCTGGTCCTGGACGAGCCGACCAACGGCCTGGACCCGCAGGGCATGCGGGAGATCCGTGGCCTGGTGCGCGAGCTGGCCGCCGACGGCACGACCGTCTTCCTCTCCTCGCACCTCCTGGACGAGATCGAACAGGTCTGCACGCACGCCGCCGTGATGTCCCGCGGCCGGCTGATCGCCCAGGGCACGGTGGCGGAGCTCGCGGCCGGCGCCCGCGGCCGGCTGGCCGTCACCACCCCGGACACCGCGGACGCGGCCCGGGTGCTCAAGGAACACGGCCTGTCCGACCTGGTGGTGGGCGAGGACCGGGTGACGGGAGAGCTGCCGCCGGATCCGGCGGGCGCGGGTGGGGGACTTGATCCGGCGGGCGGGGGGCTGGATCCGGCGGGTGCGGCCGGGGGGCTGGATCCGGCCGACCTGAACGCCGCGCTCGTCGCGGCCGGCGTACGCGTCCGCGCCTTCGGGGTCGAACGCGCCTCGCTGGAGGACGTCTTCGTGGCACTGACGGGGGAGGGCTTCGATGTCGCGGGCTGAGACGGTGGTTGAGACGGTGGGCTTTCGGGGGCCGAGTCCGCTGTGGACGCTCGGGCTGCTGCGCAATGAGCTCGGCATGACGTTCCGGCGCCGCCGCACCCTCGTCCTGCTCGCCGTACTCGCCCTGGTACCGGTACTGGTCGGAATCGCCATCCGCGTCCAGACCGGGGACGGCGGGGCCCGCGGCGGCCCGGCCTTCATCTCACTGGTCACCAACAACGGGCTGTTCCTGGTCTTCACCTCCCTCGCCGCCACCCTGCCGGTGTTCCTGCCGATGGCGCTCGGGGTGGTCGCCGGGGACGCGATCGCGGGCGAGGCGGGCGCCGGAACGCTGCGCTACCTGCTCGTCGCCCCGGCCGGGCGGACCCGCCTGCTGCTCGTCAAGTACGCGGGCACGCTGGTGTTCTGCCTGGTGGCGACGCTGGTCGTGGCGGCGTCCGCGCTGGTCACCGGCGCGCTGCTGTTCGGGCTGGGCGAGGTCACGCTGCTGTCGGGGACGTCCGTGCCGCTCGCCGAGGGGCTGGTGCGGGCGCTCGCCGTCGCGGGCGTGGTCGCCCTCTCGCTGATCGGCGTGGCCGCGCTGGGGCTGTTCGTCTCCACGCTCACCGGAAGCGGGATCGCGGCCATGGCGATGACCGTGGGCGTGGTGATCACCCTGCAGATCCTGCACACCATCCCGCAGCTGCACGCCGTCCAGCCGTACCTCTTCCCGCACTACTGGCTGAGCTTCGCCGACCTGCTGCGCGACCCGGTCTACTGGGACGACATCCGCCGCAACCTCGGCCTCCAGGCGGTCTACGCGCTGGTCTTCGGCTCGGCGGCCTGGGCCCGGTTCACGACGCGGGACGTTACGGCCTGAGCGGCGAGGTCCGTACGGGCCTCCGTGCGAGCCGCGGCGAGCGCCGCCCGGGACGTCCGCGCCGTACGCAGCGCGTCCCAGGTCAGCACGGCGAGCGCCAGCCATACGAGGACGAAGCCCGCCCAGCGCTCGGGCGGCATGGCCTCGTGGAAGACGGTGAGGCCGAGGACGAACTGGAAGGTCGGCGCGAGGTACTGGAGCATGCCGAGCACCGACAGCGGCAGCCGGACGGCGGACGCGCCGAAGGCGATCAGCGGCAGGGCGGTGGCGATGCCGCAGCCCGCGAGCAGCAGCGCCTGCTCCACGCCGTCGCTGAGGAAGCTGGACTCGCCGCGTACGCCGAGGACGACCAGGCAGGCCAGCGCGGGCAGGAACTGGATCACCGTCTCCATGCTGAAGCCCTCGACGCCGCCGAGCTTGATGCCCTTCTTCACCAGGCCGTACGTGGCGAAGGTGAGGGCGAGGGCGAGCGCGATCCAGGGCACCCGGCCGTACGCCACGGCCATCACGACCACCGCGAGCGTGCCGACGCCCACCGCGGTCCACTGCAGCGGCCGCAGCCGCTCGCGCAGGAAGATCACCCCGAACGCGATGCTGACCAGCGGATTGATGAAGTACCCGAGCGACGCCTCCAGTACGTGACCGGAGTTGACCGCCCAGATGTAGAGGTACCAGTTGACCGAGATGACGGCGGCCGCGACCACCACCAGGCCGAGCCGCTTCGGCTGCCGCAGCAGCGGGCGTATCCAGGACCAGCGGCGCGCCACGGCCAGGAAGATCAGGGCCACCGGCAGCGACCAGGCCATGCGGCTGGCCAGGATCTCGGTGGGGGAGGCGGCGGACAGCAGGTGCCAGTAGAGAGGGAGGACGCCCCACATGCCGTACGCCAAGAAGCCGTAGGCCAGGCCGGTGCGCTGGTCGGACGGTGACGGCAAGGGGGGCCTCCTGGAGCGTTCGGGCGTCGGCGCGATGCGGCGAGCTCTCCGAAGGTAACGCCGTAGGCCTCGCATGTCATGCCCGTTTTTTAAATACGGTGGTTACATATCCGGAACCGGGCAGGGGGCGGGCTGCGACGCGGGGCAGCGCACGGAAGCGTGGGGCGGCGGGCGGAAGCGCGGGGTGGTGCGCGACGGGCTGCGGGTGGCGGGGTACACGTACGGCTGCCCGGGACCGAGCCCGCAGGCCGGTCCCGGGCAGCCGGGAGGTGCGTGGCGGCCGCGCGGGCCGCCCGGGGTGTCAGCCGACGACCGTCCAGGTGTCGTTGCCGGCGAGCAGGGTGGCGAGGTCGCCCTTGCCCTTCTGCTCGATGGCGGCGTCCAGCTGGTCGGACATCAGGGTGTCGTACACCGGCCGGTCCACGCTGCGCAGCACACCGATGGGCGTGTGGTGCAGGGTGTCCGGGTCGGCGAGCCGCGAGAGCGCGAACGCCGTGGTGGGCGAGGGGTTGTGCGCGTCGTGCACCAGCACGCCCGCGGTCCCCTCCTGGGTGACGTCGATGATCCGCAGATCGCCCGTGGCCGGGTCGCGGACGACGCCCTTGGAGCCGAGACCGTCCTCGGCGGGCGCGCCGAACCGGATCGGCTGCCCGTGCTCCAGGCGGATGACGGCCTCCTGGGCCTTCTCCTTGTCCTTGAGCGCCTCGAACGCGCCGTCGTTGAAGATGTTGCAGTTCTGGTAGATCTCCACCAGCGCCGTGCCGGGGTGCGCGGCGGCCTGGCGCAGCACCGAGGTGAGGTGCTTGCGGTCGGAGTCGACGGTGCGCGCGACGAAGGACGCCTCGGCGCCGATCGCCAGCGAGACCGGGTTGAAGGGCGCGTCCAGCGAGCCCATCGGCGTCGACTTGGTGATCTTGCCGACCTCGGAGGTGGGCGAGTACTGGCCCTTGGTCAGCCCGTAGATCCGGTTGTTGAACAGCAGGATCTTGAGGTTGACATTGCGGCGCAGGGCGTGGATGAGGTGGTTGCCGCCGATGGAGAGCGCGTCGCCGTCACCGGTGACCACCCACACCGACAGGTCGCGCCGGGAGGAGGCCAGGCCCGTGGCGATGGACGGGGCGCGGCCGTGGATGGAGTGCATCCCGTAGGTGTTCATGTAGTACGGGAAGCGGGAGGAGCAGCCGATGCCGGAGACGAAGACGATGTTCTCCTTCGCCAGGCCGAGCTCGGGCATGAAGCCCTGCACGGCGGCGAGGACGGCGTAGTCGCCGCAGCCGGGGCACCAGCGCACTTCCTGATCGGACTTGAAGTCCTTCATGGACTGCTTGGCCTCGGCCTTGGGCACCAGGGAAAGCGCCTCGATCTGCGCCGCACCCTCCGCGATCGTCTCAGTCATTGATGGCCTCCTTCGGGCCCTGCTTCATTACCTCTTCGAGGTGGGCGGCGAGCTGCTCTGCCTTGAAGGGCATCCCGCTGACCTGGGTGTGCGACTGGGCGTCCACGAGGAACTTTGCCCGCAACAGCGTCGCGAGCTGGCCCAGATTCATCTCGGGAACGACCACCTTGTCGTAACGCCCCAGCACCGCACCGAGATTCCCCGGGAAGGGGTTGAGGTGGCGCAGATGCGCCTGGGCGATCTGCCCGCCCGCGCGGCGCACCCGGCGCACGGCCGCGGTGATCGGTCCGTACGTCGAACCCCAGCCGATCACCAGGGTGTCGGCCCCACCATTGGGGCCTCCCCTGCTCGAACGGAGTTGAGAGCTTGGGGAAGGGTCGTCGACCTCCAGGTCGGGCACCTCGATGCCGTCGATCTTGGCCTGCCGGGTGCGGACCATGAAGTCGTGGTTGGCCGGGTCGTAGGAGATGTTGCCCGTGCCGTCCTGCTTCTCGATGCCGCCGATGCGGTGCTCCAGACCCGGGGTGCCCGGCACCGCCCACGGGCGGGCCAGGGTCTGCGGGTCGCGCTTGTACGGCCAGAAGACCTCGGTGCCGTCCGCCAGCTCGTGGTTGGCCGAGGTGGCGAACTGCACGCGCAGGTCCGGCAGTTCGTCGACCTCCGGGATCCGCCAGGGCTCGGAGCCGTTGGCCAGGTAACCGTCGGAGAGCAGGAAGACCGGCGTGCGGTACGTCAGCGCGATACGGGCCGCGTCCAGCGCCGCGTCGAAGCAGTCCGCCGGGGTCTTCGGCGCGACGATCGGCACCGGCGCCTCGCCGTTGCGCCCGTACATCGCCTGCAGCAGGTCGGCCTGCTCGGTCTTGGTGGGCAGACCCGTCGACGGGCCGCCGCGCTGGATGTCCACGATCAGCAGCGGCAGTTCGAGCGAGACGGCCAGGCCGATCGTCTCCGACTTCAGCGCCACACCGGGGCCTGAGGTGGTGGTCACCGCGAGCGAGCCGCCGAACGCCGCGCCCAGCGCCGCGCCGATGCCCGCGATCTCGTCCTCGGCCTGGAAGGTCCGCACGCCGAAGTTCTTGTGCTTGGACAGCTCGTGCAGGATGTCGGAGGCCGGGGTGATCGGGTACGAGCCGAGGTACAGCGGCAGGTCCGCCTGGCGGCCCGCGGCCACCAGGCCGTAGGACAGCGCCAGATTGCCCGAGATGTTGCGGTACGTGCCCGTCGGGAACGCCTTCGTCGCCGGCGCCACCTCATAGGAGACCGCGAAGTCCTCGGTGGTCTCGCCGAAGTTCCAGCCTGCCCGGAAGGCGGCCACATTCGCCTCGGCGATGTCCGGCTTCTTGGCGAACTTCTGCCGCAGGAACGCCTCGGTGCTCTCGGTCGGGCGGTGGTACATCCACGACAGCAGGCCCAGCGCGAACATGTTCTTTGACCGCTCGGCCTCCTTCCGGGACAGGCCGAAGTCCTTCAGCGCCTCGATCGTCAGCGTCGTCAGTGGCACCGGATGGACGTTGTACGCCTCCAGCGAGCCGTCCTCCAACGGGCTGGTGAGGTACCCGACCTTCGCCATCGGGCGCTTGGTGAACTCATCGGTGTTCACGATGATGTCCGCGCCGCGCGGCACGTCCGCGAGGTTGGCCTTCAGCGCCGCCGGGTTCATCGCGACCAGGACGTTGGGCGCGTCACCGGGCGTGAGGATGTCGTGGTCGGCAAAGTGCAGCTGGAAGCTGGACACGCCGGGCAGCGTGCCGGCGGGGGCCCGGATCTCGGCGGGGAAGTTCGGCAGGGTCGACAGGTCGTTGCCGAACGAGGCCGTCTCGGAAGTGAACCGGTCACCCGTGAGCTGCATACCGTCACCGGAGTCGCCCGCGAACCGGATGATCACCCGGTCCAGCCTGCGGACCTCCTTGCCGGCGCCGTTCTCCGTGGCAGGGGTACACGATCCTTCCCCTGCGAGCGCACCGTCGGTCTTGTCGGCTGGGCTACTGACCTGGCTGGTCACTGCTTCGGACCTCCCTCAGGGCCTGGGGTGTCCCCGCCGTGGGCAGGGAATCCGGGACGCACCGTGCGGACCTGTCGTCCCATGGCCATCGTACGTGGGTAAGGGTCGCCTTCCTTGAGGCGATCACATGCTGGACGTAAACGTGAGACGCCGTGCTCACATAGTGGACGCGCGAGCGAGGTACCGCTCTGTCGTATTTCGCCATGAATCTTCCGCCCCCCGCGGCTTCTTCTGTAGGACGCTCCGTGCTTCAACGCTGGTTCAGCGCTTCGTACTCCGCGCCGGAGTGACGCCCCGCACCGGCGTCCTCGGCTGAAAGGGTGTCAGGTGATCAGGAGTTGAGGTAGGTGAGCACTGCAAGTACACGTCGGTGATCCCCGTCACTCGGGGCCAGACCGAGCTTCAGGAAGATGTTGCTGACGTGCTTCTCCACCGCACCGTCGCTCACCACCAGCTGCCGGGCTATCGCGGAGTTCGTCCGTCCCTCGGCCATCAGTCCCAGCACCTCACGCTCCCGCGGGGTGAGGCCGGCCAGTACGTCCTGCTTACGGCTGCGGCCCAGCAACTGGGCGACGACCTCCGGGTCGAGCGCCGTGCCGCCCTCCGCGACCCGCACCACCGCGTCGACGAACTCACGGACTTCTGCTACCCGGTCCTTGAGCAGATAGCCGACGCCCCGGCTCGAACCGGCCAGCAGCTCCGTCGCGTACTCCCCCTCGACGTACTGCGACAGCACCAGTACGCCCAGGTCGGGATGGTCCCGGCGGAGCCGGACCGCGGCACGCACCCCCTCGTCCGTGTGCGTCGGCGGCATGCGGACGTCCGCGACGACCACATCCGGCAACGCCTTCTCCTCGGCCAGCTCCCCGATGGCCTTGATCAGCGCCTCCGCGTCGCTCACTCCGGCGACGACCTCATGCCCCCGATCGGTCAGCAACCGCGTCAGGCCCTCTCTCAGCAGCACTGAATCCTCGGCGATGACCACCCGCACGCTGTTCTCCACGATCTCCGGCTCCCCCACCCCGTTTTCGGTTCGACGCTCTTCAGCATCCCAGGATTCGGACGCACGCGCCGGATCACCGTGCGGGTTGTGGATAACTCGAAATGGCCGGTTGTGGACGGCCGCGGCAGCGCTGCGCGGACCTGCGGGATCTCGGCGGGGTAGGGGCGGTACGACGATCGCAGGAGACGCCGGAGGTACCCGCCCCGGCGGCCTCCGTCGCAACCCCGCCGCCGTGGCCGCCGGGGCCCGCCGCCGGCTCCGCCGCCGTGGCCGCCGCGTCCCGTGCTGTCTCCGCGGCGTCCCCCGCCCGTCAGCAGCCCCACGCCCGTCAGCAGCCCCCCCGCCCGTCAGCAGCCTCCCGCCCGTGCGCTCGCCCGACCGGCCGTCAGTCGCGCCAGGGCAGTTCCGCCGTGATCGCTGTCGGGCCGCCTGTCGGGGAGTCGATGACCAGCAGCCCGTCCATCGCGTCCAGGCGCTTGGTCAGGGCGGCCAGGCCGCTGCCGGGCGCGGTGTGTGCGCCGCCCCGGCCGTTGTCGGAGACCAGCACCATCAGGCGGTTCCCGGAGCGCCACACGTCCACTGCGGCGCTGCTCGCCC
Source organism: Streptomyces sp. NPDC050315 (assembly GCF_040655775.1). NCBI lineage: Bacteria > Bacillati > Actinomycetota > Actinomycetes > Kitasatosporales > Streptomycetaceae > Streptomyces > Streptomyces sp. NPDC050315. The sequence goes on from NZ_JBFAKN010000007.1 coordinate 87,924, forward strand.
GTGCGTGCGCGGAGACGTTCTGCAGCAGCTCGGAGACGGTGAAGTACGCGATGCCCTCGATCGCGGCGGCGGGCCGCGCCGGCAGGTCCACGCTGACCCGCACCGGCACGGTGCAGCGCGCGGCGAGCGCGGAGAGCGCCGGGTCCAGCCCGCGGTCGGTGAGGATCGCCGGGTGGATGCCGCGGGCCAGGTCGCGCAGCTCCTGGAGCGCGAGCTTCACCTCGCCGTGCGCCTCGTCCACCATGCGGGCGGCGGCCTCCGGGTCCTCCCGCAGCTTCTCCTTCGCCAGCCCCAGGTCCATGGCGAGCGCGACGAGCCGGGCCTGTGCCCCGTCGTGCAGATCGCGCTCTATCCGCCGCAGGTCGGCGGCCGCGGTCTCGGACACCGCCGTACGGTCCGACTCCAGCTCCGTCACCCGGCCGGCCAGCCGGGACGGACCCAGCAGCCCGCGCACCAGCAGCCGGTCCACCTGGCTGAGGCCGCGCACGGTCCCGCCCCAGACCAGCACGAACAGCAGCCCGATGACGCTGGTCACGGCTGTCTCGAAGGGGGTGTCCAGGTAGAAGCCGTGCGTCTCGTCCCCGTACAGCTGGATGCCGTCCTGGCCGAGGTACATCGGGAAGGTCCAGCGCCACAGCGGGTACGTGAGCAGGCCCCAGCCGAGCGCCCACAGCGTCACCGAGACGGCGAACGCGAAGACCGCCCACGGGAAGTGCAGCAGGCCGTACAGCAGGTGCCGCCAGGACGCGCCGTTCTTCAGGACCCCGCTGACCCAGCCGATCAGACTCGGCCTGGCGGCGCGGACCGGCTCGGGGGCGTGCACTTCGAGGCCGAGCAGGGCGCGCGCCCGTACGCGCTCCAGTGCGCCGAAGCCGCGGCACCCGACGAGGCCGACGGCCAGCACAGGTATGCCGAGGAACGTGATCAGCAAGCCGGCGCCGAGCGACGTCATCGTGACGGCGTAGGCGAACATCACGACGCCGATCGGCAGGCCGATCAGCACGTGGAGGAACTCCCGCCAGGTCCGGCCGGAGAAGGGAGCGCGCAGCGCGAAGGGGACACGGTGCGGACCGGGCCCTTCGGAGGCACGCGGGGCACGCGGCGCGGGGGACGGCGAACGGTATGCGGTGTCCATGGTGTTCAGCCTCTCCGCTCCGGGCCGTGCCGGACATGGAGCCGGTCGGTGTCTTGACCCTCGGGTTTTCCCCACCTCCCGGGTGGCCCCTTCAGGAGGCGCGCCCACCTCCAGAGGCAGCGCCCGCTACGGCGCGCTGCGCCACGGCAGCTCGGCCGTGATCTGTGTCGGTCCGCCCGTCGGCGAGTCGAGGACGAACAGCCCGTCGACCGAACCGAGCCGCTCGGCCAGGCCGGCCAGCCCGCTGCCCGCGGCCGGCCGCGCGCCTCCGCACCCGTCGTCGCGCACCTGTATGAGCAGCCGGTCCTCGGCCCGCCACACGTCCACCGACGCGCTGCGCGCCTGCGCGTGCTTGGAGATGTTCTGCAGCAGCTCGGAGACCGTGAAGTACGCGATGCCCTCGATGGCCGGCGCGGGCCGGGTGTCGAGATCCGCGGTCACGGTGACCGGCACCGTGCAGCGTGCGGCCAGCGCCGACAGCGCCGGGCCCAGGCCGCGGTCGGTGAGGATCGCCGGATGGATGCCGCGGGCCAGATCGCGCAGCTCCTGGAGGGCCAGCTTCACCTCGCCGTGCGCCTCGTCCACCATCCGCGCCGCCGCGTCCGGGTCCTCCAGCAGCTTCTCCTTGGCCAGCCCCAGCCCCATGGCGAGCGCCACGAGCCGGGCCTGCGCGCCGTCGTGCAGGTCACGCTCGATGCGCCGCAGGTCGGCCGCCGCGGTGTCCACGACCGAGCCGCGCCCCGACTCCAGCTCGGCGATCCGCCGCTCCAGCTCGTCCGAGGGCGACAGCAGCCCCCGTACCAGCCCGCGGTCCACGTTCGTCAGCCCGCGCGCCACCCAGGGCAGCACCGGCCAGACCACGAAAAGCGACACGAAGGTGAGCGCGAAGCTGAAGACGCCCCAGGGCAGCCGTACGAGGACGTAGAGCGCGTGCCGCCAGCCGACCGGATCGTTCAGACGCGCCCACAGCCAGGCGGAGATGCCCGGCCCGGAGGCGCGCGGCGGACTCGGCTCCTCGACGCGCACCCCGAGAAGCCTGCGGGCCCTGGCCCGCTCCAGCCTCCCGTACTGCCGGCAGCCCCCCAGGACCAGCGCGAGCAGCGGCAGTCCGATGATCGTGACAGACAGCCCCAGGCTCGCCGCCAGCCAGCTCACCAGCAGCGCGAAGGCCACCACGTCCAGCGGCAAGTTGCACAGCAGGTGCGCTGTCTCCCGCCACGTCCCGCCGCTCAGGGGCGAGCTGGGCGGGGGAGGAACCAGGACGAACCCGTCGTCATGCCCGTTGTGGGCGCGCCTGCCCGGGGCGGAAGTCACCGTCATGCGGGCCAGCTTGCCGCGCCGCGCGGCCCGCGGCCATGGGGTGGATAGGTGGGGCGAAGTGGGGATATCCCCACCTCCCCGCCGGTGGGACTGCTCGGCCCCGCCCCCACAGGGCCTAGACTCCCGTCCGTACAGATCGTCGAAAAATTTCGTCGAAAGCGGTTGCAGAGGGGTGGCCCTGCGCGTACGGCGCGTACGAGGCGGCCCGCTGCACACGAGCAGTCAGGGAGCGAGGGGCGGACGTGCCGGACGCGACCGTACGCACCATCAGCGCCGCGGACTACTTCCAGGGCTATTCGGCCGTCGGGCTCATCGCCGTCATCGGTGTGCTCTTCGTGGCCGTGGCCTTCGGGTCCGCACGTCTGATGCGGCCTGTGGTGCCCACACCCGAGAAACTGCTCACGTACGAATGCGGAGTGGATCCCGTAGGGGAGGGCTGGGCGCACACCCAGGTCCGCTACTACGTGTACGCGTTCCTGTACGTCATCTTCGCCGTCGACTCGATCTTCCTGTTCCCCTGGGCGACGGTCTTCGCCGCACCTGGTTTCGGCGGCATCACGCTGGTGGAGATGTTCATCTTCCTCGGCTTCCTCGCTGTCGGCCTGCTCTACGCATGGAAGAAGGGCGTCCTGGAATGGACGTGACCCCCGCCTCCGCGGCCAACGGAGCCTCGCCGGGCCCCGAGCTCCTGCCCGAGCCGCGCCGCCTCGGCCCGCTGGCCCGTCTGGCCCCCGAACCGATGAAGGTGGTCCTGAACTGGGGCCGCCGCTACAGCCTGTGGGTCTTCAACTTCGGGCTCGCCTGCTGCGCGATCGAGTTCATCGCCGCGTCCATGGCGCGCCACGACTTCATCCGGCTCGGCGTGATCCCCTTCGCGCCCGGCCCGCGCCAGGCCGACCTGATGGTCGTGTCCGGCACGGTCACGGACAAGATGGCGCCCGCGGTGAAGCGGCTGTACGAACAGATGCCCGAGCCGAAGTACGTGATCTCCTTCGGGGCCTGCTCCAACTGCGGCGGCCCCTACTGGGACTCGTACTCCGTCACGAAGGGCGTCGACCAGATCATCCCGGTGGACGTGTACGTACCGGGCTGCCCGCCGCGCCCCGAAGCGCTGCTGCAGGGCATCCTCAAGCTCCAGGAGAAGATCGCCCAGGAGTCGCTGGCGGAGCGGTACGGCCGCGGCGGCGAGTCCGGCAAGGGCGCGGGCCGGCCGTCGGCCAAGGCGCTGCAGAGCGGCCTGGTGGCCCCGCCGACGCCGCCCGCCGCCGGGTCCGAGCAGCCGTCCGCCGGGTCAGGGCAGCCGTCCGCCGAGCAGCCGCCGTCCGAGCAGACCGGGGAGGACACCCGATGACGGACCGGCAGCCCGAGCCGGGTACGCCCGAGGAGGCGACGCCCGCACCAGAGGCGACGCCCGCAGCCTCTGAAGGCGCGCCCGCAGCACCTGAAGCGGCGACCGCAGCACCCGAAGAGGCGACCGCCGCTCCCGAGGCCGCGCCCGCGGCCCCCGTGGGGTGGCTGCCGGAGCCGGCCGACCGGATCTTCGGGGCCGGGGCCACGGCCGAGGAGGCGTACGGCCTGCTCACCGTGGACGTACCGGCCACGGCCTGGACCGACGCGCTGACCGCCGCCCGGGATGTCCTGGGCTGCACGTATTTCGACTGGCTGAGCGCCGTCGACGAGCCCGGCACCGGGTTCCGCATCTGCGCGCACGTCGCCGACGTGTCCCGTACCGGTGACATCCGGCGGCTCCTCGTACGGACCACCGTGCCGCACGAGGCGGCCGCGCTGCCCACGGCCGTCGGCGTGTACGCGGGCGCGGGCTGGCACGAGCGCGAGACGCACGAGATGTTCGGCGTGGACTTCACGGGCCACCCGGGCCTCGAACCGCTGCTGCTGCCCGAGGGCTTCGAAGGGCACCCGCTGCGCAAGGACTTCGTGCTCGCCGCGCGGGTCGCCAAGGCGTGGCCGGGCGCGAAGGAGCCGGGCGAGTCCGAGCACGGCGGCCCCAAGCGCCGCCAGATGCTGCCGCCGGGCGTGCCCGACCCGAACGAGTGGGGCCCGCTCAAGGGCCAGCTGCCGCCCGTTCCGGCCCGTCCCGCGCGCGGCGCTGCCCGGGGCGCCCGGGCGGGCGGTGGCGCCGGTGCGGCGGGGCGTGCTGCCGGAGCCGGCCGGGCGGCCGGCGCGGGCCGTGAGGCCGCGGCAGGCGCGGCGGGTGCCGCCGGTGAGCGGCCGGCCCGCCGGACGCGGAGCGCGAGCGCCGGGTCCGCGAGCCAGCAGGCCGCAGCGGCCACCGAGAAGCCCGAGTCCAAGGGCGTCGAACCGCCGAAGGACACGGAGGCCCCGAAGGCCGCCGAGGCCGCCAAGGAGGCGGCCGCGGACCCGGCCCGTAAGACGGGCCCGGACACCACGGCGTCCGCCCCGCGGACCGCTCCGCGCTCTTCGGACGCACCGTGGCACCATGCGCGTCCCGCGTTCGACGGCGAGCCGTCATCGGAGGGCCCCGGGGACAAACCGTCCCCCGAGGGCGAGACCCCGAAGCCCGAGCCCGCCCCGAAGGCCGAGGACAGCGCCAGTAAGGCCGACGACAGCGCCAGTAAGGCCGAGGGCGGCGCCAGTAAAGACGCACCGGCCCGCGACACCGACCACACCGACGACGAGACAGGAGGCGGCACCGCATGAGTGACACGCTCGCGATCGTCCTCCGCGTCCTCGCCGTCTTCGTGATCTTCCTGGTCTTCCCGCTGGTCATCGGCCAGACCGAGCACAAGGTCATGGCGCACATGCAGGGCCGCCTCGGCCCGATGTACGCGGGCGGCTTCCACGGCTGGGCGCAGCTGGTCGCCGACGGCGTGAAGTTCGCGCAGAAGGAGGACATCGTCCCGGCGGGCGCCGACCGGCGGATCTTCCAGCTCGCGCCCGCCGTCGCCCTGCTGCCGTACCTGCTCGTCCTGATCGCCATCCCGGTCGGCCCCGGCAACGCGGTCGGACAGGCGCTCGACGCGGGCGTCTTCTTCGTACTCGCCGTGATGGGCGTCGGCGTCCTCGGCTCCCTGATGGCGGGCTGGGCCTCGGCGAACAAGTTCTCGCTGCTCGGCGGTCTCCGTACGGCCGCGCAGCTGCTGGCGTACGAGCTGCCGATGCTGCTCGCCGCCGCGTCCGTCGCGATGGCCGCCGGCACGCTCTCGCTGCCCGGCATCCTCGACGCCTTCCACTGGTGGTGGGTGCCGTGGCAGATCGTCGGCGGGCTGGTGTTCTTCACGGCCGGGCTCGCGGAGCTGCAGCGGCCGCCGTTCGACATGCCGGTGGCCGACTCGGAGATCATCTTCGGCGCGTACACCGAGTACACCGGGCTGCGCTTCGCGCTCTTCCTGCTGGCCGAGTACGCCGGCATCGTCGTCCTCTGCGCGCTGACCGCCGTCCTCTTCCTGGGCGGCTGGCACGGGCCCTTCGGGGCCGACGGGCTGGGCTGGCTCTGGATGCTCCTGAAGACCGCCGTACTGGCCTTCGGCGTCATCTGGCTGCGGGTCAGCTACCCGCGGCTGCGCGAGGACCAGCTGCAGAAGCTCGCCTGGACCTGCCTCATCCCGCTCGCTCTCGCCCAGATCGCCCTCACCGGCGTAGTCAAGGTGGTGATCTCGTAATGGGCATCCCCGGCTCCGGCCTGGCCAAGGGCCTGGCCGTGACCCTTCGCACGATGACGAAGCGCACCGTCACCGAGCAGTACCCGGACGTCCAGCCCGAGCTGCCGTCCCGTACCCGTGGCGTCATCGGGCTGTTCGAGGAGAACTGCACGGTCTGCATGCTGTGCGCCCGCGAGTGCCCGGACTGGTGCATCTACATCGACTCCCACAAGGAGACGGTGCCGCCGGCCGCCCCCGGAGGCCGCGAGCGCAGCCGTAACGTGCTCGACCGCTTCGCCATCGACTTCTCGCTGTGCATGTACTGCGGCATCTGCATCGAGGTGTGTCCGTTCGACGCCCTCTTCTGGTCGCCGGAGTTCGAGTACGCCGAGACCGACATCCACGAACTGACCCACGAGCGCGACAAGCTGCGCGAGTGGATGTGGACGGTGCCGGAGCCGCCCCCGCTCGACCCGGGCGCGGAGCAGCCCAAGGAGATCGCCGCCGCACAGAAGGCCGCCGACAAGCTGGCCGCCCAGCAGGCCAAGGAGGCCGAAGAGGCGCGTCAGGCCGCCGAGCAGCCCAAGGACGCAGACGCAGGGGAGGAAGCGTGACGCTCGCCGCCGCAAGCCACGGCTTCCTGACGCCCAGCGGCGTGGAGATCGCGTTCCTCCTCGTCGGCCTGGTCACCCTCGGCGCGGCCGTGGTCACCGTCACCACCAAGCAGCTGGTGCACGCCGCGCTGTGGCTGGTGGTCGCCCTCGGCGGGATCGCCGTGGAGTACCTCCTGCTCACCGCGGAGTTCATTGCCTGGGTGCAGGTGCTCATTTATGTCGGTTCCGTGGTCGTCCTCCTTCTCTTCGGACTGATGCTGACCAAGGCGCCCATCGGCCGGTCCCCGGACGCCGACTCCGGCAACCGCTGGGCCGCGCTCCTGGTGGCCGTGGCCTCCGCCGCGGTCCTCGTCTGGGTCGTCGTCGACGCCTTCCGGGCGTCCTGGATCGACCTCGACGGCGCCGCCCAGGGCTCCACCGAGGTCTCCGGGCGCAGCCTCTTCCAGCACTGGGTGCTGCCCTTCGAGGCACTGTCCGTCCTGCTGCTGGCCGCGCTGGTCGGCGCGATCGTGCTGTCCCGCAGGAACGGCGAGGGCCCCCAGGAGACCGGCCGCGCCGCGGCCCCCGTACGCCGAGAGGGACAGCGCTGATGCATCTCGCCTACCCCGCCGTCCTCGCCGTCCTCCTCTTCTGCGTCGGCCTCTACGGCGTCCTCGCCCGGCGCAACGCGATCCTGGTCCTGATGTCCGTCGAGCTGATGCTCAACGCCGTCAACCTCAACCTCGTGGCCTTCGACGTCTGGCTGCGCGACACGCTCCACGCAGGCCAGGCGCTGACCCTCTTCACGATCGCCGTCGCCGCCGCCGAGATCGGCATCGGCCTCGCGATCGTCCTGCTCGTCTACCGCAACCGCGGCAGCTCCGACGTCGACAAGCTCACCGACCTCGCCGAGCGGCCCGCCGGAGACGGTACGGACGAGCCCGCTCGACCGCAGTCCGACCAGCAGGCGGAGGCCGCCGCGTGACGACCACGACCACCGCCGTCCTCGTCCCCCTCCTGCCGTTCCTCGGCGCCGCCTTCGGCCTCCTCCTGGGTCGGCGCGCACCCGGCTTCGTGCGGCCGCTGGCCGTCCTGCCGACCCTCGCCGCGGCCGTGCTGGCCGTCGTCGTGGCCGCACGCCAGGGCGGGGGAGCGGCGCTCGACGCCGCGACGCAGCTGACCCCGACCGGCTCGGTCCCCATCGAGCTGGCCCTGCACATCGACGGCTTCGCCGCCCTGGTGGCGGTGCTCGTCGGCGTCGTCGCGACCTGCGTGCAGCTGTACTCCACCGGCTACCTGCGCGACGACCCGCGCTACGCCTCGTACGCCGCGCTGGTCTCCCTCTTCACCTCCGCGATGCTGCTCGTCGTCTACTCCGGCGACCTCATGGTGCTGCTGGTCGGCTGGGAGATCATGGGCATCTGCTCGTACTTCCTGGTCGGCCACTACTGGGAGACCGAGGCCGCCCGGTCCGCCTCCCTCAAGGCCTTCCTGGTCACCAAGCTCGGCGACGTCCCCTTCCTGTTCGGCCTCTTCGCGCTCGCCGCGGACGCCGGCACCTTCCGCATCACCGGCGTACTGAACGCCGTCACCAGTGGCGACCTGCACCACCCGACGCTGATCGCGCTGCTCCTGCTCGCCGGTGTGGCGGGCAAGTCCGCGCAGTTCCCGCTGCACACGTGGCTGCCCGACGCGATGGCCGGCCCGACGCCGGTCTCCGCGCTCATCCACGCCGCCACGATGGTCGCGGCCGGTGTCTACTTCATCGCCCGGCTCCTCCCGGTCTTCGCGGCCTCCGCCGCCGCGCTGGTCGTACTCGCCGTGATGGCCGCCGTGACCATGGTCGGCTCGGCGCTCGCGGCCCTCGCCCAGGACGACATCAAGCGCGTCCTGGCGTACTCCACGGTCGGCCAGCTCGGCTACATGACCGGCGCGCTGGCCGTCGGCGACCGCGGTGCCGCCGTCTTCCACCTCCTCTCGCACGGCGCCTTCAAGGCGCTGCTCTTCCTCGGCGCCGGCGTGATCATCCACGCCGCCGGCACCAACTCGCTCGCCGCCATGTCGCGGATGCGCGGCCTGTCCAAGCGCATCCCCGACGCCTTTTGGACGGTGACGGTGGCGCTCCTCGCGCTCGCCGCGATCCCGCCGTTCGCCGGCTTCTTCTCCAAGGAAGCCGTCCTCGGCGCCGCCGAGCACGCCGCCGTCGGCGAGGCCCACCTCGCGCTCGGCGGAGCCCACGACCTCGGCTCCGTGCCGACCGCCGCCGGCTGGACCGTACTGATCGCCGGTCTGCTCACCGCCCTCCTCACGGCCGCCTACGCGACCCGCCTGTGGCTGCTCGCCTTCTTCGGCCGCGGCCCGCAGGAGGCCCCCGACCACGGCAAGCAGCCGTTCGCCATGAACGCCGTGCTGTGGGTGCTCTTCATCCCCACAGCGGCCTTCGGCATCGCCGCGCCCGTCCTCCCGGACTGGTTCGACGGCAACGCGCTGACGCCGACCCTGGTCACCTCCGTCCTCGGCACCGGCCTCGCACTGGCCGGCGCGCTGATCATGTACGGCGCCTGGCGGCACACCCTCGCCGTGGCCGCCCGCCGGCCGATCGGCGCCGTCGCGGTGGACCCGGACGCGGCGCCCGCCGTATCCGAGGAAGAGGCCATCGCCACGCACGCCGCGGCCTACGGGGACAACGCCGGAGCGCCGGACCCGGCCGACCCGGGCCGGCTCCTCCTCGGCCCGCTGCACGCCCCGGCGACCTGCGGCTTCCACCTGGACGCCGCGTACACCGCGCTCTTCGTCCGGCCCGTACGCGCCGCCGCCAGGCTCGTCCGCTTCCTCGACCGCGAGGTCGTCGACACGTACGTGCACGGCGCCGGTACCGGAGCCCGCTGGCTGGGCTCGGCCGTCCGCCGGGCACAGACCGGCAACGTGCAGACCTACCTCGGCGCGCTGCTCGCGGGCTCACTCGTGCTGGCCGTCGCCGCCGTCCTCGTCGCTACGGGCACGGGAGCCTGATCGTGAATCACACCGTCATGCAGATCCTCCTCGCGGGCGTCGTCGTACTCCCGCTGATCGGCGCACTCGCGGCGCTGCTCCCGGCCCCGCCCGGCCTGAAGGGACGCAACCCGGACCAGGCCGTGCTCCGGCACGGCGTGACCGTCACCGGCGTCGTCCTGGCCGCGTCCATCGCGCTCGCGGCCGGCTTCGACCACGGCGACCCCGCCCGGATGCAGGCTCAGACGGATATCAGCTGGATCCCGGCGCTCGGCATCCGTATCCACCTCGGCATCGACGGCATCTCGCTCCCCCTCCTGGTCCTGACCGCGCTGCTGACGTTCCTCTGCGCGCTCTACAGCTACTTCAAAATGCCTGCGGGCCCGTCTCCCAAGGCATTTGTCGCGCTGATCCTCGTGCTCGAGTCCGGCACCCTCGCCACCTTCGCCGTCCTCGACCTGATGCTCTTCTTCCTGGCCTTCGAGATGGTCCTCATCCCGATGTACTTCCTGATCAACCGCTGGGGCGGCGAGAACAGGCAGTACGCGGCCTGGAAGTTCATCCTCTACACGCTGCTCGGCTCCGTCGTGATGCTGCTGGGCCTCCTCCTCATCGGCCTGAAGTCCGGCACATTCGACATGGTGGCACTCGCCACTGACAACGGACCGAAATCCCAGCTCAGCCACACAGTTCAGCTCGTGGCGGTGCTCGCGATCGGCATCGGCCTGGCGGTCAAGGCGCCGATGTGGCCGCTGCACAGCTGGCTGCCCGACGCCCACACCGCGGCCCCCACCGTCGGCTCGGTCCTGCTCGCCGGCGTCCTGCTGAAGATGGGCACGTACGGGTTCGTGCGCATCGCGCTGCCCATCGCGCCGGACGGCATGCACACCTTCGCGCCGTACCTCGCCGCCTTCGCCGCGGTCGGGATCGTCTACGGCTCGCTCGCCTGCCTCGCGCTCGCCCGCCGCGGCGCCAAGGGCGACCTCAAGCGCCTGATCGCGTACAGCTCGGTCGGCCACATGGGTTTCGTACTGCTCGGCATCGCGTCCATGACGCCCACCGGCATCAACGGCGCCCTCTTCGCCAACATCGCCCACGGCCTCATCACCGGCCTGCTCTTCTTCCTGGTCGGCGCGCTCAAGGACCGGTACGGGACCACCGACCTGGACCGGCTCGCCGGCCGGACCGGCGCCGCGCTCTACGGGCGCGCGCCCCGCTTCGGCGGCCTGCTCGCCTTCGGGGCGATCGCCTCGCTCGGCCTGCCCGGCCTGGCCGGCTTCTGGGGCGAGATGCTCGCGATGTTCGGCGCCTTCAAGCCCGCCGACGGCCTCAGCCGCCCCGCCTTCCTGACCTTCATGGTGCTGGCGGGCTTCGGCACCCTGCTGACCGCCGCGTACCTCCTCGTCGTCGTCCGCCGGGTCTGCATGGGCAGCAAGGAGACCGCCGAGCAGGACGCGCTGGCCGCCGCCACGGGCGAGGGCGCGACCGCCGCGGTCACCCCGGGACCGGCCGCCGCGACCACCGCCGCCACGGCCCCCACCGCGGTCAAGGAGAAGGCCCCCGCCGTCCCCGACATCGCCCCCTACGAGTACGTGGCCTGGACCCCGCTGGCCGCCCTCACCGTCCTCGCCGGTCTCTGGCCCGCGGCCCTCCTGGGCCTCACCGACCCGGCCGTGCAGAACCTCCTCGGAGGCGGTAGCTGATGATGACCCTCGCCGCAGGCGGCGTCGTGAACCTCGTCCAGTCCGTGGACTGGCTCGCCATCGCCCCGCCCACTCTGGCCGCCGTCTTCGCCCTGATCGTCCTGGTCGCCGATCTCTTCCTCTCCGAGCGCCGCAAGCCGCTCCTCGGGTGGCTCAGCGTCCTGGGCCTGGTCCTGGCGAGCCTCTCGCTGCTGCCGCTCCTGAAGGGCGACCGCACCACCTTCTGCCTCACCGCGCACCCCGAGGTGTGCAGTTACGAGGCGGACCACTTCGCGCTCGTCATCCAGCTGCTCGTCCTCGGGGGCGCGCTGCTCACCGCCCTGCTCTCGGTCAATCCGATCAAGGACGAAAAGCTGCCCGGCGGGGAGTTCTGGTTCCTGCTGCTGTCCTCGGCGGCCGGTGCCGCCCTGCTGCCGGCCTCCCGGGACCTCGCCACGCTGGTCATCGCCCTCGAAGTGGCCTCGCTGCCCGCGTTCGCCCTCGTGGGCATCAGGCGCGGCGACCGGCTCTCCTCCGAGGCGGCGCTGAAGTTCTTCCTGTCCTCGGTCACCGCGACCGCCGTGATGCTGCTCGGCGTCAGCTTCGTGTACGCCGCCACCGGCAGCATGCACCTCGCCCAGGTGGCCGAGGCCCTCACCCAGCCGGACCCGCGGCTGGACGTGCTGGCCAAGGCCGGCGTCGCGCTCACCCTCGTGGGCTTCGCCTTCAAGACGGCCGCCGCGCCGTTCCACTTCTGGGTGCCCGACACGTATGTGGGCGCGCCGCTCCCGGTGGCCGCGTACCTCTCCGTGGTGGGCAAGGCCGTCGGCTTCTCCGGCCTGATCGTCGTCACGGTCAAGGGGTTCCCCTCGTACAGCGACGTCTGGGGCCCGGTCCTCGCCGTACTGGCCGCGCTCACCATGACCGTCGGCAACGTCGCCGCGCTGCGCCAGCGTCCCGACCGTGCGCACAGCGCCGTACGCCTGCTGGCCTGGTCCTCGGTCGGCCAGGCGGGGTACCTCCTGGTGCCGATCGCGTCCGCCGCGTACTCCGATGACGCCGCACACGCCATCGGGTCGACGGTGGCGTACGCCCTCATGTACGCGGCGGTGAACCTCGGGGCCTTCGCGGTGGCCGCCCTCGTGGCCCGCACGCACCCGGGTAACCGCATCGCCGACTACCGGGGCCTCTATGCCGCGCACCCCGTGTACGCGCTCGCCCTCGGCTTCTTCCTGCTGTGCCTGGCCGGCCTGCCGCCGGGCATCATCGGACTGTTCGCCAAGGTCACGGTCTTCTCCGCGGCCGTGGACGCGGGCCTGGCCTGGCTGGCCGTCGTGATGGCCGTCAACGTCGTGATCGCGCTCTACTACTACCTGCAGTGGACGGCGGTCCTCTTCCGCGCCCCGGAAGGCGCCCCCGAGGAAGCGGTCCGGCCCGCCCGGCCGCGCATCCCGGCCCCGCTCGCCACCGCGGTCGGCCTCACCGCGCTCGTCGGCATCGCACTCTCCGGCGCCCCACAACTGGTCCTGCGCTTCGCCTCAGGAGCGCTGCTCTAGGAGCCCCGAAAGCCGCCCCGAAGCAGCGCCGCGGCACCCCCGAAGCAAGCCTCACCCGAACAGACGAATGCCCCCCTCCAGGGGCCGAGGGAACCACGCTCCGCCGTCTGGCGTTGACCAGAAACGGAGGGTCCACTGAAAAGTGGACACGTAATCGCAAAGGGTTCCCCTGCCGCACGACCTGGAGGGCGTACCGTGCACCGCCGGCACAACGGGCTCAGGACCGCAGTACTCCTCGGGGGGCTGTCCGCGCTCATCATCGTCATCGGCAGCCTGTTCGGCCGTACGGGCCTGTTCATCGCGGTCCTCGTAGCGCTGGGCACCAACGCATACGCGTACTGGAACAGCGACAAGCTCGCCCTGCGCGCCATGCGGGCGCGCCCCGTGAGCGAGTTCCAGGCGCCCCAGCTCTACCGCATGGTCCGCGAGCTCTCCACGGCAGCGCGCCAGCCCATGCCCCGCCTGTACATCTCGCCGACCCAGGCCCCGAACGCCTTCGCCACCGGCCGCAATCCGCGCAACGCCGCGGTCTGCTGCACCGAGGGCATCCTCCAGCTGCTGAACGAGCGCGAGCTGCGCGGCGTGATCGGGCACGAGCTCAGCCATGTCTACAACCGCGACATCCTGATCTCCTCCGTCGCGGGCGCGCTCGCCTCCGTAGTGATGTTCCTGGTGAACTTCGCCTGGCTGATCCCCATCGGCAGATCGGACGACGACGAGGGCCCAGGACTGTTCGGCATGTTGCTGATCATGATCCTCGGGCCGGTCGCCGCGTCCCTCATCCAGCTCGCCGTCAGCCGCTCCCGGGAGTACGAGGCGGACGCCTCCGGCGCCCGGCTCACCGGCGACCCGCTCGCCCTCGCCTCGGCCCTGCGGAAGCTGGAGTACGGCACGCAGCAGGCTCCGCTGCCGCCTGAGCCGCGTCTGGAGACCGCGAGCCACATGATGATTGCGAACCCGTTCCGGGCCGGCGAGGGCCTCTCCAAGCTCTTCTCGACCCACCCCCCGATGCGGGAGCGCATCAGCCGCCTCGAGGAACTGGCAGGGTACAAACCGTGAAAACCATCCTGAACGTCATCTGGCTCGTCCTGTCCGGCTTCTGGCTGTTCCTCGGCTACGCCCTGGCCGGCGTGATCATGTGCGTACTGATCATCACGATCCCCTGGGGCATCGCGGCCTTCAGGATCGGCGTGTACGCCCTCTGGCCCTTCGGCTACACCACGGTCGAGCGGCGCGACGCGGGCGCCGCGTCCGCCCTGGGCAACATCATCTGGGTGGTGCTCGCGGGCATCTGGCTCGCCCTCGGGCACATCGTCACGGGCATCGCCCTGTGCGTCACGATCATCGGCATCCCCTTCGGCATCGCGAACTTCAAGCTGATCCCGGTGTCGCTGTTCCCGCTGGGCCGCGACATCGTCCGTACGGACCAGCCGTTCGCGGCACGCTGAAGGCGCGCTGAAGCGGCGTCCGTACGAGGCGGCTCCGTCCGCACGTAGAGACGCCGACGGGTCTGCACCTAGAGACGCCGACGGGGCGGCGCGCCGTGCGCGTGCCGCCCCGTCCGGTGAGTCCGTCGCCCCGTAGGCGCAGCGCCTACCGGTAGTTCACGAACTGGAGGGCGAAGTCCAGGTCCTTGCCCTTGAGGAGCTGCTGGACGGCCTGCAGGTCGTCGCGGCTCTTGGAGGAGACGCGCAGCTCGTCGCCCTGCACCTGCGCCTTGACGCCCTTGGGGCCCTCATCGCGGATGATCTTGGCGACCTTCTTCGCGTTCTCCTGGGAGATGCCCTCCTCGAGCGAGGCGAAGATCTTGTACTCCTTGCCGGAGGCCTGCGGCTCGCCCGCGTCCAGCGCCTTGAGCGAGATGCCGCGCTTGACCAGCTTGGACTGGAAGATGTCGAGGACGGCCTTCACCCGCTCCTCGGCGTTGGCGCGCATCTCGATCTTCTCGCCGGACCAGGCGATCGAGGCGTCGACGCCCTTGAAGTCGTACCGCTGAGAGATCTCCTTGGCGGCCTGGTTGAGGGCGTTGTCGACCTCCTGCCGCTCGACCTTCGAGACGATGTCGAAACTGGAGTCGGCCATGTTGAGTTGGCTCCTCGTACGTAGATCCGTCAGGGACGCGGCCCGTCCCGGACCGCCCCGCAAGCCTAGCCACCCGGGCAGCGGCCCCGGCCATGATCGGGGCGCGCGGAACCGAGTGGCGGACCACCCCCTGCCATCGGGTATGGTTTACGTCGTTGCCACGGAGCACCGCCGCAAAGCGGGGCGCCAAGGCAGCAATCCCAGGCGGTGTGCCCGAGCGGCCAAAGGGAGCAGACTGTAAATCTGCCGGCTCAGCCTTCCCAGGTTCGAATCCTGGCGCCGCCACAGGAGAGCGAAAGGCCCCCACGAGAGTGGGGGCCTTTGCGTGTTTGCTGTGCGGTTGCCCGGCGGGGGTTGTGACAGGGGCTCTCAGCCGCTTGCCGCGTCGCGTACCGCGTCCTCGACCGGTACGTCGCCGCCGATCAGCTCCAGCGTCCGGCCGGCCGTCTTCGGCTCGTCCAGCAGGGCCACCAGTACCGCCGCCACGTCGTCCCGAGTGACGTCGCTGCGGCCGGTCGACTCGGCGAGCCGCACCCGCCCCGTGCCCGCGTCGTCCGTCAGCCGCCCCGGGCGCAGGATCGTCCAGTCCAGGCCCGCCCTGGCCCGTACGTCCTCGTCCGCCGCGCCCTTGGCGCGCAGATAGGCGGCGAACACCGGGTCCGTGCCCTCCGGCGGCTCGCGGTCCGCTCCCATCGACGAGACCACCAGGAACCGCCGTACGCCGGCGGCCTCGGCGGCGTCGGCGAAGAGCGTGGCGGCGGCCCGGTCGACGGTCTCCTTGCGTTCGGCGCCGCTGCCGGGGCCCGCGCCCGCGGCGAAGACCGCGGCGTCCGCGCCCTCCAGGTGCCGCGCGATCTGCTCGACCGTGGCCGACTCCAGGTCGCACACGACCGGTTCGGCACCGGCGGCCAGGAGATCCCCGGCCTGCTCGGTCCGCCGGATGATGCCCGAGACCTCGTCCCCGCGCGCGGCGAGCAGTCGCTCCAGCCGCAGCGCGATCTGACCATGTCCTCCTGCGATGACAATGCGCATGATCCCGACCGTACGCCCGCGCGCCGCGGCCCGGGCGCCGAAGCTCCGCACACGCCGCCGGGTGCGGGCGTTCCACGCCATCCGGCGCACAGCGCGCCCCTGGAGAGCGGCCGAAATGCCCGCACTCGGAGCGCGGCCGAAGCGCCCGGGGCGCGTCCCAAAAGCCCGCGCCCGCGTGCGTGCCCGAAAAGCCCGCGCGCGTACCCGACAGCCTCCGTGGGCCCTCAGCGCTGCGACTGTCGCGGCAGTTCCAGTGCCACCGTCGCCTCCGAGTCGCAGTACTCGCGGACCGCGCTCGTACGGGCCACCACGCGCCCCTGGTGGACCACGATCCGGCTGTACGCCAGGGACAGCGCGGCCGCGATGCCGTCGCCGCGCACGGCCAGCAGCTCGGCCGGGAAGCCGGCCTCCACGCGGACCTCCGGGAGGCCCAGCGTCTCCCGCGCCGCCGCGCTCACCGCGTCGTACGCGCCCTCCGGGCTCGCCTCGCCGCGCGCCGCGAGCAGGTAGGCGGCCTCCAGGGGATCGCCCCGGCCGACCGGATTCGCGGCGTCCCGGAGCGCGCCGCTGCCCGCTGTGACCCGCACCCCGGCCGCCCGCAGCAGCCGCACCGGCGCCGGGCCCGTCACCTGTGAGGACGGCCGTTCCAGGCCCGCACAGTCGCCCTGCGGCAGACAGACGACCGTGACCCCGGCCGCCGCCAGCTGCTCCGCGGCGCGCGCGGCGACCCGCCACGGCATCCGGGCCAGCCCCGCGCACGGCCCGATGGCCACGCCGGGCCGCAGCCCGCCGGCCATCGCCGCCAGCCGGCCCAGCCGGGCCGGATCGTCCCCGTCGGTGTGCAGATCGACCGCGCAGCCGAACTCCGCGGCCAGCTCCAGGACCGTTTCCGCATAGCCCGCCGGGTCGGGGTCCAGGTCGGGGCAGCCGCCGAGCACCGTGGCGCCCATCTTCACGGCGTCCCGCAGCAGCGCCCGCGCGTCCGCGCCCGCCGCGCCGGTCAGCAGCCGCGGCACGGCCACCGCGGTGAGGTCGGCGAGCCCGTGCAGGGTCCGCCGGGCCTGCAGTACGGCACCCAGGGAGCGCAGCCCGGAGACGTCCCCGATCCGTACGTGGGTACGCAGCGCCGTCGCGCCGTGCCCCAGGTGCAGCAGCGCCGACTCCGTAGTGCGGCGCTGCACGTCGTCCGGGTCGTCGGAGGCGGGGCCGCGGCAGTCGGCGGTCAGCGCCGTGTCGCAGTGCGCGTGCGGTTCGGCGGGGGCCGGCAGCAGCAGGTAGCCGTGCAGGTCGATGCGGGGCCCTTGGGTGTCGAGGCTGCCGGTCGTGCCGACCGCCTCGATGTGCCCGCCGCCGAGCCGTACGTCCACCGTCCGGCCGTCGGCCAGCCGGGCGCCGCACAGCACCAGGGAGCCCGCGTCGGGCCGCTCGGACCGGCCGGCCCCGCGCGGCTTCCCCGGCTTCGGCTGATGCTGACTGCTGTCGGCCATCGCGCTCCTAGGGGGTGCAAGATCACGCAGCGTGGTCCGAGCCTAGGGCGCGGTACGGGCGCCTTCGAGCAGGCGCGGAATAGTCGTACCGGTGTGGTGTACGTGGCAGTTGTGGCGACGGGCCGATACGGATTTCACGTTTGGCTGTCGGCCGTGTAATGTCTTCATCGCTCGCCCCAATAGCTCAGTCGGCAGAGCGTCTCCATGGTAAGGAGAAGGTCTACGGTTCGATTCCGTATTGGGGCTCTGGTGTGTGAGGTACCCGCCTTCGGGCGGGTCCCGCTCGCATCGCAGCGGTGTAGCTCAGTCGGTAGAGCAAGCGGCTCATAATCGCTGTGTCACCGGTTCAAGTCCGGTCACCGCTACATACAGTAGCCGATTGTGGGGTCGGTCCTCCGATCGGCTACTATTCATGCGTTAATCCGTCCAACTTGTTCGTCAAGGAGCACTCACGTGGCTGCCACCGACGTCCGCCCGAAGATCACGCTGGCCTGCGTGGAGTGCAAGGAGCGGAACTACATCACCAAGAAGAACCGGCGTAATGACCCGGACCGTCTTGAGATGAAGAAGCACTGCCCGCGTTGCAACTCGCACACCGCGCACCGCGAGACGCGATAACAACGAAGGCACTGCTCAGATAAGCAGTTACTACGAGGCCGCCCCCACATTCGGGGGCGGCCTCGTAGCGTTGGAACCCACGTGCCACGCGTGACACCCCAGGAGGTTGCGAGTCATGGCGCTCGACCAGTCCTTTGCCGGACGAACGTACCCGCCCACCGAGCCGTACGAAGTGGGCCGCGAGAAGATCAGGGAATTCGCCGAGGCGATCGGTGATGCGAACCCGGCGTACACGGACACCGAAGCCGCCAAGGCCCTCGGGCACACCGATGTGATCGCTCCGCCGACTTTCGTGTTCGCAATAACGTTCAAGGACGCGCGACAGGTGGTCGAGGACCCGCAGCTGGGCCTGGACTACAGCCGGGTGGTGCACGGCGACCAGAAGTTCGTCTACACCCGTCCGGTGCGCGCCGGCGACCGGCTGACCGTGACCTCCACCATCGAGTCGATCAAGTCCCTCGCGGGCAACGACATACTCGATGTCCGCGGTGAGGTGCACGACGAGGCCGGTGAGCACGTGGTGACCGCGATCACCAAGCTGGTGGCCCGCGCGGCCGACGAGGAGGCCTGAGAGCGATGACGGCGAAGATCTCTTACGACGACGTCGAGGTCGGCACGGAGCTGCCCGCACAGTCGTTCCCCGTGACGCGCGCCACGCTCGTCCAGTACGCGGGCGCCTCCGGCGACTTCAACCCGATCCACTGGGACGAGAAGTTCGCCAAGGAGGTGGGCCTGCCGGACGTCATCGCGCACGGCATGTTCACGATGGCCGAGGCGGCCCGCGTGGTGACGGACTGGGTCGGCGACCCGGCGGCGGTGGCCGAGTACGGCGTGCGCTTCACCAAGCCGGTGGTCGTGCCGAACGATGACCAGGGCGCGGTCATCGAGGTGTCGGGGAAGGTCGCGGCGAAGCTGGACGACGATGCGCGGACGGTGCGGGTCGATCTGACGGCCGTGTGTGCGGGGCAGAAGGTGCTGGGGATGTCGCGGGCGGTTGTGCGGCTCGCCTGAGGCGCAGGTACGCAGGGGGCGGTCCCGGCAGCTGCTGGGGGCGCCCCCGTACTCTTGGGGGCGTGCAGGAACTTCACGATGCCCCTCTTGCCCCTCTGACCACTTTTCGGCTCGGGGGGAATGCCGCGCGGCTTGTCACGGCCACGACCGATGACGAGGTGATCGCCGCCGTCCGTGCGGCGGACGCGAGCGGTACTCCGCTGCTGATCATCGGCGGCGGCTCCAACCTCGTCATCGGCGACAAGGGCTTCGAGGGCACCGCGCTGCGCATCGCGACTCGTGGCTTCGACCTGGACGGCACGGCGCTGACGCTGGCCGCCGGCGAGAACTGGTCCGAGGCCGTGGCCCGTACGGTCGAGGCGGGGCTGGCGGGCGTCGAGTGCCTGGCCGGCATCCCCGGCTCCGCGGGCGCCACGCCGATCCAGAACGTGGGCGCGTACGGCCAGGAAGTGTCGGCCACCATCACCGAAGTGATCGCTTTCGATCGCCAGGCGGACGAGACGGTGACGCTGACGAACGCCGAGTGCGACTTCTCGTACCGGCACAGCCGCTTCAAGGAGCACCCCGACCGGTACGTCGTGCTGCGCGTCCGCTTCGCCCTGGAGGACGCGGGCGGGTTGTCCGCGCCCATCAAGTACCCCGAGACGGCCCGTGTGCTCGGCGTCGAGGCCGGGGACCGGGTGCCCGCCGTGACGGCCCGCGAGACGGTGCTGAAGCTGCGCGCGGGCAAGGGCATGGTCCTGGACCCGGAGGACCACGACACCTGGTCGGCGGGGTCCTTCTTCACCAATCCGATCCTCACGGCCGAGCAGTACCGGGAGTTCGTCGACCGGGTGCACGAGCGGCTCGGCGCCGATGTCATGCCGCCCGCCTTCCCCACGGGGGACGGGCGTACGAAGACGTCCGCCGCCTGGGTGATCGACAAGGCTGGCTTCACCAAGGGGTACGGGGACGGGCCGGCCCGGATCTCCACCAAGCACACGCTCGCGCTCACCAACCGGGGCGCGGCGACCACGGAGGACCTGCTCGCGCTGGCCCGTGAGGTGCGCGACGGGGTGCGCGCGGCCTTCGGGGTGACGCTGGTGAACGAGCCGGTGATGGTGGGCGTCGGCCTCTGAGGGCGCCCGACCGCGCGCCTCTGAAGGCGCCCAGCCGCGACGCGCCGTCCCGGGGGCGGCGCCGAGCGCGCCAGTAGGGCCGTCGCGCGGCCTAGTAGGCCACGCCCACGCCCTGCTTCACGGTCGCCGCGTCCGTGGCCATCGCCAGCATCGCGTGCGCCACGTCGGCGCGGGAGATCGTACGGCCGCTGCGCGGAGTCCCGCCGACGGTCGTGCGGTACGTGCCGGTCATGGGTCCGTCGGTCAGCTTCGGCGGGCGGACGGCCGTCCAGTCCGTCGCGGAGCGGGCCAGCTCGGCCTCCATGGCGGTGAGGTCGGTGTAGATGTCCTTCAGGAGCGTGCTGATCACCGTCCGTATGGCGCGGTCGAGGAACGGATCGTCCTCCGGGGCCGGGCCCACGGGGGCCGCGCTCACCACCAGGAGGCGCCGCACCCGCTCCGCTTCCATGGCATGCAGTACGGGAACGGTCACCCGGGTGGCGGTGCCCGCATCCTTACGGGAGCGCGCGCCCAGCCCGGAGAAGACCACGTCCCGCCCGGTCACTGCCGGGCGCAGCGCCTCGGGGTCCGCGAGGTTCGCGCGGAACACCTCCAGGCCCGGCCCCGAGGCCGTCAGCCGCACCGGGTCGCGGACCACGGCCGTCACCTCGTGGCCCGCCGCCAGCCCCTGCCTGACGATCTCCTGACCGATGCCGCCGGTCGCCCCGAAGACCGTGAGCTTCAGCGTCATGATGTCCGCACCTCCTGGGGTGGGTAAGTACTCACTCACCCCTTAGAGTGAGTGAATGCCCACCCCGAAGTCAACGCCCGCCAGAGTTCTCGACGCGGCCCACGAACTGCTGCGCACGACCGGCCTCGCGCGCACCACCACCAAGGAGATCGCGCGCGCCGCCGGCTGCTCCGAGGCGGCGCTCTACAAGCACTTCGCGAACAAGGAAGAGATCTTCGTACGGGTACTGAAGGAGCGGCTGCCGAGCGTCGGCCCGCTCCTGGAGGAGCTCACCGCCGACCCGGGGGAGCGCAGCGTCGAGGAGTGCCTGACCGCCGTCGCCCGCCGGGCCATGGACCTCTACGCGCAGACGCTGCCGATCGCCGGCTCGCTCTTCGCCGAGCCCGCGCTGCTGCGGCGGCACCGGGAGGGCCTGGCGGAGCTGGGCACGGGGCCGCACGAACCGCGCGACCAGCTCGCCCGCTACCTGCGCCGGGAGCGCGACCGCGGCCGCATCCGCGCCGACGCCGACCCCGAGGCCGCCGCCGCGCTGCTGCTCGGCGCCTGCTTCCAGCGCGCCTTTTTCACCGCCTTCTCGGAAGGCACGGCGACGGAAGGCACGGGGACGGAGCCCGCGGGCGACTTCGCGGCGGAGCTGGCCCGGACGGTCCTCACGGGCATCGGCTGAGGCGCGCGCCTCCACGGGGGCCGCGCAGCGTCTCAGTAGGCCGGTCTCAGTCCGCCAGCCACGCGTCGATGTCCGCCAGTATGCGCCGCTGCTCCTCCAGGGGCGCGCGCGAGCCGCGTACCGACTGCCGGGCCAGTTCGGCCAGTTCGTCGTCCGAGAAGCCGTGGTGCTCGCGGGCGATCTCGTACTGCGCGGCCAGTCGCGCCCCGAAGAGCAGCGGGTCGTCGGCGCCGAGCGCCATCGGCACCCCGGCGTCGAACAGCGCCCGTAGGGGCACGTCCTCCGGCTTCTCGTACACGCCCAGCGCCACGTTCGAAGCCGGGCAGACCTCGCAGGTCACCCCGGAGTCCGCGAGCCGCTTCACCAGATACGGGTCCTCCGCCGCCCGTACGCCGTGCCCGACCCGGCCCGCGTGCAGGTCGTCCAGGCAGTCCCGGACGCTGGCGGGGCCGGACAGCTCGCCCCCGTGCGGCGCGGCCAGCAGCCCGCCGTCCCGGGCGATCGCGAACGCCCGGTCGAAGTCGCGCGCGAAACCGCGTCGTTCGTCGTTGGAGAGGCCGAAACCGACCACCCCGTGGTCGGCGTAGCGCACCGCGAGCCGGGCCAGCGTGCGGGCGTCCAGGGGGTGTTTCATGCGGTTCGCGGCGACCAGGACGCGCATCCCGAGGCCGGTCTCGCGGGAGGCGGTCGCCACCGAGTCCAGAATGATCTCCAGCGCCGGGATCAGCCCACCCAGTCTGGGCGCGTACGAGGTGGGGTCCACCTGGATCTCCAGCCAGCGGGAGCCGTCCCTGACGTCCTCCTCGGCCGCCTCGCGCACCAGCCGCTGGATGTCCTCGGGCGATCTCAGGCAGGACCGCGCGATGTCGTACAGCCGCTGGAAGCGGAACCAGCCCCGCTCGTCGGTCGCCCGGAGCTTCGGCGGCTCGCCGCTGCTGAGCGCCTCCGGCAGGTGGACGCCGTACTTCTCGGCGAGCTCCAGCAGGGTCGAGGACCGCATGGACCCGGTGAAGTGCAGATGGAGATGGGCCTTGGGCAGCAGACGGAGATCTCGGACACGCACCATTCCAGGATCTTGCCGCACACCACCGCCGATCCGGTAGGCCCATCCTCGAACGAAGGATTGTGTGAACATGCGAACGGCGGGTTTCGGACTGATCCGAAACCCGCCGCTCTGCGTGCGCTTACTTGGCCTCCGCCAGCAGGCGCTGGATGCGCGTCACGCCCTCGACGAGGTCCTCGTCGCCCAGTGCGTACGAAAGGCGCAGGTAGCCCGGGGTGCCGAAGGCCTCGCCCGGGACGACCGCGACCTCGGCCTCCTCCAGGATGACCTCGGCCAGCTCGACGCTGGTCTTCGGCTGCTTGCCGCGGATCTCCTTGCCGAGCAGGCCCTTCACCGAGGGGTACGCGTAGAACGCGCCCTCGGGCTCGGGGCAGACGACGCCCTCGATCTCGTTGAGCATCTCGACGATCTTCCGGCGGCGGCGGTCGAAGGCGACCTTCATCTCGTCGACGGCCTTCAGGTCGCCGGAGACGGCCGCGATGGCGGCGGCCTGGGCGACGTTGGAGACGTTCGACGTGGCGTGCGACTGGAGGTTCGTCGCGGCCTTGATGATGTCCTTCGGGCCGATCACCCAGCCCACCCGCCAGCCCGTCATGGCGTACGTCTTGGCCACGCCGTTGACGACGATGCACTTGTCGCGCAGCTCGGGCACCACGACCGGCAGCGAGGAGAACTCCGCGTCGCCGTACAC
This sequence comes from Streptomyces sp. NPDC050315, assembly GCF_040655775.1. Classification (NCBI taxonomy): domain Bacteria; kingdom Bacillati; phylum Actinomycetota; class Actinomycetes; order Kitasatosporales; family Streptomycetaceae; genus Streptomyces; species Streptomyces sp. NPDC050315. Next base: position 111,320 of record NZ_JBFAKN010000007.1, read on the forward strand.
GAGGTGCTCGTAGATCTCGTCCGTCATGACCCACAGGCCGTGCTCGGCGGCCCAGCGGCCGACCGCCTCGACCTGCTCGCGGCTGTAGACCGCGCCGGTCGGGTTGGACGGCGACACGAAGAGCACGACCTTCGTGTTCTCCGTACGGGCCGCCTCCAGCTGCTCCACGCTCACCCGGTAGCCGGTGGTCTCGTCGGCCACGACCGGGACCGGGACACCGCCCGCGAGCTGGATCGACTCGGGGTAGGTGGTCCAGTACGGGGCCGGGACGATGACCTCGTCGCCCGGGTCGAGGATCGCCGCGAACGCCTCGTAGATGGCCTGCTTGCCACCGTTGGTCACCAGGATGTTGGCGGCCTCGACCTCGTAGCCGGAGTCGCGCAGCGTCTTCGCGGCGATCGCGGCCTTGAGCTCGGGCAGACCGCCGGCCGGGGTGTACCGGTGGAACTTGGGGTCGCGACAGGCCTCTACGGCGGCCTCGACGATGTAGTCCGGTGTCGGGAAGTCGGGCTCACCGGCGCCGAAGCCGATCACCGGGCGCCCGGCGGCCTTGAGAGCCTTCGCCTTGGCGTCCACGGCCAGCGTGGCGGATTCGGAGATCGCGCCGACGCGGGCCGACACACGACGCTCGGTAGGGGACTGTGCGGGTGGAGTAGCAGCGCTCATACCTGCATCGTCGCAGACCGGTCGGGCGCCCGGCACGACGGTCCGTCCCGGTCGGCCCGGGGGTTTCCGTTCGACGCCCGGCCCCGGAGCACGTACACTCGACCACCGTTGGCTCCCCGACGGGTCGTCGGCGGCCGCGCACACAGTGCACCGGTCGCATGCTGTAGGTTGGGGAAACCACAAAGGGTCGTAGCTCAATTGGTAGAGCACTGGTCTCCAAAACCAGCGGTTGGGGGTTCAAGTCCCTCCGGCCCTGCTACACGCACTTGATTCACCAGGGTGCGTGCACGCGTACGTAAGGCAATGCACCGCCGTGCGGGCTCTACCGGGCGCGGCACGGCCACGACCCGGATTCAGGTGAGGACGAGTGACGGACGCCCTGGGCTCCATCGACATGCCTGAGCGTGGCCGTTCCGATGACGACGCGACCGAGTCCAAGAAGCCCCGCCGTGGCGGAAAGCGCGGCAAGAAGGGCCCCCTCGCCCGGCTCGCACTGTTCTACCGCCAGATCATCGCGGAACTCCGCAAGGTCGTCTGGCCGACGCGAAACCAGCTTTCGACGTACACCACCGTGGTGATCGTCTTCGTAGTCATCGTCATTGGTCTCGTAACCGTGATTGACTTGGGAATCAAGGAAGTCGTCGATTACGTCTTCGCCTGATCCCGCGATGGGCGCCTGAAGCGGGCGCCCGTTCGCATGTTCAACCCCTTGTAGCCAGGAAGAAGCAGCCACAGTGTCTGACCCGAACCTGAACGAGCCCGCCGAGCCCGTCGCGGCGGCAGCGGCCGACGTCGACGCGGCGGCTACGGCCGAGGTCGAGGGCGACGACACCCAGCAGGAGATCGTCGAGGGCGCGGACGCCGTCGACGAGCTCGACGCTGAGGACGCTGCCGCCGGCGAGCCCGCCGAGGAAGCCGCGGTGCGTGCCGAGTCCGCGGAGGAGGCCGAAGAGGCCGCCGAGGACGAGGAGCCCGTCGACCCGATCGCGGCGCTGCGCGAGGAGCTGCGCGGCCTGCCCGGCGAGTGGTACGTCATCCACACCTACGCGGGCTACGAGAAGCGCGTGAAGGCCAACCTGGAGCAGCGCGCCGTCTCGCTCAACGTCGAGGACTTCATCTACCAGGCCGAGGTGCCCGAGGAAGAGATCGTCCAGATCAAGAACGGTGAGCGGAAGAACGTCCGTCAGAACAAGCTCCCGGGCTACGTGCTCGTGCGCATGGACCTGACGAACGAGTCCTGGGGCGTCGTCCGCAACACCCCGGGCGTCACCGGCTTCGTGGGCAACGCCTACGACCCGTACCCGCTCACGCTGGACGAGATCGTCAAGATGCTCGCCCCGGAGGCCGAGGAGAAGGCCGCCAAGGAGGCCGCCGAGGCCGAGGGCAAGCCGGCGCCGCAGCGCAAGGTCGAGGTCCAGGTGCTGGACTTCGAGGTGGGCGACTCGGTCACCGTCACCGACGGCCCGTTCGCCACGCTGCAGGCCACGATCAACGAGATCAACGCCGACTCGAAGAAGGTCAAGGGCCTCGTCGAGATCTTCGGCCGCGAGACCCCGGTCGAGCTGAGCTTCGACCAGATCCAGAAGAACTGACCTCGTCAGGACACTCCTGGAACAACTGCTTCCGACGCAGGTCAGGCGGGCCCTCGCGGCCGGTCTGACCTGCTCGGTTTTTAGCCGCACCTCTATACCCGTTATCGTTGTGCGGTATGCCTCCATCCGGATGACTGGGTGGTCGGCTGGAAACTCTCACTAGGACCCGGAGAGAGCAATGCCTCCCAAGAAGAAGAAGGTCACGGGGCTCATCAAGCTCCAGATCCAGGCCGGTGCCGCTAACCCGGCCCCGCCGGTCGGCCCCGCGCTGGGTCAGCACGGCGTCAACATCATGGAGTTCTGCAAGGCCTACAACGCCGCGACCGAGTCGCAGCGCGGTTGGGTCATCCCGGTGGAGATCACGGTCTACGAGGACCGTTCCTTCACCTTCATCACGAAGACCCCGCCGGCCTCCAAGATGATCCTGAAGGCCGCGGGCGTGGACAAGGGCTCCGGCGAGCCGCACAAGACCAAGGTCGCCAAGATCACGGCCGACCAGGTCCGCGAGATCGCCACCACCAAGATGCCCGACCTGAACGCCAACGACCTGGACGCCGCGTCGAAGATCATCGCCGGCACCGCCCGTTCCATGGGCATCACGGTCGAGGGCTGACCTCAGCCATCAGGCACCTCCGTGGCAGGGCCAGGCGCTGGCCCGGACCACGACTCCACCTGCCAGGCGGCACGAGCCGCATGGCGTAACTGCATTCAGGAGCAGCAGTGAAGCGCAGCAAGACTCTTCGCAACGCGGACGCGAAGATCGACCGGGAGCGTCTGTACGCCCCGCTCGAGGCCGTCCGTCTCGCCAAGGAGACCGCCTCGGTCAAGTTCGACGCGACCGTCGAGGTTGCCATGCGTCTGGGTGTCGACCCGCGCAAGGCCGACCAGATGGTCCGTGGCACCGTGAACCTCCCGCACGGCACCGGTAAGACCGCCCGGGTCCTGGTCTTCGCGACCGGTGACCGTGCTGCGGCCGCGGAGGCCGCCGGCGCCGACATCGTCGGCGCGGACGAGCTCATCGACGAGGTCTCCAAGGGCCGCCTGGACTTCGACGCCGTCGTCGCCACCCCGGACCTCATGGGCAAGGTCGGCCGCCTCGGCCGCGTGCTCGGTCCCCGTGGTCTGATGCCGAACCCGAAGACCGGCACCGTCACCCCGGATGTCGCCAAGGCTGTCAACGACATCAAGGGCGGCAAGATCGAGTTCCGCGTGGACAAGCACGCGAACCTCCACTTCATCATCGGCAAGGTGTCCTTCGACGACGCCAAGCTGGTGGAGAACTACGCCGCGGCGCTCGAGGAGATCAACCGCCTCAAGCCGTCCGCCGCCAAGGGCCGTTACATCAAGAAGGCCACCGTCACCACGACGATGGGCCCCGGTGTTCCGCTGGACGCCAACCGCACCCGCAACCTCCTCGTCGAGGAGGACCCGGCCGCGGTCTGAGCCTGACGGCTCGCGTGTACGCGTGAGGCCGGGCCCCGCACCGTTTCGACGGTGCGGGGCCCGGCCTTTTGTGTACGGGCCGCGGGTACGGGCCGTACGGCGCTGTACGGGCCTGTGGCGGCGCTTGCGCGGGTGCGTCGTGGCTGGGGCTTCGCTGCTCGGCTGACGCCGGTGGTCGTCCGCTGTGCCAGCCCGTCCCGCCTTGCGGGACGATCTCCCACAGCGGGGGGCGATTTGCCTGTGCGAGGAGGGTTCGCGTACCGTACCGGAGAAGCCAAAGACCGCTGGTTGTCTCTGTGCGCCCGTTCGGGTGTGCGGTGGCCGAAGGATCCGCTAGCTGCGGACGGCCTGCGCAGGTGATCGAGGAAGTTCTCCCGGAGATGCATGTCTTCGGTCGAGTCCGCCCCGTGCGCCTGCGCCGGGGCGTTTGTTTTGCCCAGCCCCTTCTGCGCGGTCCTCATCACCCGGAAGGAGGCCGAGGCTCATGGCAAGTCCTGACAAGGTCGCAGCTGTCGAGGAGATCACGGACAAGTTCCGTAACTCCAACGCCGCTGTCGTCACCGCGTACACCGGACTTACTGTCGCGCAGATCAAGGATCTGCGTCGTTCGCTCGGTGACAACGCTCAGTACCGTGTGGTGAAGAACACGCTGACCAAGATCGCGGCCCAGGAGGCCGGGATCTCCGTGCTGGACGAGCACCTCGTGGGCTCGACGGCCGTCGCCTTCGTGACCGGTGACCCGGTCGAGGCGGCGAAGGGTCTTCGTGACTTCGCCAAGGAGAACCAGAACCTCGTCATCAAGGGCGGTGTCTTCGAAGGGAAGGCACTCTCCGCTGACGACATCAAGAAGCTTGCGGACCTCGAGTCCCGCGAGGTTCTGCTCGCCAAGCTGGCGGGCGGCATGAAGGCGTCCATGGCCAAGGCCGCGGCGACCTTCCAGGCCCCCCTCACGAAGTTCGCCCGCACCGCGGACGCGCTTCGCAGCAAGGCCGAGCAGGGCGGTGCCGAGTAATTCGGCTCGCACATTGACCGCCGCCTGAGGCGACGGTCGAAGCGGGCCCAACGTACGCCCGCCGACATGTACATCCGGCACCAGCCGATTTAGTGGAAGGACCGCCACCATGGCGAAGCTCAGCCAGGAAGACCTGCTCGCGCAGTTCGAGGAGATGACCCTCATCGAGCTCTCCGAGTTCGTGAAGGCCTTCGAGGAGAAGTTCGACGTCGAGGCTGCCGCCCCGGTCGCCGTTGCCGCCGCCGGTGCCCCGGGCGCCCCGGCCGCCGAGGCCGCTGAGGAGCAGGACGAGTTCGACGTCATCCTCACCGGTGCGGGCGACAAGAAGATCCAGGTCATCAAGGTCGTGCGCGAGCTGACCTCCCTGGGTCTGAAGGAGGCCAAGGACCTCGTGGACGGCACCCCGAAGCCGGTCCTCGAGAAGGTCGCCAAGGACGCCGCTGACAAGGCCAAGGAGGCCCTCGAGGGCGCCGGCGCCTCCGTCGAGGTCAAGTGACCTCTGTCAGTCGCTGACTGAACACCTCCGGGATCCCGGGCTTCGCCTGGTCCCGTGCCAAGGGCGATCACCCATGCGGGTGATCGCCCTTCGGCGTTCCGATGTCCTTGCCGGGTTGCCGCGCACTCCCGTGCGAGTATGGTGATCTTCGTTGTCCGGCCGTGCGCCTCGTGACGATCTCCCTGGGGTGGGGGGCCTTGACGAACAGCACGCGGCGCGCAATTCTCGGGACGCGACGTCAGAAGCGATCCGGAGTCCGAGGCATGGATCGCCGACGAAGAGGGCAGTATCGATGTGCGCCCAGGGGCGCATGGCATGCAGCAGGCGCTGAGCGTGAGGAATGACAACGAGGGGTATCCCTCCTAGAGGGAGCCTTCCGGAGGAGAGATTGGGTGCAGAGCCGGTCTCCGAAAACCCGGTCTGGACATCAGTGTGCCGAGTGGCTACACTGACCCTTTGCGCTGCCTGTTAGCTGCTCCCTGCCCGTCACCAGGGGCATACCCACATCTCAGCACTGCGGACGTCACCTCCCTGACCAGGGATTTCTTCCGTTGTGTGTGGACGTGGGACCGGTACGCGCGTAGTGAGTCCGAGCCCTCGGAAGGACCCCCTCTTGGCCGCCTCGCGCAACGCCTCGACTGCCAATACGAACAACGGCGACAGCACCGCCCCGCTGCGCATCTCTTTTGCGAAGATCAAGGAGCCCCTCGGGGTTCCGAACCTCCTCGCGCTGCAGACCGAAAGCTTCGACTGGCTGCTCGGCAATGCCGCATGGAAGGGTCGCGTCGAGGCTGCGCTGGAGTCCGGTCAGGACGTCCCCACCAAGTCCGGTCTGGAGGAGATCTTCGAAGAGATCTCCCCGATCGAGGACTTCTCCGGGTCGATGTCGCTGACGTTCCGCGACCACCGCTTCGAGCCCCCGAAGAACTCCATCGACGAGTGCAAGGAGCGCGACTTCACGTACGCGGCTCCGCTCTTCGTCACCGCCGAGTTCACCAACAACGAGACCGGCGAGATCAAGTCCCAGACGGTCTTCATGGGCGACTTCCCGCTCATGACCAACAAGGGCACTTTCTGCATCAACGGCACCGAGCGTGTCGTCGTCTCGCAGCTGGTCCGCTCGCCGGGCGTCTACTTCGACAGCCAGATCGACAAGACGTCCGACAAGGACATCTTCTCCGCCAAGATCATCCCGTCCCGGGGTGCCTGGCTGGAGATGGAGATCGACAAGCGTGACATGGTCGGTGTCCGCATCGACCGCAAGCGCAAGCAGTCGGTGACCGTCCTCCTCAAGGCCCTCGGTTGGACGACCGAGCAGATCCTCGAGGAGTTCGGCGAGTACGAGTCCATGCGCGCCACCCTGGAGAAGGACCACACCCAGGGCCAGGACGACGCGCTGCTCGACATCTACCGCAAGCTGCGCCCGGGCGAGCCGCCGACGCGTGAGGCCGCGCAGACGCTGCTGGAGAACCTGTACTTCAACCCGAAGCGCTACGACCTCGCGAAGGTCGGCCGCTACAAGGTCAACAAGAAGCTCGGCGGCGACGAGCCGCTGGACGCCGGCGTTCTCACCACCGATGACATCATCGCCACGATCAAGTACCTCGTGAAGCTCCACGCGGGCGAGACCGAGACGATCGGCGAGAACGGTACGGAGATCGTCGTCGAGACCGACGACATCGACCACTTCGGCAACCGCCGTCTGCGCAACGTCGGCGAGCTGATCCAGAACCAGGTCCGTACGGGTCTCGCCCGTATGGAGCGCGTCGTGCGCGAGCGCATGACCACTCAGGACGTCGAGGCGATCACGCCGCAGACCCTGATCAACATCCGGCCGGTCGTCGCCTCCATCAAGGAGTTCTTCGGCACCAGCCAGCTGTCCCAGTTCATGGACCAGACCAACCCGCTGTCGGGTCTGACCCACAAGCGTCGTCTCTCGGCGCTGGGCCCGGGTGGTCTCTCCCGTGAGCGGGCCGGCCTGGACGTCCGTGACGTGCACCCGTCGCACTACGGCCGTATGTGCCCGATCGAGACCCCTGAAGGTCCCAACATTGGTCTGATCGGTTCGCTCGCCTCGTACGGCCGGGTGAACGTCTTCGGCTTCATCGAGACCCCGTACCGCCGGGTCGTCGACGGCCAGGTCACCGAAGAGGTCAAGTACCTCACGGCCGATGAGGAAGACCGCTTCATCATCGCCCAGGCGAACGCGCCGCTGACCGAGGACATGCGCTTCGCCGAGCAGCGTGTCCTGGTCCGCCGTCGTGGCGGCGAGGCCGACCTCGTCACGGTCGACGAGGTGGACTTCATGGACGTCTCGCCGCGCCAGATGGTGTCGGCCGCGACCGCCATGATCCCGTTCCTCGAGCACGACGACGCCAACCGCGCGCTCATGGGCTCGAACATGATGCGCCAGGCCGTTCCGCTGATCAAGGCCGAGGCGCCGCTGGTCGGTACCGGCATGGAGTACCGCTGTGCGGTCGACGCCGGCGACGTCATCAAGGCCGAGAAGGACGGTGTGGTCCAGGAGGTCTCCGCGGACTACATCACCGTCGCCAACGACGACGGCACGTACACCACGTACCGCGTCGCCAAGTTCACCCGCTCCAACCAGGGCACCTCCTTCAACCAGAAGGTCGTCGTGGACGAGGGCGCGCGGGTCATCGAGGGCCAGGTCCTCGCCGATGGTCCGTCCACGGACGAAGGCGAGATGGCGCTCGGCAAGAACCTGCTCGTGGCGTTCATGCCGTGGGAGGGTCACAACTACGAGGACGCGATCATCCTGTCGCAGCGCCTCGTGCAGGACGACGTCCTCTCCTCGATCCACATCGAGGAGCACGAGGTCGACGCCCGTGACACCAAGCTGGGCCCCGAGGAGATCACCCGGGACATCCCGAACGTCTCCGAGGAGGTCCTCGCCGACCTCGACGAGCGCGGCATCATCCGCATCGGTGCCGAGGTTGTCGCCGGCGACATCCTGGTCGGCAAGGTCACGCCCAAGGGTGAGACCGAGCTGACCCCGGAGGAGCGCCTGCTCCGCGCGATCTTCGGTGAGAAGGCCCGTGAGGTCCGTGACACCTCGCTGAAGGTGCCGCACGGCGAGACCGGCAAGGTCATCGGCGTCCGCGTCTTCGACCGCGAGGAGGGCGACGAGCTGCCCCCGGGCGTGAACCAGCTGGTTCGCGTGTACGTGGCGCAGAAGCGCAAGATCACCGACGGTGACAAGCTCGCCGGCCGGCACGGCAACAAGGGCGTCATCTCGAAGATCCTGCCGGTCGAGGACATGCCGTTCCTGGAGGACGGCACCCCGGTCGACATCATCCTCAACCCGCTGGGTGTCCCGTCCCGAATGAACCCGGGACAGGTCCTGGAGATCCACCTCGGCTGGCTGGCTAGCCAGGGCTGGAAGGTCGAGGGCAACGAGGAGTGGCAGCAGCGACTGCAGGCCATCGGCGCCGACGACGTCGCGCCGCGGACCAACGTCGCAACGCCGGTCTTCGACGGTGCGCGCCAGGACGAGCTGCAGGGTCTGTTCGACTCCACGCTGCCGAACCGCGACGGCGACCGGATGGTCAAGGACACCGGCAAGGCCCGGCTGTTCGACGGCCGCTCCGGCGAGCCGTTCCCGGACCCGATCTCGATCGGGTACATGTACATCCTCAAGCTGCACCACCTGGTCGACGACAAGCTGCACGCCCGCTCGACCGGTCCGTACTCGATGATCACCCAGCAGCCGCTGGGTGGTAAGGCTCAGTTCGGTGGCCAGCGCTTCGGTGAGATGGAGGTGTGGGCGCTGGAGGCATACGGCGCCGCGTACGCCCTCCAGGAGCTGCTGACGATCAAGTCCGACGACGTGACCGGCCGCGTGAAGGTCTACGAGGCCATCGTCAAGGGCGAGAACATCCCCGAGCCCGGCATTCCCGAGTCCTTCAAGGTGCTCATCAAGGAAATGCAGTCGCTGTGCCTGAACGTGGAGGTGCTGTCCTCGGACGGCATGTCCATCGAGATGCGCGACACCGACGAGGACGTCTTCCGCGCGGCGGAGGAGCTCGGTATCGACCTGTCCCGGCGCGAGCCGAGCAGCGTCGAAGAGGTCTGACGGGTCTGGCCGGGACCTCCCAGTGAGGTCCCGGCCCCACCCCGGACCCCCTCAGACCATGATTGAGACTCGACCCTGAAAGAGGGATTGACGACAGTGCTCGACGTCAACTTCTTCGACGAGCTGCGGATCGGCCTCGCCACCGCTGACGACATCCGTCAGTGGTCCCACGGCGAGGTCAAGAAGCCGGAGACCATCAACTACCGCACCCTCAAGCCCGAGAAGGACGGCCTCTTCTGCGAGAAGATCTTCGGCCCCACTCGGGACTGGGAGTGCTACTGCGGTAAGTACAAGCGCGTCCGCTTCAAGGGCATCATCTGCGAGCGCTGTGGCGTCGAGGTCACTCGCGCCAAGGTGCGCCGTGAGCGGATGGGCCACATCGAGCTGGCCGCGCCCGTCACGCACATCTGGTACTTCAAGGGCGTTCCGAGCCGGCTGGGCTACCTGCTGGACCTCGCTCCCAAGGACCTCGAGAAGGTCATTTACTTCGCCGCCTACATGATCACGTGGGTGGACGAGGAGCGCCGTACGCGCGACCTGCCCTCGCTGGAGGCGCACGTCTCCGTCGAGCGTCAGCAGATCGAGCAGCGCCGCGACGCCGACCTGGAGGCCCGCGCCAAGAAGCTCGAGACCGACCTGGCCGAGCTGGAGGCCGAGGGCGCCAAGGCCGACGTGCGCCGCAAGGTGCGCGAGGGTGCCGAGCGCGAGATGAAGCAGCTGCGCGACCGTGCGCAGCGCGAGATCGACCGCCTGGACGAGGTCTGGAACCGCTTCAAGAACCTCAAGGTCCAGGACCTCGAGGGCGACGAGCTGCTCTACCGCGAGCTGCGTGACCGCTTCGGCACGTACTTCATGGGCGGCATGGGCGCGGCTGCCCTGCAGAAGCGCCTGGAGTCCTTCGACCTCGACGAAGAGGCCGAGAAGCTCCGCGAGATCATCCGTACCGGCAAGGGCCAGAAGAAGACCCGTGCGCTCAAGCGCCTGAAGGTCGTCTCCGCGTTCCTGCAGACCCGCAACAGCCCCAACGGCATGGTGCTGGACTGCATCCCGGTCATCCCGCCGGACCTGCGTCCGATGGTGCAGCTGGACGGTGGCCGCTTCGCGACCTCCGACCTGAACGACCTGTACCGCCGTGTGATCAACCGCAACAACCGCCTCAAGCGTCTCCTTGACCTCGGTGCCCCCGAGATCATCGTGAACAACGAGAAGCGGATGCTGCAGGAGGCCGTCGACGCGCTGTTCGACAACGGCCGCCGCGGTCGCCCGGTCACCGGTCCCGGTAACCGCCCGCTGAAGTCCCTCAGCGACATGCTGAAGGGTAAGCAGGGCCGTTTCCGTCAGAACCTGCTCGGTAAGCGTGTGGACTACTCCGCGCGTTCCGTCATCGTCGTCGGCCCGCAGCTCAAGCTGCACCAGTGCGGTCTGCCGAAGGCCATGGCGCTGGAGCTCTTCAAGCCGTTCGTGATGAAGCGCCTGGTGGACCTGAACCACGCGCAGAACATCAAGTCGGCGAAGCGGATGGTCGAGCGCGGCCGCACGGTCGTGTACGACGTCCTCGAAGAGGTCATCGCCGAGCACCCGGTTCTGCTGAACCGTGCGCCCACGCTGCACCGCCTCGGTATCCAGGCGTTCGAGCCGCAGCTGGTCGAGGGCAAGGCCATTCAGATTCACCCGCTCGTCTGCACCGCGTTCAACGCGGACTTCGACGGTGACCAGATGGCCGTGCACCTGCCGCTGTCCGCGGAGGCGCAGGCCGAGGCCCGCATCCTGATGCTGTCCTCGAACAACATCCTCAAGCCGGCCGACGGCCGTCCGGTCACCATGCCGACCCAGGACATGGTGCTGGGTCTGTTCTTCCTCACCACCGACGAGGAGGAGCGCAAGGTCATCGGTGAGGGCCGCGCGTTCGGCTCGGTCGCCGAGGCGATCATGGCGTTCGACGCCAAGGAGCTCTCGCTCCAGGCGAAGGTCGACATCCGCTTCCCGATCGGCACGGTTCCGCCCCGCGGCTGGACCCCGCCGGCTCCGGAGGAGGGCGAGCCCGAGTGGCAGCAGGGTGACAGCTTCCGGCTGCGTACGACCCTGGGCCGCGCGCTCTTCAACGAGCTGCTGCCCGAGGACTACCCGTTCGTCGACTACTCGGTGGGCAAGAAGCAGCTCTCCGCGATCGTCAACGACCTGGCCGAGCGCTACCCGAAGGTCATCGTCGCGCAGACGCTGGACAACCTGAAGGCGGCCGGCTTCCACTGGGCCACCCGCTCCGGCGTCACCGTCGCCGTCTCCGACATCGTCGTGCCGGAGGCCAAGAAGGAGATCGTCGCGGGCTACGAGGCCCAGGACGAGAAGGTCCAGAAGCAGTACGAGCGCGGTCTGATCACCAAGGACGAGCGCACGCAGGAACTGATCAACATCTGGACCAAGGCGACCAACGAGGTCGCCGAGGCGATGAACGAGAACTTCCCCAAGACGAACCCCATCTTCATGATGGTTGACTCGGGTGCCCGAGGAAACATGATGCAGATGCGGCAGATCGCCGGTATGCGTGGTCTGGTGTCGAACGCGAAGAACGAGACCATCCCGCGACCCATTAAGGCGTCGTTCCGCGAGGGTCTCTCCGTGCTGGAGTACTTCATCTCCACCCACGGTGCCCGTAAGGGTCTCGCCGACACCGCCCTCCGTACCGCCGACTCGGGTTACCTCACCCGTCGTCTCGTGGACGTCTCGCAGGACGTCATCATCCGCGAGGAGGACTGCGGCACCGAGCGCGGCCTCAAGCTGCGGATCGCCAGCAAGGACGCCAACGGCGTGCTGCGCAAGGCGGACGACGTCGAGTCCAGCGTGTACGCCCGGATGCTCGCCGAGGACGTCGTCGTCGACGGCAAGGTCATCGCGTCGGCGAACGTGGACCTCGGTGACGTGCTCATCGACCAGCTGGTCGCGCACGGCGTCGAGGAGGTCAAGACCCGCTCGGTCCTGACCTGTGAGTCCGCGGTCGGCACCTGTGCCTTCTGCTACGGCCGTTCGCTGGCCACCGGCAAGCTGGTCGACATCGGTGAGGCCGTCGGCATCATCGCGGCCCAGTCCATCGGTGAGCCCGGTACCCAGCTGACGATGCGTACCTTCCACACCGGTGGTGTGGCGGGTGACGACATCACCCTGGGTCTGCCGCGAGTCGTCGAGCTCTTCGAGGCCCGTACGCCCAAGGGTGTCGCCCCGATCTCCGAGGCCGCCGGCCGCGTGCGGATCGAGGAGACCGAGAAGACCAAGAAGGTCGTCGTCACGCCGGACGACGGCAGCGACGAGACGTCCTACGGCGTCTCCAAGCGTGCCCGTCTGCTGGTGAGCGAGGGCGACCACGTCACGGTCGGCCAGCCGCTGACCGTCGGTGCGATCAACCCGCACGACGTGCTGCGCATCCTCGGCCAGCGTGCGGTCCAGGTCCACCTGGTCGGCGAGGTCCAGAAGGTCTACAACAGCCAGGGCGTGGCGATCCACGACAAGCACATCGAGATCATCATCCGGCAGATGCTGCGCCGCGTGACGATCATCGAGTCCGGCGACGCGGAGCTGCTGCCGGGCGAGCTCGTGGAGCGCTCGAAGTTCGAGGGCGAGAACCGTCGGGTCGTGGCGGAGGGTGGCCACCCGGCCTCCGGCCGTCCGCAGCTGATGGGTATCACCAAGGCCTCGCTGGCGACGGAGTCCTGGCTGTCGGCCGCCTCCTTCCAGGAGACGACCCGAGTGCTGACGGACGCGGCGATCAACGCCAAGTCCGACTCGCTCATCGGCCTCAAGGAGAACGTCATCATCGGTAAGCTCATCCCGGCCGGTACGGGCCTGTCCCGCTACCGCAACATCCGGGTCGAGCCCACCGAGGAAGCCAAGGCCGCGATGTACTCGGCCGTCGGCTACGACGACATCGACTACAGCCCGTTCGGCACCGGCTCCGGCCAGGCCGTCCCGCTGGAGGACTACGACTACGGTCCGTACAACCAGTAAGCGGTAGCCGGCGGCGGCCGGTCCCGTAAGGGCGAAACGCGAAACGCAGGGCGGTCATCCTCATGTCGGGTGACCGCCCTGCGGTGTGTGGGGGATGATGGGGCCATCAGCGCTCCGGCCGGGGGGAGGTCTCACAGGTGGCGTTCGAACCGTGGCAGGGGGGCCGGCCGGCTCACCCGCCTCATCAGATGCCCGCCATGCGTGCCGCGCACGCGGATCGGGAGCGGGCGGTGGATGTGCTGAAGGCGGGGTTCGCCGAGGGGCGGCTCTCCCAGAGCGAGTACGAGGAGCGGGTGGCGCGCGCCTATAAGGCGCTGACCTACGGCGACCTGCAGTTACTGGTGGGGGATCTGCCGCAGGGACCGGTACCGCAGCCGCCGGTGATGCTGCCGCAGCCGATGGTCCCGCCGACGTTCCTGCCGATGCCGCAGCCGAGGACCAATCCGTCCGCGACCGGCTCCATGATCTGCGGCCTGCTCACCCCGCTGACCTGGGGAGTGTCCGCGATCCCGGCGGTGATCCTGGGGCACAAGGCGCGTACGGAGATCCGGCGGAACGGCGAGCGGGGCGACGGCATGGCGCTGACCGGCGTGGTGCTGGGCTGGCTGGCGATCGGGGGCTGGTGCCTGGTGATGCTGGTCACGCTGCTGGCGCTGCTGCCGAAGACCTGAGAGGGCGGGCCGCGCGGGGGACCCGCCGTGGGCGCGGTCGGAACGGGGCCGGAGACCTTCTTCCGTCGGCGCGGTCGGCGCACTACGGTGGCGGCAGCGCCGAAGGAGTCCGGCGTGTCCTACGCGTGTGCATTTGTTTTGACCGCAGCCCATGCGGTAGGTACGCTCTGACCTTGTGCCTGGGGTGTCCCTGGCCTGCCGTGCGCGCATCTCCCTCAGCCTTCGGGCGGGCGGTGCCGGTGCGCACGAAGCCGGGTCCGACACCGTAATCCGCTGCTCCTCGTCCCAGCGAGGGTTCTGCGGCATTCGACACACCCGACCTCGTGGGTCGGCGAAGTTCCAGGTTAGCTTTACCGAGACTGGCACACAGAAACCGGAGAAACGGTGCCTACGATCCAGCAGCTGGTCCGCAAGGGCCGGCAGGACAAGGTCGAGAAGAACAAGACGCCCGCACTTGAGGGTTCTCCTCAGCGCCGCGGCGTCTGCACGCGTGTTTTCACCACCACCCCGAAGAAGCCGAACTCGGCCCTGCGTAAGGTCGCGCGTGTGCGTCTGACCAGCGGCATCGAGGTCACCGCTTACATTCCGGGTGAGGGCCACAACCTGCAGGAGCACTCGATCGTGCTCGTGCGTGGCGGTCGTGTGAAGGACCTGCCGGGTGTTCGGTACAAGATCATCCGCGGCTCCCTCGACACGCAGGGCGTCAAGAACCGCAAGCAGGCTCGCAGCCGCTACGGCGCCAAGAAGGAGAAGTAAGAATGCCTCGTAAGGGCCCCGCCCCGAAGCGCCCGGTCATCATCGACCCGGTCTACAACTCTCCTCTGGTGACCTCCCTCATCAACAAGGTGCTGCTGAACGGAAAGCGCTCCACCGCCGAGCGCATCGTTTACGGCGCCATGGAGGGCCTGCGTGAGAAGACCGGCAACGACCCGGTCATCACGCTGAAGCGCGCGCTGGAGAACATCAAGCCGACCCTCGAGGTCAAGTCCCGCCGTGTCGGTGGCGCGACCTACCAGGTTCCGGTCGAGGTCAAGCCGGGTCGCGCGTCGACCCTGGCGCTGCGCTGGCTCGTGGGCTACTCCCGCGCCCGCCGCGAGAAGACCATGACCGAGCGCCTCATGAACGAGCTGCTGGACGCCTCGAACGGCCTCGGCGCTTCGGTCAAGAAGCGCGAGGACACGCACAAGATGGCCGAGTCCAACAAGGCCTTCGCGCACTACCGCTGGTAGTCGCTACCCACATCGAGACCGAGAGAAGACTGAAGCCTTATGGCTACCACTTCACTTGACCTGGCCAAGGTCCGCAATATCGGGATCATGGCCCACATCGACGCGGGCAAGACGACGACCACCGAGCGGATCCTGTTCTACACCGGTGTTTCGTACAAGATCGGTGAGGTCCACGACGGCGCTGCCACCATGGACTGGATGGAGCAGGAGCAGGAGCGTGGCATCACGATCACCTCTGCTGCCACCACCTGCCACTGGCCGCTGGAAAACGTCGACCACACCATCAACATCATCGACACCCCGGGTCACGTCGACTTCACCGTTGAGGTGGAGCGCTCCCTGCGCGTGCTCGACGGTGCCGTGACGGTGTTCGACGGCGTTGCCGGCGTTGAGCCCCAGTCCGAGACGGTGTGGCGTCAGGCGGACCGCTACGGCGTGCCGCGTATCTGCTTCGTCAACAAGCTCGACCGCACCGGCGCCGAGTTCCACCGCTGCGTCGACATGATCGTGGACCGCCTCGGCGCGACCCCGATCGTCATGCAGCTGCCGATCGGCACCGAGGCGGACTTCAAGGGCGTCGTCGACCTGGTCCGCATGAAGGCCCTGGTCTGGTCCGCCGAGGCCGCCAAGGGCGAGATGTACGACACCGTCGACATCCCGGACACCCACCGCGAGGCGGCCGACGAGTGGCGCGGCAAGCTGCTCGAGGCCGTGGCCGAGAACGACGAAGAGATGATGGAGCTGTACCTGGAGGGCACCGAGCCCACCGAGGAGCAGCTGTACGCGGCGATCCGCCGTATCACCATCAGCTCCGGCAAGGGCGGCGGCACCACCGTCACCCCCGTGTTCTGTGGCACCGCCTTCAAGAACAAGGGTGTCCAGCCGCTGCTGGACGCGGTCGTGCGCTACCTCCCCTCGCCGCTGGACGTCGAGGCCATCGAGGGCCACGCGGTCAACAACGCCGACGAGGTCATCAAGCGCCGTCCCTCCGAGGACGAGCCGCTGGCCGCGCTCGCGTTCAAGATCGCGAGCGACCCGCACCTCGGCAAGCTCACCTTCATCCGGGTCTACTCGGGTCGCCTGGAGTCCGGCACGCAGGTGCTGAACTCCGTCAAGGGCAAGAAGGAGCGCATCGGCAAGATCTACCGGATGCACGCGAACAAGCGTGAGGAGATCGAGTCGGTGGGTGCCGGTGACATCGTCGCCGTCATGGGTCTGAAGCAGACCACCACCGGTGAGACCCTCTGCGACTCCTCCAACCAGGTGATCCTGGAGTCGATGGAGTTCCCGGCCCCGGTCATCCAGGTCGCCATTGAGCCCAAGTCCAAGGGCGACCAGGAGAAGCTGGGTGTCGCCATCCAGCGCCTCGCCGAGGAGGACCCGAGCTTCCAGGTCCACACCGACGAGGAGACCGGCCAGACCATCATCGCGGGTATGGGCGAGCTGCACCTCGACGTGCTGGTCGACCGTATGAAGCGTGAGTTCCGGGTCGAGGCCAACGTCGGTAAGCCGCAGGTCGCGTACCGCGAGACGCTGCGCAAGACCGTCGAGAAGATCGACTACACGCACAAGAAGCAGACTGGTGGTTCCGGCCAGTTCGCGAAGGTGCAGATCTCGGTCGAGCCTCTCGAGGGCGATGGCTACGAGTTCGAGAACAAGGTCACCGGTGGCCGCATCCCGCGGGAGTACATCCCGTCCGTGGACGCGGGCTGCCAGGAGGCCATGGAGTTCGGTGTTCTCGCCGGCTACCCGTTGACCGGTGTGCGCGTCACGCTCCACGACGGTGCCTTCCACGAGGTCGACTCCTCCGAGATGGCCTTCAAGATCGCCGGTTCGATGGCCTTCAAGGAGGCCGCCCGCAAGGCCTCCCCGGCCCTGCTCGAGCCGATGATGAAGGTCGAGGTCACCACGCCCGAGGACTACATGGGCGACGTGATCGGCGACATCAACTCCCGCCGTGGACAGATCCAGTCCATGGAGGACCGCCACGGCGCCAAGCTCGTCACGGGCCTGGTTCCGCTCTCGGAGATGTTCGGCTACGTCGGAGACCTCCGCAGCAAGACGTCGGGTCGCGCGAGCTACTCGATGCAGTTCGACTCCTACGCCGAGGTTCCGCGGAACGTCGCCGAGGAGATCATCGCGAAGGCCAAGGGCGAGTAAGACCCGTCTCGTCAGAGTCGGACCCCGACACGCTTTAGGCTTGACACCGACCGGTGGGGCAAACCGCGTTTATCGCGTGGAATGCCCCGCCGGCCGGCACCCCAGCAAAGATCACCTGGCGCCGATGAGTAAGGCGTACAGAACCACTCCACAGGAGGACCCCAGTGGCGAAGGCGAAGTTCGAGCGGACTAAGCCGCACGTCAACATCGGCACCATCGGTCACATCGACCACGGTAAGACGACCCTTACCGCGGCGATCACCAAGGTGCTGCATGACGCGTTCCCGGACCTGAACGAGGCCTCGGCCTTCGAGAACATCGACAAGGCTCCTGAGGAGCGCCAGCGCGGTATTACGATTTCGATCGCGCACGTCGAGTACCAGACGGAGAACCGTCACTACGCCCACGTCGACTGCCCGGGTCACGCGGACTACATCAAGAACATGATCACCGGTGCCGCCCAGATGGACGGCGCGATCCTCGTGGTCGCCGCGACCGACGGTCCGATGCCGCAGACCAAGGAGCACGTGCTCCTGGCCCGCCAGGTCGGCGTTCCCTACATCGTTGTCGCCCTGAACAAGGCCGACATGGTGGACGACGAGGAGATCCTGGAGCTCGTCGAGCTCGAGGTCCGCGAGCTCCTCTCCGAGTACGAGTTCCCGGGCGACGACGTTCCGGTCGTCAAGGTCTCGGCGCTGAAGGCGCTCGAGGGCGACAAGGAGTGGGGCGAGTCCGTCCTCAAGCTCATGGCCGCCGTCGACGAGGCGATCCCGGAGCCGGAGCGCGACACCGACAAGCCGTTCCTGATGCCGATCGAGGACGTCTTCACCATCACCGGTCGCGGTACGGTCGTCACCGGCCGTATCGAGCGCGGTGTGCTGAAGGTCAACGAGAACGTTGACATCATCGGCATCAAGCAGGAGAAGACCTCCACCACGGTCACCGGCATCGAGATGTTCCGGAAGCTGCTGGACGAGGGCCAGGCCGGTGAGAACGTCGGTCTGCTGCTCCGCGGCATCAAGCGCGAGGACGTCGAGCGCGGCCAGGTCATCATCAAGCCCGGTTCGGTCACCCCGCACACCGAGTTCGAGGCCCAGGCCTACATCCTGTCGAAGGACGAGGGTGGCCGTCACACCCCGTTCTTCAACAACTACCGCCCGCAGTTCTACTTCCGTACCACGGACGTGACCGGCGTCGTGACCCTCCCCGAGGGCACCGAGATGGTCATGCCGGGCGACAACACCTCCATGTCCGTCCAGCTGATCCAGCCGGTCGCCATGGAGGAGGGCCTGAAGTTCGCCATCCGTGAGGGTGGCCGGACCGTGGGCGCCGGCCAGGTCACCAAGATCAACAAGTAAGTCTCTTACTTGACGATCCGGGAGACCGGTCGCTCCTAGCGAGCGAGGCCCCGTGCACCTTCGGGTGTACGGGGCCTTTCGCATGCTGTGACGCACCGGACAGCCGCCGCGGAGCCCGAACTCCCTACGATGGGGCTGTCGGCGCGCACCTCGGTACGAGGGCGCGACCCTTTCCTCTCGGGAGTGACGCCATGCTGCGCACCATGTTCAAGTCCAAGATCCACCGGGCGACCGTGACCCAGGCCGATCTGCACTACGTGGGGTCGGTGACGGTCGACGCGGAGCTGATGGAAGCCGCAGATCTGCTGCCCGGCGAGCTGGTCCACATCGTCGACATCACCAATGGGGCCCGGCTGGAGACGTATGTGATCGAGGGGGAGCGGGGGAGCGGCGTCATCGGGATCAATGGCGCGGCCGCGCATCTCGTACACCCGGGGGACTTGGTGATTCTCATCAGCTACGCGCAGGTGGAGGACGCCGAGGCGCGGGCGATGAAGCCCAGCGTCGTCCATGTGGACGCCGGGAACCGGATCGTGGCGCTGGGGGCCGACGCCTCCGCTCCCGTGCCGGGAAGCGGCCAGCAGCGCAGCCCGCAGGCGGTCGTCCCGGCCGGCTGAGGAGGGGCCGCGGGGCCCGCCCGGAAGCGATCAAGGCGGGCCCGGGGATTCGTTCGGTGTGGCGTGGGGTACTCTCTCCCCTTCGGTTGGCCAGCCGTGTGCCCCATATGGCACACTAGCCAAGTTGCTCGGTTGAGTGCCGATGCTGCGCGCCTCCCGCCGGGAGGACTGGAAGCGAGTCCCAGGTATTCGTCATCCCTTCTCAGGGGTGGAAGTACGGGAATCTTCCGGGAAGCGTCAGCGGGGTGCCTCAGCCAGGCGCCCGGTGGGTGTCCATGACCCCACGTTCTCCTTCTCGAAGGATCTCCCCTGCGGAGATATGCGGGAAGGGATGCGACACGCCCGACCGCGTGGGTCGGCGAAGAGCGAGAGCGTACGGATGTGGGCCGTGTCTCAGAAAGGCACAAGCACACCGGGTCCCAGAGCGTTACGAGACAAAGGACTACACAGTAGCCATGGCGGGACAGAAGATCCGCATCCGGCTCAAGGCCTACGACCACGAGGTCATCGACAGCTCGGCGAAGAAGATCGTCGAGACGGTGACCCGCACTGGTGCGTCGGTCGCGGGCCCGGTGCCGCTGCCCACTGAAAAGAACGTGTACTGCGTCATCAAGTCGCCGCACAAGTACAAGGACGCGCGCGAGCACTTCGAGATGCGGACGCACAAGCGCCTGATCGACATCCTCGACCCGACGCCGAAGACCGTTGACTCCCTGATGCGACTCGACCTTCCGGCCGGTGTCGACATCGAGATCAAGCTCTGAGGCGGGTGATCTGAGAATGGCTAAGCAGATCAAGGGCCTCCTGGGCGAGAAGCTCGGCATGACCCAGGTGTGGGACGACAACAACCGCGTTGTCCCCGTCACCGTGGTCAAGGCCGGTCCCTGTGTCGTTACCCAGGTGCGCACCGCAGACCAGGACGGTTACGACTCCGTCCAGATCGCCTTCGGCGAGATCGACCCGCGCAAGGTGAACAAGCCCCTCAAGGGCCACTTCGCCAAGGCCGACGTCACCCCCCGTCGTCACCTCGTCGAGGTCCGTACCGCCGACGCCGGCGAGTACACCCTCGGCCAGGAGATCAATGCCGAGGTCTTCGACTCCGGCATCAAGGTGGACGTGACCGGCAAGACCAAGGGCAAGGGCACCGCCGGTGTCATGAAGCGTCACGGCTTCCACGGCGGCAAGGCTTCCCACGGTGCGCACCGCGTGCACCGCAAGCCGGGCTCCATCGGTGGCTGCGCCACCCCGGGCCGTGTCTTCAAGGGCATGCGCATGTCCGGCCGTATGGGCAACGAGCGGGTCACCACCCAGAACCTGACCGTCCACGCCGTTGACGCGGAGAAGGGACTGCTGCTCATCAAGGGCGCCGTCCCCGGTCCGAACGGCGGCCTCGTCCTGGTCCGTACCGCGGCCAAGGGGGCCTGAGGTAACCGATGAGCACCATTGACATCCTTTCGCCGGCAGGCGACAAGGCCGGGACCGTCGAGCTCCCCGCGGAGATCTTCGACGCGAAGGTCAGCGTTCCGCTGATCCACCAGGTCGTCGTCGCACAGCTGGCCGCTGCCCGCCAGGGCACGCACAAGACCAAGACCCGTGGCGAGGTCCGCGGCGGTGGCAAGAAGCCGTACCGCCAGAAGGGCACCGGCCGCGCGCGTCAGGGTTCGACCCGTGCGCCGCAGTTCGCCGGCGGTGGCATCGTCCACGGCCCCGTGCCGCGTGACTACTCGCAGCGGACCCCGAAGAAGATGAAGGCCGCCGCCCTGCGCGGTGCCCTCACCGACCGGGCCCGCAACTCGCGTATCCACGTCGTTTCCGGCGTGGTCGAGGGTGCGACCTCCACCAAGGCCGCCAAGGCGCTGTTCGGCAAGATCTCGGAGCGCAAGAACCTGCTCCTGGTCGCCGAGCGCAGCGACGAGGCCGCGTGGCTGTCCGCCCGCAACCTGCCCCAGGTTCACATCCTGGAGCCGGGCCAGCTGAACACGTACGACGTGCTCGTCTCGGACGACGTGGTCTTCACCCAGACCGCTTTCGAGTCCTTCGTGTCTGGCCCCAAGGCCGTTGAGACCGAAGGGAGCGACGCCTGATGAGTGAGGCCGTCGTCACCAGCAAGACCTTCACGGACCACCGTGACGTGCTGAAGAAGCCCGTCGTGTCCGAGAAGAGCTACGCGCTGCTGGACGAGAACAAGTACACGTTCATCGTCGACCCGCGTGCCAACAAGACCCAGATCAAGCAGGCCGTCGAGGCGGTCTTCTCGGTCAAGGTCACCGGGGTGAACACGATCAACCGGCAGGGCAAGCGCAAGCGCACCCGCACCGGTTTCGGCAAGCGCGCTGACACCAAGCGCGCCATCGTGACCCTCGCCGAGGGCGACCGCATCGACATCTTCGGCGGTCCGACCGCCTAACGGCGGTCTGGATCGTCCGGAATCGGACGAGGACTGAGAAATGGGTATCCGCAAGTACAAGCCGACGACCCCGGGCCGTCGTGGCTCCAGCGTCGCCGACTTTGTCGAGATCACGCGGTCCACGCCGGAGAAGTCGCTGGTTCGCCCGCTGCACAGCAAGGGCGGCCGTAACAACGCCGGTCGTGTGACCGTTCGCCACCAGGGCGGTGGCCACAAGCGCGCCTACCGAGTGATCGACTTCCGTCGTCACGACAAGGACGGCGTGCCGGCCAAGGTCGCGCACATCGAGTACGACCCGAACCGCACCGCGCGCATCGCGCTCCTGCACTACGCGGACGGCGAGAAGCGCTACATCATCGCCCCCCGCGGCCTGTCGCAGGGCGACCGGATTGAGAACGGCCCCGGCGCCGACATCAAGCCCGGCAACAACCTGGCGCTGCGCAACATCCCGGTCGGTACGACCATCCACGCCATCGAGCTGCGGCCCGGCGGCGGCG
The DNA here is from genome assembly GCF_040655775.1 of Streptomyces sp. NPDC050315. NCBI lineage: Bacteria > Bacillati > Actinomycetota > Actinomycetes > Kitasatosporales > Streptomycetaceae > Streptomyces > Streptomyces sp. NPDC050315. The sequence goes on from NZ_JBFAKN010000007.1 coordinate 133,560, forward strand.
CGAAGTTCGCCCGTTCCGCGGGTGCCTCCGTGCAGCTGCTGGCGAAGGAGGGCACCATGGCCCACCTTCGTATGCCGTCGGGTGAGATCCGCCTGGTCGACGTCCGCTGCCGCGCCACTGTCGGCGAGGTCGGCAACGCCGAGCAGTCGAACATCAACTGGGGCAAGGCCGGCCGCATGCGCTGGAAGGGCGTCCGCCCGACCGTGCGTGGTGTCGTGATGAACCCCGTCGACCACCCGCACGGTGGTGGTGAGGGCAAGACCTCCGGTGGTCGCCACCCGGTCTCGCCGTGGGGTCAGAAGGAGGGTCGTACGCGTTCGCCGAAGAAGGCTTCGAACAAGTACATCGTCCGCCGCCGCAAGACGAACAAGAAGCGCTAGGAGCGGGTTTAGATGCCGCGCAGTCTCAAGAAGGGGCCCTTCGTCGACGACCACCTGATCAAGAAGGTGGATGTCCAGAACGAAGCCGGCACCAAGAACGTCATCAAGACCTGGTCCCGTCGCTCCATGATCGTGCCGGCCATGCTCGGCCACACGCTGGCGGTGCACAACGGCAAGACCCACGTCCCGGTGTTCGTCACCGAGTCGATGGTCGGCCACAAGCTCGGCGAGTTTGCGCCGACCCGCACCTTCCGCGGCCACGAGAAGGACGACCGCAAGTCGCGTCGTCGCTGATCAGCGGAAGAGCGAAGACTATGACTGACACCGAAGGGACAACCATGGAAGCCAGGGCCCAGGCGCGCTACGTGCGTGTCACGCCCATGAAGGCCCGCCGCGTGGTGGACCTTGTCCGTGGCATGGATGCCACGGAGGCTCAGGCGGTCCTGCGTTTCGCCCCGCAGGCCGCGAGCGTGCCGGTGGGCAAGGTGCTGGACAGCGCCATTGCCAACGCCGCGCACAACTACGACCACACGGACGCCTCTCAGCTGTTCATCAGCGAGGCGTACGTCGACGAGGGCCCGACCCTGAAGCGGTTCCGTCCGCGCGCTCAGGGCCGTGCCTACCGGATCCGCAAGCGGACCAGCCACATCACTGTGGTCGTCAGCAGCAAGGAAGGAACCCGGTAATGGGCCAGAAGGTAAACCCGCACGGGTTCCGGCTCGGCATCACCACGGACTTCAAGAGCCGCTGGTACGCCGACAAGCTGTACAAGGACTACGTCAAGGAAGACGTCGCCATTCGTCGCATGATGACGAAGGGCATGGAGCGCGCCGGTATCTCCAAGGTGGAGATCGAGCGCACCCGTGAGCGCGTCCGCGTTGACATCCACACCGCCCGTCCGGGCATCGTCATCGGCCGCCGCGGCGCCGAGGCCGACCGCATCCGCGGTGAGCTGGAGAAGCTCACCGGCAAGCAGGTCCAGCTGAACATCCTCGAGGTCAAGAACCCCGAGACGGATGCCCAGCTGGTCGCGCAGGCCGTCGCGGAGCAGCTGTCCTCGCGCGTCTCCTTCCGTCGCGCCATGCGTAAGAGCATGCAGTCGACGATGAAGGCCGGCGCCAAGGGCATCAAGATCCAGTGCGGTGGCCGTCTCGGCGGCGCCGAGATGTCCCGCTCGGAGTTCTACCGCGAGGGCCGCGTGCCCCTGCACACGCTCCGTGCGAACGTCGACTACGGCTTCTTCGAGGCCAAGACGACCTTCGGCCGCATCGGCGTGAAGGTCTGGATCTACAAGGGCGACGTCAAGAACATCGCCGAGGTTCGCGCCGAGAACGCCGCTGCCCGTGCGGGTAACCGCCCGGCCCGCGGTGGCAACGACCGCCCGCGCCGTGGTGGCGAGCGTGGCGGCCGCGGCCGCAAGCCGCAGCAGCAGAACGCCGCTGCCGAGGCCCCCAAGGCCGAGGCCGCTGCCGCTGCTCCGGCTGAGAGCACCGGACAGGAGGCCTGACCGACATGCTGATCCCTCGCAGGGTCAAGCACCGCAAGCAGCACCACCCGAAGCGCAATGGCATGGCCAAGGGTGGCACCGAGCTGGCCTTCGGTGAGTACGGCATCCAGGCCGTCACCCCGGCTTACGTGACGAACCGGCAGATCGAGTCCGCTCGTATCGCCATGACTCGTCACATCAAGCGTGGCGGCAAGGTGTGGATCAACATCTACCCCGACCGTCCGCTGACGAAGAAGCCGGCCGAGACCCGCATGGGTTCCGGTAAGGGTTCTCCGGAGTGGTGGGTCGCGAACGTCAAGCCCGGCCGGGTGATGTTCGAGCTGTCCTTCCCGAACGAAAAGGTTGCCAAGGAGGCGCTGACCCGCGCCGCCCACAAGCTTCCGATGAAGTGCCGCATCGTGCGGCGCGAGGCAGGTGAGTCGTGATGGCGGCCGGTACCAAGGCGACCGAGCTGCGCGAGCTGAACAACGAGGACCTCGTTGCCAAGCTTCGTGAGGCCAAGGAGGAGCTGTTCAACCTCCGCTTCCAGGCGGCGACCGGACAGCTCGAAAACCACGGCCGGCTGAAGGCCGTCCGCAAGGACATCGCCCGGATCTACACCCTGATGCGGGAGCGCGAGCTCGGCATCGAGACGGTGGAGAGCGCCTGATGAGCGAGACGAATGTGACTGAGAAGAACGAGCGCGGCTTCCGCAAGACCCGCGAGGGTCTGGTCGTCAGCGACAAGATGGACAAGACCGTCGTCGTCGCCGTCGAGGACCGCGTCAAGCACGCGCTGTACGGCAAGGTCATCCGTCGTACGAACAAGCTCAAGGCGCACGACGAGCAGAACGCCGCGGGCGTGGGCGACCGTGTCCTCCTCATGGAGACCCGGCCGACCTCCGCGACGAAGCGCTGGCGCGTCGTCGAGATCCTCGAGAAGGCCAAGTAATTCCCGTTAGGGAATTGCGGCAAGCACATCCCCCCGAGGGGGATTCCCTCGGAAAAGTTCCGCCAGGCTCGGCAGGGGTTTCACGTGAAACCCCTGCCGGGAACCGGCAGACGATCAGGAGATAGACGTGATCCAGCAGGAGTCTCGGCTGCGCGTCGCCGACAACACGGGTGCGAAGGAAATTCTCACCATCCGTGTTCTCGGTGGCTCGGGCCGACGCTACGCGGGCATCGGTGACGTCATCGTCGCCACCGTGAAGGATGCGATCCCCGGTGGCAACGTGAAGAAGGGTGACGTCGTCAAGGCGGTCATCGTGCGCACCGTGAAGGAGCGCCGCCGTCCCGACGGTTCGTACATCCGCTTCGACGAGAACGCGGCCGTCATCCTCAAGAACGATGGCGACCCCCGCGGCACCCGTATCTTCGGCCCCGTGGGCCGTGAGCTGCGCGAGAAGAAGTTCATGAAGATCATCTCGCTCGCGCCGGAGGTGCTGTAACCGATGAAGATCAAGAAGGGCGACCTGGTCCAGGTCATCACCGGTAAGGACAAGGGCAAGCAGGGCAAGGTCATCGCGGCCTTCCCCCGCGAGGACCGCGTCCTGGTCGAGGGTGTCAACCGGGTCAAGAAGCACACCAAGGCCGGTCAGACCGCTCGCGGTTCGCAGACCGGCGGCATCGTGACGACCGAGGCCCCGATCCACGTGAGCAACGTTCAGCTCGTGGTGGAGAAGGACGGCAACAAGGTCGTCACCCGCGTCGGGTACCGCTTCGATGACGAAGGCAACAAGATCCGCGTTGCCAAGCGGACCGGTGAGGACATCTGATGACTGCCACCACCAATGCGCCGCGCCTGAAGCAGCGCTACCGCGAAGAGATCGCCGGGAAGCTGAAGGACGAGTTCTCGTACGAGAACGTCATGCAGATCCCCGGTCTGACCAAGATCGTGGTCAACATGGGTGTGGGCGACGCCGCCCGCGACTCCAAGCTGATCGAGGGCGCCATCCGCGACCTCACCACGATCACCGGCCAGAAGCCGGCCGTGACCAAGGCCCGCAAGTCCATCGCGCAGTTCAAGCTGCGTGAGGGCCAGCCGATCGGTGCCCACGTCACCCTCCGCGGTGACCGCATGTGGGAGTTCCTGGACCGCCTGCTGTCGCTCGCGCTGCCGCGCATCCGCGACTTCCGTGGTCTGTCGCCGAAGCAGTTCGACGGCCGGGGCAACTACACCTTCGGTCTCACGGAGCAGGTCATGTTCCACGAGATCGACCAGGACAAGATCGACCGTACCCGGGGTATGGACATCACCGTGGTCACCACGGCGACCAACGACGACGAGGGCCGCGCCCTCCTCCGTCACCTCGGCTTCCCGTTCAAGGAGGCGTGAGCGAGATGGCGAAGAAGGCTCTCATCGCGAAGGCTGCTCGCAAGCCCAAGTTCGGCGTGCGCGCGTACACCCGCTGCCAGCGCTGCGGTCGTCCGCACTCCGTTTACCGCAAGTTCGGCCTCTGCCGCGTGTGCCTTCGTGAGATGGCTCACCGTGGCGAGCTGCCGGGCGTGACCAAGAGCTCCTGGTAAATCCCCACTTGGGATTTACCGGAGGCTCTCGGTAAGCATTCGGATGGCGTGGCGCCCCACCCCTATCACCTAGAGTGGAAGGGTTGGGCGCCCGCCGCCCGAGACCGACCGCGGGCCACCGTGCCCGCTCAAAGTCGCTTACTACGCCGTAGGTCCCCGTGCCGCACCCGTCCCGCCCGTGAGTGGGGAGAGGGATGGCGCATATAGGAAACCCCGGCGAGAGAGGCCGAAGGCCAATTCATGACCATGACTGACCCCATCGCAGACATGCTGACCCGTCTGCGTAACGCGAACTCGGCATACCACGACACCGTGTCGATGCCGCACAGCAAGATCAAGTCGCACATCGCGGAAATCCTCCAGCAGGAGGGCTACATCACCGGCTGGAAGGTCGAGGACGCCGAGGTCGGCAAGAACCTCGTCCTCGAGCTGAAGTTCGGCCCGAACCGCGAGCGCTCGATCGCCGGCATCAAGCGGATTTCGAAGCCGGGCCTGCGGGTCTACGCAAAGTCCACCAACCTGCCGAAGGTCCTCGGCGGCCTGGGCGTGGCGATCATCTCCACGTCCCACGGTCTCCTGACCGGTCAGCAGGCCAGCAAGAAGGGTGTAGGCGGAGAAGTTCTCGCCTACGTCTGGTAACCAGGGAACGGAGGAAAAGCTAATGTCGCGTATTGGCAAGCTGCCCATCCAGGTTCCCGCTGGTGTGGACGTCACCATCGATGGCCGGACGGTCTCCGTGAAGGGCCCCAAGGGTTCCCTTCAGCACACGGTCGCCGCGCCCATCGAGGTCGCCAAGGGTGAGGACGGCGCGATCAGCGTCACCCGCCCGAACGACGAGCGTCAGAACAAGGCCCTGCACGGCCTGTCCCGCACGCTGGTGGCGAACATGATCACCGGCGTGACCCAGGGCTACAGCAAGGCGCTCGAGATCAGCGGTGTGGGTTACCGCGTCCAGGCGAAGGGCTCCAACCTGGAGTTCTCGCTGGGCTACAGCCACCCGATCCTGATCGAGGCCCCCGAGGGCATCTCGTTCAAGGTCGAGTCCCCGACCAAGCTCAGCGTCGAGGGCATCGACAAGCAGAAGGTCGGCGAGGTCGCCGCGAACATCCGCAAGCTGCGCAAGCCCGACCCGTACAAGGCCAAGGGCGTCAAGTACGCCGGCGAGGTCATCCGCCGCAAGGTCGGAAAGGCTGGTAAGTAAGCCATGGCATACGGTGTGAAGATCGCTAAGGGTGACGCCTACAAGCGCGCCGCCGCTAAGCGTCGCCACATCCGCATCCGTAAGCGGATTTCGGGTACCCCGGAGCGCCCGCGTCTCGTCGTGACGCGCTCCAACCGTGGCATCACCGCCCAGGTCATCGACGACATCAAGGGCCACACGCTGGCCTCTGCGTCGACCCTGGACGCGTCGATCCGTGGTGGCGAGGGCGACAAGAGCGCGCAGGCCAAGCAGGTCGGCGCCCTGGTCGCCGAGCGTGCCAAGGCCGCCGGTGTCGAGGCCGTCGTGTTCGACCGTGGTGGCAAGCAGTACGCCGGGCGGATTGCCGCTCTGGCCGACGCCGCCCGCGAAGCCGGGCTGAAGTTCTGAGCCCCGGTTCCGTAGCTAGCGGACAAAGCAGAGAGAGGTAATTCCAATGGCTGGACCCCAGCGCCGCGGTGGCGGCGCCGGTGGCGGCGAGCGGCGGGACCGTAAGGACCGGCGGGACGGCGGCGCAGCTGCCGAAAAGACCGCTTACGTCGAGCGTGTTGTCGCCATCAACCGTGTCGCCAAGGTTGTGAAGGGTGGTCGTCGCTTCAGCTTCACCGCGCTGGTCGTGGTGGGCGACGGTGACGGCACCGTGGGTGTCGGTTACGGCAAGGCCAAGGAGGTGCCGGCCGCCATCGCCAAGGGTGTTGAGGAGGCCAAGAAGCACTTCTTCAAGGTCCCCCGTATCGCCGGCACCATCCCGCACCCCATCCAGGGCGAGAAGGCCGCGGGCGTCGTCCTGCTCAAGCCTGCTTCCCCCGGTACCGGTGTGATCGCCGGTGGCCCGGTGCGCGCCGTGCTCGAGTGCGCCGGCATCCACGACGTGCTGAGCAAGTCGCTCGGTTCGTCGAACCCGATCAACATCGTGCACGCCACGGTGACCGCGCTTCAGGGCCTTCAGCGCCCCGAGGAGATCGCGGCCCGTCGTGGCCTGCCGCTGGAGGACGTTGCTCCCGCCGCTCTGCTGCGGGCGCGTGCCGGGGTGAACGCGTGATGCGGATCAAGATCACCCAGACGAAGTCCTACATCGGTAGCAAGCAGAACCACCGCGACACGCTCCGTTCGCTCGGCCTCAAGCGCCTGAACGACAGCGTCGTCCGGGAGGCCCGCCCCGAGGTCGTCGGCATGGTGCACACCGTCCGCCACCTCGTGACGGTTGAGGAGGTCGACTGACATGGCGGAGAACAACCCGCTGAAGGTCCACAACCTCCGTCCTGCCCCGGGCGCCAAGACCGCCAAGACCCGTGTGGGTCGTGGTGAGGCGTCCAAGGGTAAGACCGCTGGTCGTGGTACCAAGGGCACCAAGGCCCGTTACCAGGTTCCGGAGCGCTTCGAGGGTGGCCAGATGCCCCTCCACATGCGTCTCCCGAAGCTGAAGGGCTTCAAGAACCCCGCCCACAAGCAGTTCCAGGTCGTGAACCTGGAGAAGCTGGCCGCGCTCTACCCGCAGGGTGGCGAGGTCACGGTGGCCGACCTGGTCGCCAAGGGCGCGGTGCGCAACAACGAGCTCGTCAAGGTCCTGGGCCAGGGCGAGATCTCCGTGGCGCTGACGGTGACGGTCGACGCCGTTTCCGGCTCCGCCAAGGAGAAGATCGCCGCCGCCGGCGGCAGCGTCACCGAGCTGCTCTGACACCTCTCTGACGCCGCTCCGACGCGAGTGAATCAACTGACCGGGGATGCCCACGAATTGGGGCATCCCCGGTTGGTCGTTCCAAGGGGGGCATGGTCGCCGGTAAGGTGGCGTGCACTATTGCTGTACTTTCGCCGGGGGCTGCTACTTCAGGTCACTGATGTGGCAGGCCGCGGAGATTACGCCGCGCGGCCGGGGGCCGCGCGGTTTTCGGCCGCTCAGTATTCGTAGATCCTCAAGACCGTCACCTCTCGCCCACGAGGCGGGGGGCGCAGGAGGCACCGTGCTCACCGCGTTCGCCCGAGCGTTCAAGACGCCCGACCTGCGCAAGAAGCTGCTGTTCACGCTGGGCATCGTGCTGGTCTATCGGCTCGGGGCGCACGTACCGGTTCCTGGAGTGAACTACTCCAACGTCGAAACCTGCATGAAGCAGGCCGGCTCCGGTAGTGGGCTTTTCGGCCTGGTGAACATGTTCAGCGGCGGTGCGCTGCTCAAGATCACACTCTTCGCGCTCGGGATCATGCCGTACATCACGGCGAGCATCATCCTTCAGCTGCTCACCGTGGTGATCCCACGGCTGGAGGCCCTGAAGAAGGAGGGGCAGTCCGGGCAGGCGAAGATCACGCAGTACACCCGGTACCTCACCGTGGCACTCGCGATCCTGCAGGGCACCGGCCTGGTGGCCACGGCCCGCAGTGGCTCGCTCTTCAGCACGTGCACCCTGCGCAACGAAATCATTCCCGACCCGGCCATCTTCACGACCATCACGATGGTCATCTGCATGACCGCCGGCACCGGCGTGGTCATGTGGCTGGGTGAGCTCATCACGGACCGCGGCATCGGCAACGGCATGTCGATCCTGATGTTCATCTCGATCGCCTCCGGTTTCCCGGCCGCGCTGTGGCAGATCAAGGTGTCCGGCAAGCTCGCCGACGGCTGGATCGAATTCGGTTCCGTGATTGCCATCGGACTCGTGATGATCGCGCTGGTGGTCTTCGTCGAGCAGGCTCAGCGCCGTATCCCCGTGCAGTACGCCAAGCGCATGATCGGGCGTCGTTCGTACGGCGGAACGTCCACCTATATCCCGCTCAAGGTGAATCAGGCAGGTGTGATTCCTGTCATTTTCGCGTCGTCGCTGCTCTACATCCCTGCGCTGATCGCGCAGTTCAGCGGCTCGAAGGCAGGCTGGGCCACGTGGCTTCAGACACACTTCCAGCGCGGAGATGGGCCGGTTTACATCGTTACGTACTTCCTGCTGATCGTGTTCTTCGCCTTCTTCTACGTCGCCATCTCCTTCAACCCCGAAGAAGTTGCCGACAACATGAAGAAGTATGGTGGCTTCATCCCGGGTATCCGGGCTGGTCGCCCGACGGCCGAGTACCTCAGCTACGTGCTCAACCGGATCACGTGGCCGGGCTCGCTGTATCTGGGTCTCATTGCACTGGTGCCAACGGTGGCGCTGGTGCTCTTCAACGCGGACCAGAACTTCCCGTTCGGCGGGACGAGCATCCTGATCATCGTGGGTGTGGGTCTGGAGACCGTGAAGCAGATCGAGAGCCAGCTTCAGCAGCGTAACTACGAAGGGTTCCTCCGCTGATGCGAATCGTCCTCGTCGGTCCTCCTGGGGCAGGCAAGGGTACGCAGGCTGCGTACCTCGCCGAGAACCTCGCGATCCCGCACATCTCCACGGGCGACCTGTTCCGCGCCAACATCAGCCAGGGCACGCCCCTCGGGCTTGAGGCCAAGTCGTACATGGACGCGGGAAACCTGGTCCCGGACGAGGTCACCATCGGGATGGCGCGCGACCGGATGAACCAGGCCGACGCCGCGAACGGCTTCCTGCTGGACGGCTTCCCGCGGAACGTCTCGCAGGCCGAGGCGCTGGACGAGGCCCTCAAGGACGACAGCGTGCAGCTGGACGCGGTCCTGGACCTGGAGGTCCCCGAGGACGAGGTGGTCAAGCGCATCGCCGGCCGCCGCATCTGTCGCAAGGACTCGGGCCATGTCTTTCACGTGGCCTACAACCCGCCGAAGCAGGAGGGCGTCTGCGACGTCTGCGGCGGCGAGCTGTACCAGCGCGACGACGACCGCGAGGACACCGTCCGCAACCGTCTTGAGGTCTACCACACGCAGACCGAGCCGATCATCGACTACTACCGCGCGCAGGGCCTGGTGACCACCATCTCGGCGATGGGCAAGGTCCAGGATGTCACCGCGCGCGCGATGGCGGCGCTGGAGCGCGAAGCGGCGTAAGCGCTCACGCACTCTCCGATACGGCCGTGGTCCCCGGCAGGGGGGCCACGGCCGTATCGTGTATGGGGCGGCTTTCCCGGCCGCCGCAGAAACGTCCCAGTAGTCGGTGCAGGAAGGCGCTATTGCCAATGGTGGAGATCAAGACCCCGGAGCAGATCGCGAAGATGCGCGAGGCGGGGCTGGTCGTCGCCGCGATCCACGCCGCTACGCGCGAGGCGGCGGTGCCCGGCGCCACCACCAAGGACCTGGACGACGCCGCGCGCAAGGTGCTGGCCGAGCACGGCGCCAAGTCGAACTTCCTCGGGTACGGCGGCTTCCCCGCGACGATCTGCACGTCGGTGAACGACGTGGTCGTGCACGGCATCCCCTCCGCGGACGACGTCCTGCAGAACGGCGACATCATCTCCATCGACTGCGGCGCGATCGTCGACGGCTGGCACGGTGACGCCGCGTACACGGCCTTCGTGGGCTCCGGTCACTCCGCGGAGCTGGTCGAGCTGAGCCGGGTGACCGAGGAGTCGATGTGGGCCGGCATCGCCGCGGTCCGCAAGGGCAACCGCCTGGTGGACATCTCCAAGGCGATCGAGGGCTACATCCGCCGGCAGCCGCGCCCGTCCACCGGTAAGTACGGCATCGTCGAGGACTACGGCGGCCACGGCATCGGATCGCAGATGCACATGGACCCGCACCTGCTGAACTACGTCGACCGCAAGCGCGGCCGCGGCCCGAAGCTGGTCCCCGGCTTCTGCATCGCCATCGAGCCGATGGTCAACCTCGGTACCGCCAAGACCCACGTCCTCGAGGACGAGTGGACCGTGAAGTCCAACGACGGCGGCTGGTCCTCGCACTGGGAGCACTCGGTCGCGCTGACCGAGGAGGGCCCCCTGGTCCTCACGGCGCCCGACGGCGGCAAGGCCAAGCTCGCCGAGTACGGCATTGAGGCCGCGCCCGATCCGCTGGCGTGAGCGAGGAGCCGCCGGTCGGAGGCCGGCGCAGCCGCTCGAAGCCCGTGAGGCGCCCCAGGCGCCGAGCCCGCGAGAGCGGCGTCAAGAGGGGGGCCGGCATTGAGACTGCTCCCGATCCCCTGGCGTAACGATCTACGTGTCTGGGCAATAATCGTGGATTCGTCTTTTCGTGTGCGCTGACGTAGACTGACGCGTCGGATCTCGTGCATCCGTATGCCTGCGTCCCCGGACGCAGGGATCAGGTGAATCATACGAGAGCCGATCAAGGTAGCCGATTCGAAGGGCGAAGCGTGGCCAAGAAGCAAGGTGCCATCGAGATCGAGGGCACCGTGATCGAGTCCCTCCCGAACGCGATGTTCAAGGTGGAGCTTCAGAACGGTCACCAGGTCCTCGCGCACATCAGCGGCAAGATGCGGATGCACTACATCCGCATCCTCCCGGATGACCGGGTCGTCGTGGAGCTGTCTCCGTACGACCTGACGCGTGGGCGGATCGTCTACCGCTACAAGTAGATCTTGCCGCTGCCCCTCCCGTGGGGCGTACGGCACTGACCCGGAGAACCTCACCCCATGAAGGTCAAGCCGAGCGTCAAGAAGATCTGCGACAAGTGCAAGGTGATCCGCCGCCACGGCCGGGTCATGGTCATCTGCGACAACCTGCGCCACAAGCAGCGCCAGGGCTGACGCACGACCTGCACTTCCGCAGTTCTTCGCGCGACGCAAGCACAACGTACATACGCAGAGCCCGTCGGGCCGTAAAGGCTGACGACACCCCCGGCGGGGGCCGGGGACCCAGGTCGTACCACTGCTCTTCATTCAAGAGCGGTCGGCGGCTGGGAGCGGCTCTGTGGCAGACCCCCGAATCAACACAGGAGCCATTCGATGGCACGCGTTTCAGGTGTTGACATCCCGCGCGAAAAGCGTGTGGAGGTCGCCCTCACCTACGTCTTCGGCATCGGCCGCACGCTGGCGAAGCAGACCCTCGCCGCTGCCGGTGTCGACCCGAACACCCGCGTTCGTGACCTTCCCGAAGAGGACCTGGTCAAGATCCGCGAGTACGTGGACGCCAATCTCCAGACCGAGGGTGACCTCCGTCGCGAGATCCAGGCCGACATCCGCCGCAAGGTCGAGATCGGCTGCTACCAGGGCCTGCGCCACCGTCGTGGCCTGCCCGTCCACGGCCAGCGCACCAGCACGAACGCTCGTACCCGCAAGGGCCCGCGTCGCGCGATCGCCGGCAAGAAGAAGCCGGGCAAGAAGTAGTCCTCAGCGGACGCTTATCAGCGGTCTTCGCTGTAGGACCGACCACCTCCACGGGAGTAATGAATGCCTCCGAAGGGCCGTACGGCCGGCGCCAAGAAGGTGCGCCGCAAGGAGAAGAAGAACGTCGCCCACGGGCACGCTCACATCAAGAGCACGTTCAACAACACGATCGTTTCGATCACCGACCCCACCGGCAACGTGATTTCCTGGGCTTCGGCCGGTCACGTGGGCTTCAAGGGTTCGCGGAAGTCGACTCCGTTCGCCGCGCAGATGGCTGCCGAGTCGGCCGCGCGTCGCGCGCAGGAGCACGGCATGCGCAAGGTGGACGTCTTCGTCAAGGGTCCCGGCTCCGGCCGTGAGACCGCGATCCGCTCCCTCCAGGCCACCGGCCTCGAGGTCGGCTCGATCCAGGACGTCACGCCCACTCCGCACAACGGCTGCCGCCCGCCGAAGCGCCGCCGCGTCTGACCAGCTGAAGTAGGAGACACAAGAATATGGCGCGTTACACCGGGGCCGACTGCAAGCGTTGCCGTCGGGAGAAGCAGAAGCTCTTCCTCAAGGGGAGCAAGTGCGAGAGCGCGAAGTGCCCGATCGAGATCCGTCCTTACCCCCCGGGTGAGCACGGTCGCGGGCGCACCAAGGACAGCGAGTACCTGCTGCAGCTGCGTGAGAAGCAGAAGTGCAGCCGTATTTACGGTGTTCTTGAGAAGCAGTTCCTCGGGTACTACAAGGAGGCGAACCAGAAGACCGGCAAGACCGGTGAGAACCTTCTGCGCATCCTTGAGACCCGACTGGACAATGTGGTCTACCGGGCGGGCTTCGCGAAGTCCCGCGACCACGCCCGTCAGCTGGTCCGTCACGGACACGTGAACGTGAACGGCCGCAAGACCGACATCCCGTCGGCCCGCGTGGCTGTGAACGACATCATCGAGATCCGCGAGAAGTCTCGGAACATGACCCCCTTCCAGGTGGCTCAGGCCGAGGCCGGCGAGAAGACCGTTCCGGCGTGGCTGGAGGCGATCCCCTCGAAGCTGCGGATCCTCGTGCACTCGCTGCCCGAGCGCCAGGTGATCGACACCCAGGTGCAGGAGCAGCTGATCGTCGAGCTCTACTCGAAGTAGTAGGGATCTGCGGTCACGGGCGGTACGGCACTTTTGGGCCGTACCGCCCGTACCCTTGTAGTACAGCGGGCGTCAAATAGCGGGCGTCCACGACTGAAGGATCAAAAACATGCTGATCGCTCAGCGTCCCTCGTTGACCGAAGAGGTCGTCGACGAGTACCGCTCCCGGTTCGTGATCGAGCCGCTGGAGCCGGGCTTCGGTTACACCCTCGGCAACTCCCTGCGTCGTACGCTCCTCTCCTCGATTCCGGGTGCGGCGGTCACGTCCATCCGCATCGACGGTGTCCTGCACGAGTTCACCACCGTGCCGGGCGTCAAGGAGGACGTCACCGACCTCATCCTGAACATCAAGCAGCTGGTCGTCTCCTCGGAGCACGACGAGCCGGTCGTGATGTACCTGCGCAAGCAGGGCCCCGGCCTGGTCACCGCCGCGGACATCGCGCCGCCGGCCGGTGTCGAGGTGCACAACCCCGACCTGGTCCTCGCCACGCTGAACGGCAAGGGCAAGCTGGAGATGGAGCTGACCGTCGAGCGCGGTCGCGGCTACGTCTCCGCGGTGCAGAACAAGCAGGTGGGCCAGGAGATCGGCCGTATCCCGGTCGACTCCATCTACTCGCCGGTTCTCAAGGTCACCTACAAGGTCGAGGCGACCCGAGTCGAGCAGCGCACCGACTTCGACAAGCTGATCGTCGACGTCGAGACCAAGCAGGCCATGCGTCCGCGTGACGCCATGGCGTCGGCCGGTAAGACCCTGGTCGAGCTGTTCGGTCTGGCCCGCGAGCTCAACATCGACGCCGAGGGCATCGACATGGGCCCGTCCCCGACGGATGCCGCCCTGGCCGCCGACCTGGCGCTGCCGATCGAGGAGCTGGAGCTCACGGTCCGCTCCTACAACTGCCTCAAGCGCGAGGGCATCCACTCCGTGGGTGAGCTCGTCGCCCGCTCCGAGGCGGACCTGCTCGACATCCGCAACTTCGGTGCGAAGTCGATCGACGAGGTCAAGGCGAAGCTGGCCGGCATGGGTCTGGCCCTGAAGGACAGCCCGCCCGGATTCGACCCGACCGCCGCTGCTGACGCCTTTGGCGCCGACGACGACGCGGACGCGGGTTTCGTCGAGACCGAGCAGTACTGAGCTCGGGCCTGACGGTCTGATTTTTGCTGCGGGTCCGCTTCGGTTGATCGCGCAGTTCCCCGCGCCCCTTACGGGGCGCGGGTCTCCGACGGGCAACCGCTCGCTCGGACACTGACACTGGTACCTGATACGGCCGGTGCAGAGATCAAGGAGAAACACCATGCCGCGTCCCGCCAAGGGTGCCCGTCTGGGCGGCAGCGCCGCGCACGAGAAGCTGCTGCTGGCGAACCTCGCCAAGTCGCTCTTCGAGCACGGCCGCATCACCACGACCGAGGCCAAGGCCCGCCGCCTGCGCCCCGTCGCGGAGAAGCTGATCACCAAGGCGAAGAAGGGCGACATCCACAACCGTCGCCTGGTGCTGCAGACGATCACGGACAAGAGCATCGTGCACACGCTGTTCACCGAGATCGCGCCGCGCTACGCCGAGCGTCCGGGTGGCTACACCCGTATCACCAAGATCGGCAACCGTCGTGGCGACAACGCCCCGATGGCTGTGATCGAGCTGGTCGAGGGCGAGATCGCCAAGAAGGCGACCGTCGCCGAGGCCGAGGCCGCCGCGAAGCGCGCGGTCAAGGAGGCCGACGAGGCCGCCGCCGAGGCGCCGGCCGAGGAGTCCAAGGACGCCTGAGCCTGATCGAGGCTGGTGGACGGGCCCGTTTCCCTTTGGGGAAGCGGGCCCGTTCCGCTTGAGAGGATTGCTGGTGTGAGCGACGAAGTAGAGCCCGGGTACGTGCGGGTGCGGCTGGATCTTTCCTATGACGGGAAGGACTTCTCGGGGTGGGCCAAGCAGCGGGAGCGGCGGACGGTCCAGCAGGAGATCGAGGACGCGCTGCGGACCGTGACGCGGGCGCAGGAGACGTACGAGCTGACCGTGGCGGGGCGGACGGACGCGGGCGTGCACGCGCGCGGCCAGGTGGCCCATGTCGACCTGCCGCAGGAGCTGTGGGCCGAGCACGGTGACAAGCTGCGGCGGCGGCTCGCCGGGCGGCTGCCGAAGGACGTACGGGTGTGGAAGGTCGCCGAGGCGCCCGCCGGGTTCAACGCGCGGTTCTCGGCGATCTGGCGGCGGTACGCGTACCGGGTCACCGATCACCCCGGCGGCGTCGACCCGCTGCTGCGCGGGCACGTGCTGTGGCACGACTGGGACCTGGACGTCGCGGCGATGAACGAGGCGTCGCAGCCGCTGCTGGGCGAGCACGACTTCGCGGCGTACTGCAAGCGGCGCGAGGGCGCGACGACCATTCGTACGCTGCAGGAGCTGAGCTGGGAGCGGGACGCGGACGGGATCGTCACGGCGACCGTGAAGGCGGACGCGTTCTGCCACAACATGGTGCGGTCGCTGGTCGGCGCGCTGCTGTTCGTCGGCGACGGGCACCGGCCCGTGGAGTGGCCGGGCAAGGTGCTCGCGGCGGGCGTGCGGGACTCGGCGGTGCACGTCGTACGGCCGCACGGGCTGACCCTGGAGGAGGTCGGCTACCCGGCCGACGAGCTGCTCGCGGCCCGCAACAAGGAGGCGCGGAACAAGCGGACCCTGCCGGGCGCGGGCTGCTGCTGAGCGTGGGGCGGGGCAGGTGCCTGCCCCGCCCGCGTCTGCCCCGCCAGCGGCGGCTCAGCTCTTCTTCTGCGCCTGTTGCTGCTGCTTCTTCGCCACCGCGTCGGCCTGGTCGCGCCCGTGCTGCATGATCCGGCCCCAGGCGTACTGGGCGCCGTCCCGGCTCGCCTGCAGGGCCTTGGTCTCGCTGCCGGTGACGGCCTGGCCGTTGAGGTAGCCGGCGATCGTGAAGTACGCGTACCGGCCGGCCGCGTTCGCCGACGTCCGGCAGGCCGTGGCCTGGCAGAACGGGGCGACCTTGCCGCCGGCCAGCGCGGCGAGGTTGGGCTTGTATTCGTTCTTGACCGCGGCCGCGGCCGCCTTCGTCTCGAAGCGGGCGATGCCGACCGTGACCGCGACGCCGTCCCGGGAGAACGTGGCGCGCAGCAGCTTCTGGCAGCCGTGCTTGTTCAGGACCGCGCCGAGGCCGCCCTGCGCGACGCTCGCGCAGCTGTCGGTGGCGCCGGTGGTGGCCTTCGGGTAGGCGCGGCCGCCGGCCGTCAGCTGCTTCTCGGGGAAGAGCGAGGCGGTGGTGAGCGGCGCGGTGTCCTTCTTGGGGTCGGTGATGTAGTCCATCGGGTCCGGCGGCGGCGGGACATTCACGTCGGAGAAGGTCGGCTTGGGCTCGGCCTTCTCGTCGGGGAGCTTCTCGGGTGAGGGCAGTGCCGAGGGTTTGTTGCTGCCGCCGTTGCTGCTGATCACGGCCGTGGCGACGATGCCGGCCACCGCGAGGGTGGCCAGGACGCCGCCGCCGATCATCAGCAGCCGCTTGCGCTTTCCGCTCGCCTCGCTCTGTTCCGCCAGCGCGTTCCAGTCCGGCGTGGACGGACCCGATCCCCCGGGGCCGAACGGCCCCCCTTGCCCAAAGCTCATGGCGCGCATCCTAGTGCTCACCCGTGACAGGGCGGGGGCCGGTGCCGGGCGGCCCGGTAAACCGTTTGGCCCATGAGCGGTACGGGCCCGACAATTCCCCGCATGGGACATGTGGAAGCCGGACACCTGGAGTACTACCTGCCCGATGGGCGGGTCCTGCTGGGGGACGTGTCCTTCCGCGTGGGGGAGGGCGCCACGGTCGCACTGGTCGGGGCGAACGGCGCGGGCAAGACGACGCTGCTGAAGCTGATCGCGGGGGAGCTGCAGCCGCACGGCGGCGCGGTGACGGTCAGCGGCGGGCTCGGGGTGATGCCGCAGTTCGTGGGCTCGGTGCGGGACGACCGTACGGTGCGGGACCTGCTGGTGTCGGTGTCCCAGCCGCGGCTGCGGGCGGCGGCGAAGGCCGTGGACGACGCGGAGCACGCGGTCATGACGGTCGACGACGAGGCCGCGCAGATGGCGTACGCGCAGGCGCTGAGCGACTGGGCCGAGGCGCGCGGCTACGAGGCCGAGACGGTCTGGGACATGTGCACCATGGCCGCGCTGGGCGTCCCGTACGAGAAGGCGCAGTGGCGGCAGGTGCGCACGCTCTCCGGCGGCGAGCAGAAGCGGCTGGTCCTGGAGTCGCTGCTGCGCGGCACGGACGAGGTGCTGCTGCTGGACGAGCCGGACAACTATCTGGACGTGCCGGGGAAGCGCTGGCTGGAGGAGCGGCTGCGGGAGACCAAGAAGACGGTCCTGTTCGTCAGCCACGACCGGGAGCTGCTGGCCCGCTCAGCGGAGAAGATCGTCAGCGTCGAGCCGGGCCCGGCGGGCAGCGACGTATGGGTGCACGGTGGTGGCTTCGGCACGTACCACGAGGCTCGCAAGGAGCGGTTCGCGCGCTTCGAGGAGTTGCGGCGGCGCTGGGACGAGAAGCACGAGCAGCTGAAGAAGCTGGTACGGAATCTGCGACAGGCCGCCGAGAACAGCCACGAGATGGCCTCGCGCTACCACGCGGCCCAGACCCGGCTCCGCAAGTTCGAGGAGATCGGGCCGCCGCCGGAGCCGCCGCGCGAGCAGGACATCACGATGCGGCTGCACGGCGGCCGGACCGGCGTACGGGCCGTGACCTGCGAGGACCTTGAGCTCACCGGCCTGATGAAGCCCTTCTCGCTGGAGGTCTTCTACGGCGAGCGGGTCGCGGTCCTCGGCTCGAACGGCTCGGGCAAGTCGCACTTCCTGCGGCTGCTCGCGGGCGAGGACGTGTCGCACACGGGTGCGTGGAAGCTGGGCGCCCGCGTCGTCCCCGGCCACTTCGCGCAGACCCACGCCCACCCGGAGCTGGAGGGCCGCACCCTCCTCGACATCCTCTGGGAGGAGCACGCCAAGGACCGCGGCAAGGCGATGAGCGCGCTGCGCCGGTACGAGCTGAGCCGCCAGGCCGAGCAGCGCTTCGACCGCCTCTCCGGCGGCCAGCAGGCCCGCTTCCAGATCCTTCTCCTGGAGCTGTCGGGCACGACGGCCCTCCTGCTGGACGAGCCGACCGACAACCTCGACCTGGAGTCGGCGGAGGCGCTGCAGGTGGGGCTGGAGGCGTACGAGGGGACGGTGCTGGCGGTGACGCACGACCGGTGGTTCGCGCGGTCCTTCGACCGGTATCTGGTCTTCGGGGCTGATGGGCGGGTGCGGGAGACGTCCGAGCCGGTGTGGGACGAGCGCCGTGTCGAGCGGGAGCGGTAGCGCGGCGGGCTTCTAGCCTGGCCGCGTGACGGCGGACAAACCGGGTGATTCTCCTGCGGTGGCGTGGCTGCTGCGGCCCGCGCCCTGGCCGTTGCGGGCGGTGGCTGCCGGGCTGATGGCTGTCGTGGTGTGGGCGACCGTGCGGCGCGGGGGCCACCTGGGGATGGACAACGCTTTTGCTGTGCGGGCGGCGCGTGCCCTGCTGGACGGCGGGGCGCCCTATGCCGACAAGCGGTTCCTGTATCTGCCGGGGGCGGTGCTCGCGGCGGTGCCCGAGGCGCTGCTGCCCGGCGGGTGGCTGGTGTGGCTGGTCCCGGCGGCCGGGGTCGGGCTCGTCCTGCTGGGCTGGTGGCTGAGTCTGCGGATCTTCGGGGTCGCGGCGGGGAGCCGGCTGGCGGTGCTGGTCGTGGTGGCCCTGCCCTTCTTCCAGCCCTTCCGCAATCTCGTCACGCTCGGCAACTGGACGCTGGCCTCGGTGGTGGCGCTGCCGCTCGCGCTGCTGCTGGCCCGCCGTACGCGATGGGCGGCGGCCGGGGCGGTCCTCGGGCTCGCGCTGGCCATCAAGCCGATGCTCGTACCCGTACTGCTGCTGTTCGTCTTCGCGCGGCGGTGGCGGGCGCTGGCCGCGGCGATCGCAGTGCCGCTTCTCGTCTCCGCCCTCGCCGCGCTCGCGATGCCGCGCCCGGGGATGTTCTTCACCCGTACGCTGCCGTTTCTGCTCCGGGGGCAGGACGCCTTCGCCCGGCCGTACGACGCCTCGCTCGGCGCGGTGCTGGCCCGGCTCGGGATGCCGGGGACGGTGGCCTACGGGGTGGCGGTGGCGGCCGCCACCGCGGGCGTGGCCTGTGCGTATCTGCGCTGGCGGCGCGGCGACGACGGGCCGCTGCGCCTGGTGGAGACCGCGGCGATGCTGCTGCTCGCGGCCTTCCTCGTCTCCCGGCCGTCCTTCGACCACTACCTCCTGGTCGCCCTCGGGCCGCTGCTTGCATCGATCGCCCTGCCCGGCTCCGTACCTCGCACGGTGTGGTTCTGGATCGGCCTGGTGCCGCAGGTCTCCGGGCTGGACTGGCCGCATCTGGAGGACATCCGGCGGCGGGCCTTCAAGGACGCGGCGATGCTGTGGACGCTGGCGGCCGTACTGGGCTGGGCCTGTCTGCGGCGCCGCCCGGCCGCAGGTGGCGAGGATCGCACCCCCGTACGAGGCGCGTTTTGACCCGCCTGGAGGAGCCCGGTATTCTGCCTGTTTGTTATGCGTATTGGCTTGCTCTATCTCACGTGAGGGGCCCTTACGCCGGTCCACCGGGCCGATGACCGACGGCAGGCAATGGGTTGCGTCACCCGGAGCCGCCCGTGTCGGCGTATCGACCAAGGTGGCCAGTTACAGGTCCCATCACTCAGAAGCGAAGGCTAAAACGTGCGTACGTTCAGCCCCAAGCCCGGCGATGTCCAGCGCCAGTGGCACATCATTGACGCGCAGGACGTTGTCCTGGGCCGTCTGGCGACTCAGGCTGCTTCCCTCCTGCGGGGCAAGCACAAGCCGGTCTACGCCCCTCACGTCGACACCGGTGACTTCGTCATCATCATCAACGCCGACAAGGTGCACCTGTCCGGCAACAAGCGGTCGCAGAAGATGGCGTACCGCCACTCCGGCTTCCCGGGTGGTCTGCGCTCCGTCCGCTACGACGAGCTGCTCGACAAGAACCCCGAGAAGGCTGTCGAGAAGGCCATCAAGGGCATGCTCCCCAAGAACACCCTGGGCCGTCAGATGCTCTCGAAGCTGAAGGTCTACGCGGGCGCCGAGCACCCGCACGCTGCTCAGCAGCCGGTCCCGTTCGAGATCACCCAGGTCGCGCAGTAAGTCCGGCCACACCCCCTAAGACGAAGAGAATCTGAGGAGCATCGTGGCTGAGACCACCGCCGAGACCCCGCTCGAGGTCGAGGAGTACACCACCGAGACCGAGGCGCCGCTGGAGGGTGAGTACACCTCCGAGTCCCTCGCCTCCCGCTTCGGTGACCCGCAGCCGGCCGCCGGCCTGGGCCGCCGCAAGAACGCCATTGCCCGCGTCCGGATCATCCCGGGTACCGGCCAGTGGAAGATCAACGGCCGCACCCTCGAGGGCTACTTCCCGAACAAGGTGCACCAGCAGGAAGTCAACGAGCCCTTCAAGGTGCTCGAGCTCGACAACCGCTACGACGTTGTCGCCCGCATCTCCGGCGGCGGCATCTCCGGCCAGGCCGGCGCGCTGCGTCTGGGCGTGGCCCGTGCGCTGAACGAGGCGGACGTGGAGAACAACCGTGGCCCGCTGAAGAAGGCCGGCTTCCTGAAGCGCGACGACCGTGCGGTCGAGCGCAAGAAGTCCGGTCTGAAGAAGGCCCGCAAGGCGCCGCAGTACAGCAAGCGCTAATCACGCTCGCTGCCTCGTGTGCAGCTTTCGCGCTTCGCGCGCAGCTTGGCGAACGCCCCGGGGGCACTTTCCGTGCCGCCGGGGCGTTCGGCTATCCGGGACCAGATAGGCGTATACCTGGACATAACAGTCTGGTCCAAGCTCATGAACTCGGAGGACACCAGTGGGACGACTCTTCGGCACGGACGGGGTGCGCGGCGTCGCCAATGCGGATCTGACGGCAGAGCTCGCGCTCGGGCTGTCGGTCGCTGCGGCGCATGTGCTCGCGGAAGCGGGCACCTTTGAAGACCACCGGCCGGTGGCCGTGGTCGGGCGCGATCCCCGGGCCTCGGGGGAGTTCCTGGAGTCCGCCGTGGTGGCGGGGCTGGCCAGCGCGGGCGTGGACGTGCTGCGGGTGGGCGTGCTGCCGACCCCGGCGGTCGCGTACCTCACCGGCGCGCTCGGCGCGGACCTGGGCGTGATGCTCTCCGCGAGTCACAACCCGATGCCCGACAACGGCATCAAGTTCTTCGCGCGCGGTGGGCACAAGCTCGCTGACGAGCTGGAGGACCGGATCGAGAGCATGTACCGCGGGCACGCCTCCGGCGAGCCGTGGGACCGGCCGACCGGCGCGGGCGTGGGCCGGGTCAAGGACTACAACGAGGGCTTCGACAACTACGTCGCGCACCTGGTCGGCGTGTTGCCGAACCGCCTGGACGGGCTGAAGGTCGTCATCGACGGCGCGCACGGCGCGGCGGCGCGGGTCTCCCCGGAGGCGTTCGCGCGGGCCGGCGCCGAGGTCGTCACGATCGGCACCGACCCCGACGGGCTGAACATCAACGACGGCTGCGGCTCCACGCACCTGGAGAAGCTGCGTGCGGCGGTCGTCGAGCACGGCGCCGACCTGGGTGTCGCGCACGACGGCGACGCGGACCGCTGCCTGGCCGTGGACGCGGCGGGCAACGAGGTCGACGGCGACCAGATCCTCGCCGTCCTCGCCCTCGGCATGCGGGACGCGGGCACCCTGCGGCAGAACACCGTGGTCGCCACGGTCATGTCCAACCTGGGCTTCAAGCTGGCGCTGGAGCGCGAGGGCATCGCGCTCGTGCAGACCGCGGTCGGCGACCGGTACGTCCTGGAGGAGATGAAGGCCAAGGGCTTCGCGCTGGGCGGCGAGCAGTCCGGGCACGTCATCGTGCTGGACCACGCCACGACCGGCGACGGCACGCTGACCGGCCTGATGCTGGCGGCGCGGGTCGCGGCGACGGGCCGCTCGCTGGCGGAGCTGGCGGGCGTCATGGAGCGGCTGCCGCAGGTCCTGATCAACGTCCCGGACGTGGACAAGTCCCGGGTCGCCACCTCCGCCGAGCTGTCGGCCGCGGTGACCGACGCGGAGCGCGAGCTGGGCGCGACGGGCCGCGTGCTGCTGCGGAGCTCCGGCACGGAGCCGCTGGTCCGCGTCATGGTGGAGGCGGCCGACCTGGAGCAGGCGAAGGCCGTGGCCGGCCGGCTGGCCGACGTAGTGAAGTCCGCGCTCGGCTGAGGTCAGTCCGCCCGTACGGCGGCACGCTCGCGCTCACGCTGGCGCGCCCAGAGGAACTTCTGGGCGACCAGCGTGAGCGTGCCTGCGATCACGATCCCTGCCAGGTTGAGGAGCAGCTGGCCGACGGAGCCCACCGTCTGTGGGTAGTCGCCGTAGATGAAGGCGACCGCCGCGTTGGACGCGGCGGGGACCGTGGTCACGGAGATCGCGACGCCGACCAGCGCGCCGGACTTGGACGAGGTCAGCGAGAGCGTGCCCGCGATGCCGGCAAGGAAGGCGACCACGAAGGACATCAGGTCCGGCTGCCAGATGAAGGCCGTGTTCGGGCGCGCGCCCTCCGCCTGGTCCTTGGTGAACAGGCCCACCGCGTCCATGAAGTACGAGAAGCCGACGGTCAGCACCATCGCGACCGCGAACCCGCCGATCAGCGCCACCAGTGACCGCCACGCGAGCCGCGGCGCGCGCTGGACCACCGCCGTGCAGATCCCGGCCAGCGGCCCGAACTCCGGGCCGACCGCCATTGCGCCCACGATCAGGATCGCGTTGTCCAGTACGACACCGCATGCCGCGATCATCGTCGCCAGCGTCAGGAACGCGATGTAGGTGACGTTGAGCGTCGACTCCTCGTGCGTCGCGTCGCTCAGCTGCTCCCACAGGACCGCGTCCGCGCCCTCGCCCGGCGCGTCCTCCTCGGCCTGGGCGGCGCGCGTGGACAGCGAGAGGTCGATGTGCTCGACGGCGATCGACCCGCAGTCGTCGATGCCGCGCTCACGCAGTTCGCGCAGCAGCCCGTCGCCCGCCTCCCGTGCCACATCGCAGGTGATCACGTCCCCGACGGGGCTGCGGGCCGCACCGGCCATTACCACCAGATGGGCGGTGCCGACCGTCTTCTCCAGCAGCGACACCACCTCGTCCGTACGGTCCGGCGGGACGATCAGTCGCAGATGCAGCACAGCAGGGTCCTCGAAGTTCTCGTTCGGCTCGTTCAGAGTTTGCGCAGCGACAGCCGCTGCACCTTGTGGTCGGGTCCCTTGCGGAGCACGAGGTTCGCGCGCCCCCGGGTGGGGGCCACATTCTGCTGCAGATTGGGCTTGTTGATGGTGCGCCAGTTCATCCGGGCGTACTCCAGTGCCTCTTCCTCCGAGACCTGGGCGTACTTGCGGAAGTACGAGAACGGGTTCTGGAAGGCGGTCTCGCGCAGCTTGCGGAACCGGCCGAGGTACCACTGCTCGATGTCCTCGGTGCGGGCGTCCACGTACACCGAGAAGTCGAAGAAGTCGGCGAGGCCGAGCCGGGTGCGGCCGTCCTTGCCGGGCAGCGCGGGCTGCAGGACATTGAGGCCCTCGACGATGAGGATGTCGGGGCGGTGCACGGTCAGCCGCTCGCCGGGCACGATGTCGTAGATCAGGTGCGAGTAGACCGGCGCGGTGACCTCGGCCTTGCCGGACTTCACGTCCGCGACGAAGCGGGTCAGGGCGCGCCGGTCGTAGGACTCGGGGAAGCCCTTGCGGGACATCAGGCCGCGCCGGTGCAGCTCGGCGTTGGGCAGCAGGAAGCCGTCGGTGGTCACCAGCTCCACGCGGGGGTGGTCGGGCCAGCGGGCCAGCAGCGCCTGGAGGAGGCGGGCCGTGGTGGACTTGCCGACCGCGACGCTGCCCGCCACACCGATCACGAACGGCGTGCCCTCCTGGGCGCCGTGCCCCTTCTGGTCGCCCAGGAAGGTGTTCAGCGCGCCGCGCAGGTTGCTGGTGGCGCCGAAGTAGAGGTTCAGCAGCCGGGAGAGCGGCAGGTAGACGTCGCGTACCTCGTCCAGGTCGATGACGTCGCCCAGGCCGCGCAGCCGCTCGACCTCTTCGGCGCTCAGCGGGAGCGGGGTCTTCTCGCGCAGGGCGCTCCACTCCGCGCGGGTCATGTCGACGTACGGCGTGGCGTCGGCGCGGCGGCGTTGCTGCGGCTGCTCTGTCGTCATGGGCACGCCGCCCATTGTCCGCAGCCGCCCGCCACCGCTCATCCCGGGGTGGCGTTGCGGGGCAACCCTGATGGCCCTTCGGCCGTCCTCTTGGGTGGCGCAATACCGCATGTCTATACCAATCAGCTTTTCCTCGGTAGCGTCCGGCGGTGGGGGAGCGCGTCATTTTCTGCGTCGCGAGAAATGGGGGGTGGGCACGGTGACACGCCTGCTCGATTACGTACGACAGCACCGGCTGAGAGCCGGTGCGGAGACAGTGGCGGCCCCGGAATCCGGCGGCCACGCCGGCCTGGTCCACAGCGAACTGGCCGCCGAACTCCCCGACGAGGACCTGGGGGAGGAGCTGACGGACTGCCTGGTCCTGTACGAGATGGGCAGCAAGCCGCGCTGTGAGGAGGTGGAATTCCTCGAACTGGTCCAGGAGGCCATCGACCGGATCGAGCGCGGGCATTGACCCGTATGGGACGCGGGTATTGATCTCCGCGCGCCGTAGGCTGCCTTCATGTGCGGAATCGTGGGATACGTGGGCGGGCAGTCGGCCCTTGACGTCGTACTGGCCGGACTGAAGCGGCTGGAGTACCGCGGCTACGACTCGGCGGGCGTCGCGGTGCTCGCCGACGGCGGCCTGGCGGCGGCGAAGAAGGCCGGCAAGCTCGCCAATCTGGACAAGGAGCTGGCGGCGCGCCCGCTGCCGGCCGGCAGTACGGGCATCGGGCACACCCGGTGGGCCACGCACGGCGGCCCCACCGACGCCAACGCCCATCCGCACCTGGACAACTCCGGGCGGGTCGCGGTCGTGCACAACGGCATCATCGAGAACTTCGCCGCGCTGCGCGCCGAACTGACCGACCGCGGCCACGAGCTGGCCTCCGAGACGGACACCGAGGTGGTCGCGCACCTGCTGGCGGAGTCCTTCTCCTCCTGCGGCGACCTCGCCGAATCGATGCGGCAGGTCTGCCGCCGGCTGGAGGGCGCCTTCACCCTCGTCGCGGTGCACGCCGACGCGCCGGACGTGGTGGTGGGCGCGCGCAGGAACTCCCCGCTGGTCGTCGGCCTCGGCGACGACGAGGCGTTCCTCGCCTCCGACGTGGCCGCCTTCATCGCGCACACCCGGGAGGCCGTCGAGCTGGGCCAGGACCAGGTCGTCGAGGTGCGCCGGAACGGCGTCCAGGTCACCGACTTCGAGGGCCGCCCGGCCGAGGTGCGCCCGTACCACGTGGACTGGGACGCCTCGGC
This sequence comes from Streptomyces sp. NPDC050315, assembly GCF_040655775.1. Taxonomy (NCBI): domain Bacteria; kingdom Bacillati; phylum Actinomycetota; class Actinomycetes; order Kitasatosporales; family Streptomycetaceae; genus Streptomyces; species Streptomyces sp. NPDC050315. Next base: position 158,878 of record NZ_JBFAKN010000007.1, read on the forward strand.
CGCCGAAAAGGGCGGCTACGACTACTTCATGCTCAAGGAGATCGCCGAGCAGCCCAAGGCGGTCGCGGACACCCTCCTGGGGCGCATCGGCGCGGACGGGCGGCTCTCACTGGACGAGGTGCGCATCCCGGACGCGGTGCTGCGGGAGGCGCAGAAGGTCGTCATCGTGGCGTGCGGCACGGCCTTCCACGCCGGGCTGATCGCGAAGTACGCCATCGAGCACTGGACGCGCATCCCGTGCGAGGTCGAGCTGGCGAGCGAGTTCCGCTACCGCGACCCGATCCTGGACCACCGCACGCTGGTCATCGCGATCTCCCAGTCCGGCGAGACCATGGACACCCTGATGGCGCTGCGGCACGCCCGTGAGCAGGGCGCGAAGGTGCTCGCCATCTGCAACACCAACGGCTCGACGATCCCGCGCGAGTCCGACGCGGTGCTCTACACGCACGCCGGGCCCGAGGTCGCCGTCGCCTCCACGAAGGCGTTCCTCACCCAGCTGGTCGCCTGTTACCTGGTCGCGCTGTACCTGGGCCAGGTGCGCGGCACGAAGTGGGGCGACGAGATCCAGGCCGTGGTGAAGGAGCTGGCCGAGATCGGCACCCAGGTGGACGAGGTGCTCGGCACGATGGAGCCGGTACGGGAGCTGGCGCGCGGCCTCGCCGACAAGAACACCGTCCTCTTCCTCGGCCGCCACGTGGGCCATCCGGTGGCCCTGGAGGGCGCGCTGAAGCTCAAGGAGCTGGCGTACATGCACGCCGAGGGGTTCGCGGCGGGCGAGCTGAAGCACGGGCCGATCGCGCTGATCGAGGAGGACCTGCCGGTGGTGGTGATCGTGCCGTCGCCGCGCGGGCGCTCCGTACTCCACGACAAGATCGTCTCCAACATTCAGGAGATCCGGGCCCGTGGCGCCCGCACCATCGTCATCGCCGAGGAGGGCGACGAGACGGTCGTGCCGTACGCCGACCACCTCGTGCGCATCCCCGTGACGCCGACCCTGCTGCAGCCGCTGGTGGCCACCGTGCCGCTGCAGGTCTTCGCCTGCGAGCTGGCCACGGCCCGCGGCAACGAGGTCGACCAGCCGCGCAACCTCGCCAAGTCGGTGACCGTCGAATGATCATCGGGGTGGGGATCGACGTCGCCGAGATCGACCGGTTCGCCGCGGCGCTGGAGCGTACGCCGCAGATGCTGGACCGGCTCTTCGTCGACACCGAGCGCTATCTGCCCGGCGGCGAGCCGCGCGGCGTCGCCTCCCTCGCGGCCCGGTTCGCCGCGAAGGAGGCGCTCGCCAAGGCGCTGGGCGCGCCGCGCGGCCTGCACTGGACGGACGCCGAGGTGTACGTCGAGGAGAGCGGGCAGCCGCGGCTGCGGGTGTGGGGCACGGTGGCGGCGGCCGCCGCGGAACGCGGGGTCCGCTCCTGGCACGTCTCGCTCAGCCACGATGCCGGCGTGGCCTCGGCGGTGGTGATCGCCGAGGGGTGAGTCGTCCCTCCGCTGATCGCGCCGCGGGGGTGCGCATCGGTGGCCACGCGCGGGCGCGTAGTGGCTGGTCGCGCAGTTCCCCGCGCCCCTGGAGGTGGCGCGCCTAGTCGGTCACCGACAGCCATGTCTCCGGCAGGGCCGCCGCCACGTCGCAGGCCGTCAGCGGGACGGTGTGGGCCGCCGCCTGACGGGCCGCCAGGCCATGCAGGTACGCGCCCGCCGACGCCGCGTCCAGCGGGGTCAGCCCCGTGGCCAGCAGCGAACCGGCCAGCCCCGAGAGCACGTCGCCGCTGCCGGCCGTGGCCAGCCAGCCCGTGCCGGTCGGATTGACGCGGGCGGTGGCTCCCTCGGGGGCGGCGACCAGCGTCGAGGAGCCCTTGAGGAGCACCGTCGCGCCGTACCGGGAGGCCAGCTCCCGTACGGCGTGCAACCGGGCGCACTCCACCTCCTCGCGCGCCGCGCCCAGCAGGGCCGCCGCCTCGCCCGCGTGCGGGGTGAGCAGCGTCGGCGCCGTACGGGCGCGCAGCCGCGCCGGGTCCAGGTAGCGCAGCCCGTCGGCGTCCACGAGTACCGGCACGTCGGAGGCGAGTACGTCCGCCACCGCCGCCTCGTTGTCGCCCAGCCCCGGTCCGATCACCCACGCCTGCACGCGGCCCGCCTTCGAGGGCGGCCCGGCGTGCACCAGCGTCTCCGGGTGTGCGGCGATCACCGCGTCGCCGCCGGGGCCCACGTACCGGACCGCGCCCGCGCCGCCGCGCAGCGCGCCCGATACGGCCAGTACCGCCGCGCCCGGATAGCGCGCCGAGCCCGCCACCACGCCGACCACGCCGCGCCGGTACTTGTCGCTGTCCGCCGCCGGTACGGGCAGCAGCGCCGCCACATCGGCGTGCTGCAGCGCCGCCACGTCCGGCTCCTCCGGGAGCTCCAGGCCGATGTCCACCAGCCGCAGCGCGCCCACGTACTCGCGCGCCGGATCGATCAGCAGCCCCGGCTTGTACGCGCCGAACGTCACCGTCGCGTCCGCCCGTACGGCCGTCCCGTCCACCTCTCCGGTGTCCGCGTTCACCCCGCTCGGCAGGTCCACCGCGAGTACCGTCCTGCCGCGCGCGGCCTCGGCCAGCTCCGCCGCCTCCGGGCGCAGCCCGCCCTTGCCGCCGATGCCCACGATGCCGTCCACGACGAGGTCCGCGCGGCCGATGTCGGCATGCGCGTCGGCCGACACCCGGCCGCCCGCCGCCCGGAGGGCCGCCAGACCGCCCTGGTGCGCCCGCTCCGGGGACAGCAGCACCGCGCGCACCCCGGCGCCCCGGCGGGCCAGCCGGGCGCCCGCGTACAGGGCGTCACCGCCGTTGTCGCCGCTGCCCACCAGCAGCACCACCCGGGACCCGTACACCCGCCCCAGGAGATCCGCACAGGCCGCCGCGAGGCCCGCGGCGGCCCGCTGCATCAGGGCCCCGGCCGGCAGCCGCGCCATCAGGTCCCGCTCCGCCGCCCGCACCTTCTCCACGCTGTAAGCAGTCCTCATGCCCCCCAGTCTCACCCGGTGGGGCGCGGCGCCGCCGTATCCGGGCGGACCGCGGTCCCGTCCGCGCGCCACGGGCGCCGTCCGCCCGGCCGAAGAATCCGACCCACCAGGGCGAACCTGGCCGTGCCCGGGTGGCCCGCCGCCGCCCGCACGGGACAGATGAACGTATGAACCGCACTCTCGCGGGCCTGCTGGCCGCGGCCACCGGCACCGCCACGCTGCTGACGCTCGCCGCCGTTCCCGGGACCGCCGTCGACGGTCCGGCGCCGCCGAGCCCGCAACGCCCCGCCCCGGTCGCCGAGTCCGACCTCGTACCGGGCATCACCGGCACGCCCGGCGGCGGGCCGCCGAAGGACACGCCCGACCAGGCGCAGGCGCCGGACATGACGGCGCGCGCCGAGGGCGAACCACCGCCCGGCCGCCTGCCGGAACCCCAGGGCGACGCCCTGGTGGAGTACGTACCGCCCGCCGAGGCCCTCCAACGCGCCCCGGGCGGCGCGGTGGCCCCCGCACCGGCCCCCATGGCCCCGCAGGCGTGCTCCACCTCCACCGGCCCCTACCAGCGCCAGGTGGAGCGCTACCTGAAGCTCAAGGTGGACGGCAAGCAGTCACCGGCGGACTGCAAGGTCATCCGCGCCTTCCAGGAGAAGCACGGCATCATCCCGGCCAACGGCTTCACCGGCCCCGTGACCGGGGGCGTCGTCCGGCTCGCCGAGGCGAAGGCGAACCCGAACGCCGACAAGCGCTGCCCCGTGCCGCGGATGCGCAAGAAGGGCGAGCACTGGGCGCCGCGCGTGGCCTGCGTGGACCTGGCCCGCCAGATCATGTGGGTACAGAACCACGACGAGGTCATCTTCGGCCCGGCCCCCGTCCGTACCGGCCGCAAGGGCTACCCGACCCGCACCGGTACCCACCACGTCTACTGGAAGAACCGCAACCACTTCTCGACGATCTACCACTCGCCCATGCCGTTCAGTCAGTTCTTCGACGGCGGGCAGGCCTTCCACGGGATCACCGCCAACATCTACAGCCCGCCCGGCTCGTACGGCTGCGTGAACCTGCGGAAGCGGCACGCGGAGAAGCTGTGGGGCATGCTCAGAACTGACGACAGTGTCTTCGTCTGGGGCAAGAAACCGGGCACGTGACGCCCCCATGAGGCGGTCGACAGCTGTGCCGGAGCGGAGCCTGAGACACTGAAGGCGATGACTGAGAGAGCAACGCGCGCCCGGGCCGCCATCGACCTCACCGCCCTGAGGTCGAATGTGCGTGCCCTCAAGGCGCGTGCTTCAGGTGCGCAGCTGATGGCCGTGGTGAAGTCCGACGGCTACGGCCACGGCGCGCTCCAGTGCGCCGCGGCGGCCCGCGAGGCCGGTGCCGAGTGGCTGGGCACCGCGCTGCCCGAGGAGGCGTTCCAGCTGCGCGAGGCGGGCGACACCGGCCGCCTCATGGCGTGGCTGTGGACGCCGGGCGGCCCTTGGCGGAAGGCCGTCATGCTGGACATCGACGTGTCCGTGAGCGGCCTGTGGGCGCTGCACGAGGTCTCCCACGCCGCGCACGCCACCGGCCGTACGGCCCGGGTCCAGCTCAAGATCGACACGGGGCTGGGGCGCAACGGCTGCCAGCCGGCCGAATGGGCCGAGCTCACCGCGGCCGCCCGGGACGCCGAGCGGGACGGCCTGATCAAGGTCACCGGCATCTGGTCGCACTTCGCGTGCGCCGACGAGCCCGGCCACCCCTCGATCGCCGCCCAGCTCGCCGTCTTCCACGACGCGCTCGCGACGGCGGAGGCGGCGGGCCTTGAGCCCGAGGTCCGGCACATCTGCAACACCCCGGGCCTGCTCACCCTCCCCGACGCGCACTTCGACCTGGTACGCGCCGGTATCGGCATCTACGGCATCTCGCCGAGCCCCGAGGTCGGCACGCCCGCCGACTTCGGGCTGCGGCCGGTCATGACGCTCTCCGCCTCGCTGGCGTCGGTCAAGCACGTACCGGGCGGCCACGGCGTCTCGTACGGGCACCACTACACGACGCCCGGTGACACCACCCTGGCGCTGGTCCCGCTGGGCTACGCCGACGGCGTCCCGCGGCACGCCTCCGGCGTCGGCCCGGTGCTGGTCGCCGGCAAGTGGCGGACGATCGCGGGGCGGGTCGCGATGGACCAGTTCGTGGTCGACCTGGGCGGGGAATCAGCCACGGTGGGGGACGAGGCGGTGCTCTTCGGGCCGGGCGACCGGGGCGAGCCGACCGCCGAGGACTGGGCGCAGGCCACGGGAACCATTGCGTACGAGATCGTCACCCGGATCGGAAGCCGGGTCCCGCGCGTCTATGTCTCCGAGCACGGAAATGTCCCTGAGCACGACGGAACGGGGCGCGAAGGAACGGAGCACGACGGAACGGGGGACGGGACATGAGCGAGGGCACACACGGCGTCCCGGACGTGGCCGGGGCCGCGGCCGAAGCGGCGGAGACCGTGAGCAGCTGGGCCCGGGCGGGCCGGCACGCGAGCATCGCGGGCGCCGCGATCGGCGTGGTCGCCGCGGGCGCGGCCGCCGGGGTGGCGCTGGAGCGGCTGACGGTCGGCCGGGGCGTGCGCCGCAAGGCCCGGATGGCGCTGGACTCGGCGGGCCCTTACGGGGCGCTGCGCGGCACACCGGGCACGGCGTACGCGGACGACGGCACCGCGCTGTACTACGAGGTCGACGAGGTCGACGACCGGCCGGACGGCGAGCCGCAGGGGGCCCGCCGCAAGCGCCTGCTGGGGGCCCTGGGGCGACGCTCCGCGGCCCCCACGGTCGTCTTCTGCCACGGGTACTGCCTCAGCCAGGACGCCTGGCACTTCCAGCGGGCCGCGCTGCGCGGCAGAGTCCGTACGGTCCACTGGGACCAGCGCAGCCACGGCCGCTCGGCCCGCGGCCACGCCCAGATCGAGGGCACCGACCCGGTCACCATAGACATGCTGGGCCGGGACCTGAAGGCGGTACTGGACGCCGCGGTCCCGGAAGGGCCGATCGTGCTGGTCGGGCACTCCATGGGCGGCATGACGGTGATGGCCCTCGCGGACCACTTCCCGCAGTACGTCGCCGAGCGGGTCGTCGGTGTCGCGCTGATCGGCACGTCGGCGGGGCGGCTGAGCGAGATCGCCTCCTTCGGGCTGCCGTCGCTGGGCGTGAAGGCGGTGCACCGCTTCGCACCGGGCCTGCTGAAGGCGCTGGGCGCGCAGAGCGAGCTGGTCGAGAAGGGCCGCCGGGCCACCGCCGACCTCTTCGCGGGCCTGGTGAAGCGGTACTCCTTCGGCGCACCGAAGGACGTCGACCCCGGCGTCGCCCGCTTCGCCGAACGCCTCATCGAAGCGACGCCCATCGACGTCGTCGCGGAGTTCTTCCCGGCCTTCGCGGTGCACGACAAGACGGGCGCGCTGGCGGCATACGACGGCGTACCGGCCCTCGTACTGGCCGGCGACCGCGACCTGATCACACCCCCGGAGCACAGCCGCACAATCGGCGAACTCCTCCCGGCCGCGGAACTGGTCTGCGTCCCGGACGGCGGCCACCTGGTCATGCTGGAACACCCAGAACTGGTCAACGACCACCTGACGACCTTGGTGGAACGCGCGGCAACAGAGGCCCGCAGCTGGCGGCCGGCTCGGGCTTGAGGGCTTCTGGGCGGGCGCTGCGCTTACTGGTACAGCTCCGCATCCCCCCACCTCGGGGGTTACCCAAGGGTGGGCAGGCGCGCACGTCGGCGGCGGCGGGCCCACCCGAAAGTGCGGCGCCCGCGCTGCGCTTACTGGTGCAGCTCTGCACTCCCCCACCTCGGGGGTTACCCAGGGGTGGGGGAGCGTGCACGCGGCCGGGCGGTGGTGCACCCGAAAGGGGCGGCGGGCGACGGTGGCGCGTGTTGGGGGGTCGGGCTCGTACCATCGGCGGCATGAGCACCACCGATGCCATCACGCAGGTAACCGTCAAGACTCCGGACCGGATGCAGGAGCTGGGCCGTCGGCTCGCCGGCCTGCTGCGCCCGGGTGACCTGGTGCTGCTGAGCGGCGAGCTCGGCGCCGGCAAGACGACGCTGACCCGCGGCCTGGGCGAGGGCCTGGGCGTACGGGGCGCCGTCACCTCGCCGACCTTCGTCATCGCCCGGGTGCACCCCTCCCTGCACGTCGGCCCGCCGCTGGTGCACGTCGACGCGTACCGGCTCGGTGGCGGCCTGGACGAGATGGAGGACCTCGACCTCGACGTCTCGCTGCCGGAGTCGGTGGTGGTCGTGGAGTGGGGCGAGGGCAAGGTCGAGGAGCTGTCCGAGGACCGGCTGCACGTCGTCATCGCGCGCACCGTGGGCGCGGAGGTGGCCGCGAGCGACGCCGAGGACGACGTCCGCGAGGTCACCGTCACCGGCGTGGGCGAGCGCTGGGCGGGCTGCGACCTGAGCCTGCTGCAGGAGGTCTGAGGAGGACTGAGGAGGACTGAGGGGGGATCTGCGAGGCGTCGGAGGGCAGCCGGGAGGTCTCGCCCCGTCGGCGACGCGCCGTAGTTTCCGACAAGCCGTCGGGAAGATGTTGCGTCGGCGGTGCCGGGCGTGGTCACATGGAGGGAGAGAGCCGGTTAGGTCTACCTAACCATGCCCGCTCGCCCCAGGATTCCCGGGAGGCATCCATGTCGGCCCACCAGTCCCTCGCCGCGGCGGCCCGCCGCGACGACAGCGAACCGTCTCCGTTCCGGCGCGAGGACGGCCCCCGGCCGACGATGAACGAGCTCCTGGCGTCCTGCGCGGCAGCCAACGCGGTCTCCACGCCCCCGGAAGCCCCGGCCCCCGAGGTCCCGGCCGCCACGGAGTCCCGCACCGAGCCCGGGACCAAGCCCGCGGCCAAGCCCGGGACCAAGCCTGGAACCAAGCCCGGGACCGAGGACACCCGCCTGCCGAGCAGCGGCCGCGACGCCGCATAGGGCGGCCAAAGCCCCCGCGACACAGGGGCCCGCGCTCCAGGAGCCGGCCGTCCACCCACCGCCGCGACGTCCCGTAGCCCGTACGAGTGATTCGTAAGCCCGCGTCCGTGCGCTGCGCCGTACGGGTGCGGGCGATCCGCGTGTGCGTTACGGAACGACGACGACCTTCTTGCCGACCGTCGCGAACTTCCACATCGCCGCGCCGTCGGCCCGCTTCTCGCGGATGCCGCCCGTCTTCTGCTTCTGCTGCGTGCCCGGCTGCGGCATCGAGCCGTCGACCGCCGCGCTGAAGCCGACCACGACGTTGTCGACCGTCGCGAATCGCACGACATTCTCGATCGGAATGCCGTCGGAACCGGTCACGCTCGCGGAGCGCGTGGTCACCGTGTACGCCCCCGGCGCCGGGCTGACCGCGCTCGGCACGACCTCGTACGTCCGCAGGACCTGCTCCTTCGGGCCGACCAGCCACACCCGCCGGGCGTCCAGCGCGTACACGACCCGCTGGCCCGTGCCGGAGTGCGCCGGTACCGCGGTCTCCCGCCGCTCCTTCTCCTTCGCCGAGTCCTTGGGCGCGGGGTGCCCCGACGGCGCGGGCGAGACCGCGGCGCCGCCCTTGGCCGAGCGGACCGGCTCCAGCGGGTCGGTGGCGTCCGCCGACGCCTGGAAGGCCAGGAAGCCGACCGCGGCCAGCGCGGCCACAGTGAGAGCCGTCACGATCGAGCTGCTCCTAGCGGCCACCGCCGTGCCACCTTTCCGTACGGTCCGTACGCGTCAGAAGTCCGAAGTCCCGGCACGTGGCGTGCCGGAGTCCCCGCACGCAGCGTACCGGCGAGTGCGGTACCCGGCAGGGCGGTGTCCGCCGCGCCGTAGTCTTGAGGGCGTGCTGCTGCTTGCCCTTGACACCGCGACCCCCGCCGTTTCCGCCGCCCTGCTCAGTTGCGACCCCGCCCCGGAGGGCGGCCCGGCCGCTCCCCGCGTGCTCGCCGAGGCGCGCGAGGTGGACGCGCGCCGCCACGGCGAACTGCTGCTGCCCGCCGTCGACCGGGTGCTCGGCGAGGCCGGCGTGAAGCTCGACGCGGTCACCGACATCGTCGTCGGCGTCGGCCCCGGCCCGTACACGGGCCTGCGCGTCGGCCTGGTCACCGCCGCCACCTTCGGCGCCGCCCTGGACGTGCCGGTGCACGGCCTGTGCACGCTGGACGGCATCGCGTACGCCTCCGGGATCGAGGAGCCGTTCGTGGTCGCCACGGACGCGCGCCGCAAGGAGGTCTACTGGGCCCGGTACGAAAACTTCCGTACCCGGCTGACCGACCCGGCCGTCGACCGCCCGGCCGACATCGCCGAGCAGGTCGCCGGGGTGCTGGCCGTGGGCGCGGGCGCGCTCCTGTACGCCGACACGTTCGACGGCGTACGCACGGACGGGCCCGAGTACCAGTCGGCGGCCGCCCTCGGCACGCTCGCCGCCGAGAAGCTGGCCCGAGGCGAGGAGCTGCTGCCGCCGCGGCCGCTGTACCTGCGCCGCCCCGACGCCCAGGTGCCCGCCAACTACAAGGTGGTCACCCCCAAGTGACCGCCCATGCCGACCAGCCCACCGGCCGGCCCGGGAGCACGCCCCCGGGCGCGCCGGCCGCTACAGCGCCCGCCGCCACAGCGCCGGCCGCCACGCTGCGCGAGATGCGCTGGTGGGACATCGAGCCGGTGCTGGCGCTGGAGGAAGAGCTGTTCCCGGAGGACGCCTGGTCCCGGGGCATGTTCTGGTCCGAGCTGGCACACACGCGCGGGCCCGGCGCCAACCGGCACTACACCGTCGCCGAGCGGGACGGCCGGCTCGTCGGCTACGGCGGCCTCGCCGCCGTGGACGGCACCGGCGACGTCCAGACCATCGCCACCGCGCGCGACCAGTGGGGCACCGGGCTCGGCGGCCGGCTGCTGACCGACCTGCTCACCGCCGCGAACACCTTCGAGTGCCACGAAGTGCTCCTCGAAGTACGCGTCGACAACCACCGGGCCCAGCGGCTGTACGAACGCTTCGGCTTCGAGCCCATCGGCTTCCGCCGCGGCTACTACCAGCCGGGCAACATCGACGCCCTGGTCATGCGCTACACCACCGAATCCCTCGTACAAGGAACACCGATCAATGGCTGACGAACCGCTCGTCCTCGGCATCGAGACCTCCTGCGACGAAACCGGTGTCGGCATCGTCCGCGGCCACACCCTCCTGGCCGACGCGGTCGCCTCCAGCGTCGACGAACACGCCCGCTTCGGCGGCGTCGTCCCCGAGGTCGCTTCCCGCGCCCACCTGGAGGCCATGGTCCCCACGATCCAGCGCGCCCTGAAGGAGGCCGGCGTCGCCGCCTCCGACCTGGACGGCATCGCGGTCACGGCCGGTCCGGGCCTCGCCGGCGCCCTCCTCGTCGGTACCTCGGCGGCCAAGGCGTACGCGTACGCCCTCGGCAAGCCGCTGTACGGCGTCAACCACCTCGCCTCGCACATCTGCGTCGACCAGCTCGAACACGGCGCGCTGCCCGAGCCGACGATGGCCCTGCTGGTCTCCGGCGGCCACTCCTCGCTGCTGCTGGCGCCGGACATCACCTCCGACGTGCGGCCGCTGGGCTCGACGATCGACGACGCGGCGGGCGAGGCGTTCGACAAGGTCGCCCGGGTGCTGAACCTCGGCTTCCCCGGCGGCCCGGTCATCGACCGCATGGCCCGCGAGGGCGACCCGGAGGCGATCGCGTTCCCGCGTGGCCTGACCGGCTCGCGCGACCCGAAGTACGACTTCTCCTTCTCCGGCCTGAAGACCGCCGTGGCCCGCTGGATCGAGGCCAAGCGCGCGGCCGGTGAAGAGGTGCCGGTGGCGGACGTCTCCGCGTCCTTCCAGGAGGCGGTCGTGGACGTCCTCACCCGTAAGGCCGTACGGGCCTGCAAGGACCACGGCGTGGATCACCTGATGATCGGCGGCGGCGTCGCGGCCAACTCGCGGCTGCGCGCGATGGCCGAGCGGCGCTGCGAGGACGCGGGCATCACGCTGCGCGTGCCGCGCCCGAAGCTGTGCACGGACAACGGCGCGATGGTCGCGGCCCTGGGCGCCGAGATGGTCGCCCGGAACCGCCCGCACTCCGCCTGGGAGCTGTCCGCCGACTCCTCCCTCCCGGTCACCGAGCCGCACGTCCCGGCCCCGGGCCACGAGCACCGGCACGGCGTCCCGCACTCCCACCAGCACGGCCACGATCACGTGCACGAGGTCAGCAAGGACAACCTGTACTCGTGATCAGCCGCTGACCGGTGTCGCGGGCTGTCCGACGAGCATCGTCGGGGCGCCCGCGACGCGGGTGAGGAGGACCGTGGCCGCGTTCGGGCCGCGGAGCTTCACCTTGCGGCGGATCTCCTCCGGCTCGACGGCGGAGCCGCGCTTCTTGACCGTCAACACGCCGATCTCGCGTTCCCGAAGGAGTGCCTTCAGCTTCTTGAGGTTGAAGGGCAGCTCATCGGTGATCTCGTAGGCGGCGGCGTACGGGGTGGGGCGCAGCTCGTCGGCGGTGATGTACGCGATGGTCTCGTCGATCAGTCCGCCGTCCAGCTCGGCCGCGACCTCCGCGACCAGGTGCGCGCGGATGACGGCACCGTCCGGCTCGTAGAGGTAACGGCCGACGGGACGTACGGACGGGTCCGGGAGTGGCGCCGTGGTGCCGAGCGAGGCACCCGAAGGCAGCAGGGTCGCCCGCATCGCGCCGGGCTCCGTGCCGAACCAGAGCACGGCCTCCTTCACGTCGCCGCCGTCCGAGATCCACTCCGCGGCGGCGTCCTCGGGGATCGCCTCGTGCGGGATGCCGGGGGCGATCTTCAGCGCGGCGTGCGGGGCCTTGCGGGCCGCCTCGATCGCCCAGGAGAGGGGCGGGGAGTACGCCTCGGGGTCGAAGACGCGGCCGCGGCCGCCCCGCCGCGCCGGGTCCACGAAGACGGCGTCGTACGGGCTCGTGTCGATCTCCGTGACGTCCGCGCAGCGCACCTCGATGAGGTCGGCCAGGCCCAGCACCTCGGCGTTCGCGCGCGCCACCTCTGCGGTCAGCGGGTCGCGGTCCACCGCCAGGACGCTGATGCCCGCCCGGGCGTACGCGATGGCGTCGCCGCCGATGCCGCAGCACAGGTCGGCGACGGACCGTACGCCGAGCGCGGCCAGCCGCGCGGCGCGGTGGACGGCGACGGTGCGGCGGGTGGACTGCTCGACGCCGTTCGGGGTGAAGAACATCCGGTACGCGTCCTCGGCACCGAACTTCGCGACCGCCCGCTGCCGCAGCCGGGCCTGCCCGAGTGCCGCCGACACCAGCTCTGCGGGGTGCTCGCGGCGCAGCCGGGTGGCGGTGGCGAGTTCCTGGGCGGGGTCGTGGTCGCGGAGGCCGGCCAGCAGGGCCCGGCCCTCGTCGGTGAGCAGCGCGGAGAAGGAGTCGAGAGGGTTCACCCGGCCCATTCTGGGGCAGTCACGGAACCGCCGACCGGACAGGCCACGGAACTCCTGACCGACAGGTCACGGATCTCTTTCCAAGCCACGTTGGCACTCCGCTTGACCGAGTGCTAACCGCGTCATAGTCTCGCTGCTGGCACTCACCACTGGAGAGTGCCAAACACAGCGACGGGCAGGTCCGGCACCCGCGACGACGGATCCACCTGGTCGCCACCTCAGACAGTTAACCCCGTGAGATCTCCGAAGGGGGAGGTCGGATCGTGACGACCGCCAGCTCCAAGGTTGCCATCAAGCCGCTCGAGGACCGCATTGTGGTCCAGCCGCTCGACGCCGAGCAGACCACGGCTTCGGGCCTGGTCATTCCGGACACCGCCAAGGAGAAGCCCCAGGAGGGCGTTGTCCTGGCCGTGGGCCCGGGCCGCTTCGAGGACGGTAACCGTCTTCCGCTCGACGTTTCCGTCGGCGACGTCGTGCTCTACAGCAAGTACGGCGGCACCGAGGTGAAGTACAACGGCGAGGAGTACCTCGTCCTCTCGGCCCGCGACGTTCTCGCGATCGTCGAGAAGTAAGCCGGGACCTGGGATTTCCCAGGCCGACGCTTCACCCCAGCTGTTCTGATCTGCGCCCCTGGTTCCCGCGTCTCACCACCCGGGGCAGGGGCGCATTTCGTTGAGAGTACGACTAAGGACACGTAACTCATGGCGAAGATTCTGAAGTTCGACGAGGACGCCCGTCGCGCCCTCGAGCGCGGCGTCAACAAGCTTGCCGACACGGTCAAGGTGACGATCGGCCCCAAGGGCCGCAACGTCGTCATCGACAAGAAGTTCGGCGCCCCGACCATCACCAACGACGGTGTCACCATCGCCCGCGAGGTCGAGGTCGACGACCCGTACGAGAACCTCGGCGCCCAGCTGGTGAAGGAGGTGGCGACCAAGACCAACGACATCGCGGGTGACGGTACGACCACCGCCACCGTGCTGGCCCAGGCGCTGGTCCGCGAGGGCCTGCGCAACGTCGCCGCCGGTGCCTCCCCGGCCGCCCTGAAGAAGGGCATCGACGCCGCCGTCAAGGCCGTGTCCGACGACCTCCTCGCGATCGCCAGCCCGATCGACTCCAAGGAGGACATCGCCGCCGTGGCCGGCCTGTCCGCCCAGGACAAGCAGGTCGGCGAGCTCATCGCCGAGGCGATGGACAAGGTCGGCAAGGACGGTGTCATCACCGTCGAGGAGTCCAACACCTTCGGCCTGGAGCTCGACTTCACCGAGGGCATGGCCTTCGACAAGGGCTACCTCTCCCCGTACATGGTCACCGACCAGGAGCGGATGGAGGCCGTCCTCGAGGACCCGTACATCCTGATCCACCAGGGCAAGATCGGCTCGATCCAGGACCTGCTGCCGCTGCTGGAGAAGGTCATCCAGGCCGGTGGCTCCAAGCCGCTGCTGATCATCGCCGAGGACGTCGAGGGCGAGGCCCTGTCGACCCTGGTCGTGAACAAGATCCGCGGCACCTTCAACGCCGTTGCCGTGAAGGCCCCCGGCTTCGGCGACCGCCGCAAGGCGATGCTCGGCGACATGGCCACCCTGACCGGTGCGACCGTCATCGCCGAGGAGGTCGGCCTCAAGCTCGACCAGGCCGGTCTGGACGTGCTGGGCACCGCCCGCCGCGTGACCGTCACCAAGGACGACACCACCATCGTCGACGGTGGCGGCAACTCCGAGGACGTGCAGGGCCGCGTCAACCAGATCAAGGCCGAGATCGAGTCCACCGACTCGGACTGGGACCGCGAGAAGCTCCAGGAGCGCCTCGCCAAGCTCGCCGGTGGCGTCTGCGTCATCCGCGTGGGTGCGGCCACCGAGGTCGAGCTCAAGGAGAAGAAGCACCGTCTGGAGGACGCCATCTCCGCGACCCGCGCCGCGGTCGAGGAGGGCATCGTCTCCGGTGGTGGCTCCGCGCTGGTCCACGCCGTCAAGGTGCTCGAGGGCAACCTCGGCAAGGAGGGCGACGAGGCCACCGGTGTCGCCGTCGTCCGCCGCGCCGCCGTCGAGCCGCTGCGCTGGATCGCCGAGAACGCCGGTCTTGAGGGCTACGTCATCACCTCGAAGGTCGCCGAGCTCGACAAGGGCCAGGGCTTCAACGCCGCGACCGGCGAGTACGGCGACCTGGTGAAGGCCGGCGTCATCGACCCGGTCAAGGTCACCCGCTCCGCCCTGGAGAACGCCGCGTCGATCGCTTCGCTGCTGCTGACGACCGAGACCCTGGTCGTCGAGAAGCCGGCCGAGGAAGAGGCCGAGGCCGGTCACGGCCACGGTCACGGCCACTCCCACTGAGTGTGAGCTGACTCCGCAACGAGGCCCGGCCCCCGTCCGTGACGGGAGCCGGGCCTCGGGCTTTTCCGGTACGTGAGGGCTACTGCGGCCCGTACTTGCGCCCCGTCCGGGACGTGACCCCGCCCAGCAGGTTGCGCGGGGCGAGCTTTACGACGCCCATCAGGGCCTTGTAGCGCGGGTCGGGGATGGAGAGGGACTTGCCGCGGGCGAGGTCCTTCATGGCCGCGTCGACCAGGTTGTCCGCGTCCAGCCACATCCAGTCCGGGATGTTGTCCGTGCCCATCCCGGCCCGCTCGTGGAATTCCGTACGGACGAAGCCCGGGCACAGGGCCATCAGCCGCACCCCGCTCCCCGCCAGGTCGCGCGCCGCGCCCTGGGTGAACTGCACGACCCACGCCTTGCTCGCGCCGTACGTGCCGCGCGGCACGAAGGCCGCGACCGAGGCGACGTTGACCACGCCGCCGCGCCGCCGCTCGCGCATCCCCTTCACCGCCGCCGAGGTCAGCCGCAGCACCGCCTCGCAGTGCACCTTCAGCATCGTCAGCTCGTCGGCCATCGGTACTTCGAGGAACTCGCCCTTGTTGCCGAAGCCCGCGTTGTTCACCAGCAGGTCGACCGGGTTCTTGCGGTCGGCGAGCCGTTCCTCGACGGCCGCGATGCCCTCCTCCGTCGCCAGATCGGCGACCAGCACACCGGCCTCGATGCCGTGCCGGTCGTGCAGCTCGGCCGCGTGCTCGCGCAGCTTCTCCTCATTACGGGCCACCAGCACCAGGTTGTGTCCGTCGGCCGCCAGCCGGCGCGCGAACGCCGCCCCGATCCCTGCCGTCGCTCCCGTGACCAATGCAGTCGTCATAAGAGAACGCTATCGGCACCGTGAACCGCTCACATCCGGCCCATTGTTGGTGCGATTCGCGCCGGTTGTCCGCGTCGTACGGCCGCCACAGCGCCAAAGTGGCGAGTGAATTATCCGTGCTCGCCCCAAGTGGTGCTTATGCTTGAGACATGATCGAGGCCCGTCATCTCCGCGTGCTGCGCGCCGTCGCGCGGACCGACTCCTTCTCCGCCGCCGCGCGCGAGCTCGGCTGCACTCAGCCCGCCGTCTCCCAGCAGATGAAGGCGCTCGAACAGTCGGCGGGCACGCCGCTGATCATCCGCGCCGGCCGCGAGATGCGGCTCACCGAGGCCGGCCAGGCCCTCGTGCGGCACGCCGCCGGCATCCTCGCCGGGCTCACCGCCGCCGAGGAGGAGGTCGCGGCGATCGCCGGGCTGCGCGCCGGGCGGGTCCGGCTGGTCTCCTTCCCGTCCGGCAGCTCCACGCTGGTGCCGACCGCGCTGGCCGCGATGCGGGCCGCGCACCCCGGCACGGCGGTTTCGCTGGACGAGGCGGAGCCGCCGCGCTCCATCGAGATGCTGCGCGGCGGCGACTGCGAGATCGCGCTGGCCTTCCGGTATCCGGAGGTGCCGGGCGCCGACCCGGCCGCCGAGGCCGAGTGGGACGACCTGGTCGTGCGCCCAGTACTGAGCGACCGGCTGGTGGGGCTGGTGCCCGAGGAGCACCGGCTCGCCGACAAGGGGCAGGCGGGCTTCGCCGACCTGGCGGCCGAGCCGTGGATCGCGGGCTGCCCGCGCTGCCGCCGGCACCTGGTCACGGTGTGCGAGCGCGCCGGTTTCACGCCGCGCATCGACTTCGCCACCGACGACTACCCGGCGGTGATCGGGCTGGTGGGCGCGGGCCTGGGCGTCGCCGCGCTCCCGGAGCTGGCGCTGGCCTCGGTACGGCCCAAGGGGGCGCGCACGATCCGGCTGGAGCCGGTCGTGCAGCGCGAGATCGTGGCGCTCACGCTGCCGGACCTGGCGCAGGTACCGGCGGTGGCGGCCATGCTCGATCAGCTGGCGGCCGCGGGCCGTCGCTGACCCTCAACCGCCGCGGGCAGCAGCGGCGGCAGTAGCGCAGAAACGTTACGTCTGTTCGGGTGTACGGCGTCAGCCTCTGGACAGCGTCGCCGGATTCGAGCCGCCGGCCGGTACCAGGCGGTGCCGGGCCCGGCCCATCAGCTCTTCCCGCTCGTCCTCGGTCAGTCCTCCCCATACGCCATAGGGCTCACGGACGGCCAGGGCATGAGCCGCGCATTCGGCGCGTACAGGGCAGCGCATGCAGACCTCTTTCGCGGACGTCTCGCGCGCGCTGCGGGCCGCGCCGCGTTCGCCCTCGGGGTGGAAGAAGAGCGAACTGTCCACGCCGCGGCAGGCGGCGAGCAGCTGCCAGTCCCAGAGGTCCGCGTTCGGGCCCGGAAGGCGGGAGAAATCTGCCATTGCTAGTCCCCTCGAAGCGTGGCGGTACGGGCTCCTGTTCAAGACCGTACATCTACCGTCTAAGCAGATGTAAATATGACTCATCTCGAATCTTGCCCCAGATAACTAGCAAACGGAAGAAAAGCCACCGAACAGGGCAAAGTGGACTCGCCAGAGGAAGTGGAGCACCAAGGGGCGCGGGTCTTGCTGCTGCGTGTCCGGCCCCTCACATAGAGTGTCGAAAACGGCTCCTCAGCCCGTAACTCTTTCGGGTGACCGTCGTTGAGAGTGCGGAAGCGGTTGACAGAGGGACTCCCCGGGCAGGTGTCCGAGGCCGTCAATCGCACAGGTGACGATACGTACCAGCCTGGAGGCACAACGTGACGCGCATCAGCTGCGGAGGACGGCCATGACTTCCGTCCTCGTCTGCGACGACTCCCCGCTTGCCCGAGAGGCGCTCCGTCGGGCGGTTGCGACCGTCCCCGGCGTCGAGCGCGTGACGACCGCGGCCAACGGCGAGGAAGTCCTCCGCCGCTGGGGTGCCGATCGCTCGGACCTGATTCTGATGGACGTACGGATGCCCGGCCTCGGCGGCGTCGAGACCGTGCGCCGGCTGCTGTCCGCCGACCCGGGCGCCCGGATCATCATGCTCACCGTCGCCGAGGATCTCGACGGCGTGGCGCTCGCCGTCGCCGCCGGCGCCCGCGGCTATCTGCACAAGGACGCCTCGCGCGCCGAGCTGCGCGCGACGGTCACCCAGGCGCTCGCCGACCCGACCTGGCGGCTCGCCCCGCGCCGGCTGCGGTCCGCCGAGATGGGCGCCGCTCCGACGCTCACCGCGCGGGAGATCCAGGTGCTGGAAGGCATGAGCCACGGCCGCTCCAACGCCGAGATCGGGCGCGAGCTGTTCCTCTCCGAGGACACGGTCAAGACGCACGCCCGGCGTCTCTTCAAGAAGCTCGGCGCCTCCGACCGCGCACACGCGGTGGCGCTCGGCTTCCGCTGGGGCCTGGTCCGCTGAGCAGTCGGCCGCCAGGGCACCGCGGCGCGCGCCCTCCCGCAGGGGTGGCGCGTGCCACGGCCCCGTTGTGCCGCCGTCCGGCGCCGAAACCTCACGCGATGCCGCATGCTTGAGGTGTGACTCCTCCCCGGCTCCAGGGCCGGGGCTTCTCACTCGGCCAGAAGAGACCTCATGACGGACATGCCCTGCCCGGTGCCCCAAGGCGCCGAAGAACGCCATGGGCGACGTCTCGGGGGGTCCGGCATGGGCAACACCCGAAAGGGGGAGGCGTGGGACGTGAGTGCTGGCACACCGACGCATAACACTTCGGTGCACAACTACGGGGGCGATGCCGCGAACCGCGCGGCATCAAGGCACCATGGACCGATGCGCGAGGACGGGACCCAGGAGATCGGCGGGCTCGTCGCACGTGCCGTCGAGGGGGACCGGCAGGCCACGCACGACCTCCTCGCGCATGTGCACCCGCTCGCACTGCGCTATTGCCGTACGCGGCTGTCGCGACTGCCGGGTGACGCCCGCCACTTCGTCGAGGACCTCGCACAGGAGGTCTGCGTGGCGGTGCTCTGCGCGCTGCCGCGGTACCGGGACACCGGCAAGCCGTTCGAGGCGTTCGTCTTCGCCATCGCCGGGCACAAGGTCGCCGACCTGCAGCGGGCCGCCATGCGCGGCCCCGGCAGTACGGCCGTGCCCTCGGACGAGATGCCGGAGCAGCCGGACGACTCGCTCGGGCCCGAGGAGCGGGCGCTGCTCAGCAGTGACGCGGAGTGGGCCAAGAAGCTGCTGGCCAGCCTGCCGGAGAACCAACGGGAGCTGGTGCTGCTGCGGGTCGCGGTCGGGCTGACGGCGGAGGAGACCGGGCAGATGCTGGGGATGTCGCCGGGGGCCGTGCGGGTGGCGCAGCATCGTGCGCTGAGCCGGTTGCGGGCGCTGGCGGAGCAGTAATCGGCGGCGCCCGGGGCGCGGTACGTACGAACGCACAAAGTGTGCGGGTGATCTTGCTCGTGGAATGGGACACCGGTCATTCCCGTTAGCATGGACATCCGCACTGATCAAGGCCATTGGGAAGGTGTCATGACCAACGTCGACGGAGTCCCCGGAAAATTCGCGACACTCGGGCTGACCTACGACGATGTGCTGCTGCTGCCGGGCGCGTCGGACATGGCGCCCGACCAGATCGACACCTCCTCGTACATCTCGAAGAACGTCCGGGTGAACGTCCCGCTGCTGTCCGCGGCGATGGACAAGGTCACCGAGGCCCGGATGGCCATCGCCATGGCCCGTCAGGGCGGCGTCGGCGTGCTGCACCGCAACCTCTCCATCGAGGACCAGGCCAACCAGGTCGACCTGGTCAAGCGCTCCGAGTCCGGCATGGTCACGGACCCGATCACGGTGCACCCGGACGCGACCCTGGCCGAGGCCGACGATCTGTGCGCGCGCTTCCGTATCAGCGGTGTCCCGGTGACCGACGCGGCGGGCAAGCTGCTCGGCATCGTCACCAACCGCGACATGGCCTTCGAGACCGACCGCGGCCGCCAGGTGCGGGACGTCATGACGCCGATGCCGCTGGTCACGGGCAAGGTCGGGATCTCCGGCGTGGACGCCATGGAGCTGCTGCGCCGCCACAAGATCGAGAAGCTGCCGCTGGTCGACGACTCGGGCGTCCTCAAGGGCCTGATCACGGTCAAGGACTTCGTCAAGGCCGAGCAGTACCCGAACGCGGCCAAGGACACCGAGGGCCGGCTGCTGGTCGGCGCGGCCGTCGGCGTGGCGGGCGACGCGTACGAGCGGGCCCAGGCGCTGATCGAGTCCGGTGTGGACTTCATCGTCGTGGACACCGCGCACGGCCACTCCCGGCTGGTCGGCGACATGGTCGCCAAGATCAAGTCGAACTCCTCCGTCGACGTCGTCGGCGGCAACGTCGCCACCCGCGACGGCGCCCAGGCGCTCATCGACTCCGGCGTGGACGGCATCAAGGTCGGCGTCGGCCCCGGCTCCATCTGCACCACCCGCGTCGTCGCCGGCATCGGCGTCCCGCAGGTCACCGCGATCTACGAGGCGTCGCTCGCGGCCAAGGCGGCGGGCGTCCCGGTCATCGGCGACGGTGGCCTGCAGTACTCCGGTGACATCGCGAAGGCCCTGGTCGCGGGCGCCGACACGGTCATGCTCGGCTCCCTCCTCGCGGGCTGCGAGGAGTCCCCGGGCGAGCTGATGTTCATCAACGGCAAGCAGTTCAAGTCGTACCGCGGCATGGGCTCGCTCGGCGCGATGCAGACCCGCGGCGGCAGCAAGTCCTTCTCCAAGGACCGGTACTTCCAGGAGGGCGTCGCCTCCGACGAGAAGCTGGTGCCCGAGGGCATCGAGGGCCAGGTACCGTACCGCGGCCCGCTCTCCTCGGTCGTCCACCAGCTCGCCGGCGGCCTGCGCCAGTCGATGTTCTACGTCGGCGGCCGGACGGTCCCGGAGCTGCAGGAGAAGGGCCGGTTCGTCCGGATCACCT
Organism: Streptomyces sp. NPDC050315; assembly: GCF_040655775.1. Lineage (NCBI taxonomy): Bacteria > Bacillati > Actinomycetota > Actinomycetes > Kitasatosporales > Streptomycetaceae > Streptomyces > Streptomyces sp. NPDC050315. The sequence goes on from NZ_JBFAKN010000007.1 coordinate 179,424, forward strand.
CGGCGGGCCTCAAGGAGAGCCACCCGCACGACATCCAGATGACGGTCGAGGCACCGAACTACAACGCTCGCTGACCAGCGACGATACGAAGTGCCGGAGGAGCCCGCGGACGCCCGTCCGCGGGCATCCGCATGTCGGGGATACTGGAAACGGCAGACGAAGCCGCGAAGTAAGCGAAAGGCCACATAGTGACTGAGATCGAAATCGGGCGCGGCAAGCGCGGCCGCCGGGCGTACGCCTTCGACGACATCGCCGTCGTACCGAGTCGGCGGACCCGCGACCCGAAGGAGGTCTCGATCGCCTGGCAGATCGACGCCTACCGTTTCGAGCTGCCGTTCCTGGCCGCCCCGATGGACTCCGTCGTCTCGCCGCAGACCGCCATCCGCATCGGTGAGCTGGGCGGCCTCGGCGTCCTGAACCTTGAGGGCCTGTGGACCCGGTACGAGGACCCGGAGCCGCTGCTCGCCGAGATCGCCGAGCTGGACGAGGAGACCGCGACCCGCCGCCTCCAGGAGATCTACGCCGCGCCGATCAAGGAAGAGCTGATCGGCCAGCGCATCAAGGAGGTGCGCGACTCCGGCGTGGTCACCGCCGCCGCGCTCTCCCCGCAGCGCACCGCCCAGTTCTCCAAGGCCGTCGTGGACGCGGGCGTGGACATCTTCGTGATCCGCGGCACCACCGTCTCCGCCGAGCACGTCTCCTCCGCCGCCGAGCCGCTGAACCTCAAGCAGTTCATCTACGAGCTCGACGTCCCGGTCATCGTCGGCGGCTGCGCGACCTACACCGCGGCCCTGCACCTGATGCGTACCGGCGCGGCCGGCGTACTGGTGGGCTTCGGCGGCGGCGCCGCGCACACCACCCGTAACGTGCTGGGCATCCAGGTCCCGATGGCCACCGCCGTCGCGGACGTCGCGGCCGCGCGCCGGGACTACATGGACGAGTCCGGCGGCCGGTACGTGCACGTCATCGCCGACGGCGGCGTGGGCTGGTCCGGCGACCTGCCCAAGGCGATCGCCTGCGGCGCGGACGCCGTGATGATGGGCTCCCCGCTGGCTCGCGCCACCGACGCGCCCGGCCGCGGCCACCACTGGGGCATGGAGGCCGTCCACGAGGACGTGCCGCGCGGCAAGCGCATGGACCTCGGTGCGGTCGGCACGACCGAGGAGGTGCTGCTCGGCCCGTCGCACACCCCGGACGGTTCGATGAACTTCTTCGGCGCGCTGCGCCGTGCGATGGCCACGACCGGCTACTCCGACCTGAAGGAGTTCCAGCGGGTCGAGGTCACGGTCACTGCCTGATCCGTGGTTACTTCGTGCAAGGGGCCCTGCCGGTGCGGCGGGGCCCCTTCGCGTTACAGCCGGTGCGCCGCCCCCGTAGGTGTCGCGCCGCGCGTGTCCAGCAGTAGCTGGGCCTTCACGGCCAGGCCCTGGAGGTCGTAGGTGCGGTGGTGCTGGAGGAGCAGGGTGAGGTCGGCGGCGGAGGCGGCCTCGTACAGGGAGTCCGCGCGCGGGACCGGGCGGCCCAGTACCTGCCAGTGGGGGACGTACGGGTCGTGGTACGTCAGATGGGCGCCCAGCTCCAGGAGGCGGGAGGCGATCTCGCGGGCCGGTGAGCCCTCCTCGTCGCCGATGTCCGGCTTGTACGTCACGCCCAGCAGCAGTACGCGCGCGCCGCGCGCCGATTTGCCGTGCTCGTTGAGGAGCGTGGCGCAGCGCTGGATGACGTACCGGGGCATCCGGCCGTTGACCTCCTGGGCGAGTTCGACCATGCGGAGCGGGTAGCCGGGGGAGCGGCCCTTGTGGGCGAGGCAGTTGGGGTCGATGGGCGCGGCGTGGCCGCCGACGCCGGGGCCTGGCCGGAACGCCTGGAAGCCGAAGGGCTTGGTCTCGGCGCAGCGGATGACGTCCCAGAGGTCCACGCCGATGTCGTGGCAGAGGACGGCCATCTCGTTCATCAGGGCGATGTTGACGTGCCGGTAGTTGGTCTCCAGGAGCCCGGCGGTCTCCGCTTCCTTTGGGCCGCGGGCGCGGACGACCTTGTCGGTGAGCCGGCCGTAGAAGGCGGCGGCCGCTTCGGTGCAGGCGGGGGTGAGGCCGCCGATGACCTTCGGGGTGTTGGCGTGGCCGTAACGGCGGTTGCCGGGGTCGTACCGGGCGGGGGAGCAGGCGAGGTGGAAGTCGCGTCCCGCGGTGAGCCCCGAACCCGCTTCCAGGAGCGGGCGGAGGAATTCCTCGGTGGTGCCGGGGTACCCCGGGGACTCCAGGATCACCGTGGTGTGGGGGCGCAGATGTGCGGCGAGGGTGCGGGCGGCGTCGGCCACCGCGCGCAGATCCAGGGCGCCGTCCTCGCCGAGCGGGGTGGGGGCGCAGATGACGGCCGTACGGACCCGGCCGAGTACGGCCGGGTCGGTGGTGGTGCGGAAGCCGGCGGTGAGCAGCCGGCGCACTTCGGTGGGGGAGAGCGGGCCGTCGGCGCCGAGGCCGGCGGCGGTGTGCGGTCCGGGGGTGTAGCCGAGGGTGCCGAGGCCGGCGGCGACGGCGGCCTGGGCGAGGGGGAGGCCGATGTGGCCGAGTCCGATGACGGCGAGGTCTGCGGGCATGCTGGCCGTCCTTCCCGAGCGATTCCAGGTAGCGCATAAGTAGACTAAGCCGACATTTGACCCAGAATGGGGATTGGCGGATCAAGGGTGTGGAGTGGCGTCTTCCCGACCGGTAAGCGTGCGGAGGGTGGCTGGCCCGGCTGCCTGCGGACAGAATCAACAACGGGGTGTGGCACCGATCACAGCACCGACCGAAGCGGGAGGCAGTGGTGAGGACAGCGACACTGGGACCGGCCGAGCGCGCCGGAGCACTGGCACGGATGGCGGAACGCGAGCTGGACGTGCTGGTCATCGGCGGCGGCGTCGTCGGCGCCGGCACCGCACTGGACGCGGTGACGCGCGGACTGTCCACGGGCCTGGTCGAGGCGCGGGACTGGGCCTCGGGCACGTCATCGCGCTCCAGCAAGCTGATCCACGGAGGGCTGCGCTATCTGGAGATGCTGGACTTCGCGCTCGTACGGGAAGCGCTGAAGGAACGCGGGCTGCTGCTGGAGCGGATCGCGCCGCATCTGGTGAAGCCGGTGCCCTTCCTCTATCCCCTCCAGCACAAGGGCTGGGAGCGTTGGTACGCGGGCACGGGCGTGGCGATGTACGACGCGATGTCGCTCTCCTCGGGGCACGGGCGCGGACTTCCGGCGCACCGACACCTCTCGCGCGGGCGTGCGCTCCGGGTCGCGCCCTGCCTGAAGAAGGACGCGCTGGTGGGCGCGTTGCAGTACTACGACGCGCAGATGGACGACGCGCGGTACGTCGCCACCATCGTGCGCACCGCTGCCGCCTACGGGGCGCACGCGGCCAACCGCGCGCGGGTCATCGGCTTTCTGCGCGAGGGCGAGCGGGTGGTCGGCGCGCGGGTGCAGGACGTGGAGGCCGGCGGCGAGTACGAGGTGCGCGCCCGGCAGATCGTCAACGCCACGGGCGTGTGGACCGACGACACCCAGGCCCTGATCGGCGAGCGCGGCCAGTTCCACGTCCGCGCCTCCAAGGGCATCCATCTGGTCGTACCGAAGGACCGCATCCACTCCTCGACCGGGCTGATCCTGCGCACCGAGAAGAGCGTGCTGTTCGTCATCCCCTGGGGACGGCACTGGATCATCGGCACGACGGACACCGATTGGGACTTGGACAAGGCGCACCCCGCCGCTTCCAGCGCCGACATCGACTACCTCCTCGAACACGTCAACTCCGTCCTCTCCACCCCGCTCACCAGGGACGACGTGGAAGGCGTGTACGCGGGTCTGCGGCCGCTGCTGGCGGGTGAGTCCGACGCGACGAGCAAGCTGTCCCGCGAGCACACCGTCGCGCACCCGGTGCCGGGCCTGGTCGTGGTCGCGGGCGGCAAGTACACGACGTACCGGGTCATGGCCAAGGACGCGGTGGACGAGGCGGTGCACGGGCTGGACCAGCGGGTCGCGGACTGCGTGACCGAGGACGTGCCGCTGGTGGGCGCGGAGGGCTACAAGGCGCTGTGGAACGCGCGGGCGCACATCGCGGCGCGCACCGGTCTGCACGTCGCCCGGATAGAGCATCTGCTGAACCGCTACGGCTCGCTGGCGGAGGAAGTACTGGAGCTGATCACCGACGATCCGTCACTCGGCGCCCCGCTGGCGGCCGCCGACGACTACCTCCGCGCCGAGGTCGTCTACGCCTGCACCCACGAGGGCGCCCGCCACCTGGACGACGTACTGACGAGGCGCACCCGGATCTCCATCGAGACCTTCGACCGGGGCACCCGCAGCGCCCGCGAGGTCGCCGAGCTGATGGCGCCCGCGCTGGGCTGGGACCAGGACCAGGTCGACCGGGAGATCGAGCACTACGAGAAGCGGGTCGAGGCCGAACGGGAGTCCCAGCGGCAGCCGGACGACCTGACGGCGGACGCGGCGCGGCTGGGCGCGCCGGACATCGTGTCGCGGTAGCGCGCGCCCCGGCGGCGGGCGCGTCAGCCGCCGCCGGGGCTCGCGAGTCCTACGGGCTCCGCGGGCAGAACTCCGCCGTCAGCAGGGCCTGTATCCGCTGGGGCGCGTCCGGCTGGTCCGTGTTCAGCCGCAGCGTCAGCACGTGCCGGCCGTCCTCGGTGGCGGCGGTCTGCGCGTACGAGCCGTTGATGTCGCCGTCGTGGCCCCATACCGTCACGCCGCACGGCAGCCGCGTCCCGTAGAGGCCCAGCCCGTACACCCCGTTCGTGTCCTTTTCGTCCCGCATCTGGGCGAGCTGACGGGGCGGCAGCAGCCGGCCGCCGAGCAGCGCCGCGAAGAAACGATTCAGGTCGCCGAGCGTGGTGACCAGCTCGCCCGCCGCGCCCGCCCGGCTGGGGTCGAGCGTCGTACTGTCCACGCGCTCCTCGCCGACCTGCGAGTACCCACGCCCGTACGGCTGCGGCAGCCGCGGGTCGGTCCCGGGGAAGGACGTCCCCGACAGCCCCAGTGGCGCGATGATCCGGCGCCCGGCCTCCTCGGCGTACGAATGCCCGGTCACCGCCTCGATGATCTGCCCCAGTACGAGGTAGTTGGTGTTGGAGTACGCGTACCGGGTGCCGGGGGCGGCCTCCGGCGGATGGGCGAGCGCCGTCAGCAGCAGCTCGTCCGGGGCGTAGGTGTCGTATCGATGGGCGGTGAAGCCGGCGCCGTGCAGCTCCCGCGACAGCGCCGGGTCGGCGGTGTAGTTGTACAGGCCGCTGGTGTGGTCCAGCAGTTCGCGGACGGTGACCGGGCGCGGGTCCGTCCGGCCGGGGGCGAGATCCGGCAGCAGCTTGCCGACGGTGTCGTCCAGGGAGAGCCGGTGCTCGGCGGTCAGCTGCAGTACAACCGTGGCGATGAAGGTCTTGGTGAGGCTGCCGGCGCGGAAGTGGTCGGCGGGCGTAATGGGCCGGTCGGTCCGCAGATCGGCCACGCCCGCCGCGGCGAACCGCGAGGCATACGAACGGCCGTCACGGGTCGTCAGTGCCGCCGCGCCCGGCGCATCCCCGTCCGCCAGCGCGCGGACCGCCCGTGCGGTCGCGGGCTTCGGCGCGTGCCGGTCGGACGGCGAGGGGCGCGCATCGGGGCGCGGCGTACGGGCGGTGGGCGGCGGCGCGCCCGTTCCGGGGCCCGGCGCACCTGTTGCGGAGCGGCGCGCGCCGGGCGCATCCGCCGCCGCGGAGTGCGCCGGAGCGCGGTCACGGGCGGTGCATCCGGCCGTGAGCAGCACGCCGAAGGCAGCCGCCAGCGCCGCCGCACGGCTAAAATTCACGGATCGCAAGGTCAATCGGGACTCCCGGTCATCGGGCCCATCATGACGGGTGCCCAGCGCGTACTCCTCCTGGCCCCGGGCCTTCCCCGTTGCCGCGGATGAGGGAGAATGAAGGCTCTGCCAGGGTGGGTTGTCCGAGTTGGGGCAGTTTGGTGTTTCGGTTGCCAACTCGGCTGGATTGCAGAGGGGATTCAGTGGGCGACGAGGACGCCAAGGACGGCGAGACGGGCAGGCTGCTCGCGGGCCGTTACCGGCTGGGCGATGTCCTCGGCCGGGGCGGGATGGGCACGGTCTGGCGGGCACGGGACGAGGTCCTGGGCCGCACGGTCGCGGTCAAGGAGCTGCGCTTCCCGGGCGGGGTCGAAGAGGACGAGAAGCGCCGCCTGATCACCCGTACGCTGCGCGAGGCCAAGGCGATCGCCCGCATCCGCAACAACGGGGCCGTCACGGTCTACGACGTGGTCGACGAGGACGACCGCCCGTGGATCGTCATGGAGCTGGTCGAGGGCCGCTCGCTCGCCGAGGTCATCCGCGACGACGGCGCGCTCACCCCGCGCCGCGCCGCCGAGGTCGGCCTCGCGGTCCTGGACGTACTGCGCGCCGCGCACCGCGAGGGCATCCTGCACCGCGACGTGAAGCCGTCCAACGTCCTGATCGCCGACGACGGCCGCGTCGTCCTCACCGACTTCGGCATCGCCCAGGTCGAGGGCGACCCCTCGGTCACCTCCACCGGCATGCTCGTCGGCGCGCCCTCGTACATCTCCCCCGAGCGGGCCCGCGGCCAGAAGCCCGGCCCGCCGTCCGACCTGTGGTCGCTGGGCGGCCTGCTGTACGCCTGCGTCGAGGGCGTGCCCCCGTACGACAAGGGTTCCGCGATCGCCACCCTGACCGCGGTGATGACCGAGCCGGTGGACCCGCCCAAGAGCGCCGGCGGCCTCGAAGAGGTCATCTACGGGCTGCTGGTGAAGGACCCGGCCGGGCGGCTGAGCGACGAGGCCGCCCGCGCGCTGCTGACGGCCGCGGTCAACGCGCCCGAGGACACCGGCGCCGAGACGGCCGAGAAGCCCGCCGAGGCCACCCGCATGATGGCGCTGCCGGCCCTGCCGCCGAAGCCCGCGGCACCGCCAAGACCCTCCGCCGCCACCGCGGGCGCGGCCGCAGAGCCGGCCAGGGAGCGGATGCGCGGCGCCCTGAAGTCCGTACGCAGCGCCGCCGCGGCCGCCTCGGCCGCCCGCTCCGCGCAGAAGCCGGACGGCACGCCCGCGTCCGGCCGGCCGGTGTCGGGCACGACCCGGGCCTCGCTGACCGACGTCGTACCGAAGCGCACGCTCGTCATCGTCGCGGTGGTCGCCGTTCTCGCGGTTCTCGGTACGGTGCTGGCCATTGCGCTGAGCGAGGACGACACTCCGGGCAAGAACACGGCCCAGGGGGCCAGGCCGAGCGCCGACGCGGCCCCCGCGTCCGACGAGCCCCAGGGCGAGCGCAACGCCAGCCCGGAGGCCGACAGCGGGACGCCGGCCGAGAAGCCGAGCGCGACGCCCGAGGACGGCGCGAGCGACGGCAAGGGCGACGAGGACAAGGGCGACGACAAGGACGGCGACGCCCTCCCGGACGGCTTCAAGAAGATCTCCAGCGGCCGGTTCCACTTCACGATGGCGATGCCGCAGGGCTGGAAGCAGACCGGCACGGCGGGCCAGAACTCGGGCGGCATCTACAGCGCCTCCGGGGGCTTCCCGCGCATTCAGGTCGACTTCAACTCCAAGCCGAGCGACGACGCCGCCGCGGCCTGGCGCAGCCTGGAGCCCGCGGTGCGCGGCAGCAGCTCCGGCTACGACCTCATCGGCATCAAGAAGGCCGACTGGCGGGACTACCCGACCGTCGCCGACTGGTCGTTCACCCGTGAGCAGCGCGGCCAGAAGATGCGCATACTGAACCGCGGCTTCAAGGTCGACGGCGGCCACGGTTACGCGATCATGATCACCTGCAAGGCCGGGACCTGGCCGGACAAGGAGTGCCGCCAGCTCCGGGAGACGGCGTTCCGCACGTTCAAGGTGAAGGACTGAGGGGCTGCGGGGCTGCGGCCTTCGGGGGCTGCGGGGCGCCGGCCTTCGGGGGCGGCGGGCCCGTGGCCCTGTGCGGCAGTGGCGCGCCGGCCTTCGGGGCAGAGGGGTTGCTCTCGGCACCCGAGTAACTGCTGTCCCCCGCGTCCGTATGAGGGACTGATCATTCCGCCCGCTCCGGTGGCAGAAAGCCGCCGGGGCGGGTGAGTGCTGTTGCGCCGAGCGGTCCCCAGGCGGACCCGGGACACGTATCGTGGCCTCACATAGACCGTACGCGGCCGCATTTCGGCAGTATTGCGACTGGAACCGACCACGGACCGCTGTGCCGGGGGGTAGGAACGGTCCAGCGGTTGGCCGCGGGTATCGCGCGCACTGGGGAGGCGTCGTGGACGAGTACGCGGGGCGAGTGCTCGCCGAGCGCTACCGCCTTCCGGTGCCGCCGCCGGATGCGCCCGAGCCGGTCCTGACGCGCGCGCTGGACACGCACAGCGGACAGGAAGTGCTGATCCGTCAGGTGCCGCTCCCGGAGGTCGTGGACGCGGAGCTGGTGGACGAGTACGACACGGGCGCGGGCCGTGGGCGGCGTGCGGGCGCCGGCTCCGGCGCGGGCGCGGGCGCGGGCGCGCGGGCCGACCGCGATCCGTCCGATCCCATGGTGCGGCGCGCCCTGGAGGCCGCGACGGCCGCCGCGCGCATCCCGGATCACCCTCGGCTCGACCAGGTTTTCGACGTCTTCGCGCAGGACGGCAGCCTGTGGATCGTCAGCGAACGGATCCCGGCCCGCCCGCTGTCGGCGCTGCTCGCCGACCGCACGCTGTCCCCGCACCGCGCGGCGGAGATCGCCGCCGACATCCTCACCGCACTGCGCACGCTGCACGCGCACGGCTGGACGCACCGCAACATCACCCCGCGCACGGTCCTGGTCTGCGACGACGGCCGAGTCGTCCTCACCGGCCTGGCCGCCGGCGCCGCGGAAGAGGCCCTGTGCGGCTACGACCCGGTGCCCCGAGAGGCGACGGACCCGCCACCGGGGGCGGTGCGCCCGGGGGTTGTACGGGAGTGGCGTGCGGGGGGTGGGGGTGCGCCTATGGCTGCGCCTATGGCTGCGCCTACGGCTGCGCCTGGTGGGGGTGTGTCGGGTGGGGCTGCGCGCGGCGGCTCTTCTGGGGTGCCTGGGGCGCGTACGCCTTCGGGGGCGGCCGGAGGGCGCACGCCTTCGGAGGCCGGCGCTGCTGGCGCAGATGCGGGTCGGGGCGGGGCTCCGGGAGCGTCCGGCGGGGCGAGGCCGGGGTCAGGGCCGCGGGTGTCTGCTGCGTCCGGTGGAGGACGAGGTGGCGTGACGCAGGCGGTGCCGGGGCCTTCTGGGGGGCCTGAGCGCGGTGAGTCGGGGCGCGGCGCCCCGGGGGCCGGGGCGGCCGAGGACGATCCGCGGCGGGCACGTGCCGGGGCGATCGCCGCCTACCGGGCGGGCGCCAGGGCCGCGGCGGCGCGCACGGCCGGTACGGGGAACCGTTCCGCCTTGCCTCCGGGCCCTCCCGGCGTACCGGGCCGCCCCGGTACGCCTCAGGGGGAGCCCGCCGCTACACAGGACCAGCCCGGCTCGCCTCATGGGCAGGCCGCCGCAACACAGGGGCGCTCCGCCGTCCCGCCGGGCCCTCCGGGCGTACAGCCGGGGCCTTCGGGTGCGCCCCGCCAGGGCCAGCCCGGTGTCGTCCCGCCGCGCCCGCCCGCCGCGCCGCCCGTTCCTCGGCAGCCGGCCGCGCCGGGCAGTGCCGCGTACGGTGGCGGGCTGCCGGGCCCGGTGCGCAGGCCGCAGGGCGGCTCGTACGCGCTGCCGGCCGGCCCGCAGAACCGCCCCACGGGACCGGCCGTCCCGCCGAGCAACCCAGTCGGGCCGGCCGTTCCGCCGGTTCACCCAGCCGGCCTGGCTGGACCGCAGAGCCGCCCCGCCGGCCCGCCCGGGCCCGGTACCCGGCCCGCCGGTGCGGCGGCCGGCGTGCAAGGAGGGCCGGGCACCGGCGTGTACCCCGGCGTGGCGCCGGGGAACGCGCTGGCGGCCGAGCGGGCGCGTCAGGCGCGGATCACGATGGTCGGCGCGGTCACCGAGCGCTGGGCGCCCGAACAGGCCGGCCCCGTCCACGCGAACTGGCAGCTCGCGCCGCCCGTCGGCCCGGCCGCCGACCTCTGGGCGCTCGGCGCGCTGCTCTTCCGAAGCGTGCAGGGGCACGCCCCGTACCCGGAGGAGAGCGCCGCCGAACTGGTCCAGCTGGTCTGCGCCCGCCCGCCCGCGCACGCGGAGGAGTGCGGCGCGCTGCGCCCGGTCGTGGAGTCGCTGCTGCGCCAGGACCCCACCGAACGCCCCGACTTCGAGGAGCTGCGCGGCTGGCTGCGCTCCCTCGTACGCGCGGCACCGGAGCCGGAGGCCGGCCGCGCGGTCGTGACCGTACCGGCCCTGGAGCGGGACAGCGACCCGCGCCGGCTGCCGATCGTGCGCCGCCGCGGCGAGCTCGTACGGCGCGGCCGGCACAAAAAGCCGCGCCCGCGCCGGGATCGCCAGCACGGGCCTGCAGCGCCCACAGCGCACCCCGCACCGCCCACCGCGCACCCCGCACCGCCCCCGCCGCCCACCGCGCACCCCGCACCGCCCCCGCCGCCTTCGGCGCGCCCCGCACCGCCCCCGCCGCCTTCGGCGCGCCCCGCACCGCCCCCGCCGCCTTCGGCGCGCCCCGCACCGCCCCCGCCGCCTTCGGCGCGCCCCGCACCGCCCCCGCGCGCCAGCGACGGCTTCGGCGACCACGGCGGCTTCGGCGACCACGGCGGCACCCGCGGCCACGACAGCACCCGCGCCCACGACCGCGCCCGCAGCCACGACCGCGCGCGGCAGCCGGAGCCGCGGCCGAACCGCGACCGGACACCCCGCGACCGAACCCCCCGCGGCGGCCCCCGCCGCCTAGGCATGCTGCTGCTAGGCCTCGTGCTCCTGCTCGTCGTCGGCGCGGTCGTGGTCGCCGCGGTCTTCCTGCCCAAGAACGGCACGGACCCGGACGACTCCGGAAACGCGCGGAGCAGCGTGCCCACCGGTACCGAGACCGGCACGCCCGCGCCCGACCCGGCGCAATCGCAGCCGGACGGCGCGGACCCGACCGGCACGCACCCCCGGACCACCGCACCGGACGGCCTGGCCGACGGCTTCGAGATGCGCGACGACCCCGAGGGCTTCCGGATCGCCGTGCACAAGGGCTGGCAGCGGCACGCCAGGAACGCCGAGGGCCAGGTGCGCTACACCAAGGGCGCCTTCACGCTGCTGGTGGTGCCGGGCCGGGACACCGCGAAGCGGTTCGGCTCCGACCCGATGGCGTACCAGCAGGACAAGGAGGCCGAGCTGGCGCCGTTCCGCGACGCGAACTGGACCTCGTCCTCCGGGTTGCGGCGCACCGATGTCGGCCGGACGGCCATGGCGGAGGGCACGTTCACCTGGGGCGAGGACAGCGCCTCCGCTACGTACGCGCGCAACATGGCGCTCCTGGAGGACGGCCGCTACCACCTCGTCCTGGTGATCGGCCCGGACCGCGACCGGGCCGAGGTGGACCGCTTCTACGAGCAGGCGTCGACGTCCTTCCGCCCCTGAGCGGAGCCGGGGCCAGAGCCGTGGCCGGAGCCGGGACGGGCGGCGTCGCACGCGCCCGGCGCGAAGCGGGCGCGCAGCTCACCCTTGAGCACCTTGCGCAGCGTCGCGCCCCGGGGGAGCGCGTCCACCACCTCCACCCGTTCGGGCACCTTGTGCGGCGCCAGCCCGCGCTCCCGTAGCCACGCGCCCAGCGCCTCCAGCGTCACCGGGGGCGCGCCGTTCCGCTGTTCCACCACCGCGCACACCAGTTCCCCGCGCGCGGCGTCCGGAAGCCCGATGACCGCGGCGTCCCGGACGTCCGGATGCAGAGAGAGCAGGTCCTCGACCTCCTTGGCCGAGACGTTCTCGCCCTTACGGATGATGATGTCCTTCAGCCGCCCGGTGACGACGAGGCGCCCTTCGGGGGTGAGGTGCCCGAGGTCCCCGGTGGGCAGGAACCCGTCGGCGTCGAACGGGTCCGGCTCGCCGAGGTACCCCTGGCACACGGCGGGGCCGCGCAGCCGTATCTCGCCGTCCGCGCCGATGCGGATCTCCATGCCGGCCGGCGGGCGGCCGTCGGCCGTGGCCAGGTCCGCATCGCTGTCCAGCGGGTCGCCCATGGTCACCATCGGGGCCTCGGTCAGCGCGTACCCATGGGTGAGGGCGCAGCCCAGCTCGCGGACCACCTCGTAGTACAGCCCGGGAGGTTTGGGCGCGCCGCCGCCCGCCAACAGACGCAGGTCGGGGAGGAGCGGACCGGAGCCGGTCTGCCGCCGCTGTTCGGTAAGGAAGAGCTGGTAGAAGGCGGTGGAGCCGCCCGCGATCGTGACGCCGTGCCGGCGGTACGCGCCCAGCGCACCGGGCAGCGCGAAGTGTTCGAACAGGACGGCCGGGATGCCGTGCCGCAGCAGCATGACGGTGTAATCGGGGCCCGCGACGTGCGCGTACGGGAACGCCATCGAGCCCACGTCACGCGGGTGCACGCGCAGCGCGCGCCCGAGGTCGGTGCCCGCCGCGAGCAGCGCCCGGTCGCAGTGCAGGACGCCCCTGGGGCCCGCGGTGGTGCCCGAGGTCCAGTAGATCCAGCGGGTCTCCCCGGGGTCGGCGGGCGGCGGCGGCAGGCTGCCGGGGTCGCCGTCGGGCAGGGTGCCGTACACGTCGGCGACCGTGAGCGGGCCGGGGAGCCGGGCGGCGATCCGGTGACCCATGGCGGTGTGGTCGAAGCCGCGCCACGTACCGGGCGTGAGGAAGAACTCCGCTTCGGTGCGGCGCAGTACGTGTGCCACCTCGTGGTCGCGGTAGAGCGGGACGATCGGGCTCTGGACCGCGCCGAGCCTGGCCAGGGCGAGGCAGAGCAGGACCGTTTCGATACGGGTCGGCAGCTGCCAGACGACCCGGGTGCCGGCGCGCACGCCCCGCGCGTGCAGCCCGGCCGCGACCCGTTCCGCGCGGGCGCGCAGCGCGCCGAACCCGATGCGGCGCTCGTCTTCCGGTGTGTCCCCCGCCTGTATGAGCGCGGTGGCCTCCGGAGTGCGGTCGGCACGGTCCACGACCAGCCCCCACAGGGTCTCGCTCGCCATACATCCTCCCTGCGCCCAACAGAACTGACGAACCATCAGGTGCGTACCGGAGCGTAGAGGCGTGTGCCTTGTCGGTCCAGGGGGCGGGGGCTAGCCTGCGTCCAGTAACTGACTATCCGTCAGGTAACGAGGGGACAGGGGACTCCCATGGAGCTACCGCGCATCATCAGCGTCGACGACCACGTGATCGAGCCCGCGCACCTCTTCGAGACCTGGCTGCCGGCCAAGTACCGGGACCGCGGCCCCAAGCCGCTGACCGCCGGCATCGGCGAGCTGGCGTACGTCGGCGGCAAGTACGTCATCACCATGGACCCGGACGGCCCGCCCACCGACTGGTGGCTCTACGAGGACCTGAAGTTCCCGTACAAGCGCAACATCGCCGCCGTCGGCTTCGACCGCGACGACATGACGCTGGAGGGCATCACCCGCGCGCAGATGCGCCCCGGCTGCTGGGACCCCGCCGAGCGCCTGAAGGACATGGACCTCAACCACGTCGAGGCGTCCCTCTGCTTCCCGACCTTCCCGCGTTTCTGCGGCCAGACCTTTGCGGAGGCGCACGACAAGGAGGTCGCGCTGGCGTGCGTGCGGGCGTACAACGACTGGATGGTCGAGGAGTGGTGCGGCGACAGCGGCGGCCGGCTGATCCCGCTCTGCATCGTGCCCCTCTGGGACATCGGGCTCGCCGTCCAAGAGGTGCGGCGCAACGCCGCGCGTGGAGTGCGCGCCGTGACGTTCAGCGAGATCCCCACATACCTCGGACTGCCCTCCATCCACAGCGGCTACTGGGACCCCTTCTTCGCGGCCTGTGAGGAGACCGGCACGGTCGTCAACATGCACATCGGGTCCAGCTCCCAGATGCCGGCCGCGTCCCCCGATGCGCCGCCCGCCGTGCAGGCCGCCCTCTCGTTCAACAATGCGATGGCCTCGATGATGGACTTCTTGTTCAGCGGCATCCTGGTGAAGTTCCCACGGCTGAAACTCGCGTACAGCGAGGGGCAGATGGGCTGGATACCGTACGCGCTGGAACGGGCGGACGACGTGTGGGAGGAGCACCGGGCCTGGGGCGGGGTGCGCGACCTGATCCCCGAGCCGCCCTCGACGTACTACTACCGGCAGATCTTCTGCTGCTTCTTCCGGGACAAGCACGGCGTCGCCTCACTGGACGCGGTCGGCCGGGACAACGCGACCTTCGAGACGGACTACCCGCACGTGGACTCGACCTTCCCGCACACCAAGGAGGTCGCGCTCGACCACGTGAAGGGGCTGGACGAGGAGACCGTGTACAAGCTGATGCGGGGCAACGCCATCCGGATGCTCGGCCTCGGCCTGGACACGTGAGGCCCCGGTGGACCTCACGTACACGGACGAGGAGGAGGACTTCCGGGCCCGGCTGCGCGCCTGGCTGCGCGAGGTGCTGCCGAAGCTCCCCGACCGGCCCGCCGCCACCGACTGGCCCGGCCGCAGGGCCTACGACACGGCCTGGCAGCGGCTGCTGTACGACGCCGGGTACGCGGGGCTGCACTGGCCCGCCGACGCCGGCGGACGGGGCGCGACGCCCACCCAGCACCTGATCTTCCTGGAGGAGACCGAGCTGGCCGGCGCACCGTACGTGGGCGCGAACTTCGTCGGGCTGCTGCACGCCGGGCCCACCATCGCTGCCGAGGGCACCGCCGACCAGCGCGCCCGCTGGCTGCCGCCGATCCTGCGCGGCGAGGAGATCTGGTGCCAGGGCTTCAGCGAGCCGGACGCCGGTTCGGACCTGGCGGCGCTGCGTACGAAGGCGGTGCGGGACGGCGACACCTACGTGGTCAGCGGCAGCAAGATCTGGACCTCGCACGCCGAGGTCGCCGACTGGTGCGAGCTGCTGGTGCGCACCGACCCCGAAGCGCCGCGGCACAGAGGTATCAGCTGGCTCGCAATGCCCATGGACGCGCCCGGCATTATGGTACGGCCGCTGCGCACGCTCACAGGGACCGCCGAGTTCGCGGAGGTCTTCCTCGACGAGGTGCGGGTGCCGGTGGCGAACCGCCTCGGGGCCGAGCACGACGGCTGGCGGGTGACGATGGTGACGCTCTCCTTCGAGCGCGGCACCGCCTTCGTGGGCGAGGTGGTGGCCTGCCATCGGGTGCTGGCCGCGCTGGCCCGTAAGGCGCGCGACAACGGCCGCTGGGACGACCCGGTACTGCGGCGCAGGCTGGGGCGGTTGGCGGCGGAGTTCACCGCACTGTGGCGACTCACACAGTGGAACGTCAGTGAGGCGCAGCGCGGGGGCGGCGTTCCGGGAGCGGGTGGCTCGGTCTTCAAGCTGCGGTACTCGCACGCCCGCCAGGAGCTGTACGACGCGGCCGCCGAGGTGCTGGGCGCCGGGGCGCTCGACGCGGACCAGGAGTGGATTACCGACCGGCTCTCGTCCCTCTCGTACACGATCGCGGCCGGTACCTCCCAGATCCAGCAGAACATCGTGGCCGAGCGGCTCCTCGGCCTCCCGAAGGGACGCTGACCGTGGACTTCCACCTCTCCGACGACCAACAGGCGCTGCGCGCGGGCGTGCACGAACTGCTGGCCGGACGCTTCCCCAGAGAGCGGCTGCGCGCGGCGGTGGACGCCTACGAAGCGGCGGACGACGAGCCTGTACTGGACCGCGCCCTGTGGCGCGAGCTGGCGGACGCGGGCTTCTTCTCGCTGCTGCTGCCCGAGGCGGACGGCGGCGCGGGGCTCGGGCTGCCGGAGGCCGTCCTCGTGCTGGAGGAGGCCGGGCGGGCGCTGCTGCCGGGGCCCCTGGTGGCCGGGATGCTGCTCGCGGGCGCGGTGGACGGGGCGGCGGCCGGCGAGCGGGTCGCGGGGCTGTGCGACGCCGCCGCGACCCCGGCGCTCTGGGAGCATCCGTCCGACTGCGATGAGGTCATCGTGGTGACCGAGCACGCTGCATGCAGGTATGCGCCCGACGGCCTCCGTAGGGCCGCGGTGCGCTCGGTGGACCCGCTGACCCCGCTCGCCCGGCTCCTCGATAGCCCGTCCGGTGCGCCGCACGCGGCGGACGTCCCCCGGCTCCGCCGCGAGGCCGTCCTGCTGACCGCCGCGCAGCAGCTGGGCGGCGCCGTGCGCGCCCTGGAGGCGGCGGTGGCGTACGCGCGGCAGCGGGAGCAGTTCGGGGCCCCGATCGGCTCCTTCCAGGCGGTCAAGCACCTGTGTGCGCAGATGCTGGTACGAGTGGAGCTCGCCCGAAGTGCCGTCTATGCGGCCTCTGTCACCGAAGATCCGGTCGAGGTGTCCGGTGCGAAGCTGCTCGCCGACGAGGCCGCCGTGCGCAACGCCCGCGACTCCCTACAAGTGCACGGCGGCATGGGATTCACCTGGGAGGCGGACGTGCACCTCCTCCTGAAGCGGGCGTGGCTGCGTGCCGAGAGCTGGCAGTCGGCGGCCGCGGGCGAGGAGGCGCTGGCGGAGGCGTTGGCCGACGGTCATATCGCTGTGTGACGGCAGTTGAGCGGAATATCGGACTCCGCACGGATGAGCGGTCACGCTGCGTCGATATCGGGTTGTGTCCTTCGCGTGACTCGTTACGCGGGGGAGTCGGCGCGGCGCTCGGGTACGCTCGCTCGGGTGCGAGTGGTTCTGAGGCGCAACCGGCCCGGCGTTGCCTGCGAGGCGCCTCCGGGCTACGGGATGCGTCCCGCTCGCACCGGGCGGGGGCCCGCGAAACCCCTGCGTTCGACTCCCCGCATTGCGCGTCGCACAGTATGCAGCACGCATACTCCCTTCCGCTGGAATATGCCTGAAGCGCTTGTTGGGGTGACTGAACGTCAACCATGCTGTGCTTCGCCGGGATCACGCACCGTGATCCCGTGGAGGCGCGAGGCGATGTTTCCGCCGGTTCGGATGGTGTGAGCGGTGCAGGTGCTTCAGGTGCAGTTGGAGGTGCGGCCCGACCCCGCTGAGGTGGGGCGGGCCCGCAGGTGGGCCCGGTCGCGGCTGGCCGGGTCCGGCATAGGGGCCGACGAGCCGCTGGCGGAGACGCTGATCCTGCTGGTCTCCGAGCTCGTCACCAACGCCGTGGTGCACGCCGGCTCGCACGCCGAGCTGCGGCTGCGCTTCTCCGGTGCGGGGCCCGTGGTCGGGACGGTGCGGCTGGAGGTCGTGGACGGCAGCGCCCGCCCGCCGCGGCCGCGCCGCGCGGACGGTGACGACACCAACGGCCGCGGCCTGGAGCTGGTCGACGGGCTGGCCGACCGCTGGGGCTGGCAGCCCGAAGGGCCGGGCAAGCGCATCTGGTGCGAGGTGGACCGCGGCCGGTCGCTGCTGATGGCGACGGGCGCAGAACCGGGCGCACTGGGGGCGTACGAGCAGCCGTGTGCCGTCACAAACAGGATGTAACGGAAAAAGTCCAGACCAGGTGTTGACGTGACGTGGCACCTTGATCACGCTTGGGGCAGCGATTCGCCGCGAGGGGACGCCGAGGGTTCGGGAGACGCCCCCTTGGCGAGTGCGGGTCGCGCCCGGAGCCGGGTGGCGGTCCGCGGTGCCGCGCTCGGGGTGCGCATGAGCGCACCGCCACCTTGGCCGGGCGGCCCTTCTGTGGTGCCGCCGTGGACGGCTCCTAGAGCACCGCTACGGACGGCTCCTCTAGAGCACCGCTACGGGAGCGACCGGCGCCCCGGAGCCGCCGACGAACGGCTCCGCCACCGCCGAGAGCAGGAAGGCGTAGCGCCCCTCTGCGGCGCAGGCCGCCGACAGCTCCTCCAGGTTCCAGTTCTGCCCCTGCAGCAGCCCCATCTCCACGAGGTGCAGCGCGTGCACGGGCATCCACAGATCCGCGATCTCGGGCGGGAAGATCTCGAAGGTGAGGGTGTCATTGGCGACCGCGGCGACGTCGCGGGCGTGGAACCACTCCGGAGTACGCACCGACAGCCCCGGTGAGGGGAACGCGTACCCCTGCTTGTCGCCCGCCAGATAGCGCCGCAGCTGCCCGGTGCGTACGAGGACGACGTCACCGGCGCGTACGGCCGTGCCGGCCAGCTCCTCCGCGGCCTCCAGGTCCTCGGGGGTGACCGCGTGCGCGCCGTCCAGCGGCCGGTCGCCGCCCCCGTCCCGTACGCGCGCCACATCCAGCAGCACCCCGCGTGAGAGGACCGGAGGGGCCTTCTCGATGCCGAGCGCGGTCGCGCCCGCGTGGGCGGTGACGGCGGCGGCCGGCCGGCCGTTGTAGAGCTTCCCCGAATGCGAGACGTGCGTGAGGCCGTCCCAGTGGGTGGCCGCCTGCAGGCCCATGGTCACCACGTCGTCGCTGGTCGCGACCGTGTCCGGGCCGAACATCTCATGGTTGATCGCGACCATCGTGTGCAGCGGGTTGACCCGCCCCGGTATGGCGCCGGTCTGCACGCCGTCCTGGCGGAGCGGCAGCGCGAGCGGAATGCGCAGGCCGCTGCGGACGGTCGCCACGGCGGCGCGCACCACGTCCGCGGTGATCAGGTTCAGCGTGCCGATCTCGTCGTCGGGCCCCCACCGCCCCCAGTTGTTCACACGTCGGGCGATCTCGTGGAACTCCGGCGGCAGGGGCATGCGCCCTCCTCGGGGGATTCGGTCGTGGGGCTTGTCTTCGTTACGCGTCTGCCCAAAAATCTAACGGTCCGTCAGAAACTGCGGGAAGGGGCGCGGCATGGGGAACTTCTTGACCGGCAAGGTGGTCGCCGTCACGGGGGCGGGCCGCGGCATCGGGCGGGCCGTGGCGCTGGCGGCCGCGGCGGAGGGCGCCAAGGTGATCGTCAACGACTACGGCGTCTCGGTGGACGGCAGCGAGCCCGGCAGCGAGGTCGCCGCCGGGGTGGTGAAGGAGATCGAGGCGGCCGGCGGCGAGGCCGTCGCGGTCGCCGACGACGTCGCCACGATGGACGGCGGGCAGCGCATCGTGGACACGGCCCTCGCGCGCTACGGGCGCATCGACGGCGTGGTGTGCGTGGCGGGCATCCTGCGCGAACGGATGCTGTTCAACATGTCCGAGGCGGAGTGGGACCCGGTGATCGCGACCCACCTCAAGGGCACGTTCACGGTCTTCCGGGCGGCCGCCGCGGTGATGCGGCGCCAGAAGGCGGGCACCCTCATCGGCTTCACCAGCGGCAACCACCAGGGCAGCGTCTCCCAGGCCAACTACGCCTCGGCCAAGGGCGGCATCATCTCCCTCGTGCGCAGCGCCGCGTTGGGGCTGCACAAGTACGGCGTGACCGCGAACGCCGTGGCGCCCGTCGCGCGCACCCGTATGTCCGCGGGCGTCCCCATGGAGCTCAAGGAGATCGGCGAGCCCGAGGATGTCGCGGCGCTCGTCGTCTACTTGCTGAGCGAGCGCGCCAAGGGGGAGGGGATCACCGGCCAGGTGTACACGGTGGCCGGCCCGAAGATCGCGGTCTGGGCGCAGCCCCGGGAGCTGCGCGCCGCGTACAACGAGGGCCCGTGGACCCCGGAGAAGATCGCCGACTTCCTCCCGGGGACGGTCGGCACCGACCCCATGCCGCTGTTGGACCGCCTGGAGGCGATGGCGGCCGCGGCGGCTGCGAAGGAACGCCCCAATGCCTAGGGGGGCCACGCGCAACGGCTCTCCGGAGAGGCGGGCGTCGTGCGGGGTGTGATCTTCGATGGCGAGGCGCCGCGGGTCGTGACCGACCTGGAAGTACGGGCTCCGGGACCGGGCGAGGTCCTTGTCGGCATCCGGGCGGCGGGGCTGTGCCACAGCGATGTGTCAGTGGTCGATGGGACGATTCCCTTTCCGGTGCCGGTCGTGCTGGGGCACGAAGGCGCCGGGGTCGTCGAGGCCGTGGGGGAAGGGGTTTCGCATGTGGTGCCGGGGGACCATGTGGCGCTGTCCACGCTCGCCAACTGCGGGGCGTGCGCGGAGTGCGACCGGGGGCGGCCGACGATGTGCCGGAAGGCGATCGGCATGCCGGGCAGACCGTTCCGGCGCGGCGATACGCGGCTGTACAGCTTCGCCTCCAACTCGGCGTTCGCCGAGCGCACGGTCGTCAAGGCCGTCCAGGCGGTGAAGATCCCGGCCGACCTCCCGATGGCCTCCGCCGCACTCCTGGGGTGCGGCGTGCTGACGGGCGTCGGGGCGGTGCTCAACCGTGCCCGGGTGGGCCACGGCGAGTCGGTGGTGGTGATCGGGGCCGGCGGCATCGGGCTGAACGTCCTGCAGGGGGCCCGTATCGCGGGTGCGTCGGTGATCGTCGCGGTGGACGCGAACCCGGAGAAGGAGGCGGTGGCACGGCAGTTCGGTGCGACGCACTTCGTGGACGCGTCGGCGTCGGCCGACACGGTGGCGGCGGTGCGCGACATCCTGCCCACGGGCGCCGACCACGCCTTCGAGTGCGTGGGCAGCGCCCGGCTGATCCGGCAGGCGGTCGACCTGCTGGACCGGCACGGCCAGGCGGTCCTGCTCGGCGTTCCGCCGGCCGACACGGAGGCGTCCTTCCTGGTGTCGTCGATGTACCTGGACAAGGCGATCCTGGGCTGCCGGTACGGCTCGTCGCGGCCGCAGCGGGACATCGCGCTGTACGCGGAGCTGTACCGCACGGGGCGGCTGCTCCTGGACGAGCTGGTCACCCGTAGGTACCCGGTGGAGGACTTTGCGAAGGCGGTGGCGGACGCGGAGGAAGGGAGGCTGGCGCGCGGGGTGCTGCTCTTCTGATCTCCGGAGCCAGGTGGCCCGATCCTGAGGGATCGTGGCCATCTGGCCACTCGATGGTCGTGGATCGTTGTCCGAAGCTGATCGGGTGACGCAGATTCCCGAACTCCGAAAGGCAGCGCCCGCGGCAATACCGCCCACCCGGGGCCGCCGTCCGCACCGCGCGTGGTCCGTCGCCGCGGTCACCTTCCTCACCCTCATCGGCACCGCCGGCTTCGCCTCGTTGCCGGGCCTGCTCATCGAGCCGCTGCACGAGGAATTCAGGTGGTCGCGCGGCACCATCGGGTTCGCGGTCTCGGTCAACCTCGCGCTGTACGGGCTCACCGCCCCGTTCGCCGCCGCGCTCATGGACCGGTTCGGCATCCGCCGGGTCGTCGCCGCGGCGCTCACCGTGATCGCGGCCGGCGCCGGGCTCACGGTGGTGATGACCGCCTCCTGGCAGCTGATCCTCTACTGGGGCGTCCTCGTCGGCCTGGGCAGCGGCTCCATGGCGCTGGCCTTCGCCGCCACCGTCACCGGGCGCTGGTTCGTCCAGCGGCGCGGCCTGGTCACGGGCATCCTCACCGCCGGGGGCGCCTCCGGCCAGCTCGTCTTCCTCCCGCTGCTCTCCTGGATCATCGAGGGCCACGGCTGGCGCCCCGCCGCCGTCACGGTGGCGCTGACCGCCGTGGCCGTCGTACCGCTGGTGTGGCTGCTGCTGCGCGACCACCCCGCGGACGTGGGCGTGGCACCGTACGGCGCGACGGAGTTCGTACCGCGCCCCGCTCCGCAACGAGGCGCCGCCCGGCGCGCGCTCGGCGCGCTCGCCAACGCCGCGCGCACCGGCCCCTTCTGGCTCCTCGCCGGTACCTTCGCGATCTGCGGCGCCACCACGAACGGCCTGGTCAAGACGCACTTCGTGCCCGCGGCCCACGATCACGGCATGCCGATGACGCTCGCCGCCTCGCTGCTCGCGGTCATCGGGATCTTCGACATCCTCGGGACGGTCGCCTCCGGCTGGTTCACCGACCGCTTCGACAGCCGGCGGCTGCTCGCCGCGTACTACGGGCTGCGCGGCGTCTCGTTGATGTTCCTGCCGATGCTGCTCTCGGACACCGTCCACCCGCCGATGCTCTTCTTCATCGTCTTCTACGGCCTGGACTGGGTCGCGACCGTGCCGCCCACGATTGCGCTGTGCCGCGAGCACTACGGGGACGACGCCGCGATCGTCTTCGGATGGGTGCTGGCCTCCCACCAAGTGGGCGCCGCCCTCATCGCCTTCATCGGCGGCCTCGCCCGGGACGCGCTCGGCACGTACGACCCGGTCTGGTACGCCTCCGGAGCGCTGTGCGCGCTGGCGGTCCTGATGGCACTGGTGATCCGGCGCCGGACAGAGGCGGCGGTCAGCTCTTGACCTCCCGGAACTCCCCGAACGTTCCCCGGTGGAACAGCAACGGCCCTGCGGCCGCCGCCGCTTCGTCCGTACCGAGCGCGTCCACCCGGCCCACGACGACGAGGTGGTCGCCACCCGTGTGGACGGCCTGGACGGTGCAGTCGATCCAGGCCGGCACGTCCGCCAGCCGCGGGGAGCCGCTCACCGGCGCCGGCGCGTGCCGTACCCCGGCGAACTTGTCGGCGCCGCTGACCGCGAAGCTGCGGCACAGCGTGCCCTGGCCCGCGCCCAGGATGTTCACGCAGAAGACCCCGGCCCGGGCGATCACCGGCCAAGTTGTAGACGTGCGCGCCACCATGAAGGCCACCAGCGGTGGGTCCAGGGAGAGCGAGGCGAACGACTGGCAGGCGAAGCCGGCGGGCGCGGGCGCTGCCGCGTCCCCGGGTGCGGTGATGACCGTGACGCCGCTCGCGAAATGACCCAGCACGCGCCGGAATTCGCCCCGGTCGACCGGGGCCCGCTCGTCGTCGCGTACGGCCCGCAGAGGCGCCCTGGAGGGCGTTCCCGGGGGATCTGGCGTGGCAGGCCCGTGCATCGCCGGGGGCGAGGCCGCGGTACCGGTCGTACGCAGATAGCGCACCGCTGTGGCCGCCATGCCGGCATGTCCCATCATGCTGCGCTCCCTTCCATGCCGCCATTGAAACTGATGGACCGTCAGATAGGAAGTGCGGGGCGTGCGGGGCCGGACGGGCTGCGCGGGCGGCGCCCCGTGGCGGATCACCGGCGGATCGAATAATTGTCGGTATTCCATCGGTTGGCGGCGGATCATGCCGGGTATCTCCCTCAAGGCCGCACCCGTATCGGATTCCGGGAGAGTTCCGCCGCATGGCCGATGCGATGGCGTCGTCGTCCCTTCCGTCGCCGTCCTTCGACGACGTCTTCTGCGGGCTGCTGCCGCGGCTCTACCGCAGGGCGGTGCTGCTCGCGGGGTCCCGGCAGGCGGCGGAGGACATCGTGCACGAGGCGTACTTGAAGCTCGCCGGGCGCCCGTACCGCTTCCTGGAGCACCCGGAGCCGTACGCCCGCGCCTTCACGGCCCTGCTGAGCGTCGCCCGGGAGGCGCACCGCAGGGAGCGCCGGCAGGCGCTGATCGGCGAGGGCGGACCGGAGGACGGGCCCGGCAGCGGCGCGCTCATGCGGGAGCTGCCCGGCACCGGCTGGGACGGCGCACGGGAGCGCCGGCAGGCCGAGCTGGAAGCGGTACGGATGCTGAGCCGGCTCACGCACCGTCAGGCCGGCCTGGTCATCCTCGTCGACCTGGACGGATACACCATCGGCAAGGCCGCCCGGATCATGAAGGTGCAGCGGTGCACGGCGGCCCGGCACCGGGCCCGCGCCCTGGACCGACTGCGCGGCTACCTCGCCGCTTCGCCGTACGACCTCACGGGGAGGTGAGCACATCGTGGAGCGGGACGACTTCGGGAACACGCATGTGGTCCCCGACAGGCGGCGGAATACCCGGAGTGGTGACCGGAACGGCCTGGGGCGCCGGGGTGCCGAAACGATATTGCGGGCGCGCCTCCGGGCGGCCGACGAGGAAATCCAGCCACCGCCCGGACTGTGGACCCGCATAGCCGAGTCCGCGCCCGCGCCGGGCGCGCCCCGCAGCCCCCTGTCGTTCCTGCGTCGGCGGCCGCAGCTGATGACGGTGCTGTTCACCGTGGCGGCGCTCGCCCTGGGCCTCGTCGTGTGGCGGCTCGTAGGGACGGGCAGTGAACGCCCCGCGCCGCCCGGGCCGGGCACGGGGCTGGAGGTCACGGTGTACAACAGCGAACCGGCGTGCGAGAAGGCGCGCACAGTACGGTGCGCACTGCGGCTGGCCCGGGATCCGCACCAGGCGTACGCCGCCCCCGGGAACGCCGCGGGCCGCGTCTGGAACGGCGACCGGCTGGCCACGGAGTGCGTCCTCACCAACGGGCGCCTCGTACGGGACAAGGCGGGCACGGTCTCCAACCGCTGGTACCGGGTGACCTCCGCGGAGGGCGCCGAGGGCTGGCTGCCGGGCGTGCACACCCGCGACGTCCACCAGGTACCGCTCTGCCCCAGCGGCGAGTCCTGAGCGGCGGTGCGCGCGACTCCTGAGCGGGCGGGCGCGCGCCTACGTGGTCAGCGGCCGCGGTACTCCGGTGTACGGCGTGCCACGAACGCCGCCACCCCCTCCTGCGCGTCCGCCGTCGTCATGTTGATCTCCTGAGCGGCGGCCTCGGCGGCGAAGGCCGCGCCGCGGTCGCTGTCCAACGAGGCGTTGACCAGCTGCTTGGTGAGGGCCAGCGCGCGCGTCGGGCCGGCCGCCAGCCGGTCCGCCCAGGCGGCCGCGGTCTTCGCCAACTCGCCGTCCGGTACGACCCGGTTGACCAGCCCGAGCCGCTCGGCCTCGGCGGCCGGCAGTGCGTCGCCGAAGAACATCAGCTCTTTCGCGCGCTGCGGGCCGATCAGCCGGGGCAGCAGATACGCGCCGCCGCCGTCCGGAACCAGCCCGCGGCGCACGAACACCTCGATGAACGTGGCCGATTCGGCGGCCAGGGCCAGGTCGCAGGCGAGGGCCAGGTGCGCGCCGAGTCCCGCCGCGGTGCCGTTGACCGCCGCGATCACCGGCTTCTCGCAGTCCATGACCGCGGCGATCAGCTGCTGGGCGCCCTGCCGGATCATCCGTGCGACATCGCCGGCGACCCGCTCGCCGCTGCCGCTGCTGCTGCCGTCGGCGTCGGGCCGGGGGCGCAGGTCCGCGCCCGCGCAGAAAGCACGGCCGGTCGCGGTGATCACCACGGCGCGGACGGCTGGGTCGGCGGAGGCTTCCGCAAGTCGCGAAATGATGCGTTCTCGCTGGTCAGGGGTGAGGGCGTGCATCGCCTGCGGGCGGTTGAGAGTGATCCACGCCACGCCATTGTCAGTGGTGTGGAGTATCAAGGAATCGGAGGTCCCGCCGGGACCGACGGGGGAGGAAGTCATGATCAAGCTGCTCCAGCTTCTGGCGTCGGCGTGGAAGTCGGCGTGGAAACGGCTGCCGGTGCTGCCGGGGTATGTACGCCGGCGTTCAGTGGCAGACGGCGAGCGCGTCGAGGGCCACGGCGCCCTGGCCCTTCGGGAGGACGACCAGCGGGTTGATGTCCAGCTCGGCCAGCTGATCGCCCAGCTCCAGCGCCATCCGCTGGACCCGCAGCATGACCTCGACCAGCGCGTCGGTGTCGGCCGGCGGCGCCCCCCTGACGCCATCCAGCAGCGCGCGGCCCCGCAGCCGGCCGAGTGCCGCGCGCGCCTGGTCCTCACCGAAGGGCGGCACGGCCACCGCGGTGTCCCGGAGTACTTCGACGAGGACGCCGCCCAGTCCCACGGTCACGGTCGGCCCGAAGAGCGGATCGGGCGTGACGCCGACGACCATCTCCACACCCGGCTCGACCAGTTGGCACACCAGCACCCCGTCCAGCGCGACGTCTTCGTAGCGCGCGATGTCCGTCAGCTCGCGATAGGCGTCCCTGACCTGACTGGCCGAGGTCAGGCCGACCCTGACCAGGCCCAGTTCGCTCTTGTGGGCCAGCCGCGGCCCGGACGCCTTCATGACGAGGGGGTAGCCGACCTGCGCCGCCGCCCGGACGGCCCCCGCCGCGCTGGTCACCAGCTGCTCGCGGGGCACGCGTATCCCGTAGGCGCGCAGCAGCTGCTTCCCGGCGTGCTCGCTGAGCTGTTCGCCCGGGCGCAGCAGTGCCCGCGCCTTGCGCGCGGACGGCGAGGGAGTGCGCGGCGCCTCGTCGAAGGGGGAGCGGTAGGAAGCCGTGAAGCGGTGGTGTTCGAGGTGGGCGCGGACGGCCGTGATGCAGTTGGCGAACGTACGGAAGGTGGCCACTCGCGAGGAGCCGAGCAGGGTCCGCCGGTAGGCATCCTCGGTGCCGACCGGCGAGCCCCACACCACACACACCAGCTTGTCCGTCTGCTCCGCCGCGTACACGAGGTCCTGCGCGAGCTTGTCGCTCATCGGCGGGAAGGGCCCGGTGATCGGGCAGATCAGGACGCCCACGGACGGGTCGGCGAGGATCGCGTCGATGATCTTTCGGCCGCGCCAGTCACCCACGGGATGCCCGCCGTTGTCGATCGGGTTGGCGACGTTGAGGTAGTCCGGTATCCACTGGTGCAGCTCCCGCTGCCGCTCCTCGCCGAGCGTCGGCAGCCGCAGGCCGGCCGCCGTCGCCAGATCGGCGAAGTGCGCGCCGGTGCCGCCCGATATCGAATAGACGGCGACGCCCTCGGCGGCCGGCGGGCGGGCCCTGGCCAGCAGCGCCGCGGTGTCCTGCAGCTCGTCCAGGCCGTCGACGCGGACCACGCCGAACTGCCGCATCGCCGCGTCCACCACCTCGTCGGCGCCGGTGAGCTTGCCGGTGTGCGAGGCGGCGGTGCGGGCGCCGGTCTCGGTGCGGCCGACCTTGACCGCGACGACCGGGACCTTGTTGCGGGCCGCGCGGTCGGCGGCGAGCAGGAAACTGCGGCCGTCCTTGAGCCCTTCCACATACGCGGCGATGGCGCCCACCTCGGGACGGGAGGCGAAGTAGGAGAGGAAGTCCGCGGTCTCCAGGTCGGCCTCGTTGCCGGTGGGGGCCCAGTGCGAGAGGCGGATGCCCAGCTCCTGGAGGGCGAAGACGGGGCGGCCCTGGTGGCCTGACTGGGTGATCAGCGCGATCGCCGGCCCGTCCAGGTCCTCGCGGAACGTCTCGAACGCGTTGAGGTTGGTGTTCGGGCCGAGCAGCCGGATGCCGGAGCGGGCGACGGCCGCGGCCAGCCGCTCCTGCGCGGCCGCGCCGTCGGCGCCGGTCTCCGCGAAGCCGGCGGCGAAGGCGACCGCGAACTTCACCTTGGCGTCGGCGAGTTCCTCGATGACCGGCAGCGGATCGGCGACCAGCAGTACGGCGAGATCGACCTGTTCCGGCAGGTCGGAGACGGAGGTGTGACAGGCCAGCCCGAAGACGGAGGTGCGGCCCGGGTTGACCGGGTGCAGCCGGGCGCCGACCCGCTCGGCCCAGTCGATCAGCCGGCGGGTGATGCCGGTGTGCGGCCGTCCCTCGCTGTCCGAGGCGCCGATGACGGCCACGGACCGGGGGCGGAAGAAGCGGTCCAGGTCCGGCACGGCCGCGGACAGCGGTCGCCCGCTCACGTCCAGGTCGCCGGTGCCGTCCCGGCCGCCGCCCGTGCCGGGGGCGCCGCTGCCCTGCTCCGGGCCGGCCGTCCCGTGCACGGCCTGCGGCGTCGGCCCTCCGCAGGCCACGACCCGGGCGGGCCGCGAGTGAGTGGTGAGGGTGCCATGAGTGGATCCCAGCATCGCTGCGCCGCTCCCGTCTGACCGCCGATGCGTACCTGGCAGGCAGGTACCTGACAGGCAGTCAGATTACAGAACTGACGCCCAGTCAGGAATGGTGCGAACCGATGCGCCTCGGGGGTGCCACCCCTGCCCCACCCCTTGCGCGCGGGCCGCACCCTCCGCTGAACTGGCTCGGTCGATACCTGACGCGCCGTCAGAACAGCCCCACGGGAGGCGTGCGATGCAGACGATCTGGCTCGGTGGGCCCGAATGGCTCGCCGTACTCCGTATCGGCCTGGGGCTGTGGTGGCTGGAGAGCTGGCGGCACAAGGACAAGAAGGGCTGGTTCGAGCGTGGTACGGGCATCGCGTGGGCCGCCGGCGTGGCGGCCGACCACCGCTGGGCCGTGGTGCGCCGCGGCTTCGACGTGGTCGTACGGCCGCGCCCGAAGGCGATGGCGTACGTCGTCGTGTACGCGGAACTCGCGCTCGGCGCGGGTCTCGTCCTCGGCTTCCTCACGCCGGTCGCGCTGGTCGCGGGCCTGGTGCTGAACCTGCTCTACCTCGTACTGATGATCCACGACTGGGCCGAGCAGGGGCAGAACGCGATGATGGCCCTGATCTCGCTCGTCGCGCTGGGCGCGATGGGCTGGCAGACCTGGTCGCTCGACGCCGCGATGGGACTGTTTTGATGACCGCGAACCCGACGAACGGTACTTCGGCGCCCGGGGCTTCGATGCGCTCGGCCGCGACCCGGTACGACCTGCCCGAGGCCGATGCCTTCACCCGGCCGTACTGGGATGCCGCGGCGGAGGGGCGGCTGCTGATCCGGCGTTGCCGGGCCACTGGTTGCGGGACCGCGCACCACTACCCCCGGGAGTTCTGTCCGCGCTGCTGGAGCGAGGACGTGGTCTGGGAGGCGGCGAGCGGCCGGGCCACGCTGTACACCTGGTCCGTGGTGCACCGGAACGACCTTCCACCGTTCGGCGGCCGCGTCCCGTACACCGCCGCCGTCGTGGACCTCGCCGAGGGGCCGCGGATGATGACCGAGGTCATCGACTGCCCCGAGGCCGAGCTGCGGATCGGCATGGAGCTGCTGGTCCACTTCCGCGACATCGGTGAGGGCGATGGTGAGGGCGGCCCCGCGGTCCCGGTCTTCCGGCCCGCGTCCGGCACGTCCTGATCCGCCGGAGGCCAGCCGAGCCCCGACCCGAGCAGCGAAATCCGATGGCGGCGCGCGGCGCCAGGAGGCACCCTGGGCGGATGCTGATCAGGGAAGCAGCAACCGAGGACTGGGACGCCATCTGGCCGTTCTTCCGTGCGATCGTCGCCGCCGGGGAGACGTACCCCTACCCGCGCGACCTCGACAAGGAGGCGGGCCGCGCGATGTGGATGCTCGGCCCGCCGGGCCACACGGTCGTCGCGGTCGACGGGGACGGCACGGTCCTGGGTACGGCCAAGATGAACCCCAACCACATGGGCGGCGCCGCGCACATCGCCAGCGCCAGCTTCATGGTCGACCCGGCGCACGGCCGCAAGGGCATCGGCCGAGCCCTGGGCGAGTACGTACTGCGCTGGGCGCGCGCCGAGGGCTACCGCGCGATGCAGTTCAACTCCGTCGTGGAGACCAACACCGGTGCCGTCGCCCTCTGGCAGTCACTCGGCTTCGAGATCATGACGACCCTGCCGGAGGCGTTCCTGCACCCGGAGAAGGGCTATGTCGGGCTGCACATCATGTACCAGCGCTTCTGAGCCCCGGCCCAGAGCTCAGGTTCCGACCGCCGGGACGGGCTACGGCCAGAGCAGTTCCCGCTGCCAGCCATCGCCCGCCGCACCGCCCGCACGCCGGTAGCGCAGCCGTACGTGCCGGCGGCGGGCGTCGCCCTGGAAGTACTCCACCTCCTCGGCGCGCAACACGTACGCCGTCCAGCTCACCACCTCCGCCTCCGGCTCGCGCTGCGCCCGCGTCCACGACGCGTCCGCGGCCCGCTCCAGCTCCGCGTAGGAGTCCAGTACCTCGCTCTGGTGGCCCACGAGCGCGGCGGCCAGCGCGCCCGGTGAACGGCGGTGCAGATCGGCCGAGCTCTCCTCCGGCGTGCCCGCCGTGACCGGGCCGCAGACCCGGATCTGGCGTCCGATCAGCGGCCAGTAGAAGCACAGCGCGGCACGCGGGTTGGCGGCCAGCTCGCGGCCCTTGCGGCTGCCGCGGTGGGAGGCGAAGTGCCAGCCGTTCTCGTCGGCGTCGTGCAGCATCACGATGCGTACGGACGGGGCGCCCGCCGCGTCCGCGGTCGCCAGCGCCATCGTGTGCGGCTCCGGCACACCCGCGGCGGCCGCCTCGCCCAGCCACTGCCGGAACAGCGGCAGCGGCGCGTCAGGGGCCGCGTACGGGTCGAACGCGGGCAGTTCGCCCGGCCAGACCCGCAGGGTGCGCAGCAGGTCGCGGAAGGCGTGGGCTTCGGGGGAGTCGTCCGTCGTGGTCATGCCGGGCAGCGTACGTCCGCCGGGCCGCTCGCGTCCCTCGCGCCCCCGTCGGCAAATCGGTTGCGGTGGGCGGAGCCGGGGACGGACGCTGGTGCCATGTCTGCGATCTCGGCCGGGACGGCCGTCGCCGTGCCCGCGCCTGCCCGGCGAGGTGCCGTCCGGCTGGCCGGCGGGCGGCGGCTGGCCTGGGGCGAGTGGGGTCCCGAGGACGGGACACCGGTACTGCTCTGCCCCGGTGCGGCCACGTCCCGGCGGCTCGGTTTCGGCGCGGAGGCGGTCGAGGAGCTCGGTGTACGGCTGATCTCCGTGGACCGCCCCGGGCTGGGCGCCTCCGACCCGTCGCCCGGCCGTACGCTCACCGGCTGGGCCGAGGACGTACGGGAGTTCGCCGCGCTGCACGGGCTCTCGGGGCTGCGCGGCGTCGGCTTCTCCCAGGGCGCGCCGTTCGCGCTGGCCTGTGCCGCCGCCGGGGTGTTCACCCGGCTCGCGGTGGTCTCCGGTACGGACGAGCTCGCCGCGCCCGCATTCGACGCGCTGCTGCCGGAAGAGGTGCGGTACCTCACCGAGCGGGCCGCGGCCGACCCCGTGGCCGCCGAGCGCTCGTTCGCCGGTTTCGGGAGCCCGGAGGTGCTGTACGAACTGGTCTCCACGGGCAGCGGCGCGCGCGACCGCGCCCTTCTGGAACAGCCCGCGTTCGCCGCCGCCTTCCGGGAGGCGGTGGCCGAGGGCTTCGCACCGGGCCCGGCCGGTTATGCGCGCGACACATTGCTGGCCATGAGCCACTGGCCGTTCGACCCAGGCGTGATCCGGGTGCCGGTCGACCTCTGGTACGGCGCGCTGGACACCGCTCCCACGCACTCCCCGGACCACGGCGCCCGGCTCGCCACCCGTATACGCACCGCACGTCGCCACCTCGTACCGGACGCGGGCGGCATGCTCCTGTGGACACATGCCGGCCCGGTCCTCCGGGCGTTGCTCGAAGACTGACGCCGACCAGCGCCGCGATGGCGGCGAGCGGCACCGGCTGTCCGGTGCGGCGCCGCTAGCGGATCTCGTGCGGCGTGCGCCGGTAGGTGGAGCGCCGGTCGTCGATGGCGGCCCAGCGGTCGCCGTACACGTTCTCGGTGACCGCCGGCTCGCGCAGGAACTGATGCGGGAAGCCGAGCGGTACCGCGCTCACCTCGTCCAGCCGGGCCACCGCGTCGGCGTCCAGCTCCACGTCGACCGCGGCGAGGTTGTCCAGGAGCTGGCTCTCCTTCGTGGCGCCGACGATCGGAATGATGTTGCCGGGCCGCTGCCGCAGCCAGGCCAGCGCCACCTGGGCCGGGCTCCAGCCGCCCTGTTCGGCGACTTCCAGGACGGCGCTGAGGACCGCCTCTTCCTGCTGGTCCGCGCTGTTCTCCCCGCCAAGGGCTTGCAACCGGCCGGATTCGCCGCGGCGGTACTTGCCGGTGAGCTTGCCGGCGGCCAGCGGCGCCCATGCGAGCACGGCCAGGTCGAATGCGCGGGCTTGCGGGAGCAGTTCGCGCTCCGGCGTGCGCTCCAACAGGTTGTAACGCAGCTGCGATCCGGCGAACGCGGTCCAACCGCGCAGCTCGGCAAGGGTGTTCGCCTGCGCGATCTCCCAGGCCGGCCAGTCGGACACCCCGACGTAGAGCACCTTGCCGGCCCGCACGATGTCGTCCAGGGCCCGCATGACCTCCTCGACCGGTGTGAAGTTGTCCCGCGCGTGCACCCAGAGGATGTCCAGGTGGTCGGTGCGCAGCCGGTCCAGGCTCGCCTCCACCGACTGCACGAGGTTCTTGCGGTGACTGCCGCCCGCGTTCACGTCCCCCTTGCGGGTGGCGCAGGTGTACTTGCTGGCCAGTACGTACTGGTCCCGGCGGCCGGTGAGCAGCTCGCCGACGATCCGCTCCGAGCTGCCGCCGGTGTAATTGTTCGCGGTGTCGATGAAGTTGCCGCCCGCGTCGGCATACGTGTCGAAGATCCGCCGGCTGGTGTCCTCGGCGGCGCCCCACCCTTGGTCGCCGCCGAACGTCATGGTGCCGAGACTCACCTCGCTCACCCGGAGACCGGTCCTGCCGAACAGCGTGTACCGCATGGCTCCCCCTCTGGTTGGGTCGTGAGCCCGACGCTAGGAGCTGGAGCGCGCTCCAACGCAACCTTCGCGCGCCGTGCGGTACCGCGCCCGCGCCCTCACTCCGCCCCCAGGACCACCGTTCCGGACGAGCAGAACCACCCGCCGGTGCCCGAGGCGACCGCGAGGCGCGGCAGCCGGCCGCCCGCCTTCCGTACCTGACGGCCCTCGCCCGCCTCGCCGCGCAGCTGCCGCACCGCTTCGACCAGCAGGAACAGACCGCGCATCCCGGGATGGCAGGCGGCGAGGCCGCCGCCGTCCGTATTCGTCGGCAGCGCGCCGTCCCGGAGCAGCCGCCCCTTCTCGACGAAGGCGCCGCCCTCGCCCTTCGCGCAGAACCCGAGGTCCTCCAGTGTCACCAGCGTCATATACGTGAACGCGTCGTAGATCTGGGCGATATCGATCTCGTCCGGGCGCACGCCTGCCCGCTCGAAGGCCAGCCGCCCGGAGACGGCGGCCGGCGAGACGGTGAAGTCGTCCCACTCCGACATCGTGGTGTGCGAGACGGCGCTGCCCGAGCCGAGCACCCAGACCGGCGGCCGGGCCAGGTCCGGTACGCGGTCCTCGGCGACCAGCAGGACCGCGCAGCCGCCGTCGGAGCGGACGCAGCAGTGCAGCTTGGTGAACGGATCGGCGATCATCGGCCCGGCCAGCACGTCGTCGGTGGTGATCGGGTCCCGGTACATCGCGTCCGGGTTGGCCGCCGCGTTGGCGCGCGCCTGAACGGCGACCTCGGCGAGCTGTTCCAGCGTGGTGCCGTACTGGTGCATGTGGCGGCGCGCGGCCATCGCGTACTTGGCTATCAGGGTGTGTCCGTACGGCACTTCGAACTGCAGCGGGCCGCGTGCCCCGAAGGAGAGGTCGGCGGTGCGCCGGCGCGCCTTGAGGTCGGCGCGCGCGGTCGATCCGTACACCAGCAGTACCGCGTTCGCGTGGCCCGCGGCGATCGCGTCGACGGCGTGCGCGGCCATGACTTCCCAGGTCGAGCCGCCGACGGAGGTCGAGTCCACCCAGGTGGGGCGGAGGCCCAGGTACTCCGCGACCTCGATCGGCGCGAGCGTGCCGAGCCCGGCGGAGGCGAAGCCGTCGATCACCGAGCGGTCCAGCCCGGAGTCGGCCAGCGCCCGGCGGGCGGCCTGGGCGTGCAGGGCGTAGGGGGTGGCGTCGTCGACGCGTCCGCAGTCGGCCGGCGCCACTCCGGCGACGGCGACCCTGCGTGTACGTGACGGAGGAGTCGTACCGGTCCCGGTAGTCATGAAACTGACGGTACATCAGATAAGCGGGTACGGGCAGGCCTGCTCCGTAGTGCTGCGGATCCGGCATACGTAGGGCGCGCCCCGCCCGGATACACCTCGGACGCGGCGTCCGTATGCGCCGCGCGCGCGTCGTCCGGA
The DNA here is from genome assembly GCF_040655775.1 of Streptomyces sp. NPDC050315. Classification (NCBI taxonomy): domain Bacteria; kingdom Bacillati; phylum Actinomycetota; class Actinomycetes; order Kitasatosporales; family Streptomycetaceae; genus Streptomyces; species Streptomyces sp. NPDC050315. Next base: position 212,900 of record NZ_JBFAKN010000007.1, read on the forward strand.
TACGCCTCGGGCACCGTCCGGCTCCCGATGGGAGTCCGGGCGGTGCCCGAGGTGTGTGCAGATATGGCAGGACGAAGGGCGGGCCGGTGGGGGACGCGTGCGCGGCAGGACGTGCGCGGTCCTGGCGACGCGTCGCGCCGGGGGCGGCGGTCGCTCGCCGCGCCCCGGCTACTTGGCGGGCTTCTTGCCCGTCACGCCGAGATGGACGAGCAGCGCGAGGTTCGGCTTGAGCTCGGCCTGCTTGACGCCCCAGCTGGTGAAGCCCTTCTGGTGGCCGGCGACCGCGGCGAGCATGGCGACCAGCGAGCCGGCCATCGCCGCGGGGCTGACCTCCTTGTCCACCTTGTTCTTGGCCTGGAGCTCCTTGATGGAGTCCGTAAGGGAGTTGGTGACGGCGTTCAGGATCTTCATGCGGATCTTGTAGAACCGCTTGTCGCCCTCCGCCGCGCCGAGGTCGACGACGCGCAGGATCGCGTCGTGCTTCCGCCAGAAGGAGAGGAAGCCGTCGACCAGCTCCTCGGCCGTCTGCCGGCCCGTCTTGCCGACCCAGGAGCGCCCGGCGACCAGTTCGGTCAGGCTCGCGCCCTCCTTGGCCATCTCCTCGGCGATTTCGAGGACGGCGCCTTCGACGTCGGGGAAGTACTGGTAGAACGTCGCGGGGGAAGTGCCCGCCTTGCGTGCGACGTCGATGACCTTGACGTCCCGGTACGGGGACGAACTGAGCATCTCGCTGAGGCAGTCGAGGAGCTTCTGCCGGGTCGCCTGCCCGCGGCGGCCGGCGACTCTGCCGTCGACGGTTCGAACTTGTCCTGTCATGCCGTCAGCTTACCGAGGGGTGATCGGAGCGCGATTTGGCTGCCTGCAAATGGGGATGGGGCGAATCGGGCCGGTAATCGGCTTTCGCCGCACGGCTTCGGGGTCGCGGAGCCGCCTCGACGACACTGGCCTGATCAAGTGAATCGTCTTATCAACAGCCTGTGGACAACTTCGGTGGACAACCACCCGGGGGTATGCGCAGGGGCGCGTGTACGGGGTGATGTGCGGAAGTGCGCGCGGGGGCATGCGCCGGGCGCGTGCCGGAAAGCCCGGTTACTTTGTCCGTATGACGGCTTTTGCGGAGGGTGCCCCCTGCTGGGCGGACGCGATGCTGCCGGATCTCGAAGCGGGCAAGCGCTTCTATGGAGAGCTGTTCGGCTGGACCTTCTCGGACAGCGTTCCCGAGTTCGGCGACTACACGACGGCCCTGCTCGACGGGCGCAAGGCCGCCGGCCTGCTGCCCAAGAAGGACGGCCGGATGCCCACCGTCTGGGGCGTCTACTTCGCGACGTCCGACATCAACGGGACCGTCGCCAAGGTCCGGGAGGCGGGCGGCCAGGTGATCTCGGGCGGCACGCCGATCGGCGACCTGGGAGCGATGATGCTGGGCGTCGATCCGGGCGGCGCGGTCTTCGGTGCCTGGCAGGCCGGCCGGCATCAGGGCTTCGAGGTGCAGGCCGAGCCCGGCGCGTACGCATGGATGGGTCTCAGTACGCGCGAACCGGAGGCTGTCGACGCCTTCTACGGGGACGTCTTCGGCTTCGAAGGGGTGACCGAGGGGCCGATGGCGAGCCCCACGTTCCTGCCGTGGCGGATCGCCGGGCAGGAGCGCGAGATCGGGTGCCGGATCGTGCTCGACGCGCGGGCGCCGGCCGAGCTGCCGGCGCACTTCACCGTCTTCTTCCTGGCCGAGGAGATGGAAGCGGCCCTGCGGACGGCGGTCCGGCAGGGCGGCAAGGTCCTCAGCGAGCCCCAGGGGACGCCGGGCGGCCCCCTCGCCCTGGTGGTCGACAATCAGGGTGCGGCCTTCGGGCTGATGGCGCCGAAGTAGTCCCGCGGAATGCCTCATCGTCCCTCGCGCCTCTCTCGCCCCACACGTTCAAGCTTCCCCCTTGCCTTTTGCGGTGCATTTGGCGTCACCTCGGCCCAAAACGGCCCTCCTCTTGCGAAGCAGGCGTACCGATCCGCCAATTAGTTCGTGGTCATGGCCCCCGAACGCCGTTCGGCACAGCAGAATTGGGGCGAGGCAGCTCCCGCTGCCGGGCCGCGGGCGGCGCGGCCCGGCAACGGGTCCGTGGGCTCGGCGGCAGGCCGGCTGAGCACGCGGGGCGAACAGTACGTACGGGGATGGGAATGGCGACGACGGACCGCACACCGGGGCGCGGTTACGCGCTCGGCACGTACCGGCGGGTGCGCCGGGCCGTGACGTCGGCCACCCGGTGGTCACCGGACATATGTGCGGTCGGCGCATGAACGGGGCCCGACGCGCTCCCGTATACGGGGTGTAACGGCAGGTAACGAGCCCTGCGTGTACCACTCGGCGGGACACGGGACACGACGGGAAGCCCCCGGGTTCGCAACCGTCGGCTTCGCCAGGAAGAATCAGCACGCGTACGGCCGAATCGGCCAGGCGGTGAGACGCTGCTCGGGGCGGTGGCTCTCGGTGGCTCTTGGCTTTTGAGAGTCTCTTTGACGCCCCACGGGGAGGTGGCAGGCAAGTGGTGGAGCAGCTGACGCAGCACGATCCCCGGCGGATCGGCCCGTTCGAGGTGCTCGGCCGTCTCGGTGCCGGCGGTATGGGGCTGGTGTATCTCGCGCGTTCGGCCTCCGGCCGGCGGGTGGCGATCAAGACGGTCCGTACCGAGCTCGCCGAGGACCAGCTGTTCCGGGTCCGCTTCACGCGCGAGGTGGAGGCGGCGCGCGCGGTCAGCGGCTTCTACACCGCGGCGGTGGTCGATGCCGATCCGCGCGCGGCGGTGCCGTGGCTGGCGACCGCGTACGTCCCCGCTCCCTCCCTGGAAGAAATAGTCAATGAGTGCGGGCCGCTGCCGGCCCAGGCGGTGCGCTGGCTGGCGGCCGGTGTCGCCGAGGCCCTGCAGTCCATCCACGGCGCGGGCCTGGTGCACCGCGACCTGAAGCCGTCGAACGTCCTGGTCGTCGAGGACGGGCCGCGAGTGATCGACTTCGGCATCGCCAGCGGTGTGTCGAACACGCGTTTGACGATGACGAACGTCGCCGTCGGCACGCCGGCGTACATGTCGCCCGAGCAGGCGCGCGACTCGCGGAGCGTCACGGGGGCCAGCGACATCTTCTCGCTCGGCTCCACCCTGGTCTTCGCCGCCACCGGGCACGCCCCCTTCCACGGCGCCAACCCGGTCGAGACGGTCTTCATGCTGCTGCGCGAGGGACCGGACCTGGAGGGCCTGCCGGACGAGCTGCGGCCGCTGATCGAGGCCACGATGCAGATGGCGGCCGAGCACCGGCCCAGCCCCGCCGACCTGCAGTCCCAGCTGGCGCCGCACCTCTTCGGCTCCGGTACCGACGACAGCGGCACGGCCTCGGCCTGGCTGCCGGGGAACGCCGTGGGGCTGATCGAGAGCCGGCGCGGCGGCCGGGTGGCGGCCGCCCGGCAGCCCGCCCAGCGCGCCGCGGCCTCATCGGGCCGCGCCGCCCGGGGCGGGTACTCCGCACCGCCGGAGCAGCCGCCCGCAGCCCCGCCCGTACCGTCCGCGCCGCCCCCGGCGCCGCAGCGCCAGGAGAGCGCGCCGATGCCCGCACCTACTGGCGACCCCGGATGGGCCGCTTCCGCGGCGATCGGGCCGGGTGCACGCCGGATCGGCGACCCGCGCGGCGGCGCACCGCGTGCGCAGGCGGCGCCCACCGGGCCGGTCGCGCCTGCGCCCACCGGCCCCGTCGCGCCCGCGGCCACCGGTCCCGTTGCGCCCGCGCCGCCCCAGGAGGTGGAGGGTCCGGACGGCTCCGTACGGCTCGGCGGTGCCGCGGCCCCGATAGGGCCCGGTCCCCGGCCGGCGGAGGGACACGCCCCGCAGGCGCAGCCCGCCCCCACGACGAACTGGGTACGGCCGCCGGCCGGCGTGCCGGCGCCGGGGCCCGCGGGCCCGCCGCCCGCGGTGCCTCCGCAGCCCGCACCGGGCCCGCAGGGCGCCCACGGCGCGCCCGCGACGGGTCAGCCCGGCGATCCCGCGGCGCAGGCCGGACACGGCCGCTGGCGGCCCTGGCGCTTCCGCATGTCCAACGACGTGTGGGGCACCCCGGTCGTCTCCGGTGACCTGCTGTACGTCACGTCCTTCGAGGTGCACGCGCTCGATGTGGCCAGCGGGCGGCGCCAGTTCAAGACCCGCGAGGTCGCCTGGGCGATGGCCGTCGCGGACGGCCGGATCCACGCCTCGGACGGCCCGAGCCTGTACGCGCTGGACGCCACCGACGGCTCCGAGCTGTGGCGGCTGAACACCGAGGGCTGGGTCTACAGCCTCGGAGTCGACCGCGGCACGGTCGTCACCGGCACCCGCGGCGGCGGCGTGCAGGCGTGGGAGGCGGCCAACGGAGAGCTGCTGTGGGAGATCGGCGGCGCACAGACCGACTTCGAGACCGCCGAGTCAGGTCCCGTCGTGCACGAGGGCACGGTGTACGTCTGGGCGGACGCCCGGCTGAAGGCGCTGGAGGCCCGTACGGGCGCCGAGCGCTGGTCGTACCCCATCGGGGACGCGGCGTCCTGCGGCGGGGTGCCCGTGCGGCTGCTGACCGCCCCGGACGGCGTGGTCTACGTCGCGGCCGGCACGCGCATCCTGGCCATCGAGAGCAACCGCGGCGACGTCCGCTGGCACTTCGAGGCGCCGGCCGTCTTCCTGGCGCCGCCCGCGTACGCCCCCGGTCCCGCCGTCACCGGCGGCGGCATCTACCTCGCGGACTACCTCGGCACGGTCTACGCGCTGGACGCGAACGACGGCCGGGACCGCTGGCGGATCGCCACCGAGGCGCGCCAGTCGACCGAGCCGGTACTGGTCGCCGACGGCGCGGTGCACCTGGGCAGCGGCAACGCCCTGTACACGCTGGACGCGGTCTCGGGCACGCCCCGCTGGCGCTTCCAGGCGGGCGGGGAGGTCGTCGGGGCACCGGTGGCCGCGGACGGCCGGGTGCACTTCGGGTCCGCCGACCACTGCCTGTACACGCTGGACGCGATGGGCGGCCAGCTGCGCTGGAAGCTGGCGACCGGCGGCGAGATCACCGGTACCCCGGTGGCCGCAGCGGGCGTCGTCTACGCCTGCAGCAAGGACCGCTGTGTGTACGCGCTGGACGCCGCGAAGGGTACGGGGCAGGCGCGGCGCTCCTAGGGGCGCCGCGCGGGCCTGTCGGCGGGGGCCTGCGCCGGCCCTAAGGGGGCCGGACGGCTAGCGCTCCTCGGGCGGGCGGCCCTTTCCGGTCTGCCGGTCGCCGAGGACGGGCGGCAGCGGCTGTGTACGGTCGGCCGGCGGGGTCGGCGGGGTGGGGTGCGCGTCTTCGGTCGGCGGCTCGCTCCGGTACGGGCGGTCCTGGTCCGGGTACGGCCTCTCGCCCTGATACGGCTGCTGGGACGCGGCTGTCGGTGTACCGGCCGCGGGGGTGGTGCCGTCGTGCGTCGTCGGGGGCCACGGCTCCGGTGCGGGGCCGCCGGCCGAGGACCCGCCGGCGCCCGGCCACCGGACGGTCTGCTGCGCGGGCTGCTCTTCATAAGGGGCGATGGGCGGCTGTCCGTAGGGGCCGTCCGGAGGCGGCGCATACGGGCGCTGATCCGGCTGCCCCTCATAGGCGTACGGCGCGCCCCCGGGCCCGCCTTCGTACGCGTACCGGTCGTCGGGCTCTCCTCCGTACGGTGCGGGCGCGTACTCCTCCTCGCGCTCCCGTGCCTTCCGGCGCCGACGGGCCCGGCGGCCGCGCATCAGCAGCGCGCCCAGCAACAGCAGGACGCCGCCGCCCAGCGCCACCGCGACTCCCAGGCCCAGGCCGCGGCCCCCGTTCCCTACGGTGAGGCTGCCGGCCGCCTGGCCCTGCCGGACCATCCACAGGATGGTGAAGCCGAGCACCACCAGCCCCGCGAGTGTGATCACCAGGCGGGACCGCAGCACCACGCCGATCAGCGTCAGCACGGCCGCGACCAGCATCGGCAGCAGGAGCGAGCGCATGACATCGGCGCCGCTGCCGGTGATCCCGTTGAAGAGGTCCGCGATACGGATGTCCTCGCCATGACGGCCGTCGTACCAAGGACGGAAGGGGCTCCATACGGCGGCCGCCGCTCCGATGAGGGCGATCAGGGAGCCGATTACGTTGCGCACCACAAGCGTCGCCTCGCTTCGCATCGTCCTGATGCCTCCACAGCCGACGCTACGCCGTGCCGCCGCGGGCCGCCACGGCAATCCGGCCCCGGTATCGTGACGTGCGCTCGTCAATGAACCGGGGGAAATTCTCATGTCACGCCGTCATCTGCGGCTCACGGCCGTCGTGGCCGTCGTCCTGCTCACGCTCACCGGCTTCCGGCCGCACGGCCGTGGCAGTGACGGAGGCGACGGCGGTGGCGGCGGCTGCAGCGCCCACTCCAGCAGCGGCTACCACGGCAGCAGCCACTATGACGATGACGACGACTACGACGATGACGGCTACTCGGGCAGCGGCGGCTCGGACAGCAGTCCCAGCGCGAGCGCGGCGCCTCAGGGCACCGTCGTGGAGTGCGTCTCGGAGCACGCGAAGGCGGCCCATCCGGGTGCGAAGGTCCGCCTGACGGGTGACGGCCTGTACGACGAGGTGACGATCACGGTCGAGTTCCGCGGTGCCAATGGTGCCGTCGTGGACACCGGCAAGAAGAAGGTCGACCCGATCCTGGACGGCGAGGACGACGCGCACGGGGACCCGGTCTTCCGGATTCCCATGGCCCATCCCGACCGGGCCGGCAAGGTCGCACGCTGCGAGGTCCGCAGCGTGCGCTGACCCCGTAGGGGCTCATCTCACCCGAGGGGCGCCGGCCTTCCGTCGCTCCTCGAAGAGCTTCGTCTGCCGCTCCGGAGGCAGGTTGCCGAGCGCTACAAGGTGTGGGGCGTGCGCCAGCGCCTGAGTGCGGGCCGCCTCCTTGGCCGCCCAGAGGGCCCGTACGGTCCCCTGTACGGCTTCCGTGGGCTGGGCGGCGACGGTCTCGGCCGCGCGCAGGGCGGCCGGCAGTGCCTCGCCCGCCGGCGTCAGCTCGGAGACCAGCCCCACCTCGTACGCGCGGCGGGCGCCGAGCCGCTCGGCGGTGCCCATCAGCGCGAGCCGGGCGATCTCCCCGTACGGCATCCGCTGCGCCATGAGGACCGACTCGTACGCACTGACCATCCCGTAGGTCGTGTGCGGGTCGAAGAACGTCGAGGTCTCGGAGGCCACGATGAACTCGCACTCGCCCAGCAGGTAGAACGCGCCGCCGCAGGCCATGCCGTCGACCGCGGCGAGCACCGGTTTCCACAGGTCGGCCGCCTTGGGGCCGATGCGCAGCAGCGGGTCGTCGAGGGAGTACGGGGAGGCGGGCTGCGGCACGTGCACCGAGCGGTCCACGCCGGTGCAGAAGGCGCGGCCACCGGCGCCGGTGACGACCGCCGCGCGCACGGTGTCGTCGAAGCGCAGGGCGCGCCAGGCGCCCGCCAGTTCCTCGGCGGTCGCCAGGTCGATGGCGTTGAGGCGGTCGGGCCGGTCGAGGGTGATCAGGGCGACGCCCTCGGTGGCCCGGGTGTCGACGCGTACGGTCACGGGCGCTCCAGCAGCCAGCGGGGCACGGTCACGCCGTCCGCCATGTCGTGGAAGGTCACCTTCACCGCCGCGCCGATGCGCAGCCGTTCCGGGGGCACGGAGTTCAGCGCGGCGTCCGGCGCGCTGACGAGGTTGCCGACCAGCCGGATGCGCGGCGCTTCGGCCAGCTCGACGACGATCGCGTTGTACGGCGCGAGGGCGGCGTACGCGGGCAGCAGCGGCGGGTGCGGCCGGACGTAGGACCAGATGCGGCCGCGGCCGGACATCCGCCGCCACTCGCTCGCGAAGGACTGGCAGTGCGGGCAGCAGGGGCGGGGCGGGAAGCGCAGTTCGCCGCAGTCGGCGCAGGCTTGGACGCGCAGTTCGCCGCGGTCCGCGTACGCCCAGAACGGCGCGCCGTCCTCGTCGGGGACGGGAAGCAGAAAGCCGTCGGCGGTGGTGGTGCCGGTAGCGGCGGGGGCGGTGGCCGTGGCGGGAGTGACGGAGTTTTCCACCGCGGCGGTGTTGTCCACAGGCCTGGCGGACGCGGTGCGGTTGTCAGTGGCGGCTGTCACACTCGGTTTCATGAATTTCACTGACAGTCAACTCCTCAGCAAAAGCGCGGAAGTCGGGACGCCCTCGCCCGCGGTGACGAGGCAGGTCGTGGCGTCCGGCACCTGTGCGGTGCTGGTGCCGCGCAGCTGCTTGACGCCCTCGGTGATCAGGTTGAAACCGTGGACGTATGCCTCGGAGAGGCCACCGCCGCCGGTGTTCAGCGGGAGCCGGCCGCCGATCTCCAGGGCGCCCTTCTCGGTGAAGGCCGCGCCCTCGCCCCGCCCGCAGAAGCCGTAGCCCTCCAGGGAGAGCGGTATGAGCGGAGTGAAGGCGTCGTAGATCTGCGCGACGTCCACGTCCTGCGGGCCGAAGTCGGCGGACTTCCACAGGTGTCGGGCGGCGGTCCAGGCGGGTCCGGTGAGCGGGTCGTCGTTCCAGTAGTTGACCATGCCGTGGTGCTGGGCGGGCAGGCCCTGGGCGGCGGAGTGGACGTAGACGGGGGTGCGGCGGCAGTCGCGGGCGCGCTCGGCGGAGACCAGGACGCAGGCCAGCGCGCCGTCGGTCTCCAGGCAGTTGTCGAAGAGGCAGAGCGGCTCGCTGATCCAGCGCGCGGTCATGTACATCTCGCGCGTCAGCGGGCGGTCGTACATGACGGCCGCGGGGTTCTGGTTGGCGCGATTGCGGCAGGCCAGCGCGACGTTGAACAAGTGGTCGCGGGTGGCTCCGTACTGATGCATGTAGCGACGGGCGAGCATCCCGATCTCGTCGGCCGGGCGCAACAGGCCGAAGGGGCGGGTCCATTGAGCGGGGGTGGGAAGTTGAACGGCAGTGTTTTTCCAGGGGCGAGGGCCGGAGCCGCGCTTGCGCGAGCGCCAGGCGACGCCGACGGTGGCCTGGCCGGTGGCGATGGCGGCGGCCAGGTGCGCCACGGTGGCGCAGGAACCGCCGCCGCCGTAGCCGGCCTTGGCGAAGAAGGTGACGTCGCCCGCGCCGATGGCCTTGGCGACCTCGACCTCGTCGGTCTCCTCCATGGTGTAGGAGGCGAAGGCGTCGACCTCCGAGGGGGCGATGCCGGCGTCGGCCAGGGCGGCCGTGATCGCGCGGCAGGCCAGCGTCTTCTCGGATTCGGGAAGGCGCTTGGCGAAGGGTGTCTGTCCGATGCCGGCTATCGCCGTAGCGTCCTTGAGGGTCGCCCCCATCGCCACCTCCGTGGTCGGTCGTCCGGCCGGTCGTCCGTACTGCCATCCGTACTGGCATCCGTGCTGACAGCCGAGGAGGCTACCGCTAATCTGACGACCAGTCAGCTAACTGGCACAGGGTTCTCCCGGCCGGTACGCGCCGCACGGCTCCCGGGCGGGCTCCCGGACACCCCGTACGGCCCGCCCCGGCGCCGGGGGAGAAAGGCAGGCGCGATGCCCGGCGAGGTGCGGCGGCAGAGGGGCGGGGAGGGCAGCGGCGCCCCGGGGGAGCTCGGGGGTCCGGACGGACCGGCGGATCCGCGGGCCGACCTCGAGTTCGGGACCATTCCGCGGCTGGTGCGAGCGGCCGCCGCTCGGTACGGGGGGCGTGAGGCCGTGGTCGAGGGGCGGGACCGTGTCTCGTTCGAAGAGCTCGGGGCGCGGGTCGAGCGCGCGGCCGCGGCCTGTATCGCCGCCGGCGTCGCGCCCGGCGACCGGGTGGCGGTCTGGGCGCCGAACACCGCGGACTGGATCGTCGCCGCGCTCGGCGCGGTGTCGGCGGGCGCGGTCCTGGTGCCGGTCAACACTCGCTTCAAGGGCGCCGAGGCCGCCTACGTGCTGCGCCGCACCCGCGCCCGGCTGCTCTTCGTCACCGGCACCTTCCTCGGCACGTCGTACGTCGCCTCGCTGCGCCGGGCCACCGCGGAAGGCACGGGGCGCGGCCCGTTGCCGGGCCTGCCGGACCTGCGGGACGCGGTGATGCTCGCCGACGACGCGCCCGTCGGCTTCCGTACGTGGCGGGAGTTCCTGGACGGGGGCGACCGGGTGCCGGCCGCGGCCGTACGGGAGCGTGCGGACGCCGTGGCGCCCGACGCCCCGTCGGACATCGTCTTCACCTCGGGCACCACGGGACGGCCCAAGGGCGCCGTGATCACTCACGCCCAGACGCTGCGTGCGTACGGCGTCTGGAGCGAGCTGGCGGGGCTGTGCGAGGGGGACCGCTATCTGATCGTCAACCCGTTCTTCCACACCTTCGGCTACAAGGCAGGAGTGCTGGCCTGCCTGCTGCGCGGCGCGACGATGGTCCCGCAGCCGGTGTTCAGCGCCGACACCGCGCTCGCCAACATCGCCGCCGAGCGGATCACCGTACTGCCGGGGCCGCCGTCGCTGCACCAGCAGTTGCTGGACCATCCCGCGCGCGGGCGGCACGACCTCTCGACGCTGCGACTGGTGGTGACCGGGGCCGCGGTGGTGCCGTTGCAGCTGGTCGAGCGGCTGCGCGGGGAGCTGGGGATCGCCACCGTACTGACTGCGTACGGCCTGTCGGAGAGCTCGGGGGTGGTCACGATGTGCCGGCGCGGCGATCCGCCCGAGGTGATCGCCGGCACGTCGGGCCGGGCGATACCGGGCACGGAGCTGGCGGTGGTCGACGCCGAGGGGCGCCCGGTGGCCCCGGGGCGGCCCGGCGAGGTACGGGTGCGCGGCTATCACGTCATGACGGGCTACTTCGAGGACCCCGAGGGCACCGCCCGCGCCGTCACCCCGGACGGCTGGCTGTGCACGGGGGACGTGGGGGTGCTGGACGAGGCGGGCAATCTGCGGATCACCGACCGGATCAAGGACATGTTCATCGTCGGCGGGTTCAATGCCTATCCGGCCGAGATCGAGCAACTGCTCCTGTGCCACCCGGACATCGCCGACGCCGCCGTGATCGGGATACCGGACGCCCGGCTGGGCGAGGTCGGCCGGGCGTACGTGGTGCGGCGTCCCGGCGCGACCGTGTCGGCGGACGAAGTGCTCGTCTGGTCGCGCCGGGAGATGGCCAACTACAAGGTGCCAAGGGAGGTGATGTTCCTGCCCGAGCTGCCGCGGAACGCCAGTGGCAAGGTCCTCAAGGGGAAGCTCCGGGTGCTCAGCGGGCGTTGAGGCGGACCGGGAGCGACTGGACGCCGTTGCCGATGAACGAGCCGGTGGCCTGCAGCGTGTCGGGGGAGGCGGCGAGCTGCAGGTCGGGGAAGCGGTCGAGGAGCGCCGGAAGTGCGGTGCGGGCCTCCATGCGGGCCAGCGGCGCGCCCAGACAGAAGTGCACCCCGTGCCCGAAGGCGAGGTGCTCCCGGTCGGCGCGGCGCAGCTCGAAGGAGTCGGCGTCCGCTCCGTGCCGCTCGGGGTCCCGGCCGGCCGCGGCGTAGGCGGCGAGGATCGGGTCGCCCTGGGGGATGACCGTGCCGTCCGCCAGCGGAATGTCCTCGACGGCGTACCGCAGCGGCAGGTTGGCGATGCTGGGCGCCCAGCGCAGCGTCTCCTCGATGACGTCGTCCCAGCCGGCCCGGCCGGAGGCCAGCAGGGCGCGTTGCTCGGGGTGGGTGAGCAGGGCGTGGACGGCGTTGCCGATGAGGTTCACGGTCGTCTCGTAACCGGCGCCGATCACCAGCAGGAGGGTGTCGAGCAGTTCCCGCTCCTCCAGGCGGGAGCCGTCGTCGTCCCGGGTGGAGACCAGCACGCTGGTCATGTCGTCGCCGGGCTCCCGCCGCTTCAGGGCGATCAGGTCGCCCAGTACGGCGGTGATCTTCGCGGCGGTGGCGGACGCCTGCTCGGGGGTGGCGGTGGTGTCGAAGACCTCGGCGATGACCTGGCCCACCTCGGCCCTGGACTCCTCGGGGATGCCGAAGAGTTCGCAGATCATCCGCATCGGAAGGGGGTGCGCATACGAAGAGATCAGATCGACCGGCTCGCCGGCGGGCGCCGCGTCCAGGTCCGCCAGCAGCTCCTTGGTGATCCGCTCGACGCGCGGGGCCATCGCCTCGGTGCGCCGCCCGGTGAAGGCGGGTGCCACGAGCTTGCGCAGCCTGCGGTGGTCGGCGCCGTAGGCGGTGAACATGTTCGTGACGCCGACCCAGGACTGCAGCCAGCTGTCGTGGTGTTCGCCGTTCTGCCAGGCGGGCCAGTGCTGCCGGGGGTCCTTGCTCACCCGGTCGTCGGCCAGCAGCCGCTTGAGGAGGGCGTGGCCGCCGATCGACCAGGCCCGTATGCCGCCGGGCAGTTCGACGAGCGCGGCGGGGCCTATCGCGCGGAGGCGGGCGGCCTCGCCGGGGAGGTCGGTGCCGGCCGGGTCGATGGCGACGGGCTGCTGTCCCATGGGGTGGCTCCTGCCTGATCGGGGGTGAGGGGCGTGAAGCGGGCCGGGAGCGCGGCCAGCGCGCGGTGAAAGGCGCCGACCCGCCACTCCAGCTGATCGAAGGGCACGGTGAGTTCGATGTCGGAGAGCCAGGCGGTGAGCCGCTCGATGGCGGTGGTCGCGATGAGCAGCGCGGTGGTGCGTACGGGGCAGGCGTGCGGTCCGGCGGCCCAGGACAGGTGCGCGCCGCCGCCCGCGCCGGGCTGCTCCAGCGGGACGGTGCCGAACTGTGCGTTGGCCGCGGCGTACGAGACCATCGTGAGCTGGCCCGCGCGGATCCAGGTGCCGTGGAAGAAGACGTCCCGGCGGGGGAAGTGCGCGGAGTAGTTGCCGAGCGGCGGGTCGTTCCACAGCACGTCGTTGATGGCGTCGCGCGCGGTGAGCGCGCCGCCGGACAGGGTGCTGTAGTAACGGTCGTCGGAGAGCATGCGGGCGAGCGCGTTGCCGATGAGGTTGGTCGTCGGCTCGTGCCCGGCGCCCATGGTGAGGACGATCTGGTGAATCAGTTCCTCGTCGGTGAGCCCGGCGGGGTGGTCCATGAACCAGGAGGTGAGGTCGGGGCCGCGGCGCTCCTTCTTGGCGGCGACCAGCTCCATGACGTACCGCTCGTACTCCGCGTTGGCCCGCGCGGCCTCTTCGGGGCTGCGGCCCTCCAGCATCCCGGCGAGGGCGGAGATCAGCCGGTCGCTGTAGGAGTCGGGGAGCCCGAAGACCCGGTTGAAGATCATCAGCGGCAGCACGCGCGCGTACTGGGTGATCAGGTCGGCCCGGCCCTCGGCGCCGAACCGGCTGATCAGCGTGTCGGCCGCGCCCTGCACGTATCCGCGCAGCTCGTACGGTTCGAGCAGGGCGAAGCTGTCGGTGATCACCTTGCGGTAGCGGTCGTGCGCCTCGCCGTCGCTGAAGAAAACATTGGGCCGCCAGGCGAGCATCGGCATGACCTGCGAGTCCGGGCGCACGGTCGGCATCCAGGGGCGGGAGTCCTTGGACCAGGTGGCGTCGTCGTGCAGCAGCTCCAGCGCGGCGCGGTAGTCGGTGACCAGCATCGCGGGCACGCCCGGCGCGATCTCGACCTGCGCGACGGGCCCCTGCCGCCGCAGCTCGGCGTAGATGCCGTGCGGGTCGGCCGCGAAGTCGGGCCCGTACAGCCGCACGGCGTCCTGCGCCGCGGCATAGGGCGCGGCGTGCGGGGAGGCGTGCGGGGGCGCTGGAGCAGACGTCGGCGGGGCCGGTTCGGCGGCCGCGTGGGCATGGGCTGGGCAGCCCGGAGGCGGCATGGCCCCGGGCCGGTGGGGGGAGGTCACGGGTTCTCCATGGGCGTGTGGTCCAGGACGTGCCGGACGAGGGCGATCAGCGCGTCGAGCGACTGGTCGCGGTCGCGGGCGTCGCACAGCACCAGCGGGGTGTCCTCGTGCAGATCGAGGTGGTCGCGCAGGGTCTCGACGGTGTGGTCGGGGGCGTCGGGGAAGGTGTTGACCGCCACCGCGTAGCGCAGCCCGGCCTCCTCGATGATGTCCATGACCTCGAAGGAGTCGGCCAGCCGCCGGGTGTCGGCCAGTACCAGCGCGCCGACCGCGCCGCGCGCGATGTCCTGCCACAGCGGCCGGAACCGCTTCTGGCCGGGCGTGCCGAAGAGGTACAGCACGAGGTCGCCCGCGAGCGTGATCCGCCCGAAGTCGACGGCGACGGTGGTCGTGGTCTTCTCGCGGACCCCGGCGAGGTCGTCGACGAGCGCGCCGGTCTGCGTCATCACCTCTTCGGTGTGCAGCGGCGGGGTCTCCGACAGGGCCCGGATGAACGTGGTCTTGCCGACCCCGAAGGGCCCCGCGACCAGCAGCTTCACCAGGGTCTGGTCGGTACCGGACAGGTACCTGGCGCCGGCGTCGGCGCCCTCGGCGGCGCTGCGCGTGCCGCCGGCCGCGCTAGGACTTGAGAGTACGGAGTCCATCGAGGACCCTCTCCAGAATCTGCCGGTCGATCTGCTCGGCTTCGGGGATGGGGGAACGGGCGTGCAGGTGCCCGGCGTCGACGAGGTCGGCGACCAGTACCTTCACGACACTGACCGGCAGTCGCAGGTGGGACGCGGTCTCGGCGACGGTCAGCGCGCCCGGCCGCAGCAGCGCGAGGACGCGGAGCGCCTCGGGGCGCAGCCCGGCGGGCGCGGTGACGGTCGCGCCGTACAGGACGGTGAGCCGGTCCAGGGTGTTGCGGCTGGGGCGGGCGCGGCCGCCGGTCGCCAGATAGGCCGGTACGAGACGCCGGTTGCTCTGGCGGGGCGTCATGCGGGAGAACCCGCTTCCCGCGGCGGCGAGCCCATCGCCTTCGCGCCCAGCGTGGCGACCTGGACCTGCATCTGGTGGGAGACCACGCCCATGTTGACGTCGGGTCCGGCGAAGACCGCGAGGCAGGTGTTCTCGCCGGCCGGGATGGCGATCACCCAGCCCTCCGCCGACTCCACGACGGTCTGCCGCAGCCGGGCGTCGTCCTGGCCGGTGAACGCGGCGGTCACGGCGCGGCCCGCGCCCTGCAGCGCCGACATCATCGCGGCCACGCCCTCGGCGGCCTCGCGGGCGAGGCCGGGGGAGGAGCCTTCGATGAAGCCGTCGCCGGAGATGACGGCCGCGTGCAGGACGTGCGGCAGCTCCAGCAGCGGTGCCAGCACCCAGGACTGGTCCTGTGTGACGCGGCGGCGGACGGGGGTGCTCATGCTCGGTCGTTCCCTTCGGAGCGCGGAATTCGGTACTCGGCTTCGGTCCGCCCGGAGGCTTCGGCCCGCCCGGAGAGGGTGCCGCTCTGCAGGGCGGCCCAGCGGGTGGCGGACTCCTGCGGGCTGCGCTCGGCGACGGGTTCCGTACGGGGGAGGGCGGGCGCGGGCTCGGTGGCGGGCCGACGGCGTCGGCGGCGCGGCAGGTGCTCGGTGCTCCCCGCATCGGGCGCGGACTCCGGCGTGCGAACGGTCTCGGACTCCGGCGTACGCGCGGCCTCGGGCTCGGGCGTACGAGCGGGCGCGGACTCCGGCGTACGAACGGTCTCGCGCTCGGGCATACGAACGGGCGCGTGCTCCGGCGCGACCTCGGCCACCGGCGCGGCCGGCGCACCCGGCCCCGCCACCGGCGCGGCCGGCACACCCGCCACCGGCGCGGCCGCTGAACCCGCCACCGGCACCGAGCCGACCGCCGGCGCGGCCGGCGAACCCACCGGCACCCCCAGCGGCGTCGAATGCGCCCGCACCATCTGCGGCGGCAGCGGGGCCATGGCCGACATCGGCTGCGCCGTCTCGTCCAGCAGCGTCAGCAGCGGATCGCCCGGGATGTACACGACGGCCCGGACGCCGCCGTACGGCGAGGACTCGACGTGCACCGTGAAGCCGTACTGGCGCACCAGCTGCCCGACGGCGGCGAATCCGGACCGCGGCGGGTCGCCCAGCTCCGTGAACAGCACCTGCTCCCCGCCGCCCAGCAGCCGCGTCGCGTGCGCGATCTCATCGGCGTGCATGCCGATGCCGTAGTCGTCGACGATGACGGACGCGCCCCGATTGCCCTGCTGGAGCGTGACGACGACGGGCAGTTCGTGGTGGGAGTGGTGCAGCGCGTTGGCCAGCAGCTCGGTGAGCGCGATGGCGACCGGCTCGACGGCGCGCGCGACCACGCCCACCGGGTCCCGCAGCAGATTGCTGACCTGGACGCGCTCGTACCCGCGCAGCCGCGACATCGCGCCGACGACGAGGTCGGCCAGGTGCGAGTCGTCGCGGGTCAGTCCCGGCCAGGCGCCGCAGACCACGCCGGTGGTCTGCACCCGGCGCAGCGCCTGCTCGTTCAGGAAGTCGGCCTGCAGCAGGTCCTGGGCGACGGCCTGGTCGTCGTACCGGTGCTGCATCTCCTGGAGCAGCGTCTGCAGCCGGTACAGCAGCGCCTGGATGGTCGTCGTGGCGCCGCGCATCGTGGCCTGCGCCGCCTCGTCGACCCGGGTCCGTTCCTTGGCGACCGCCTGCGCGAGCTGGTCCATCGCCGAGGTCAGCGAACGGTCCACGTCGGTACCCGTGAAGCGGGGGTCGCGCAGCCCGCGCACGGCGACGTGCGGGTGGCCCAGCGAGGTGGCGAGGTCGGGCAGCCGGGCCTCGGCGAGATGGCGGAGTTCGTCCTCCGTGGCACGCAGTTGGGCGGCGAGCTCGGCGTGGCCGCGCTCGGCGGCGGCGCTGCGGGCCTCGGCCGTGGCCAGATGCCGGCGCAGGGCCTGGGTTCCCTGCCGGGCCCGGACCAGAAAGAGGATCATCACCACCGCGGCGGCCGTGCCCGCGCTCAGGCACCACAACAGTGTCGCCGGTATGGAAGTCATCAAGGTCCTTGTGTGGGGGGTGGGTTGGCGGCGGCGAACGAACACCTGATCGTCGCCGCGATGTTACCCACGAAGCCACCTTTCGCACGCCCAAGTGGGAAAGCCGCATTCCGTGTGGACAAGATCACTCCACTTTGCCGGCGCTCGCGCCGGATACACCCGGAATGTCGTTCATCAATTGTGAACTACCCCTGCATTCCCTTCAGTTATCTCGCCCGGCTCTCGTACCGCTCCCGCAGTGCCCCCTTCAGTACCTTGCCCAGCGGTCCGCCGCGCGGCAGCTCGGCCGTGATCTCCAGCTGCTCCGGCAACTTCTGCGTCATCAGCCCGGATTGCCGCAGGTGGTCCGTCAACTCCCGCAGCGTGAGGGCCGGTCCGCCGGGCGACGCGAGCGTGACCACCGCGCACACCCGCTCCCCCCGCTCCCGGTCCGGCAGTCCGATGACCGCCGCCTCCGCCACGGCCGGATGCTCCCGCACCAGATCCTCGACCTCCTGCGCCGAGATGTTCTCGCCCTTGCGGATGATGATGTCCTTCAGCCGCCCGGTCAGCACGAGGTGCCCGTCCGCGCGCAGAAACCCCAGGTCACCGGTGTGGAACCAGCCGTCCGCATCGAACGAAGCAGCCCTCAGCGCCGGGTCCGTGTACCCCTGGCAGACCATCGGCCCCTTGAGGGTCACCTCGCCCGGCTCCCCGGCCGGCAGCGCCCGCCCGTCCGGCCCGGCGATCCGCACCTCCGCACCGGCCACCGGCCGCCCCACCGTCCGCGACAGCTGCTCGTCGGTGTCGTACGGGGTGCCCATCGCGATCATCGGGCACTCGGTCATCCCGTATCCGTGCAGCACCGCGCACTCCAGCTCGCGCCCCGCTTCGAAGTACAGCTCGGGCGGCAGCGGCGCGCCCCCGCCGGACAGCAGCCGCAGCGAGGGGATCAGCTTCCCGCCGTGTGCGCGCCGCCGCGACTCCTCCAGGAACGCCTGGTAGAAGGCGGTGCTGCCGCCCGCCATGGTGACGCCGAGCCGCGCGTACGTGTCCGCCGCCGCGCCCGGCGCGAACGTCTCCAGCACCACCGCGGGAAAGCCGCTCACCAGCATCGCGATGACGTAGTCGGGCCCGGCGATGTGTGCGTACGGGAAGGCGATCGACCCGATGTCCGCCGCCGACATCTCCAGCGCGGTCGCCAGGCCCACGCCGCCCGCGATCAGCGACGCGTCCGTGTGCCGCACGCCCTTCGGGGCGGCCGTCGTCCCGGAGGTGTAGTAGATCCAGCCGCCCTGCTCCCCGTCCGCGGGGAAGCCCGGAAGCGTGGCCGGGTCGCCGTCCGGAAGCCCCGCCCCGCCGCCCACGGTGACCACCCGCGTCCCGTCCGGCGCCACCTCGCGGGCCATCGCCGTGAAGTCGACCTCCCGCCACACCCCCGGTACCAGTACGAACTCCGCCTCCGAAGCGGCGAGTACGTACCCGACCTCGCGCTCCCGGTGCAGATGGACGATCGGTATCTGCACAGCGCCCAGCCGGGCCAGGGCGAGCGAGGCGAGCACCGTGCCGACCCGGGTCGGCAGCTGCCACGCGACCCGCGTACCGGCGCCGATACCCAGCTCCCGGAAGCCTGCCGCCGCGCGCAGCGCCCGCTCGCGCGCCTCCCCGAAGGTGACGGTCCGCCCGTCCGGTTCGTAGAACATGACCGCGTCCGCCGACGCGGCGGCCCGGTACTCGACCAGCTCCCAGAGCGTACGTATCCGACCGGACTCATACACGGCGCGCCTCCCGGCAATGGGCGGGACGGAACGGAACGGGATGTGGCGCGACTGTAGCAGCGAAGCTGACGGCCCGTCAGCTACCTGCGTCCCACCGTTCCCGACCGGCCCCATCCTCGGACCCGTTCCCCGGACACGCCGCAGGGACCGGCTTCGACGGCATCCCCTCCGTGCCATCGAAGCCGGCCCCTGCGATCCCCCGGGTGTGGCTCAGCGGACCGTGCGCCGGCTCAGTGCTCCAGCTTCGGCTCGGCGATCGGCCGGTGGCTGTCCTGCGGCGCCATCGTGCCGTCACCGGCAACCGGCCGCTGGCCCTCCTGCGCGGCCAGGACCTCGTCGCCGATGACGGGCCGGTGGCTGTCCATGGTGACGATCTCGTCGCCGATGATCGGCCGGTGGCTGTCGAGCGGCTTGATGATGTCCTGGTCGTCGGTCCGCGGAACCTTCTTCTCGGTGCTCACAGTGATCAACTCCCGTGTGTGGGCGCTTGCGGTCCACCGCCCGGCGACTCCCCCGTGGGTCGCCGGACGCGTGGACCAGGCCGAACACCATTACGGTGGGGCCGCACCGAGCCGCTTGCCCCCCGAGGCGGCGGTTCGGTACGTAGAAGAGTGACGCGCCGCGATGAACGATCGATAAACGGCGACGATTACCTCGCCGACCTGCGGCGATGACGTCGCCGAGCGACCGGTGACGGCCTCGTCGGCTCCCGGTGACGGCTGGTCAGGCGACCGCGGCCGGCGTCAGCAGCTGCTGTACCTGGGCGCTCTCCGCCGCCCCGAGCCGCTCGTAACTGGACAGCGCCTCCTGCCAGCAGACCCGGGCCCGTCCGGTGTGCCCGACCTGGCTCAGCGCACGCCCCAGCGTGGTCAGCGCGTTGGCGCGCCAGAGCTCGCCGCCGACGCCGCGCAGCGCGGTCAGGGCCTGCTCGGCGTAGTTGGCGGCGCGCGCGGGGCGCTGGCCCGCGAGGTCGACCTCGGCCAGCCGGAAGTACGTCATGCCCTCCCAGAACGGCTGCCGACTGTCCTGGAAGATGGTCAGCGCGGCATTCAGCTGCTGCGCCGCGTCCTCCAGGCGCCCGGCCGCGGTGAAGGCGAGCGCCAGCGCGTACATCCCGTTGGCCAGCCGCCGGGTGGCGCCGATTCTGCGGTAGATCGCGACGCCTTCCTCGGCCAGCCCGATGGCGCTGTCCACCCGGCCGGTGTCCAGATGGACCCGCGAGAGGTTGCACAGCGCGCTCGCCTCGGACTGCTGGTTGCGGTCGTCGCGGAACGCGATCAGCGCCTGGCTGAGGTACGCCTCGGCGTCCGCGTGCCGCCCCTGGGCGCCCGCGATGATGCCGCGGTCGTTGGGCGCGTAGGACGAAGAGATCGGGTCGTCCGTCGCGAGGCCGAGGAGCATCGCCGACTTGGCGTGCTCGTCGGCGTCGTCCAGCCGCCCGGCGAGAGTGCGGATGTAGGCGAGCGAGGTGTGGATACGGGCCTCGGCGTGCTGGTCGCCGAGGGCGCGGGCGGCGGCGAGCAGCGTCGTATTGGCCTGGTCGTGCTGGCGCGCGTCGGCGCCGGACTCGGCCAGGTCCTTGGTGAGCAGCAGCAGGTCGGCGGCGCGGCGCACGGTGTCGGCGCCGGTGGACTGCTGGGCGCAGGCCAGCAGGCAGCCCGCCTCGCTGAACAGCCACTCCAGCGCCACCGCGCGGTCCTCGAACTCCAGCCCCGGATAGCGGGTGTTCTCCATGTGGTCGACGAGGCGGTCGCCGGGACGCTCCAGGGCGTACATGCGGGCCGCCGAGGCCAGGTAGAAGTCCAGCAGGCGGGAGAGGGCCGCGGTGCGCTCGGAGGGCGGGTGCTCGTCGCGCTCGGCGCACGCGCGGGCATAGAGGCGTACGAGGTCGTGGAAGCGGTAGCGCCCGGGGGCCGCCGATTCCAGGAGCGAGGCGTCGACCAGCGACTCGATCAGCTCTTCGGCCGCGTCGACGTCCATGTCCAGCAGCGCGGCGGCCGCCGCGAGCGAGATGTCGGGCCCGTCGGCCAGCCCCAGCAACCGGAACGCGCGGGCCTGCGCCGGCTCCAGCTGCCCGTACCCCAGCTCGAAGGTGGCCTTCACGGCCAGGTCGCCGGCGCGCAGCTCGTCCAGCCTGCGGCGCTCGTCGGCGAGCTTGCGGGCCAGTACGGACACGGTCCACGTGCGGCGCGAGGCGAGCCGGGAGGCGGCGATACGGATGGCCAGCGGCAGGAAGCCGCAGGCGCCGACGACGTCCATGGCGGCCTTGCGCTCGGCGCCGACCCGTTCCTCGCCGACGATGCGCGTGAAGAGGGTGAGGGCTTCCTCGGGGCTCATCACGTCGAGGTCGATGAGGTGCGCGCCGGCCAGGTCGATCATGCGGGCGCGGCTGGTGATCAGCGCGGCGCAGCCCTCCGTACCGGGCAGCAGCGGCCGTACTTGGGCGGAGTCCCGCGCGTTGTCCAGCAGCGCGAGCACCCGGCGCCCGGCGAGCGTGGAACGGTACAGCGCGGCCCGCTCCTCCATGCCGTCGGGGATGGAGGAGTCCGGCGTGCCGAGCGCGCGGAGGAACGCGCCGAGCACGGCCTCCGGCTCGGCGGGGGTGTGGCCCGCGCCCTGGAGGTCGACGTAGAGCTGGCCGTCGGGGAAGTGCTCGCGCGCCGCGTGCGCCACATGGACGGCCAGCGTGGTCTTGCCGACGCCGCCGATGCCGGTGAGCGCGGAGACCGCCATGACGCTGCCCTCGGCCGTGGCGAGCTGCTGGCCGAGCTCCGCGACGAACGCGGCGCGCCCGGTGAAGTCCGCGACGGTGGCCGGGAGCTGCTGGGGGCGCAGAACGGTGGTGCCCGCGCCGGCGTGCTCCTCCTCCGGCGGCGGGCTCGGCGCCTCCAGCCCGGCGTCGGCCTGCAGAATGCGCTGGTGCAGCTCGGCGAGCGAGGCGCAGGGCTCGACGCCCAGCTCGGCGTCGAGCAGACGGCGGGTATCGGCATAGACGGCCAGCGCCTCGGCCTGCCGTCCAGAGCGGTACAGCGCGAGCATGAGGAGCTCGCGGAGCCGTTCACGCAAGGGGTGGGCGGCCGTGAGGGCGGTCAGTTCGGAGACCGCCTCGGCGTGATTGCCGAGATCCAGGTCGAGGTCGAGGCGGGTCTCGGTGAGGGAGAGCCGCCACTCCTCCAGGCGGGTGCGCTGATTCTCCGCGTACGGGCCGGGAACGTTCGCCAGCGGTTCGCCGTTCCACAGGACGAGGGCGGCGTCCAGCAGGTCACGGGCGCGGCAGCGGTCGCCGCTCGCGCGGGCCTTCTCGGCCTCGGCCGCGAGGGCCTCGGCGCGATCCAGGTCGAGGTCGAGCGCGTCCGGACGGGCGGACCGCAGGGCGTAGCCGCTGGACTCGCTGACCAGCGCGTCCGCGTCCTCGCCGAGCGCCTTGCGCAGCCGGGAGGCGTAGGTCCGCAGGGCCGCGAGCGCGGCGTGCGGGGGCTCGTCGCCCCAGATGGCGTCGACCAGTTCGGCGGCGGTGGCGGTGCGGCCGCCGCGCAGCAGCAGGGCGGCGAGCAGGGCGCGCTGCTGCGGGGTGCCGGCCGCGAGCGGGGTGCCGTCCCGCCAGGCCCGTACGGGACCGAGCACGGTGAAGCGGAGCTGCCGCGGCCCCTGCCCCGGACTCTCGTCCATGGTGTCCCCCTGCCTGTGCATCTCGTTCGCATCGGCCAGTCTGCCTTGTCGGCGGCCCCTGCGTCAGTAGGGGCCAGGTCTGTGCACAATCCCTCCCCCTGTGATCCGGTGGCCAGTACGGGCGACCCCGGAAGGTAATCATCCGTTTCTGTGTTGCTCACGCTGTTGCCGACAGCTTTACTGACGACCCGTCAGATCGGCGCTACGGTAAGGCGCATGGCGATGGACACGGAGACCACGCAGCCGTCGGGCGCCCCGGCCTCGGACGCGGCGGAGCCCTTCCCCAGGATCATCTCGGTGGACGACCACACGGTGGAGCCGCCGCACGTCTGGCGGGACCGGCTGCCCGCCAAGTACCACGACACCGGGCCGCGCGTGGTGCGCGCGCCCCTGAAGGAGATGACCTTCGTGGGCGGAAAGTTCGCCCCGAAGATGGGCGCGCCGGGTGACGACGGCCCGCTCGCCGACTGGTGGATCTACGAGGACCTGCACCGCCCGCTGACCCGGCTGGACACCGCGGTCGGCTGCTCCCGGGACGAAATCAGGCTGGAGGGGATCACGTACGAACAGATGCGACCCGGTTCGTACAGCGTCCCGGAGCGGCTGGCGGACATGGACGTCAACCACGTCCAGTCGGCACTGTGCTTCCCCACCTTCCCGCGCTTCTGCGGGCAGACGTTCACCGAGGCCAAGGACCGTGAACTGGGGCTGCTGGGGGTGCGCGCGTACAACGACTGGATGGTGGAGGAGTGGTGCGGCCCCGAGGCGCGCGGCCGTCTCATACCGCTCACCCTCATCCCCCTGTGGGACGCCGAACTCGCCGCCCAGGAAGTGCGGCGCAACGCGGCCCGCGGCGTGCGCGCCGTCTGCTTCAGCGAGATCCCGCCGCACCTCGGCCTGCCCAGCATCCACACCGACTACTGGGACCCCTTCCTGCGGGCCTGCGACGAGACCGGCACGGTCATCGCCATGCACATCGGCTCGTCCTCGAAGATGCCGTCCACCTCGGCGGACGCGCCGCCCGCCGTCGGCTCCACGATCACCTTCGCCAACTGCTGCTTCTCGATGACCGACTGGCTCATGAGCGGCAAGTTCGACCGCTTCCCGAACCTGCGGATCATGTACGCGGAGGGTCAGATCGGGTGGATCCCGTACATCCTGGAGCGCGCCGATGTGGTCTGGGAGGAGAACCGCGCCTGGGGCGGCGTCGCCGACAAGGTCACCCGCCCGCCCTCCGAACTCTTCGCCGAGCACGTCCACGGCTGCTTCTTCGACGACGCGTTCGGCCTGCAGAACCTCGACGCGATCGGGGTGGGCAACGTCCTGTACGAGACGGACTACCCGCACTCCGACTCCACCTGGCCGAAGTCCAAGGAGGTCGGCGAGGCACAGATGGGGCACCTGGCCCCGGACGTGATCGACCGGATCGTCCGCGGCAACGCGATCGAGCTGCTGGGGCTGACGGCGGCCGGCCGGTGGGCGGGGGCGGGCGCCTGATGGTGTGGGCGCCGGAGGCGGGCCGGCTCGTGTACGGCATGCAGCTGCCCGTCCAGTCGCAGAGCACCCTCTACGCCGAGCCCTGGGAGGCGGGGGCCGGGCCGCGCGACCTGGTGGAGATCGCCAGGGCCGCCGACCGGCACGGCTTCGCGTACGTGGCCTGTTGCGAGCACGTCGCGATCCCGCGCCGGCTGGCCGGGGCGATGAGCACGGTCTGGTACGACCCGGTGGCCACGCTCGCGCATCTCGCGGCCGTGACCGAGCACGTACGGCTGCTGAGCCATGTCGCCGTGGTCGGACTGCGGCATCCGCTGCTCACGGCGAAGCAGTACGCCACGCTGGACGCGCTGTCCGGCGGGCGGCTGATCCTCGGGGTCGGCGCCGGGCATGTACGGGAGGAGTTCGAGGCGCTGGGGGTGAACTTCGAGCGGCGGGGGGCCGTACTGGACGAGACGGTGGACGCCTTGAAAACGGCCCTGGGGCCGGAGGAGTTCCCGTCTTTCGCGGGGGAACGGTTCTCCTTCGAGGGGCTGGGCCAGGCCCCGCGGCCCGTACAGACGCCGCGCCCGCCGCTCTGGGTCGGAGGCTCCTCGCCCGCCGCCGTGCGCCGCGCCGCCGAGCGGGGCGACGGCTGGCTCCCGCAGGGCGACCGCAGGGACCGGCTGCCCGGGCAGATCGCCAGGCTGCGGGCGCTGCGCGAGAAGGCGGGCGTGCGCGAGCCGCTGGTGATCGGCGCCATCGCCGAGCCGCTGTACGTCGGCGAGCCCGGCTGGGACACCGGCAAGTGGACGCTCACCGGTTCCCCCGACCGCATCGCCGACTCGCTGCGGGAGTACGCGGCCATCGGCGTACACCAGATCCAGGTCCGCTTCCGCAGCCGCAGCCGCGCGGAACTCACGGACCAGATGGCGGCCTTCGGGGCGGACGTCGCCCCGCTGCTCACCAGTTGACCCGACCGAGGCGTACCGAGACGTACCGACGCGTACCGAGGAGTGCACGCATGGGCAAGCTCGACGGGCGGGTCGTGGTGATCACCGGCGCCGCACGCGGACAGGGCGAGCAGGAGGCGCGGCTGTTCGCGGCCGAGGGCGCCCGGGTCGTCCTCGGCGACGTACTGGACGAGCAGGGGCGGGCGCTGGCGGACGAGCTGGGCAAGGACACCGCGCGGTACGTGCACCTGGACGTGGCCCGGGAGGAGGACTGGACGGCCGCCGTGGCCGCCGCCAAGGACGCCTTCGGCGGGATCGACGGGCTGGTCAACAACGCCGGCATCCTCCGCTTCAACGAGCTGGTCTCCACACCGCTCGACGAGTTCCAGCAGGTCGTCCAGGTCAATCAGGTCGGCTGCTTCCTCGGGATACGTACCGTCGCGCCGGAGATCGCGGCGGCCGGCGGCGGCACGATCGTCAACACCGCCTCGTACACCGGCCTCACCGGCATGGCACTCGTCGGCGCCTACGCCGCGAGCAAGCACGCCGTGCTCGGGCTGACCCGGGTCGCGGCGCTGGAGCTGGCGCCCCGCGACATCCGGGTGAACGCGGTGTGCCCGGGCGCCGTGGACACCCCGATGACCGACCCGGCCGCGCTCGACCCGGCGGCCGACCCGGCCGCGTCCCAGCAGGCGGTGGACGAGCTCTACCGGAAGCTCGTACCGCTGGGGCGGGCCGGCCGGCCCGAGGAGGTCGCGGCCCTGGCGCTCTTCCTGTCCTGCGCGGACTCCTCGTACATCACGGGGCAGCCGTTCGTCGTGGACGGCGGGTGGCTGGCGGGCGTCGGCTTTTTCTGATGGGGCGTCAGCTATTGACGGCCCTGGTGGCTACTGGGACAGTCGATCGCATTCGAATCTGACGGTACGTCAGAAAAATTGGGATGGTGAACCCCCTTGGAATTCGGGCTCTTTGTACAGGGATACGTCCCGGCGGCACGCGCCAAGGCCGACCCCGAGGCGGAGCACAAGGCGCTGATCGAGGAGACCGAGTACGTCATCCAGGCGGACCGCTCCGGCTTCAAGTACGCCTGGGCCTCCGAACACCACTTCCTGGAGGAGTACTCCCACCTCTCCGCCAACGACGTCTTCCTCGGCTACCTCGCGCACGCCACCGAGCGCATCCACCTCGGCTCCGGCATCTTCAACCCGCTCGCCCCGGTCAACCACCCCGTCAAGGTCGCCGAGAAGGTCGCCATGCTCGACCACCTCTCCGGCGGGCGCTTCGAGTTCGGCTCCGGGCGCGGCGCGGGCAGCCACGAGATCCTGGGCTTCATGCCGGGCGTCACCGACATGAACCACACCAAGGAGCTCTGGGAAGAGACCATCGCGGAGTTCCCCAAGATGTGGCTCCAGGACGAGTACGTGGGCTTCAAGGGCAAGCACTGGGAACTGCCGCCCCGCAAGGTCCTGCCCAAGCCGTACGGGAAGGGCCACCCGCCCATGTGGTACGCCGCGGGCTCCCCCTCCTCGTACGCGATGGCCGCCAAGAAGGGCCTCGGCGTCCTCGGCTTCAGCGTGCAGAAGGTCTCCGACATGGAGTGGGTCCTGGAGTCCTACAAGTCGGCGATCAAGGACGCCGAGCCGGTCGGCGCGTTCGTCAACGACAACGTGATGGTGACGTCGACGGCCATCTGCGCGGAGACGCACAAGAAGGCCGTCGAGATCGCCGTGAGCGGCGGCCTCAACTACCTCCAGTCCCTCCTCTTCCGCTACCACGACACCTTCCCGCGGCCCGAGGGCATACCCGAGTGGCCCGAGCTGCTCCCCGAGTACACCGAGGAGCTCATCGAGCTGCTGATCGCCGAGGAGCTGATGATCTGCGGCGACCCGGACGAGGTGCTGCGGCAGTGCAAGCGCTGGGAGCAGGCGGGCGCCGACCAGCTGTCGTTCGGGCTGCCCATCGGGATCTCGCCCGAGGACACGAAGAACACGATCAAGCTGATCGGCGAGCACGTCATCCCGAAGATCGACACGGACCCGGTGCACCGCACCACGCGCTTCCGCCGGGCGGCCGGCTGACGAGCCCGTCCCCGATCCGACGAGCCCGTCTCTGATCCGTCTCTGAGAGGAGTACCGGCACCATGCTCGACCACCTGATCAAGGGCGCGACCGTCGTGGACGGCACGGGCGCACCCTCGTATGCCGCGGACGTCGGCATCCGGGACGGCCGGATCGCCGTACTCGCCGAGCCGGGCGCGGTCGCCGAACCGGCACGTACGACAGAGGACGCCGAAGGACTCGTCCTCGCACCGGGTTTCATCGACCCGCACACGCACTACGACGCGCAGCTCTTCTGGGACCCGTACGCCACCCCGTCCCTGCACCACGGCGTGACGACGGTCGTGGGCGGCAACTGCGGCTTCACCCTCGCGCCCCTGCACCCCGACCGCCCCGAGGACGCCGACTACACCCGGCGGATGATGAGCAAGGTCGAGGGCATGTCCCTGGTCGCGCTGGAGGAGGGCGCGCCCTGGGACTGGCACACCTTCGGCGAGTACCTCGATGCGCTGGACGGACGGACCGCCGTCAACGCCGGCTTCATGGTCGGGCACTGCGCGCTGCGCCGCCACGTCATGGGCGCCGACGCCATCGGCGGACAGCCCACCCCCGAACAGCTCCAGGAGATGCTGCGGCTCTTCCACGAGGCGATGGACGCGGGCGCCTGGGGCCTGTCCACCACCCAGTCCTCCTCGCACTCCGACGGCGACGGCGCGCCCGTCGCCTCCCGGCACGCGGGCCCCGACGAACTGCTCGCCCTCTCCCGCGCGGTCGCCGACCATGAAGGCACCCAGCTGGAGGCCATCGTCGCCGGCTGCCTCGACCATTTCTCCGACGCCGAGATCGACCTCTTCGTCGCCATGTCCGCGGCCGCCGGACGGCCGCTGAACTGGAACGTCCTCACCATCGACGCCGCCGTACCGGAACGCGTACCGCGCCAGCTCCTCGCCAGCGAACGGGCCCGCAAGGAAGGCGGCCGGATCGTCGCCCTCACGATGCCCATCCTCACCCCCATGAACATGTCCCTGGGCACCTTCTGCGCCCTCAACCTCATCCCCGGCTGGGGCGAGATCCTGGGACTGCCGGTGGCCGAGCGGATCGCGAAACTCCGCGACCCGGACGTACGCGCCGAGATGCTCCGCCGCGCGCAGAGCAAGGAGGCGGGCGTCTTCCGGCGGCTGGCGGACTTCGGGCGGTACGTCATCGGCGACACCTACTCGGCGGAGAACGAGGGCCTCACCGGGCGCGTGGTGCGGGACATCGCCGCCGAACGCGGCCAGGACCCCTTCACCTGCCTCGTCGAGATCTGCGCCGCCGACGACCTCCGTACCGTCCTGTGGCCCATGCCCCCCGACAACGACCCGGCCAGCTGGGAGCTGCGCCGGGAGACCTGGGAACACGAGGACGTGCTGCTCGGCGGGTCCGACGCGGGCGCCCACCTGGACCGGATGTGCGGCGCGCCGTACACCACCCGCTTCCTCGGCGACTGCCTGCGCGGCCGCAAGCTGGTCGGCCTGGAGCGGGCCGTGAAGATGCTCACCGACGACCCGGCGCGCCTCTTCGGGCTGCGCGACCGCGGCCGGATCGCCGAGGGGTACCACGCCGACCTGGTCCTCTTCGACCCCGAACGCATCGACGCCGGGCCCGCGACCCTCGTCCACGACCTGCCCGGCGACAGCCCGCGGCTCGACTCGCGCGCGCTGGGCGTGGTGAGCGTGCGCGTCAACGGCATACAGACGCTGCGCGACGGCGAGCCGACCGGGGCCGTACCGGGCACGGTGCTGCGCTCGGGGCGGGACACGGAGACGGTGAGTACCCGGTGACGCGCGACGAGCATCCTGGGACGCGCGGGGAGCGGCTGTTCATCGGGGGCCGGTGGGTGGCCCCCGAGCTGGGCCATTACGAGGTGATCGACCCGGCCACCGAGGAGGTCGTGGGGCTCGCCCCCGAGGCCAGCCGGGAACAGGTGTACGCGGCGGCCGCGGCGGCCCGCGAGGCGTTCGGCCCCTGGTCGCGCACCGCCCCCGAAGAGCGGGCTCGCATTCTGGCCCGTACCGCGGAGATCATCCGGGCGCACGCCGGGCCGTACGCCGAACTGGCCCGCGCCGAGTCCGGCGCCACCACCGCCACCGCACGCGGCATGCAGGTCGCGGTGGGCGCGGCCCGCTTCGACCGGTATGCGCGCGGCGCCCTGGAGCCCGTCGAGGAGGCCCTGCCGCCGCAGATCAACGAGGCCGGGCCGATGGGCAGGGCAGGCATACTCGGCGCGCTCGCCGTCCGCCGCCCGGTCGGCGTCGTCACCTGCATCACCTCCTACAACAACCCCTGGGCCAACCCGGCGGGCAAGATCGCACCCGCCCTCGCCATGGGCAACACCGTCGTCGTCAAGCCCGCGCCGCAGGACCCGCTGTCTGTCTTCCGGATGGCGGAGGCGCTGGAGGGGGCGCTGACGGAGGCCGGGGCGCCGCCGGGCGTGGTGAACGTGGTGACCGGCGCGCGCCCCGAGGTGGGCGAGGCCGCGGTCGACGCGCCGGACGTGGACATGGTCAGCTTCACCGGCAGTACGGCGGTCGGCCGGGCCATCGCGGAGGCGTGCGGCCGCGGCATGAAACGTCAGCTGATGGAGCTGGGCGGCAAGGGCGCGGCCCTCGTCTTCGACGACGCCGACCTGCCGGCTGCCGTGGCCGGCATCGGCACCACCTTCTCCTTCTACAGCGGCCAGATCTGCACCGCGCCCACCCGGGTGCTCGCCCAGCGGGGCGTGTACGAGCGGCTGGTCGAGGGGCTCGCGCGGTACGCCGGGGCCCTGAAGGTCGGCGACCCGCGCGCCAGGGACACGGTCGTCGGCCCGGTCATCTCCGCGGCCCACCGCGACCGCGTCGAGGCGTACCTCGCGCTCGGCCGCAAGGAAGGCGCCCGGCTGGTCACGGGCGGCGAGCGGCCGGGGCTCGACCGCGGCTGGTACGTCGCCCCCACCCTCTTCGCCGACTGCACCCCCGACATGCGCATCGTCCGCGAGGAGATCTTCGGCCCGGTCGTCTCCGTCCTCCCCTTCGACGACGAGGAGGAAGGCATCGCGCTCGCCGGCGACAGTGAGTACGGACTGATCGACTACGTCTGGTCCGGCGACGTGGCCCGCGCCTTCCGGGTCGCCGGCCGGCTGCGCGCGGGCGGCGTCGGCATCAACACCGTGGGCCGCAACATGGAGGCCCCTTTCGGCGGCTTCAAACAGAGCGGAGTGGGCCGGGACGTCGGCTCCTACGCCCTGCGCGCGTACAGCGAGCTCCAGTCGCTCGTCTGGCCGGGGTGAGCCGTACGAGGACTCGCCTGCGGCTCCCGTGCGACGCCTCGCTCACGACTCGTCAGTCCGGATAGCGGACAGCCAAGGGAAATTTTTGAATCCCATCAAAACGGACACGGCTGCGGTTCCCGTAATCCGGATCTCAACTATTGGACCTTGCTGTTGTGTGACGGCGGCGCCACAGTGCCTGCTATTTGGCGAGTGTTAACGGCGGTTTCCCTTCGCATGCAAGGTTCAAGCTGCGGAGTTCGATCATCCGGATACGAATACAGCAGGGCTTAACGTCCTGTTCATGGTTCAGGTAGACCCCCGGCCGCCGGCCGGAGACACGGTGACGGGCGTCAATGGCGACGCATCGGACGGCACTCGCAGCAAGGGCCTCAGCGGTAACTCCGTAGGCCTGCTCGGCAGCGCCGTCATCGGTGTGTCCACCGTCGGACCCGTCTACTGTCTGACCTCGACCCTCGGGCCCACCGTGGGTGAGGTCGGCCTCCAGATGCCCGCCGTCTTCCTCGCGGGCTTCCTGCCGATGCTGCTGGTCGCGTTCGCGTACCGCGAGCTCAACAAGGCCGTGCCGGACTGCGGTACCTCCTTCACCTGGACGGTGAAGGCCTTCGGTCCCCGCATCGGCTGGATGTGCGGCTGGGGCCTGGTGATCGCGACGATCATCGTGCTCTCGAACCTCGCCGGCGTCGCCACCTCCTTCTTCTATCTCCTCCTCGGACAGCTCACCGGCAGCGAATCCATAGCGGCGCTGGACGGCAACAAGCCCGTCCACGTCCTGACCTGCCTGGCCTTCGTCGCCATCGCCACCGCGATCAGCTACCGCGGCGTGACCACCACCAAGGGCCTGCAGTACGCCCTGGTGGGCCTGCAGCTCGCCGTGCTCGTCGTCTTCGTCGCGATGGCGATCGTGAAGGCCCGGACCGGCGACTTCGCCGGCTCCATCGACTTCCAGTGGTCCTGGATGAACCCCTTCGAGGTGAAGTCCTTCGCGTCCTTCACCGCGGGGCTCTCCCTCTCGATCTTCATGTTCTGGGGCTGGGACACCTGCCTCACCGTGAACGAGGAGACCTCCGGCAGCGAGAAGACCCCCGGCCGCGCCGCGATGCTGGCCATGGTCGTGCTCATCGGCTCCTACCTGACCACCGCGGTGGCCGCGCAGATGTTCTCCGGCGTCGGCACCAAGGGCCTGGGCCTGGGCAACCCCGACACCTCGGACAACGTCTTCGCCGCCCTCGCCGGGCCGGTCATGGGCTCCGCCCTCGGCGTGCTGCTCTTCGTCGCCGTGCTCGCCTCGGCCGCCGCCTCCCTGCAGACCACGTTCATCCCGGTCGCCCGCACAGTCCTGGCGATGTCCACGTACGAGGCGCTGCCCGCCTCCTTCGCCCGGGTCCACCCGCGCTTCCAGTCGCCGGGCAAGGCCACCATCGCGGCGGGCATCGCCACCGGCCTCTTCTACGCCGTGATGACCTTCCTCAGCGAGAACGTCCTCGTCGACACGATCTACGCGCTCGGCCTCATGATCTGCTTCTACTACGCGATCACGGCCTTCGCCTGCGCCTGGTACTTCCGCGCCGAGCTGCGCAACTCCGCCCGCGACCTGATCTTCAAGGGCATCTTCCCGTTCCTCGGCGGCCTGCTCCTGACCGGCGTCTTCGTGAAGACCCTCATCGACATCTGGGACCCGGCCTACGGCACCGGCAGCTCCGTCTACGGCATCGGCTCGGTCTTCGTCATCGGCGTCGGCCTCCTCGCCCTCGGCCTGGTCATCATGCTGATCATGCAACGCCGCAGCCCGGCGTTCTTCCGGGGCGAGGTCCTTACTCGGAGTACTCCGGCGCTGGTGGTGGAGGACTGAGGCTGGGGGGCTGTGAGGCTGGGGGGCTGGGGGGCTGGGGGCTTTCCCCGCCACGCCGGGTGGGGCCTCCCCTCCCTGCCACGCCGGGTGGGGCCTCCCTTCTCCCCGCCGCCCCCGGGGGGCCTCCCCCCCCACCCCTCCCCCTCCCGTTTGTCGAGCGCTCCTCAGTCGTCCCCCAAGAACACCGGATTGGTCATGGCTGCCATCGGGCCCGGGAGGGCCCGATTCGTGGCTGGGTGACGGACCTCCGCGCGTATGTAGGCGGCGTTGTCGGGCGTGGTCTGCCAGGTGAGCGTGCCGGAGCCGGAGGGCGGCAGCGGTGCGGTGTGCCGCGTGCCCTGGTCCGTGACGAGGGAGACCGTGCAGCCCGGGGCGCCGGTGACCTCCAGACGGGCGGTCACCCGCGACGTACGGCCCACGCGGAGGCGTTCGCCGATGCCGGCATGGGCGCCGCGCTCGCCGGTGACGGAGAAGGCGAGGCCGACCCGGGCCGACTCGGCGATCCAGACGCGGCCGGCCCGTATGCCCGCCAGGATCGCCTCGCGGGAGAGGTCGTCGGCGAGGACGACGGTCTGCGGCAGGCCCACGACGTCCGGGTCGCGGTGGGCGTCGCTGTGGCCGACGGCCGGGAGCCAGGCGCCGCGGCCCTGGGCGTGCGCGACCAGCGTGTTGTCCCACTCGGCGAGGGTTACCTCGTCATCGGGGGTGTACGGGCCGTTCCACACCTCCACTGCGTCGGCCTCGTTCAGCCCGAACTTCCAGTTGCAGCCGATGCACGTGGCGTGCGGATGGGCCGGGATGACCAGGCCGCCGGCCCGGCGGACGGCGCGGGCGTACTTCCCGAAGGCGTTGTCCCGGGCGCGGTACCGCCAGTCCAGGAAGACGCCCGGGTCGGTGCCCATCGCGACGACATGGCCGTTGCGCGTAGTGATCTCCTCGCCGGTGAGGATGAGCAGGTCGTCTCCCCACAGGCCCTCCCACGCGCCGTGCGCGGAGGTGGTGTTGTGCTCGGTGGTGGTGAGGAAGTCCAGCCCCGCGGCGCGGGCGAGCGCGGCGATCTCGGCAGGGGTGCGCCTGCCGTCGGAGTGGATGCTGTGGAGGTGGTTGTCGCCTCTGTACCAGGCCCGGCCGCGGCCTTTGGCGCGCTGCGGTGGGTACACCGGCTTCGGCGTCTCGCCGGAGGCGCCGTACCGCAGGGTGACCGTGATCTCGTACCGCAGGCCCTGAGGAGCGACCGTGTACGGACCGAGGGCGATGTGCCACGTGCCGGGCCGGATCGGCCCCGGGAGATAGCCGGGCGTCGCGGCGTCGGCGCGGAGGAAGAACTCCGTGCGCGCGCCGCCGGACCAGCCGCGGAAGCCCGCACCGCCCAGCTCCGTGCCGCGCTGGTCGAAGATGCCGATGTCGCAGGCGTTGCCATTGGTGCCCTCGGGCACGGGCGGCTTGTCGTACGTGTACGAGACGGCGATCTCGCGGACACCGGGCGGGACTTCCACGGGGACGTACACGAAGTCCGGCGCGCCGGTCGGGAGATGGCCGGAGACGGTCCGGCTCTCGTCCGCCGGTCCGTCCGGTCCACCCGGTCCGCCCTGTCCACCCGCGCGCCCCTCGGCGCCTGCGAAGCTCACGGGGCCGAGCGTAAGGGCTCCCGCCGCGCCCGCGACGGCGCCGAGTCTCAAGATGTCTCGCCGGTCCATCGCCCCTCCTCCGCCAGTGTCTTCGGACGTTTTTCGCGTCATGTGAAAACTGTTGTACGCGGGTGTGACACGACGCGAAAGGCCTGTGGATAACTCGGCGACGGTGCGGCAACATGCGCCCACACGCCCTTGAACGGGGCTGCCGACGCGGAGGGACGGACCATGCGGATCGCGACCACGATCTTCCTCACCGACGAGACGATCCGGCCGGTGCGGCTGGCCCGCGAGCTGGAACAGCGCGGGTTCGCCGGGCTGTACCTGCCCGAGCACACCCACATCCCGGCCTCCCGCGACACCCCCGCGCCGATGGGCGAGCCGCTGCCGCGCGAGTACGGCCGCACCCTCGACCCGTTCGTCGCGCTCGGCCAGGCCGCGGCCGTCACCGAGCGGCTGGCGCTCGGCACGGGCATCACGCTGGTCGCCCAGCACGACCCGATCGGCCTCGCGAAGCAGGTCGCCACCCTGGACTTCCTCTCCGGCGGCCGGTTCACGCTGGGCGTCGGCTTCGGCTGGAACGTGGAGGAGGCCGCCGACCACGGAGTGGAGTGGTCCTCGCGGCGGGCGCTCGCCCGGGACAGGATCGCGCTGATGCGCGCCCTGTGGGCGGACGAACCGACCGCGTACGAGGGGACGTTCGGCTCCGTACGGGCGAGCCACGCGTACCCGAAGCCGACGAAGGGCGCGCCGCGCATCCTGGTGGGCGGCGGGGCCGGGCCCACACTGTTCGCGCACGCCGCGGAGTACGCGGACGGCTGGCTGCCGATCGGCGGGCGGGGGCTCACGGAGGCGCTGCCGGAGCTGCGCCGGGTGTGGGCCGAGGCCGGGCGCGAGGGGGAGCCGGTGGTCGTCCCGTACGGTGTGCGGCCCTTGGCCGGGAAGCTGGCGCACTTTCAGGAGCTGGGCATCGACGAGGTGGTGGTCCAGCTGCCGGCGGCGGGCGAGGGTGAGGTACTGCGGGCGCTGGACGCGTACGCGGAGTACCTGTGAGGCGCGGGGGGCGGGGCGCGACGGTGCCCGGGTGCCCCCGGATGTCTGCCCGGACGGTAGTCGGAGGGAACCTCCGTATGGCGTGATCATCCGCACACAAAACGGTCTCCGCGGTCCGTCGGCCGCCCCGGCACCCGCTCGTATCCTCGGAGGATGACTTCCAGCCCGCAGGGATCCGAGCAACCGCCGCAGGGACCCGAGCAGCCCCCGCAGGGAAACCGGCGCCCCGCGCCGACCGCGAACGCCATGCGCCGGGCGCTGAGGCGCGCGCGGGACGGCGTGGCGCTGGACGCGGCCGAGGCGGCCGTCCTCCTCCAGGCGCGCGGCGAGGACCTGGACGATCTGTGTGCCTCCGCCGCCCGGGTACGGGACGCGGGGCTCGACGCCGCGGGCCGCCCCGGCGTCATCACGTACTCCAAGAGCGTCTTCATCCCGCTCACCCGTCTGTGCCGCGACAAGTGCCACTACTGCACCTTCGCCACCGTGCCCGGCAAGCTGCGCCGCGAGGGGCACGGGATGTTCATGTCCCCGGACGAGGTCCTGGACATCGCCCGCCGCGGCGCCGAACTGGGCTGCAAGGAGGCCCTGATCACCCTCGGGGACAAGCCCGAGGACCGCTGGCCCGAGGCGCGCGAGTGGCTGGAGGCCGAGGGGTACGACGACACGCTCGCCTACGTGCGCGCGATGGCGATCCGCATCCTGGAGGAGACCGGGCTGCTGCCGCACCTGAACCCGGGCGTCATGTCCTGGACGGACTTCCAGCGGCTCAAGCCGGTCGCGCCCTC
This sequence comes from Streptomyces sp. NPDC050315, assembly GCF_040655775.1. NCBI lineage: Bacteria > Bacillati > Actinomycetota > Actinomycetes > Kitasatosporales > Streptomycetaceae > Streptomyces > Streptomyces sp. NPDC050315. Next base: position 248,246 of record NZ_JBFAKN010000007.1, read on the forward strand.
CATGGGCATGATGCTGGAGACCACCGCCGAGCGCCTGTGGAGCGAGCCGGGCGGCCCGCACTACGGGTCGCCCGACAAGGAGCCCGCCGTACGGCTGCGCGTCCTGGAGGACGCCGGCCGCAGCTCCGTGCCCTTCACCAGCGGACTGCTGATCGGCATCGGGGAGAACTACGAGGAGCGCGCGGAGTCACTGTTCGCGCTGCGCCGCGTCTCCCGTGCGTACCACGGCATCCAGGAGCTGATCATCCAGAACTTCCGCGCCAAGCCGGACACGGCGATGCGCGGGATGCCGGACGCGGAGCTGGACGACCTGGTCGCCACCGTGGCGGTCGCGCGGCACATCATGGGGCCGAGTGCGTGCCTTCAGGCGCCGCCCAACCTGGTGGACGCGGAGTACGGGCGGCTCATCGGGGCCGGCATCGACGACTGGGGCGGCGTCTCGCCGCTCACCCCGGACCACGTCAACCCCGAGCGCCCCTGGCCCCAGATCGAGGAGCTGGCCGCACGCTCCGCCGAGAGCGGCTTCCAGCTGAAGGAACGCCTCGCGGTGTACCCGGAGTTCGTGCTGCGCGGCGAGCCCTGGCTGGACCCGCGGCTGCTGCCGCACGTGCGGGCGCTCGCCGACCCCGAGACGGGCCTCGCGCGCGAGGACGCGGTGGTCGAGGGGCACCCCTGGCAGGAGCCGGACGAGGAGTTCTCGCTGCACGGCTCGGGCCGGACGGACCTGCACCGCACCATCGACACCGAGGGCCGCACCGGCGACCGCCGGAACGACTTCGACGAGGTGTACGGCGACTGGGAGGCGCTCCGTGAGGCCGCGGCGCCCGGGATGGCGCCCCAGCGCATCGACACCGACGTACGGGCCGCCCTGAAGCAGGCGGCCGACGATCCGACGAAGCTCACGGACGACGAGGCGCTGGCCCTCTTGCACGCCGACGGGCCGGCCCTGGATGCGCTGTGCGGCATCGCCGACGACCTCCGTAGGGCGACGGTCGGCGACGACGTGACGTACATCGTCACGCGCAACATCAACTTCACCAACGTCTGCTACACCGGCTGCCGGTTCTGCGCCTTCGCGCAGCGCCGTACGGACGCCGACGCGTACACCCTCTCGCTGGACCAGGTGGCCGACCGCGCGCAGCAGGCGTGGGACGTGGGCGCCACCGAGGTGTGCATGCAGGGCGGCATCCACCCCGATCTGCCCGGCACCGCGTACTTCGATATCGCGCGGGCGGTGAAGGAACGTGTCCCGGGGATGCACGTGCACGCGTACTCGCCCATGGAGGTCGTCAACGGCGCGACCCGTACGGGCATGTCCATCCGGGAGTGGCTGACCGCCGCCAAGGAGGCGGGGCTGGACACCATCCCCGGTACGGCCGCCGAGATCCTCGACGACGAGGTGCGCTGGGTGCTGACCAAGGGGAAGCTGCCCACCGCCACCTGGGTCGAGGTCATCAAGACGGCGCATGAACTGGGCATCCGCTCGTCCTCGACGATGATGTACGGGCACGTGGACCAGCCGCGTCACTGGCTGGGCCACCTGCGGCTGCTGGCCGACATCCAGAAGTCGGCGCTGGCCAAGAACGTCGAGGGCTTCACGGAGTTCGTGACGCTGCCGTTCATCCACACCAATGCGCCGGTTTACCTCGCCGGCATCGCCCGACCGGGGCCCACCTCGCGCGACAACCGTGCGGTGACCGCGATGGCACGGTTGCTGCTGCACCCGTACATCCCGAACATCCAGACCAGCTGGGTCAAGCTCGGCACCGAGGGTGCGGCCGAGATGCTGCGCTCGGGCGCCAATGACCTGGGCGGCACGCTCATGGAAGAGACGATCTCCCGGATGGCCGGGTCGAGCTACGGCTCCTACCGGTCGGTGCGCGATCTGGTCGCCATCGCCGAGGCGGCCGGGCGCCCGGCCCGGGCCCGTACGACCACGTACGGGCCGGTGTCCGAGGAGCGCCAGGAGGCGGCCCGGCGCTCCGACGGCCACCTGCCGGAGCTGCTGCCCGTACTGGACTAGCCGGCGCCCGTACGGAAGCGACGACGCGAGGGGCCTCCGGAGACGCTCCGGAGGCCCCTCGTGGCTCGTTCTCACCCCTCCCCGCTGTGCTCCGTCTCGTGCTGGAGGATGCACTGCTGCCAGCGTGCGAGGGCCTCGGCCCGGTCGCCGCCGGCATCCTCCGCCGCGGTGATGAGCGCGTCGGCGGCCATCGCCGCGAGCCGTACGGCGATATGGCAGGTGTCGCGCTGGGGGAGCGGGCGCAGCAGCTCCACCGCCCCCTCGCTGTCCCCGGCCAGCGCGCACGCGACGACGGCCATGGTCGTGCGGTCCCACTCGTACTCGGACATGGTCGGAGCATGCCCACACCAGGGGCGGAGGATGACTCCTGGGCCGATATTGCACAGGTGACCGGAAAGTTCCGGTAACGATCAAAAGCCGCCTCTGGGGCGCCTCTTCGCATTCCCTTCCTGCCCGTTAGTGGCCGAAACCCTGTCGATTACAGTGCCCTGCGTCAGCGAGCGTCAGAAGGGCGTCGGGAGCGGCAGCACGGGTCCAGGAGGGCACAGTGCCAGGAGGGACACAGTGAGCGCAGCGGGCGGCGGGAACGCCATCTGGGGCCGCGCCGAGCAGCAGGACTTCCGCAGCCGGGTGCGTGGCTGCCTGCTGGGCGGCGCGATCGGCGACGCGCTCGGCGCGGGCGCCGCGCACGCCTCGCTCGACGCCCTCCGACAGGCACACGGCGCCGAGGGGCTCACGGACTACGCCGTGGTTTTCGGTCAGCGCGGCGCCATCACGGACGCCACCCAGCTCACCCTCTTCACCGTCGACGGCCTCATACGGGCCCAGGTACGCCGCGACACCGGCGCCTGGCACCCGCCCACCGACCTGTACCGCGCCTACCGGCGCTGGGCCGTCACACAGCACGACTGGGGCCCGGACGAGCGCCGTACGGACGACGGCTGGCTGGCCCGCGAGGAGTGGCTGTACGCCCGCCGCGACCCGGCCCGCGAGTGCCTCACCGGCCTCGGTGACGGCGTCATGGGCACCCTGGACGCGCCCCGCAACCCGCAGGCGAACGGGGGCGGCGCCGCCATGCGCTCGGCCCCCTTCGGGCTGCTCGTCGGCTGGGAGCCGCAGCTGGTCTTCCAGCTCGCCGTGGAGTGCGCGGCGCAGACCCACGGCCATCCCACCGGCTATCTCGCGGCCGGCGCGCTCGCCGTCATCACCCACTCCCTCGCCCGCGGCGAGGACCTCGACAGCGCCGTCCAGAAGGCGCTGGCGCACCTGGCCACCCGTCCCGGCCACGACGAGACCACCGACGCGCTCAAGCGGGCGCTGGGCGCCGTACGGCAGGGCATGCCGACCCCCGCCCGGGTCGAGTCGCTGGGCGAGGCCGGACACGCCGCCGGCGCGCTGGCCATCGCCGTGTACTGCGCGCTGGTCGCGGAGGACATCCGGCACGGGCTGCTGCTCGCGGTCAACCACGGCGGCGCCTCCGACCTCACCGGCGCGATGTGCGGCAACCTCCTCGGCACTCTGCACGGCGAGACGGCGCTGCCGCCGGTCTGGCTGGTCGAGCTGGAGGGCCGCGCCACCGTCCTCCAGCTCGCCGACGACTTCGCCATGGAGATGACCCAGGGCCCCGCGCTCCACGGACCCGGCAACTCGGCACCGGGGTGGCTGGCGCGGTACCCGAGGGCGTGAGCCCGAAGCGCTGCTCCGTTACGGGCACAGCGGCGCGCCCCGGGTACGGCGGCTACACCGGCTTCTTCTGGTCCTGCGGAGCGGCCTGCTCGGGTACGGCGAGCGCCGCCGCACCGGGACCGTCGTCGTCCCCGTCGGAGTTGATCCGGGCCAGTACCGCGTCCCGCTCCGGCGTGGCCTCCGGCTTCACCAGCCCGATCAGCACGAAGAGGACGAGCGAGACGGCGACCGGCGAGACGATCTGGATCTGCAGCGAGACGTCGGCGATCCCGTAGTTCGTCAGCCAGAAGGCGAAGAGGCCCGCCGCCCAGGAGGTCAGCGCCGCGACCGGCCCCGACCTGCGGAAGACCGGCAGCATGCCCAGCAGGAACGGGATCGAGATCGGCCCCACCAGACCGGCCACCCACTTGATCACGACCGAGATGATGCCGGCGAAGGCCGGCGAGTTCACCTGCGTCGCGATCGCCATCGACAGCCCGAGGAAGGCCAGGGTGGACAGCCGCGCGGCCACCAGGCCCGCCCGGTGCGACCAGTCGCGCGCCTTCGCCGAGACGGCCGGCGCGATGTCCCGGGTGAACACCGCGGCGATCGCGTTGGCGTCCGACGAGCACATCGCCATCGTGTGCGAGAAGAAGCCCACGATGACCAGCCCCAGCAGCCCGTGCGGCAACAGGTGCTCGGTGAGCAGCGCGTACGAGTCCGACGCGTCCGGCTTCTGCGCCTTCACGAGCAGCGGCGCGACCCACATGGGGAAGAACAGCACCGCAGGCCATACGAACCACAGCGCGGCCGACAAGAGGGCCGAGCGCCGCGCCTCACGGGCGCTGCTCGTCGCCATGTAGCGCTGCGCCTGGTTCCACATGCCGCCGCTGTACTCGAAGGTCTTGATGAACAGGTACGCGAGCAGGAAGGTCAGCGTGTACGGGCCGACGGTCGGCTGCGTGTGGGTGTCCGGCAGGTCGTCCCACACCGTCCACAGCGCGCTGACGCCGCCCAGCTCGGCCAGCACGGTCACCAGCATCGCCACACCCGCCAGCAACTGGATGACGAACTGCCCCAGTTCGGTGAGCGCGTCCGCCCAGAGCCCGCCGACCGTGCAGTAGACGGCCGTGACCGCACCCGTGATCAGGATGCCCTGGTTCAGCGACACCCCGGTGAACACGGACAACAGGGTCGCGATCGCGGCCCACTTGGCGCCCACGTCCACGATCTTCAGCAGTACGCCGGACCAGGCGAGCGCCTGCTGTGTGGGGAGGTTGTAGCGGGTCTTCAGGTATTCGAGCGGCGAGGCGACGTGCAACCGGGAGCGCAGCCGGTTGAGCCGGCCGGCGAAGAGCCTGGCCCCGATGGCGATGCCGATCGCGATGGGGAAGGACCAGGTGACGTACGAGGTGATGCCGTACTGGTAGGCGATGCCCGCGTACCCGGTGAACATCACGGCGCTGTACCCGGACATGTGGTGCGAGATGCCGGACAGCCACCAGGGCATCCGGCCGCCCGCGGTGAAGAAGTCGCTCACGTTGTCGACGCGTTTGTGCGACCACAGGCCAATGGCGACCATGACGCCGAAGTATCCGATGAGTACAGCCCAGTCGAGACCGTTCATGCCCCCTCCAAGGGGTCCGCCTTGTGAACGTGCAAGAACGCAACAGCACTTCGCCTCGGCGGCGCCCCCGTGCGGGAGTTGGGGACTCCGGGGATTGAATCGTTCGTACGGGGGCCGGTCAAGAGGGTTCGCGGGTCATGGATATGAACTTCAGTCACCTAACCGAACATTTTTACTCTCTCTTGACCCTGTGCCTCGTTGTCGTGCCCGCGGCGGCGCCCGCACCATGAGCGGACACTTCGCCGGGCTCTGCACAGCAAAAAGCACCGCACGGGAGCGGGATCCCGTGCGGTGCATGAGAGGAGGGCGTATACGGAGCCGTATACGGAAGGGCGTCAGCGCAGGGCCGCGCCCAGCCGTCGCAGCCCCTCCCGGATCTCCTCCGGGGAGTGCGTCACGAAGGACAGCCGCATCGTCGCCGTGTCGGCCTGCCCCGCGAAGAAGGGCGCCCCCGGGACGTACGCGACGTCGTGCTCGATCGCCGACGGCAGCAGCTCCGCCGCGTCGTACCCGGCCGGCAGCTGCGCCCACGCGAACATGCCGCCCGTGGGCCGGTTCCAGCGCGAGCCCTCGGGGAGCGCGTCGCCCAGCCCCGCGAGCAGCGCGTCCCGCCGCTCGCGGTACGCGACCCGCACCCGGTCCAGGTGCGCGGCCAGGTCGGCGTGCGCCAGATAGTGCGCCGTGGCCGCCTGGTCGATGGTCGAGGTGTGCAGGTCGGCGGCCTGCTTGGCGATCACGCAGGCGCGCCGCAGTGCGGCGGGCGCGCGCAGCCAGCCCAGCCGCAGCCCCGGCGACATGATCTTGGAGAACGAGCCGAGCAGCGCCGTACGGTCCTCGGCGCCCGGGTAGGTCGCCACCCACGGCACCGGCTCGCCCTCGAAGCGCAGCTCCCCGTACGGGTCGTCCTCCACGATCCACAGCCCGCGGCGCGCCGCCACCGCGCCGATCGCGGCACGGCGCTCGGCGGGCAGCGTGCGCCCGGTCGGGTTCTGGAACGTCGGCACGGTGTACAGCAGCTTCGGCCGCTCCCGCGCGACGATCTCGTCCAGCGCCTCGGGGTCCAGCCCGTCGTCGTCGCACGGCACGGACACCACCCGGGCGCCCGCGAACGAGAAGATCTGCAGGGCCGCGAGGTAACAGGGCGCCTCCACCACGACCGTGTCACCCGGCTCCAGCAGCGCGGTCGACAGCAGCGTGAGGCCCTGCTGCGAGCCGGTGGTGATCAGCAGGTCGTCGGGGTCGGTGGCCAGGCCGCGCGCCGTGGCCCGCTCGGCGACGATCCCGCGCAGCGCCGGGTCGCCCTCGGAGGTCGAGTACTGCAACACCTGCTGCGGACGGTCCGCCAGTACGTGCCGAAAGGCGTCGGCGATGCCGTCCGCGTCGAACAGCTCCGGAGCCGGCAGCCCACCGGCGAACGAGATCACCTCGGGCCGCGCCGTCAGCGCCAGAATCTCCCGCACGGGCGAGGCCCCGGTCCGCGACGCCCGCCCGGCGAGCCCGGGGACAGGCGCTGCGGGTACGGAACCGGCGGCGAATTCGGCGGAAGCGGCCAGGGATACGGCCGTGGAGGCGGTCGTGGCAGTGGCGGATGCGGCTCCGGGCATGGTGGCTGGCTCCAATCGCTCGTCTCGCGCTCACGCCGTTAACCGGCGTTAGCTGCAAGGTGCAGGGAGCTTATGTCTCCGGATATACGTCTCGCACAGGTATCCGCATTGTGGGCACTCCTGGGGCTCCTGCGAGCTCCAACTTCCCCCGGGGGAGGCGGCGTCGGGGGAGGTGCGACGCCGGACGGGGAAGGCCGAGCCCCCTCGGCCGGGACGGCGATCCAGTCGAGAGGGCCCGTTGCGGTGGTGCGGTGTGGTGAGGCGATGGAGCTGTGGAGTTGTGTGGATCTGGGTGCGGAATGCGGACTTCTGAGGGGCTGGACGGCGGGCCGCTCAGGCCACGTCGTACGTACCGGCGCCGACCTCCGCCACGAACGTGCTCCAGGCGGCGGTGTCGAACGTCAGCCGGGGGCCGTCGGGGTCCTTGGAGTCGCGCACCGCGATGGCCTCGGCGGCCGGCACGGCGATCTCGACACAGGCGCCGTTGCCGCCGGAGTACGAGGACTTCGTCCAGGAAAATGCGGAATTGGGCTTGGTTGCCATGTTTACTCCGACTCGCTCTGGGTTGCCGCGACTTGGCGCGGATTCGGTATGCATGACGCTACGCGCCAACATCACCGACGCCAGAGGGGTATCACCCATCTGTATGGCATATTCCTTGATCTCTTTTCAAGGGGGCCGGCGCAGGTGTACTGTGCCCGCTTCCTTTCCGGGAGGCCCCTGGGAAGCTCCGGGAAAGCCGCTACCGCGTGCTGTCGGCGTGCTGCTTGGCGGCTTCGGCGATGAACTCCCGGCTCTGATCGGCGTTGAGCGCCTGGGCCCGCAGATGCTCGTACATGATCGTGTACTTGTGCACGTCGTTGGTCTTCTCCAGGTACAGGTCGCTCGTGACGCCCTCGATGTAGACCACGCTGGAGTCGGCCGCGTCGTCGAACTCCAGGATCGAGAACGTGCCGGACATCCCGGCGTGCGCGCCCGTGTCGTACGGCAGCACCTGGACCGTCACGTGCGGCAGCTTGCTGATCTCCACGAGGTGTTCCAGCTGCTCGCGCATGATGAGGTGGCTGCCGACGACGCGGCGCAGCGCGCTCTCGTCCAGCACGACCCACAGCCGCAGCGGGGTGTGCGGATCACTGACCCGCTCCTGGCGCCGCATGCGCACCTGGATGCGCTTCTCCAACTGGTCCGGCGCCAGCTCCGGGACGGTCCCCGGGATCACCGCCTCCGCGTAACCGGGGGTCTGCAGCAGGCCCGGCACGAGCAGCGATTCGTACACCCGCAGCGAGGCGGCCTCGGTCTCCAGGCCGATGTAGACGCTGTACGGGATGTCGCCGAAGGCGTGCCACCAGCCTTGCTGGCGCGAATCCTTCGCCATCTGCATCAGCGAATCGACGATGCGGTGATCCTCGACTTCGTACACCCCGCAGAGGTCTCGGACGTCGCGCTGGCTGATGCTGCGGCGGCCGTTCTCGAGCCTGCTGATCTTCGATTGCGAGACCAGCAGCCGCTCCGCGACCTCCTCCGCGGTCATGCCCTTGAGCTCCCGGAGCCTGCGCAGCTCCTGGCCCAACCGGCGTCGCCTGACGGTGGGATTCACATTGGACGCCACGGGACGTGCACCTCCGGCTCCGGACTGCTGTTTTTTCCTGTTCAGCAGATTGCCACCACCGGTCGGCGCCGCGCTGGGAAATGGCCGGACAAGGTAGGCACAGGTACGAGACGCCCTACGGGATGCGCGGGGCCGGACGGCGCCCGCTGCTACGTACGGGCGGATACCGGGAGGGCGTACGGGGGCGTGTACGCGGGCGTGTACGGGCGCGGAAGCGGAATCGGCGTCCGGGGTCGTGGGCCGGGGACCTGGAAGGCGGTGTGCGGCCCGTACGCGCCTGCTGGGGGGCCGCGGGAGCGCCGCTGGGGCGCCGGGCCTGCAGGCGGCCGAGGAGGGCCGGAAAAGGGCTCGAAAAGGAGCGCGGGGTGGCGGGCCCGCCGTCGTCCAGAACGGCAGGTCCACCACCCCGCGCCTGTTGCGGCTCCCGGACGGGATCTGGGGACGGTGCTGCGGTGTGTTGCCGGGTGCTGCGTTGCCGGCTGTTCGGCCGCCGGGTACTGCGTGTTGGCGGTCGGTTCGGCGCCGGGCGCTACGTTGTCGGTACTGCGGTCGTGCGTGAGGGGTGCTGCTGCGGACGGGGTGGGTCGGCGCGGACAGCCGTCGCGCGCTGCCTGCCGCGCGAGCGCTGCTCGTGCCGGTGCCGCCCTGGGGTCGGCGGCGTCCTGCTGCTGTCCCGTCCTGTGAGGCGCGTCCGGTTCCTGTCCGTCCCGGTTCTGTCCGTACCGGTCCTGTCTGCCCCGGAAGCTGTCCGTTCTGCCCCGGGAACTGTCTGTCCCGGGGGCCTGTCCGTCCGGTCCTGTCCGTACCGGGGTGCTGTCCGTACGGTGCTGTCCGTACAGGGTGTGCTGTCTACCTGGCTAACGGGCGCCGACGCGGGCCATGCTGCCCCGCATGGGCTGCGCCGGAACGCCTGGCGTCCCGTCCGTGGCCCGGGCGGCCGGCTGCCGGCCGGCTCCGGGGCCCGGCCCCGCTGCCGTTGCGCGCCTCGGCTGCGCCGCGACGCCGTTCTGCACGTCCATGACGGCGTGCGCGACCAGCCCGCCCATGGGGTCGTGCCGGATGAGATCCCGGAGGCGGGAGCGCGATGAACGCCCCTCGTTCCCGGGGTAGAGGTGCTTGCCGAGGCCGACCGCGTGGGCCAGTGCGGCGAGCGCCGCGGTCCGCGGGTCCGGTGGTACGCCGGTGCGGATCGCGTTGTCCAGCCGGGCCCTGATTTCCCGGCTGATGGCCGTGTCCGTCGCTTGGTAGCGAGTCGTCGGCAGTACTCCGCACATCTGACCCGCCACGGCATGCACCATGCCGCACCGCTCCAGATGCGTGAGGTAGGTCTGGCGCAGCCCCAGTCGGGGCCCGCCGATCCAGTGGACCGCGCGCACCGGGCTGCCGCGCCGTCGCAGCAACTCGAGCGCCGAATCCAGTGTCGGATCTCCAGTCGGCCGTGGCAGTACCACGGCGATACGATCCCCGTCAGGGGCTATCCGTCCCGCCAGAGCCAGCTCCACTAGCTGGGCCCCGGCCAGACCGAGGTCGAGCGACTGCGGCTGCGCTGTGGTTCCCGTGGCCGGGTCCAAAGCGAGCAGCAGAAGCTCCTCCGGAATTGTTCTGCGGCTCCTGCCCATCCATGCCTCCCCGCGTGGATGAATGACAGGGTGACCCCTCTCACATTCATCTGTCGAGAGTGCGTGGGTGATTCGGCAGGGAACCGGTAGGTATGTCGTTCTCGTCTACTGCGTGGGCGACAGCCTCCGAGGGCGGGGCGCGAGCCCCGGACAGCGCGGCGGCGCAGCCGCGCTTCTCGCACACAGGACACTTGGCAACACTGGGCAGATCAGCAGCGCGACGTATGAAGGAGATACCGGTGGCGGGCGAGTCCCCCGACAGGTCGGAGCAGAAGCAGTCGTCGGGGGAGACGGCGGAGAGCGAACGCGATCCGCGGCTCGCGGTCCTCCGTGATGCACCGACGGATACGGAGACGTCCGGGAAGGCATCCGAGTCCGGCGAGGCATCCGAGGAGGCGTCCACGGAACCGCCCACGGAGACGCCCGCGGAGCCGGATTCGGTTGCGGCGACCGGGGAGAAGAGCGATTCCGATTCCGAGGGCGACCGGGACGGCCGGGAAGGCGGCCGGGACGGCGGCGAGGAAGGCGGCCAGGGCGGCGAGGGCGGCGAGGGCGGCGATGCCCGGCTGAAGGCGGCGGTGGCCGCTTGGGTGGCCGGCAAGGACGCCTCGGACGCCCCGGGTGACGCGGGTGACGCGGAGAGCGCGGAGTCGAGCGAGGGTGCCCCTGAGGGCGCTTCTGACACCTCTGAGGCCTCTGAGGGCGGCGATGCCGCCGAGGGCAAGAGTGAGGGCAAGGGCGAGGGCGAGGCCGGCGCGGAGACCGGTGGCGCGGCCGAGGCCGACCCCGAAGCGGAGTCCGCGCTGCCCGTGCGGAAGCCCGGCGGCAAGGCCAAGAAGGGCGCCGCCCAGCCGGACCAGCCGACGGCCGTCTTCGGCACCGTGGCCCCGAAGCCGGCCCCGGCCGATGACGCCACCCGAGTGTTTGCTGCCGTAAAGCCGAAGGGTGAGAAGAAGGCCTCCGCCGAGGCCACCGAGAAGGCCGCCGAGAAGGACCCGGAGAGCGGCGCCAAGAAGGACGCGGAGGCCCGTAAGGCCACCGCGGCTGCCATCCCCAAGCGCTCCGAGATCGCGAAGAAGGCCGAAGCCGCCGCCACGTCCAAGGACAAGGACACCGAGTCCACCGGCAGCGAGGCCAAGAAGGACGCGAAGGCGGACGCCAAGACGGGCGCCGCCAAGAAGGACGCCGAGGACAGCAAGGCATCCGAGGACAACAAGGCGCCCAAGGCCGCCGAGAAGCCCGGTAAGGAAGACGCCAAGCAGCCCGGCAAGGAAAAGGACGACGCCGAGAAGTCCGGCAAGGGCAAGGGCGCCCTCGAGCGGGACGCCGAGCGGACCAGCCAGTTCGTCGCGCTGAAGTCGGCCGACGAGCGGCCGGTCAAGCCGCCGAAGCCGGTCGGCAAGGAGGTCGCCAAGCCGTCCGGCAAGCCCGGCGCCGCCCCGCTCCCGCCGGCCGCCGAGGCCCCGGCCCCGGCGAGCCCCAGCCCGCAACCGGCCGCACAGCCGTCCGCCGCCGCTCAGCCGCCCTCCGCCGCCCCCGAAGGCGCCCCGCTGCCCGAATCCGAGCGGACGAAGCAGCAGCCGCTGCCCCCGCTCGACCTGCTCGCGCAGCTCACCAACACCCCGCCGCCGCCCGAGACTCCGATCCGTACCATCGTGCGGCGGTTCAAGATCTGGACCCCGCTGGTCCTGCTGCTCCTGCTGGTCTTCGTGATCGTGCAGGCCGTGCGCCCGCTCCCGGACCCGACGCTCGCGCTGACCTCGGACGCCACGTACTCCTTCGACGGCGGCAAGCCGTCCCTGCCCTGGCCGACCGAGGGCCAGGCGTACGTCGAGGTGTCCGGCCTGGGCCCGATCGGTTCGTACGGCGAGCAGAAGCCGATCCCGATCGGCAGCGTGGCCAAGACGATGACCGCGTACATCATCATGCGCGACCACCCGCTGAAGCCCGGCAAGAAGGGCGACATGATCCGGGTGGACAAGCAGGCCGAGGAGGACGGCAAGAAGGGCGCCGGGCACGGTGACGAGTCGGTCCTCGACACCGTCAAGGAAGGCGATTACATCTCGCAGAAGGACGCGCTGTCCGCGGTCATGATCCCCTCCGCGAACAACATCGCCCGGCTGCTGGCCCGTTGGGACGCCGGTTCCCAGGAGGCGTTCGTCAAGAAGATGAACGCCACCGCCAAGGACCTCGGCATGAAGAACACCACGTACACCGACCCCAGCGGTCTGATCGAGACCACCGTCAGCACCGCCCAGGACCAGGTGAAGCTGGGCAAGAAGGCGATGGAGATCCGCTCGCTGGTGGACATCACCAAGCTGCCGACGTGGACCGACCCCTCCGGCAAGACCTGGCGGAACTTCAACACCCTGCCGCCGTACAACAACGCCATCGGCCTCAAGACCGGCTCCACCTCGAAGGCGGGCGGCAACCTGCTCTTCGCCGGTACGCAGCAGGTCGGTGACACGACGCAGCTGATCGTCGGCGCGGTGCTCGGCCAGCACCGGCCGCCGATCATCGACACCGCCAACGCCATCAGCAAGGACCTGCTCACGACCACCCAGGGCGCCCTGGAGGACCGTACGGTCGTGAAGGAGGGCGATGTCGTCGGCGTGGTGGACGACGGTCTCGGCGGCACCACGCCGGTCGTGGCGACCGAGGACCTCAAGGCGGTCGGCTGGAACGGCCTGACGGTCAAGCTGGGGCTGACGGACAAGGGCAAGGCCATCCCGCACACGGCGAAGGCCGGCACGAAGGTCGGCGTGCTGACGGCGGGCAGCGGTCCGGGCCAGGCCACGGTCCCGGTGGCACTCCAGAAGGACCTCGCCGAACCGACCTTCGGCGCGAAGCTCACCCGCGTGGGCTGATCGCCGGATCGTCCCGTACGCACCGCAACGCCCCGGTTCCGCCGGGGCGTTGCGCGTACCGTGGGGCGGGCGGTCCATCCGGGGCGCCAGGCCCGATTCCGACCGCTCGGGAGCCCGCCATCGATACCGCGCTGAACGTCCGGACCACCGCCACGGGGCACGTACGCGCCGAGCCCGCGCCCTGGACGAGGGTCGTGCCGGCGCCGTGCGCGCTGGCGCTGGCGCTGGGCCTGTGGGGCATCCGCCGCCAGGGCAGCATCTGGCGCGACGAGGTCGTCACGTACGACATGGCGCACCGCAGCCTCCCCGAGCTGTGGGGCACGCTGCAGAACGTCGACGCCGTGCACGGCCTTTACTACCTCTTCATGCACGCCCTCTTCGATGTCCTCGGCGGGGGCGTGGTGACCCTGCGGCTGCCTTCCGTACTGGCGATGACCGCGGCCGCCGCGGGGGTCGCGCTCCTGGGGGCGCGGGTGGCCGGGGAGCGCGCGGGCGTGGCGGCGGGGCTGGTCTTCCCGCTGCTGCCGCTCGTGCAGGAGTACGCGCAGGAGGGGCGGTCGTACGCGCTCGTCTGCGCGCTGGTCACCTGGTCCACGTACTTCCTCGTCCGGGCGCTCGCCGAGAGCCCTGCCGCCGTGGACTCCGCCGTGGACGCGGGGCGGCTCGGGCTGTTCCGCGTGCCCGGTGCCGCGCGGCGCTGGTGGACCGCGTACGTGATCGTGACGCCGGCCGCCTGTCTGCTGCACGAGTTCGCCGTGCTGGTGCTCGCGGCGCACGGTGTGACGGTGGTGCTGGCGGGCGTGCCGTGCGCGGTGCGCCGCGCCGTCCGCCGTACCTGGCTCGTCGCCGCCGGGGTGGTGACCGCCGGCCTCGCGCCGCTCGCGCTGTTCAGTACCGGGCAGTCGGCGCAGCTCAGCTGGGCCCTGTGGCCCGATCCCGTGCAGTTGATGACCTTCGGGGCGATGGCGGGGGTGGGCGTGGTCTGCGCGCGCGTACCCGTACGGACGCGGGGGCCGGTCCGGCTGCGGCCGCTCGCGCTGCCGCTGCTGATCGTGCCGCCGGCCGCGCTGATGCTGCTCTCCCAGCTCCAGCCGATGTTCGTCGACCGCTACGTCCTCTATTGCGTTGTCGGTTTCGCCCTCCTGATGGGCGCCGCCCTGGACCGGGCGCTCCGGCCGCTCGTGGGCGACGACGGCCGGGCCCACAGGCGGCACGCGGTGTGGGCGCTGGTGGCCGTACTGGTGGCGCTGCTGCCCGCCACCGTGTACCTCCGTACTCCGGAGAGCCGCAAGGACGACGCCACCGCCGTCGTCCAGGCCGTGCGGGCGGTGGCGGAGCCCGGTGACGGGCTGCTCTTCATGCCGGCCAGGCGGCGGGTGTGGACCCTGTCCGAGCCGGAGCGGTTCCGCGACCTGACCGACCTGGCGCTGTCCCGGGCGCCGGACTCCTCGCGCTCGCTGTACGGCACGGAGGTGTCCGCCGAACGCATCCGGCACCGGATGCTCGGCACCGAGCGCATCGTCGTACTCAGCGACCCGAGCGGCGAGCCGGAGGACGACATCTCCCGGGAGGCCACCAAGCGCACCACCCTCCGCGACGCCTTCACCCCCTGCCGCACCCAGGACGTCACCGGCGCCCGCATCACGCTGTACGCCCGCCCGGGGCACTGCGACGACTGACGCCTGACCACGGTGTGGGCACGTCCGTGGCGGCCTTCGCCTCCTACCAGTCGTCCATAGGAGGCTCTTCCATGTCCCAGTCCCAGGACTCGTCGGCAGCTGAGGGGGCGACGGCCGCCGCACCGGCCGGAACGGCCGCGCTCGCGGCCGGGCCACCATCCGGACCGCTGCCGGACGCGCCCCCGTCCCCCGCCGGGCCATCGGCGAGGACCTCCAGGATCGACTCGCCGTACTTCGCGAGCTTGTTCTCGCCGACGCCGTTGACCGTGCCCAGCTCGGCAGTCGTGGACGGCCGGGCCGTGGCGATCTCGCGGAGCGTGGCGTCGTGGAAGATCACATACGCCGGGACGCCCTGCTCCTTCGCGGTCGCCCCGCGCCACGCCCGCAGCGCCTCGAATACCGGCAGCGCCTCCGCCGGCAGATCGACCGGCGCGCGCTTGCTCTTCGCGGCCTTCGCCCTGGCCGCCCGGGCCGGCTTCTCCGGCTCGCGCCGCAGCAGGACCTGGCGGTCCCCGCGCAGCACCTCGCCGCTCGTCCCGGTAAGCACCAGCGTGCCGTAGTCACCCTCGACCGCCAGCAGCTGCTGCGCCAGCAACTGCCGTACGACGCCCCGCCAGTCGGCCTCCCGCAGGTCGGCCCCGATCCCGAACACGCTCAGCGCGTCATGGTCGAACTGGATGACCTTGGCGGTCTTCCGGCCCATGAGGATGTCGACGATCTGTCCCGTGCCGAACTTCTGCCCGCGCTCGCGCTGCAGCCGGACGACCGTCGACAGCAGCTTCTGCGCGGGCACCGTGCCGTCCCAGGACTGCGGCGGCGCCAGGCACGTGTCGCAGTTGCCGCAGGGCTTGCTCTCCTGGCCGAAGTACGCGAGCAGTCGCACCCGCCGGCACTCCACCGTCTCGCACAGCGCGAGCATCGCGTCGAGATGCGCGGCCAGCCGCCGCCGGTGCGCCTCGTCGCCCTCGGAGCCGTCGATCATCTTCCGCTGCTGGACCACGTCCTGCAGGCCGTACGCCAGCCAGGCCGTGGACGGCAGGCCGTCCCGTCCGGCGCGGCCGGTCTCCTGGTAGTACCCCTCCACCGACTTCGGCAGGTCGAGGTGGGCCACGAAGCGCACGTCCGGCTTGTCGATGCCCATCCCGAAAGCGATGGTGGCGACCACCACGAGGCCGTCCTCGCGGAGGAAGCGCGACTGGTGGTGCGCGCGCGTACGCGGGTCGAGACCGGCGTGGTACGGCACCGCCGCGATGCCGTTGTCCACCAGGAACTGGGCGGTCTTCTCCACGGAGGCGCGGGAGAGGCAGTACACGATGCCGGCGTCCCCGACGTGCTCCGTACGCAGCAGGTCCAGCAGCTGCTTCTTCGGCTCGCTCTTGGACGCGATGCGGTACTGGATGTTCGGCCGGTCGAAGCTGGCGACGAAGTGCCGGGCCTGCTCCATCCGCAGCCGCGACGTGATCTCGGTGTGGGTGGCTTCGGTGGCCGTGGCGGTGAGCGCGATCCGGGGGACGTCGGGCCAGCGCTCGTGCAGCATCGACAGGGCGAGGTAGTCGGGGCGGAAGTCATGGCCCCACTGGGCGACGCAGTGCGCCTCGTCGATGGCGAAGAGGGAGATCTTGCCCCGGTCCAGCAGGCCGAGCGTCTGCTCCACGCGCAGCCGCTCCGGCGCGAGATAGAGCAGGTCCAGCTCGCCGGCCAGGAACTCCGCCTCGACCAGGC
The DNA here is from genome assembly GCF_040655775.1 of Streptomyces sp. NPDC050315. Lineage (NCBI taxonomy): Bacteria > Bacillati > Actinomycetota > Actinomycetes > Kitasatosporales > Streptomycetaceae > Streptomyces > Streptomyces sp. NPDC050315. Next base: position 264,661 of record NZ_JBFAKN010000007.1, read on the forward strand.
GGCGCTCCTCCAGGTCCTGCGTGGAATTCAGGAACCCCGCGCGCACGCCGACCGCGCGCAGCGCGTCGACCTGGTCCTGCATCAGTGCGATGAGGGGGGAAATGACGACGCCCGTGCCCGGGCGCACGAGCGAGGGGATCTGATAGCAGAGCGACTTGCCGCCGCCGGTCGGCATGAGGACGACGGCGTCGCCGCCGCCGATGACGTGCTCGACGATCTCCTGCTGGCTGCCGCGGAAGGCGTCGTACCCGAAGACCCGGTGCAGCACCTCCAGGGCCTCACCGCCCAGCGCCCCACCGGTCCGCGCACCCTCGCCTCCGCCCGAGCCGGCGCCTGCGCCCGCGCCACCCGGATCTTGGTCCAGCCCACCGTCCACGTCGTTCATGCCAGGCAGCTTACGAGCCCGACCCACCCCGCCGCTGAGCCTGTGGATAACTCCGCCCGAGCGAGGCGGTCAGGGAGCGGGCGGCCGCCGGACGGCGTGGGCGAACTCACGCGAAACAGCCCCGGCACAGCCCCCGGCACCGGCCGGGATCACGGCTCGCGCGGCTCGCAGGCCACGCCGTCGCTGTCGCGGTCCAGGTGGTCCGCGTAACCCGGTTCGCCGGAGTGGATCGGGGCCGCGTCCGCGTCGCGGGCATCGGCGCAGACGTCGTAGTACGGCGACGGCCCGGAATCCTCGGGCACCGACCCGGACTCCTCGGGTGTCACCCCGGTCTCCTCGGGCGTCACCCCGGGCTCCTCCGGCGTAGATCCGCCGACATCCCGGATCGACGCCCCGGTGATGACGCCGTCGGCCACGGTGTAGGTACCGGCGAAGGAGCGCACCGAGCCGTCCGTCTGCAGCGCGTCGAGATGGACGCTGACCACGCCGCCGTCGACGCCGAGGATCTGGACGGTGTCCTGCACTGTGTCGGCCAGCCCCTCGACGAACGCGCTGTACGAACCGCCGAGGTTCTTGCCGCCCAGCGCCCACGCCTGCGCGTAGTCGCCCGCGTTGATGGCGTCGAAGTACGCCTCGACGGTGGCCGCGGCGTCGCGCACGGTCGCCGGGGCCGACGACCCCGGCCCCTCCCGCGACTGCGGCGCAGGCGCATTGGGGGAGCCGTGGTCGGGCGGTGGCGAGGAGCCGGGACGGGTGGTGACCGTCGCCGTGCTGGTCACCGTCTTGGAAGTGCTGCCGGGCGACTCCCCCGAGGAGCAGCCGCCGAGGACCAGGGCGATCACGGCCGACCCTGCCAGCAGACCTGCGGCACCCCGTGCGCGGGCTGTACCGAATGTGCGGGACCGGTGCCCCATGAAGATCACCACCACTACGGGTACGGGGCACTGCTCAGTGGGAACTGCATTGGCGCACCCTGTGCGTCGGTCCGGGTGCCCGTTGGCTTCATTGTCCGCCGCACGTGGCCGCTGCGCCTGGGGAGCGAGTAGGGGGCGCGGGGGTGCGACGGGTGGCCAGCTTGCGGTGGATGACCGTGTAGAAGGTGAGCAGGACGAAGGTGGCGATCTGCAGCAGGCCGGAGAGGCCGGTGGCCACGTCGACCGGCAGCAGGTAGATCATCGGGAGCCTGAGGACGGCCTCGGCCAGCAGGCCGATGCCCCACACGCAGGTCATGATCGTCACCGTGCGCCGGAACGCGGGCTCACCGTCCCACCGCTGGTCGAGCTCCACCCGGGCCCGCGCCGTGCGGCCCTGCGTGCGGCGAATGACGGCGAAGATCATCGGCCGCCCGGCCACCGCCGTACCGAGGAAGATCTGTACCGCGCCCACCCGGGTGCTCGCCCAGCGGGGCGTGTACGAGCGGCTGGTCGAGGGGCTCGCGCGGTACGCCGGGGCCCTGAAGGTCGGCGACCCGCGCGACCGGAGCACGGTCGTCGGCCCGGTCATCTCCGCGGCCCACCGCGACCGCGTCGAGGCGTACGTCGCGCTCGGCCGCAAGGAAGGCGCCCGGCTGGTGGCGGGCGGCGAGCGGCCGGGGCTCGACCGCGGCTGGTACGTCGCCCCATACGGAGAGCCTGAACGCCGCGAACACATCGAAGCGGCGCGGGAGCAGTGCCACGTATGCCACGCGGAGCGCGGCCACGTATGTGGCGCCGCGGACGGCCTCGCGGAGGTCGTCGAGGAGGGCGCGCGCGGCCGCAAGACGTACGCGATCACCGAGGCCGGCCGCGCGGACCTGCGGCAGTGGCTGCTGAATCCGCCCCGTAACCCGGTCGTGCGCAACGAGTTCGTACTCCGGCTCTTCCTCCTCTTCGCGCTGGACCCGAAGGAGGCGCGCGCCGTGCTCTCCGATTACGCCGCGGCCGCCCAGCGTGATCTCGACGCCCTGACCGCCCTGGTGGAGTCCGCGGACGTCGACTCGACCGACGGCGCACTGCCCGATCCCCTCGCCTTCGGCCACCTCGCGGCCGGCTTCGGCCTCCACATGCTCCCCGCCTCACGCGACTGGGCCCACTGGGCCATCGCTCAGATCGACAACCTGGGGGAGAAGAAGAGCGAGGGCGAGGACGGGACGCGCGGCGTGTGACCGTCAACGTCGGACAACTTCTGCCCTGTTAGGGGGTAATGCTTGCCAGGGGCATGTAGGTAGCGGGCGCCCGACGGTAGCCGTTGCAGGATGAGGGCCGTTCGTGCCGTCGTCGTCAGCAAGGGCAAGAGGTGCTGTTCATGGCCATGACCGTCAACGAGATCGATCTTCCGCCGATCTTCTGCCCCCTCGAATCCGCCCGGCACCCGCGGGCCCACCTCGTCGACGAACGGGCCAGGGAATGGATCCGGAGCAGTCCCATGTGCGCGACGGACGAGGAGCGCACGTGGGTCATCGCCACGTGCAGCACCGACTTCTTCGCCCGCTTCGCCCCCGATGCCGCCACCGACGACCGCCTGCTGTGGACCTCCCTGTGGGTGTACTGGGGCTTCGGCTTCGACGACAACCGTTGCGACAACGGGCCGTTCAGCACCCGGCCCGCCGCGTTCAGCGCGCTCGCCGGACGTGTACAGCGCGCGCTGGAGGCGCCGTCCGCGCGGGACGAGTCGGACGGGTTCATCCCGGCCCTGCAGGAGATCGCCGCGCAGTTCCGGTCCTTCGGTACGCCCCTCCAGGTGCGGCGGTTCGCCGCCGCCCACCGCGCCTGGCTCTCCGGCGTGACCTGGCAGATCGGCAACGCCGCGGCCGGCCGGATGCCGGGCCTGGACGAGTACGTGGCGATGCGGTTGCTGTCGGCGGGCGGCGAACCGCCGTTCGCCATGCTGGAGCTGGCCACTGGCCAGGAGGTGCCCGCCCAGGACATGGAGCGGCCGGCCGTCCGCGCGCTCACCGAGATGGCCATCATGGTCGCGGCGCTGGACAACGACCGGCACTCCCTCCGCAAGGAGTTGGTCCGCGGCCAGACCGATCAGAACGTCTACAGCGTGCTGATGCACGAAACAGGGATGCCGCTTCCGGAGGCCGTCGCGGCCGCCACCCGGCTGCGGGACCGGGTACTGCTGCGCTTCATGGCCGTGCACGACCGGGTGCGTCCGGGAGCCGGGCTGGAGCTGAGCACTTACCTGCAGGGGCTGCGGTTCGGCATTCGGGGCAACGCGGAGTGGGGACTTCGGGTGCCGCGTTATCTGAGCCTGGGGCGCGTACCGGACCCCATGGACGAGGCGCCCTTGGAGTGGGCCGAATCGCCCGCGGACGACGACCGCTCGGCGCCCCGGGGACTGCCGACGGTGGCGTGGTGGTGGGACGACGCGTTGCTCGGATTTTGAGGTCCGGCCTTCCCTTTCAGTTTTTCACGAAAATTGATTTTCTACTGTCCGGCGAACTTCCCTTGTTTTCCGGCCCCGTCATACCCCGCGGAGTACCCCTTTGAGGGAAGAAACGCGGAAACTCCGGGAACCCCGTGATTGCGACCGGCGCCGCTATTAAGGTTTCGGTGTCCGGCAGAAATCCCGCCCCATACAAGGAGAATTCATGTCGTTCCTGCGACGTGCCGCGGCCGCATCCGTGATCGCTGTCGCCCTCGCCACGTGCGGAGCCGCTCCGTCCGCGCTGGCTGCCCCGTCCACGCCGGCCGACTCGTCCGCGTCCGCCGCGGTTCCCTCGGACGGGGAGCCCGGCGGCGCCCGCCCGATCCAGATGGGCCCGTTCACGTTCCCCTCCACGGGCCAGCTCCAGGGCGGTTTCGGCTGGAACACCACGGGTGGTGGGTACTGAGACGCCGGTACCCGTACCGGCAGGACGCGGTGAGGTGGGTCCGGCAGCCGCGCCGGACCCACCTCACTGTCGTATCCGCCCGGCTCCGCCGAACCGCTCAGCGTTTGAGCGTGGCCGCGCTGGCCAACAGTACGGCGATCACGCACCCCAGGATCAGCAGCGCGTCCCGTACGAAGAGGCCGGTCACCCCGTCGTGACGGGCGGCCTCGCCCGCGGCCTGGACCGCGTACGTCATCGGCATCACCTTGGCCAGCGCCGCGAGTCCGTCGCTCATCTCCTCGCGCGGCACGAACAGCCCGCATACGAGGAACTGCGGCAGTACCCCGGCCGGCAGGAACTGCACCGCCTGGAACTCATTTCGCGCGAAGGCGCTGACCAGGAGGCCGAGCGCCAGCCCGAGCAGCGCGCCCAGCATCGCGATGATCATGAGCAGGTACGGCGGCCCCTTGATGTCCAGCCCGAGCGGCCCCACGGAGAGCAGCGTCGCCAGTACGGCCTGGAGCAGAGCCAGGAAGCCGAACGCCAGGCTGTAACCCAGCACGATGTCCAGCCGCTGCACCGGCATGGTCAACAGCCGCTCGGCGGTCCCCGAGGTGCGCTCGCGCAGCGTCGAGACCGAGGCGACCAGGTACATCACGATGAGCGGGAAGATCCCGAAGACCTGCGGACCGACGCGCTCGAAGGCGCCGTCCGCGTCGTCGAACATCAGCTTGAGGATCACCATCAGCATGCACGGGATCGCGAGCATGAGGGCGACGCTGCCGCGGTCGCGGACGATCTGCTGCAGCACCCGATGCGCGGTGGCAAGGGTGATGCTCGGGGTGAGCGGCAGGGCACGGGCGGTGCGGACGGCTCGGGACACGACCGACGGCCGGTACTCGGTTCTCACGTTATGGACCTCGGCACTCGGTTGCGAAGAATGACGCGTGGGGGTCGGGGAGCAGGTCACCGTCGAAGAGCGGCTGAGCGAAGAGCGGTTGCTCGAAGAGCGGCTGGGCGGGGGCCGGGACGGAGTCCGGGGGAGCGGGGGCGTGCACCGCTTCGGAGGGCGTTTCGGGGGGCGTCGGCCCGGGTGCGGCTCCGGAGGCCGTCTCCGGCCGTACCAGCCGCATGAACGCGCCCTCCACGCTCGTGCAGCCCGTGTGCGCCAGCAGTTCCGACCGTTCGCAGGAGGCCAGCAGGCGGCCGTCGCGCATGAGCAGCAGCCGGTCGCAGCGGTCGGCCTCGTCCATGACGTGACTGGAGACGAGCAGGGTGGTGCCCTCCTCGGCCAGCCGCCGGAAGACGGTCCACAGCTCCTGCCGGATGAGCGGATCGAGGCCCACCGTCGGCTCGTCCATGACCAGCAGCTCCGGCGAGCCGAGCAGCGCGACGGCCAGCGAGACGCGCGAGTACTGGCCGCCCGACAGCCGGCCCACCGGCTGATCGGCCCAGTCCGCCAGGTCGACCTCCTTCACCACCCGGACCACGGCGTTCTCCCGGCGCCACCCCCGCAGCCCCAACGCGGCCGAGAAATACCGCAGATTCTCGAGAACCGTCAGGTCGGTGTAGACGGACGGCGCCTGCGTGACATACCCGACGCGGGTCTCCAGGGCCGCGGCACCGGCCGGATGGCCCAGTACCTGGACATGTCCCTCCGCACACCCCTGAATTCCGACGACGGACCGGAGCAGCGTGGTTTTTCCGCAGCCGCTGGGGCCGAGCAGGCCGACGATCGCACCGCGGGGCGCGGCGAAACTGATGTCGTCGAGCAGGTTCCGGTCCCCGCGCGCGACCCGGAGGCCGTACACACTGATCGCCGGAGGCCCGTCGGCCGACGCCTTTTTCGCCTGAAAGGTGTGCTGTCTCTGTTTCAAAAATCCGCCGCCCCCCGGCTGGGTCCCGCAATATCCGCCAAGAAAGCGCAAAGCGCAAAGCGCAATGGCCACTAGAAGAAACGGCTGCGGGCGTTATGAGTTACGTCCCCGCCCGGTCATCAATGATTCCGGCGTCCGGTCATCAGTGATCCCGCCGCGTCATCAACAGCGCGAGATCGTGCAACTGCCGGTACACCGACGGCACGGGCTCCGCGCGGGCCAGCGCCCGCATCGCGGCGCCCACCTGCCGTCCGGCCTCCACTGCGGTCGCCTCGCGCCCGCCGGCCTCCTCGATCAGCTCGGTGGCCGTCACGATGTCCGCGGCCGACAGCGGCTCCGTACGGTCGTACAGCTCCGCCAGCCGCCGCCCGGCGGGCCCGGTGTCGGCGAGCGCCACGACCACCGGCAGCGACTTCTTCCGGGCCGCGACGTCCGCGCCCACCGGCTTTCCGCTGCGCCGAGTGGTGCCCCAGATGCCCAGCAGGTCGTCCACGCACTGGAAGGCGATGCCCAGGTGCCGGCCGAAGTCCCGCAGCCCGGCGGTGCGCGCCTCGGACGCGCCGGCCAGCAGCGCCCCCAGCGCACACGCGCAGCCCATCAGCGCGCCCGTCTTGCCCGCCGCCATTGCGAGGTACTCCTCCGCGCGCACCCGGGGCGTGCTCTCGAAGGCCACGTCCTGGCTCTGGCCGCGCAGCAAGTCGTCGAGCGTGCGCGACAGTTCCTTGGTGGCCGCCGCGGCGTGCGGGGTGGAGTCGGCGGCCAGTACGGCCAGGGCGCTGATGAGCAGGGCGTCACCGGTCAGCACCGCGGCCGGCGTACCGTACTGCCGCCATACGGCGGGCCGGTGGCGGCGCAGCGGGTCCGCGTCGATGACGTCGTCGTGCAGCAGCGAGAAGTCGTGTACGAGTTCGACCGCGACGGCCCCCGGGACCACGCTGTCGGCGGGCGCGCCAACGGCCAGCGCGGAGAGGAAGACCAGGGCGGGGCGTACGGCTTTCCCGCCGCGCTCCGTGGCCGGCGCGGCGGCCGCGCCATCGGCCCCGTTCCAGCCGCGGTGGTACCCGGCGACCTCCCGCTGCGGCGCGGGCAGCTCCTCGACGACCCGGCGCAGCGCGGGAGTGACGAGCTCCCTCGCCCACCCGAACAGGGCCGCGTCGGCGCCGCCTCCGACGCCGTCGGCCGCGCCGGGCGCGCTCCGGGGCGTGGCGGCGGCCATACTGCTCAGCGCGGACACGTGGTCCCCCCGTCCATGGTCGTCGTGCACGATCCGGCGAACGAGCGCGGGCGCGTGAAAAGTTCGTATGGCACGCATCCCAGCTAATCGCGCCCGCCCACGCGAATCCCCCCGCTGCCCACCCCGCCACCCCAAGATCACTGAAGCGGCGTAAGAACTCCCGTACCGGCGCGCTCATCACATAGTCCCCGGCCCTCAACTTCACATGGGCACAAGGAACTTGACAAAACGTTCCGCCGCGACCCCTGTCGGATGCGGAGATGGTGCCGTCAGAGGCCGCCGCGCCACACGTTGTCGAAGGCGGCGTCCTCAATGGCCCGCCGCTGCCGCACGGCCTCCAACTCCCGCAACGCGTCCTGCACGACGGCCAGTACTGTCCCCACCGCATCGTCGCCCGCGCTCGGCGACTCCTCGCTCTGTCCTTCGTGAATGCCGACGGCCGAGGCGAGGGCGGCGAGGACGGGCTCCCTCGATGCCCAGCGGTCCGCCGCCAGGTCGCGCTCGGGCGACTCGGCCGGCACCGCCTGACCGGCCCGAACCGGCATCCAGCGGTGCCGCTGCCGAGTGACCTGCCCTTCCGCCTCAAGGGCGGCCAGATATGCCGAGTACAGCCCCCGCCCCCGCCGCCACAGCCACTCCTCGACCGACTCGTACGGCGCCTGCCGGACGAGCGACGACGCGGCCTCGTCCAACAGTCGATCAGCTGTCGCCGACCCGTGCCCCGGCACGATGTCCTCACCGTCCAGCCCGACGGCCCGGTCGGCCAGCAGATCGATCAACTCGGCCCCCGCCAGCGCCAGCGACAACTCGCCTTGCTGCAGCGGACGACTGGACGGCACATCCAGGGCAATGATCACCAGATCCCGTGCTGTGCTCATGGACGACTCCATCCCAGGCGCACCCGCAAGCCAACGACCCCCGTCCCGCCCAGGCTAGACAAGGACCACAAGCCGAAGGGCCAGTTCGGAGGAGGTGTCTCCGAACTGGCCCGTCATCGTGTGCCCCCGGCAGGATTCGAACCTGCGACACCCGCTTTAGGAGTTTTCCTTGTGTAGGACTGTGGCCTCCGGAAACGTCAGCGGCGGGAACCTGGAGAAACTCCCCTCCGTAGTTCTCATGTTTTCACGGAGTCTTCCGGCCTCATGTGTGCTGAATCCGTTTCTGGCAGGTCCTGCTTCGCAGGCAGTCAGCCACCAGCGAGGTCGTCGGTAAGTGAGTAGGTGAGGGCGTCGGGCACTACGGACTGGTTACCGTCTTCGCTGATCACAGCCGGCCACGGGGGGAGGGGTGGCCAGTGCGTGGGTTGGGGTCGCACAGGTGATTGCCGCCCGAGCGGGGCAGCTGCGCCAGAGCGAGCCTGGCCGCCTCGAGGTGATCGCTCGCGGTTTCTGGTCTGCGGCGGCGAAGGCGTCGATCAGGCGGGAAACGGTCGGGTTGTAGGCTACCTGCCCGAACACGGCCGGCTAGGCCCGCAGCCCCCGACGTCGGCCAGGCAGTCCCCGCCGAGCGCGACCGACAGCGCCGGATCGCACAGCATCCTCCCCGGATCATGCACGGCCCCGGGGACGCGCCACGGCGCCAGCGCAGTCGGTATCGCCCGATCCAGGCCGGTCTTTTGAACGGTCTCGACCAGCAGCACACCGCCGGACTGGGAGACCACGCTCCCGACTGTCGCCCTCGACGCGGACAGGAGGGTAGGACCGGCTACCTTCATCACCTGAGAAGTGCTTCTTTCCTCGCGACGTACGGGTCTTTCGACAAGCCCTATCGTTGCAGGTCAGGGGCGCTTCTTGCGTTTTTGATCAGCCCTCTGACGGTCCACCTCGCGAAAGCGCGAGGCTAGCGGTTAGGGCTGTCGGCCAAGTGCCCGATGCAGCAGGGCGAAGATCAGGAAGCGGTTCTGTGGAAGCCCCGACTCTGCCTACCTGGACGTTGTGTATCGTCGACTAGCTGCCGAACGGAACCTCGGCAGGGGTGTGGCCACGGGGACAGCTCACAGGCTGGCCCTACTCGCCTTGGGATGGCGGCGCATGCTACCTCCGCTCGTGGGACACACTTGGACAAGTACACCCGAGTGCAAGGAACGCGTTGACCACTTTCACGGACGACCAGAAGGTCTACACGACACCCCACGGCACCCAGTTGCATGGGGACTCCCTGAGGCTGCTCCAATGCCTCGACGACGAGAGTGTGGACCTGATCGTCACGAGCCCGCCCTTCGCCCTGCAACGGAAGAAGGCATATGGCAACGAAGACCAGGATGCATATGTCGACTGGCTCGTCAAGTTCGGTGCGGCCGCAAAGCGCGTCCTGAAGCCAACCGGGAGCCTCGTCGTTGACATCGGCAACGCTTACCGCAAGGGCAGTCCGACTCGATCTCTCTACCCTTACCGTGTTCTGCTGAAGTTCGTTGACAAATTGGGATACCACCTCGCGGAGGAGTTTTTTTGGTACAATCCGGCGAAGCTCCCTAGTCCGCTCGAGTGGGTGAACAAGCGCCGGATCCGGGTCAAGGATGCCGTAAACACGGTCTGGTGGTTCTCGAAGACCGAGTGGCCGCAGGCTGACGTCAATCAGGTGCTGCTGCCGTACTCGAAGAACATGGAGCGTCTCCTCAAGGACCCGGAAAAGTACTACAAGGTGACCCTCCGTCCCAGCGAGCACTCGATCTCAAAGCACTTCGGCAACGATAACGGTGGTTCCATCCCGCCGAACCTGCTGCAGGTCTCCAACACGGAGTCAAACTCGAACTACCTACGACTGTGTCGCGTGCTTGAAATCAAATCGCACCCTGCCCGGTTCCCGAGCGAGCTGCCGCGATTCTTCATCGAGTTCCTCACCAAGCCCGGTGACGTCGTCGTCGACATCTTCTCGGGCTCGAACACCACGGGGATGGTCGCGGAACAACTTGGTCGTAAGTGGTACTCATTCGAACTCAGCCGGGATTACGCAGCACTCTCCATCATGCGGTTCCTGCCGGGGGTGAGTCCTCAGGACGCTCAGGTCCTCTATGAGAAGGCACGGACAGGGACGGTGTCCTTGCCGGAGGATGGTCAGCCGCTCGTTGCCGCTGCCGTGCAGTCTGCCGTCGCAGAAGCGTCACTTTCCGTAGAGTCTGCGGAAGCGGCTCTGGATGCCGCCGAGGCAGAGTTCCTGCGTGCGGGCGAGAACCTCGCGGAAGCCAAGTTCGCCGCCGCGTGGGATCCTGATGCAATTCTCGATGCGAACGCCGAGAAGACTCCGGCTGCTGCGCTGGAACGCGCGAAGGCGTGGGCTGACGACGCTGCCGCAGCACGTCGTGACGCGAAGCGCCGGCTCAACAAGGCGAGGAAGCTCGCGGATCAAGCGCACGCCGCGCTCACAGAGTTCGAGGCGTTCTACAGGGTGAACCTCGCGGCAGAAGACGCCACGGTGGAGTAGGCCGTGACAGCGCACGCTGGGGATGACCTCGGCCTGTTTCCGAAGTCGTTGGGCACACTGGCACCCATGGTGATGCGGTCCAGAGCTGGTGCGAGCACTCGCCTTGCAAACCGGCTCTTCGCCGCGTCCCTCGCAGACCGCTGCAGCCCCGGCGACACTATGGAGCTTGATAAGAGGCCGTTCGACCTGCGCGCATCAGCTCCGTTACCTCCTCTCATGCGCGTTTACTTGTATACGATGACGACCCATCCGTCGGAGCGGCAGCAGGGCGCTTACCGCATTCAGATCATCCTGCCCAACAAGGGTCGACACTTTGACACCGCCGACGATGCGTATGTCATCCTCGCTGGTTACGACCCGAACCTGGAGGTCTTTGCCCTGTGGGACGCGGACGCCCACGACATTGGGAAAGGTATCTCCCACTCAAAGGGGGTACAGATCCTGGAGGACACCTTGCTCGAGGCGATGTCTCTCGGAGTGGCTCGGCAGGCGAGGAAGCTCCGCGGCACTGACGAGTCGGAGACCGTGGTCGCGTCACGTCCGGACACCTTGTCAAAAGCGCTAGAGCTGCGTTGGCAACTCTCAATCGAGAGGCTCATCTCGTGAGCGGCGACGGCTGGGGCGAGTCAGGATGGACCCCCGAACCGGAGTATGCGAGCGACAGGGAGGACATCCTCAGCGAATTTTACCTGCGCGCTTTAAGCGAGGCTGTCGCTTATGACCGGATTACCGGTTTCTTCGCCAGCAGCGCTCTGGCGCTGTACTGGGACGCGCTGCCTGAGTTCGTGGACCGCGGTGGAAAGATCCGCATTCTCTGCTCGCCCCGCATCACTGAGAAAGACGCACAGGGTATCGAACGTGGCTATGAAGCTCGCGACGAAGACTCTCTTGCTGCCGTACTGAGGGCTGAGTTCGGCGCGTTGCTTGCTACCGACCAGCTTCGCAAGCCAGCGCTCGCTTTGGCCGCATTGATCTCAGAGGGACTTCTTGATATCCGCCTTGCTCGGGTCGCCAACGCCTCACTCGACGATCGGCGTATGTTTCATGATAAAGTAGGATTATTTACTGACAAGAACGGACAGCGCATAGGCTTCCGTGGGTCTCTGAATGAGACGCGATTTGGTATCGCCTCGGACGGCAACGTCGAGTCGTTCGACGCATGGACGAGCTGGACGGGCCGCAACGACCACATCAGGGTCCAGCGATCTACCGAACGGTTCGAAAAGCTCTGGGCTAGCAAGAGCGACGGGGTTGAAGTCCTCGCCCTCCCCGCGCCCTTCCGGCACTGGCTAGAAACTCAGGCAGAAGGCGTTGACTGGCGCGAACTCGCAGCTGAGATCACTGAGGGTACGGAGCCGGACCTCGTCCTCCGTGCTGCGCCAGATGGTCGACCACTCCGCGAGCAGCAGATTGCAGGACTCGACGAGTGGGAGCGCCACGGTAAGCGAGGCATCCTTGCCCACGCGACCGGGTCAGGCAAGACAGTCACGGGCATCACCGCGATCGTCGGTCACGAAGGGCCCGCTCTCGTGGTTGCCCCTTCGCGTTTGGTTGCGCGCCAGTGGAAGGAACAGATCGAGGACACGGGGCGCCGTGTGCATCTGTGTGGCGACGGTGAATCTGCCTGGAAGACGAGGCTTCACAGCTGGCTGACACAGCCTGCCTCGGAGCGCGTGGTCGTTGCCCTTGCTCCCACGGCAGCTCAGAGGTCGTTCGTGAACCAGGCTTCGCGCGCGAAGGGCCTCCTGCTCGTCGGCGATGAGGTTCACCGTTTGGGGGCTGCGTCGTACCAAAAGGTTCTGGAGATTGATGCCGCAGCCCGTCTAGGGCTATCGGCGACGCCAGAACGTGCGGGAGATCCGGAAGGTACCTCGGCGATTCTCGACTACTTCGGTGGGGTCATCCACCGCTACACGCTCAGGGACGCCCTGAAGGCCGGCGCTCTCTGCAACTACCTTTATCACCCACAGCTTGTCCGGCTCAGCCCCCAGGAGCAGGAACAATGGGATGAATTGAGTAAAAAGATTGGACGGCTCGTCGCGCAGTCCCAAAACTCGTCTGGTGGTGCCACCAGCAGTCAGCGGGAACGCATCAGGGCGCTGACGATGCAGCGAGCTCGGATCGCCAAAAAGGCTACTGGCAAGACGCCCCTAGCTCGGTCGGTGGTGACCAAGAGCTACAAGCCTGGACAGCGTTGGCTCGTCTATTGCGACGATAAGGGCCAGATGCAGGACATCACTGACAGCCTTCGTGCCGCCGGCATCGACGCGTACGAGTACTGTTCGGACATGCCGGGAGACAAGACTGCAACGCTGCGGCACTTTGACGAGAACGGTGGCGTGATCGTCTCGATCAAGTGCTTGGACGAGGGCGTTGACATCCCCAACGCTGACCACGCTTTGATACTGGCATCATCCAGAAACCCTCGAGAGTTCATCCAGCGTCGCGGACGCGTGTTGCGCAAGGCCGAAGGGAAAAGCCTCGCCACCGTCTACGACGCGATCCTGGAGCCCGAGACCCTTGAGGGGGCGTCGGGGGCGTCGCTCCTACAGGGTGAGCTTGCCCGCGCGGGCAACTTCGCCCGAGATGCCCTGAATAGTGATGCTCGCGACCCGCTGGAGCGGCTAGTTGTAGGACTTGGCGGCGATCTCGAGGCGCTCTATGAGTTCCTGAGTTCCGGTGAGGAGACGGACGACTAGCCTTTGGTTTCACGTACTTCGTTCGGTGCTGTGAACACAAGTACTTCTGTTGTAGGGGGAGAGTTCATGCGAGACAACCTTTCCGAAGTGGTCGAGTCGGTGCGGTCACGGTTCTATGGCGACAGCGTCGATTCAGGGCTGGTTCAGCACATCGTGGAGATCGAGAAGCGGTACGTTGAGGATCGACTCCGCGCGCAGGAGGCCGTGGCCCGCGTCATCCAGGAGCACCTGGACAGGAGCGTTGAGGTTTGAGGTACCAGAAGCTCACCGTAGAGAATTTTCTCGTCTTCAGAGGCGATCAGGAGATCAACATCCCCGACAAGGACGGCGTGGTCGTCATCTACGGTCGGAATGGCAAAGGTAAGACGTCGCTGCTCAACGCTTTCCGCTGGGCTTGGACTGGGGAGGTTCGCAAGCGGAGTACCCGCCCACTGCCACCCGAGGACGTCACCAACAAGGTTGCCCTTGCGGAGGCATCCGGTGACTCAGTCCGATGCCGTGTCCGCCTCGAGTTCGAAGCGGACGGCACGCAGTGGGATCTCACTCGTTCTCTCATCCGCAAGGGGGACGAATACTCCACTGAGCTCACGCTACGCCGTGATGCAGTCGCTCTGAGCATCGCCGATGCTGAGCGCAAGGTGACTGAGCTGATGCCCAAGGAGATTGAGCAATTCTTCCTGTTCGACGGAGAGCTCCTCGACCAGTACGAAAAGCTCCTCGATGACGACAGCACCGCTGGCTCCACACTCCGGGATGCCATTGAACGCATCCTGGGACTTCCCATTCTGGAGAACGCGGCACGAGACAGTGCTCGGGTGGCTGAGCGCGCTGGCGAGCTGGTCGCTGCTGCTGCGAAGCGGGACTCGAAGACGAAGAAGCTCGGCCAGGCTCTTGATATTGAGCAGACTCGTCTCCGTGCGTTCCGTCAGAACTATGAGTCGGAGGATCAGAAGGCCAAGGACCTGGAGGCTGAGTCAGCCCAGCTCGACCAGCAGCTGGCGGAGCAGTCAGGCAAGCTCGAGATCAAGACCCGGCGCGACGAGACTCTCAAACGCCTCAAGGAGGCAGAGGCCCAGCGCGACGCGGCTAAGGAAGAGTTCGAAAACCTCCTCGCCGAGTCGTGGAGGGCGGTGCTCGTGGAGCCGATCGAGGCCCGCATCGAACAGGACACCAAGGAGCTGGAGGCCATCGAGAAGCAGCTGGATGAGCTGCGCTTCGCGACCATCCTCGCCCGCCATTACAAGGCCATGGGTGCGGATACCTGCCCGGTGTGTGAGTCCCACCTGGATGCCAACAACCGCGCTGCCCTCGAGCAACACATCCAGAGCTCCGACTCTAGCGAGCTAAGTGCCGCAGAGGACAAGGCGGCAGCTCTCAAGGCGAGCCTCAAGCGGCTACGCGAGTCCGGCCGCGGGCATGAACTTCGGGCTAATTTGAAGACCGTCGAAGACAACTATCTGAACTTGCAGCAGGAGATTGAGGACTACCAGGAAGATCTCGAGGACTTCGAGGACAAGCTGAAAGGTCAGGACACTGGGCTAACGGAGCTCGTTCAGCGCTTCAAGAACGTCAGCGTTCTCCTGCAACGAGCGAAGGCTGCTTACAAGGCCGAGCGTGAGAAGTACGAGCAGGCTAAGCAGAACGTAGCCAAGGTCGAAGATCAGATCCGCAAGACAGGCGCGGGTCAGGCCGACCCGGGCGTTTACGAGCGGCAACGGACTGCGGAGGCCCTCGCGGACCTCTACCAGAAGGCGATCGTGATCTATCGCGACCAGCTCAAGGAGAGTATCCAGGAGAAGGCCACCGAACTCTTTCGGGGCATGCGATCCGAGAGTGACTACGTGAAGCTTGCGATAAACGAGTCCTATGGTTTGCGCATCCTTGACCGAGCCGGAACCCCCGTAAAGCACCGGAGTGCTGGCTACGAGCACTTGGTCGCGCTGTCACTCTTGGGCGGACTGCAGGCCAGCTCCCCCATCAGCGGGCCACTCGTCATGGACTCCCCATTCGGACGACTCGACGACCACCATGTTGACGGCGTCGTCGCCAACCTCGACAAGCTCAGCTCTCAGGTGTTCCTTCTGGTTCACGAGCGCGAGCTCCCCCGCGAGACTGCCCGAGACCTGCTCCGAGGTCGAATGCTAGCCGAGTTCGAGTTGTCTCGAGGAGCGTCCGCGCACGAGACCAACATTCAGGAGCTTCGCAGTGTCTGAAACCACCACGCACGGACGCGTGAACATTGCCCTCACTGGCCGCGCTGAGATTGCGCGAGACGAGATCAGCGCCCGATACCCATTCCGAGAGAAGCAGCAGTTGGTCCGCCTAGGTCTTGCCTACGCCCTTCGGCTCGGCCTCGAACCGGTACGCGGAGGTGACTTCGGTCGCGCCGGCGATGGGCAGAACATGAACGTCGGTTCCTTCGACCCAAGTGGTGAGCTCTTCGGCCTAGTGCGTGCATTCCACCCGGAATGCGATGATCCGGCAGAGGTCGCTGAGACCCTCATGAGTCTCGGGCTGGTCAAGCTCGCCGAGGACATCCAGAACAGCGAAGTCACTCGCATCGCCGACATCCTGTACGCGAATGACGGAACCGACTGACGGGGTGCTTCCGAGGCGGGAGCTGCTGTGCATCCTCGCCAATCCGCCTTTGGGGAGCGGCGAGCGCACCAGAGCGCGGCTTGGGCTGGCCCGTGATCTTCTCGGCTTCGAGACGTTGACGATCAGGAATCTGTTCGCCGTGCCCTCGGGCGCCGTTACGGACATCTCGACACTCGGTGCGACCCCAGCCGGATGGGCCCAGGCTAGACAGCAGATGGAACCAGCTTTCTCTGCCTGTGATGGAGTGCTGCTGGCCTACGGCATCTCCGAACCGACCGGCGCGGCACGGAAGTACCACCGCGAACAAGTGGAGTGGGTTGCTGAAAGGCTCGTCACCTCAGGCTGTCAGACGTTCCAGGTTGGCGATGGGCCGAGGCACCCGTCCCGCTGGCAGCGGTGGACTTCTCGGCATCACGGAGAGCTGAAGTTCGCCGCCGCTTTGGAGGCGTCCCTCGAAGCCGTCAGCTTCGGTCGGGCCCCAGTTCGTGCAGCCAGGACTGCCCGATGACCTGGCCACGCATGTGCTGCCCGTCCTCGGCAACGTGGTCGGCCGAGCCCCGGAGTGGGCCAAGTCCGTTGAGAACGGCCGCCTCGGCATGCCCCGCCGCTGTTGCTCTACGTTTCGCGGACATCCTCGGCATGCACAACCTTGCCGAGATGGCCGGCGACGACCGATTGGCCGTCGCTACCGCTACGAAATCCGCCCCCGACGCTCCCCGGTGGTTCGGTAAGCGCTGAGACCACTTACCGGCTGCCCGGTAGAACGAAGAAACCCGAGTCGGCCGACGCCCTGGCGTAACGCGTCAGGCAGGCATGGCAGATGTGGGCACGGTAGGGGTGGGCTCCGCAGCTGCGACGTCTCCGTGCTGCGGCACACGCTTGGCAACCTCCAGCACCCCGCACGCGTCATCGAGGGCCTCGACCGGCGCCGCGCGCTGGTCGCACTGGCGGAAACCTAGGATCTCGCGCAGATGCACCTCATCTTCCAGCCAGTGCCGGAGCTGTAGTGGGGACTGATGTACGGGTAGGTGGCAGGCCAAGATGTCACCAGACCGTGCATCAGTCCCAGCCGACCGGGAGCAGCGTCTCGCTGTATGGGAAAGCCGACTGGACAAGCGGGCCCGGTGGCTGATGGAGGCCAGCCGCGATCGATTGGACCGGAGCGAAGCGGCACTGCGCCGCACAGATGCGCACGATAAGAGGGAACAGTGCGTCGTCGAGCGGGAAATGGCCGCCTCAAGCGCTACAAGCCGGCGAGGAACCTACACCGCCGGAACTCCTGGAGCCAGGGTGCGCCGCCTGCAGAGGCAGTTAGCTGCAGTAGCGTCCATGCTGAGCGCTGCCCAAGGCGCCCTGGCTGGCCAGTACAAGCGGCTCGCCCTGGAGCGCCGCAGCAGGCCGCTGAGTACCGAAGAGTCGCTCGCCCATGAACTTGGTGATCGGCTTCCACCCGAGGCGTCGGCCGGCCTCGCGTGCCGCACGGCGGACGTCGTCCAACTCGCCCAGTTCCGCGAGTTCGTCGCTGCTGAGGATCAGCTGACCGTAGTAGCCTCCGTACTCGGGCTTCAGCCCGGCGCGCATCAAGCCCTCAAGGTAATCCACGAGGTTCCGGTACCGGCGCTGGGACAGCTCATCCTTCTTGGGCATCTCGCGCAGCTCCCAAGGGGCGGGCACAGTCAGTGTGTGCCGTATGTGTGCCGCAGGTCAGAGGCCCCTCCGCCCCTGGGGCAGATGGGCCTCTGACCTGGTGTTTCGACGTGCCCCCGGCAGGATTCGAACCTGCGACACCCGCTTTAGGAGCGAGGTTGGGCGATCACCGCCGTGACCTGCGAAGTTCTGGCCTTCGTCGATCGCTGGCCATGTTCCCGGCTTGATCCACGGTTCCCCGTGAGTCTCCGCCTGTCATGGCACGACTGTGGCACGCGCTGATTCCTTGTGACCGGCTACCGTCGCTTGGGGGCTGGTGAGCTGCAATTAGAGCTGGCGAACAGTAGAGCCGCAACGGCTACAGCGTTCGCATAGGCTCCAGCGACCTCCGCCGCTGGACGCCATACGAGCACTACGACGACGATGACAGTGACGAGCCAAGGCTGCCACGTCGGAATTGACAGTCCCCCGCATGCTCGGGACACACTCATCTACGAACCTCCAGGTTCCATGCCCACCTGCCGCTCGCGCGACCAAGCATCAGCGGTCAGGTGGGCTTTGTGTTGACGCGAGGACGCTAGCGGAGACCGGCCATGGTCCCAACGCGCTCCGATTACTCTCGGCTGCTGTCCGGAAATGGAAAACACCCTGAGCTATCGCAGATAACGCATTGGATATGCGTTAGAGGCATCGGTGATGCGCTTCACGCATTACCGGACCGTAGTTGTTACTAAGAGTGATGGCTGGTTTTGTCCCCTACGTTCCTGCGCTGGACGCTGTTGCTTCGCGGCTGGTGCATGGCGCCCGCGGCGGGACGATGGCTTGCTCCGTAGGCGCGACACGCTCCTTGGCCACGACGGTGCCGCGTCGAGTGGAACGCCTACGGGCCTTCGCCACAGCGCGGCAGCAGGTAGCTCCCCCTCGGCCATGACCTTCGAGTCCGGTCCGCTCACGCTGGAGCATCCGTGACGGCGTCGGTACGGTGGCCTGCCCCATGTCGGCGTTTTCGCCCGGAGTGCTCGGCTGCCCCGGCCCCACCCCTCCCGTAGCTGGCTTTCTCCACAGGACTAGGGCCTATGGGGCGGTCGGGAGTGCGCCTGTCACGTAAACCGCTCACCGTTTCCGCCTCCACCTTCACCCCTTCTCATCTGCACTCTTCTCGCCGCCCTCGGGGCTCCCCGTCTGGGTCCGCCCTGAGTCTCGGGCCTGGGTGTGGCTGCTTCGCCTGGGCTGGTGGTGGGTGTCCGTGGTGGCCTGGGGTTCGTTGGTGGTGGTGTTGGCCGGTGGGAAGCGCTGCTCGTTCCGGTGCTGCTTTGGGCGGGGCAAAGCGTGTAGGGAATCACCCCGTGGCAGCGTTCGGTGGCGCGGGGCCGGGGGCCGGGCGGAGCGGGCCGAAGGCAGGAGCGGCGCCCGAGTCCCCGTGCCCGCGCCGGCCCTTTATGGGCCGGTGGGGTGTGATTCCTAGCGGCGGCTGGCACAGCCGTTGGCCTGCGCGCCGGATGTCGAAGGCAAGAGCACCTACAAGGTCACAGCCGCAGCCCGGACGGCTTGTGAAGGGCCTGCCGCGAAGTGCCCGGCCGCCGCGCTGCGTGGTGGTCGCTGGCCCCGATCGGCGCCCACGGGATCAACCGGCGAACCCAAGAGAGCGGCACCAGGTAGGCCCGGCAGGGAACGGCACCCCTCAGCGAGAGCCCAAGAGTGATCCCCCGCCCTCCCCTTCCCCGACCGTAGGGAGGGGCTTGATGAGGTAGAGAAACCTGTAACAGCTCTCCTCCCCCACCGCTCAATGCCATCTTGTCGTGGCGACGTACGCATGCTGCTCTGACTGCCGTAACTGATTCGCAGGAAGGCAGGATGATGCACGAAGATCTGGCATTGAATAGACCGGGTGCCGCCGTACGCCAAAAGATCGTGGAGCTGGAGCCCAACGGCTTCAAGCGGATGATCGCCCGACTGTCCCCCAAGTCTGAGATCCGCTCCTGGACGGATGGTCTGATCGGAGAGCGGGCCACAGCACGACGGCTCAACAAGTTACGTTCGCGCGAGTGGCATGTCCTGCACGCCATCCAGTGGGCGAGCGGATCCGACATCGATCACTTGGCCATCGGTCCGGCCGGTGTCTTCACGATCAACTCGAAGCGGCACAAGGGCAAGACAGTGTGGTACGGAGATCACGCCATCACCGTGAACCGTTCTCCCACCCGGCACATCGCAATCAGTCAGCACGAGGCACAGCGTGTAGAGAAGATCCTCGCTCGGCATTGCGCTGTGCCGGTGCCCGTCCGGCCCGTCATCGCTGTCGTGGACGCTGCCGAAGTCACGGTGAAGAACTCAGCTCCACCCGTACTCGTCGTCGACGTTGCCGGGCTGGACCGCCTGCTGTCAGGCATGACACCTGTGCTGTCCTCGGAGACCGTTGACCGCATCTTCGAGGTGGCGCGCCAGCCCGGCACCTGGTCGTCGCATTGATCGGCTAGGCGTCGAAGTCGTACTCAAGCACATAGGAAGCGGAGTCAAGGGTCATCTCATTGACCTCGACAGGGCGGCCTCCGTCGGCGAAGGCGGTCCGGCAGATGAGCATCACCGGCGTGCCCATGGAGAGGTTGAGCCGCTTCGCTTCGTCCTGGGAGGGCATGCGGGACCGCACTTCTTCGCGGAAGTGGACAGGCTTGGCTCCGAGTTCGGCAAGGCGGGCGTACGTGCCGCCCGGTCCCGTGTCCTCCTGGGTGATGGCCGAGCCCGCGACGAGCTCTGCAGGCAGGTAGCTCGTGGCCAGCAGGACCGGCTTTCCGTCGAGGACGAATCGCCGGTTGCGGACGCAGACGGCTGACTCCGGGGAGATGTCCAGGACGCTCGCGATCCGCTCGGGAGTCGGCTCCTCAGTGACGGTGACCTGATCCACGGTGAGCTGTCGGCCCTCGGTGTCGGCCGACCAGATCGAGCGGCCTGAGCCCCACTGCTCTTGGGAGAGGCGCTGGATGCCGCGCCGTCGCAGCGGTCGGAACGCCCGGACGAACACGCCGGCACCCTTGCGTGACTCGGCGAGTCCCTCGTTCTGCAGGACTCCAAGAGCCTGCCGGGCCGTCATCCGGGCCACGTCGTACTTCGCCATGAGGTCGTTCTCGCCCGGCAAGCGATCACCAGGGCCGTACTCACCTGCCGTGATTGCCTCCCGAAGCGCGTCAGCAATGCGCTGGTACTTCGGCTGTCGGGCGCCGTTCTTCGCGGTCATTGCGTCTTCCTCCTTTCATCCTCTCTAGACAGCCTAGGACATACGTCCGTCGCTGCATCCGGGCCTGGTGTCCCTTCCCACCACACGCGAACCTCTCTAGACATCTCCATTGACATCTCTAGAGACGTGCGCTTCACTCGTAGATGTCTAGAGAGGTCGCCGACAGGGCGGCTTCCCCAGAAACAAGGGGTGTTCCATGCCTTCGTTCAAGATCGACACGTCGACTGCCGTGGTGTTCGTCGCGACCGCGCCGACCCCGAAGGTCGCCAACCGGAAGACGGGCGAGATTGCCAAGGACCGCGAGACCGGTGCCGACCTGATGACGGTGGGTCTGCTGGTCTCGGATGAGGGGGAGGGCAACCTCTACCAGGTGTCCGTGCCGGAGACGGGCGTCCCGGAGGGCCTGACCCCCGGCATGCCGGTCTCGGTGGTCGGCCTGAAGGCGCGGGACTGGGAGAACGAGTTCAACGGCGAGAAGCGGCACGGCATCGCCTTCCGTGCGACGGCTCTCGCGGCGGGTGCCTGATCATGACGGACCTGACTACGGTGCTGGAGGCCACCGGTGCGCTCGCCGGTGTCGGTGGCCTCGGCTACGCCAAGGCCCACGCCCCGCGCGTGTACTGGTCGCTGGTGGGCCTGCCGGTCACGATGGGCCGGTTCACCTTCACCTACGGCACCACGATGGACGTGTGCGGGCTGACCGTGCAGCCCTCGAAGCTGCGGGCGTTCATGGTCCGCAACGTCGCCCGCCGCGAGGTCCAGCCGGTGCCCCCGAAGGTCCGCCGGGTACGCGGCACCTCCACCGGCCTGGTCGCCTCCCTCCGGCTGCCCGCCGGGCTGGAGCCCTCCGATGTGGCGGCGGCCTCCAACCGGCTGAGGCACGCCTGGGGCGTCCACTCCGTGACCGTCGCCGAGACCAAGCCCGGTGTGGTGGAACTGCGGATGACCGGCTACGACGTGCTCCGCCGGGTGAAGATGCCGCGCCGGATGCGGCCCGGCGGGCCGATGGTGGTGCCCGTCGCCCTGCGCGAGGACGGCAGCGCTTATGTCCGGGACTACCGCAAGGTCCCCCACGCCCTGACGCTCGGCGCCAACCAGTCGGGGAAGTCCATGTACCAGCGCAACCTGATCACCGGGCTGGCCAAGCTCGATGTGGGGCTGGTCGGCATCGACTGCAAGCGCGGGGTGGAGCAGAGCGCGTATGCGCCCCGGCTCTCCGCCCTGGCCACCACCCCGGAGACCGCCGCCGAGCTGCTGGGCGTACTGATCCAGGAGATGGAAGAGCGCTTCGACCTGCTCAGCGCCCATCACGTCTCGGACCTGTGGGGCCTGCCCGAGGACGTGCGGCCGGTGCCGCTGGTGGTCCTGGTCGATGAGGTCGCCGAGCTGTTCCTCACCGCCGCGAAGAAGGATGAGGAACGCCGGGATCGGATGGTCATGCAGATGGTCCGCCTGGCTCAGATGGCCCGGGCGGTTGGCATCTACCTGGAGGTCTGCGGTCAGCGGTTCGGTGCCGAGCTGGGCAAGGGCGCCACCATGCTCCGCGCCCAGCTCACCGGCCGCGTCGTCCACCGCGTCAACGACAAGCAGACCGCCGAGATGGGCCTGGGCGACGTCTCCCCGGACGCGGTCCTGGCCGCAACGCTGATCGCCGCCGACCGGCCCGGTGTCGCGGTGGCAGGAGACGCCTCCGGCGGCTGGTCGCGCATCCGCACTCCAGAGACCACCCCGGCCGAAGCGGCTGCCGTCTGCCGGGAGTACGCCCACCTCGTCCCCGACGTGCCCGCGCTGGCCCCGTTCCGCCCGCACGTGCCGGCGGAACCCGCCGCCGATGACGCGCCCTCGCTGATCAAGCCCCAGCCCGTCACCGAGTAGCACCACAGCTCTCTCCGGTTGGCGTGACCGTCTCGCGCCAGGTCCCTACCCCACCCATGTCGGAATCGGATCGAGAGGACCCACAGTCATGGCCGCATCCAAGCGCGCGACCCGCAGCAAGGCCGTCAAGAAGTGCACCGACTGCGGCGGCAAGGGCGAGACCGCCACTGCCGTCCGCGTCGGCCCGCGCGGCAAGAGGCTCACCGACCATCAGCAGGCCGCGCTGTGCACCACCTGCTGGGGCACCGGCGAAGCCTCCCACTGACCATCCGGCTGGGCGGCCTGACAGGTCCCGCCGCCCGGCCCCTGCTCCCCTCGAAAGGAGGACGCGATGACCAAGCCGCAGGCGGAACGCACCGCGATCCTCGTCGCCGGAGCGGTGATCATGGTTCTGACGATCGCCGCGTTCTGGCTGTCCTACGCCCACCTCGCCTCGGTCGCCCAGTCGCACGGCCTCGGCTCGTCGCCGGAGCGTCGGTGGGCCTGGCCGGGCACCATCGACCTGTTCATCCTGGCCGGTGAGGTCCTGATGTTCCGCGCCGCGCTGCGGCACGTGACCGACTGGTGGGCGATCGGTCTGACGGTCGCCGGATCGCTCGGCAGCATCGGCCTCAATGTCGCTGGGGTCGGTGTCGGCGCCCCTGTTCTGGACTACGTGGTGGCCGCCGTCCCGCCGTCGGCCGCGCTGCTGGCCTTCGGCGCCCTGATGCGGCAAGTGCACACCCTCGTCATCGAGCCGACGCCGGAGCCGGAACCGGTTCCCGAGCAGGTCACCGTCGAACGCGCCCCGGAGCCGCCCCCGGCCGAACTGCCCGCGCCGGAGCCGGTACCCGAGGAAGTGCCGGATGAGGCAGAAGACCCGTCACCGGAGCTCGTAGCGGTCACGCCTACGCCCCGGCCTGCCTCGTCGGCGCCCGCGGTCCCGCCGGCACTGCTGGATCACGCCCGCAAGGTCGCTGACACCCACCAGGCCGCTACCGGCACGCCCATCGACGCGGACACCCTCCGCGCCCGGCTCGGCGTCCCGCCCGTGCTCGCCGACGCCATCACCGCCCAACTCGCCTGAAAGGACACCTGACATGCCCCGACCGAACCGCTTCTACAACGTCCTGCGCTTAGGCCCCGTCAAGGTCGGCTCCCACTACGACGGCCGCGGACGCACCAAGCACACTGCCGCCTGCACCGTGCCCCGCTGCGGCTTCTCCGTCGACTACGACGACCGCTCCGCCGCCGAACTGGCCGCCCGCACCCACCGCTGCAACCCCTGACGCCGAAGGGAGGGAACCGCCATGCGTCACCCGGACGCCCAGCTCCGTGCCAACCACCGCCCGGCCAGCCTGATCCCGCCCGGCATCCACCCCGGCGATGTCGTCGTCATTCAGGCCCCGCCCCGCTCCTACGCCGGACCGATCCTGCTGACCATCACCATCGCCGTCGGCGCATCCGTGGTCCTGATCGTTCTCGCTGTGACGTTCCAGATCGCGGCCGCCGCTGCCGCGGCCGCCGTCCCCACCGTGGGCGGCGCGGGCGTCTCGCTCAAGCTCGCTCGCAAGCGCTAAGCGGCCCCCGGGGCGGCATCGACCGCCAAGTTTCCGCCGTCCCGGGCGCCTGACCCCTTCCAGATCCCCAGACCCGAAAGGGACTCCTCATGATGCCCGAGAACGCCCCTGCCCGCGTCCGGCTCTGCCCCGACTGCGACGGCTTCCCCACCGTGGCCATCACCACTGGCCAGACCAACCCCGACGGTTCCCGCCAGACCCTCACCGTCGTCTGCCGTACCTGCGAGGGCGCCGGCAACGTCGCCCGCCGCCCGGCCATCGCCCGCGAGGTGTCCGCGTGAGTGACGCCGCCACCCTGGCGGGCCTGGACCCGACCACCCTGGGGGACCTCCTCCGGGTGGCCGGGGCCCCCGGCTTCGACCGCTGGCGAGATCAGATCCGCCGCACCGGCGGCTGCTCCGACCCGATCCACCTCACCGGCGCCACGAAGACGATTGACCGCGCGACCGGCACCGTCCTGCACAGCTACTCCACCGATGGCGAGCCCGGTGGGCGGCTCCGGGTGGCCTGTGGCAACCGCCGTGCCTCCCGCTGCCCCTCCTGCGCCTGGACCTACGCGGGCGACACCTATCACCTCATCCGCGCCGGACTGACCGGTGACCAGGCCAAGGGCACCCCGGAGACCGTCCGCGACCACCCCCGCGTCTTCGCCACCCTTACCGCCCCGTCCTTCGGCCCGGTGCACAATCGCCCCGACAACGGTCACCGTCCCTGCCGCTGTGGCGTCCACCACCAAGCCGACGCGCCCGAACTCGGGACCGCGCTGGACCCGGAGCGCTACGACTACGCGGGGGCGGTGCTGTGGAACAACCACGCGGGACACCTGTGGCGGTACGTGACCATCTACCTGCCCCGGGAGCTGGCCAAGCGCGCCGGCATCACCCAGCGTGAGTTGAAGGAACAGCTCCGGGTCTCGTACGGCAAGGTCGCCGAGTACCAAAAGCGCGGCGCGATCCACTTCCACGCCGTCATCCGCTTCGACGGACCCGACGGCTCGGACACCGCGCCCCCGGCCTGGGCGACCATCGACCTGCTCACCGACGCCCTGCGGGCTGCCGCTGCCCGCGCGGAGATCGTCCTCGGTGCTGTCGGGGATCAGCCGGAGCGTGTCCTGCGCTGGGGCACCCAGCTCGACGTCCGCCCCATCGGCGCCTTCGGAGCCGGGGAAGACCTCACCGAGCAGGCCGTGGCCTCGTACGTGGCGAAGTACGCCACCAAGGCCGCTGAGACCACCGGCACCGTGGACCGCCGCATCGGCGAACTGCGTGAGCTGGACAAGGTCCCCGATCTGCCCGACCACACCCGGCGCCTGATCCGCGCCTGCCGGGATCTGGATGAGCTCTACCCGGACCGGAAGCTGTGGCAGTGGGCGCACATGCTCGGCTTCCGCGGCCACTTCTCCACCAAGTCCCGGCGGTACTCCACCACCCTCGGCGCCCTGCGCCAGGTCCGCGCCGACTACCGCGCCGCCCAGCAACGCGCCGCCCTCGGCCTGCCCGACCCCGACGACCACCCGGAGGCGACCACCCGGGTCATCGCCCACTGGGCCTACGCCGGGCACGGCCACACCCCCGGTGAGTCCTGGCTCGCCGCCAACCTCGCGAAGGAGATCCAAGCCAACCGTGAGATCGCCCGTGAAGTCCGCGCCGAACTCGACACCGAAGGGGAGTGGTGACCGTGGCTGACCGCCTGCTGACCGTGCAACAGGCCGCAGAGAGGCTTGGTACGACGGTGCGCTTCCCCCGACGGCTCATTGAGGAACGACGGATCACCTTCGTCCGGGTTGGACGCCACGTTCGTATCCCGGAAACGGTGTTGGAGAGCTACATCAATGAGCACACCGTCCAGCCGATCTCCGCCCGCCATCTCCTGCGGAGGGCTGCCTGATGCCCAATGCCAAGGGGAAGCGTCGTCGCTTCGGGGCCGTCCGACAGCTCAAGTCCGGCCGCTGGCAGGCGCGCTATCGGGACCCCGGTACTGGACAGCTCCGGAGCGCTGAACAGACCTATCCGACCAAGAAGGATGCTGAGGTCGCGCTGTCCCACATCGAGGCGGACATCTCGCGTGGCCAGTGGGCGGACCCCGATGCCGGCAAGGTGCTGCTTGCCGACTACGCGACCGCGTGGCTGCGGGACCGTAAGCTCGCTGACCGTACGCGGGAGCGGAACGAGTCGGTGATTCGGCTGCACATCCTGCCAACTCTCGGCGCTCGTCCGCTGTCTTCGATCACGACCAGCCACGTGCGTGCCTGGCGCTCTGCTCTGCTCGAAAACGTGGGGGAGCCGACCGTGGTCAAGGCGTACCAGATCCTTCGTGCGGTCATGCACACCGCTGTGGATGACGAGCTGATCCGCCGGAACCCTTGCCGGATCAAGGGGGCTGACAGCTACGACGTGCCGGAGCGTCCGGTGCTCACCGTGGCTGAGGTCTTCGCCGCTGCGGACGCGATCACCCCGCGCTATCGGCTGCTCGTGCTGCTCGCCGCGTTCACTGGGCTGCGCTTCGGGGAGCTGGCCTCGCTGCGCCGTCGGGACATCGACACCGAGAACGGCGTGCTCATGGTCCGACGCTCACAGGCGGAGATGCAGAACGGGGCGCTCTTCGACAAGGCGCCGAAGTCCGATGCGGGGATTCGCCCTGTGGCCTTCCCGACCGAGCTTCTTCCGGATGTGCGGGAGCACTTGGAGTACTTCGCCGGTGCCGGCCGGGATGGGCATGTCTTCGTCGGGCCTCAGGGCGGGCAGCTCCGCCGGAGCAACTTCCGGGACGACTGGATCAAGGCGCGCACGAAGGCGGGCATCACCGCGAACGTTCACTTTCACGATCTGCGGCACACGGGCAACACCCTTGCCGCGTCCGGGGCGAGCCTGCGAGAGCTGATGACCCGGATGGGCCACAGCACGCCACGGGCCGCGCTGATCTATCAGCACATGGTCAACGGCAGGGACCGGGAGATCGCTGATCGGCTGGGCGCGATGATCCGCAAGACGCGGGAGGACGCGGGCTCGTAGCGGGCGTTGTGGCACCCGTGTGGCACGGCCGGGTGTAAGCCGAAGGGCCAGTTCGAGAGGTTGTCGCCTCTGAACTGGCCCTTCTTCGTGTGCCCCCGGCAGGATTCGAACCTGCGACACCCGCTTTAGGAGAGCGGTGCTCTATCCCCTGAGCTACGGAGGCGGGGCGGTCAGTCGTGGTGCGGTGCTCTTGGTGAGCGGGTGGTGCGTGCACCAGCGGCCGGCCGTGAACAGGGTAGCGGATGGGGTCGTGCCCGGTCTCGCCACCAGGTGTCGGCGTCAGGCGGGGAAGTTCCAGCTGATGGTGCCGTCGGCGGTGACCAGGGCGGCCAGGACGATGAGGTCGGCGAGGCCCAGGGTCATGCCGAGGAGGGCGCGGCCGCGGCGGGCGGTGCCGCGGAGGAGCGCGAGGGCGCCCAGGGTCAGCGAGAGCGGGCCCAGGACGACGTTCATGACGAGCAGGCCCACCAGGCCCAGGACGAAGGAGGCCACGGCCATGCCGTCGGCCTGGTTGGCCTTGCGGCCATTCTCGGTGCGCGCGGTGGGCTCGGCCTTGTCGGAGCGCGTCTCGGCGCGGTGGATGAGCGTGGTCATCGACGGGCCCCCTTCGTGCGGTACTCGCGGATGGCGAAGATCAGCAGCCAGACGGCGATCGCGGCGGCCGCGGTCAGTGTCGCGTCGAGCGGGAGGTGTGCCGCGGTGCCCAGCAGGACTCCCAGGAGGAGCAAGGCTGCGACGAGGAAGATCATTTCTGGCCCTTCCGGGTGAGGTGAGTGGCCTTGATCGACGGTTGGTTGAGCAGTTGGTGAACAGTTGGTGTGACAGTTGTTCACTGACTATCGAGTCTAGCGCGACCCCGGGGTGGATCGTGTCGGAGAACGGATGTTTACTGAATGGCATGAGTCACACCATCGGCGTCCGGCAGGCCCAGAAGCAGAAGACCCGGCAGGCGCTCCTCGATGCCGGGCTGCGGCTGCTGGCGGAGCAGAGCCTGAGCAGCCTCGGGCTGCGCGAGGTGACGCGGGTGGTGGGGGTGGCGCCGGCGGCGTTCTACCGGCACTTCCGGGACATCCCCGACCTGGGCGTCGCGCTGGTCGAGGAGTCGCTCGGCAGCCTGCACGTCGTGATCCGCGCGATCCTCGCCGAACAGCCCGGCTCCGAGGAGCGCATCGACCGTACGGTCGCGGTGGTCGAGCAGTACGTACGGGACAACCCCGCGCATGTGCGCTTCATCGCGCGGGAGCGGCACGGGGGCGTGCGCGCCGTGCGGAAGGCGATAGCCGCCGAACTGGCGCGGTTCGCCGCGGAGGTGGCGGCGGGGCTCAGGGCGCAGCCGGTGTCGGACGCCTGGAGCGACGACGACGTACTGATGCTCGCCGAGATGTACGTCGATCATCTGGTGATGACCGCGTCGGCGATCCTGGATGCGGCGGACGACGGTGAGGCGGACGGCGGTGATGCGGGCGCCTGTGACCGGGTCGCCGAGCGTGCCCGCCGGCAGCTCCGGTTGATCAGCCTGGGGCGGCTGCACTGGACGGATTGAGGCCGCCCGACCCCAGATGGGGATCGCCCGTCAGGGGCGTTTCGGCGTGGTGATGCGGACGCGGAAGGCGTCCGGGGAGTTCGAGGCGCTCCGTAGGACCGAGAGCGTGAGGCCGGCGGCGCGGAAGGTCTGGCCGGGGCGGTACGTGGCGTCGGTCAGACCGGCGCGGACGTTCGGGTCCTTGCGGTAGCAGCCGGCGCTCTTCGGGGTGGCGTCGGCGACGCGTACCGGGCCCCGGCCCGAAGGGGTGACGCTGCTGACGCGGTAGATCAGGACGCCCGGGCGGCACGCGGTCGGGTCGAGCGGGCCGGTGCGGCGGGCCTCCACGACGTACGCGCGGTACCGGGAGACCGGGATGACGGCGATCTTCGTGCCGCCGGGGACGGCGGCCGGGGTGAGCCGGTGGGTGGTGGTCGAGCCGGGGCGGTGCACGCAGTCCACCTGGTCCGGGGTCAGCCAGCCGAGCTTCCACTTGTGCCAGCCGAGGAAGTCGTTCTCCGGGCCCCAGTCCACGTCCATGGGGTCCCAGTGGCCCACCGGGTGCGGATCGGCGCGCCCGTCGGTGAAGTACAGGTCCGGCAGGCCGAAGGAGTGGGCGTTCTCGTGGTTGAGGACGCGGTAGGCGCTCGGGCCGGTCTGCCGGCTCCAGATGAACGAGATGTTCCTGAGTTGCGTACCGTCGCCCGTTCGCAGGCCCAGCGGGCCGCCGCTGAAGGTGACGGACCAGACGTTCTTGGTCGCGGGCGGGCCGGCGTTCGGCGTGACCAGGACGTTGACCAGGTCGTACGCGCGGAAGTCCACGTTGCGGTCGACGGTGCGCACGATCTCCTTCGCCACCGCGTAATAGCCGTTCTTCGAAGCGGGGTTGAAGGAGGTGCCGCGCCCGATGTCGTACGAGGCCAGCGGGCGGGACATCCGTATCCACTTCAGGATCGGTGTCGAGCGGTAGTCGAGCCTGCCGTGGGAGCTCTGCCGGAAGAAGCGCGGGACGGCCGGGAAGAACTCGCCGTAACGCGCGCGGGGGCTGATCCCGGCGCGTACGTCGGGGAAGTCGATGAGCACCGTGAGGGCCCGTACGCGGCCGGTGGCGCGGGTGAAGCCGCGGGGCGTGGCGGCCGCCTCCGATACCCCGGTGAGGGTGCCGGGGAAGGCGCCGGGGAGGGCGCAGGGGCCGGACGGGAGGGCCGCGGAGGGGGTACGAGGGGAGCGCGTCGGGGTCGTGGGGGAGTGCGGGGGAGGCGCTGAGGCTGTCTCGCGCGCGGTCGTCCCCGTCTTCGTGCCCGTTTCTGTTGCCGTTGGAGGGGCAGTGGGGGCGTCCGTCCGGTCCCGGGCGTCCGGGGGCGGGGAGGTGGCCGGCCGGCTGTCGCCGTGCCGGGCGGTGCCGGTGGGGCGGGGCGCGGCGGCGTTGAGGGCCGGGACGGCCAGCGTGGCCGCCAGCGCCGTGGTGGCGAGCAGGGCGGACGATATCTGCCTCATGTGCTCACCCTGGGACGGCGCGCGGCGGCCTGCC
Source organism: Streptomyces sp. NPDC050315 (assembly GCF_040655775.1). Lineage (NCBI taxonomy): Bacteria > Bacillati > Actinomycetota > Actinomycetes > Kitasatosporales > Streptomycetaceae > Streptomyces > Streptomyces sp. NPDC050315. Next base: position 295,047 of record NZ_JBFAKN010000007.1, read on the forward strand.
CGTCGGGTTACGTCATCCGGTGCCGGGGGCGGATTTCACGGGGGCGGGGCCGGGTGACGCAGGTCACAAGGCGTGCGGGAAATAACCGGGGAGCCGGTCCCCGTTTAACCAGGCGTCCGTGCGAAACGGGGACTCGCTCCCCGGTTTCGCCCCGCAGGGCAGGAAGCACCCGGAAGAACAGGCCGCACGAGGCCACCCGTACTCGGAGGGAGTGAGCCGACGTGACCGTCACCCCGACCCCCGCCGCCAAGGCGGCCCGGCCCCGACTGCGGGCCGATGCGCAGCGCAACCGGGAGCGGATCGTCGCGGCCGCTCGCGAGATCATGGTCGAGCAAGGGGCCGATGTCCCGCTCGACGAGGTCGCCCGCCGGGCCGGCGTCGGCAACGCCACCCTCTACCGGCATTTCCCGGACCGCGCCGACCTGATCCACCACGTCACGCTCTCCGTCATGGACCGCACGGCGGACCGTGCGGACGGCGCGCTCGCGGCGGAGGACGACGCGTTCCAGGCGCTCCGGGTCTTCGTGCACGCCGCCGTCGAGGAGCGCATCGGAGCGCTCTGCCCGCTCCTCTCCGACGGCGTCGACAAGGACCACCCCGACCTGCTCGCCGCGCGGGACCGCCTGGAACGGGCCGTCGAGGCCCTCATGGGCGCCGCGCGCGAGAGCGGCCGACTGCGCACCGACATCGCCGTCGGTGACCTGATGGTCGCGATCACCCAGCTCACGCGGCCGCTGCCGGGGTCCGGCTGCGCCGACTTCGACCGCTTCGTGCACCGCCATCTCCAGCTGTTCCTGGACGGCCTGATGGCGCCCGCCCGTTCCGAACTGCCCGGGTCCGCGGCCACGTTGGACGACCTCCGGCAATGTCGCCGGTGACGTCCGCGGCCGACGCGGCTCCGCGCCGGTGACCCGGCACACCCCTTCCGACGCTCACTTCACGTAACGCCTTCAGAGCCACCCGCCCCTTTCCGTACGCGCATTGCGTGCGTCTTTGCACCCTAGGTGGACCCACCCATGTCCAAAACCGTCCCGAATGTGGACCCCCGGCGCTGGAAAGCGCTCATATTCATCGCCCTCGCCCAGCTCATGGTCGTGCTCGACGCGACGATCGTGAACATCGCGCTGCCCTCCGCCCAGGCGGACCTCGGGATCTCCGACGGGAACCGGCAGTGGGTCATCACCGCGTACGCCCTCGCCTTCGGCGGGCTGCTGCTCTTCGGGGGCCGCGTCGCCGACCTGTGGGGCCGTCGGCGCACCTTCGTCATCGGCCTGATCGGCTTCGCCCTCGCCTCCGCGCTCGGCGGTGCCGCGGGCAGTACCGCGATGCTGCTCGGCGCCCGCGCGCTGCAGGGCGTGTTCGGCGCGCTGCTCGCCCCGGCCGCGCTCTCGCTGCTCGCGGTGACCTTCACCGAGGCGCGCGAGCGTGCCAAGGCGTTCGGCATCTTCGGTGCCATCGCCGGTGGTGGCGGCGCCGTCGGGCTGATCCTCGGCGGCGTGCTGACCGAGTACATGGACTGGCGCTGGACGTTCTTCGTGAACATCCCCTTCGCCGTGGTCGCGGCGGCCGGTGCGCTGCTGGTCATCCGGGAGCCCGCGGAGGGCCGTAATTCCTCCCGGCTCGACGTGCCCGGCGTACTCCTCGCCACGGCCGGACTGGTCGCGCTCGTGTACGCCTTCACGCGTGCCGAGTCCGACGGCTGGAGCGCCGCGCCGACCATCGGCCTCTTCGTGGCGGCCGGCGTGCTGCTGCCGGCCTTCGTGGTCGTGGAGTCGCGGGTGAAGGCGCCGCTGCTGCCGCTGCGCGTGGTCACCGACCGGAACCGCGGTGGTGTCTATGCCTCGCTCGGCCTCGCCGTGATCGGCATGTTCGGTCTCTTCCTCTTCCTGACCTACTACTTGCAGATCGTGAAGGGGTACACGCCGGTCGCGACCGGTCTGGCCTTCCTTCCGATGATCGCGGGCATGATCACCGGCTCGACGCAGATCGGCGCCCGGCTGATGACCCGGGTCCGGCCGCGGCTGCTGATGGCCCCCGGCTTCCTGCTGGCCGCGATCGGCATGCTGTCGCTGACCCGGATCGACCTGGACACCTCGTACCCGGCGCTGATCCTGCCCTCGTTCCTGCTGCTCGGCCTCGGTATGGGCACGGCCTTCATGCCGGCCATGTCGCTGGCCACGCACGGTGTGCAGGCGCAGGACGCCGGTGTGGCGTCGGCGATGGTCAACACCTCGCAGCAGGTGGGCGGCGCGATCGGTACGGCGCTGCTGAACACCATCGCGGCGGGCGCGACCACGGCGTACGCGACGGCGCACGCGGCCGGTGCGCGCTCCGCGGACGTCCTCAAGCTGCAGTCGATGGTGCACGGGTACACGACCGCCATCTGGTGGGCGGCGGGCATCCTGCTCCTCGCGGCGGCGATCGCGTTCGTCTTCGTCACCACGGGGCGGCCCGGTGCGGGTGCGCCGGCGGCGAGCTCCGAGGACGGTGCGGGCGCGGCCGAGGACGTGCCGGTGCCGGTGCTGGCGCACTGAGGCAGACGTGAAGAAGGGGCGCCCCCTCGGGCGCCCCTTTCGCGTGCGCGCGGTCAGCTTCGCGTGCGGGGGCGTTCAGCGCAGCCAGGGCAGGTCGGCGCCCTTCGGCTGCAGGCCGTCCGCCACCGACCGGCAGATTTCCGCGAGTTGGCGTACCTGCTCCGGGGACAGCCGGTCGAACAGCGCGGCCCGAACGGTCGCGACGTGGCCCGGCGCGGACTCCTCCAGGACCTTCATGCCCTCGTCCGTGAGCACGGCGTTCTGGCCGCGCTTGTCGGAGGGGCAGTCCTCGCGGCGGACCCAGCCGTTCTTCTCCAGGCGCGCGACCGCGTGCGAGAGCCGGGACCGGGTGATCTTGGCGTTCTGGGCCAGCTCGGTCATCCGCAGCCGCCGCCGCGGCGCCTGGGAGAGCTGGACGAGCAGGCCGTAGTAGATGTGCGGCATACCGGCATCGCGCTGCAGCTGCCGGTCGAGGTGGTCTTCCAGAAGCGTGGTGGCGTGCAGGTACGACTGCCAGGCGTACTGCTCCTCGTCGCTGAGCCAGCGCGGCTCACCGGCCATGTCGTTGCTCATACCATCCACTGTCTCATTGCCCATGGCGTTCTTGAAGGTTTAACAACGAAGTGGACGGCCGATATGCCCGTCCCCGCGCCGGAATGCGCTGCGGCTGCCGTTCGTTGTGGGGCTGTACCTTCCGTGCACATCGACGCCCCAGGAGGCGCAGCGATGCCGCTCACCGTGGAAGAACGTGACCAGTTACTCGCCGAGCCGCACGTCGCGGTGCTGGCCGTGGAGGCAGGGGGCGGACGCGCTCCGCTGGCGGTGCCCATCTGGTACAGCTACCGCCCCGGCGGCGACTTCCTGGTCTTCACCGGGCGTACGTCCCGCAAGGCGCGGCTCATCGAAGCGGCGGGGCGGTTCTCGCTGGCCGTGCAGCGCACCTCGCCGACGTATCGGTACGTCACGGCGGAGGGCCCGGCGAAGCTGGTCCCGGTCACCGTCGAGGACGTCGAGGAGGTGGCCGGGCGGTACGTGCCGCCGGAGGGCGTGGCGGAGTACGTACGACAGGCGCTCTCCGAGGGCGGCGAGGACATGATCGCCGTGCGCCTCACCCCGGAGCGCTGGATCTCGGCGGACGCGGGACCGTCATGAGGCAGCTCGGGGATACCCGACAGAAGATGTCGGGTATCCCCGTCAGTCTGGAGCCATGACGAACACGAAGACGGCGGGCTGGTCGGAGTTCTCCGTGGCGGAGCCCGCGCTCGCGGGGTGGGTGGAGCGGCGGTTCGGCGCGTACCGGCACCATGTGCTGGCGACGCTGCGCGCGGACGGCTCGCCGCGGCTGACCGGCCTGGAGGCGGACTTCCGGGGCGGGGAGCTGTGGCTCGGCATGATGCCCGGGTCCCGGAAGGCGCTGGACCTGCGGCGCGATCCCCGGTTCGCGCTGCACGCCAATCCGGGCGCCGGTGACGACATGGCGGACGGGGACGTACGGATCGCGGGGCGGGCCGTGGAGGTCACGGACGCGGATGTGCTCGCACGGTACGCGGACGAGGCCGCGACGCCGCTGCCGTTCCACCTCTTCCGGGCGGAGCTGACCGAGGTGGTGCGGACGTACGTCGAGGATCCGCACATCGTGCTGGTCACCTGGCGCCCGGGGGAGCCCCTACGCACCATCCGGCGCGGCAACGACGACGCCCCGCCGACCGTCGGCTGACGACGGGGCGGGGCGGCGCGGCGTGCGGCTGCCGGGGGCGCGCGAGGGCTATCGTCGCGCCCCCGGAGTGCCGTGCGTACGGAAGAGGTACAGGGCCACGACCAGCATGATCACGCCGAAGAGGGCGCCCATGCCCGACGCCTTCAGCACCGTCGAGGTCCCCGCGAGGCTGTAGAGGAAGCCCATCGTGGCGCCGAACATCACGCCGTACGAGAGGGCCCGGACTTCGGTGATCATGCGGGACTGGCTGTGCATCAGGGCCAGCCCGAGGACCATGGTCACCGCGGTGGCGATCAGGCCGAGCACGAACGCGTGGACGCCGGACGAGCCGGTGCTGTGGTCGAGCAGTCCCGCGTAGATGCCGTAGGCGATGCCGCCCGCGACGGGGACCACGGTCGTGACGGCCAGGTGATGGCGGGGCGCCGCGGCCGTGGTGGCCGTGGAGCGGGTGCGAGCGTGCGTCTGCATGACGGCTCCTCTCTCTCGCCCTCCCTCCAGGCGACACCCGGGCGCGGCGGGCGTCAACCGGAGCCGAGCTCCTTCTCGTACCAGGCCACGTCCCAGTACCGGCCGAATTTGCGGCCGACCTCCGCGAACGTACCGACGTGCCGGAAGCCGAAGCGGGCGTGCAGGGCCGCCGAGCCGGGGTTGGGCAGGGCGATGCCCGCGTACGCGCGGTGCACGTCCTCGCCCTCCAGGGCCTCGAAGAGCGCCTTGTAGAGCAGGGTGCCGACGCCGCGCCCGGTCGCCTCGGGCGCGAGGTACACCGTCGTCTCGACGGACGTGCGGTATGCGGGCTTCGGGCGGAAGGGGCTGGTGGTCGCGTACCCGAGGAGGCGTCCTTGCGGCGTGTCACCGGTCGCTGCCGGACCGCCCGTGCTCTCCCGCGCAACCAGAAGGCGGTGCGGGCCGTCTTCGGGGTGGGAGAGGAGCCACGGTCTCCGCTCTTCGGGGGTGAAGGGCTCGGTGTCGAATGTGATCGCCGTCTCACGGATGTAGTGGTTGTAAAGCTCCGTGAGGGCGCTCAGATCGGCCTCGACGCCCGGTCTGACCTGCACTTCCCTGCACTTCAGCGGCATGCGGCCTCCCTCGGTGGGGACGCAGGGTACTGCATGATCAGAAAAACGACGGGTCCCCAGGGGAATTCTGTCCGGTTTCCAGCCGTTGTTTCCTTCAGACGGGGGCACCCGGCCCCGGCAGACAGCAGGGATCAGGTGTCCCGGCCGCCACCATCCCGCGACCGACTCATCGCAGAGGGAGCACACGCATGGCAACCCGTGCCGTCGCCCGTCGTCAGCCCACGACCAGCGGTGCTGAGACGGCAAACAGCGTTCGCGCCGTAGGCGGGGAGATCGCCGACCGCGACCTGGTCGGCATGTACCTCGACGAGATCGCGCGCACGCCACTGCTCGACGCCGCGAAGGAGGTCGAGCTGTCGCAGACCATCGAGGCGGGTGTCTATGCCCGGCAGATCCTGGACGGCGAGGTGACCGACGGCAATGCCGCCGGCGCGACGCCCGAGGAGCTGCAGGCACTGGTCGACGAGGCCGAGAAGGCCAAGGACGTCTTCATCCGTTCCAACCTCCGCCTGGTCGTAGCGGTCGCCCGCCGCTATCCGCGCAGCGGCCTGCCGCTGCTGGACCTGATCCAGGAGGGGAACGCCGGCCTGGTGCGCGCGGTCGAGAAGTTCGACTACGCCAAGGGCTTCAAGTTCTCCACGTACGCGACGTGGTGGATCCGCCAGGCCATCACGCGGTCCATAGCCGACCAGTCCCGTACGATCCGGCTGCCCGTCCACCTGGTCGAGGAGCTGGGCCGGATCCGCCGTGTGCAGCGCGAGTTCAACCGTGAGCACGGCCGCGACCCGGAGCACGCGGAGATCGCCGCCGAGCTGGGCGCCAAGCCCGAGCGGATCAGCGACGTACTGGACTGGGCCCGCGACCCCGTCAGCCTGAACATGTCCGTGGACGACGAGGGCGAGACGCAGTTCGGCGACCTGCTGGAGGACACCTCCGCGGCCTCGCCCGAGCAGTCCGTGCTCACGCTGCTGCGCAGCGAGGAGCTGGAGGACCTGATCGACCGCCTCGACGGCCGCACCGCCTCGATCATCAAGGCGCGGTACGGCATAGAGGACGGCCGCGAGCGGACCCTGACCGAGGTCGGCAAGCAGCACGGCCTGACCCGTGAGCGGATCCGCCAGATAGAGAAGCACGCGCTGCTGGAGCTGAAGCGCATGGCGCACGACACGGGCTTCGACGCGGCGGCGTAACGCCGACGCGGAGGCGTAACGCTTCTGCACCCCACAACGGGACCTCGCCCGAAGAAGGTCCCCCCGAGACGAGCCCCGGCACCCTCCCCCGAGTGCCGGGGCTCTTTGCTGCCCGCACGCGGTCGGCGGCTGTCAGCTCCGTCATGCGGCTGTCAGCTCCGTCATGCCCGTTTGTGTCTGTCCATTGCCCGAGTCTGTTTACTTTGCAGAAATCCGGGCGTAGCCTGCTGGCGAAACCACACGTTCGGGCATCGTACGGACAGGAACGGAACGGACCCAGGTCGCATGTACGCAGCGGAACGACAGCAGGAGATCCTGCGCCTCGCCCGGGACAGCGGGCGGGTCGACGTCCTCTCCCTCGCCGAGGAATTCCAGGTCACCGCCGAGACCGTGCGGCGCGACCTGAAGGCGCTGGACCGCGCCGGACTGGTCCGGCGGGTGCACGGCGGGGCGATACCGGCGGGCCGGCTGGACTTCGAGCCGGACCTCGCCGAGCGGGACACCGTCGCGGCCGACGAGAAGGACCGCATCGCGCGGGCCGCGCTCGCCGAGCTGCCCGACGACGGCAGCGTGATCCTGGACGCGGGCACCACCGCGGCCCGGCTGGCCGCGGAGTTCCCGCTGGAATCCGACGTCACCGTCGTGACCCACGGCCTCCCGGTCGCCGCCCGCCTCGCCGACCACCCCGGACTGACCCTGCACCTCGTCGGCGGCCGCATCCGGCACCGTACGCGGGCCGCCGTCGACGACTGGGCGCTGCGCGCCTACCGCGAGATCAACGCCGATGTCCTCTTCCTCGCGACGAACGGCTTCTCGCTGGAAGGCGGCCTGACCACGCCCGATCTCGCCGAGGCCGCCGTCAAGCGGGCGGTGATCCGTGCCGCCCGGCGGGTCGTGCTGATCGCAGACTCGGCCAAGTTCGGGCAGCAGCACTTCGCCCGCTTCGGCGACCTCTCCGATGTCGACGTCCTGATCACCGACACCGGGCTCAGCCCCGAGAACGCCCTCGCCATCGAGCGCGCGGGCACGGAAGTAGTACGCGCATGATCCTCACCGTCACCCCCAACCCCAGCCTGGACCGCACGTACGAGGTGCCCGCTCTGGAGCGCGGCGCCGTGCTGCGGGCCGGCGCCGACCGGGTCGACCCCGGCGGCAAGGGCGTCAACGTCTCCCGTGCGGTCGCGGCCGCCGGGCACGAGACGCTCGCCGTGCTGCCGGTCGGCGGCCCGGCCGGACAGGCGCTCGCGAACCTGCTGGTGGCCGAGGGGATAGAGGTTGCGCCGGTGCCGGTCGCCGGGGCCACCCGCTCCAACATCGCGGTCGCCGAGCCCGACGGCACCCTCACCAAGATCAACGCGGCCGGCCCCGAGCTGTCGGCGGCCGAGTCCGAAGCACTGCTGGAGACCGTACGGGAGCGCTCGGCGGGCGCCGCCTGGATCGCCTGCTGCGGCAGCCTGCCGCGCGGGCTGGCCCCCGAGTGGTACGCCGATCTGGTCGCCCGCGCGCACCGGGCCGGGGCCCGGATCGCCCTGGACACCTCCGGCCCGTCGCTGACCGCCGCGCTGCGCGAGCGCCCCGACGTGGTCAAGCCCAACGCCGAGGAGCTGGCGCAGGCCGTCGGCCGGCCGCTCGCCACGATCGGCGACGCGGTCAAGGCCGCGGAGGAGCTGCGCGCGCTGGGCGCGGTGGCGGTGCTGGCCTCGCTGGGCGCGGACGGGCAGCTGCTGGTCGACGCGACCGGGACGTATTACGGCTGCGCCGAGGTGGATGCCGTCCGGAGCAACGTCGGCGCGGGTGATGCTTCGCTGGCGGGGTTCCTCGCGGCCGGTGGTACGGGGGCGCGGGCGCTGGCTTCGGCGGTGGCGCATGGGGCTGCTGCTGTGCAGCTGCCGGGGAGCGTGATGCCTACGCCGGGCGATCTGCGGCCGTCGGACGTGACCGTGACCGATGTGGTCCCCATGGACCGCCCGCTGACGGAGGCCGTGGCATGAACGGTTCTGTGCGTCGGGGTCGCCCGCCGTTCGATTGTCCTCAAACTCCCCCAGCTACCGCTGGGAGGTACCCCCAGGACGGGCTGGATGTTGCCCGGCCGGGCTGGATCTTGGGCTGGAATCTGAAGGGAGCCCGCGATGAGTGAGCTGATCACCGCGGACCTGGTCGACCTCGACCTGTCCGCCGACACCAAGGAAGCGGCCGCCAGGTCGCTGGCCGAACGGATGGTGGCGGCCGGTCGCGTCACCGACCTGGAGGGATTCCTCGCGGACGTGGCCGCGCGCGAGGCCCAGATGCCCACCGGCCTGGACGGCGGCATCGGCATCCCGCACTGCCGGAGTGCCCATGTCACCGAGCCGACGCTGGCTTTCGGGCGCAGCGCTACCGGCATCGACTTCGGCGCCGCGGACGGCCCGGCCGACCTGGTCTTCCTGATCGCCGCGCCGACCGGCGGCGACGCCGACCATCTGTCGATCCTCTCGACGCTGGCCCGGCACCTGATGGACGCGGAGTTCACCGGCGCACTGCGCTCGGCGGACGACTCGGAGCGGGCGGCGGCGCTGGTACGAGGCGACGAGCCCGAGGCTCCTGAGGCGGAGGCCGAAGCCGAGGCCGCGGAGCCGGAGCCGGAGGCCCCGGCAGCGGAGGCCCCCGAGGCGGAGACCCCGGCTGCCGACGCTCCTGAGCCCGAGTCCGCCAGTGCCTTCAAGATCGTCGCCGTCACCTCCTGTCCCACCGGTATCGCGCACACCTACATGGCCGCCGAGTCGCTGACGAAGGCGGGCGAGGACGCCGGTGTGGAGCTGGTGGTCGAGACGCAGGGGTCGGCCGGGTTCACCCGCCTCGACCCGGCGGTGATCGAGGCCGCCGACGGCGTGATCTTCGCGCACGACGTGGAGGTCCGGGACCGGGAGCGGTTCGCGGGCAAGCCCGTTGTCGACGTCGGCGTGAAGGCCGGCATCAACCGCCCCGCCGAACTGATCTCCGAGGTACGGGAGAAGGCGGCGCGCGGCGAGGTCGGTGCGCCGGCCGCGCACCGCGACGCGCCCATGGACCGGGGCGGCGAGGAGACCGACGGCTACGGCACCCGGCTGCGCAAGTGGCTGATGACCGGCGTCAGTTACATGGTGCCGTTCGTCGCCGCGGGCGGCCTGCTGATGGCCCTGGCCTTCGCGATCGGCGGCTACGAGATCAACAAGGCGCCGTCCGTCGCCGAGCACTTCATCTGGACCGAGACCGGCAGCTGGGCCGCGCTGCTCTTCCAGATCGGCAACGTGGCCTTCACCTTCCTGGTGCCGGTGCTGGCCGGATTCATCGCGTACGGCATGGCCGACCGGCCGGGTCTCGTACCGGGCTTCGTGGGCGGCTCGATCGCGCTGACCATCAACGCGGGCTTCCTCGGCGGCCTGATCGCCGGTCTGCTCGCGGGTGCGGTGGTGATGGCCATCCAGCGCGTCAGGGTCCCGGCGCCGCTGCGCGGCATCATGCCGGTGGTGGTGATCCCGCTGGTCTCCTCGGCGGTGGTCGGCTTCCTGATGTTCCTGGTGGTCGGCAAGCCCATCGCCGAGCTCCAGAAGGCGCTGACCGACTGGCTGTCCGGCCTGACCGGCGCCAACGCGATCATCCTGGGCGTCATCCTGGGCCTGATGATGTGCTTCGACCTCGGCGGCCCGCTGAACAAGGTCGCGTACGCCTTCGCGGTCGGCGGCCTGGCCAACCCCAACGACGGCAGCCTGAAGGTGATGGCCGCGGTGATGGCGGCCGGCATGGTCCCGCCGCTGGCGATGGCGCTGGCCACGACGGTGCGCGGCAAGCTGTTCAGCAAGGCCGAGCGGGAGAACGGCAAGGCCGCCTGGGTGCTGGGCGCTTCGTTCATCACCGAGGGCGCGATCCCGTTCGCGGCGGGCGACCCGCTGCGCGTCATTCCGTCCGCGATGGCGGGCGGCGCGGTGACCGGTGCGCTGTCGATGGCGTTCGGCTGCACGCTGCGCGCCCCGCACGGCGGCATCTTCGTGGTCCCGCTGATCGGCCAGCCGCTGCTGTACCTGGTGGCGATCGCCGCCGGTGTGGCCGTCAGCACGGCCCTGGTGGTCGTCCTGAAGGGGCTGCGCAAGACCGGTACGGAGGCGGCGGCTCCCGCCGCGGAGGGCGAGCCGCTGTCGGCCGCCGAGGCGAAGAGGGAGCCGGTCGCCGCCTGACACCGGTCGCCGCCTGAGGGCCTTGGGTTCTCCCTCCCGAAAACACACCACCCCGCTGCCAGTGCCCGGCAGCGGGGTGGTGCTTTCTGCGGTGCTTTCCGCGTGTCAGTACGGTCAGGCCGCGCTGCCCGCCGTCCACTCGTCCCACGGCATGTTCCAGCCGTTGAGGCCGTTGTCGGGCTTGATGGTCTTGTCCGGGGAGTTCTTCACCACGACCACGTCACCGACGAGCGAGTTGTCGTAGAACCACTTGCCGGGGGTGTCGCTGTTGGCACCCTTCGCGTCCCGCAGGCCCACGCAGCCGTGGCTGGTGCCCGCCTGGCCGAAGATCGAGGGCGAGCCCCAGTAGTTGCCGTGGATGAACGTGCCGGACGCGGACAGCCGCATGGCGTGCGGCACGTCCTTGATGTCGTACTCGCCCTTGCCGTCCTTCTTGGTGAAGCCGACCGTGGAGCCGTCCATCCGGGTCTCCTTGAACTTCTCCGAGATCACCATCTGACCGTTGTAGGTCGGGTTCTCGGGGCTGCCGCCGGAGATCGGGATCTTCTTGAGGGTCTTGCCGTCCCGCTCGACCGTCATCATCTGGGTCTTCATGTCGACGGTGGAGACCTGGGAGCGGCCGACGGTGAAGCTGACCGTCTTGTCCTGGACGCCGGTGACGCCGTTCGCGCCCTCCACGCCGTCCAGGTCGATCTTCATCGTGACCTTGGAGCCGGCCTTCCAGTAGTCCTTGGGGCGGAAGTCCAGCCGCTGGTTGCCGAACCAGTGGCCGACGACCTGCTGGCCGCTGCTGGTGGTCACCGTGATGTGCGACTGCACGGCCTTCTGGTCGGTGATGGCCTTGTCGAAGTTGAAGGAGACCGGCATGCCCACGCCGACGGTCTTGCCGTCGTCCGGGGTGTAGGTGCCGATGAAGCTGTTGGCGGGCGACACCGTGGTGAACGTGGCGTTCTCGGCCGCCGAACGGCCCTTGGCGTCCTTGGCGCTGGCGGCCAGCTGGTACTTCGTACCGCGCTCCAGCTGAACGTCCGGCTTCCAGCCGGAGCCGTCGGCGGATATGGATCCGGCGACCTTCTCGCCGGTGTCCACCCGAGTCAGCGTCACCTTGGTCAGCTTGCCGCTGCTGACCTTGACGTTCGTTCCGTTGATGCTGGCGCCGCTGGAGCCGTCCTTCGCCGAGACCTCGATCTTGGCGTCGGAGGCGTCCTTGGCGGCCGCGGCGTCGGCGCCGGCCTGCCCGTCCTTGTTGTTCGCGCCCGAGGCGTCACCGCCGCAGGCGGTCAGGGCCAGGGCGCCGGCTGCGAGCAGTGCCGCCGCCGCGAGGCCGCGCCGCAGCGAGCGCGAAGTGCGGGGCTGTGCGGGCGCGGCGTTGTCCGGCGTTGTCACGAGCTGCTCCAGGCAAGAGTGTTGGTCCACTGTTCTTAAACAGCGACTGTGAGCCGTTTTGGTTGCAACTCTCCATATCTTGTGACCGATGTCACACGAGTGGAGGAAGTGGCTGGTCGGAGGGGCCGGCCAGCCACTCGCGGAGCTGCGTTCCGTGCTCGTCCAGCCGCGGCGGCGCGACCGGTTCGGCCACGGGGGTACGGGACAGTCGCAGGGGGCTGCGTACTTGAGGTGTCCGTCCCTCGCCCACGGAAACGACCGGATCAAGCCCCAGCCCCGCCGCGAACTCCAGGGCCTGGCTCAAGGTGTTGACGGGCCCACAGGGCACCGACACCTTGCCGAGCCGCTCCGTCCAGCCCTGCGCGGTGTCGGCGGCCAGCCGCTCCTCCAGCTCCTTCACCAGCTCCGTGCGGTGCACAACCCGGTCGGGATTGGTCGCGAACCGTGCGTCCTCGGCCAGCTCCGGCGCGCCCAGCGCCGTTGTCAGCGCCCGGAACTGACGGTCGTTCCCCGCCGCCACCGCCAGCAGCCCGTCGCGGCAGGCCAGCGTCTCGTACGGCGCGATGCTCGGGTGCCGGTTGCCCATCGGGCCCGGGTCGCGGCCGGTGGCCAGGTGCCCGGACGCCTGGTTGACCAGCGAACCCAGTAGGGAGGACAGCAGGTTCACCTCGACGTGCTGCCCCTGGCCCGTACGGTCCCGGTGGCGCAGCGCCGCCAGGATGCCGGTCGTGGCGTCCTTCGCGGTCAGTACGTCCACCAGCGCCACGCCCGCCTTCAGGGGCGGGCCGCCGGGCTCGCCCGTGATGCTCATCAGCCCGCCGACCGCCTGCACGACGAAGTCGTATCCGGGCAGGTGGGCGCCCTCGCCCGAGCCGAAGCCGGTGATCGAGCAGTGCACCAGGCCCGGGTTTGCGGCAAGGGAGGAGGCCGGGTCCAGGCCGTACTTGGCGAGCGCGCCGGGCCGGAAGTTCTCGATGAGGACATCGGCCCGCGCCGCCAGTTCGCGTGCGGCCTCGGCGTCGTCCGGCGCGGAGAGGTCCAGGGCGAGGCCGCGCTTGGAGCGGTTGGCGGCGTCGAAGTACGCGGCCGTGCCGTCGGCCGCGAAGGGCGGCCCCCAGGCCCGGGTGTCGTCACCGGCGCCGGGCCGCTCCACCTTGACGACCTGCGCTCCCAGGTCCGCCAGGGTCGCGGCGGCCAGTGGCCCCGCCAGCACCCGGCTGAAGTCGGCGACGAGCACGCCGTCGAGCGGCTTGGGCTGGTCCGTACACTCCACGCGCACTCCTCCGTCATGGTGATCCGGTCGTCCGGTTCACCCGTATCGGTGGTCCGGTTGTCGTATCGGGTGAGTGGTGCGCCGCCATGCTCGCGGACGATCTTGGCCGGACGGAACCCGCCGATGCGTCCAACGTGCCCCGCCCGACTCGGCCGTGCAGGAGTGGTGGGGACGTACCGGGGAAACGGGCGGAAGCCGGGACACCGCGCCGTCGGCCGACGGATCATTACGGACGTGGCGCGGAATTGTGGCGGAATTCTTTCGGTGTTTCCGGCGATTCTTGTGGGCCTCGCACCTGATGCGGTGGGATGAGGGATGGTTGCGGCGTGATGCGGGAAGAACCCTGAGTGATGCAGGAAGGTCCGTTAGTGATAGGAGATGCATCACTTCGGGCCTTAAGTCCTATAAAAACCTGTCATAAACCTTGAGGCGTGGTGTCTACTGATCCGCGTCAGCCGCCGGTTCCGAGTGCGCCGGCGCAGCGCCGCGCCCGTACGCCATGGAGGATTGGATGCTCCCCTCCGTCTCGACCCTGCAGCAGATCGGCCTGGCCGTACTGCTGCTCGCGACCCTCGCCTGGGCCATCGGGCTGGTCCGGACCGTGCGCCGGGACCGCCGCGCACCCCAGCCGCCGGGCGCGGGAGCGGCCCCGCGGCTGCTCAAGGCCGTACCGCGGCAGGTCGTCCCGCCGTCGGAGAGCGTCGAGCTGACCGCGGCCGAGCGCGAGGCGTTCGCCGGCCTCGTACGGGAACTGACGCGCGGTCACTGACAGCGCGGCTCAGGGCCGTCGGGCGGAGCCCCTCAGCTGATCGGGCCGAGCTTGAGCAGCGCCAGCGAGGCCAGCATCTGTACCGCCACCGCACCCACCGACCGCAGCGTCGGCAGATGGTGCTGCCCCCGTATGAGCAGCACGGCCAGCGCGCAGCCGAAGCCCCACGTCGTCAGCGCCACCGCCTGCGCGACGGGATGGTCCTCCGGCAGCAGGAACGACAGCGCGAGACGCGGCAGGTCCGTCACCCAGAACACCACGAGGAACAGGCTGACCGTCGGCCGGAGCCGGCCGTTGCCGCCGAGGGTGCGCGCTATGGCGTGCGTGACCAGCCCCAGCCCCAGGCTCGCGACCAGCACGCCCGCCTCGGTGAGGCCCGCGAGCTGCCACACCACGTCCCGTGGCGCGGTCCCCCACTGCGCCCGGAAGGACTTCGACGCCAGCAGCCCGAGCGCGCCGCCGACCAGCGACAGCAGGACCGCCGCGCTCCACGCCCCGCGGTCGCGCGCCTCGTCCAGTACCTCCACCGGCCGGTACCACAGCCCCAGGATCAGCCGGTGCCACCACAGCCGACGCCGCTTGACGGCGGGTCGGGGTGCGGGGGCCGGCTGGACGAGGGTGGGCGGCGGCGGTTCGGGCATACGGCCGTTTCTACCACCGGGATTCGCGCGGGGATGAGGCAGGGACCGGTGCGCGCGGTGGGCCCGGTGCGGTACTGCTCAGCCCGTCCCGTACAGGTCGGTGTACGAGGGGAAGACGCCGCCCGGGCCGTCCACGCCCTCCGCCGCCAGCATCGCCTTCACGACGGCGCGGGTCAGTGCGTCGGCGCCGGCCGCCAGGATCTCGTTGACCGCTCCGGCGTCGGCGTGCACGGCGAACGCCGGGTCGCTCTCGGCGCTCTCGGGCGCCGCCGCCCGCTCCCCGGTGGCCAGCGCGAAGACCGTGTCGCCGTCCGAGAGCAGATGTACCGGCCGTATGGCGCGGGCCAGCCCGTCATGCGCCGTGCCCGCCAGCTTCTGGGCCTGAGCACGCGTCAGGGCGGCGTCCGTGGCGACGACGGCGAGCGTGGTGTTCAGGGGCGGGCGCACGGAGGCCGCCGAGCGCGCCGCCGACTCCGCGCGGGCGGCCGCCAGGTGGCGCGTCGCCGCCGTGTGCCGCTCGGGCGCGGGCGGCCGCGCGGTGCCCTGGTACAGCCGTCCGTACAGCAGCCCGGTCACCGGGTCGACCGGCGAGCCCGCCGCGTTGACCGCCGCGAGCACCGCGACCGTCACCCCCGACGGCAGGACGATGCTCGCCGTGCCGATGCCGCCCTTCAGGCCGCCGGCCACCGCGCCCGTACCGGCGCCCACGTTGCCCTGCGCCACGGCCGTGCCCGGCGCGCTGCCGTGCGCCGCCTCGATCGCCGCGCGGCCGAGCGCCGCGTCCGGGCGGGCTCGCCAGTCGCCGCCCCGCCCCAGGTCGAAGAGGGCGGCGGCGGGCACCACCGGCACCACCTGCGCGGGATCGGGCCCCACCTGGAAGCCCCGGCCGTGGTCCTCCAGCCAGCCCGCCACACCGGAGGCCGCGTCCAGCCCGAAAGCGCTGCCGCCGGTCAGTACCACGGCGTCCACGCGCTGTACGAGGTTGCGCGGGTCCAGGGCATCGGTCTCGCGGGTGCCGGGGCCGCCGCCCCGTACGTCGACGGCGGCGACCGCGCCGCCCTCGGGCGCGAGGACGACGGTCGTGCCGGTGAGGTGGCCCGCGTCCGTGCGCTGCGCGTGCCCGACCCGGAGGCCCGGTACGTCCGTCAGCGCGTCGTGGGGGCCGTGCGGGGTGAGGGACTGCTCGGTACCCGCATCGAGGGACTGTCCGGTACGTGTGGGGTCAGCCATGGTTCATGCGTACCACGGGGGCGCGGCGCCGGAACGGATTGCCCGGGACCGGTCTCAGCGGCCCGACGGGCCCATCACGATGACGGGGTGTTTGGCCGGATCCAGCGTCCGCAGCAGCTCGCGCATGACATCGGGCTTGAGGCTGATGCAGCCCTGGGTGGGGCCGTCGTGGTCGACGTGCAGCCAGACGCCGCCGCCCTTCGCCGCGCCTTCGGGGCGCCGCGGGTCCAGCGGCGAGGAGCCCGGCACGCGGTTGTAGTCGATCGCGATGACGTAGTCGAACGAGCCGGCCAGCGGCTCGCCCTCCACGCCCGATCCGCTGGCGACGAACGAGGAGTTGTGGTCGTACGGAAGCTTCGTGCCGCGCGGCGGGGCGAGCTTGCCGCCCGCGTCGGTGAGCGAGAAGACGCCCTCGGGCGAGCGCAGGTCGCCGTAGTGGTGGTCCTTCGTCCAGCCCTTGGCGGCGTTGTGCGCGGCCCATGCCGTGCCGCCGCGCCACTTCTCGGAGTCCTTGGCGCGGGTGTAGAGCGTGACGGTCGAGTCGTGCGAGTCGACGTCCTCGCCCGTGACGACGAGGACCTGCCGGGAGTCGGCCGGGATGCGGTCCCGGGTGGCCGCGTCGAGGCCGGGGATGTGGCCCGGCTCCGTACGGACGGGGGAGCCCTGCTTGAGGCCGGTGGGCCGCTGCTTGGAGGAAGCGGTCGGGCTGGGCTCGTCCTGTGCCGTCACCGAGACGCCGTGGGTGCGCTGGTCGTCCCCCGAGGCCGGCCAGGCGCACAGCGCGGTGCCTATCAGCACCACCACGGCCGCGCCGCCGACGGCCTTGCCCCGTCGGGACAGGCGTATTCGCTCACTGGGCTGGGCGTGCCGGCCTGCCATGTAGTGACAACTCCTTGCGCGACGGCGCTTCGTGGGCATAAAAGGGGGCAATATGTACCCTACCCTTCACAGGGTGGGTTTAGCCCCGCGGGCCCCTTGTTCCGCTTGTTCTGCACATCATGCCGTGTGGTGATCGGTGCCGGCGCGGAATGGGTATCCACCGCTGCGGGGCGGACAGTTGGCGCGGCGTACTGTACGGCGGTCCGCACGGCCGCTGCCGCCCGGTCGCCGGGGGTTGACCGGATTTGGTGCCCGGCGGGGCACGGGGCGGTGCGGCGGGGTCGGGCACCATGGGAAGTCGGGGCAGGGTGCACGGCGGGGCGACGAGAGCGACAGGAGTACGGGCAGTGACGGAGTCGTGTGCACGCGCGGACATCGCGGGCCGCCCCGATCTCGACCGGCTGCTGCGCCGCTTCTACGCCGAAGCCTTCGCCGACCCGCTGATCGGCCCGTTCTTCACCGACGTGGCGGGCACGGACCTGACCGCGCACCTGCCGGCGATCACCGACTTCTGGGAGCGGGCGCTCTTCCGTACCGCGGACCACCGCCGCGACGTCTTCGCCGCGCACGCCGTCCTGCACGACGCCCGGCCGCTGACCGCCGCGCACTTCGGGCGCTGGGTCCAGCTGTGGCAGGCCACGGTGGACGGGCTGCACGCCGGGCCGCGCGCCGAACGCGCCAAGGCGCAGGGCGAGCGGCTCGCGGTCGCCATGCTCCGCCGCCTGTACGGCCCGTCCGCCTCCACCGGGGGCGGCACCGGCGGCTTCGTACCGATGGCCGCACTGCGGCTGCGGGCGGCGGCTCTGCAATAGCGGCGGTTACGGCTGCCGGTCCTCGTCACCGCCCGCGCTCCGGGGCGCCGGCCGCGCCGCCGGTACGGACTCCACGATCGAGGGGAAGGCGGGCGTGGACAGCACGCGGGTCAGCCGGAAGTCCGCCACCGAGAGCAGCGTGGCGTACTCCTCGGCGGTCCGCTCCTTGCCCTCCAGTACCGCCATCATCGCCACGTCCATCGCCTTGCCGTAGTGCGGCGCGTTGCCCTGCGGCAGTACCGAGTCGACGATCAGCAACCGCCCGTGCGCCGGAATCGCGGTCCGCACCCGGCGCAGAATGTCGACACAGGCCGCGTCCGGCCAGTCGTGCAGCACGTGCTTGAGCACGTACACATCGCCGCCCTCCGGTACGGCGGTGAAGAAGTCGCCCGCCTCGGCCCGCCAGCGGCCCGCCAGTTCCGGCAGGTCCAGCAGGTGCCGGGCGATCGCCGGCTCCTGGTCGTAGAGCACCCCGGAGAGCGAGGGGTGCAGCTCCAGGACGGAGCGCAGCAGCCCGCCCCGTCCGCCGCCGACATCGACCACCGTGCTGCCCTCGGGGAACGGATAGCTCTCCGCGACCAGCCCGTCCACCGGCCCGGACAGCGACGCCATCCCCGTGTCGAACAGCTCGCGCGTCCCGGGATCGGCGGCCAGTACCTCGAAGAGCGGCGCCCCGAAGAGCCGGTCGAACGACGGCCCGGCGGACCGCACGGTCTCCGTCAGCGCCGCCGAGGACCGCCGGAACATCTCGTCGGTCATCATCAGCACCGCGTCCCGCAGCGAGTGCGGCACGTCCGAACGGAGCGGCTGCCCCGCAGGAGTCAGCCGGAACGCACCGGTCGCGTCCTCGCGGAAGATGTCCCGGGTGGCCAGGTAGCGCAGTACGCGCCGCAGGTGGGGGCCGTGCGTGCCGGTGGCCTCGGCGAGCTGGTCGGCCGTGCGCGGACCGGCCGCCAGGTGGTCCGCGATGCGGTACTCGACCGCCGTGCGCAGGGCGGCGGAGAACAGGTGCCCCAGCGCCTGCTCCATCAGAAAGGCGACCGGGTCCTCCGGCGTCCGGCCGTCGGCCGGGCGGTGCGCCGGCCGCCCCGTGGGCCGGTCGGTCGATGACGTGGTCAAGATCTGCCTCCCGTCACTCACCGAGGTGAGAGCTGGCGTCCGGGCCGAGGTGCCCGGCCGGGCCGTCCCGCACCGGACGACCACCGAAGCCCGCACCGGACGACCACGGTGGCAGCGCCCGGCCCGCCTGTCACCGGTACCTCCCGAACCACCCGCGAACTCCGGCCACCGAGCCGTACCTTCCGCCCCCGGCCGCGCGGCACGCGGCGGCCGCCGAACGGGCCGTGCCCCTGTCCCGTAAGGGCGTTACGTGATCGAATACGGCACATGAGCGATCGTGCGCGTGAGATGGTCCTGGCCCCGCTCGACGCCCGCATGGCGGACCTCGAAGCCCTCTACGAAGATCTGCACCGGCACCCCGAACTGTCCTTCCAGGAGACCCGCACCGCCGCCGAGGCCGCCCGTCGACTGCAGGCCGACGGCTACGACGTACTCACCGGCATCGGCCGCACCGGCGTGGTGGGCGTACTGCGCAACGGCGAGGGGCCGACGGTCCTGCTCCGTGCCGACATGGACGCGCTGCCCGTGACCGAGCGGTCCGGCCTCCCGTACGCCTCCACCGAGCCGGGCGTGATGCACGCTTGCGGCCACGACGTGCACGTCACCTGCCTGGCCGGTGCGGCGGGGCTGCTCGCCGCCGGACGCGAGCACTGGTCAGGCACGCTCGTCGTCCTCTTCCAGCCCGCGGAGGAGGACGGCGGCGGCGCGCAGAAGATGATCGACGACGGCCTCTACAGCAAGGTCCCGGTGCCGGACGTGGTCTTCGCGCAGCACGTCGCGCCGCTCGGGGCCGGCCTGATCGCGTACCACGACGGCGCCTGCATGGCCGCCGCCGACAGCCTGCGGATCACCTTCCACGGCACCGGCGGCCACGGCTCCCGCCCCGAGACCACGGTCGACCCGATCCTGATGGCCGCCTCGTTCGTGCAGCGCGTGCAGTCCGTCGTCGCCCGCGAGACCGCGCCCCGGGAGCAGGCCGTCGTCACCGTCGGCTCCTTCCACGCGGGCGACGCCCCGAACGTCATCCCCGACCAGGCCACCGTCCAGCTCAGCATCCGCACCTTCGACGAGGAGGTACGCGCCCGGGTGCTGGCCGCCGTCGACCGCATCGCCCGCGCCGAGGCCGCCGCGTCCGGCGCCGCGCGCGCCCCCGAGACGGAGAGCCTCGCCACCTTCCCCGTCACCCGCAACGACTCCGAGACGCTGCGCGAGGTCAACGCCGCCTTCGCCGGGCTCTTCGGCGAGCAGGCGCTGTTCCCCTTCGACCCGGCCTCCGGCAGCGAGGACGCGGGCCTGCTCGCCACGGCGGCGAACGCCCCGCTGTACTACTGGTGGCTCGGCGGCTGGGACCCGGCCGCCTTCCGCAAGGCGATGGAGGCCGGCCGGCTCTCCCAGGACATCCCCTCCAACCACTCGGCGTACTTCGCGCCGGTCCAGCAGCCGACGCTGACGATGGGGACGCGGGCGCTGGTGGCGGCGGCGCTGACCGGACTGCGCTCCTGAGGCTGCGTGCGGCACCGCCGTTGACCTTTCCCTTGGGGCAGGCCCCAGCCTCGGTCGTGGAAGGCGAACCAGGGCCCGGCGCCCAGGACGCGGCGTTCCAGGAGAGGGGCAACGGGTGGTGGCGGACGGTCTGCTGACGATCGGTGCGTTCGCCCGCGCCTCCCGGCTCTCACCGAAGGCGCTGCGTCTCTACGACGACCTGGGCCTGCTGCGGCCGGCCCGCGTCGATCCGTTCAACGGCTACCGCTTCTACGCCCCGGACCAGCTCGAACGGGCCCGCCTGGTGGCGTGGCTGCGCCGCCTGGGCATGCCGCTGTCCCGTATCCGGACGGTGTGCGACCTGGCCCCGGCCCAGGCCGCCGCGGAGATCGCGGCGTACTGGGCCGGGGTCGAGGCGGACACCGCGGCCCGCCGGGACCTGGCCGCCTTCCTCATCGACCAGCTCAGCGGAGAGGACCCGGCCATGACCGACGAAACGATCACCGGCATCCGGTACGCAGCCCTGTCGGACACCGGCCTGGTGCGCGAGGGCAACCAGGACACGGCCTACGCGGACAGCCGCCTGCTCGCGGTCGCCGACGGCTTCGGCGCGGACGGGGCCGCGGCCGGCACCGCCGCGATCGAGGCCCTGCGTGGGGTGGGGGACGGGCCCGCACCGCTCCCCGGCGACATTCTCAACACCCTCAGCGAGGCGGTGGGGCGGGCGAACCGCACCGTGGCGGAGCGGAACACGGGCGACGACAGCGGCACCACCCTCACCGCACTGCTGTGGACCGGCTCCCGGCTGGCACTCGTGCACGTCGGCGATTCCCGCGCCTACTTGCTGCGCGGCGGCGGCTTCTTCCGCATCACGCACGACCACACCCACGTCCAGTCCCTGGTGGACGAGGGGCGGATCACCCCCGAGGAGGCGTCCGCGCACCCGCAGCGGGCGCTGCTGCTGCGGGCGCTGGACGGCCGGGAGGGCGACGGATCCGTACCGGATGTGAAGCTGCACGACGCCCGGCCCGGAGACCGCTATCTGCTCTGCTCCGACGGCCTGTACGGCGTGGTCACGGACGCGGAACTGCGCCGCGTACTGGCCACGGGCAGCACCCCGGAGGAGGCGGTGCGCGACCTGATCGCGCTCGCCCACGCGGCCGGCGCCCCGGACAACGTCAGCTGCGTCGTCGCGGACACGGTCACGGCGGCGGGGCCCCGGTGACTCAGCCGAGCCCCTTGAGCATCCCGTGCCAGTAGAACTGCGGGAGTCCGTACCGCTTGAGGAACCACATGTCCGTCCGCTCCCTCGTCGTGTCCAGGAAGGGCAGCGAGGGAGCGGGCTTGAGGTCGTAGTCGAACTCCGCCAGCAGCATCTTGTGGCGCGCGGTGACCAGCGGACAGGAGGTGTACCCGTCGTAGCGGGCGCGGAGCGGGCGGTCGCGCAGGGAGTCGCGGAGGTTGGCGACCAGTACCGGGGCCTGCTTGCGCACGGCCGCGCCGGTCTTCGAGGTCGGCAGGTTCGCGACGTCCCCGAGCGCGAACACCTCCGGGTGGTCCGGGTGTTGCAGCGTCCCCGGGTCGGCCTTGACGTACCCGAAGGGCGAGGCGGGATCGGCCAGCGGGCCGTTCGCCACCCACTCGGGAGCGGCCTGCGGCGGCACGGCGTGCAACAGGTCGTAGGAAATCGTCTCCTTGTCGCCCGTCGCGTGGTTCACGATCACCGCCTCGCATGCCGCGCCGTCCACGGACACCATCTCCGACCGCAGCCGTACCTCGATGCCGTACCGCCGGGCCACGTCCTCCAGTACCCGGCCGAACTCCGGCACCTTGAACATCGCCGTCTCGGGCAGCACGAGGACGACCCGGATGCGGTCCAGCACGCCGCGCTTGCGCCAGTGATCGGCGGCCAGATACGCGATCTTCTGCGGCGCTCCGCCGCACTTCACCGGCCCGGACGGCATCGTGAACAGCGCGGTCCCGCTCTTCATGCGGCGGACCAGGTCCCAGGTGAGCGGGGCCAGTTCGGGCAGATAGTTGCTGGTCACGCCGTCGTGGCCGAGGGCCTGCGCGAGACCGGGCACGCCGTCGGGGTCCAGCCGCAGCCCCGGCGCGAGCACCAGCCGGTCGTACGAGACGGTCCGCCCCGATGCCGTGCCGACCGTGCGCGCGCCCGGATCGACGGACACGGCGGCCTCCCGCAGCCAGTGCACGCCGGGCGGCATGACCTCGGCCTCGGTGCGTAACGACGCCCGCAACGGCGCCTGGCCACCGCCGACCAGCGTCCACAGCGGCTGGTACCAGTGCGTACCGGACGGCTCCAGCACCGCGACGTCCGGCGCCCCGGCGCGCCGCAGCCGAGCGGCCACGGTGATCCCGGCGGTGCCGCCGCCGACGACAACAATGCGGTGGTGCAGACGGGTTGACTGCGCTGGGGACTGCGGGGACGGCTGACTGGCTGACGTGGACATGTGAGCCTCCTGAACCTTGGGCGCAGCGCGCCTGGACGGGGTCAGGCCCAGCCTCTCAGGGGTGGGGGGCGGGGGCGAGGGCGCCGTTCGCGGCTGACGGCACGCTTTTGCGAGGCGGCGCCTCCGGTTCCGTTGGTCGGCGCATCTATCGCGCGTTCAACAAACGTTGATCACCGATCTTCAAGCTGGGCGCATGTTGCGCCGCGTGCCCTCCGATCCCGTTGACTCTGTTGATCCCGTTGACCCCGGCTTGGCCCCGCACTCTCCGGACATCGCCCTGAGCTGGACCGGCGAGCCGGGCCGGATCGAGGAGTTGACCCACAGTCAGCTCATCGACCGGTCGTCCCGGGCCGCCACCGCCCTGACCCGCCTCGGCGTACGCGCCGGCGACCGGGTGGCCGTCCATCTGCCCCTGGTCCCCGAGTCGGTGATCGCCACGCTCGCCTGCGGCCGTATCGACGCCGTACGCAGCAGCCTGCCGGTGACGCTGACCGCGCCCGAACTCGCCGCCCGGCTCAGGAAGTCCGAGGCGAACGTGGTCATCACCGCCGACGCCGGCTTCTGGGACGGCGCGGTACGCCCCGCCAAGTCCACGCTCGACCGGGCCCTGGCGCGCGGCGGCACGGACGTCCGCACCGTACTGGTCGTGAACCGCTGCCCCCGCCCCATCGCCTGGCACCCGGGCCGCGATCACTGGTGGCACGAGGTCCTCGACGCCGCCTGACGGACGTCTGCGCGGGGGCGGACGAGGAGCACCGCGGCCATCACCAGCAGGCCTGACGCCAGCACCTGGAAGCCGACCGGCTGAACCGACCCACCGGCCCCGTTGACCAGCGCCTGGGCTATGAGGGGCCCCGCCCCGCCGCCGAGGATCGTGGCGGCCTGGTAGCCGATGGACATACCGCTGTAGCGGACCTCGGCCGGGAACAGGCTCGCGAAGTACGCCGGTTCCGGTGCGGACAGCAGCGCCTGGGTCACCGAACCGCCGATGAAGACACAGAACAGCGCCGCCACGCTGTCCGAGTTCAGCAGCCACACCATGGGCAGGCCCCACAGGGCGACCGCCGCGCCGCCGGCCAGGAGCAGATCGCGCTGCCCGAAGCGGTCGGCCAGACGCCCGGCCAGCGGGGTGAGCAGCAGATTGACGACGCTCCCGACGATGTTGCCGGCCAGCGCCACCGACGCGCTGATGCCCATGACGGCTTCGGCATAGCCCACGAGGAAGGCACCACTGAGGAACCCGACCGTGGTGGGCCCGATATGGATGCCGATCACGGACAGGATCTGCTTCGGGTACCGGGTGATGGCTTCCAGTACGGGGGTACGTCCACGCTTCGGGTCCGGGCCCGGGGTTCGTACGGCCTGCTGGCCCTCCGCCGCCCGACCGGTCTCTGCCGCCCGGCTGGTCTCCTCCGCCCGGCTGGTCTCCGCCGCCCGGCTGGTCTCCGTTGCGCGGCCGGTCTCCTTCGCTCGCGTGAAGTCCGGGCTCTCCTCGACCTTGAGGCGCAGCACCAGCCCGACGAATACGAGCACCACGCTCACCAGGAACGGCAGCCGCCAGCCCCAGGCGAGCATCTGGTCTTCGGTGAGCGTCGCGGTCAGCAGCGCCACGACGCCGTTCGCGAGGATGACCCCGACCGGCGCGCTCGCCGAGACGATGCTGCCGAAGAACGCCTTGCGTCCGGGCGGCGCGTGCTCGACCGCGAGGAGCGCCGCACCGCCCCACTCGCCGCCCAGCCCGACGCCCTGCAGGAAGCGCAGCGTCACCAACAGGACCGGCGCCCAGATGCCTATCTGGCCGTACGTGGGCAGCAGCCCGACGGCGAACGTCACGGCGCCGGTGAACAGGAAGCTCGCCACAAGCATGGGGCGCCGCCCCACACGGTCGCCGAAGTGCCCGGAGATCAGGCCGCCGATGGGCCGCGCGACGAAGCCGACGGCGAAGGTGGCCAGCGACAGCAGGGTGCCGGTGCCGGGCGCGCTGGCCGGGAAGAAGATCTTGGCGAAGACCAGCGCGGCCATCGGGCTGTAGATGAAGAAGTCGTAGAACTCCAGCATCGAGCCCACCCCGCTGGCCAATGCCGCTTTCCAGGGATGCCCGGCCTCTCGGCGTGTTTCCGCGACCGCACTGTCCATGCTCACCGCCCCCACCTCCCATGCTCTGGAATCAATTCCAGAGCAGACTGAGGTTGGCCGTCGATATCTGTCAATGGTTCGGTACGAGAAAGTCGGCAGGTAGTTGCTGTCTTCGCGCTCCAGGGGTCGGTCGTGGGTTGACGTCGGGAAGCGGGGTGTCTTAGCTTCTGGGTCGGTTCTGGAATCGATACCAGAACGGTGTCAGGGTGTGCCGATGGGAGCTGAACGGCACCTCTGACCGCACCGGGAAACCCCAGCAGGAGGTCGTCATGAAGCCGGTGGAGGGCACGCCGTGAGCGCCTGCTGCGCCCCGCGCGGCGGGAACGCGGAAGCCGCGGCGGGGGAGGCGGCGGCGGGCGTGGCTCGCGAGGCGGCGGCGGGCGCGGGCGCCCTGCCGGGGCGCCGCGCGGACGGCAAAGGCATGGTGGCCGTGCCCGGCGGTGGCTTCCGTATGGGAGGGGCCGACCCGGACGCCTTCCCCGCGGACGGCGAGGGCCCGGTACGGACCGTCGTCACCCGCCCCTTCCTCATCGACCCGTGCACGGTCACCAACCGCCAGTTCTCCCGCTTCGTTCGCGACACCGGCCACGTCACCGACGCCGAGCGGCACGGCTGGTCGTTCGTCTTCTACGCCCTCGTCCACCCGCAGGCCCGTCGGTACGTACGCGAGGGTGCCGTCCCGCATGCCCCGTGGTGGCTCGCCGTCTCCGGCGCCTCCTGGCGCACCCCGTACGGCCCGGGCTCCTCCCTTCAGCAACTGGACCAGCACCCCGTCGTGCACGTGTCCTGGAACGACGCCGCGGCGTACGCGGCCTGGGCGGGCAAGCGGCTGCCCACCGAGGCCGAATGGGAACGGGCGGCCCGCGGCGGCCTCGACCAGGCGCGTTACCCCTGGGGCGAGGAACTGCTCCCGCGCGGCCGGCACCGCTGCAACATCTGGCAGGGCACCTTCCCGGACCACAACACCGGCGCGGACGGCCACCTCGGCACCGCTCCGGTCAAGTCCTACCGGCCCAACGGCTACGGCCTCCACAACGTCTCCGGCAACGTCTGGGAGTGGTGCGCCGACTGGTGGAGCACCACCTGGCACGTGCCGGACAGCCCGGAGACCCGGGACAACCCGCGGGGCCCGCTGAGCGGCGAGGCGAAGGTCATCCGTGGCGGCTCCTACCTCTGCCACTCGTCGTACTGCAACCGCTACCGCGTGGCCGCCCGCACCTCGAACACCCCGGACACCAGCACCGGACACACCGGCTTCCGCTGCGTGGCCGACCCGGACCCCACCACCGGCTCCACAGGAGGAACCAGTGTCATCGCGTGAGCCCTCGCCGACCGGAAGCACCGGAGGCGCCGGCCGGACCGGAAGCACCGGAAGCGCCGGAGGCACCGGCCGGACCGGTCGGACCGGAAGTGCCGGCCGGACCGCCGCCGACTCCACGCCCTGGTGGCCCGCGGCCCCGAGCGGTGCTGCCCCCAGCGGTGCGGCCCCCAACGTCCTGATGGTGATCCTGGACGACACCGGCTGGTCCGACTTCGGCTGCTTCGGGTCCGAGATCCGTACCCCGACCATCGACCGGCTCGCCGCCGGCGGGCTGCGCTACACCAACTTCCATGTCACGCCGATGTGTTCGCCGACCCGCGCCTGCCTGCTGACCGGCCGCAACAACCACAAGCTCGGCATGCGCTTCATCGCCGACACCGACACCGGCTTCGCCAACTCCCGCGGCCGGGTGGACCCCGACGTGCCGCTGCTCCCCACGCACCTGCGGACCGCCGACTACGGCTCCTACCTGGTCGGCAAGTGGCACCTGACCCCCGGCCACGAGATCACCCCGGCCGGCCCGTTCCACAACTGGCCCGTGCCGCGCGGCTTCGACCGGTACTACGGCTTCATGGACGGCTGCACCGACCAGCACGCGCCGGAACTGTACGAGGACAACCACCAGGTCCAGCCGGACCCGGACCCGGACTACCACCTCTCCGCCGACCTCGCCGACCGGGCCATCGGCTATCTGCGCGAACACCGCACCTACCGGCCCGACAGCCCCTTCTACCTCCAGCTCGCCCTGGGAGCCACCCATGCGCCCTTCCAGGCCCCGAAGGAGTACATCGAGTGCTACCTCGACGTCTTCGCCAAGGGCTGGGACCGTACGCGAGCCGACCGGCTGCGCCGCCAGGCCGAGGCGGGCCTCGTGCCCGAAGGGACCGAACTGACCGCGCGCAACCCGGGCGTGGCCCCGTGGGACGACCTCACCGAGGACGAACGGACCCTGTTCACGCACCTGCAGGCCGCGTACGCCGGTTTCCTGGAGCACGCCGACGCCCAGCTCGGTCGGGTCGTCGCGGCGCTGGAGGAATGGGGTGCGCTGGAGAACACCGTCGTGCTCGTGATGTCCGACAACGGTGCCAGCAGGGAAGGCGGCCCCCAGGGCGCCGTCGACGTCAACGCCCCGTACAACGGCGTCGGCCAGAGTGTCGCCCAGGAACTCTCCCGGCTGGACCGGCTCGGCGGCCCGCAGGGGCCAGCCCACTATCCCGAGGGCTGGGCGACGGCCGGCAACACGCCCTTCCGGCTGTACAAGCAGTACACCGACCTGGGTGGCGTCCGGGTGCCGCTGGTCGTGCACTGGCCGCGCGGCATCGCGGACGCGGGCGGCATCCGCGACCAGTTCGTGCACGCCGTCGATGTGGCGCCGACGCTGCTGGAGCTCGCCGGAGTCCCGTCGGACAGAGGTGCGTTCGACGGCCGCAGCATCGCCGGGACGTTCGCCGACGCCACCGCGCCGGCGCCCCGGGAGACCCAGTACTTCGAAATGCTGGGGCACCGCGCCATCCGCCACCAGGGCTGGAAGGCCGTCGCCACACACGTCCCCGGGACGCCCTACGAGGACGATGTCTGGCGGCTCTACGACACCACCCGCGACTTCTCCGAATGCCACGACCTGGCCGCGGAGGAGCCGGACCAGCTCAAACTGCTCTGCGAGCTCTGGGAGGAAGAGGCCGCCGCCCACGGTGTCTTCCCCCTCGACGACCGGCCGCTGAAGGAACTGCTCGCGCTGGACACCGGGCAGGGCATGCTGAGCGCCCGGCGGGTGGTGCTGGAGGCGGGCTCCGGCCATGTGCCCGCCGCCTGCCGGATCACCGGCAGCAATCGCACGATGCGGGCGACCGCGCGGCTGCGCCACGCCGCCGACGGGGTCGTACTCGCCAGCGGCACCAGCGCGGGCGGCTACGTGCTCTACGTCCAGGACGGGCACCTGGTCTTCGAACACCGGCTGCTCGACGCACACGTGCGCTGTGTCTCCCCGCGGCCTCTCCCGGCCGGGGAGGTGACGGCGGGCTTCCTCCTGGAGCGCCGGGAGGACCGGTCCGCGCGGCTGGTGCTGGAGGTGGCGGGGGAGGCGGTCGCCGGGGCGGAGATCCCGATGACCGCTGCCCGGCTCTCCGGATTCGGCCTCGACGTCGGGCGCGACACACTGAGCCAGGTGTCCCCGTCCTACACCGGCGAATTCCCGCTCCCCGCCGACGCGTTGATCGATGTGACGCTGGACTTCACCGGACCGGGCTCGGCCGATGAGCTGGCGGATGTACTGGAGGCCACGGAGTGACGGGGGACGGGGCTCGGGCGGCGGCCGGTGCGGCTCGGGTGGCGGTCGGTATGCCCCGGGCTGAGGACGGCGCGGTCCGGGCCGCGGGCGGCGTGGCTCGGGCGGCGGTCGGCGACCGGGTGGGGGCGGGGCCATGAGAGGCTGACCCCGTCGCCGCCCGGCGTCCCCGGCGGTGTGGGACACGGACGGACAGGCGGGCGAATGGCAACGATCAGCGACGTCGCGCGACGCGCGGAAGTGTCGCGGACCACCGTTTCGCGGGTCCTCAACCATCCGGAAACAGTGGTCGAGGAGAAGCGCGCACGAGTCCTGGCCGCGATAGACGAGCTGGGCTACCGCCCGAACGTCAGCGCCCGGAACCTGCGGCGCGGCGCCTTCGGCGTGCTGGCGCTGTGCGTCGGCGACGTCTCGCAGCCTTTCCACGGGCAGCTGACGAAGGCCGTCCAGACGGCCGCGGAGAAGCACGGCTACAGCGTCCTGCTCCACGACCTGGACAACCGGT
Organism: Streptomyces sp. NPDC050315; assembly: GCF_040655775.1. Classification (NCBI taxonomy): domain Bacteria; kingdom Bacillati; phylum Actinomycetota; class Actinomycetes; order Kitasatosporales; family Streptomycetaceae; genus Streptomyces; species Streptomyces sp. NPDC050315. The sequence continues at coordinate 324,065 of NZ_JBFAKN010000007.1, forward strand.
CCGACCGGCTCACCGCCTTCCTCGAAGGGCTGCCCCACCGGGGCGTCGACGGCGTGATCATCGCGACGGCCGACGACCTGACGGCGCCCGCCGTACGCACCGCGATCGGTGCGGCGCTGGAAGCCGGAGTGCTCGTCGTCTCCACCGGCACCGCCGTCGACGACCCCGCCGTGCCCGCCATCGCCAGCGACAACGCAGCGATCGGCGCCGAGGCCACCCGGCATCTGCTGGAGCAGGACCTGTGGCCGGTGGCCTTCCTCGGCGGCCGCCGGTCCTCCACGCTCTCCGCCGAACTCCGCGCGGGCTACCTGACCGCCTGCCGGCGTGCCGGCCGCGCACCGCAGAACTGGATGTACCTCAGCGGCGCTTTCCAGAGCGAGCCCGCGCGGCGCGCCGTCAGCCGCCTGCTCCAGGAGCGGCCCGAGGTCCGGGCGCTGGTCGCGGCGAACGCGCCGATGGCCGTCGGTGCGATGCGGGCCGCCGGGGAGCTCGGGCTGCGCATCCCCGAGGATCTCGCGGTGGTGTGCTGCGAGGACGTGGAGCTGTCGATGTACACCAGCCCTCCGCTGACAGCTGTCGCCCTCGACCTCGACGAGCTCGGCGGCCGCGCGGTCGACACCCTCGTCGCCGCACTCGCCGGCGAGCGCACCGACCGGACCACACACATCCCGCACAGCCTCGTCGTCCGGGGGTCTTCCCTGACGGGGGCGTAGCGGCCACCGGCGGGTGGCGGCGACCTCCGGACGGTACGCACGCTCCGTACCCGGAGCAGCGGCGCCCGGGGCGGCAGAGTCCGGAGCGGCGCCGTCTGGGACCGCGGCGTCCGGCACAGCGGCGCCGGGGACCGTACGCGGCGGCCGTACCCTGGAGGAATGAGTGAGACCGCCGACGCCGCAGCCGAGAACGAGCCGGATAAGGCCCCGCAGGCTCCGGACATGCCCGCGGCCGCGGGGACCGGCGCAGGCCGCGGCCCGAAGTCCGCGGCCGCCGCGTTGATCTTCGACGACCCGCTGGACCGGCAGTCGGCGGACGACACGGACCGGGGATGGGGCGAGCGGCCCGGGTCCGCGAACAGCAGCGCGGCCGACCTGGCGCGCTTTCTGGACGAGAAGCCGCCGCACCACATCTGAGGGCTCCGGAGAGCCGCGTCCGACGCGTGCGGCGGCGGCTCGCGTCAGCTCTGCGACTTCTCCGTCGAGACGGGGCCGGGGATCGCGCCCGCGCCCACGGCGGGCTCCGATCCGTCGCGCTGGGTGATCAGCGCATCGCGGATCTGCGCCAGCAGCTCGACCTCGGTCGGGCCCACCGGGGTCTCGTCCACCGGCTTCTTCGCGTCCTGGCGCGCCTTCCACTTGTTCATCGGAAGGATCATGAGGAAGTAGACGACCGCGGCGGTGATCAGGAAGGTCAGCGCGGCGCTGAGCACCGAGCCCCAGAGGATGTAGATGCCGTCGGTGAATTCGCCGGTCTTGGCGTCCGGGTGGCAGGTGGCGCTGAGGCAGCTCTTGTAGTGGTCCAGGTTCTGCGAACCGAGCGCACCGATGAGCGGGTTGATGACGCCCTTCACCACAGCGTTCACGATGTTGGTGAACGCGGCGCCGACCACGACCGCAACCGCAAGTTCGATGACGTTGCCGCGCATCAGGAATTCCTTGAATCCCTGCAGCACGCCGTTCTTCTCGTCGCTCACCTGACAGCCTCTTTCCACGCTTACTTCGGACGCCGGGCCTTTCCGAGGCGCCGGCGCAACTTACGGCGAGGTGGGGCACAGCTGTCCAAGGGCTCAAAAGAGACCAGAATTTGGACGGAGCGTCAGTACGGATCAGCATGGCGTTACCGCCGTACGGGGTGAAATCGCCACATTGCGACATCGGGGGGTCGCCCCACCATCCGTCACAGTTTTGCGTGCCTGATGCGTATCGGCCAGTAGAACGGAATTGCTGAAACGGCCTTCGGTGCGTGTTTCGCCACCCGGTGAGGCGATGGCGAGAGCGGCCGCCATGGCGGCCAGGCCAGCGGAAACGGCGTACCAGCGGGCTTTCGGCAGGGCCGGCGTGCGGTGCCGCGCACCGCGAATGCGGAATGGCTCGAAGTGCGGAACCTCACACAACGGGGGTGCGGGCAATGGGGGATTGGTGTAGGAGGAGGTGGTCATCGTCGGTCACCGCCGGAAAGAGGGGAATCGCACGCCCCGCGCCGGTGCGCCAGGGCGTCGGACGAGAACCACCCTGACCGAATACGGCGGATCCCGCGGCGGCCTGTGGACAGCCGATTCCGCTACCCGTCGGTTGTGTACAACTCCCTCACCCGCAAGGAGTCCACGCGGCGTCCGCGCTGACGGTCACGGCCACCTGCGAGGGGCTCACGGCCGCCCGCGAGGCGCTCACGGCAGCTCGATCCCCAGTTCCCGGCCCGCATGGACCTGGGCGCAGGCGCAGGTGCGAGCCGTCGCCGCGGGGAGTGCGGCCACCGCCTCGAAAAGGACCTCGCGCAGCCGGCCCACGTTCTCGGCGAAGACCCGCAGGACCTCGCCGTGCGAGACGCCCGCGCCGACCTCGGCCCCCGCGTCCAGGTCCGTGACCAGGGCCATGGAGGTGTAGCAGAGGCCCAGCTCACGGGCCAGGACGGCCTCGGGGTGGCCCGTCATGCCGACCACCGACCAGCCCTGCGCCGCATGCCACCGCGACTCGGCGCGGGTGGAGAAGCGCGGGCCCTCGATGACCACGAGTGTGCCGCCGTCGACCGGCTCCCAGTCGCGCCCGCGGGCGGCGTCCACGGCGGTCCGGCGGCCGGCCGGGCAGTACGGGTCGGCGAAGGCCACGTGCACGACGTCCGGGACGCTGCCGTCCGGCAGGGGCACCCCGTCGAAGTACGTCTGGACGCGGGTCTTCGTACGGTCCACGATCTGGTCCGGTACGAGGAGTGTGCCGGGGCCGTACTCCGGGCGCAGGCCGCCGACCGCGCAGGGGCCGAGGACCTGGCGGACGCCGACCGAGCGCAGTGCCCACAGGTTGGCGCGGTAGTTGATGCGGTGCGGCGGGAGGTGGTGGCCGCGGCCGTGCCGGGGCAGGAAGGCGACCTGCCGACCGGCGATCTCCCCGAGGAAGAGCGAATCACTGGGCGGCCCGTACGGCGTCTCGACGGTGACCTCGGTCACCTCGTCGAGGAAGGAGTAGAAGCCCGAGCCGCCGATTACACCGATCTCCGCGTCCGCCATGCGGGTCACCCTAGCGGCCGGCGGCCCGCCCGCGGTGGTGTGCGGCACAACGCCGTGGACCCCGCCGTCGGTGACGGCGGGGTCCACGGGAAAGGCTGTCAGGCGGCGGAGCTGCTGCTCGACGTGGTCGTGGCGGAGCTGCTCCCGGACGTGGCCGAGGAGGAGCTCGACGACTTGCTGTCGGAGCTGCTCGACGTCGAGGAGGACGTGCTCGACGAGGAGGTCGACGCGGGGCTGCTGCTCGACGAGGAGCCGCGGCTGTCGTTCCGGTAGAAGCCGGAGCCCTTGAAGACGATGCCGACCGCCGAGAAGACCTTCTTCAGGCGTCCACGGCAGCTCGGGCACTCGGTGAGCGCGTCGTCGGTGAACTTCTGCACGGCCTCAAGGCCCTCGCCGCACTCGGTGCACTGGTACTGGTAGGTCGGCACGTTGTCTTCCTCCTGGCACTCTCACTCAATGAGTGCTAACGACGATCCATAGTGCAGTATTCCGGCGCGTCAGTCCACTGTGACCGGCGTACGGTGACCGACCCCACGTGCCGCGATCCGCCCTGTACCGGGCGGAATCAGGCGTCCCCGCAGCGCCGCGAGCACCAGGAAGGCCAGCGCCGTACCGGCCAGCGGCACGAAGAATCCGGCGCTGGGGCCGAAGCGGTCGGTGAGCTGCCCGGAGGCAGTGGCGGCCGCGGCCTGGCCCAGCGCCACCGCACCGGTCAGCCAGGTGAACGCCTCCGTACGGGCCGAGGCCGGCACCAGGGACTCGACCAGGGTGTAGCCGGTGATCAGGGCCGGTGCGATGCACAGGCCGACCACCAGGCCGGTCAGGCCCAGCAGCGGTACTGCGGTGAGGGCCCACAGCGGAGTGGTGGCCAGCGCCAGCAGCCCGTAGGCGACCAGCAGCCGGCGGCGCGGGCCGACCTTCCAGGCGATCGCGCCGCACACGATGCCCGCGGTCATGTTGCCGCCCGCGAAGATCCCGTACAGCACGCCGTTGATGCCCGGCTGCCCGATGGACTCCGTGAACGCCGTCAGCGAGACCTGCATGCCGCCGAAGACCGAACCGATGCCGAGGAAGACCGCGATGAGGACCCGCACACCAGGGACCGAGAGGGCCGAGGTGCGCGCCTCGCCGCCCTCCTTCGTGCGGTGCACGGCCGGCTGGCTACGGTGCTGCGCCGCGAAGAGCAGACCGCCGGCCAGCGTCAGGACGGCCTCGGCGATCAGACCGGCCGCCGGGTGGACGCTCGTGCACAGGGCGGTCGCCAGCACCGGGCCCACCACGAAGGTGAACTCGTCGGTCACGGACTCGAAGGCGGCGGCGGTCGACATCAGGGGGCTGTCGCTCAGCCGCGCCGCCCACCGCGCGCGCACCATCGGGCCGACCTGCGGCGTCGAGGCTCCCGTAGGTACGGCGACGACCAGCAGCGCCCACAGAGGCGCGTGCAGCAGCGCAAGGGCGATCAGCGCCGCCACTGAGGCGGCGTGCACGGCCACCCCGGGGAGCAGGACGGCGCGCTGCCCGAAGCGGTCGGCGAGCTTGCCGCTCTGCGGGGCGAACAGCGCCATCGAGATACCGGTCGCCGCGGAGACCACGCCCGCGGTCCCGAAGGAGCCGGTGGTGTGCTGGACGAGCAGGACGATGCCGATGGTGAGCATCGCGAAGGGCTGCCGGGCCAGGAAGCCGGGCAGGACGAAGGTCCACGCTCCCGGGGTGCGCAGGAGCTGTCCGTATCCGGGGCGCTTGCCGGACGGGCCGCCCGCAGGAGCGTTTTCGGGGTTCTGCGACTCGTCGTGGGCCGTCGAAGCGTTCTGGACCGTGGATGCCACGGCCGGGCCTTTCCGCCGCCTGGTGACGCGCCCGTGAGGTGATCACGGAGAGCGCGCCGAGAGCTGTCCTCTCGCGCTGGACCGAGTGATACCGGGTCCGCACCTGAGAGGTGGCTGCGTACGCAGGGGACCGCGGCCGCCGAGCGGTCGCGCCAGCTCTGCATCAGGCAGAGTGGGTGTCGTGCATTGCTTCTTCAATGCTACAGGCGAGTGGGGGTCGCGGCCTGCGATCGGCATGGTGAGATCTGTCCCACACCTGGGATCGAACGGGGGCTTGCGCGGTGCACCGAGGCACTGACCACCGCCTCCGAAGAGGTGCGCCCGCCGCCTCCCGAAGGGGCGCGCCCGTCCTCAGCTGCGGGGGGCCGACGCCCCGCCCGTGCCCAGCCAGCCCGCCAGCTTGCCGCCCTGGGAGACCGCCTGGAGGCGCCGCTCGGCCGCGTCCCGCACCGGGTCGGTGGCCACGACCAGGAGCTCGTCGCCGCGCCGCAGGACGGTCGTGGGGGACGGTACGAAGCTCGTGCCGTCCCGGACGACCAGCGTGACCGCGGCGCCGGCCGGCAGCCGCAGCTCGGCGATCTCCACGCCGTGCATCCGTGACTTCGGGCCGATCGCCGTCGACAGGAGGTGGCCGCGCAGGCGCTCCAGAGGGGCGGACTCGATACCGAGGTCGGCCGCCTCCTCCGTGTCGCCGATCCGCAGTCTCCGGGCGAGCCAGGGCAGCGTCGGGCCCTGCACGAGGGTGTAGACGACCACGAGTACGAACACGATGTTGAAGACGCGCTCGCTCCCGGGGACCTCGCCGACCATCGGGATCGTCGCCAGCACAATGGGTACGGCGCCGCGCAGCCCCGCCCAGGAGAGCAGCGTCTGTTCGCGCCACGGCATACGGAACGGCCGCAGGGTGAGCAGTACGGACAGGGGGCGGGCGATCAGCGTCAGTATCAGCCCGATGACGATCGCGGGCAGGATGTCGTCGCCGAGGTTGTGCGGCGTGACGAGCAGGCCGAGCAGGATGAACATGCCGATCTGGCCGAGCCAGCCCAGTCCCTCGGCGAAGCCGCGAGTGGCCGCCGAGTGCGGCAGCTTGGAGTTCCCGAGGACCATCGACGCCAGGTAGACCGCGAGGAAGCCGGAGCCGTGCGCGAGAGCACCCGCGGCGTACGCGGAGACCGCGATGGCCATGACGGCGATCGGGTACAGGCCGGAGGCCGGCAGGGCGATGTGCCGCATGCCGTACGCGCCGAGCCAGCCGATCGCCAGACCGATCGCGGCGCCGATGGCCAGCTCCAGGGCGATCTCGCCGATCAGGACGTACCAGTGCTCGACAGGGCCGGCCGTGGAGAACGCGACGACCAGAATGACCACGGGGGCGTCGTTGAAGCCCGATTCGGCCTCCAGGACGCCCGTGAGGCGGGCCGGCAGCGGGACGCTGCGCAGCACCGAGAAGACCGCCGCGGCGTCGGTGGAGGAGACCACCGCACCGATGAGGAGCGCCTGCCGCCACTCGAGCCCGACCAGATAGTGCGCGCCGGCCGCGGTGACCCCCACGCTCACCGCGACACCGAGGGTGGAGAGCAACGCGGCCTGGGGGAGCGCCGGTCTGACTTCTTTCCACTTCGTACCGAGACCGCCTTCGGCGAGGATCACCACGAGCGCGGCATAGCCGAGGATCTGGGTCAGTTCCGCGTTGTCGAAGACGACGCCGATGCCGTCGGCCCCTATGGCGACGCCGATCCCCAAGTAAATGAGCAGGCTGGGAAGCCCGCTGCGCGAGGAGATCCGTACGGCCGCCACGGCGATGAGCAGTACGAAAGAGCAGACCAGCAGGAGTTCGTTGAGGCGGTCGACAGTCAGGGGCCGGGTCCTTCCATGTGGCTCTCCGGGCGAACGCTCCCCGGATTTTTACTTACTGTATCTAGTTACTGACCCTAACAATTTACCATTACTTGAATGTCGGACGCGTTGGTGGTGACTCCGCGTAGGGGTCACCGAACCGGTGCGCCTATGGTTGCTCCAGCACTCCCACCCTGCCCCTCGAAGGACAGAGATGCCCGCCAACAAGTCCGGCCCCGCTCCGAAGAAAAAGGGGCGGCGCGCCCGCCTCGTCGTCATCTTGGTCGTGCTTCTGCTCGTGGCGGGCGTCGGCTACGGGACGTTCTGGGGCGTCAGCACCGTCCGTGCGTCCTATCCGGAGACCACCGGGTCCCTGAAGATGCCCGGACTGTCCAGCCCCGTGGACGTCATGCGGGACGGCAATGGCATCCCGCAGATCTACGCCGACTCCGATGAGGACCTCTTCCGCGCCCAGGGCTACGTCCAGGCGCAGGACCGCTTCTGGGAGATGGACGTCCGCCGCCACATGACGGCCGGACGGCTCTCGGAGATGTTCGGCAAGAGCCAGGTGAAGACCGACTCCTTCCTGCGCACCCTCGGGTGGCACGACACCGCGCAGAAGGAGTACGACACCAAGCTGTCGGACAGCACGAAGAAGTACCTCGACGCCTACTCGGCCGGCGTCAACGCCTACCTCAAGGACCACGAAGGCTCGGCGCTGTCCCTCGAGTACGCGGCGCTCGGCCTTCAGAACGACTACAAGCCGGGCAAGTGGACGCCGGTCGACTCCGTGGCCTGGCTCAAGGCCATGGCCTGGGACCTGCGCGGCAACATGCAGGACGAGATCGACCGGTCCCTGATGACCAGCCGCTTCTCCCAGAAGCAGATCGCCGAGCTCTACCCGTCCTACCCGTACGACCGCAACAAGCCGATCGTGCAGGGCGGCGCCGTCGACCCGGGGACCAAGGAGTTCGACCCCAAGGCCACCGCGAGCGGCACGCAGAGCGCGGCCGGCGCGGCGCAGTCCCTTCAGAGCCAGCTCTCGTCGCTCTCGAACACCCTGGACGAAGTGCCCGCGCTGCTCGGCCCGAACGGCAACGGCATCGGCTCCAACTCCTGGGTCGTCTCCGGCAAGCACACCACCACCGGTAAGCCGCTGCTGGCCAACGACCCGCACCTGGCGCCGCAGATGCCCTCGCTCTGGTACCAGATGGGTCTGCACTGCCGTACGAAGAGCCCGCAGTGCAACTACGACGTCTCCGGCTTCACCTTCTCCGGGATGCCGGGCGTGATAATCGGCCACAACCAGGACATCTCCTGGGGCATGACCAACCTAGGGGCCGACGTCTCCGACCTGTACCTGGAGAAGGTCGGCGAGAACGGCTACCTGTACGACGGCCGTGAGGTGCCCTTCACGACCCGCAGGGAGACCATCAAGGTCGCCGGCGGCGCCAGCCGCACCATCACCGTACGGTCCACCAACAACGGCCCCGTGGTCTCCGACCGCGACGACGAGCTGGCCAAGGTCGGCAAGGACGCCCCCGTGGGCAACGCCGCGCCCGACCGCGGCGACGGCTACGCCATCTCCCTGAAGTGGACCGCGCTCTCCCCGGGGCGCTCCATGGATGCCGTGTTCGAAATGAACCGGGCTTCGGGCTGGGACGAGTTCCGTAAGGCGGCGCACCACTTCGAGGTGCCGTCGCAGAACCTCATCTACGCCGACCGCAAGGGCAACATCGGCTACCAGGCCCCCGGCCGCATCCCCGTACGCGGCAAGGGCGACGGCTCGCTGCCGGCGCCGGGCTGGGACCCGGAGTACCAGTGGACCGGCTACATCCCGCAGTCCGCGCTGCCCTGGGAGCTCAACCCCAAGAGCGGCTACATCGTCACCGCCAACCAGGCCGTGATCGACCAGGACAAGTACCCGTACCTCATCACCCGGGACTGGGGCTACGGAGCGCGCAGCCAGCGGATCAACGACCTGATCCAGTCCAAGATCAAGGACGGCGGCAAGATCTCCACGCACGACATGCAGACCATGCAGCTGGACAACAGCAGCGAGATCGCCGAACTGCTCACGCCGTACCTGCTGAAGCTCGACATCAAGGACCCGTACGTCCGCGAGGCCCAGCAGCTCCTGGAGGGCTGGAACTACACCCAGGAGTCCGACTCGGCGGCCGCCGCCTACTTCAACGCGGTCTGGCGCAACACCCTGAAGCTCGCCTTCGGCGACAAGATGCCCAAGGAGCTGCGCGTCGACGGCCAGTGCCTGACGGTCCACCCGGCCGACGAGACCGGGCCGGCCGACGACCTGCAGAAGTGGGTGCGCGAATGCGGTGAGCGCGCCAAGGACTCCGCCCAGCCCGATGGCGGCGACCGCTGGTACGAGATCGTGCGGAAGATCCTCGACGACCCCGGCAACGACTGGTGGAAGACCGAGGACAAGCCGGGCCGCCCCGGTGACAAGAACCGCGACCAGCTCCTCGCGCACGCCATGCAGGACGCGCGCTACGAGCTGACCGCCAAGCTCGGCAAGAACATCAACACCTGGAGCTGGGGCCGGCTGCACCAGCTGACGCTGAAGAACCAGACGCTCGGCACGGACGGACCCGGCATGCTGCAGGGCCTGTTCAACCGCGGCCCCTGGAACCTCGGCGGCGGCGAGGCGGCCGTGAACGCCACCGGCTGGAACGCGGCCGGCGGCTACCAGGTCGTCTGGGTGCCCTCGATGCGGATGGTCGTCAACCTCGCGAACCTCGACAAGTCGCGCTGGATCAACCTCACCGGCGCCTCGGGGCACGCGTACAACGCGCACTACGACGACCAGACCGGCAAGTGGGTCAAGGGCGAACTGCTGCCCTGGGCCTTCTCCGAGAAGGCCGTCAAGGCCGCGACGAAGGACACGCTGACGCTGTCGCCGTGATGCGACAGCCGGTGCGCAACGATCGCCGGGGTGGCCCGTCCACCCCGGCGATCGCGTTTTTCAGAACCGGTGCACGCCCGACGGCGTCACCGCCGCCTGTACCGGCCGGTCGTGCGGATCGGCCGGTACCTCCTCCAGGACCTCGCCGTCGTACAGCAGCACCACCAGCGCGGGCGTGGCGCCGGCGCGTTCCAGCCGGGCCAGCACCCGGTCGTAACTGCCGCCCCCGCGACCGAGCCGCAGGCCCCGCCGGTCCACCGCCAGACCCGGCAGGAACACCGCTCCCGCGCCCGTGACGGCCTCGGGACCGAGCCGGGGCCCCACGGGCTCCAGCAGCCCCCGTCCGGCCTTCACGAGCCGCTCAGGGCCCTCGTACGCCGCCCAGTCCAGGTCGTTGTCCGGCAGCAGGACCGGCAGCAGTACGCGCACGCCCGCCTCCCGCAGCCGGTCCAGCAGCGCACGGGTGGACGGCTCGCGGCCGATCGACACGTACGCGGCGACCGTCCGGGCCTCCGCCAACTCCCTGAGCTGCAGCGCCCGCTCGGACAGAACCGATCCGGCCGCCGATACGTCACTCAGGGGCAACGCGTTCCTCACCTCGATGAGGTCTCGCCGCAACCCGCGTTTCCTAGCGTCATTCGTGGTCACTGTGCGCCCTTGCTCCACTCTCATGCGCTTTTCACCGGACAATCATGAACCGCCACAAAGCTCCGGTTATCGTGTGGCGCATGACTGAATCGCGTACTCGGATCCGTAAGGCTGTCATCCCGGCGGCCGGTCTCGGCACCCGCTTCCTGCCCGCCACCAAGGCGACCCCGAAGGAAATGCTGCCGGTCGTCGACAAGCCGGCCATCCAGTACGTGGTGGAGGAAGCCGTCACGGCCGGGCTCTCCGACGTCCTGATGGTCACCGGCCGCAACAAGCGCCCCCTGGAAGACCACTTCGACCGCAACTACGAGCTCGAAGAGGCGCTCAGCCGCAAGGGCGACCAGTCCCGGCTCGCCCGGGTGCAGGAGTCCAGCGACCTCGCGACCATGCACTACGTACGGCAGGGCGACCCGCGAGGTCTGGGCCACGCGGTCCTGTGCGCCGAGCCCCACGTGGGCGACCAGCCCTTCGCCGTCCTCCTGGGCGACGACCTGATCGACCCCCGGGACCCGCTGCTGCAGCGCATGGTGCAGGTCCAGGAGGAGTACGGCGGTTCCGTCATCGCCCTCATGGAGGTCGACCCCGCCCAGATCGGCCTCTACGGATGCGCGGCCGCCGCCCCCACGGGCGACGACGACGTGGTGACCGTCTCCGACCTGGTCGAGAAGCCCGACCCGGCCGACGCGCCCAGCAATCTCGCCATCATCGGCCGGTATGTGCTCGATCCGGCCGTCTTCGAGGTGCTGCGCAAGACCGAACCGGGGCGTGGCAACGAGATCCAGCTGACCGACGCCCTTCAGGCGCTGGCCGCCGACCCCTCTCTTGGCGGCCCCGTCCACGGCGTCGTCTTCAAGGGCCGCCGCTATGACACCGGTGACCGTGGCGACTACCTGCGTGCCATTGTCAGACTGGCATGCGAACGTGAGGACCTGGGCCCCGACTTCAGGACCTGGCTGCGGAGTTACGTCACCGAGGAGATGTAGGGATTTGAGCGCCACCACCGACCGGACCAGCCAACCCGACCGCGTCTGGTCGGTGGCCGACCACATCCAGGACGTCCTGTCCAAGATCCGCCCGCTGGAGCCGATCGAGCTGCAGCTGCTGGACGCGCAGGGCTGCGTCCTGGTCGAGGACGTCACGGTGCCCGTCGCGCTGCCCCCCTTCGACAACAGCTCCATGGACGGCTATGCCGTCCGCGTCGCCGACGTGGCGGGGGCCACCGAGGCGTACCCCGCCACCCTCACCGTGATCGGCGATGTCGCGGCCGGCAGCGGCGACCTGCCCCCTGTCGGGCCCGGCGAGGCCGCCCGCATCATGACGGGCGCCCCGCTGCCCCCGGGTGCCGAGGCCGTCGTCCCCGTGGAGTGGACCGACGGCGGCACCGGAGGCGGCCCCGCCACCACGATGCGCGCCCGCAGCACCGACCCGGCCGGCGCGAGCGGCGAGGTCCGGGTGCACCGCCCCGTGGAGGCGCACGCCTACGTACGGGCCCGGGGCAGCGACGTCTCCGCAGGGGAGCCCGCGCTGGCCGCCGGCACGGTCCTCGGGCCCCCGCAGATCGCCCTGCTCGCCGCCATCGGACGCGCCACCGTCAAGGTGCGGCCGCGCCCCCGTGTCGTGGTCATGGGCACCGGCAGTGAGCTGGTCCAGCCGGGCGAGCCGCTGGGTCCCGGCCAGATCCACGATTCGAACAGCTTCGCGCTGACCGCCGCCGCCCGGGACGCCGGTGCGCTCGCCTACCGGGTCGGCGCGGTCGCCGACGACGCCGACACGCTGCGCGCCGCCATCGAGGACCAGCTCATCCGCGCCGACATCGTCGTCACCAGCGGCGGCGTCAGCGTCGGCGCGTACGACGTGGTCAAGGAGACGCTGGCGGACTTCTCCGGCGAGGAGGGCAGCGTCGAGTTCCGGCGCCTCGCCATGCAGCCGGGCAAGCCGCAGGGCTTCGGGCTCATCGGCCCGGACCGCACCCCGCTGCTGGCGCTGCCCGGTAATCCGGTGAGCTCCTACGTGTCCTTCGAGCTGTTCGTCCGCCCGGCCATCCGCGCCCTGATGGGCCTGCAGGACGTGCACCGGTACACCGAGCGGGCCCGCTGCACGCAGGACATCACCTCCTCGCCCCAGGGCAAGCGGCAGTTCCTGCGCGGCCGCCACGACCCGGTGTCCGGCACGGTCACCCCGGTGGGCGGCGCGGGCTCGCACCTGGTCAAGGCGCTCGCGCACGCCAACTGCCTGATCGCGGTGCCCGAGGACGTCACGGAGGTCGCCGCGGGGGACGAGGTGGACGTGGTCCTCCTCGGATAGCCGCTCCTCAGGTGGGGCGGCCGACCCGGGTGGCGCGCTGGCGCCCCCGGGTGGCCCGCTTCTCCCGTAGCGCCCGGCTGCCCGGGTGACGGTCCGCCGCTGCGGGTACGGTGTCGTCGCACAGGCGCGGCACGGTCCGGACCAGGAGAACGATGAGCAGCGGCCAGCAACACCTCACCCACATCGACGCGGCGGGCGCGGCCCGCATGGTCGACGTATCCGAGAAGGACGTCACCGCGCGCACGGCCCGCGCCAGTGGCCGGGTCCTGGTGGCGCCGCGGGTCATCGAACTGCTGCGCGGCGAGGGCGTCCCCAAGGGCGATGCCCTGGCCACCGCCCGTATCGCCGGCATCATGGGTGCCAAGCGCACGCCCGATCTGATCCCGCTGTGCCACCCGCTGGCCGTCTCCGGCGTGAAGGTGGAGCTGTCGGTGGCCGACGAGGCCGTGGAGATCCTGGCGACGGTGAAGACCACCGACCGTACGGGCGTGGAGATGGAGGCGCTCACCGCGGTCACCGTGGCCGCGCTGACCGTGATCGACATGGTCAAGGCCGTCGACAAGGGCGCGGTCATCACCGACGTACGCGTGGAGGAGAAGAGCGGCGGCAAGTCGGGCGACTGGGTGCGCGAGGGCGGCGCGGAGGCCGGCGCATGAGCGCGCACTCCGCCCCGGCAGCCCCCGCACGCCCGTACCGGGCCATGGTCGTGACGGCGTCCAACAGGGCCGCCGCCGGGGTCTACGCCGACAAGGGCGGCCCGCTCATCGCCGAGGCGCTCACCGCGCTCGGCTTCGAGGTCGAGGGCCCGCGAGTGGTTCCGGACGGCGACCCCGTGGAGGCCGCGCTGCGCGACGCGGTGGCCGGCGGCTTCGACGCGGTGGTCACCACCGGCGGTACGGGCATCTCGCCCACCGACGCCACCCCGGAGGCGACCCGCCGGGTGCTGGACTACGAAGTGCCCGGCATCCCCGAGGCGATCCGGGCCGAGGGCCTGGCCAAGGTGCCCACAGCGGCGCTCTCGCGGGGGCTGGCGGGCGTCGCGGGCCGCACCCTCGTCGTGAACCTGCCCGGCTCCACAGGGGGCGTCCGCGACGGCCTGGCCGTACTGGAGCGCCTGCTCGTCCACGCCGTCGACCAGCTGCGCGGCGGCGACCACCCCAGACCGGCCGGGAGTACGCACTGAACGCCCCCTGGCCGGTGGAGCTGGCGGACGGCGACACGGCCCTCCGCCCGATAAGGCTGCGCGACCAGCGGGCCTGGCGCGAGGTCAACCGGCGCAACCGCGACTGGCTGCGCCCGTGGGAGGCCACCATCCCGCCCGCGCCGCCCGGCGCGCCACCGGTCCAGCGGCCGACCTACCGTCAGATGGTGCGGCACCTCCGGGCGGAGGCGCACGCGGGCCGGATGCTGCCGTTCGTCGTGGAGTACCAGGGCCGGCTGGCCGGCCAGCTGACGGTCGCCGGGATCACCTGGGGATCGATGTGTTCGGGCCATATCGGCTATTGGGTCGACGAGGCCGTAGCGGGGCGCGGTGTCATGCCCACCGCGGTCGCGCTCGCCGTCGACCACTGCTTCCGTACGGTCGGACTGCACCGCATCGAGGTGTGCATTCGCCCGGAGAACGTGCCCAGCCGCCGGGTGGTGGAAAAGCTCGGTTTCCGTGAGGAGGGGCTGCGGCCGCGCTATCTCCACATCGACGGCGCCTGGCGTGACCACCTGGTTTTCGCGCTGACGGCCGAGGAGGTGCCGGGCGGGCTGCTGGCCCGGTGGCACCGCGAGAAGCCGGGCACCCCCGGGACATCCCACAAATAAAAAATCTGTTCGAATTAATCCATCAATTCGCCACATTCGTAGTGCGCTGATCGCAACAATCACAAAAAAAGTTCGAGATATCAGCCAGATCGTGCGACACACCGGCTCAATTGGCGGATGGCCCCGCTCAAACCCCTCTACCGTGTGAGGCGTGAGCAGCAGCGGCCTCATCTACGCAGTCATCGTCGGGGCCTGGGCCGCCTACTTGGTGCCGATGTGGCTCCGTAGGCAGGACGAACTCAATGAGGCCCGTCCTACGGAGCGTTTCAGTACCGCCATCCGGCTCCTGTCCGGGAGGGCGGCGATGGAACGCCGTTACGCCAAGGGGCAGGAAGGGCGCGCGGCCGACGATGCGAGCGGGGAACGGGACCCGGACGCCCCGGCCGACGCGGCCGGCGTCCGGTCAGTAAGCACGCCCGCGGACGAGGACCGCCCACCAGGGGCGGACACCCGCGCCCCCGAAGAGCGCGAGGCCGCACCCACGGCCGTCCAGCCGCACGGCCCGGCTTCGCACGCCACCGCGCCCCCGCGGCCTTCGTCCGCCGAGCGCACGAAGCGGGCCCGGGTCCTCGCGCGGCGCCGCCGTACGATCACGGTCCTCTTCCTCGTCTTCACCGTCGGCGCGGTCGTCGCCGGAGTGGGCGGCATCACCTTCCTGTGGGCCCCCGGCGTCCCCGCCGCCCTGCTGAGCGCGTACATCGTGTACCTCCGCCTCCAGGAGCGCCGCCGGTTCGCCTTCACGATGGACCAGCGGGGGGCCGAGGTCGCGGCTCAGCGGCTGCGGGAGGGCCGTGCCCGCCCTCCGCAGGCGGGCCACCGGCCGCCCGCCGACGAGACCCCCGCCGAACCGGCCGGCCCCGCGCCTGAGCCGGTGCGCCCCGAGCCGACCCCGAGCGCGGGTCGTCACCCTCTTGTCGAGCAGGGCGGGCACACGGAGTGGGCCGATCCGCAGCGCCCCCGGGGCCGCCGTGGCGGGGACGGCTGGGAGCCGGTCCCGGTACCGCTGCCGACGTACGTCACCGCCCCCGTGGCGCCGCGCGCCAACGGCCATGTCGATCTGTCCGCCGACGACGCCTGGAGCTCCGCCCGGTCCGGCACGGCGGGCGGAACGGGCGCGCCCGCGGACGGTGCCGCCGCGGCCCCGTCGGCCGGCGCCGGAACGGGCGCGGGCGCCGGTGCCGCGGACGCGGACCCCCGCCCGGCGGCGGGCCGGGAGCGCCCCGCCGGCGGCCGCCGCGGCCGTACCCCGCTCTTCGACCAGTTCGCCGCTCCGGCGGACGAGGGGCTGGACCGCCCGCGGGCGGCGAACGAGTGACCCGCCACTCCTGACCAGCGCCGGAAGCGATTTCCGAGCACGGCCGCAAGGATGCTAGAGTTTCACTCGTCGCAAGGGCCTGTGGCGCAGCTGGTAGCGCACCTCGTTCGCAACGAGGGGGTCAGGGGTTCGAATCCCCTCAGGTCCACAGACATCAGAACCCCTGCCGGGAACTCCGGCAGGGGTTCTTTCGTATACGTATCGAGCGGGGTGCTCGCGGCGGGGCGAGTGGTGCTCAGGACCCCACGCGCTGGCGGTGGCTGCCGCCCTTGGTGTTCTGGGCGTGGCGGGTGATGACCTGGGGCGCGGGGGAGAGGTCCAGCTGCCGGACGAGCTGGTGGAAGCAGAGGAGGACGGTCACGGGCGGCAGTCCGGCCACGGTGATGCCGGCCGGCGTCGCGGGGGTGTGGGCGATGCACAGCAGCATGGCGACGGCTGCGAAGAAGATGACGACGAGCCAGGACTGCGCCGTACGGCGGCGGTAGGCGCGCGCCCGCAGGATGGACAGCGTGGCGGCGATCCAGGGGCCGTAGATCAGCAGCGGCCACAGATCGGCGATGTGGCGCGGCGCGACGCCGCCGGCCAGAGCGCGGAGCGAGGGGTAGGACGCGAGGGCGCCCAGGATGCTCACCGCGATGACGATCAGGGCCGTCAGCGTCACGGACACCAGGCTCAGCACACGCTGCCAGGTCCAGGTGGCGATGTGGGCGCGGAGGAAGGAGGTCTTGCGGTGCCGCGTGGGCGGCACGGCCGGGGTGGGCTGCGGCGTCACCACGGGCTGCTCGGCCGTCTCCAGGAGCTGCGCCAGCTCCCCTTCCAGCTCCTCCACCACGGCGGCGTCCCAGCCGTCCGACGTGTGGCCGAGTGCCATGTCGTCGGGGCCGAGCATCATGTCGTCGCGGAAGAGCGGCATGCCGTCGAGGCCGGTGGGGGCGTCGAGCCCGTCGGCGGTCTGGCGCGGCATCCGGTGCCGCCCGGAGCCGTCCGGGTATCCAGTACTGCCGCCCGGGTATCCGGGGCCGTCCGGATAGCCGGTGCCTCCCGGGTGCGCGGGACCGGACGGAAAGGGGGCCTGGGGAGTGTCGTACACGTCGGCTCTCGTGGGATCGATGGGACCGGGACCGGGCGGGAGGCCGGTGCGGGCCGCTTGGCGGCCGGACCGGTGACGGCTCCTACCGTCTGATGCGCGGCGAGCGCTCCGCGCCGTCCCGAGGCCCCAGACCGGCCTCGATCCCGTCGAGGGCCGAGAGCAGCACCTCCAGCAGGTCGCCGGTGTGCTCCAGCCGTACGCGCTGCCCGGCGCGCTCCAGATGGACGTCCGGGCGGCCGGCGGCGACTGCGGAACTCAGGTGCCAGCCACCGAGTTGCCGCATTCGCGGAATGGTTGTCTCAGGCATACTCCGTCAACGAAGAAAAAGCCGTAAAGAAACGTGGCATCCAGGTAATTCGAGTTTGATTTTCCGGACGTCGGGAATGCCGACCGGTTCATGTTTTTCTGCAATAGAAGGCCCTTGAGTAAATATGCTGAGCGGCCGTGTGCGCCGCTGGTGGGCGGCTCGGCCTGGTCCGGCGGCCCTTGCTTGGGCCGCCGGACCAGGCCAGTTGCGTCGGTCGCCGGGCGCAGACCGCCCTCCGGAAAATCCCGCCGCCGGTCGTCATGGGTCGACTATTGGGGCCGCGGAGATAAACGTAAAAAGCGTTGGGCATACGGCTGCATGAATTCGGTGGGCGCAGATCGGCCAACCCGGGAGCACCGCTTGGACCGCGCGCAACACCCGTTTCTCCGCGGGGTCCTGTCCGCGCCGCTCAACCGCGTCAGCGCATCCGTACGCCGTGCCGGGACAGGTACCGCATCGGGTTGATGTCGTTGCCGTAGCCGCGGGCATTGCGTACTTCGAAGTGCAGGTGCGGGCCGCTGGAGCGGCCGGTCGAGCCGCTGGAGCCCAGCCGGGTGCCGGGGCCCACATGGCGGCCCTTCTTGACGGCGATCCGGGAGAGGTGGCCGTACACGACGTAGTGACCGTCGCGCATGCGAACGGTCACCGCCTTCCCGTAGTCGCCGGAGCGGCGGGCCAGCACCACCGTGCCGTAGCCCACCGAACGGACGCGGGTGCCGGTCGGTACGGCGAAGTCCACGCCCGGATGGTGCCCCGCGGCCCAGTCGCCGGGCACGCCGTACCGCGCCGTGACGTGGTAGGGCGCGGTGATCGGCCGGGCGTAGCTGCCTGCCGCGTCGACGGCGGCCGCGTCCTGAGGGGCCGTCAGAGCCAGGGCGGCAGCGGCGGCGACGGCGGCCGGGGCTGTGCGACGCGGGGTCAGATTCTTGAACAGACGACGCGGGGGCAGGCCCTTGAACGGACGCGGCGCCAGATCCTTGAAGGCTGTCATAGAGGCGACCCCACCGTTTCCGGCGGCCCGTTGCAATGCGCAATCCCGCCGCACGGGTTAATGGCGTGGACCACTCGGTACGGCGGGTGCGAGGCGCATCCTGCGGGCGCGCCGTGCATGGCTCCGCGCCTCCGCCGGGCAGGCTGGAGGCAGGGCCGTACTCGCCGGGTCTCCCCACGCACCCACCGGAGCAGCCGCATGCACGACGACCGCAGCATCGTGGAACACCGCCTCCGCCGCGTACTCGAAGAGCGCGTCAGGCCCGCCCTGTACAGCGCGTCCGTGCCGCTGTCCGTGGGCCGCTGGGACGCGCCCGGAGAGCCGGTGCCGGTCGCCGAGGGGCTGGCCGCGCCGTACGCGCCGGCAGCGGCGGGCGAGGCGTGGGGACCGGCCTGGGGCACCAGCTGGTTCCGGCTGACCGGGCGGGTGCCGGAGGAGTGGGCGGGCCGGACCGTGGAGGCCGTACTGGACCTGGGGTTCGAGCGGATGAGCCCCGGTTTCCAGAGCGAGGGGCTGGTGTACCGGGCGGACGGCGAGGCGGTGAAGGGGCTCCATCCGCGCAACGACTGGGTGCGGATCGGCGACCGGGTGGCGGGCGGTGAGGAGGTCGAGCTGTACGTCGAGGCCGCCGCCAATCCGGTACTCAACGGCCAGCGGCCGACCTACGAGGGCGACCGGCTCACCTCCGGTGACGCGCCGCTCTACCGCCTGAACCGCCTGGATCTGGCCGTCTTCGAGCCCGCCGTGTGGGAGCTGATCCAGGACCTGGAGGTACTGCGGGGGCTGATGGAACAGCTCTCGGCGGACGACGCGCGCCGCCATGAGATTCTGCGCGCTCTCGAACGTGCCCTGGACGCCCTGGACATCGACGACGTACCGGGTACGGCCGAGGGCGCACGCGCCGAGGTGGCCGCCGTGCTCGCCGCGCCGGCGCACGCTTCCGCGCACCGTCTCAGCGCGGTCGGCCACGCCCACATCGACTCCGCCTGGCTGTGGCCGCTGCGCGAGACCGTCCGGAAGGTCGCCCGTACCTGCGCCAACATGACCGCGCTCATGGACGAGCACCCGGAGTTCGTCTTCGCCATGTCGCAGGCGCAGCAGCTCGCCTGGATCAAGGAGCACCGGCCCGAGGTCTTCGCACGGGTGAAGGAGAAGATTGCGGCCGGGCAGTTCGTGCCGGTCGGCGGGATGTGGGTGGAGTCGGACACCAACATGGTCGGCGGGGAGGCCATGGCCCGGCAGTTCCTGTACGGGAAACGGTTCTTCCTGGAGGAGTTCGGGATCGAGACCGAGGAGGTCTGGCTGCCGGACTCCTTCGGGTACACCGCGGCCATGCCCCAGCTGGTGAAGCTCGCGGGCGCGAAGTGGTTCCTCACCCAGAAGATCTCCTGGAGCCAGACCAACGCCTTCCCGCACCACACCTTCTGGTGGGAGGGCATCGACGGCACCCGGGTCTTCACCCACTTCCCGCCCGTGGACACCTACAACTCCGAGCTGAGCGGCCGGGAGCTGGCGCACGCGGCGCGCAACTACCGTGAGAAGGGCCGCGGGAGCCGGTCCCTCGTCCCCTTCGGGCACGGCGACGGCGGGGGCGGCGCGACGCGCGAGATGCTGGCGCGCGCGGCACGGTGCCGCGACCTGGAGGGCTCGCCGCGCGTCGCGATCGAGCGACCCGCCGCCTTCTTCGAGCAGGCGCACGAGGAGTACGCGGACGCCGCACCTGTATGGGTCGGCGAGCTGTACCTGGAGCTGCACCGCGGCACGTATACCTCGCAGGCGAAGACCAAACAGGGCAACCGCTTCAGCGAGTCACTGCTGCGCGAGGCGGAGCTGTGGGCGGCTACCGCCGCGATCCGCGTACCGGAGTACGCGTATCCGTACGAAGAACTGGAGCGGCTGTGGAAAACGGTCCTGCTGCACCAGTTCCACGACATCCTGCCCGGTTCATCGATCGCCTGGGTGCATCGGGAGGCCCGGGAGACCTACGCGCGGGTCCACGCCGAGCTGCGGGACATCGTCGACGGCGCGCAGCGGGCGCTCGCCGGGCCCGGCAGCGACGAGATCGTCTTCAACGGGGCGCCGCATGCACGGAACGGAGTACCGGCGGGCGGCGCGGCCCGCGCGGTCACCGGACGTGCCGTGGAGGGCATCGAGGGTGTGGAGGGCATGGAGGCCGGCGCGGTCAGCGCGGTCGAGCGCCCTGGTGGCGGGTGGGTCCTCGCCAATGGGGTGCTGCGTGCCGAGATCGACGGGCGTGGGCTGCTGGTCTCCGCGTACGACCTGCGCGCCCGCCGCGAGGCACTGGCGCCGGGCCGGGCCGCGAACCTCCTCCAGCTCCATCCCGACCTGCCCAACTTCTGGGACGCGTGGGACATCGACGCCTTCTACCGGCACCGCGTCACCGATCTGACCGAGGTGGAGGAGCTGCGGCTGATCGCCGACGGGCCCGACGCGGCCACGGTCGAGGTCCGTCGTGCGTTCGGGAACTCCACGGTCACGCAGGTCGTTACGCTCCGTGAGGACTCCGCCACCCTCGAAATCGCCGCCGATATCGACTGGCACGAAAAGGAGAAGATTCTCAAGGCCGCCTTCCCGCTGGACGTGAAGGCCGACCGGTCCGCCGCCGAGACCCAGTTCGGGCACGTTCACCGGCCCACTCACACCAACACCTCTTGGGAGGCAGCCAAGTTCGAGATCTGTGCACACCGCTGGATCCAGGTCGAGGAGCCCGGCTGGGGCGCCGCGCTGGTCAACGACTCCACGTACGGGCACGACGTCACCCGCGACGTACGCGCCGACGGCGGCCAGACCACGACCGTCCGGCTCTCCCTGCTGCGCGCCCCGCGCTACCCGGACCCGGAGACCGACCAGGGCCGGCACCGGCTGCGGTACGGGCTGGCGCTCGGTGCGGGCACGCTGGACGCGGTGCGCGAGGGGCACTGGATCAACCTCCCGGAGCGGACGGTGCCCGGCTCCCGGGCGGTCGAGCCGCTGGTCGGCGTGGACAACGACGCGGTGGTCGTCGAGGCGGTCAAGCTCGCCGAGGACCGCGGCGGCGATGTCGTCGTGCGGCTGTACGAAGCGGCCGGCGGGCGGGCCTCTGCCACGCTCACGGCGGGCTTCCCGGTGGCGGAGGCGTACGCCACGGACCTGCTGGAACGGCCGCTTGCCGACGCGCCGCCGTATGCGGTGACGGAGGGCGGAAGGGTGGCTGTCGCGCTGCGGCCGTTCCAGATTTTGACGTTGCGGCTGTCGCCCAGGCGAGCCTAGGCGGTACGGGCCCGGGCGGCGTGCGCCGCTTGGCGGATGCGGTGCAGGCCCACGTACTCCAGTTCCGCGAAGACCGCGACGATCACGGTACCCGCGCCCAGGAACAGCCGACCGAAGCCGGTCAGCGGGACGAGGTCGGTGCAGGCCAGGACGGCGAACGCGGCGCCGCACACGGCGTTCAGTACGATCGCGCCGGCCACGAGGCGGTACGGCAGCACCGGCTGCCGGGCGAGCAGCCAGAACGCCGCCGCGCCGCACACCATCCCGCACCCGGACACCACCGCCATCCCGCGTGGCATCCCCAGCGGGGTGCCGGTCAGCGCAGCGGTGACCAGCATCAGCACGGCGAACGCGGCCGTACTCGCACTGTCGATCCGCAGCACCGTCCGCAGCAACCAGGACGCGTCCCCGTCGGGGCGGCTGCCGGGAGCGGTGCGGGACGAGGTCGTGTTCGAGGTCGAGGTCGAGGTGGTCATGCGGGCCTCCTTGGCCTGTGACGGTGCGTGCGTACGGGCGGTCCGTACGGGCGGTCTGTACGGAACGGTCGTACGGGATGGTCCGAGCGGAGTGGTCCGTACGGGGCGGTCGTACGCATCGAACGGTGGCAAGGGGCAGGTGGCGCGGGCAATGACCTCCGAGGTCATGGACGCCGCGACCGGCGCGGTTAGGCTCAAGGCCATGACCGCCGAACTAGCCGAGCCAGCAGTACCGTTCGCTCGCGACGCCCCGCCGACCGACCGGCCGCGCGTCGGCACGCTGCTGCGGGACTGGCGGCGCCGCCGCCGGCTCAGCCAGCTCGAACTGGCGCTGCGCGCCGACAGCTCCGCCCGGCACCTGTCCTGCGTGGAGACCGGCCGGGCCCGCCCCAGCCGCGCGATGGTTCTGCGCCTCGCCGACCACCTCGACGTACCGCTGCGTGAGCGCAACAGCCTGCTGCTGGCGGCCGGTTACGCGCCCGCCTATCGGGAGAGCGCGCTGGAGGACGAGGGGCTGCGGTCCGTACGCGGCGCGCTGGACATGATGCTGGAAAGCCATCTGCCGTACCCGGCGGTGGTCGTCGACCGCGGCTGGAACGTCGTCACCGGCAACCGCGCCATGGGCGTCCTCCTGGACGGCGTGCCCCCGGAACTGCTCGCGCCCCCGGCCAACGTGGCCCGCATGGCGCTGCACCCCGAAGGGCTCGCCGCGCACTGCACCAACTTCCCCGAAGTACGCGGCCACTTCCTGGAGCGGCTGCAACGCGAGTCCGAGGCCACCGGCGACCCGGAACTGCGCGCGCTGTACGAAGAGGTGCGCGCCTACGGTCCTCCGGAGGCGGCGACCACGCACACCGACGAGGGCCGCACCCCGGAGGCCGTCGTCCCCCTCCGCTTCCGCACCCCGCACGGCGAGCTGGCCCTCTTCAGCACGATGGCCGTGATCGGCGCCCCCAACGACGTCACCCTCTCCGAGCTGGCCATAGAGCTCTTCTTCCCCCTCGACGACCACACGGCGGAGGTCCTGCGCACACTCGACGACGCGGCCGCCGCCACTTAGGAGCGGCCGGCTGCTCGCCTCAGGGCACCAACGCGGTGCGCAGCATCCGCAGCCCCGCCTCCCGGTCGCCCTCCCAGGCGCCGCCGCCCGCGGGGAGCCGCCCCCACAGCGTCAGCAGCAGGCGTTCCGCCGGGGCGGCGAGCGTGGCGACCGGCGCGCCCGGCCCGTACGTCCACGAAACCCCCGTGTCCGTGGCGTACAGGCGGAGCGCGTATGTGGGTGCCGCGGCGCGGCCGCGCACTATCTGACGCGGCGCGATGGTGTCGAACACTTCCGCCACGCCGTCACCCGCCAGCTCGGCGTCGAGCGGGGCGGGCGCACCGAGCGCCAGCTCGGCGTCCCAGCGGTGGACGAGCGTCTCCAAGGCGCGGCGCCGCCGCCAGAAGGCGACAGTGTGTGGCGGACGTTCCGCGAACGTCCAGGCAGGTGCCGCCGGGTCGCCCTCCAGCGCGGCGACCAGCCGCGCGGCGCGCTCGTCGAACCACGGCCGCAGTGCCGCCGCCTCCCGAGGCGCCGCGGGCTCCTGGTGGTCGCCGTGCCGCTCGGCCACGGCCACTGCTGCCCACGCGTTCGACCGTCCCAAGTGCTCGGCGAGGTCGTGCAGCGTCCAGTCGCCGCACGTCGTGACCGGAGCGCCGAGATCACCGGTCAGGCAGGCGCGGAAGGCGTCGAGTTCGCGGCGGAGGTGGCGGAGGTGAGTGTCGGTGTCCATGGTCCGGGAAGCTACGGGAACCTAGTCGAGGCCGGTCGGCGCCGGGTCGCCTTCGGAGAGCCGCTCGACCGCGCGCAGTACGTGGGCGGCGCCGTCCTCCGTGGCCATACGCGCCGCGGCGTTCCGGGCCCGGTCGCGCATCCCCGTGTCGCTTACCGCCGCCCCGATGGCGGTCGCCAGTCGCTCCTCGGCGTCCTTACCGGTCAGGGCCTTGAAGGGGGTGGGGGCGGGCGCCGCGCCCAGGGCGGTCAGACGCGCGGCCCAGAAGGGCTGGTCTGTGGTGACCGGTACGGGGACGGTGGGGGCGCCGGCGCGTAGGGCGGCTGCTGTGGTGCCGGCGCCGCAGTGGTGGACCACCGCGGCCGTGCGGGGGAAGAGGAGTGCGTGTGGCAGGTCCTCTACGGAGAGGATGTCGTCGTCCTGGTGGGCGGCGGCCGTCAGGCCTGCCCAGCCGGCCTGGAGGATGCCGCGGACCTTGGCGCGGCGCAGCGCTCGTACGGCCAGTTCGCCCAGGCGTTCGCCCTGTCCGGCGGCCATGCTGCCGAAGCCGATGAAGACCGGTGGGGGGCCGGATGCGAGGAAGTCTTCGATGGTGGGCGGCAGGTGTTCGGTCGGCGCTGTGTACGGCCACCAGTTGCCGGATACCTGCAGGCCCGGGCGCCAGTCGCTTGGTCGGGGTGCCAGTAGCGGGCTGAAGCCGTGCAGTACTGGCCAGTGCGATGCCTCCATGCGGGCCCGCACCGCGGAGAGGGGGGCGGGAGGTAGGCCGAGTCGGCTGCGCAGGGCGCGTACCGGGGCGGAGTAGAGGCGGTCGACGATCTTCAGGGCTGCGGTGCCTGCGAGGCGGTTGCCCCAGCTGCCCAGCGGGCGGCCGCTGCCCATGGTGGGCGGGAAATCCCTGGTGGGGTGGGTGGGTTGGAGGTACACGCCCAGGGTTGGGGTGCCGGTGGCTTCGGAGAGTTGCCAGCCGAGCGGGGCGGTGGTGGTCGACAGCAGTAACAGGTCGGCGCCGGGTGCCGCGGCGTCGGCGAGCCCGTCACCGAGCTCCGCCAGGAAGGCGGCCGCCCGGGCCATCAAGGCCCGCCTGCCAGTGGCGCCCCCGGTAGCGGGACCGATGGCGCCCCCGGAGGCGGAGCCGGCCGTCCCTGGGTCGACCGTCCCTGGGTCGGCCGTTCGCGGGTCCGCCGGCAGTGGCCGGTACTCCAGGCCCGCGGCCCGTACCGGCTCCGTGTACGCCTCGTGCGTGGCCAGTGCCACCTCGTGCCCGGCCGTTCGCAGCCGCGCGCCGAGACCGGTGTACGGGACCACGTCCCCGCGCGAACCGGCCGCGGTGATCAGGATCCTCATCGCGCGCCACCTTCCACCGAGCCCCGGTGCGCCGCGTTGGCCCGTACCGCAGTCAGCAAGTACGCGGCGAGGCCCGGACGCTGTTCGGACGGCGGGACGGTGAGTGCGAAGGCGCGTGGATCGGTGGTGAAGTCCTGCGCGATGCGGCAGTGCATGTCGGGTGGGCAGGGGGTGAACCAGCGGGTGATGTGCTGGCGGTGTTCCTCGGCGAGTTCCATGGCGCGGTCGCCCTCGGGCGGTTCGCCCGCGTCGAAGGCGGTGGTCAGCCGCTGTCGCCAGGCCGCCGCCTCGGCCATGAGGCGGGACCAGTCCTCCTTGCTGTGCGCGGCGGCGCGCGCCATCGAGCGCTGGTGGCCCTCGCTGTGCTGCCACTTCAGATGGGCTTCGGTGGCGTAGGTGAGGTCGAACGAGATCTCGCCGAAGACCGCGAAGCGCTCCTCGGGTGTGAGGATGACGCCGGTCTGCTGGACTTCCATGGCCTGTTCGGCGACTTCGACCAGGCGCTGCAGCTTCTGCATCTGCTCGGTGAGCAGCCGGTGGCGGGCGCGCAGGTGTTCCAGCACGTTTGCCTGCGGGTCGGCGAGGATCGCCTTGATCTCCTCCAGGGAGAAGCCCAGTTCGCGGTAGAAGAGGATCTGCTGGAGGCGGGCCAGGTCGGCGTCGCCGTAGAGCCGGTAACCGGCCGGGCTGCGCTCGCTGGGCGAGAGCAGCCCGGTCCGGTCGTAGTGGTGCAGGGCCCGTACCGTCACGCCCGCGAAGCCGGAGACCTGCCCGACCGAATAGCTCATGGAGCACCCCGTTGTCATCCGTCCGTTGGGACCGCCTGCAGCTTGCAGCCTGACGTGACGTGAGGGTCAAGACACGGGGGCCTCGGGGGCTCAGCTCCTAGGGAAGCGGTCCTCCAGTACGGCGCCGAACAGCGCCTCGATGTCCTCGCGGTCCAGGCCCTCCGTACGGGCCCGGTCCAGCCAGTCCGCCAGCTCGGCCCGGAGCACCGCGTCCCCCTCGGACTCCGGGCGGGCGAGGGTGCGGCTCACGAAGGTGCCCAGGCCCGGGCGCGGCTCCACCAGGCCCTCGCGCTCCAGCTCGCGGTATGCCTTGAGCGTGGTGTTCGGGTTGACCTTCGTGGTGGCGGCGACCTGCGCGGCGGTCGGCAGCCGGTCGCCCTCCACCAGCGTGCCCAGCCGCAGCGCCTGCCGTACCTGCTGGACGATCTGCTGGTACGTGGCGACGCCGCTGCGCCGGTCGATGCGGAATTCGACCATGGTCAGCGCCTCTCCGCTCGGTGTGTGCGCCGGTGTGCGCGTCGGTGTGTGCGCCGGTCTGTGCGATGGCTGTTCAGAGCGGCCGCCGACGGGTCCACTGCACGATGAACGCCACGATCAGGACGGTCAGTACAAGGAGGACGCCGGTCCCGCGCCACTGCATGACCGCCATCTGGTCGAAGCTGAAGTACTCGACGATCTTATGCACGATGCCCATGTCGGACTGGCACGCCGCCTCGTTCTTGGCGTCGACGCAGGTGCCCCAGCCCAGGAGGCGGCCGTCGGCGGTGCCCAGCCACTGATCGAAGTTGATCGCGCCGTCCGGGATGGCCGGGAAGTCGCGGGAAACGGGGCCGGTCAGCGAATGCGGGGTGGCCAGCCTGGGCCGGATCCATTCGAAGACGAAGGAGGTGCCGGTGGCGGCGACGAGGGTGAGCAGCATGGCGGGGACCGCGCGGCGTACGAGCATCCCCACGGCGATTCCGCAGCTGGTGAGGAAGAGGGCCATCGCGACCGGCACCGGGCCCGTGATGTCGAAGATGGTGCCGCCGAGCCAGTCGCCGTAGTTCACCAGTCGGCTCGCCGGTGACCACATGGCGGTGAAGGCGAGGGAGATCAGCGTGGTGCAGACGAGGACGGCCAGCAGCGGCAGTCCCACGGTCGCGGCGATCCAGCGGGTCCGCGGGACGGACTGGGTGGTGGCCAGCCGTACGGTGCCGTGCTCCTGCTCGCCCGCGATCAGCGGGGCGCCGAGGAAGATGCCCAGGAGGGCGGGCAGGTACGACAACGCGTAAACGTTGTCGAACACCGGCTTGTAGAGCTGGTCGAACTTCTCGGTGTAGCGGTCGTCGTTGCCGTACTGGGCGACGAAGTCCAGTACGCCGGCGCGGTGGTAGAGGCAGTATCCGCACACCATCACGGTGAGGGCGGCCAGCAGCAGGAACGCCGTGCGGTTGCGGCGCCACACCAGCCAGGTCAGGCCGTGCAGCGGGCCGCCGCTCCGGGCCGTGGCGGTACGGGCTTCGGTCAGCGTGGTCACGCTGCCTCCTGGTGGGTCGAGGGCCGGGCGGCGGCGGTGATCAGGGACGGGGCGTCGGGGGAGCGGAGGTAGCCGAGCAGGACCTCTTCCAGGTCGGGCGCGGCGGTCTCCCATGGGCCGTCGGGCAGCTCGGCCCGGGGCCCTTCGCTCCGTACGAGCGCGGTGAACTGGCGGCCCGTGACGCGGTGCTCCACGACCGTGTGGCCGTCGGTCAGCGCCCGGGGCAGGGCGCCGTCCTCCGCCGCGCCGGTGAGCAGCGCGTGCGCGGGCAGCAGCGCGTCGGTGTCGCCCGCCATCCGCAGCCGGCCCCCGGCCAGTACGAGGAGGAAGTCGCACATCTCTTCCAGGTCGGAGAGCACATGGGACGACATCAGTACCGTCGTGCCGTGCTCGGCGGCCTCGGCCAGCAGCAGGCCGGACAGCTCGTGCCGGGCGAGCGGGTCGAGGTCGGCCATCGGCTCGTCGAGCAGCAGCAGCTGCGGCCGCTTCCCGAAGGCCAGCGCGAACGCGACCCGGGTGCGCTGCCCTCCGGACAGCGTCCCGACCTTGGCGTCCAGCGCGATGTCCCCGGCCCGCACGATCCGCTCCGCCGCCGCCTGGTCCCAGCGGGGGTTGAGCTCGCGGCCCATGCGCAGCGTCTCGGCGACCGTGAACCGCTTGTACAGCGGCTTGTCCTGCGCCAGGAAGGCGAACCGGGACAGCACGGCAGGGTCGGTGACGGGCACGCCGAACAGCTCCAGCGTTCCGGTGGTCGGCCGGACGAGCCGGGTGGCGGCGCCGAGGAGCGTGCTCTTGCCGGCGCCGTTCGGCCCGACGAGCGCGCAGACCCGGCCGGCGGGCAGCCGGAAGGACAGGTCCTGCAGTGCCCAGCCGCGCCGGTACTTCTTGCCCAGCTCCCGGGCTTCCATTGCGATGGCTTCGCTCATCCCCATCCCGGTCCCCCCTTTCACTAGTTAATTAGTGGAATGAGTATGGGAGGGTGCCCGGGAGGATGTCAACAAAGATCGCGAGCGCGGGGGCGGAGGGGCCGGCCCGGCCTCAGCCGGCGGCCGTCACGGCGGCCGGCGTCGCATCGGCCGCCGTTACAGCGGCTTGGCGAAGCAGCGGCTGTCGTCGTACTCGCGGTAGTGGCCGAACTTCGGCACCGGGCGGTAGCCGCTGGATGCGTACAGCTCCAGGGCCTCCGGCTGCTTGATCCCGGTCTCCAGGACCATCCGCGTCCGCCCGGCGGCGCGCGCGTCGTCCTCCAGCGCGGCCAGGATCCGGCGCGCCAGCCCGCGCCCGCGTGCCTCGGCCGTCACGAACATTCGCTTGATCTCGGCGTCGCCGTCCGAGTACCCCTTGTCGTTGGCCTCCTGCCGACGCCAGCCGCCGGTCGCCAGCGGACGGCCGTCCTCGTACGCGAGCAGGTAGATCCCGTTCGGCGGCGCGAACATCTCCGGATCCAGCGGGGTGATGTCGGGGTCGCCGTAGCGCAGCACGTACTCCTGCTGCACCAGCTCGTCGAGCTTCACGGCATCGGGGTGGTCGTACCGCACGGGGCGGACAACGGGCGAAATCTCCATTCATGGAATCGTACGGGCGTCCGACCGCAGGGGGCGAGCGCGTTCCGTGAGTCGGTATCGTGCCCGGATGCTCACCGTGACCACAGTAAACGTCAATGGCCTGCGGGCCGCCTCGAAGAAGGGCTTCGTACCGTGGCTGGCGGAGACCGCCGCGGACGTGATCTGCCTGCAGGAAGTACGTGCCGAGCTCGACCAGCTCCCGGCGGGGGTGCGGGCGCCCGAGGGCTGGTTCGCCACGTACGCGCCGGCCGCGGCCAAGGGGCGGGCCGGCGTGGCGCTGCTCACGCGCCGGGAGCCGGACGAGGTGCGGGTGGGCTTCGGGTCGGCGGAGTTCGACACCAGCGGCCGCTACGTCGAGGCCGACCTCCCGGGCGTCACGGTCGCCAGCCTCTACCTGCCCTCCGGCGAGGTCGGCACGGACCGGCAGGACGAGAAGGAACGCTTCATGGCGGAGTTCCTGCCGTACCTGGTGGAGCTGAAGGGCAGGGCGGCGGCGGCCGGCCGGGAGGTCGTGGTCTGCGGTGACTGGAACATCGCGCACCAGGAAGCGGACCTGAAGAACTGGAAGGGCAACCAGAAGAAGGCCGGCTTCCTCCCCGAGGAGCGCGCCTGGCTGACCCGCGTCCTGGACGAGGCCGGCTACCGGGACGTCGTCCGCGCCCTCCACCCGGACGTCGCGGGCCCGTACTCCTGGTGGTCCTACCGCGGCAAGGCCTTCGACAACGACGCGGGCTGGCGCATCGACTACCAAATGGCCACCCCCGGCCTCGCGTCCCGCGCCCTGAAGGCCTACGTGGAACGCGCCGCGGCCTACGACCAGCGCTGGTCCGACCATGCTCCGGTGACGGCGGTGTACGACCTCTGATTCGACCCGGAGGATCCCGGGGCGGCGAGCCCCGGGATCCTCCGGCGGCGTTCACTCGCGTGTCCGAGTCAGGGGCTCCAGGGCGACGTTTCTTTCACCCGTTCATGCGTGTTAGTCGGCATATCTCCTGGTTTCATGCTTTGTTGCGTTTTGTCGACATTGATGCCGTGGGGCCGGTCCGGTCGTGCGGCAAGGCAGGAGAGGAAACGCAACATGCGGTACAGGATCAAGGCTGCGTCCGGCGCGGTGGCCGGAGTGGCGCTGCTGCTCGCCTCGGCGGGGACCGCCACGGGTGACCCCGGAGGTCGGCCCGCCGCCCCGGGGAAGGGGGACTTCCGCATCGCCAGCGCCGCCGACGGGCGCTGCCTGGCGCCCCGTGCGGCCAAGGGCATGCTGGATCTGTCGCTCATCACCTGCGGCAGTCAGGGCGCGACCGATGTGTTCGGGCTGAAGCCGCGCGCCGAGGGGTTCCAGCTGCGCAGCGACGCGAAGAAGGGCTGCCTCGGCATCAACCCCGCACGGAAGCTGATGTTCCCGTCCTGCTCGGTGAAGCAGATGACGGACTGGACGTTCACGAAGCACGGCGCCGGTTACCAGATCCGCAGACCGGGCACCGACCCCAGTCGGGGACAGCTGCGCGGTGCGCCCCGGCAGGACTGCGTCACCGAGGTCATCGACCGGAAGAAGGGCGACCGCGTCTCCCTGAAGCCGTGCTCCCTCAAGGACCCGCGGCAGATCTGGAAGCTGACCGAGATCCGGCAGGCGGCGGCCCAGCAGCAGGACCCGGTGCAGCAGCCGCAGAACGGGAAGTCCGAGCCGGCGAAGCCGGAGCCGGGCCACCACGACGCGGCCAAGCCGGACCCGGCGAAGCAGGACGCGACAAAGCAGGACGCGACAAAGCAGGACGCGACGAAGCAGGACGCGACGAAGCCCGCGTCCGGGCATCACGAGTCGGGTCACCACGAGGCCGCGAAGCCGGAGGCCGGTCACCATGACGCGGCCAAGCAGCAGCCCGGCCACCACGAGTCGGGACACCCGGAGGCTGCCAAGCCCGAGGAGAAGCCCGAGGAGACGAAGCCCGCGGGCGCTCAGCCGCACGTGGCGAAGCCGGCCGGCGCGTAGCCGGCAGTAGTACGAGGAGCCCGTTCCCGGCGCGCGCAGGCGCCGGGGACGGGCTCAGTCCGCTTCCGGGCCGCCCGGCGGGGGCGGCTCCGTACCGCCCGCCCAAGAGGACAGTTCCGTACGGATGCGGCGGTCCATGGCCATGGACAGTTCGGCGTCGACGATGCTCTTGGAGAGCGGGCGCAGCTTGTCGATGGTCCCCGCGAGCTCGGTCAGCTCCTCGGGGCCGAGCGTGCCGCCGGACTCCGCGCGGGCCAGGACGTCCTGCAGGACGTGGGTGCGGATGACCGTGATGAACAGCTCGGCCAGCGCGTCGGCGTGCGCGCGCACCTGGCGCCCGGCGTCCAGTACCGCGGCGAGCGGCACGCCCGCGGCGACCAGGTCCGTCGAGGCGTCCAGCAGCCGGCGGCTGATGTGCACGAACTCGTCGCCGTCCACGGCGAGATAGCCGATGTCCAGGGACTTGGCGAGGTTGTCGACCGTCACATGGTCCTTGAAGTGGTCGGCCAGCTCCTCGGGGGTGAGGCGGACCGGGGTCTCCTCGGAGAAGGGCGCCACCAGTGAGCTGCTGTCCAGGCCGAGCAGTTCTCCGGGGTCGCGGCCGCTCTCGAAGGCGGTGAGCAGCTGTGCGATGCCGCCGAGGTTGTGGCCGCGCTCCAGCAGGCCCGCGATCGTCCGGAGCCGGGCCAGGTGGTGCTCGTTGTACCAGGCGATGCGGCCCTCGCGGCGGGGTGGCGGGATGAGCTTGCGCTCGCGGTAGAAGCGCAGCGTACGCACCGTGATGCCGGCCTTCTCGGCCAGCTCGGTCATGCGGAACTCGCGTTCCTTCGGGCCGTCCTCAGTGCCTGTCTTTGCTTCCACGGCTTCAGCCTATGCCGGTGGCCCGGCGGCGCTGCGAGGTGCAACCGCCGGTAACTTCACCTCGCGCGCCCCCTACCGCTCGGTACGCACCTGCCTTACTCTCCAATTGCGCCAGTGATTACTGGCGCGGTTCGGAGCGGGCAGGGACGGACACAGGAGGCACGGCATGGCCGAGCGCGAGCACGAACACGTACGGGTGGCGGTGATCGGAACGGGGTTCGGCGGCCTGGGGGCCGCCGTCCGGCTCCGCCGCCAGGGGATCACCGACTTCGTCGTCCTGGAACGGGCCGACTCGGTGGGCGGCACCTGGCGGGACAACAGCTATCCGGGATGCGCCTGCGACGTGCCCTCGCATCTGTACTCCTTCTCCTTCGCGCCCAATCCCGAGTGGCCGCGGAACTTTTCGGGGCAGCCGCACATCCGGGCGTACCTGGAGAAGGTCACCGACACCTTCGGGCTGCGACCGCACATCCGCTTCAACGCGGACGTACGCAGCGCGCGCTGGAACACCGACGAGCTGTACTGGGAGATCGAGACGGCGCAGGGGGCGCTCACCGCCGACATGGTCGTCTCGGCGGCCGGGCCGCTCTCCAATCCGCAGATCCCGGACGTCCCGGGGCTGGCCGACTTCCCGGGCAAGGTCTTCCACTCGGGGCGCTGGGACCACGACTACGACCTGCGCGGCAAGCGCGTCGCGATGGTCGGCACGGGTGCCTCGGCGATCCAGATCGTGCCCGAGATCCAGCCGACCGTCGAGCGGCTCACCGTCTTCCAGCGGACACCCCCGTGGGTCATGCCGCGTGCGGACCGGAAGATCACCCGCGCCGAGCACTGGCTGCACACCAAGCTGCCCGCCACCCGCGTGCTCCGCCGCCAGCTGCTGTGGGGCCTCCGTGAGCTCCAGATCGGCGCGTTCACCAAGCGGCCCAAGCAGCTGGCCGTGATACAGGCCATGGCCAAGGCGCATCTGCACCGGGCGGTCAAGAACCCCGCCCTGCGCGCCAAGCTCACCCCGGACTACCGCATCGGCTGCAAGCGCATCCTGCTGTCCAACAGCTACTACCCGGCGCTCGCGAAGCCCAATGTGGACGTCGTCGCCTCCGGGCTGAAGGAAGTACGCGGCAACACCCTGGTCGCCGCGGACGGCACCGAGACCGAGGTCGACGCGATCATCTTCGGCACCGGCTTCCACGTCACCGACATGCCGATCGCCAAGCGGGTGACCGGCGCCCGCGGCACCACCCTCGCCGAGGAGTGGAAGGACGGCATGGAGGCGCTGCGCGGCAGCAGCGCGGCCGGCTTCCCCAACTTCCTCACGATCATCGGGCCCAATACCGGCCTCGGGAACACCTCGATGATCCTCATCATCGAGGCCCAGCTGAACTACATGATCGACTACCTGCGCCAGCTCGACGCGCTCGGCGGCCGGACAGCCCTGGACGCCCGCCCCTCCGCGGTGCACGCCTGGACCGCCACCATCCAGCAGCGCATGGAGCGCACCGTGTGGAACACCGGCGGCTGCGACAGCTGGTACCTGGACGCCAACGGCCGCAACACCACGGCCTGGCCCGGCACCACCGCCGAGTTCCGCAAGGTCACCCGCCAGGTCGACATCGCCGAGTACGAGGTGCTGCGTCCGCGGGCCGGCGGACGGCCCGAAGGCGCCGAGCAGAACGTGGAGGCCGTGATTTGAGCCGCCCGCCGCACGCCACCAGAGGGCGCTACGCCCCGCCCGCCGCCCGCCGTGTGCTCACCGCCACCTCCGTGGACGGCTCCCGGCTGCACACCGAGATACACGGCCCCGAGGGCGCGCCCGCCGTCGTCCTCGCCCACGGCTGGACCTGCTCCACCGCCTTCTGGGCCCCGGTCATAAGGGAGCTGGCCGCCGACCACAAGGTCGTCGTCTACGACCAGCGCGGCCACGGCCGCAGCCCCGCGGCCGGCCCCGGCGGCTACAGCACCGAAGCGCTCGCCGACGACCTCGAAGCCATACTGGCCGACGCGCTGGAACCGGGCGAGAGAGCCGTACTGGCCGGGCACTCCATGGGCGGCATGACCGCGATGGCCGCGGCCCGCCGCCCCGGCCTGCGCGAGCGCGCCGCCGCCATACTGCTGTGCAGCACAGGCGCCGCCGACCTCGCGGCCGAGTCCCGGGTGATACCGCTGCGCTCGCCCGGCGCGCGCCGCTTTGCGCACCGCGCCGTCCTCGGCTCGCGCGCCCCGCTGGGCCCCGTCACCCCACCCGCCAAGCGTGTCCTGAAGTACGCCACGATGGGCCCCCGCGCGACGCCCGAACAGGTCGAGGCGTGCGCCCGGATAGTGCATTCCTGCCCGGTCGGGGTACGCGCCCAGTGGGGCAAGGTTCTCGCGGGCCTGGAGCTGACCGGCGAGGTGGCCCGCCTGAACGTGCCCACCGCGATACTGCAGGGCACCGCGGACCGGCTCACCCCGGTCGTGCTCGCCCGCCGGCTGGCCTCCGTACTGCCGGACTGCCTCGGCCTCACCGAACTCCCGGGGCTCGGCCACATGACGCCCATAGAGGCGCCGGACGTGGTCACCGGCAAGATCCGCGAGCTGGTACGGAACCACC
Organism: Streptomyces sp. NPDC050315; assembly: GCF_040655775.1. NCBI lineage: Bacteria > Bacillati > Actinomycetota > Actinomycetes > Kitasatosporales > Streptomycetaceae > Streptomyces > Streptomyces sp. NPDC050315. Next base: position 358,506 of record NZ_JBFAKN010000007.1, read on the forward strand.
TGACCGCGGCCGCGCCCGAGCCGGCCGCGCTCGCCCCGCAGCAGAAGACGAAGGCGCGGCGCGCCGGGGAAGCGAAGGAGAAGACGGCATGAGCGGACGCAGGACCCTGGAGGGCCAGGTCGTCGTCGTCACCGGTGCGGCCCGCGGCGTCGGTGAGCTGCTGGCCCGCAAGCTCTCCGCGCGCGGCGCGAAGCTCGCGCTGGTCGGCCTGGAGCCGGACGAGCTGAAGAAGGTCGCCGCCTCCCTGCACGGCGAGGCGGCCCACTGGCACGCGGACGTCACCGACCACGAGGCGCTCGCGCAGGTCGCGCAGGAGGTGAAGGCCCGCTTCGGCAAGGTCGACGTCGTGGTCGCCAACGCGGGCGTCGCCACCGGCGGCCCGTTCGTCGACTCCGACCCGGTCGCCTGGAAGCGCGTCATCGAGGTCAACCTCATCGGCGGCGCGGTCACCGGGCGCGCCTTCCTGCCCGTACTGATGGAGTCCCGCGGGTACTTCCTGCAGGTCGCCTCGCTCGCCGCGATCACCCCGGCGCCGATGATGACCGCGTACTGCGCGTCCAAGTCGGGCGTCGAGGCGTTCGCGCACAGCCTGCGCGCCGAGGTCGGGTACAAGGGCGTGAAGGTCGGCGTGGGCTATCTGAGCTGGACCGACACCGACATGGTGCGCGGCGCCGACCAGGACGACGTGATGCGCGAGCTGCGCCAGCGGCTGCCGTGGCCGTCGAACAAGACGTATCCGCTGAGCCCTGCCGTCGACCGGTTCGTGGCCGGCATCGAGCGCCGCTCCGCGCATGTGTACGGACAGTGGTGGCTGCGCGGGATGCAGTCCATTCGCGGTTATCTGCCCGCGATCATCGGGTCGGTCGGGCAGCGCGAGATGAAGCGCTTCGGCAACCGGCTGGAGGGCATGAAGGTCGGGCTGGTGGGCGCCGGCGGTGCGGCGGACGAGAGCGCGCGGTCGCAGCGGTAACCAGTCCGCACGCCGTCCGAAATGCGTAGTTAATTGCTCCATGCGAGGCTGGTGTGCATTCCGTCGTCACCTCAACGGGAGTACACGCCATGGGCCTGATAGACCAGTTCCGTGCCAAGCAGCGGGAGCTCGACGAGCGGGCGCGGCGTGCGTCCGGCAACGAGGACGTACCGGAACGCGGCCAGCAGGCGGCGTCCCGCCCGCAGAAGACCTCCGAGGAGGGCCTGGAGGCCTGAGCCGGGCCGGACGTGTGAGGGGCGCACCCGAAGCGGGTGCGCCCCTCACACGTGCCGTCAGCCGTTGCTCCGTGGCGGCAGCTCCGGACGGCTGTTGTCCGGGACGTTGGCGAGCCCCGGCGGGTCCGTCGCCGGGTGCCGCTCCAGCAGCTCCAGCGCCGTACGGACGGCGACGCCCAGCTGCGGGTTGCGGCCCTCCGCCCACTGGAGCGGCGAACGCAGCGCCTGGATGTCGGCCTCCACGCCGCGGTTCTCCACGTCCCAGCCGTACGCGTCGAACCACGCGGCGTTCATCGGCACGGTGATCGACGTGCCGTCGCCGAGGCGGTGCCGGCCGGTCATCCCGACCACCCCGCCCCAGGTGCGCAGGCCCACCACCGGTCCGATGCCCTGGAGTTTGAAGGCCGCGATGATCATGTCGCCGTCGGAGGACGTCATCTCGTCCGCGACCGCCACGACCGGACCGCGCGGCGCGTTCGACACGTACGTCACCGGCTGCGCGTCCCGGGTCAGGTCCCAGCCCACGATCGTGCGGGTCAGCTTCTCGATGACCAGCTCGGAGATGTTGCCGCCGGCGTTGCCCCGTACGTCGACGATCAGCGCCGGGTGCGAGACCTCCATCCGGAGGTCGCGGTTGAACTGCGCCCAGCCGGAGCCGCCCATGTCGGGGATGTGCAGATAGCCGCACTTGCCGCCGCTCAGCTCGCGCACCACCTCGCGGCGCTTGGCCACCCAGTCCTGGTACCGCAGCGGCCGCTCGTCGATCAGCGGCACGATGGCCACCCGGCGGGAGCGGCCGTCGCCCTCGGGGGCCTCGAAGGTCAGCTCCACGGTGGTGCCGCCCGCCGCCGCCAGCAGCGGGAACGGGCCCGTCACCGGGTCGACCGCGCGGCCGTCGATGTGCGTGAGGACCGCGCCCTCGCGGATGCCCGTACCGGCCAGTGGGGAGCGGGCCTTGGAGTCGGAGGAGTCGCCGGGCAGGATGCGGTTGAGGATCCAGCGGTCGTTGCGGCACACGAAGTTGGCGCCGAGCAGGCCGATCGCGCGCTGGTAGTGCGGCGGGCCTTCGTTGCGCCGCGCGCCCGTGACGTACGCGTGCGAGGTGCCCAGCTCGCCCATGACCTCGCGGAGCAGGTCGGCGAATTCATCGGGGGAGGCGACCCGTTCGACCAGCGGGCGGTACTGGTCCAGCACCGCGCCCCAGTCGATGCCGCACATGCCCGGGTCCCAGAAGTAGGAGCGCACGATCCGGCCCGCCTCGTCGAACGCCTGCCGCCACTCCGCCGCCGGGTCCACGTCGTGCAGGATGCGCCGCAGGTCCAGGAAGACCGTGGAGTCGGCGTCCGGGGTCTCCAGCGCGGGCACCGACCGCAGATCGCCCTCGTCGTTGATCACGAGACGAGTGCCGTCGCCGCTGAGCGCGTAGGAGTCGATCGAGCCGGTCAGCTCCGTGCGCTTGGCCTTGACCAGGTCGAAGTGTTCCAGCGTCGGCTGGCCCGAGGTGTTGTCCGGGTTGGCGAAGGTCTCGCCCAGCGCCCCGGAGATCGGCCAGCGCAGCCACACCAGCCCGCCGCCGGCCACCGGCGAGAGCGCGGAGTACTTCGAGGCCGCGACCGGGAACGGCGTCACCCGGCTGGGCAGCCCCTCCACCTCCACCAGCACCATGCCCTCGGCCGCCGTGTCCACCGGGTCCAGGCCGCCGGCCGCGGGCCGGCCCTCCGGGGACAGCGCGAAGGGGGAGGGGGTGGCCGAGGAGAGCGGGACCAGATACGGGCGGCAGCCCAGCGGGAAGGACAGATCGCCGGTGTGCACGTCGTAGACCGGGTCGAAGCCGCGCCAGGACAGGAATGCCAGATACCGGCCGTCGCGGGTGAAGACCGGCTGCTCGTCCTCGAAGCGCCCGTTGGTGACGTCCACGACCAGGCCGTCGCCCAGCTTGGCGATTTTGATCTTCCGCAGCGACCGGCCGATGCCCGGATGCGACCAGGTCAGCCACTTGGAATCGGGCGAGAACGCCAGGTCGCGCACCGGGCCGTTGTCCGAGCGCACCAGCTCGGTGACCTCGCCCTCGCCCTCCTCGGAGGCGTCCACCAACAGCAGCCGCCCGTCGTTCGCGGCCACCGCCAGCCGCTCGCCGTCCGGCGCCGACACCAGCTCGTGCACCCGGCCGAGCTGCCCGGCGGCGAGCCGGCGCGGCTCCCCGGGCCCGGACGCCTTCGGCAGGTCCGCGATCTCGATGGCGTCCTCGCCGACCACGTCGGTGACGTACGCGATCCGGCCCGTGTCGCCCAGCATCTCCGGCAGCCGGACCCGCACGCCCGGGATGTCGTGGATCGTGCGCGCCGGGCCGTCGCGGTGCGTGAGCCAGTACAGGCTGCCGCGCACGCCGACCGCGCTGGCCCGGCCCGTGGCGTCCACCGCGAGGGAGGTGACGTTGGCGGCGGCGGGCACCTGATGCGTGCGGCGGCCCGTGCGCGGCCCGCCGAGCCGGACCGGCAGCTTGCGCGGCTTCCCGGCCGGGCTCAGATCGTCCACCAGCCACAGCTCGCCCGCGCACTGGTACACGATGCGCTCGCCGTCGCTGGCGGCGTGCCGGGCGTAGAAGTCCGCGTGGTCGGTGTGGCGGCGCAGGTCCGTGCCGTCGGGGAGGCACGAATAGACATTGCCGACGCCCTCGTGGTCGGAGAGGAAGGCGATGCGGCCGCCGACGAACATCGGGGTGTCCAGATGGCCGTTGATCTCCGGCACCAGCTGGGTGCCGTGCAGCCACAGCCGCCCCGTCGCGCCGCCGCGGTACCGCTTCCAGGCCGCGGGCTCGTGCGGCGGAGTGCCGCTGAGCAGCAGCGTTTTGTGCTCGCCATCGATGTCGGCGACCGCGATGTTCGACACCGGACCCCATGGCAGCCGCCCGCCGGGGCTCCCGTCGGTCGGCAGCTTGTACGCCCAGGAGTAGTACGAGAACGGCTGGCCGTGCGAGGATACCGCGAGCACCTCGCCGTCCGGGGTCCAGCCGCACACCCGGGCGTCCACGCTGCCCCAGTAGGTCAGCCGGCGGGCCGGGCCGCCCTCGGACGGTACGAGATGAACCTCCGGGTCCAGGCTGCGCCATGTGGTGAACGCGATCTCGCTGCCGTCGGGGGAGAAGCGCGGATGGCTCACCCGTGTGCGGTCCACGGTCAGCCGCCAGGCGCGGGGCGGCTCGGCGTCCTCCGGGACGACCGGCGCCACCCACAGGTCGTCCTCGGCGGCGAAACACAGCGTGTCCCCGTGGATATGGGGGAAGCGGAGATAGGACCCGCCGGTGGTGCCTCCGTCCGGCTTGACCGGCCGCAGGCGGCCGCGGGCTCTGGTCGGGGCGGACTGCGTCTCCGAGGGCGGCTCGACGGCCTCCTGTGCGTCGCTCACCCGTCCATCGTTTCGGCCCCGGCAGGCCGCGGCAACTCGACTCCCAGAAGTCACCCCAAGGGGTGACGCTGCGTGGAGCCGTGCCCCGCGCTTTTCCTCCGGGCGTGCGCCGGTGTTGTACGCGGTAGTGGCCTATGTCATACCCGCGAACGGTCTCAGGGGTAGTGACCTCCCCGAATGGGCAGTTCCGCAGTACGGACGTTCTTGCACATCATTTGCAGTACGACCACCATGAGTGGGTTACGACCACGAGCGGAGAGCCCAGCCATGCATGTCCCCGACGGATTCATCAATGCCCCGGTCTCGCTGGCGACCGGTGCGGTCGCCGCGGCCGCCGTCGCGGTCAGCCTGCGCGGCGCCCGCCGCGAGCTGGGCGGCGACGGCCTCGGCGGTGAGCGCACCGCGCCGCTCGCCGGCCTCGTCGCCGCGTTCATCTTCGCCGTACAGATGCTGAACTTCCCGGTCGCCGCCGGCACCAGCGGCCACCTCCTCGGCGGGGCGCTCGCGGCGATACTCGTCGGCCCCTACACCGGGGTCCTCTGCGTCTCCGTCGTCCTGCTCATGCAGGGCGTCCTCTTCGCCGACGGCGGCCTCACCGCGCTCGGCGTCAACATCACCGACATGGCGGTGACCACGACCGTCGTCGCCTATCTGCTCTTCCGCGGCCTGGTGAAGGTACTGCCGCGCACGCGCCGCTCGATCACGGTCGCGAGCTTCGTCTCAGCCCTGGTCTCCGTCCCCGCCGCGGCCCTCGTCTTCACCCTGCTCTACGCGCTCGGCGGCACCGCCGACGTCTCCACCGGCAAGGTGCTGACCGCCATGGTCGGCGTGCACGTCCTCATCGGCATCGGCGAGGCCGTCATCACCGCCCTCACGGTCGGCGCGGTGATCGCCGTACGGCCCGACCTCGTGTACGGCGCCCGCGGCCTCACCAAGCCGCTCGAACTGAAGGTCACCCCCGTCGCCGCGCCCACGGCACCGGGCGCGCCCCGCCCCGAGCCCGTCGCCGCTCCGGCGGCCGCGTCCGAGGCGGCGCCCACGGCCGGGGCGTCGACCGCCGAGGCCGAGCCCAAGACCCCCGCACCGGTGGCCCCCGCCCCCCGCTCCACCAAGCGCGTCTGGCTCGCCGGCGTCGCCGCCGCCCTGGTCTGCGCCGGCGGCGTCAGCTACTACGCCTCCGCCAGCCCCGACGGCCTGGAGAAGGTCGCCCAGGACCAGGGCATCGACAAGACGGAGAAGGACCACGCCGCCAAGGACTCCCCGCTCGCCGACTACAGCGTCAAGGACATCACCAATGCCCGGCTCTCCGGCGGCTTGGCGGGCGTGATCGGCGTCGGCGCGACCCTGGCCGTCGGTACCGGCGTCTTCGTGGTCGTCCGCCGCCGGGATGCCGCGGAGACCGCCGCTACCGACGACCGCACCCCGCAGCAGGTCTGACATGGGTGCCGGACACGCCCACAAGCTCTACCGGCACGGGCACTCGCCCGTGCACGCGCTCCCCGCGCACTGCAAGATCGCGGCCGTCTTCGGCTTCGTGCTGATCGTCGTCTCCACGCCCCGCGAGGCGGTCTGGGCCTTCGCCCTGTACGCAGTACTCCTCGCGGCGGTCGCGGCGGCGGCCCGCATCCCCGCCGGCTTCCTCCTCAAGCGCCTCCTCATCGAGGTGCCGTTCGTCGCCTTCGCGCTGCTCATGCCGTTCGTCGCCGAGGGCCCGCAGGTGCACGCGCTCGGCATGTCGCTCAGCGAGTCCGGCCTGTGGGGCGCCTGGAACATCCTCGCCAAGGGCACCCTCGGCGTCGCGGCGTCCGTACTCCTGGCCTCCACCACCGAACTCCGCGAACTCCTCCTCGGCCTGCAGCGCCTGAAGATGCCCCCGCTGCTCGTCCAGATCGCGTCCTTCATGATCCGCTACGGCGATGTGATCACCGACGAGATGCGGCGGATGCGCATCGCCCGCGTCTCGCGCGGCTTCGAAGCGCGCGGCGTCCGCCACTGGGGCGTCCTCGCCAAGTCCGCCGGCGCGCTCTTCATCCGCTCCTACGAGCGCGGCGAACGCGTCCACCTCGCCATGGTCAGCCGCGGATACACCGGCACGATGCCGGTCACCGACGAGGTGACCGCCGACCGCGCCCAGTGGACCTCCGCCGCGCTGCTCCCCCTTGCCGCCCTCGCCGTCTGCCTCCTCGGATGGACCCTATGAACACCACCGCCCCCTCCCTCCAGGTCTCCGGCCTCGCCTACGCCTACCCCGACGGCCACCAGGCCCTCTTCGGCGTCGACCTGACCGTCGCGCGCGGCGAGCGGGTGGCCCTGCTCGGCCCGAACGGCGCCGGCAAGACCACCCTCGTACTGCACCTCAACGGCATCCTCGAAGCGGGCGCCGGCACCGTCGCCGTCGCAGGCCTCCCCGTCGCCAAGCGCAACCTCGCGGAGATCCGCCGCCGCGTCGGCATCGTCTTCCAGGACCCCGACGACCAGCTCTTCATGCCGACCGTGCGCGAGGACGTGGCGTTCGGCCCGGCCGCCGCGGGCCTGCGGGGCGCGGAGCTGGAGGAACGCGTCATCGAGGCGCTCGACCGGGTCGGCATGGCGGGCTTCGCCGACCGGCCCCCGCACCACCTCTCCTTCGGCCAGCGCCGCCGGGTCGCGGTGGCCACCGTCCTCGCCATGCGTCCCGAGATCCTCGTACTGGACGAGCCGTCCTCCAACCTCGACCCGGCCTCCCGCCGCGAACTCGCCGACGTACTGCGCTCCTTGGACGTCACGGTCCTGATGGTCACCCACGACCTGCCGTACGCGCTGGAACTCTGCCCGCGCTCGGTCGTCCTCTCCGGCGGGGTCATCGCCGCCGACGGCCGTACCCAGGACCTGCTCTGCGACGGGGACCTGATGGCGGCCCACCGGCTCGAACTGCCTTTCGGCTTCGACCCCCGCTCGGTGACCGCCCCGGTGTGACATGCCCGCGGCGGTTCCTGTGACCCTCCCCACGGCCGACGGGTTCCTGGTCATCAGCACTGATCGGCGCGTTGCACCATGGATGGGTCACAAACGCGACGGATGAGTGGGAAGCGGGAACCAGTGGTGGACGTCCACGGCACGGTCGAGGCCGGCTATGAGCCGGTCCGCGATGCCTTCGCGGCGAACTTCGCGCAGCGCGGTGAGCGTGGGGCGGCGGTCGCCGCCTATCGGCACGGGCGCAAGATCGTGGACCTGTGGGCCGGTGCCAAAAACGCCGATGCGGACGACGCGACCCCCTGGCAGGAGGACACCGCCACCGTCATCCGCTCCGCCACCAAGGGCGTCGCCGCCGTCGTGCCGCTCCTCCTCCACCAGCGCGGCCAGCTCGACCTGGACGCGCCGGTCGGCACGTACTGGCCCGAGTACAAGGCCGCCGGCAAGGAGCGCACGCTGGTCCGCCACCTGCTCTCGCACCGCGCGGGAGTACCGGTACTGGACAACCCGCTCACCCCCGCCGAGGCCGTCGACGGCGTCAGCGGCCCGGCCGCTGTGGCCGCGCAGGCCCCGGCCTGGGAACCCGGCACGGACCACGGCTACCACGCCCAGACGTACAGCTGGCTCCTCTCGGAACTGGTCCTGCGGGTCACCGGCCGCACGATCGGCGCGTTCGTCGCCGAGGAGATAGCCGGGCCGCTCGGCCTGGACCTGTGGATCGGCCTCCCCGAGGCGGAGGCAGGCCGGGTCGGACGGCTCGCCGAGATCACCCCGCCGCCCGCCCCTGAGGGATCCGGCCTGCGGGTACGGCCCAAGCGGGCCGTGGCCGAGGCGTACGAGGACCCCACCTCCCTCACCCGCCGGGCCTTCGCGGCGATCTCCCCGCACGCCGACGAGAACGCCCCCGAGTTCCGCGCCGGGCAGCTCCCCGGCTCCAACGGCATCGCCACGGCGCGCGCCCTGGCCCGCCTGTACGCGGCGCTCATCGGCCCCGTGGACGGCCACCCCCGCCTCTTCGCGCCCGCGACCCTCACGCTGGCACGTACGGAGGAGTCCGCGGGCCCGGACCGTACGCTCATCGCCTCGTCGCGCTTCGGCCTGGGCTACATGCTGCACGGCCCCGCGGCCCCGCTGCTCGCCCCCGGCTCGTTCGGCCACCCGGGCCGCGGCGGCGCCCTCGCCTTCGCCGACCCCGAATCGGGCCTCTCCTTCGGCTACATCACCAACGGCATGCAGAAGAACGTCACGGCGGACCCGCGGGCACAGGCGCTGGTCCGCGCGCTGCGGACGACGGTCTGAGGTCGGTGCAGAGGCCCGGGCGGCGCCGCTAGCTCGTGTGCAGCATCAGTCCGATGCCGACCACCATCAGCCCCGCCGCCGCGATCCGCGGTGCCCCGAAGCGTTCCTTCAGGAAGATCGCGCCGATCGCGGCGCCGACGATGATCGAGGACTCGCGGAGCGCCGCGATCGGCGCGAGCGGCGCGCGGGTCTGCGCCCACAGCACCAGCCCGTACGCGAAGACCGAGAGCACGCCGCCGAGCAGCCCGCGCACGGCGAACGGGCGCAGCTCGGCGAAGAGCGCGCGGCGCCGCGTGGCCACCGCGTAGGCGGGGATCGCGATGCCCTCCAGGAGCATCAGCCAGCCGATGTAGCCCAGCGGCGTACCGGAGGCGCGCACGCCCACGCCGTCGACCGTCGTGTACGAGGCGATCGCCAGCCCCGTGGCGACCGCGGCGGTGATCGCGGGCCAGTGCGGCCGCGCACCGGAGCCGCGGATGCCCCACAGGGCGACGCCGAGGAGGCCGGCGGAGGCAAGCGCGACGCCGGCCAGCGCCCAGGCGTCGGGCAGTTCGTTGACGAAGACCGCGGCGAGGACGGTGACCACGAGCGGCGCGGTGCCGCGCGCGATCGGGTACATCTGCCCGAAGTCGCCGAGCCGGAAGGACCGCATCAGCAGCGCCTGGTAGACGACGTGCAGCAGCGCGGAGGCGATGAGCAGCGGCCAGGAGCCGGCGGCGGGGAGCGGCGAGACCGCTGCGAGTACCGCACCGCAGACGGCGCCGCCGGAGCCGACGAGGGTGAAGGCGAGCAGCTGGTCCTTGATGCCGTGGGCGATCGCGTTCCAGGCGGCGTGCGTGATGGCGGCGGCCAGTACCGCGGCGACGACGAGCGGGGTCACGGGGTGTGCTCGCGGACGTCCACGACGCGGCCGCCGGCGTGCTCGATGAGCGACTTGGGGTCGAGCGGGAAGACGGTGTGCGGGGTGCCGGCGGCGGCCCAGACGGTGCCGTGGGCCAGTAGCCCCTGGTCGGCCAGGACGGTCGTACGGGTGCGGTGCCCGAAGGGCGGTACGCCGCCGATGGCATAGCCGGTGGTCTCACGGACGAGATCGGCGTTGGCGCGGCCGACGTGCTGCGCGCCCAGCTCGGCCCGCACCTTGTCGAGATCGACCCGGGACGCCCCGTCCATGAGAACGAGGACGGGCACCCCGTCCGCTTCAAAGACCAACGACTTGACGATCTCGGCGGGCTCGCAGCCGACCGCGGCCGCGGCCTGCGCCGCCGTGCGGGTGGCGTCGGGGAAGCGGCGTACCGCGACTTCGAGGCCCAGCTCGCGCAGGGCGGCGGCGAACAGGGGATGAGCGTCGGCTGAAGTACTCATGGCCCGCACGCTAGCGAAAGCTGTACGGGCCATGCGACCGGGAAAAGGGGGCCGTCCGCGATGTGGACGACCCCCTTCCGGGAGGGCAGGGCACTCAGCCCCGGGTTCTCAGCCCTGGATGTTCTCAGCCCTGGTTGAGGATGGCGCGGACGACCGGGCCCGCGTTGTCGCCGCCGTGGCCGCTGGCCGGGACGACGGCCGAGGCCGCGAGGTCGCCGTTGTAGGCGGTGAACCAGGCGTTCGGCTTCTTCTGGTTGTCGACCTCGGCGGAGCCGGTCTTGGCGCCGATGTCACCGCTGAGGCCGGACATCGCCTTGGCGCCGGTACCGGAGGTGGCGGTCAGCTTCATCAGGGACTTCATCGCGGACGCGGTGGCCGGCTTCATGTTCCGGGAAGCCTTGGCCAGCGTCCGGTTGTCGAGGTCCGGGGAGACCAGGTACGGCTGGTGGAAGCTGCCGGCCTGGACGGTCGCCGCGATGGAGGCGACGTTCAGCGGGTTCATCCGGACCCCGCCCTGGCCGATGAGCGAGGCGGCCATCTGGGCGTCGCTCTGCACCGGGACGTTGCCGTCGAAGCTGGGGATGCCGGTGTTCCAGGTCTGGCCGAGGCCGAAGACGTCCCGTGCCTGCTTGGTCAGGTCGTCGTCCTTGAGCTTCTCGGCCTGCGAGATGAAGGCGTTGTTGCAGGAGGCCGCGAAGCTCTGCGCGAAGGTGCCGTCCTTGATCTCGGTCTTGTTGAGGTTCTGGAACTTCCAGCCGCCGTACGTCACGTACTTCGCGCACGGGTGCTTCTTGTTCGGCGAGGTCAGGCCCTTGTCGATGAGCATCGACGCGGTGACGACCTTCATCGTGGAGCCGGGCGCCAGCGAGCCCTGCGTGGCGACGTTGAAGCCCTTCTCGGGCGCGCTGGCGATGGCCAGGATCTCGCCGGTGCTGGGCTTGATCGCGACCGCCGACGCCTTCTTCTTCGCGGCGACCGCCTTCTGCGCGGCAGCCTGGATCTTGGCGTCCAGGGTGGTCTTCAGCGTGCCGGGGGTGCCCTTGGAGAGCACCTTCAGCGTCTGGTCCGGCTTCTGCGCCGCCTTGTTGTCGCTCTTGGCGCGCTCGATGAAGAACTCGACGCCGGGAGTACCGCCGGCCTTCTCGCCGTACTTGTCGCGCAGGCTGGCGAGGATGCCGGCCAGTTCCGGGTTGCTGTCCTTGGTGATCTCGGTGCCGTTGCGGTCCACCGCCTTGATGGGCGGCGCCTCGCCCTCGCCCGTACGCAGCGTGTCGCCCTCCCCGAGCCCGGGGTGCACGATCGTGGGCTGCCAGGCGACGACCGGCTCGCCGGTGGCCTTGTCCCGCTCGACGGTGAGGGAGGTGGCGTACGAGACCGGGGCGCTCTTGCCCTGGTACGAGATCTGCCCGGACACCTGGTACGGCACCACGTCACCCTTACGGGTCCCGGGCGTGAGCCGCAGCTGCTCGATGTGGGCCTGCTTGGCGACGCCGGTCAGCGCGGTGGTCGCCGCCTCCGTGTCGTCGGTCAGCTTCGCTGCCTTGGCGACCTCGCCGGACTGCCAGGCGTTCAGGAAGCCCGTGGCGGCGGTCTTCACTTCCTTCGCGGAGAGCGGCCCGGTCTTCACCGTCGCGCCGCCGTCGGCGGACTTGCCGTCCGCCGCCGTGACCTCCTGCTGCGGGGCCTCATCACCGGAACTTCCCATCAGGGTGTACCCGCCGACGCCTCCCGCGACCAGGGCGATCGCCCCGCCGATCAGCCCGTACCTCACCTCGCGGCGCATGACTTACCGTTCCCCTCCCGAAGAAAGCGTGGCCGTCCCTGGAAACCCGACACAAGAACGTGCAGCGCACTCTATGGGACACGGGGTGTTGGAGTGACCTTCGCGCGTCTCGTTACGGCATCGGTACGGTGACACTCAGTCGATACGACCGTCACAGAACGGTCACATGCGGGGCCGCCCATTCCCCGCCGCATCCCTCATACCCAGGTGTCCAGCCACATCCGCGCCTGCCATGCGCTCTTGGGGATCGGTAGCCCTGTGTATACGGGATAGAAATAAATGAAGTTCCACACAATGAGCAGGACCAGGATGCCCGCGGCTACGATGCCCGCCGCGCGGCGGCGGTCGCCGGTGAGGAGGAGGCGCGATTCCGTGGCGAGGCCGTCCTGGGGGCGGCCGATGATCGCGCCGAGCATCATGGCGAGCGCCAGGCAGAGGAACGGCACGAAGACGACCGCGTAGAAGAGGAAGATCGTGCGTTCCTGGTAGAGGAACCAGGGGAGATAGCCCGCCGCGATGCCGCAGGCGATCGCGCCGGCCCGCCAGTCCCGCTTGAACAGCCAGCGGTAGAGGACGTAGAGCAGCGCGAAGCAGCCGGCCCACCACAGGAGCGGGGTGCCGAGCGCGAGGACCTCGCGGGCGCAGCCCTCCGCCGCGGTGCAGCCGTCCTGGCCCGCCTTGGGGTCCTCGTAGAAGTAGGAGACCGGGCGGCCCAGGACCAGCCAGCTCCAGGGGTTGGACTGGTAGGTGTGGGTGGACGTCAGGTGGGTGTGGAACTCATAGACCTCCGACTGGTAGTGCCAGAGGCTGCGCAGCCAGTCCGGGAGCCAGGTCCAGCCGGCGGCGCGGCCGTCGGCGGTGGTGGCCCAGTCGCGGTAGTAGCCGCCCTTGGTGACGATCCAGCCGGTCCAGGAGGCGAGGTAGGTGGCCGCCGCGAGGACCACGGTGGAGAGGAAGGCGGGGACGACGTCCCGGCGGAGGGCGGAGCGGTACGGGTGCCGGGCGCCCGCCGTGCGCCGGGCGCCGGCGTCCCACAGGACCGACATCAGGGCGAAGGCGGCGAGGAAGTACAGGCCGTTCCACTTGGTGGCGGCGGAGAGGCCGAGGCAGAGCCCGGCGGCCAGCCGCCAGGGGCGCCACCCGAGCCGCAGCCGGTCGCCGACCTCCTCGTCGGGGCGGGCCAGCCCGTCCTCCCCGACGGGCAGCGCCGCGGCGAGCCGGGCGCGGGTGCGGTCCCGGTCGATCAGCAGACAGCCGAAGGCGGCCAGCGCCCAGAACATCACGATGATGTCGAGCAGCGCCGTGCGGCTCATGACGAAGTGCAGGCCGTCCACGGCCAGCAGCAGGCCCGCCAGGCAGCCCAGGGCGGTGGAGCGCAGCAGGCGGCGGCCGATGCGGCAGAGGATCAGTACCGACAGGGTGCCGAGCAGGGCCGTCATGAACCGCCAGCCGAAGGGGTTCATGCCGAAGGCCCACTCGCCCAGCGCGATCAGCCACTTCCCGATGGGCGGGTGGACGACGTAGGAGTGCTCGGGGCTGAGCAGGATGCGTGACGGGTCGCCGACCAGCGCGTCGTTGGCGTTCTTCGCCCAGGTGCCCTCGTAGCCGTACTGCAGCAGGGACCAGGCGTCCTTCGGGTAGTACGTCTCGTCGAATATCACCTTGTCCGGGCTGCCGAGGCGCCAGAAGCGCAGGATGCCGGCCAGCAGTGCGGCCAGTACGGGCAGACCCCACGCGGTGAGGCGGGCCGTCCGGGGGGAGACCCGCGGCGCGGGGAAGGGTGCGAGGAGCCGGGTCCGCACGTCCCGCTCCGGGCGTGCGGTGTAGCCGAAGCGGCGCAGCCGCCGCAGCCAGGCGGTCGGCGCCGGGACGCCGCCCTGGGGCGCCTGCGCGGCGCGGGCGGCGGCCCCCGAGGCGGCCAGGGCCCCGCCGTGGTCGCCGGCGCGCCGGTCGTTGGTCGCGGTGTCACTCGTCACCGGGCCATCGTAGGGAAGCGGCCTGTGAGAGGCCCGTCTCTCCGGCCCGTCTCCCGGCGCGGCGGGAAGGATGCGGGCGCGCCTGAAAGGATGGGGCCGTGACTGGAACGCTCGTACTCGCAGGGACCCCCATCGGCGACACCGAGGACGCGCCGCCGCGGCTGGCCGCCGAGCTGCTCGCCGCCGACGTGATCGCGGCCGAGGACACCCGCCGGCTGCGCCGCCTGACGACCGCGCTGGGCGTGCACACGACGGGGCGGGTGGTGTCGTACTTCGAGGGGAACGAGTCCGCGCGCACCCCGGAGCTGGCCGACGCGCTCGAAGGCGGGGCGCGGGTGCTGCTGGTCACCGACGCGGGCATGCCCTCGGTGTCCGACCCCGGCTACCGTCTGGTGGCTGCGGCGGTGGAGCGCGGCGTGAAGGTGACGGCCGTGCCGGGCCCGTCGGCCGTCCTCACCGCGCTCGCCGTCTCCGGGCTGCCGGTGGACCGCTTCTGCTTCGAGGGCTTCCTGCCCAGGAAGGCGGGGGAGCGGACCGGCCGGCTGAAGGAGGTCGCCGACGAGCGGCGCACGCTCGTCTACTTCGAGGCGCCGCACCGGCTGGCCGACACCCTCGCCGCGATGGCGGAGGTCTTCGGCAAGGACCGGCGCGCCGCCGTCTGCCGTGAGCTGACGAAGACGTACGAGGAGGTCCGCCGCGGCCCGCTGGAGGAGCTGGCCGAGTGGGCGGCCGACGGCGTACGCGGCGAGATCACCATCGTGGTGGAGGGGGCGCCCGAGCCGGGGCCCGGCGATCTGGGCCCCGAGGAGCTGGTGCGCCGGGTGCGGGTCCGTGAGGAGGCCGGGGAGCGGCGCAAGGAGGCCATCGCGGGGGTCGCGGCCGAGGCCGGCGTGCCCAAGCGGGAGGTCTTCGACGCGGTCGTCGCGGCGAAGAACGCGGAGCGTGGTGATTCTCGTGCGGGTAAATGACCGGTCCGAAAGGTAAAGAGGAGGTCGGCCCGGCGAGGCTCTTTCCCTCGGCACGCTCAAATCTGTGCCAATAGGAGGAACCTTTGCTGCATCGCGGCTCCGAAAGGCGTCCACTGGAACTCGGGACGTTCGTCCCCGAGAGCTTGTCCGGCGGACAAGAGGAGCTGCGATGACTGAACCCGTGGGAACCGCGAGCGGGACCCCGCACACGACCCGGACCGAACCGGCCGCGCACGAGGCGTACTCCTTCGCCTGCATGAAATGCGGGCACGGCTGGGAGCAGTCCTACGACATCGAGCACCACGTTGACGTGTCCGGCGCACCGCGCGTCGTCTACTACACGGACGGCGAGCGCGTCCCGTCGCCGCTGACCAGGCCCACCTGCCGGCAGTGCGGCGGGCACCTGGTCCGGATCATGCGGGCCGGGCAGGTCTCCATGGTCTCGGCGGCCGCCGAGCGGCTCTACTCGCCGCGCAAGCCGCAGCCCACGACCGGTCCGGCCGGCGGCCCCGGCGACTCGGGTGGCTCCGGCGGTGATGCGTCCGCGCGGCGCGGCCACCACCACTGGCACCTCTCCGACCTGCTGCACCCCTTCCAGCGCCGCAGGTAGCCCGGTACGCCCGGTGCCGCGGGGCTCATAGGATCGAGGTATGAGCTCGAAGGACGCACCGCCGCCGCTGCCCGAACCGCTCGGGGTCTCCGTAGCGGACTCGCACACCCATCTCGACATGCAGTCGGGCACGGTCGAGGAAGCGCTCACCAAGGCCGCCGCCGTC
Source organism: Streptomyces sp. NPDC050315 (assembly GCF_040655775.1). Lineage (NCBI taxonomy): Bacteria > Bacillati > Actinomycetota > Actinomycetes > Kitasatosporales > Streptomycetaceae > Streptomyces > Streptomyces sp. NPDC050315. The sequence continues at coordinate 374,233 of NZ_JBFAKN010000007.1, forward strand.
GGCGTCACGACGGTGGTCCAGGTGGGCTGCGACGTGAAGGGCTCGCGCTGGGCCGCGGAGACCGCCGCCGCGCACGACGCGGTGCACGCGGCGGTGGCGCTGCATCCGAACGAGGCGCCGCGCATCGTGCTCGGCGACCCTGGGGGCACCTCCCAGCCCCCTAGGGCTGGGGGAGGCTGGTCCCGGCAGGGGGCGCGCGAGCCGGGCGGCGACGCGGCGCTGGACGAGGCGCTCGCGGAGATCGACGCGCTGGCCGCGCTGCCGCACGTCCGCGGCGTCGGCGAGACCGGCCTGGACTACTTCCGTACCGGCCCGGAGGGCATGGCCGCGCAGGAACGGTCCTTCCGTGCGCACATCGAGATCGCCAAGCGGCACGGCAAGGCCCTGGTCATCCACGACCGGGAGGCGCACGACGACGTACTGCGGGTGCTGCGCGAGGAGGGCGCGCCCGAGCGGACCGTCTTCCACTGCTACTCCGGCGACGCGGAGATGGCGAAGGTGTGCGCCGAGGCCGGGTACTTCATGTCCTTCGCCGGGAACGTCACGTTCAAGAACGCCCAGCCGCTGCGGGACGCGCTGGCCGTCGCCCCGCCCGAGCTGGTGCTCGTCGAGACCGACGCCCCCTTCCTGACCCCCGCGCCGTACCGCGGTCGGCCCAACGCGCCGTACCTCATTCCGGTCACGCTGCGGGCCATGGCCGAGGTCAAGGGCATGGACGAGGAAGCGCTGGCCACGGCCGTCGCGGCCAACACGGCGCGCGCCTTCGACTACTGAGCCGTCGGCGGAGTACTCCCGCTCAATCCACTACATTCCGGCCCGTCAACCGGTCCCGGGCACGTGGAGCGTCGTGAGTCATTCGCAGGGATACGGATACGGGTCGCCGTGGTCGTACGACGGGACGGAGGGCCCCCGGACCCAGGGCTACGGCCCATACGGACCGCCGGACGAGGCCCAGGTGTACGACACGTACGTCGCGCAGTCGTACGCACCGCCGCGCCCGCAGTCGTACGCACCGTGGCTGCCCGAGCAGCAGTCGTACGAACCGCCGCCCCCGGAGCCGCAGTCGTACGACCAGCCGCTCCCCGAGTCGCAGTCGTACGACCAGCCGCTCCCCGAGCCGCAGTCGTACGACCGGCCGCCGGTCGTCGGAGGCCGGTCCGCGGGCCGCGCCGCCGCCCGCCGCGCCGCCCGGCGCAAGCGGTTCGTCGAGCGGCCCGAGGGGCTGCGCAGGCTGGTCCCGCAGGCGCTGGTCGTCGCGTTCCTCGCGGGCGGCACCACCGCTTTCGTCGCGCACGACAAGGCCGTCCGCCTCAGCGTCGACGGCGATCCCCGGCGGCTGCACACCTTCGCCGGGGACGTCGGCGAGCTGCTGGCCTCCGAAGGCGTGCCCATCGGCCCGCACGACATCGTCGCGCCCGGCCCGGACGCCCCGCTGACCAGCGGCGACGAGGTGGCCGTGCGGTACGGCAGGCCCGTCGTGCTCACCGTGGACGGCCACCGCCGCCGGGTGTGGACCACCGCGCGCACCGTCGAGGGCGCGCTGCGCCAGCTCGGCGTGCGGGCCGAAGGCGCGTACATCTCCGCCTCGCGGTCGCTGCCCATCGCGCGGCACGGCATCGAGCTGGCCGTACGCACCGAGCGCACGGTGACCTTCATGGCCGACGGCCGCGCGCACAGCATCCGCACCAACGCCGCCACCGTGCGCGCGGCGCTCGCCCGGGCCGGGATCGCGCTGCACGGCCAGGACACCACCTCCGTACCGCTGGACAGCTTCCCGCGCGAGGGCCAGACCATCTCCGTGCTGCGTGTCACCGGCTCCCGCGAGGTCCGCGAGGAGCCGATCGCCTACGAGACCCGGCGCATCCCCGACGCCTCGCTCTTCAAGGGCACCGAGTCGGTGGTCCAGCAGGGGCGGCAGGGCGTGCGCCGGGCCACGTACCAGCTGCGTACCGTCAACGGCGTCCGGCAGCGGCCGCGGCTGCTGCGCCAGGAAGTGGTCAGTGCGCCGCGCGACGAGATCGTGCACGTGGGCACCGCGACCGTGCCCAGCAGCGTGGCCGGCGCCGACCAGCTGAACTGGCAGGGGCTCGCGCAGTGCGAGACCGGCGGCCGGGCCGACGCGGTCGATCCCTCGGGCACGTACGGCGGGCTGTACCAGTTCGACCGCCCCACCTGGCACTCGCTCGGCGGGACCGGCGCCCCGCAGGACGCGCCCCCCGAAGAGCAGACGTACCGGGCGAAGAAGCTGTACGTGAGCCGGGGGGCGAGCCCGTGGCCCGTGTGCGGCCGTAAGCTTCACCAGTGACCAACAGCAGCACCGATGAGCCCGGCCCGCTCCTGGGCCCCGCCGACATCCGAGAACTGGCCGCGACGCTGGGCGTCCGCCCCACCAAGCAGAAGGGCCAGAACTTCGTCATCGACGCCAACACCGTCCGCCGGATCGTGCGGACGGCCGAAGTGCGCCCCGATGACGTGGTCGTCGAGGTCGGGCCAGGACTCGGCTCGCTGACCCTGGCGCTGCTGGAGGCCGCCGACCGCGTCACGGCCGTGGAGATCGACGACGTACTGGCGGCCGCGCTGCCCGCGACGGTCCAGGCCCGGATGCCGGAGAAGGCCGACCGGTTCGCGCTCGTCCACTCCGACGCGATGAAGGTCACCGAGCTGCCGGGCCCGCCGCCCACCGCGCTGGTCGCCAACCTCCCGTACAACGTCGCCGTCCCCGTCCTGCTCCACATGATGGCGACCTTCCCGACCATCGAGCGCACGCTCGTCATGGTCCAGTCCGAGGTCGCCGACCGGCTCGCGGCCCGCCCCGGCAACAAGGTCTACGGCGTGCCGTCGGTCAAGGCGAACTGGTACGCCGAGGTCAAGCGGGCCGGCGCGATCGGCCGGAACGTCTTCTGGCCCGCGCCCAACGTCGACTCCGGACTGGTCTCCCTCGTACGCCGCGAGGCGCCGCTCGAAACCACCGCCAGCCGCGACGAGGTCTTCGCCGCCGTGGACGCGGCCTTCGCGCAGCGCCGCAAGACGCTGCGCTCGGCGCTCGCCGGCTGGGCGGGCTCGGCCGCCGCCGCCGAGGCCGCGCTGGTCGCGGCGGGCGTCTCGCCGCAGGCCCGGGGCGAGGCCCTGACCGTCGAAGAATTCGCCCGCATCGCCGAGCACAAGGAAGCCGCAGCCCAGTGACCCCGTCCAGCCCCCGCGCCGTCACCGTCCGCGTCCCCGCCAAGGTCAACGTCCAGCTGGCGGTCGGCGCCGCACGCGCCGACGGCTTCCACGACCTGGCCAACGTCTTCCTCGCCGTCGGCCTGTACGACGAGGTCACCGCGGCGCCCGCCGACACCCTGACGATCACCTGCGAGGGCCCGGACGCCGGGCAGGTCCCGCTGGACCGTACGAACCTCGCGGCCCGCGCCGCCGAGCTGCTGGCCGCCCGGCACGGGATCGGCGAGCCCGCCGTCCACATCCACATCGCCAAGGACATCCCCGTCGCGGGCGGCATGGCGGGCGGCAGCGCGGACGGGGCGGGCGCGCTGCTCGCCTGCGACGCGCTGTGGGGGACCGGTGCCTCGCGCGAGGAGCTGCTGGAGATCTGTGCCGAGCTCGGCAGCGATGTGCCGTTCAGCCTGGTCGGCGGGGCGGCGCTGGGTACGGGCCGTGGTGAGAAGCTCACGCCGCTGCCGGTGGGCGGTGGCTTCCATTGGGTGTTCGCGGTCGCGGACGGTGGGCTGTCCACGCCTGCGGTCTACCGCGAGTTCGACCGGCTGACGGAGGGCACGGATGTGCCGGTGCCGGTGGCTTCGCCCGCGCTGCTGGACGCACTGCGGGCGGGTGACGCGGCGGTGCTGGCCAAGGCCCTTTCCAACGACCTGCAGCCCGCCGCGCTCTCGCTCTTCCCCTCGCTCGCCGCGACCCTGGAGGCGGGCACGAAGGCGGGCGCGTTGGCTGCGCTGGTGTCGGGCTCCGGGCCGACGACGGCGTTCCTGGCGACGGATGCGGATGCCGCTGCCGCGGTTGCGGATGCGTTGGTGGCGTCCGGTACGTGCCGCACCGCTCGTATCGCCGACAGCCCGGCGCCTGGGGCCACGGTTATCCGCCCGTAGGGGGCGGTTGAGCAGGTATTCGCGGCCTTCCCGCCGTTGTGGTTGCTCGCGCAGTTCCCCGCGCCCCTGAAGGCACTCCGTGCCCACTAGGCTGGAAGGCCGACCGTTGTGAAACAGGAGTGAGATGGCCGCGAACCTCGTCAATCTGGAAGCCGTCAGCAAGGCGTACGCACTGCGCGCGCTGCTCGACGGCGTCTCCCTCGGCGTCAACGAGGGAGACCGGATCGGCGTCGTCGGCCGCAACGGTGACGGCAAGACGACCCTGATCCGCATCCTCGCGCAGCTGGAGTCCCCGGACGACGGCCGCGTCACGCACGTGAACGGGCTGCGCCTCGGTGTGCTGACGCAGCACGACTCGCTCGACCCCGAGGCGACCGTCCGGCACGAGGTGATCGGCGACCTCGCCGACCACGAGTGGGCGGGCAACGCCAAGATCCGGGACGTGCTGACCGGCCTCTTCGGCGGCCTGGACCTGCCGGGCTTCCCGCAGGGCCTGGACACCGTCATCGGCCCGCTCTCCGGTGGCGAGCGGCGCCGCATCGCACTCGCGAAGCTGCTCATCGCCGAGCAGGACCTGATCGTCCTCGACGAGCCGACCAACCACCTGGACGTCGAGGGCATCTCCTGGCTCGCGCGGCACCTCCAGGCGCGGCGCTCCGCGCTCGTCGTCGTCACCCACGACCGGTGGTTCCTGGACCAGGTCTGTACGCGCATGTGGGACGTGCAGCGCGGGGACGTGCACGAGTACGAGGGCGGCTACAGCGACTACGTGTTCGCGCGCGCCGAGCGGGAGCGCATCGCGGCCAGTGAGGAAGCCAAGCGGCAGAACCTGATGCGCAAGGAGCTGGCGTGGCTGCGGCGCGGTGCTCCGGCCCGTACGAGCAAGCCGCGCTTCCGCATCGAGGCCGCCAACGAGCTGATCGCGGACGTGCCGCCGCCCCGGGACAAGGCCGAGCTGATGAAGTTCGCCGGCTCCCGGCTGGGCAAGACGGTCTTCGACCTGGAGGACGTGACCGTACAGGCCGGGCCCAAGGTGCTGCTGAAGCACCTCACCTGGCAGCTCGGCCCCGGCGACCGGGTCGGCCTGGTGGGCGTGAACGGCGCGGGCAAGACCTCGCTGCTGCGGGCGCTGGCCGACGCGGCGCGCACGCAGGGCGAGGCGCAGCCGGCCGGCGGGAAGATCATCGTCGGGAAGACCGTGAAGCTGGCGTACCTCTCGCAGGAGGTCGCCGAACTGGACCCGTCCTGGCGGGTGCTGGAGGCCGTGCAGCGGGTCCGGGAGCGGGTGGACCTGGGCAAGGGCCGGGAGATGACCGCGGGCCAGCTCTGCGAGAAGTTCGGGTTCACGAAGGAGAAGCAGTGGACGCCGGTCGGCGACCTCTCCGGCGGTGAGCGGCGCCGGCTGCAGATCCTGCGGCTGCTGATGGACGAGCCGAACGTGCTCTTCCTCGACGAGCCGACGAACGACCTCGACATCGAGACCCTGACGCAGCTCGAAGACCTGCTCGACGGGTGGCCCGGCTCGCTGGTCGTCATCAGCCACGACCGGTACTTCGTCGAGCGCACCACCGACCGGGTGTTCGCGCTGCTCGGCGACGCGGCGCTGCGGATGCTGCCGCGCGGGCTGGACGAGTACATCGAGCGGCGGGAGCGGATGGCGCAGGCCGCAGCCCCGGCGCCGGCGGCGGCCGCGCCCAAGCAGAAGTCCGCCGCGGTGGACCGGGCGACGCAGAAGGAACTGCAGAAGATCGAGCGGCAGCTGGACAAGATCGGTACGAAGGAGGCGAAGCTGCACGCGCAGATCGCCGACAACGCCACCGACTTCGCCAAGGTTGCCGAACTGGACGCGCAGCTGCGGGAGCTGCGGGACGAGAAGGACGAGCTGGAGATGCGCTGGCTGGAGCTGGCGGAGGACGCGTAACAGGTGCGTCGCGGGAGGGTCCCGGGCCGGGTGCGGTGTCGGTGCCGAGTGGTAGAAAGAACTCCCGCTCAACTGCCGTTAATTGCCGAGCCTTATGTCTGATTCACTCCATCCTGGGGGGCTTTGCCGCTCGGGATCGCGGGGGAGGCCGATTCGGAGCCATGGGCCGGCGTGAAGAGGTAACGACCCATGTCCCAGCCGCCGCAGCCGCCACCACCGCCCGGTCAGCCGCCGTCCGGCGGCTTCGGCGCGCCCCAGGAACCGTCGTACGGCTACCCGCAGCAGCCGCCGCAGCCCCCGAACCAGCCGCCGCAGCCGCCCCAGGCCCCGCCGCAGCCGCCGAACCAGCCGCCGCAGGCCCCCGACCAGCCGCCCCAGGCTCCGGGCCAGCCGCAGCAGGGCCCGCCGCCCGGTCCGTACGGCGCGCAGCCCGGGTACGGCTACCCGGCCCAGGGTCCGGGCTACGGCTACCCGCAGCAGCCCGGCCAGCCCGGCGCCCCCGGCCCGTACGGAGCCCCCGGCCCGTACGGCGCGCAGTTCCCCGGCGGTGGCATGCCCCCGCAGGGCGGCGGCGGTAATCAGCAGCGCACCCGCATCATGATCGTCGTCGCCGCGGTGGTCGCCATCGCGCTGATCGTCGGCGGCGGCGTGTGGTTCGCCAACAGCGGCGGTGACGACCCGGCGCCGAACGCCCAGGGCTCCAGTGCGGGCACCGACGGCGGTGGCCAGGGCGGGGACGCCCCGTCGACGCTCAAGGGCGGCAAGGTCGCGCTGAACGCGGAGAGCAAGCCCGGCAGTTCCACGGGCAAGCTGCTCTTCAATGTGCCGCTGCCCTCGCCGGACAAGTCGGTGGTGACGCTGAACGGCGCCTGGGCGACGGCGAAGACGTACGCCAAGGTCAGCAAGGCCGAGATCGTCGGCTACGACCTGGCCGCGCGGAAGCCGAAGTACAAGCTCCCGATGGACGGCATCGTCTGCGGCGCCTCGCCGTACGCCACCGAAGAGGGCAAGGCCGCGGTCGTCTTCGAGGCCGGTCCGCGCAAGGGCGAGAACGACCGCGAGCCGTGCAGTCAGATCGCGCTGCTGGACATCGACTCCGGCAAGTTCGACTGGCAGAAGACGATGCCCGGCGGCGACCAGGCGTCCAGCCTCGGCATGGGCGTCACCTTCAGCCAGGGCGCGGTCGTCGCCTCCTGGCCGGGCAACGGCGAGGCCGCGTACGACATCTCCGGCAAGGAGCTGTGGCACCGCCGCGACAACGGCAACGACGCCTCGATGCAGTGCCTGGACCGGGGCATCGGCGGCGGCCAGAAGCTCGTCGCGGTGCTGCGCTGCGGTGAGTACGGCTCGCAGACCACGCAGGTCCAGGAGATCGACCCGGCCACCGGCAAGCCCAAGTGGACCTATGACGCGCCCAAGGGCGTGGAGAGCGCCGAGGTGGTCTCCACCAACGGCCCGGTCGTCATCGGCATCTCCGCGGGCGACGCCGGTATCACGGACATGGTCGTCATCGACGACTCCGGCAAGCAGCAGGCACAGATTTCGCTGCAGAAGGACAAGTACAAGCCCAACTGCGGCATCAGCGGCGGCGTGGAGCGCTGCGTCACCGCCACGGCGGACGACAAGTACCTCTACATGCCCTCCAAGTCGCACGACGCGGTGGGCGGCGAGTCCTTCGACAAGCAGAACGAGATCGTCGCCTTCGACCTGAAGACCGGCGCCGCGACCTGGAAGGCGACCTCGGAGGTCAACCAGGAGATCGTGCCGATCCGCATGGCCGGCGACAAGCTCATCGCCTACCAGGACGGATACAGCGACAAGGGCGGCCAGGTCGTCAGCATCGACCCGGCCGGGCAGGGCAAGAAGACGGTCTTCCTCAACCTCCCGAAGGAGACCGCCGACGCGGCCCGCAGCCTGCGCCCGGGCATGACCCGCGCGGTGTACGCGCACGGCCGGCTGTTCCTGAACCAGGACATCATGTCCGGCACGAAGTACGGCCTGGGCGACGGCAAGTACCTGGGCCTGGCCTTCGGCAGCTGAGAAACCCGCAGGCCCCAGGGCCTGTCCGGCGGCCCTGTCCTACGCACTGTAGGGCGGGGCCGCTGTCGTACCGGGTCCGTCCGCCTCTGGAAATAAATGATCGGCGGCTGATGGCAAGTGGCCCAGAATGGCCGGGATTTCAGCATTCCGGCGGGCTTCTGCCCGGTAGGGGGCGCGCAATGTCGAACAAGCGTGTAGCTTCCGGATGCAAAGGGGCCCGGCGGAGATCGGGGGGCTGATATCGCCGGGGAATGGGGGGTTGCTGAATGGGCGTGCGGCTCATGGTGGTCGATGACCACCGCCTGCTCGCCGAGGCGCTCGCCTCGGCACTGAAGTTGCGCGGGCACAGGGTGCTCGCCGCGGCCGCGCCGAGTGCCGGGGCGGCGGATCTGGTGGTGAGCAGAGCGCCGGAGGTGTGCCTCCTGGGGACGGCAGCGCCCGCCGAGCCGGGGGTGTTCGACCCGGTGGTACGGATCAAGAAGGAGCGGCCCCAGGTGGCGGTCGTGGTGCTCGGCCCGGTGCCGAACCCGCGGGGCATCGCCGCGGCGTTCGCGGCCGGCGCGTCCGGTTACGTCCGCCACGACGAGCGGATCGAGGGCGTGGAGCGGGCGATGATGAAGGCCAGGGCGGGCGAGGCGGCGATCGCCCCGGCCCTGCTCCAGCAGGCCTTCGAGGAACTGCTGCATCCGGCGGCGCAGCCGGACGACGAGGGCGCGCGGCTGCTGCAGATGCTGACCCCGCGCGAGGTGGAGGTGCTGGTCCGGGTCGCCGAGGGCGAGGACACCCGGCTCATCGCGGCCGGTATGGGCATCGCGCCGAGCACGGCCCGTACGCATGTGCAGCGGGTGCTGATGAAGCTGGGGGTGGGCTCGCGGCTGGAGGCGGCGGCGCTGGCGGCCCGTACGGGGCTGCTGGACCGGGCCGCGGTCAGCAACGCGAACGCGGCGGGGCCGCAGCAGGCCCCGCCGCAGTGAGCGCGCGGCGCGTCAGTCCGTCGTGCCGCTCGGGCCGTCGGCCGCGGCGCCGGTCTCCTCGGGGGCCGGTGCCTCGGCCGGGCGCAGCTTCATCCACGCCAGGAAGAAGAGTCCGAGGATCAGCATCCCGAGGCCGGTCCAGAGGTTGATGTTGATGTCCTGGGCCTTCTTCAGGTCCGCGTCGGACGCGGTGAGGCCGGCGATCGTGACGATGACGCCGTAGACGACGAAGAGTCCGCCGATGATGCGGCGTACGTCGAAGAGCCGGGCCGCCGTCGCGGACTTGCGCTCCAGCTCCTCGACCTCGTGCTGGTAGTCACTCATGGGGTGTGCTCCTTGGGCCTCAGAAGGAGAAGGGGATGTAGCAGACGGCGGCGAGGACGACCGCGCCCCAGCCCAGCAGGGCGGGCTTGCGGTACCAGGCGTCGTCGCCCTCGGCGGGCAGCTCCTCCATGCCGGGCGAGGTGGTGCCGTAGACCAGGCCGGCCAGCGACTCGGCGGACTTGGGCTTGGTCACCAGGGTGACCACGAACATCACGACCGCGCCGACGACGAACGCCACGATCGAGGAGACGAAGTTGGCGCCCTGGTCGGAGGGGATCGAGATGACGCCCTGCTTGTAGAACCAGAAGTAGTTGACCATCGCGGCGACGGTGCCGGAGAGCAGGCCCCAGAAGCCGGCGGCCGCGCTGGTCCGCTTCCAGAACATGCCGATGATGAACACCACGAACAGCGGGACGTTGAAGAACGAGAACAGCGTCTGCAGGTAGTTCATGATGTTGCTGAACGAGGACGCGATGAACGCGGTCCCCATGCCGATCAGCACGCCCACCGCGGTGATCACCCGGCCGGTCTTCAGGTAGTACGCGTCCTCGCGGCCCTTCTTCAGGTACGCCGCCCAGATGTCGTTGGTGAAGACCGTGTTGAACGAGGAGACGTTCGCCGCCATACCGGCCATGAACGCGGCGAGCAGACCGGTCACCGCGATGCCGAGCACGCCGTTGGGCAGCAGGTCGCGCATCAGGACCGGAATGGCGTCGTTGTACTGCAGGCCGTCCTTGGTCTTGCCCAGCGAGGGCTCCATGACCAGCGCGATCAGGCCCGGCACGACCACGACCAGCGGGATGAAGATCTTGGGGAAGGCGGCGATGAGGGGGGTGCGCTTGGCGGCGGAGCCGTTCTTCGCGGAGAGCGCGCGCTGCACCTCGGCGAAGTTGGTGGTCCAGTACCCGAAGCTCATCACGAAGCCGAGGCCGAGCACGATCGTCAGCCAGTTGGCGCCCAGCGGGTTGGCCTCGCCGATGCCGGTGCCGCCCCAGGCGGTGAGGAAGTCACCGCCGTGGCTGTCGGTGAGGCTGCTGGTCAGCCCGTCCCAGCCGCCGACGCGCTTGAGGCCGACGACGGTCAGCGGGATCAGCGCGGCGAGGATGACGAAGAACTGCAGGACCTCGTTGTAGATCGCCGAGGACAGGCCGCCGATGGTGATGTACGCGAGGACGAAGAAGCCGGCGACGACGATGGCCACCCACTCCGGCCAGCCCAGCAGCGCCTCCAGCACGATCGCCATCGCGTAGAGGTTCACGCCCGCGATCAGCACGGACGACACCGCGAAGATGATCGAGGACAGCAGGTGCGAGGACGGCCCGAAGCGGTGCAGCAGGAACTCCGGTACGGAGCGGACCTTCGAGCCGTAGTAGAAGGGCATCATCACCAGGCCGAGGAAGACCATGGCGGGGATGGCGCCGATCCAGTACCAGTGCACGGTGTACGCGCCGTACTGCGCGCCGTTGGCGGCCATGCCGAGGATCTCGGTGGCGCCGAGGTTGGCGGCGACGAACGCGAGGCCGGTCACCCACGCGGGCAGCGACCGGCCGGACAGGAAGAAGTCCAGGCTGGTCTTCACGCTGCGTTTGGCGGCGAAGCCGATGCCCAGGACGACGGCGAAGTAGATCGCCAGGATGGTGTAGTCGAGCCCGTTGGTAGGGAGGCGTAGCCCTTCGGCCATCGTGATCATGGGGTCTCGCTTCGTTGCGTGGCGCCGGTGGCAGGAACGAGCAGCAAGTTACGCGCGGTCGCTCGGAAACTGAACACTTTTGTTGGTTTTGTTTGTTGGATCGTGATCGAGTGGCTTCCTTGGTGACGCTGGGTGCGGGCGGGTGCACCGCTCTGTCCACGGCGTTGACGGAAGTGTTGGCTCGTGGTTCATTATGTTCGTTTGTGTTTGGTCGTCTGCCGAGGATTTCTGGCGAGGAGCAACAGTGAAGAAGACGTCCACGCGGCTCGCGGACGGCCGGGAGCTCATCTATTACGACTCCCGCGACGACGTCGTCCGCGACGCCGTCGACGAACGCCCCCTGCCGCAGGTCACCACCGCCTCCGAGATCCGGCACGACCGCCTCCTCGGCGACTCCGTCGCCGTCGCCTCGCACCGCCAGGGCCGCACCTACCACCCGCCGGCCGACGAATGCCCGCTCTGCCCCTCGCGCGAGGGCCGGCTCTCGGAGATCCCCGCCGCCGACTACGACGTCGCCGTCTTCGAGAACCGCTTCCCCTCGCTCGCGGGCTCCACCGGCCGCTGCGAGGTCGTCTGCTTCGCCTCCGACCACCACGCCTCCTTCGCCGACCTCACCGAGGAGCAGGTCGCGCTGGTCCTGGAGGCATGGACCGACCGCACCGCCGAGCTCTCCGCGCTCCCCGACGTCGAGCAGGTCTTCTGCTTCGAGAACCGCGGCGCCGAGATCGGCGTGACCCTCGGCCACCCGCACGGCCAGATCTACGCCTATCCCTTCGTCACCCCTCGCACCGAGCGGATGCTGGCCTCGGCCACCGAGCACGCCGAGCGCACCGGCGGCCGCAACCTCTTCGACGACGTCGTGGCCGACGAGCTCGCCGACGGCAGCCGCGTCGTCCTGGAGGGCGAGCACTGGGTGGCCTTCGTCCCGTACGCGGCGCACTGGCCGTACGAGGTGCACCTCTACCCGCGGCGCCGGGTCCCCGACCTGCTCGCCCTCGACGAGGACGCGCGCACAGAGTTTCCACAGCTGTACCTGGAAGTCTTGCGACGGTTCGACCGGATCTTCGGGGCAGGGGAGCCGCCGACGCCGTACATCGCCGCATGGCACCAGGCGCCGGTGCGCGCCCCGCACCGCGACGGCTTCGCGCTCCATCTGGAGCTCTTCACCATCCGACGCACTCCCGGCAAGCTGAAGTTTCTCGCGGGTTCCGAATCCGGCATGAATGTGTTCATCAACGATGTGCCGCCGGAAGCCGCGGCGCAGCGACTGCGAGAGGTAGCGAGCACGTGAGCAAGAAATACCTGGTCACCGGCGGAGCGGGATACGTCGGCAGCGTCGTGGCGGCACACCTTCTGGAGGCCGGCCACGAGGTGGTCGTCCTGGACGACCTGTCCACCGGCCACCGCGTGGGCGTCCCCGAGGGCGCGGAGTTCATCGAGGGCCGGGTCCAGGACGCGGCCAAGTGGCTGGACCGCTCCTTCGACGCCGTCCTGCACTTCGCCGCGTTCTCGCAGGTCGGCGAGTCCGTCGTGGACCCCGAGAAGTACTGGCGCAACAACGTCGGCGGCACCATGGACCTGCTCGCGGCGATGCGCGTCGCGGGCGTGCGCACCCTGGTGTTCTCCTCGACGGCGGCGACGTACGGCGAGCCCGTGAACACCCCCATCACGGAGACCGACCCCACCGTCCCCACCTCCCCGTACGGCGCCTCGAAGCTGGCCGTGGACCACATGATCAGCGGTGAGTGCGCGGCGCATGGCCTGGCGGCCGTGTCGCTGCGGTACTTCAACGTGGCCGGCGCGTACGGCGAGTGCGGCGAGCGGCACGACCCCGAGTCGCACCTCATCCCGCTCGTCCTCCAGGTCGCCCAGGGCCGCCGCGAGTCGATCTCCGTCTTCGGCGACGACTACCCGACGCCGGACGGCACCTGCGTCCGCGACTACATCCACGTCGCCGACCTCGCCGACGCGCATCTGCTGGCGCTGGACGCGGCGGTCGCGGGCGAGCACCTGATCTGCAACCTCGGCAACGGCAACGGCTTCTCCGTACGCGAGGTCATCGAGACCGTCCGCGCGGTCACCGGCCACCCGATCCCCGAGACCGTCGCCCCCCGCCGCGGCGGCGACCCCGCAGTCCTGGTCGCCTCGGCCCAGACGGCCATCGACCGCCTCGGCTGGCAACCGAAGCGCGCGGACCTGGCGGAGATCGTCGCGGATGCGTGGGCCTTCGCCCGGGATGGCCGAGCGGCAACCCGGTAGGGGCTGCAGTGCCGCTGCCGGGCGCGCCACCGTCGTGGCCGATCGCGCAGTTCCCCGCGCCCCTTCAGGGGCGCGGGGAACTGCGCGCTCAGCCGAAACGGCGCCGCACCCGGGCACCGGGCATTCGCACAACGAGCTGGACGAAGGAGTCCGAGTTGAACAACGACACGGCGCACGGCGCACGCCGCACCGAGGCGGCATTCGGCGAGGTGTACGGAACCGCCCCTGCGGGGACATGGGCCGCCCCCGGCCGGGTCAACCTCATCGGTGAGCACACCGATTACAACGACGGCTTCGTGATGCCGCTGGCCCTCCCGCACACCACGACCGCCGCGGCCGCGCCCCGTACCGACGGCGTGCTGCGCCTGCACTCCGGCAACGTCAAGGGCGGCATCGTCGAGCTGCGCACCGACGCGCTGCGCCCGGCCCCCGACGGCGGCTGGGCCGCGTACCCGGCCGGCGTGCTGTGGGCGATGCGGGAGGCCGGACTCCCGGTGGACGGCGGTGCCGACCTGCACTTCGACTCCGTCGTCCCCACCGGCGCCGGGCTCTCCTCCTCCGCCGCCCTGGAGGTCGCCACAGCTCTCGCGCTGAACGACCTGTACGGCCTGGGCCTGGACGGCCAGGAGCTGGCCCGGCTGGCCCAGCGCGCCGAGAACGCCTTCGTCGGCGTGCCCTGCGGGATCATGGACCAGACCGCCTCGGCCTGCTGCACCGAAGGCCATGCCCTTCTCCTGGACACCCGCGACCTCACCCGCCGCCAGGTCCCCTTCGACCTCGCGGCGGCCGGGCTGCGCCTCCTCGTCGTCGACACCCGCGTCCAGCACGAGCTGGGTGACGGCGCCTACGCCGAACGCCGCGCCGGCTGTGAGCGGGCCGCGCGGGCACTTGGCGTACGCGCCCTGCGCGACGTGGCGTACGACGGACTGCGCCAGGCGCTGGAGTCGCTGGCGGACGAGGCCGCCGTACGGCCCCTGGTACGGCACATCGTGACCGAGAACCGGCGGGTGCAGGAGGTCATGGCACGCCTCGACGCGGGCGACCCGCGCGGCATCGGCCCGCTGCTGACGGCCGGCCACGCCTCGCTCCGCGACGACTTCGCGGTGTCCTGCGCCGAGCTGGACCTCGTGGTGGCCGCCGCCAACGAGGCCGGCGCGCTGGGCGCCCGGATGACCGGCGGCGGCTTCGGCGGGTCGGCGATCGTGCTGGTCGAAGAGGCGGAAGCGGAGGCCGTGGGCAAGGCGGTCACCGAGGCGTTCGCGGCGGCCGGGCACGCCGCGCCGCGGATCTTCACCGCCGTGCCGAGCGCGGGGGCCCGACGGCTGGCGTGAACCGGACGGCGGCGGGGGCGCAAAAGCGAGCCCCCGCACGCCCCCGCACACCCCCGACGCACTGTCAGCCGCTCCGGGCGACTGGCCGATTGCCCCGCCGGCGTCCGGCGGTAACCGGTCGGAATGAGCCGATCACCCGCTACTGGTGCCTCGTGGTGGTCCGGCTGCACCACCCTGAACACATGGGTCGGGCAGTTTTGCCAATCGGCTTCCGTTGCCGGACCCCGTACGTACGCTGAACAGAGCACCGGTGGGGGCCGGTGCCGATCAGGGGGCGAGCTGGACCCTCTCCGCCGAACGGCGCGGGGAGGTGAGGGTACGGCGCCCGGGACGGGACAGCGACGCAGCACGGCGGCGGCCGTGCCACTGCGGCGACCCCGTCCCCGGGCGCACGTACCGTTTCTGCCCGTTTCCCCGAGACAGGGGGTCCTCAGTGCAACGCATCCGGGTCTTGGTGGTCGACGACCACCGCATTTTTGCCGAGTCCCTGGCGGCAGCCCTCGCGGCCGAACAGGACGTGGACGTGGCGGCGGCCGGGAGCGGACCGGCGGCCCTGCGCAGTCTGGAGCGGGCGGCCTCCGAAGGCCGGCGCTTCGACGTCATGCTCGTCGACGCCGACCTCGGCGCCGCCGTCGCACCGCTCGCGGCCGTCCCGATACGGCCGCAGGGCCACCGCGACGGCGCGGCCGACGGCGCGCCCGTGGACGGTATTTCGCTGGTCACCTCGGTCCGCACCGCGCATCCGATGGTGCGCGCCGTGGTGCTCGCGGAGAAGGACGACCCGCGCAGGGCCGCGTCCGCGCTGCAGGCCGGGGCCGGCGGCTGGGTCGCGAAGGACTGCTCGCTCTCCCGCCTGCTGGCCGTGATCCGCGGCGTGCTGCGGGACGAGACGCATCTGCCGCCCGCGCTTCTCACGGGTGTACTGCGGGAGCTGACCGCGGCCCGCAAGCACCGCACGGAGAGCGAGCGGCTGGTCGAGTCGCTGACACCGCGCGAGCGCGAGGTACTGCGCTGCATGGTCGCCGGGCTCGGCCGCAAGGCGGTCGCGGAGCGGCTGTTCCTCTCGCCGCACACGGTCCGTACGCACATGCAGAACGTCCTGGGCAAGCTCGGCGTGCACTCCACGCTCGCGGCGGTGGCGCTGGCGCGCCGGGCCGGGGTGGGGCCGGTCGAGCTGGAGCCGCCCCCGTCGTCCCCGGCGGCGCAGCCGGTGCCGTCGGCGTCGGTCTCGGTGCCGTGAGGCGCGCGTGGACCGGCGGCCGCGCCCCGGCCGGTACGGCGGCCGGCGGCCGCACGGGTACGGCCGCCGGCAGACCCTGACCGCCCTGCCGTCCGGGGCCGCGGATCAGGAACCGCCCTCCTCGGGGCCCGGTTCCGTCAGGACGGCCACGCCGCGGGCGGGCAGGGTGAGGTGATGCACGGCTCCCGTCCGCGGCGTGGCCTGCTGCGCGGCCTGCGCCAGCGCGTCGGTCATGGGCCGCTCCAGCGCCACCTCGGCCGGCTCCTGCCCGTGGTTGAGCAGGAAGAGATACCGCGCGCGGGCATCGGAGCGCACGGTGGCCTGTACGCCGGGCGGCAGCCCCGGCAGTACGGGCGTGACGCCCGCCGCCTCCCGTACGTCGTCCATCAGGTTCCGCATCAGCGCCGGGTCGGGACGCGTGCCGACGTACCAGGCGGTGCCCCGGCCGTAGCCGTGCCGGGTGATCGCGGGCCGTAGCCCGTCGTACAGGAAGTCCACGACGGAGCCCGCGCCCTCCAGGACGATGTCCTCCGCCCAGAGGTCGGCGCGCCCGGCGTACCGCCCGCGCAGCGGCACGACAGCCCGCTCGTCCAGCGGCCAGAACTCCTCGACCCGCAGCCCCAGTACCTCGCGCAGCGGCGCCGGATAGCCGCCGGGATGCACCCGGTCGTGCGCGTCGACGATGCCGGAGAAGAACGACACCAGCAGGTGCCCGCCGTCGCGTACATAGGCGGCCAGCCGCTCGGCGTCCTCGGCGCGCAGCAGGTACAGGTTGGGGACGACGACCAGGCGGTACCCGGCCAGCTCCCGGTCCGGCGGTACGACGTCGCAGGCGACGCCCGCCTCGAAGAGCGGACGGTAGTGGGCCAGGGCCCGCTCAGGAGCCTCCAACGCCGTGGACGGGCGGGAGTCCAGCTCCAGCGCGCGCCGGCTGTCCCAGTCGGCGAGCAGCGCGACCTGTGCCTCGGAGCGGGTGCCCTCGATGCCCGGTACGGCGGCCAGCTCCCGCCCCAGCTCGGTGACCTCGCGGAAGATCCGGGTGCCGGTGCCGCCGTGCGGGACCATCGCGGAGTGGAACTTCTCGGCGCCGCCGAGCGACTGCCGCCACTGGAAGAAGAGCACCGCGTCCGCACCCTGGGCGACGGCCTGCCAGCTCCACAGGCGCATCGCGCCGGGCGGCTTGGGGCCGTTGCGGGGACGCCAGTTGACGGCCCCGGGGGCCTGTTCGAGCAGCTGCCACGGCTGCCCCTCGCGTGCCGAGCGCATCAGATCAAAGTTGTACGCGGCGCGAATGTGATCGTCCGGGTCATAGGGATCCTGATAGAAGTCCAGCGCCATGACATCCATGTCGCGGGCCCAGGCGAAGGCGTCGACGGGCTTGTGGTCCGGCATCAGATTGGTCGTCACCGGCACGCCCGGGGTGACCCTGCCCAGCACCTCCTTCTCTGCCAGGTAGCAGGCGCGCAGCGCGTCATCGCTGAAGCGGAGGTAGTCCAGCTGCTGCGCCGGATTGGCGGCGGCGGGCGCGGCACGGGGCGGCAGCACCTCCTCGAAGTCGCCGTAGCCCTGCGACCAGAAGGCGGTGGACCAGGCGTCGTTGAGGGCCTCGATCGTGCCGTAGCGCTCGCGCAGCCAGCGGCGGAAGTCGTGGGCCGAGACGTCGCAGTAGCACTGCCGGGTGTGGCAGCCGTACTCGTTGCCGATGTGCCACACGGCGAGCGCGGGGTGATCGGCGTAGCGGTGGGCGAGGCGTTCGACGAGGCGGACGGCGTGTTCGCGGTAGACCGGGCTGGAGGGGCAGTAGTGCTGCCGGGCGCCGGGCCAGCGGCGGGTGCCGTCGGCGTCCTCGGGGAGGATCTCGGGGTGCCGGTGGGCGAGCCAGGGCGGTGGTGAGGCGGTCATGGTGGCCAGGCAGACCGCGATACCGGCCTGGCCGAGGCCGTCCATGACGCGGTCGAACCAGCCGAAGTCATAGGTACCGGGCCGGGGTTCGACCCCCGCCCAGGAGAAGATCCCGGCGGTCACCATCGTGACGTGCGCCTGCTTCATGAGGACGAGGTCCTCGGCCCGTACGTCCTCGGGCCACTGCTCGGGGTTGTAGTCCCCGCCGAACCGGATTCCCATCGCGCGCTCCCCCCTGGGGGCTTGTCGGATCGCGTGGTCGCTGTTCGCTGCTGTGCTGTTGGACGAGTACTCGCTGCGGTTGGTCAGGACGAGTTCTTCAGGACGCTCCACCCGCCGTCGACGACGAGGCTCGCGCCGGTGACGAAGGAGGCGTCCGGCGAGAGCAGGAAGGCGATCGCGGCGGCGACCTCCTCGGGGCGGCCGAGCCGGGCCGCCGCGGTCTCGGCGGCGGTGGCCCGGCGGTCCTCCTCGGCGATGCCTTCCCACGCGGGGGTGAGGACGGGACCGGGCAGCACGGAGTTCACCCGTACGTCGGGCCCGTACTCCACGGCCAGCTGGCGGGCGAGGCCGGTCAGGCCCGCCTTGGACGCGGCGTACGCGGGCCGCCCCGGCAGCCCGAAGCGGGCGTGCACGGAGGAGGTCAGCACGACCGCGCCCTGCCGCGCGCGCAGGTCGTCCAGGGCCGCCCGTACGCCGAGGAACGCGCCGGTGAGGTTGACGGCGAGCTGGTGGTCCCAGTCGGCGCGCGGGGTGCGGTCGGCGGGCGCGACGTAGCGGGTGAAGGCGTTGGACACCAGGCCGTCGACAGGTCCGTACCGGCCCCGGGCGGCGGCCACGGCGCGCTGCCAGGCGGCCTCGTCGGTGACGTCGCAGTGCTCGTAGGAGGCGGTGCCGCCGGCGGCCCGGATCCGGCGCGCGGTGCGCTCTCCTCGATCGTCGTCGACGTCGAGGAGAAGCACGCGGGCGCCTTCGGCGGCGAGCCGGTCAGCGGTGGCGGCCCCGATGCCGGAGGCTGCGCCGGTGACGAGGTGGGTACGTCCGCCGAACCGTTGCCCTGCGGGCGGCGCGTCAGGCTGCGCGGTGCGCTGCTGGCTCATGGCCGCGATCCAAGTGGACGCACGCCGCGCCAGGCAAGGGGGCGCGCCCCGTAAGGGGCGCGGGGAACTGCGCGCTCAGCCGCAACGGTGCCGCGCTCGGCCGCCGAGGTATGCCCACCCCTGGGCCCGGAGGCCACTTCCCGAGCAGCCCGGTGGCCCGGTGCCGCGCCGCGACGGCTGGTCGCGCAGTTCCCCGCGCCCCTGACGGGGCGCTAGCCCGGAATGTTGTCGAAAGGTGCCGTCAACTGCCGCAGCAACCCCGCAAGTTCCGCGCGCTCGCCGCGCGAAAGCTCGGCCAGGATCGCCCGCTCCTGGGTGAGCAGCCCGGCGAGCGACTGATCCGCCCGGTCCCGGCCCTCCGAGGTAAGGCGGACGAGGACGCCGCGCCGGTCACTCGGGTCGGGCAGCCGCTCGACGAGGCCCTTCTTGGCGAGCCGGTCGATACGGTTGGTCATCGTGCCGGAGGTGACCAGCGTCTGGGTGAGCAGCTGGCCGGGCGAGAGCTGGTACGGAGACCCCGCGCGCCGCAGCGCGGTGAGCACGTCGAACTCCCAGGGCTCCAGGCCGACCTCGGAGAAGGCCAGCCGGCGCGCGCGGTCGAGATGCCGGGCGAGCCGGCTGATACGGCTGAGCACCTCGAGTGGTTCCACATCGAGGTCGGGGCGCTCGCGGCGCCATGCTGCGACCAGTCGGTCGACCTCGTCCTCCATGACGATCAGTGTAGTGGTTGTGTCGACGTGAAGTCTCTTGACGTCAAGATATATTTTGCTGGACGATTGGGCAGCGTCGGCAGCAGTTCCTGCTCCACCGGCCTAGGCCCGTACCAGCAGAGGGGTTCGACCATGCACGACACGCACGTTGCGCCGACCTGGGACCCACAGCAGTATCTCCGCCACGCGACCCACCGCACCCGCCCCTTCCTCGACCTGCTCGCCCGGATACCCGAGCTGCCCGCCGCCCGCCGCCCGCGCATCGCCGACCTGGGCTGCGGCCCCGGCAACGTCACGGCCCTGATAGCCGACCGCTGGCCCGACGCGCACATCACCGGCTTCGACAGCTCCGCCGACATGCTGGCCCGGGCCCAGTCCTACGCGGGCCCCACCCCCGGCGGCGGCCACCTGGACTTCGCCCCCGCCGACGCGGCCACGTGGATCCCCGACGAACCCTTCGACCTCATCGTCTCCAACGCGGCACTGCAGTGGGTCCCCGGCCACGCCGACTCGTTCGCCCTCTGGATCGACTCCCTCGCCCCCGGCGGCACCCTCGCCCTCCAGGTCCCCGGCAACTTCACCTCCCCCAGCCACGCCCTCCTCGGCGAGCTGTGCGAGAGCCCTCAGTGGCGCACCCGCCTCGGCGACAAGGGCCGGCGCTTCGTGCACATCCTGCAGCCGGAGGAGTACCTCGAGCGGCTGATCGACCTCGGCTGCGCGGCGGACGCCTGGGAGACCACCTACGTCCAGGTCCTGCAGGGCGAGGACCCGGTACTGGACTGGGTGAAGGGCACCGCGCTGCGCCCCGTCCTCACCGCCCTGGACGGCGACGCCGAAACGGCGGCGGAATTCCTCGACCAGTACCGCGACCTGCTGCGCAAGGCCTATCCGACCGGCCCGCACGGCACGGTCTTCCCCTTCCGGCGGATCTTCGCCGTGGCCCGTAAGGAGATCTGAGCGCATGATCACCGGCCTCGACCACGTCCAGCTCGCCGCGCCGCCCGGCTCCGAGGAAGCCCTGTGCCGGTACTACGAGGGCGCGCTGGGCATGGCCCGGGTCGCCAAGCCGGCCGCGCTTGCCCCATGCGGAGGCTGCTGGTTCGAGGCCGGTACGGTCCGGCTCCATGTCGGCATCGAGGATGCCTTCCGGCCCGCGGCCAAGGCCCACCCCGGCATCCTCGTCACGGACATCGACGCCCTCGCCGCCCGGCTCGCCGCCCACGGCGCGGACCTCACCTGGGACGACAACCTCCCGGGCCACCGCCGTTTCTACTCCCACGACCCCGTCGGCAACCGGCTGGAATTCCTCGAACCCCTGTCCTGACCCGGCGCGCGCGGGTCGCCTGCGCTGCTCACTCTTTCGGGTGAACTTTGGGGCGCGTGTGACGAGAGGTCACGCCTTGCGATGGCCTATCAGCCGCGGTTTCGGCTCCAGCCCGTCCAGCCCGTGCCAGGCGAGATTCACCAGATGCGCGGCGACTTCCGCTTTCTTCGGCTTGCGTACGTCCAGCCACCACTGGCCCGTCAGCGCCACCATCCCGACCAGCGCCTGCGCATACAGCGGCGCCAGCTTCGGGTCGAAGCCGCGGGCCTTGAACTCCAGGCCCAGGATGTCCTCGACCTGCGTGGCGATGTCGCTGATCAGTGACGCGAACGTGCCCGTCGACTGAGCGACGGGGGAGTCCCGCACCAGGATGCGGAAGCCGTCGGTGTACGTCTCGATGTAGTCCAGGAGCGCGAACGCCGCCTGTTCCAGCAGCTCACGCGGGTGCCCCGCGGTCAGGGCACCCGTCACCATGTCCAGCAGCTGCCGCATCTCGCGGTCCACGACGACCGCGTACAGCCCTTCCTTACCGCCGAAGTGCTCGTACACCACCGGCTTGGACACCCCGGCCTTCGCCGCGATCTCCTCCACCGACGTGCCCTCGAAGCCCCGCTCGGCGAACACCGTGCGCCCGATGTCCAGCAGCTGCTCCCGGCGCTCCTTGCCCGTCATGCGGACCCGGCGCACACGCCGCGCGCCCGCACCGGAAGACGCCCTGTCCTTACTGCCACTCACGCTGCTGCCATCGATCGCCACCCGTCAATCATGCCGCCTGCGCGGCCTTGTCCTTTCGGCGGGAGTCGTTCTCCTGGCGCCGGGAGTCGATCCGCGAGGCGTTCGGCCACCGCACGTCGTACGCCCACCCCAGCTGCTCGAACCAGCGGATCAGCCGCGCACTGGAATCCAGCTGCCCCTTCAGCACGCCGTGCCGCGCACAGGTCGGGTCCGCGTGGTGCAGGTTGTGCCAGGACTCACCGCAGGACAGGATCGCCAGCCACCACACGTTCCCGGAGCGGTCCCGCGACTTGAAGGGACGCTTGCCCACGGCGTGGCAGATGGAGTTGATCGACCACGTGACGTGGTGCAGCAGCGCCACCCGCACCAGGGAGCCCCAGAAGAACGCGGTGAACGCGCCCCACCACGACATCGTCACCAGACCGCCGACCAGCGGCGGGATCAGCAGCGACACCGACGTCCACAGGACGAACTGGCGAGAGATCCGGCGGATCGCCGAGTCCTTGATCAGATCCGGCGCGAACTTGTGCTGCGGCGTCTGCTCCTCGTCGAACATCCACGCCATGTGCGCCCACCACAGGCCCTTCAGCAGGGCCGGCACGGTCTCGCCGTAACGCCACGGCGAATGCGGGTCACCCTCCGCATCGGAGAACTTGTGGTGCCGGCGGTGATCCGCCACCCATCGCACCAGCGGACCCTCCACCGCCAGCGACCCCATGATCGCCAGCGCGATCCGCAGTGGCCGCTTCGCCTTGAACGATCCATGCGTGAAATAGCGGTGGAAACCGATCGTGATGCCGTGGCAGCCGATGAAGTACATCGCCACCAGCAGCCCCAGATCGAGCCAGCTCACGCCCCAGCCCCAGGCCAGTGGCACCGCGGCCACCAGCGCCAGGAACGGCACGGTGATGAACAGCAGCAGCGCGAGCTGTTCCACGGAGCGTTTGCTGTCGCCGCCCAGCGTCGCGGGCGGCAGCGCGCTCTCGGCGGTCTTCGGGGTTTTCTCGACGACTTCAGGGCCAGCGGTCATGTGGTGTCCCTCGCTGGGGGTCAGGGGCATGGCTACGGTTCCGTAACCTACGGTCTCGTAAGTATGGCAGTGCCGCCACACCGTACAAGGGTGTGACCGGCCCGACAGTCCCTCTCACAGAGCGGACGGTATGACCGCCCGAAAAGCGGAGATCTATTCTTGAGGCGTCGGACAGCGCGGTCCGCAACCCGCCACAAAGGAGTGTCCACAAGACACCCACCAGCCCAGACGTGCTCAACACTGCAAGGAGCCGCACCTGTGAGCAGTGCCGACATCTCTCCCGACGCCGCACAGCAGACCCCGCGCCCCGGCGCCCCTGACGCGGCCGACACCGGCAACGGCGCCCTGCGCGCCGACATCCGCCGCCTCGGCGACCTCCTCGGCGAGACGCTCGTACGCCAGGAAGGTCCCGAGCTCCTCGATCTGGTGGAACGCGTACGCGCCTTGACGCGCACCGACGGCGAGGCCGCCGCCGAGCTCCTCGGCGACACCGACCTGATCACCGCCACCAAGCTCGTGCGGGCCTTCTCCACGTACTTCCACCTCGCCAACGTCACCGAGCAGGTGCACCGCGGCCGCGAGCTGCGCGCCCGCCGCGCCGCGGAGGGCGGCATCCTCGCCCGCACCGCCGACATGCTCAAGGACGCCGACCCCGAGCACCTCCGCCAGACCGCGGCCCACCTCGGCGTACGCCCCGTCTTCACGGCCCACCCCACCGAGGCCGCCCGCCGCTCCGTCCTCACCAAGCTCCGCAAGGTCGCCGAGCTGCTGGAGACCACCGACGCCGGCGACCGCCGCCGCGCCGACCTCCGCCTCGCCGAGAACATCGACCTGATCTGGCAGACCGACGAGCTGCGCGTCGCGCGCCCGGAGCCCACCGACGAGGCCCGGAACGCGATCTATTACCTCGACGAGCTCGGCCGCGGCGCCGTCGGCGACGTCCTCGAAGACCTCGCCGCCGAGCTGGAGCGGGCCGGCGTCAAGCTGCCGCCCGGCACCCGCCCCCTCACCTTCGGCACCTGGATCGGCGGCGACCGCGACGGCAACCCCAACGTCACCCCCCAGGTGACCTGGGACGTCCTCATCCTCCAGCACGAGCACGGCATCACCGACGCGCTGGAGCACATCGACGAGCTGCGCGGCGCCCTCTCGAACTCCATCCGCAACTGCGGCGCCACCGAGGAACTCCTCGCCTCCCTCCAGCAGGATCTGGAACTCCTCCCCGAGATCAGCCCCCGCTACAAGCGGCTGAACTCCGAGGAGCCCTACCGCCTCAAGGCCACCTGCATCCGCCAGAAGCTCGTCAACACCCGCGAGCGCCTGGCCAACGACACCCCGCACGTCACCGGGCGCGACTACCTCGGCACCGGCGAGCTCCTCGACGACCTCACCCTGCTGCAGACCTCGCTGCGCGAGCACCGCGGCGGCCTCGTCGCCGACGGCCGCCTGGAGCGCACGATCCGTACGATCGCCGCGTTCGGCCTGCAGCTCGCCACCATGGACGTCCGCGAACACGCCGACGCCCACCACCACGCCCTCGGCCAGCTCTTCGACCGCCTCGGCGAGGAATCCTGGCGCTACGTCGACATGCCACGCGACTACCGCCGCAAGCTCCTCGCCAAGGAACTGCGCTCGCGCCGCCCGCTGGCCTCCACCCCCGCCCCGCTGGACGCGGCCGGAGCCAAGACCCTCGGCGTCTTCGAGACCATCCGCAAGGCCAAGGCCACCTTCGGCCCCGAGGTCATCGAGTCGTACATCATCTCCATGTGCGCCGGCTCCGACGACGTCTTCGCCGCCGCCGTCCTCGCCCGCGAAGCCGGCCTCATCGACCTGCACGCAGGCTGGGCCAAGGTCGGCATCGTCCCCCTCCTGGAGACCACCGACGAGCTGAAGATCGCCGACCAGCTCCTGGACGAGATGCTCTCCGACCCCTCCTACCGACGCCTCGTCGCCCTCCGCGACGACGTCCAGGAGGTCATGCTCGGTTACTCGGACTCCTCCAAGTTCGGCGGCATCACCACCTCCCAGTGGGAGATCCACCGCGCCCAGCGACTCCTCCGCGACGTCGCCCACCGGCACGGCGTACGACTGCGCCTCTTCCACGGCCGCGGCGGCACCGTCGGCCGCGGCGGCGGCCCCTCCCACGACGCGATCCTCGCCCAGCCCTACGGCACCCTCGAAGGCGAGATCAAGGTCACCGAGCAGGGCGAGGTCATCTCCGACAAGTACCTCGTGCCGTCCCTGGCCCGCGAAAACCTGGAACTGACCGTCGCGGCCACCCTGCAGGCATCCGCCCTGCACACCGCGCCGCGCCAGTCCGACGAGGCGCTGGCCCGCTGGGACGCGGCCATGGAGAAGGTCTCCGAGGCCGCCCACGGCGCGTACCGCAAGCTTGTCGAGGACCCGGACCTGCCGACCTACTTCCTCGCCTCGACCCCCGTCGACCAGCTCGCTGACCTGCACCTGGGCTCGCGGCCCTCCCGCCGTCCCGGCTCGGGCGTCTCCCTCGACGGCCTCCGGGCCATCCCGTGGGTCTTCGGCTGGACCCAGTCCCGCCAGATCGTCCCCGGCTGGTTCGGCGTCGGTACGGGCCTGAAGGCGGCGCGCGAGGCCGGCCTGGACTCCGTGCTCGACGAGATGCACGAGCACTGGCACTTCTTCCGCAACTTCCTGTCCAACGTCGAAATGACGCTGGCCAAGACCGACCTGCGGATCGCCCAGCACTACGTCGACACCCTCGTGCCCGACGAGCTCAAGCACATCTTCGACGTCATCAAGGCCGAGCACGAGCTCACCGTCCAGGAAGTCCTGCGCATCACGCAGGAGACCGAACTGCTGGAGGCCAACCCCGTCCTCCAGCAGACCTTCCGCATCCGCGACGCCTACCTGGACCCGCTGTCCTACCTCCAGGTCTCCCTCCTCGCCCGCCAGCGCGAGGCCGCCCAGCGCGGCGAGGAAGCCGATCCGGTACTGGCCCGGGCCCTGCTGCTCACCGTCAACGGTGTCGCGGCGGGTCTGCGCAACACCGGCTGACCTGCCGCACACGAAAGGGCCGGGCGCCGCTCCCCGCGGCGCCCGGCCCTTTCGGCTCAACTCACAGCCTCACAGCGTCACGAACGCCGCCACCAGCAACGCGGCCCCCGCCAGACCGACGCCCCACGCCGTCCGCCTCATACGAAGCCCCCCGGCCACCACCAGCGAAGCCAGCAGCAGCGCCCCGCCCAGCGGCGCCCACGCGTACAGAATGCCGCCCGGCCCCGTACGCACCGCACGATCCGTATCGGGCTCCACCGTCACCTCGACCAGCTGCCCCTTCTCCGGAGCCGCCGCCTCCGCGAGCACGACCTTCGCCCGCCGCTCACCGTCCCCGCCCGTCGGCACGTACGGACCCCAGCAGCTCTCCTCGCCGCACGACGCCACCGTCATCGTGCCGCGCTCCTTCGCGCCCACGAGCATCGCGTACTGCGCCGTACCCCACGACGTCCACCCGCCCGCCACCAACAGCAGCAGCGCGAGCAGCGCCATCAGCAGGTTCTTCACGACGAGCAGCAGCCCGAACGCGCTCTCACCCGCCCGCTTGGTACGGCTGCGCTTCTTGGACCCTGTCGAACCTGTCCTGGACATGGCGGCGATCCTTGGTCATGCGAGTACGCCCGGTCAACTCGATCAGAACGCTTCGTCAGGCGTCGTCCCGCACTGTCCCGCTCAGGAGTTGTAGGCCGATTGCGCCCGTTCCAACCCCTCTGTGACCAGCGCCTCCACCGCATCCGCCGCCCGGTCCACGAAGAAGTCCAGCTCCTTGCGCTCCGCCGACGAGAAGTCCTTCAGCACAAAGTCCGCCACCTGCATCCGCCCCGGCGGCCGCCCGATCCCGAACCGCACCCGGTGGTACTCGGCACCCATCGACTTCGTCATCGACTTCAGCCCGTTGTGACCGTTGTCCCCGCCACCCAGCTTCAGCCGCAGCGCCCCGTAATCGATGTCCAGCTCATCGTGGACCGCCACGATGTGCGACACCGGGATCTTGTAGAAGTCGCGGAGGGCCGTCACCGGACCGCCGGAGAGATTCATGTACGACGAGGGCTTGGCCACGATCACCCGCCGGCTGTTCGGCCCCGGAGGACCGATCCGGTCCTCCACCACCTGCGCCCGCGCCTTGTGCGCCTTGAACCGGCCGCCCATCCGCTCCGCCAGCAGATCGGCCACCATGAACCCCACGTTGTGGCGATTGGCGGCGTACTCGGGACCGGGATTACCCAGCCCCACCACCAGCCACGGGCTCGCCGAGTCCTCACTCACCGCTGCACTCCTGCACGTAAGAAACAGTACGTAAAAAAACCGCCGCCCCGCTCGCAACGAACGGGACGGCGGCGGAAGAACCAGAGACGGAAACCGTCGGACGCGGCGACCGTCAGAGGTGGTCCGAGGCTCAGGCCTCGGCGCCCTCCTCGGCCTCGCCCTCGCCCTCAGCGGCGGCCTCGGCCTGCGCGGCCACGACCTGCAGGACGACCGCGTCGTCCTCGACGCCCAGGGAGACACCGGCCGGCAGCTTGATGTCCTTGGCCAGCACCGACTGACCGGCGTCCAGACCCGCGATGTCGGCGGTGACCGACTCGGGGATGTGGGTGGCCTCGGCCTCGACCGGCAGGGTGTTCAGCACGTGCTCGAGCAGGTTGCCACCCGGGGCCAGCTCGCCCTCGGTGTGGATCGGCAGCTCGACCGAGACCTTCTCGCCCTGGCGGACCAGCAGCAGGTCGACGTGCTCGATGATGCCGAGACGGATCGTGGCGCGCTGCACGGCCTTCGGGATGACCAGCTCGCGCTTGCCCTCGATGTCCAGGCTGATCAGCACGTTCGAGTTCTTCAGCGCCATCAGGGTGTCGTGGTGCGGCAGCGCCACGTGACGCGGCTCCGAGCCGTGACCGTAAACCACCGCGGGAACCTTGTCCTCGCGACGCAGACGGCGGGCGCTGCCCTTGCCGAACTCGGTACGCAGCTCGGCGGAAATCTTGACCTCGGCCATGATGCACTCCTCGTAGTACTTCAACGGATCTGACGACCGTCACCCGGCCCACGACAGACCTGCTACGAAGAGCGCGTCGATAACGGACAGCCGTACATACGAGTACGGCCTCCCTCGCCGAGCAACTCCGTGAGTCTACCCGGCGGGGAGGCCGCCCTCGAAATCGATCTCCGCAGTCCCTACGCGGGGACCGGGATCACTGCTCCTCGAAGAGGCTCGTCACCGAGCCGTCCTCGAAGACCTCGCGGATCGCACGGGCGATCGTCGGGGCCATCGACAGCACCGTGATCTTGTCCAGCTCCAGCTCACCCGGAGTCGGCAGCGTGTTCGTGAACACGAACTCGCTGACCTTGGAGTTCTTCAGGCGGTCGGCCGCCGGGCCGGACAGGATGCCGTGCGTGGCGGTGACGATGACGTCCGCCGCGCCGTTCGCGAACAGGGCGTCGGCCGCGGCGCAGATCGTGCCACCGGTGTCCACCATGTCGTCGACCAGGACACACACCCGGTCCTGCACGTCGCCCACGACCTCGTGGACCGTGACCTGATTCGCCACGTCCTTGTCACGCCGCTTGTGCACGATCGCCAGCGGCGCGTCCAGCCGGTCGCACCAGCGGTCCGCGACGCGTACACGGCCGGCGTCGGGAGAGACGACCGTCAGCTTGTTCCGGTCCACCTTCGCGCCCACGTAGTCCGCCAGCACCGGCAGCGCGAACAGGTGGTCCACCGGACCGTCGAAGAAGCCCTGGATCTGGTCCGTGTGCAGATCCACCGTGACGATGCGGTCCGCACCCGCCGTCTTCAGCAGATCCGCCACCAGACGCGCCGAAATCGGCTCACGGCCACGGTGCTTCTTGTCCTGACGGGCATAACCGTACGAGGGAATGACCACGGTGATGCTCCGCGCCGAAGCGCGCTTCAGAGCATCAATCATGATCAGCTGTTCCATGATCCACTTATTGATGGGAGCCGTGTGGCTCTGCATCAAAAAGCAGTCCGCACCACGCGCCGACTCCTGATAACGGATATAGATCTCACCGTTGGCGAAGTCGAAAGCCTTCGTCGGGACCAGGCTGACACCCAGCTGGTGAGCAACCTCCTCCGCCAGCTCGGGGTGGGCGCGGCCGGAGAAGAGCATCAACTTCTTCTCGCCGGTCGTCTTGATCCCGGTCACAGCAAATCTCCTTGCCAAGCTCTCAAACATGAGGGCGCTTTGCCTGCGCCGACCACGTTGCGTGCGCTTATCACGGTACGCCCCGCACGGCGCACCCGTTGCCCGGTCACTGCTCGCCCTCACTCTTCTGACGAGCAGCCGAAGCGGCCTGCGCGGCGGCGCTTCCCGGTCGCTTACGAGCGACCCAACCCTCGATATTCCGCTGCTGACCACGCGCGACAGCCAGCGAACCCGGGGGCACATCCTTGGTGATCACGGAGCCCGCCGCGGTGTACGCGCCGTCCCCGACCGTGACAGGAGCCACAAACATGTTGTCCGACCCCGTCTTGCAGTGAGACCCCACCGTCGTGTGATGTTTCGCCTCACCGTCGTAATTCACAAAGACGCTCGCAGCACCGATGTTGGTGTACTCGCCAATGGTCGCATCCCCCACATAAGAGAGATGCGGCACCTTCGTACCCTCACCGATTTTCGCGTTCTTCATCTCCACATACGTGCCGGCCTTCGACTTCGGCCCCAGCTCCGTACCCGGACGCAGATACGCGTACGGACCCACACTCGCCCCCGGCCCGACCCGCGCCCCGTCCGACACCGTGAAAGACACCACAGCGCCCTCATCGACGTACGTGTCCGCCAGCCGCGAATTCGGACCCACCTCGGCGAACGCCCCCACATGCGTACTGCCCAGCAGCTGCGTACCGGGGTGCAGAAGGGCATCCGGCTCGAACGTCACCGTCGCGTCCACCCACGTCGACGCCGGATCCACCACCGTCACACCGGCCAGCATCGCCGCTTCCAGCAGCCGGTCGTTCAGCAGCCGGCGCGCCTCCGCCAGCTGCACACGGTTGTTGATCCCCAGAATCTCCCGGTGATCCGCCGCGACCGCCGCACCCACCCGGTGCCCGGCCTCCCGCACGATCCCCAGCACATCCGTGAGGTACTCCTCACCCTGGCTGTTGTCCGTCCGCACCTTGCCCAGCGCGTCGATCAGCAGCCGCGCGTCGAACGCGAACACGCCGCTGTTGATCTCCCGGATCGCCCGCTGCGCGTCGCTCGCGTCCTTGTGCTCGACGATCGCGGTGACGGCCCCCGTGGCCTCGTCCCGCACGATCCGGCCGTACCCGGTCGCGTCCGGCACCTCGGCCGACAGCACGGTGACGGCGTTGCCGTCGGCGGCGTGCGTCTCGGACAGCTTCTTGAGGGTCTCCCCGGTCAGCAGCGGCGTGTCGCCGCACACGACGACCACGGTGCCGTCCAGCTCCACGCCCGGTGCACCGGCCGCACCGGAACCGCCGGAGGTCAGCTCCTCCAGCCCCATCCGGACGGCGTGCCCCGTACCGTTCTGCTCCTCCTGCACGGCCGTACGGACGCCCGCGTCGATCTCACCGAGATGCGCGATGACCTGCTCACGGGCGTGACCCACGACCACGACGAGGTGCTCGGGGTCCAGCTCACGGGAGGCGGCGACGACATGGCCGACGAGGGAGCGGCCGCAGATCGCGTGCAGGACCTTCGGGGTCGCCGACTTCATGCGGGTGCCCTCACCCGCTGCGAGAACGACGACGGCTGCCGGGCGGTTGGCGCTCACGGGGATGCCCTTCGGCTTCTTGGCTACTTCGGGTGGTGGACACCCGAAGGATACCGGTGCGTATTGCAGCCGA
This sequence comes from Streptomyces sp. NPDC050315, assembly GCF_040655775.1. NCBI lineage: Bacteria > Bacillati > Actinomycetota > Actinomycetes > Kitasatosporales > Streptomycetaceae > Streptomyces > Streptomyces sp. NPDC050315. The sequence goes on from NZ_JBFAKN010000007.1 coordinate 404,768, forward strand.
AACGCGGACGGGTCCCGACGCCACCGTCAGGACCCGAACCGAGCAGTTGTACAGCCTGGCTCCCCCGCAAGGATTCGAACCTTGACCTGCCAAGACCAAAACTTGGTGTGCTGCCTGGTTACACCACGGGGGATCAGTGCGTCAGACCATACCTGAGAGCCGGTCGATCCCGGGGGCTGCCGCCCAACCTGAGATGCCTTGCCACCAACCTTCCACCTGCCGGTACAGCCGAGCACTGTTCGTGACGTAGATCCTCAGGCAGCCACGGTAGGACGGTCCCCGGTTCAGACGGTTGGTTCCGGGGTTGTCGTGCCGGAGGCTCGGCTTGAGGAAGTCCTCTGCCGGCACCCCGGTGATCTCGGACCAGAACCGGGTGGCCTCGGTCAGATCGGCGGAGTCGTGGATGTGCAGGCTGCACCGCATCCGGTGCCGCTCGACGCCGAGCAGCTCCAGCCAACGCACATAGACCTCGATCATGTGCGGATCGCTGTTGATGAAGGTGAGGCTCTCGCGGCGAGCGTAGGTCTTGTCCTTGGAGCCCTCAGCCCAATAGAGGGCGGCTCCGATGAGCAGCAGCTCCCGGTCATCGATGTCGCCGACCTGTCGCGAAGCCTCGCTCGTCAGCCGCTCCCGTTCTTCGTCCCGACTCGCGCGGAAGGCGGCCTGGGCCCGCTCCAGGCGCTGCATCTGCGGGACCTTCTTCCACCGCGGGGCGGGTTTCGGCAAGTCGCGTACCCACGCGGAGATGGAGCTCTTGGAGACCCCGAGCTCCGCTCTGATCTCGTCGTACGTCATGCCCTGCTCTCGCAGCGCGCGGGCCTTCAGGCGCAGGTGATCCTTCGCATTGGGGCGGCGAGCCCAGTCCGGCGGGGTGCCGGGCCGGCCGAGGTCTGGGTCGTGCAAGGAGCCGAAATTCGTCCCGGTGTTTGTCACAGTGCAAAGCGTCGCGGTCGCCGTGGACAGATGTGCCGAAAATGTGGGTGATTCGCTGGTTCGAGGGAAAGGCGTAGGTACTGGTCCGTAACGGACGGGCTACGTGGTGGTGGGCGTGGCCGGAAATCGGGGGCGGGCGCCCGTAGGGTGGGCGGTATGACCGCGACGGGGGTAAGGGACGCCGGGGGCGTCAGGGGTGCGCCGGGTGGCGGGCCATGGTGGTGGGAGAGCCGCCGCAGCGCCGCGTTGGATGTGTGTCTGGCTGTCGCTTCGGCGGTGGAGTGCGTGCTGGAGGGGATCCAGTTCGCGGAGGAGTCCCGGCTGCCGGTGGCGGTGGGGATCGTGCTCGGGGTGCTGGTCGGCCCGGTGCTGCTGCTGCGCCGCAAGTGGCCGATTGTCGTCGTGCTGGTGTCGATCGCGGTGACGCCCGCGGAGCTGGGCGCGCTGCTGGGGATCGTGGGCCTGTACACGTTGGCGGCGTCGGACGTGCCGCGGCGGTTCACGGTGTTGCTGGCGGGGATGTCCGTCATCGGCACGCTGATCACCACGATCTTGAAGATGCAGCAGGACGTGGCGTCGCAGGAGGACTTCGATCCGCCGTGGTGGTTCGTGCCGCTGGTGTCGATGGCGCTGGGTCTGGTGCTGACGGCGCCGCCGGTGCTGCTGGGGCTGTACGTGGGGGCGCGGCGGCGGCTCGTGGAGAGCCTGCGGGAGCGTAACGACGGCCTGGAGCGGGAGCTGATGCTGCTCGCGGAGCGCGCGGAGGAGCGTGCGGAGTGGGCGCGTAACGAGGAGCGGACGCGGATCGCGCGGGAGATGCACGACGTGGTGGCGCACCGGGTGAGTCTGATGGTGGTGCATGCGGCGGCGTTGCAGGCGGTGGCGTTGAAGGATCCGGAGAAGGCGTCGCGGAACGCGGGTCTGGTGGGGGACATGGGCCGGCAGGCGTTGACGGAGCTGCGGGAGATGTTGGGGGTGCTGCGTACGGGGGAGGGCGCGGGGGCGTCGGTGACGGTGTCGGACGAGCCGGAGCGGCTGGTGGCGGTGGCGTCGAAGCTGTCCAGGACGTCGCAGGCGTCGCAGGTGGCGGAGTCCGCCGGGCCTGTGACGGGGGCGGCCGCGGCCGGGGACGTACTGGCGGGCGGGGACGTATTGGTGGAGGGCGCGCCGGGGGCGGTGCGGGCGCGTGCTGCGCGTGGTGGTCCGGCGGCGGGGCGTTCGGAGGCCGAGGGGGAGGGGCCGTCGCTGGCGGACGTGGCGGGGCTGGTGGAGCAGTCGTGCGCTGCGGGCGCGGTGGTGGAGCTGTCCGTGGAGGGGGAGGTGCGGGCGTACGGGTCGGGGGTGGAGCAGGCGGTGTTCCGTGTGGTGCAGGAGGCGTTGACGAACGTGCACAAGCATGCGCCGGGGGCGCGGGTGCGGGTGCGGTTGGCGCATCGCGAGGGGGAGGTCGCGGTGCAGGTGGAGAACGGTCCGTCGGAGCGCGGGGCGGCGGATGCGGGGCTGCCGAGTGGGGGGAACGGCCTGGTGGGGATGCGGGAGCGGGTCAATGGGCTGGGTGGTGTGTTCGTTTCGGGGCCGACGGAGGCGGGCGGCTTCCGGGTGTCGGCGGTGCTGCCGGACGGGGTGGAGCGGTAGGCCCTGCCGCGGTGGAGCGTCAGGGCCTGGCGGGACGGGGCGCGGGGTCCGCCCCGCCGGGGGTGCGCGTCGCGTCAGCCCGTACCGACCGCCGTGCCGTACCGAGACGACCGTCAGGCCGTGCCGACCGTAAGCCGGGTCGGCCGGGTGCCCAGTACGAGCGTGGCGAAGGCCTGGTCGATGTCGCGGCCGAGGTACCAGTCGCCGGTGTGGTCGAGGCTGTAGACGCGGCCTTCGGCGTCGATGGCGAGGGTGGCCTGGCTGTCGGCTTCGCGGCCGAGCGGTGCGACGTGGGTGTCCAGGGCGCGGCCGAGGTCGCCGAGGGTGCGGGCGAGGTGGATGCCGTACAGCGGGTCGATCTCGAAGGGCGTGGGGGCGATGTGCCGGCCGGGTCCGGGCGCGTTGATGCGGAGGGCGCCGAATTCGGCCCAGGCTTCGACGGCGGCGGGGAAGACGGTGTGCCGGTGGCCGCCGGGGGAGGCGTATTCGCGGAGCGCGTCGGCCCAGCGTTCGGCCTGCTTGATGTCCCAGTGGCCGGGCTGCCAGCCGGCTTCGTGCAGGGCGGCGTCGACGGCGACGGGGAAGCGGGTGGTGGCACCGGCGGCGCGGTCGTACGCGGTGGTGGGTGGGGTCATGGTGCGGTTCAGCTCCCTGCCGCGGAGAGGCCGACGGGCATGACGCCGAAGAAGGCCAGGAGGGCGTCGCAGGAGCGGCAGGGCGCGGCGTAGTGGCCGTGCTGGGGGTCGCCGTCCTCGCGGATGTGGCGGGCGGTGAGTTTGGAGTGTTTCAGGGAGCGGCGGGCTTCGCCGTTGGTGAGCGGTTTTTTGGACTGGCGTTTGGAGCGGTTCGCTTCGACGGCGGTGAGGTGCCGGGAGAGCAGGACGGCTTCGGGGCAGCGGCCGGTGAAGCGTTCGCGCTGTGCGGTGCTGAGGGTGTCCAGGAAGTCCTGGACGAGGGGGTGGAGCGCGGGGGGCTGTTCGGACTTGCTCGCGGTGCAGGTGAGGGTTGTGCCGCGGACGGAGAGGGCGGCGGCGACGGTGGGGAGGATGCCGTCGCGGCGGTGCCGGAGTGTGGGCGGCCCGTCGTTGTCGGCGGTGGCGCTCCAGCCGATCCGTGGGTCGCCTGCGGGGTGCGCGGATGACGGCGCGCCTTGTTCGGCGCTGCCTGCGCCGGCGACTGTGGCGGTCCGTGCGGCGGACTGTGCGGTGGTGCTCATGCGGTGCTTTCCCTCCCTGCATCCCCCCGTCTGCGGGGGTCAGCCTGCCAAACGCGCTGGGTGTTGCGGAAGTCGGGCATGCCCAGTGGGTGTCACGGGTCGGTGCCGGTCCTTGTCGCAGGTCTGTGACAGTCGGCCGGTCGGGGGTGTGGTGGCACGGATGTACGAGGGTGTGGTGGTGCGGGTGTGACCGTCCCGAAAAGGGGCTCGACGGGTGGCCGGTGGACGGTCTGCGGGGGCGGGCGGGGGCGGGTGCGGTGGTTGCCGTAGCGCTTAGGCTGTGCGGCAGTAGCCAGTTCCAGCCAGGGGGCAACCGCCATGACGACAGGTCGGCTCGGGCAGAGCGCCGCGCCACCGAACACGGCCTACGCCGGGCAGGTCGTGCATTTCCCGGACCCGGTCCGGGCCGCGCGCTTTCCGCGGGGTGTACGGGTGGACGGTTCGGGTTTTCCGGACTTTTCTCCGTATGCGCGGGCGGCGGCGGAGATCGCCGAGCCGCCGGAGGGTTTCGGGGTCGACGAGCTGCGGCTGACGGACTTCGTGTCGGCCAACGCCGCCCTGCACGCGGCGGACCACGAGCTGTGGGAGGACGTGCCGTCGGTGGCGACGCCGCACGGCTGGACGTGGCACCACGTGGCGGGCACGCGGCGCATGGAACTGGTGCCGGTCGAGGTGAAGGCGCTGCTGCGGCACCACGGCGGGCTGGCGACGGCGGCGGTGGACCACGAGAAGCGCGGGACGCGGCCGTTGCAGGAGACGCGGCCGACGCACTTCGGGCTGCCGCACCGTGATGTGTCGGTGCCGGAGGACGCGGTACTGCAGGCCGAGGAGGCGCTGGGGTACCGGCTGCCGGGCGCGTACCGGGCGTTCCTGAAGGCGGCGGGCGGCTGCGCACCCGTAGGCGCGGCGCTCGATGCGGAGCTGGGGCTGCTGGTGGACCAGCCGTTCTTCACGGTGCGGGACGATGCGGCCGTGAACGACCTGGTGTACGTGAACAAGTGTCTGCGGGACCACTTCACGAAGGACTACCTGGGCGTCGGGTTCGTCCAGGGCGGTGTGATCGCGGTGAAGGTGCGCGGGGACGCGACGGGGTCGGTGTGGTTCTGCGCGTACGACGACGCGCGGGACCGGGACGGCTGGTCGGTCCAGGAGCGGGTGGAGCGGCTGCTGTTGCCGTGCGGCGGGGACTTCGATGAGTTCCTGGAGCGGCTCGCGGGCAATCCGCCGGAGCTGGAGACCGTGGCGAACCTGATGGTGGACGGTGGCTTCGCGCGCGCCGTTCCGGTGGAGGGGTGAGGCGCGATGGTGACGTTCGCGCAGGCGCAGGAGCGCGCGGAGCGCTGGGTCAACGGTGAGGTGCCGGCGTACCAGCAGCGTGAGGTGAAGGTACGGGAGTTCGAGCTGGGCTTTGTGGCCTGGGCGGAGGACCGCGAGGGCGGGCCGGCGGTCGGCGGTGGCCGGCAGCGGCTGGTGATCGCCCGGGACAGCGGGGAGACGACGCTGTGGCCGGGGCTGCCGGTGGGTGAGGTGATCCGGCGGTACGAGGAGGAGTACGGCGGGGTGCCGGAGGCGGCGCCCGCGCCGGAGGTGCCGCGGCAGCGGATCGATCTGGAGCAGACGTCGTTCCTGCTGACGCCGCCGGAGTGGCTGCAGGAGGCGGCGGACGCGATCGGCATTCCGGAGCGGGGGGCGTCGGCTCCTGGCGCGCCTGCCGCTGCGCCCGAGCCGGAGCCGGTGGCGGAGACGCCTGCCGCCGCGCCGGAGCCGCAGCCGGTGGCGGAGTCGCCTGCCGTCGACGAGGCCCCGGCGGCTGTCACTCCCGCCGCCGGTACGTCTCCCAGTACTTCCGCCGCCCCCTCCTGGGAGGGCACGGACATCACCGCGGACGACGACGGTGACGACCGGTCGGTGGGGCTGCCCGCGACAGTGTTCGCGCCGCCGCTGGACATCGAGGACGCGGGTGCGGTGCGGCCGGATGCCAAGACCGAGCTGCTCCAGGGGGGCAGCCGGCTGCCGCCCACGGCGGTCGAGCCGGCCATCGAGGAGCCGAGTGCCGCCGCTCCCGTAGCCGCTCCCAAGCTCTCGGACCTGCCGCCGCCGTCGGGCCCGGCGGTCACGCACCTGCCGCCGCCTCCGGGGGCGGCCGCTGCGCCCGGTACGCCGCCTCCGCCACCCGCTGCTCCCAGTACGCCGCCGCCCGCCGCACCTGGTACGCCGCCGCCCGCGCCGTCCGGTGCGCCGGGAGGCGGTGGTTACGTACCGACGCAGATGGTCTCCCAGCTGGAGGACCCCGACGCCACCGGCCCGTCCGGCGCGTCCGGCGCGCCGGACGCGGCCGAGGGCTCGCAGCCCGCGCCGCCCGGCCCTCCGCCGGCCCCCGGTGCGCCGGGTACTCCCGGTGCTCCCGGTACGCCCGCTGGTGGCGTGCACGCGGCTGCCACGATGCTGGCCGACGGCTCGTCGCTGCCCGGCAACGCCGGTGCGGCGAAGAGCGCCGGCGACGGGCCGCCGCCCCCGTCCCCGCCCGGTGTGCCCGGCGCCGCCGGCCCCGGTACGCCTCCGCCGCCGCCCGGCGCCCCGGCCACCCCGCCGCCGGGCGCTCCCGGCACCCCCGGTGGTGGCGTGCACGCCGCGGCGACGATGCTCGCGGGCCCCGGTACGCCGCCGCCCGCAGGCCCCGGTGCGCAGCCTCCGGCCGCCCCTGGTGTGCAGCCTCCTGCTGCCCCCGGTACGCCGCCGCCCGCTGCCCCCGGTATGCAGCCTCCCGCCGCCCCCGGTATGGCGCCTCCCCCCGCCCCTGGTGCGCAGCCCCCGGCCGCTCCCGGTATGCAGCCCCCCGCTGCCCCCGGTATGCAGCCTCCCGCCGCTCCTGTGGGTCAGCCCGGTGCCCCGGCCGCTCCTGCTGGGCCGCCTCCGGCGTACGGATACCCGCAGGCGCCGCCGACCGGTCAGCCGACCGTCGGTCCCGGGTACATGGCCGTGCTGCGTTACCGCGCGCACGACGGGTCCGAGCAGCAGATCATCCGGCGTTCGGCGCCCGGTACGCCGCATCCGGAGTGGCAGATCCTGCACGAGCTGCGCGGGCTCAACGTGCCGCCGCAGCAGGTGCTGGAGCTCCACACCGAGCTGGAGTCCTGCGATCTGCCGGGCGGTTACTGCGCCCGGATGATCCGGGAGACCTGGCCGCAGGTGCGGATCAGCCACACCGCCGCGTACGGCCACGACCACGCCTCGCGGCAGCAGGGCGTACGGCATCTGGTGGAGCATCAGGGCGAGCTGCACCAGGTGGCGGACGGGCCCGCCCGTCCGGCGCCGGTGCGCGTGCCGCTGCCGCACCCGTCGCAGATACAGCTCGCGCCGCCGGTCCCGCCGCAGACGATCGGGCAGGAGCTTGAGCAGGCGTTCGGGCCGCAGGGCGTCTTCCGCTTCGACCAGCGCGCCGTCTCCCGGCAGGGCGTGCCCGACGTGGTGGGGCAGACCCTGGTCTGGGCCGGTGTACCGGTCGATTTCGGCCCGTTCTTCTGGGGGCAGGCGCAGCCGGGCCGGCCGGTGCCGACGCTGGCGGAGCTGGCCCAGGAGCGGGGCGTGCAGCCGGCTCCGGACGCGGGCTCGTACCTGGTCATGGGCTCGGACTTCGGCCGTCAGCTGTGTGTGCAGTACGGCACGGCGCACATCGTGGCGGTGCCGCTGGAGGCCGGCCCCGGTGGGCAGGCGGCGACGCCGCAGTTCGTGAACACCGGGCTGCCGGAGTTCGTGCGCTGCATGGCGATGCTGGGCCGGATGTGGCGACTGCGGTACGGGCTGACCCCGGAGCAGGCGGGCCGCTGGACCACCGACTTCCAGGTGCAGCTGGCGGCCCTGGACCCGGCGGCGCTCGGCTCGCCGGAGACCTGGTGGTCGGTCCTCCTGGAACAGATGTGGGACGGCCTTCTGTAGCCGGGGGACGGCCCTCCTGTAGCCGGGGGACGGCCCTCCTGTAGCTGGGGGCGGCCTTCTGCAGCGGTGGGGCGGCGGCGCTGAGCGCGCTGTCGCCCGTACGGCCGTGACGGTGTGTCATACGTGGCGCTCGACCTGCGAGGCGGGTCGGGCGCCACGATCATTCCGGTATGGCCCCACCGTCCTCGCCGTCCCCACCGTCGCGGTCCTGGCCGCGGCGGATCGCGCTCCTGGTGACCGTGCTGGTGCTGCTGGCCCTGGCGCTGGCGGCCGCGCTGTTCTTCTGGGCGGGCGGGCAGCTGCGCCAGATGGACGCACTCAGCGGCTACTCGGACCGGCCGGCCGCGGGCAAGGGCACGAACTGGCTTCTGGTGGGCTCCGACAGTCGGCGTGATCTGACCGCACGCCAGCAGCAGGAGCTGCATGTGGGCCATGATGCGGTGCGCAACACGGACACGGTGATGCTGCTGCACTACGGGGACAGCGGCCCGTATCTGGTGAGCCTGCCGCGGGACAGTTATGTCGCGGTGCCGGGACACGGCAAGAACAAGATCAACGCCGCGTACGGGCTGGGCGGCCCGAAGCTGCTCTCGCGCACCGTCGAACAGGCGACGGGCCTGCGCGTGGACCACTACGCCGAGGTCGATTTCATCGGCTTGGTACGGGTGGTGGACGCGCTGGGCGGAGTACGGCTGTGCCTGGACGCGCCCCTGAAGGACGAGAAGTCCGGCGCCGACTTCCCGGCGGGCTGCTCGCAGATGAACGGCACGCAGGCGCTGGCCTACGTACGGGCCCGTTACAGCGATCCGAAGGGCGATCTGGGACGGGTGCAGCGTCAGCGGCAGCTGATCAGCGCGGTGTCGGAGAAGATGCTCGGCCCCGGGACGCTGCTGAACCCGTTCCGGACGGTGCCCGCGCTGGACGCGGCGCTGGCGGCGGTGCGCGTGGACGGCCGCACCGGCGTGGTGGACCTGACGCAGATGGGACTGTCGATGAAGCAGGTGGCGAACGGCTCCGGGACGGCCACGACGGTGCCGGTCACCGGCCCGGGGACGGTGGTCGCCGGCGCGGGCGACGTACTCGTGTGGGACGCGGAGCGGGCGCGGCGATTGTTCCGTGCCCTGCGTACCGACGAGCCGATTCCGACTTCTGCTGAAAAGTAACGCATCCTTGGGCAGTGATAGGTGCGGAGTGTCGCGTTATGGGCGCTTCGGAACAATCAACAAAGATGTGCGCCGGACCACGTCACTGTCGGAGAGGGGCTTTGAGGGATGAGTGCATCGGTGTCGCCTCACGGATTCGAGGTCGTACGAGGGCGTGGTTACCGTCCGGCGGACGTGGACCGCAGAGTCGAAGGGCTCTCCCTGGACCGCGACTCCTGCTGGGAACGGGCGGCCCGTCTCACCGTGCTGGCCAACGAGATGACCGCCGAGCTGGAGCGGCTGCGCGAGTACCTCGCCCATATGCCGCCCCAGACGTACGAATCCCTGGGCGAGCAGGCCCGGCTGATCCTGACCACGGTGGAGTCCGAGGCGGACCGGCTGCGCACCGAAGCGGCGGCGGACGCCGAACGACTCCGGGAGGAGGCGGCGGACTACGGGCGGGAGCAGGGCGACGCCGCCGACGCGTACGCGCTGAAGCTGTGTCAGGACGCCGAGGACGCCGCTGTACGTGCCGAGGAGGCCGCGGAGGCCGAGGCGCGGACGATGGTCGAGGAGGCCGCCAGAGCCGCCGAGGAGGCGCGCCAGGAGGCGGAAGAGCGGCTCCGCGAGATGCGCCGGCGCACCGCGGAGGTCCTGGAGGACCAGGAGAAGAGCCTGGCCGAACAGTGGGCGGCGGCCGAACAGGAGCTGGCCGAGCGCGAGCTGGCCATACAGCAGCGGATCTCGGACATGGAGGAGCGCGGCGAGGAGCGCATCGCGGAGGTGCAGCGCCACTACGCCAGGATGGAGGAGTCCGCGCGGCACATCGATGAGGAGGCCGCGGCCCGCGCCGCCGAACTGATCGCGGAGGGCGAGGCGGAGGCGGCCCGCGTCGAACGCGCCACGGAACGCGTCCTGCGCGAACACGAGGAGCGCCGCGAGGAACTGCGCTCCCACATGGCCCACGTACGCAGCAGCCTGGCCACCCTCATGGGCAAGGACCCGGACGCGGCGGACCAGGAACACGAGCAGGAGCACGAGCAGGAGCACGTGCAGGGGTACGAACAGGAGCCCGCCGCCGGGGACGGCGTACGGGGGCACACCGACGCGCCGTACGAAGAGCATCGGGACGCGCCGTACGAAGAGGCCCCGGGCGCCGGGTACGAAGAGGCCGCGAGCGCTGCGTATGAAGGCGGCGCGACCGCTGCGTACGAAGGCGGCGCGACCGCTGCGTACGAAGGCGGCGCCAACGCTGCGTACGAAGAGGCGCCCGCCCCAGAAGCGGTGCCCGCCTACGAAGCCGCGCCCGCCCCCGAAGAGGCCCCCGCCAAGCGTGGTGTGGACCCCGATGAGGAAGACACGCTGGAGACCGAGCTGCCGCGTACGGAGAGCTGAGCGCCGCCCGCCTCAGTCCTTCTCGGCGGGAGCGGGCGCGGCCTCCCCCTCGCCCCGCGCGTCCGCGTGGACGGGGAAGCGGCGCGGGGCGAAGAGCAGCGCGGCCAGGGCGAGCAGCCCGGCGAGGGCAGCGCCGTAGTAGACGTGCTCGACCGTGGTGTCCACGGCGCGCCGCAGGTAGTCGGCGGCCTGCGCGCTGAGCGTGCCGGCGTGCTCCAGCGCGCGGGAGACGGCGTCCAGGTCGTCCGGCAGCCCGGCGCGGATGCCGGCGGGCGCGTCGGCCAGCCGCCCGGCCAGGGTGGCGTTGGCGACGGCCCCGAAGAGCGCGGCCCCGACGGACTGGCCGACCTGGCGGCAGAAGAGGATCGAGGCGGTGGCGGTGCCCCGTTCGGCGTATCCGATGGAGGACTGCACTCCGATGATCAGCGGCAGCTGGAACAGCCCGAGGGTGGCGCCCAGCGCGAGCATCAGCAGGGCCGGTTGCCACGCCGCACCGGGGTAGGGCAGCTGCGGGAAGGCCAGCAGTACGAGCGTGGCCGCGCCGATGCCGAGGAGCGCGCAGGTGCGGATGCCGAAGCGGTTGTAGACGTGGCTGCTGAGCGCGGCCGCCACCGGCCAGCTCATGGTCATGGTGGACAGCACGAAGCCGGCCGCGATGGGGCCGAGGCCCAGTACGGCCTGCGCGTAGGTGGGCAGGAAGACGGTCGGGGCGACCATCAGCAGCCCGAGGGCGCCGAGCGCGAGGTTGACGGTGGAGATGGTGCGGCGGCGCCAGACCCAGCCGGGGATGATCGGTTCTGCGGCGCGGCGTTCGATCAGTACGGTGGCGGCCGCGCACAGGGCGCTGCCGCCCAAGAGGAGCAGCGAGGGTGCGGACAACCAGGGCCAGGCCACGCCGCCCTGGACGAGCGCGGTCAGCAGCAGCCCGCCGCAGGCGAAGATGGCCAGCGCGCCGGGCCAGTCGATGACCGGACGGGTCGTACGGGAGCGGTGCGCGCGGTCCTCAAAGAAGTGGCGCAGGACGAGCCAGAGGGCGAGCGCGCCGACCGGCAGGTTGACGAGGAAGATCCAGCGCCAGTCCGCGTACGCCGCGAGCAGGCCGCCGAGCGCGGGCCCGGCCACGGAGGAGGTGGCCCAGACGGTGGAGAGCTTCGCCTGTATGCGCGGCCGCTCCTTCATGGGGTACAGGTCGGCGGCGATGGTCTGCACGGTGCCCTGGAGGGCGCCGCCGCCGAGGCCCTGCAGGATGCGGAAGGCGATCAGCGAGGCCATGTTCCAGGCGCCCGCGCACAGCAGCGAGCCGACGAGGAAGATCACGATGCCGGCGACGAGGACGGGCTTGCGGCCGAAGGTGTCGGAGAGCTTGCCGTACACGGGCAGGGTGACGGTGACGGCCAGGAGGTAGCCGGAGAAGAGCCAGGAGAAGACCGAGAAGCCGCCGAGGTCGCCGACGATCTGCGGGACGGCGGTGGCGATGATCGTGGAGTCCAGGGCGGCCAGCGCCATGCCGAGCATGAGGGCGGCGACGACGGGGCCGCGACGGGTGGCCGGAGCCGCGGCGGCCGCGGGCGCGGCCCCGGGCGCCTGCGGTGCTTCCGGCGCCTCCGGTGCCTGTGGTGCGGCGCCTGCCGTCCGCTCCGGTTCCGTCCGTCCGCCGGTGCCGCTCACCGTGCCCCCTCCGCCGTATCCGTGTACGGGACACCATTCCACGCGCGGCCGGAATGCGGTACGGGGCTTCTCGCCCGTCGAGACGGTGCCGCGCCGTCGCGACCAGCCACGGCGGCGCGCGCCGGTGCCGCGCTCCCGTACCACCCCGATGACCCCATCCGCACCGCGGCCGGGCGTACGCTGGGGGATCCTGGCCCGCCCGCGGTGCCGGCCGTCGAGCCGCCGCAGGGCGGCACCCACGTTGTCCGACTCCCTGGGACGGAAGCCTTTTCATGAGCCTGACAGGACTGCTCGACGCCGTCGTACGGGACCCGGCGCTGGCCGAAGCGGTCGAGGCCGCCACCGACGGGCACCGCCGCCACCTGGACCTGGTCGGCCCGCCGGCCGCCCGTCCCTTCGCCGTCGCCGCCCTGGCCCGCGACGCCCGGCGCCCGGTGCTCGCGGTCACCGCGACCGGCCGGGAGGCCGAGGACCTGGCCGCCGCGCTGCGCTCGCTGCTCCCCGAGGACAGCGTCGTGGAGTACCCCTCCTGGGAGACCCTGCCGCACGAGCGGCTCTCGCCCCGTTCGGACACCGTCGGCCGCCGCCTCGCCGTGCTGCGCCGGCTCGCCCACCCCAGCAAGGACGACCCGGCGACCGGCCCGGTCTCGGTCGTGGTCGCGCCCGTGCGCTCCGTGCTGCAGCCGCAGGTCAAGGGGCTGGGCGACCTGGAGCCCGTCGCGCTGCGCAGCGGCGAGAGCGCCGACCTGGGCGAGATCGTGGACGGCCTGGCGGCCGCCGCGTACAGCCGGGTGGAACTGGTCGAGAAGCGCGGCGAGTTCGCGGTCCGCGGCGGCATCCTGGACGTCTTCCCGCCCACCGAGGAACACCCGCTGCGGATCGAGTTCTGGGGCGACGACGTCGAGGAGATCCGGTACTTCAAGGTCGCCGACCAGCGCTCCCTGGAGATCGCCGAGCACGGTCTGTGGGCGCCGCCCTGTCGTGAGCTGCTGCTCACCGCCTCCGTACGGGAGCGGGCCGCGGCGCTCGCCGAGGAGCACCCGGAGCTCGGCGAGCTGCTCGGCAAGATCGCCGAGGGCATCGCGGTGGAGGGCATGGAGTCCCTCGCGCCGGTCCTCGTGGACGAGATGGAGCTGCTGCTGGACGTGCTGCCGGCGGGCTCCATGGCGGTGGTCTGCGACCCGGAGCGGGTGCGGACGCGCGCCGCCGACCTGGTCGCCACCAGCCAGGAATTCCTGCAGGCCAGCTGGGCGGCGACGGCCGGCGGCGGGGAGGCGCCCATCGATGTCGGCGCGGCCTCCCTGTGGGGCATCGCGGACGTCCGGGACCGCGCCCGCGAGCTGGGCATGATGTGGTGGTCGGTCTCGCAGTTCGCCGCCGACGAGGCGGGCGAGGCGGACGGGGACACCCTCAAGCTCGGCATGCACGCCCCCGAGACGTACAGAGGCGACACCCAGCGCGCGCTCGCCGACACCAAGCAGTGGCTGGCCGACGGCTGGCGCACGGTCTACCTCACCGAGGGCCACGGCCCCGCGGCCCGTACGGTCGAGGTGCTCGGCGGCGAGGGCATCGCCGCCCGCCTGGACTCCGAGCTGGCGGAGATCTCGCCGTCCCTCGTGCACGTCTCCTGCGGCTCGATCGACAACGGCTTCGTCGACCCGGGCCTCCAGCTCGCCGTCCTCACCGAGACCGACCTCTCGGGCCAGAAGGCGGCCGGCAAGGACGCCACACGGATGCCGGCCCGCCGCCGCAAGACCATCGACCCGCTGACCCTCGAAGCGGGCGACTACATCGTGCACGAACAGCACGGCGTGGGCCGGTACATCGAGATGGTGCAGCGCACGGTCCAAGGCGCCACCCGCGAGTACCTCCTCGTCGAGTACGCGCCCGCCAAGCGCGGCCAGCCCGGCGACCGCCTCTACATCCCCACCGACCAGCTGGAGCAGGTCACCAAGTACGTGGGCGGCGAGGCCCCGACGCTGCATCGCCTCGGCGGCGCCGACTGGACCAAGACCAAGGCGCGCGCCAAGAAGGCCGTCAAGGAGATCGCGGCCGACCTGATCAAGCTGTACTCGGCCCGGATGGCGGCGCCCGGCCACACGTTCGGCCCGGACACCCCCTGGCAGCGCGAGCTGGAGGACGCGTTCCCGTATGCGGAGACGCCCGACCAGCTCACCACCATCGCCGAGGTCAAGGAGGACATGGAGAAGTCGGTCCCGATGGACCGGCTGATCTGCGGCGACGTCGGCTACGGCAAGACCGAGATCGCGGTGCGCGCCGCCTTCAAGGCCGTCCAGGACGGCAAGCAGGTCGCCGTGCTGGTCCCGACCACGCTGCTCGTGCAGCAGCACTTCGGCACCTTCACCGAGCGCTACGGCCAGTTCCCCGTCAACGTCCGTGCCCTCTCCCGCTTCCAGACCGAGACCGAGTCCAAGGCCACCCTGGAGGGGCTGAAGGACGGCTCGGTCGACATCGTCATCGGCACCCACCGCCTCTTCTCCTCCGAGACCAAGTTCAAGGACCTGGGCCTGGTCATCGTCGACGAGGAGCAGCGCTTCGGTGTCGAGCACAAGGAGCAGCTGAAGAAGCTCCGCGCCAACGTGGACGTGCTCACGATGTCCGCAACGCCCATCCCCAGGACTTTGGAGATGGCGGTGACCGGCATCCGCGAGATGTCGACCATCACCACCCCGCCCGAGGAGCGGCACCCGGTCCTGACCTTCGTCGGGCCGTACGAGGAGAAGCAGATCGGCGCCGCCATCCGCCGCGAACTGCTCCGCGAGGGCCAGGTCTTCTACATCCACAACCGTGTGGAGTCCATCGACCGGGCCGCGGCCCGGCTCCGCGAGATCGTCCCCGAGGCGCGCATCACCACCGCCCACGGCCAGATGTCGGAGTCCGCGCTCGAACAGGTCGTGGTCGACTTCTGGGAGAAGAAGTCCGACGTACTGGTCGCCACGACCATCGTCGAGTCCGGCATCGACATCTCCAACGCCAACACGCTGATCGTTGAACGAGGCGACAATTTCGGCCTCTCGCAGCTGCATCAGCTGCGCGGCCGCGTGGGACGAGGGAGGGAGCGCGGTTACGCGTACTTCCTCTACCCGCCGGAGAAGCCGCTCACCGAGACCGCGCACGAGCGGCTGGCCACCATCGCCCAGCACACGGAGATGGGCGCCGGCATGTACGTCGCCATGAAGGACCTGGAGATCCGCGGCGCGGGCAACCTCCTCGGCGGCGAGCAGTCGGGCCACATCGCGGGCGTCGGCTTCGACCTGTACGTCCGCATGGTCGGCGAGGCCGTGGCGGACTACCGCGCCTCCCTGGAAGGCGGCGTGGAGGAAGAGCCGCCGCTCGAGGTCAAGATCGAGCTGCCGGTGGACGCGCACGTCCCGCACGACTACGCCCCCGGCGAGCGGCTGCGCCTGCAGGCGTACCGCGCGATCGCCGCGGCCAACACCGAGGAGGACATCGCCTCGGTACGCGAGGAGCTGACCGACCGCTACGGCAAGCTCCCCGAGCCGGTGGAGAACCTCCTGCTGGTCGCGGGCCTGCGGATGCTCGCCCGCGCCTGCGGCGTCACCGACATCACGCTGCAGGGCTCCAACATCCGCTTCGGCCCGGTCGAACTGCGCGAGTCCCAGGAGCTGCGACTGAAGCGCCTGTACCCGCGCACGGTCATCAAGCCCGCCACCCACCAGGTCCTGGTCCCCCGCCCGACCACGGGCAAGATCGGCGGCAAGCCCCTGGTCGGGCGCGAACTGCTGGCTTGGGTGGGGGAGTTCCTCACGTCGGTGCTGGGGTCGTAGGGGAGCGCCCGCCTCGTGAGCCGGGGCAGCGGGTCTCGGGTCCGCCGCGGCGGCGGGGCCGTGGGGGCCCCTGCCGCGGCTCTCAGTCCTTCGTGGCGCGCTTGAGGAGCGTGAGGCCGCCGGCCTCGCCGTCCGGTACGTACACCGCGCCCGGGTGGCGGTGGACGGCGTCCGCGAGGGCCTGCGGGGTGGTCCGGCCGTCGCGGAGCTGGACGGCGATGTAGTCCGGGGCGATGCCGCGGGTGTCGCCTATCCAGTACACCGTCGTACGGCCGGTGAGGCGGCTGATGGGCCGGACGTCGGCCTCGACGGTGGCGCCGTCGGGGATGCGGCCGAGCAGCGCCTCGGCCTGGGGGACGGTGGACGGCGTGCGGTAGGTGGCCGCTTCGGTGAGCCGCGCCAGCGGGAGCGTGGTGGTCAGGGCGAGGGCCGCGGCCAGCGCCGCCGCCGGGACGTGCGTGGCGTAACTGCGCAGCCAGGGGCGGCCGCTCATCCGGAACCGGGGCACCGCGTCGACCAGCGCGAGGAAGACCACCGGCATCAGGACGGCGCTGTAGTGCCAGTCGGTGCCCCAGTAATGGTCGTCGTGCGAGACGAAACGCCAGCCGAGGGTCGGCACCGCGGCGAGCAGCAGCGGTGAACGCAGCGCCAGCAGGCCGGTGGTCGGCAGCAGCGTCCACAGCAGCGTACGGACGGCCGTGTCCACGGGGATGACCGGCGCCGGGCCGCCGTCACCGCTGAGCTTGGTCCAGTAGTCGTACGAGCCGGTGCCGTTGAAGGCAGGGATGATCACGGCGAGGGTGAGGGCGCTGGCGGCGAGGCCGAGGAGGACCAGCGTGACGGCCGCTGGCAGCGCCCGCCGGGTCCGGATCAGGATGATCACGCCGATGGCCGCCGCGGTCACCCCGAGGTCCTCCTTGACCAGGACCAGCGGGACCGCCCAGCACACCGCTGCGGTCCAGCGCCTGCCGATCACCGCCTCCAACGAGAAGGCGATCAACGGCAGCGCGAACGCGATCTCGTGGAAGTCGAAGTCGACCGCGCGCTGCAGCCCCCAGGACAGCCCGTACGCCACGCCGACGGCGAGTCCGGAGCGGCGGCCGAGCAGCCGGGCCGCGCACCGGGTGACGGGCACGGCGGACAGTGCGAAGAGCGCGGCCTGCGCGACGAGCAGGGTCACGGGGGAGGGCAGCAGCCGGTAGAGCGGGGCGAGCAGGGCGAGTACCGGACTGAAGTGGTCGCCGAGGATGTTCGCGCCGGGGCCCTTGAGATCGGCGACGGGGGCCCGGAGATGCGCGTAGGACCGGACGACCTGCTCGAATATCCCGAGGTCCCAGGAGATCGTGCCCATGGTGCGGTACCGCTGCACGGACACCGCGGCGAACAGCGTGAAGAGGGCGGCGGCCGTCCAGTACGGATCCAGGCGCGGGGCGCGCAACGCGGCGGCCCGGCCACGGAGGCGGCCCGGCCCGCGCCCGGTACGGCTGTCGGCCGCGGCCGGGGTCCGTGCGCCGGCCTCGTCCGTCGCGGTTGCTGCGGCCGTGTCCATGCGGATCGATCCTTACTCTTTCTCGCTCGCCTGGCCCCGTGCTTGCTCTCTGCCGTCTCAACTTCCGAAAGGTACTCGAAACCATCGAATCGGACGGCCCGTCCTACAACGTGGCCGACGAGACGTACGGTCACCAAGGGGTCCCCCGTGCCCCGCCTGCCGCGATGCAACCGAAGATTGGATGTCCCCTTGATACGGTCCGCGCTTCCCGTACGCCGTGCCGCGCTCTCCGTGACGGCCCTGGCCGCGGCCCTCGCCCTGGCCGGCTGCAACCCGTCCGGCGGCAGCACTCAAGGAGACGGCAAGCGGAGCCCGGACGTTCCCACGGCGACGGGCGAACCGGGCAGTGCGCTCGCGGCGCTCGGCTCGCTCACGGTCAAGGGCCGGGCCCCGAAGACCGGATACGAGCGAGACCGCTTCGGCACCGCCTGGGCCGACACCGACAGCAACGGCTGCCCGACCCGCGAGGACATCCTCAAACGCGACCTGACGCAGGTGCAGTACCAGGACGGACACTGCAAGGTGTCCTCGGGCGAACTGGCGAAGGACCCCTACACCGGGCAGCGGGTGATCTTCCGGCGCGGCAGCAGCCTCGTGGACATCGACCACGTCGTGGCCCTGTCGGACGCCTGGCAGAAGGGCGCCCAGCAGTGGCCGGCCGGCAAGCGGATCGCGCTGGCCAACGATCCGCTGAACCTCATCGCGGTCGGCGCCTCCGCCAATCGCCAGAAGAGCGACGGCGACGCGGCCACCTGGCTCCCGGCCAACAAGGGCTACCGCTGCGACTACATCGCCCAGCAGGTCGCGGTGAAGAAGAAGTACGGCCTGTGGGTGACGCGCGCGGAGAAGGCGGCAATGGGGAAGGTACTGAACACCTGCCCGGCCGAGCACCTCCCCACAGGCGGCAACCCGACCGAGGCACCGCCCCGCTTCCACGCGAACTAGCCGACCGGAACCCCAACGACGGGCCGGTGCCCGTCAGCCAGTACGGCACGGCGGCCGCGCCCGTCAGCCTGTACGGCGGCAGTACTCGTCAGCCAGTACGGCGGCCGTGCCCGTCAGCCTGGGATGGCTGGTCGGGCACGGTGCCGGTGGTCGTCAGGGGCAGGTCACAGACCCAGGTCCCACTGGGACGCCTCGTGCTCCAGGCCCGGCGTCACCTCGACGTCGAGGTTCTTCGCCCCCGCCGGCGCGTCGAAGGCGAACTCCACGCTCGCGCTCTTGCCCGGCAGGATCTTGCCGTTGAAGCCCTCGCCGACCGTGCCGTCGAATATCTGCTCCGCGGCCTTGCCGTCCTTGCCGGCGCGCGCCTCGACCAGGGTCAGGGTGCTGTCGAACTTTTCCTTGCCCTTGTTCTCCAGCTGCACCGTGATCTTGTAAGCCTTCTGGCCCTCCTTGTGACCGACGGCGAACTCGCCGACGGTGTACGCGGTCGCCTTGGACACCGTGACGCTCAGACCCGTGTCGTACTCGGCGGTGTCGCCGGCGTGCAGCGCCTCGCCCACCTTGCCCTTCGAGCCGCCGCCCGTGCCGGCCGCGTCATCGTCCCCGCTCTTGGGCTGCGCGGTGGAGGTCTCCAGCGACTTGTTGATCTCGTCGACCGTGTCCTTGACCGCGGTGAAGGTGATGACCGCACCGACCACCGACAGGATCAGCGAGGCGACGCCCAGCAGCACGCCCGCCAGCGCGACCCCCTTATTGGTGGCCTGACCGCGCTTGGCGCGGCCGCGGCCGACCAGGCCGAAGATCAGGGCCAGCAGGCCGAGCGTGCCGGCGAACCAGAACATGAGCGGTATCAGACCGGACAGGGCGCCGATCACGCCGAGCACGAGGGCCGCGATGCCCAGGCCGTTGCGCGCGGCCTGCGGAGCCGGGGCGCCCGTCGGAACCGGTGCGCCGGGCGGGAACTGCATCTGCTGGGACATGGCTTTGGGTCCCTTCCGGGAGTCTCGATCGGTTCTGACGAATCGACCTGAAGAAAGAGAGAGGAGAAGAACGAGAAGAAAGTCGAGAAAGGTGGAGCTGGTGTCGCGATGGCTCAATAACAGCAGAGGCTGTGAACCGAGTCAACACGGTTCACGGGAAAGTGTTAATTCACGGCGTGAAGGGGTTCGGGGCTGTGTCGTGGGTATGCTCGCTGACACAGGCGACAGACGCGACGGAGCGATCGGACGGGAGCCAGTCAGGTGCCGGAGAACGCAACACCGGAGACCCCAGCGCAGACCGCGGTGGAAGCCGCGGTCGCGGCGGAGGTGACCGCTGCGGGTATCGCGCGCCTGGCCGGCGTGGGCCGGGCCGCGGTCAGCAACTGGCGCCGCCGGCACGCCGACTTCCCCCGGCCCGTGGGAGGCACGGAGGCCAGCCCCGCCTTCGCGCTGACCGCCGTCGAGCAGTGGCTGCGCGATCAGGGCAAGCTCGCCGAAGTGCCGCTGCGCGAGCGGGTGTGGCAGCAGGTCGCGGGCCACCCGGCCGGCGCCGCCACGGCCCTGCGGCACGTCGGAGCCGTTCTCCTCCTCGTCCGTGACCGCCCCGCCGTCTGGCGCGGGCTCGCGCGCGCCGAGGACGATGCCGAGCTGACAGATCTGCTGCCGCCCGCGCTCGACGCCGTCCTCACCGCCCGGCTCGGCCCCGCCCACCCCGTCACGGGCCTCACCCGAGAGACCCTCGCCCCGTCCAGCGCCCTCGTCCGGGCGGCCGCCGAGCTCGCGGAGGATGCGGAAGGCGCTCCGTATGCATACGAGTTCCTGCTCGGCCGCCATCTGGACGCCAACCCCCGGCAGTACACCCTCACCCCGCCCGGCCTCGCCGCCCTCATGGCCGAGCTGGCCGGCCCCGCCGATGCCGTCCTGGACCCCGCCGCCGGTACGGGCACCCTGCTGTACCCCGCACAGGAGCCGGCCCCCGGCCCGGTGCGTCCGGAGCCCGCCGCGCTCTACGGGCAGGAGGCCGACGCCGATCTCGCCGCGCTCACCGCCCTGCGCCTGGCCCTGCGTTCGCCGGAGACCCAGGTCCGGATCCAGGCCGCCGACACGCTGCGCGCCGACGCCTTCCCCGACCTCGCGGTCGACGCCGTCCTCGCCCACCCGCCCTTCAACGAGCGGAACTGGGGCCACGACACCCTGGCCTACGACCCCCGCTGGGAGTACGGCTTCCCGGCCCGTACGGAATCCGAGCTGGCCTGGGTGCAGCACGCACTGGCCCGTCTCAAGACCGGCGGTACGGCCGTCCTGCTCATGCCGCCCGCCGCCGCCTCCCGCCGCTCCGGCCGCCGGATCCGCGCCGACCTGCTGCGCCGCGGCGCGCTGCGGGCCGTCATCGCGCTGCCCGCCGGCGCCGCGCCGCCGTACGGCATCCCGCTGCACCTATGGGTGCTGCACCGGCCGGGCAGCGCCCCGCCGCCCGCTCCTCACCTCCTGGTCGTCGACACCGCCGAACTCGCCCCGGGAGGCCGGGACAAGCTCGACTGGCAGACCGTGCGCGCCACCGTCCTGGATGCCTGGCGGGCCTTCGACCACGAGGGCGGCATCGAGGAACAGCCGGGCGTACGGCGCTCGCTGGCCGCCATCGACCTGCTGGACGACGACGTCGACCTCGCCCCGGCCCGGCACCTCCCGCCGCCCGCCGCGGGAGGCGGCCCCGCCGAACTGGCCCGGGCACACGAGGAGCTGACCGCCGCCCTCGCCCGTACCACCGATCTCGCGCCGGCCCCCGCGTCCGCCGGCCGGGCGGCGCCCGCCCGCTGGCCGCTGACCACCGTCGGCGAGCTGGCCCGGGGCGGCGCGCTGTTGCTGCGGGCCGGCGGGCCCGGCACGGCCGCCCTCGGTGAGGGCCCCGTCCAGCTCACCGAGCACGACGTCATCGGTGGCACGCCACCGTCCGGCACCCTTCCCGAACCGGCCACCGGCGACGCCCCCGAAGAGCCGGTCCTTCTCCAGGCGGGCGATGTCGTCGTGCCGGTCCTGGGCGGCGGCGCCATCGCCCGGGTCGTCGATGACGCCACCGAGGGTGCGGCGCTCGGCCGGAATCTCTTCCTGCTGCGGCCGGACCCGTCCGCGCTGGACCCCTGGTTCCTGGCCGGGTTCCTGCGCGGTACCGCCAACAACCGCCAGGCCAGCAGCTACGCCTCCACCGCCACCCGGCTCGACGTCCGCCGCCTCCAACTGCCCCGGCTGCCCCCGGCCGAGCAGCGCGGATACGGCGAACGCTTCCGGGCGCTCGCCGCGTTCGAGGAAGCGCTGCGTGAGTCGGCCCGGCTGGGCGAGCGCCTGGCGCAGGGCCTGTACGACGGGCTGACGGACGGGTCCATACCGCCGGGGTGATCCGGTGGGGAGCCGGGTGACCGGCCGGGGCGCCGGGGGTCGGCCGGGGCGTGCGGGTGCGGCTGTGACCGGACCGGGATGTGGTTCCGTACAACCCAGGCGGTGTTGTCAGTGTCGGTATATACGCTCGAAAAAACCCGCCACGACGGCCATACCGACCAGGAGCAGCAATGCACGGCCCCGCCGCCCCGGCTCCGCCACCGCCCCGTCTCCCCAAGGCAGGCACGGTCGTGCTGCTGCGGGTGGTCTTCGTGGCGACCGCCGTGCTCAGCATCGGGATGCTCGCCTGGGTGACGTTGCTGCGTGCCGCGCTGGTGCACCGGCGGCCGGTGAGCTGGTGGATCTTCGGGGTGGATGCGGCGCTGGCCATCCCGCTGCTGGCCGTGGTCGGTTCGGTGCCGGAGAGCGACTGGCGCGGGGATGTGGCAATGGCCCTGGTCCTGCTGCAGATGGCGGGCGCTGTCGCGTACTACCTCGTGGTCGACATCCGTGCCGGTGCCCGTGCCCGTGCCCATTCGCTCGCGGGATACCCGGCCGACCACGGCCGGGCCGGCCAGCCGTATGGGACCTCTGCGTATGGGACCTCTGCGTATGGGGGCTCTGCGTATGGGCCGTACGCCTCCCTGCCGAACCCGTACGCCGCGCCCGTCCCCGCGCAGCCGCAGCCGCGGCCGCAGCGGATTGAGCGGGTGCGGGCCGAGTTGGATGAGCTCAGCGAGTACCTCCGCCGGGGTGAGAGCGCCGGGGGCGATGGTCGACAGGAGGGGGAAGGGCGGTGAACGGCAGAGTCATCGGCGAGCGGTATGAGCTTTCCGCGCTGCTCGGGCAGGGCGGCATGGGCCAGGTATGGATCGCGTACGACCGGCGCCTGGACCGCCGGGTCGGTGTCAAGCTGCTCCGTCCCGACCGGCTGGCAGGCACGCCCGACGCGGAGGAGCTGCGGCACCGTTTCGCGCGCGAGTGCCGGGTGACCGCGCAGGTCGACCATCCAGGGCTGGTCACCGTGCACGACGCGGGCAGCGATGGCGACGACCTCTTCCTGGTCATGCAGTACGTCGAGGGCGCCGACCTCGCCGACCACCTCGCCGAGCACGACCCCTACCCCTGGACCTGGGCCGTGTGCGTGGCGGCGCAGCTGTGCGCGGTGCTGGCGTCCGTGCACGCGGTGCCGATCGTGCACCGGGACCTCAAGCCGCGGAACGTCATGGTCAAGGCGGACGGCACGGTCACCGTCCTGGACCTCGGCATCGCCTCCGCACTGGACACGGACACCACCCGCCTCACCCATACCGGCTCGCCCATCGGCAGCCCCGCGTACATGGCGCCCGAGCAGGCCATGGGCGGGACGGTCGGCCCGTACACCGACCTGTACGCGCTCGGTGTGCTGCTGCATGAACTGCTCAGCGGGTCCGTGCCGTTCGCCGGGTCGACGGCGCTGGGCGTGCTGCACCGTCACTTGTACGAGATGCCGGTGCCGGTGCGGCAGTTGCGCCCCGACGTGCCCGAGGCGCTGGAAGCGCTGGTGCTGCGGCTGCTGGCCAAGGACCCCGAACACCGCCCGGCCGACGCGCAGGAGGTGTACCAGGCGCTGGCCCCACTGCTCCCGCACGCCGGCTCCGGGAGAGGGGGAGGAGCAGGGGTGGCGTCGCTGCCGGTGGCGCCGATGGATCCGACCCGGCCGTTCCTGCTGCCGCATGCGCCATGGCCCCGGCGCGCGGTGGCGCCGGGCGCCGGGGGGACGGCGGTGACGGCCGTACCGATGATGACAGCCGTACCGGTGGCGGCTGGATCGGTAGCGGCTGGGGCGGTGGCTGAGGTACGGACGCCCGTTGGACAGCCTGTATCCCCACCGCCCGTACCCGTACAGCCCGTTCCCGTACCCGCCGTCGCAATGCCGCGCGTCCCCGCCGCGTCGGTGACCGTGCCGCCGGGTGCGGACCCTCGTACGCCAGCCTTCGTACCGTCCTCTGCGGCCACGCCCACGCCCACGCCCATATCCGCGCCCACACCCCTCGGGCTGGACGTCGCGGCTGCTGTTGAGGAGGTCAAGCGGTTGCTGGACCATGGGCGGATCACGCAGGCCGTCGACATCCTGGGCGGCATCCTGCCGGCCGCCGCCGCGCGGCACGGTGAGCACTCGCCGGTCGTGCGGACGCTGCGCAAGCAGTACGCGGCCACGTTGATGGACGACGGGCAGTACCGGCGTGCGCTGCCGGAACTTCGGCTGCTGGCCGAGGAGTTCGCGCGGGGGTCCGGTCCGCGTGCGGCTCGCCAGGCGCTCCAGTTCCGTTTCGAGGCGGCGCAGTGCCTGGAGCAGCTGGGCGAGGTCGCGGCGGCCCTGGAGGAGTACCGCACGCTGCTGCCGCACTTCGAGGCGGCGTCAGATGACCCCGTACGGCCGCTGGAGATACGGCGTTCCATAGGCCACTTGCTGCTCGCGCTCGGCGAGCGTGGTGCGGCGCAGGAGACGCTGGCCCGGCTGTTGTACGACGCGGAGCGGGTGCACGGCGCGCATCACGCCTTCCCTGCGGAGGTGCGCCGGACGCTGGAGTGGCTGGCCCGCGTCCGCTGAGCGGCCGGCTGCCCGGAATCACCGCCTCCGCCGCGTCCCCGGGTACGAAACACAAAAGTGCCGCAATCGTTGGTCGAATTGCTGGTCCGCGCCGCGCGGACTCCATACCATCGATCAACGCCAGGACTGATACGCCCGCGAGGTGCTGTGGAAGGCCCCCGCTGTCGTTCATGATCTTCGCCGGGAGGCCGAATGCTCCGCCGTAGGACTGCGCTCTCCGTTTCCGCCGCCGCGATCGTGGCGGCCCCGCTCCTGTCGGCCTGCGGCAGTGACGCGCACCCAGGTGCCGCGGCCGTCGTGGGAGGCGAGCGGATCACCGTGGCGCAGCTCCAGGCGCGGGTGAAGAACGTCCGTACCGCCCAGGAAGGCGCCCCGCAGGGCGCGCAGCTCATCCAGAACACCGGCCGGCTCAGCCTGGCCACGCTCAACAGCATGATCTTCGACCGCGTACTGGCGCGCAGCGCGAAGGACGCCGGCGTCGAGGCCAGCCGTTCCGAGGTGCAGAAGTGGCGGTCTGCCGCCGAGCAGCGGGCCGGTGGCGCCGACCGGCTGAAGGCGATGTGGCTGCAGCAGGCCATCGCGCCGGGCGAGATCGACGGCGTGGTGCGCAACCAGATCCTGATGGACGGCATCGCGAAGAAGCTGGGCGTGAACCGCCAGTCGCCGCAGGGGCAGCAGCGGCTGGCCCAGGCGCTGGCCAAGACCTCGCGCGACCTCGGGATCGATGTGAATCCGCGCTTCGGCAAGTGGGACGACCGCCAGGTCATGCTCGGCGAGGCGAAGACCCCGTGGGTGCGGACGGAGCAGAAGCAGCAGGTGTGACGCCTGGGGCCGGCGGTGTGAGGCATGCCGGGGCTCGCCCGGCCCCGGCCGTGCGTTACGTTCGACGGGTGAACGCTTCTGCCACCGGCCGCCTGGTCCTGCTCACCACCAGCCACCGGGTCGCACCCGGCCTGCTGTCCTGGCCCGCGTGGCAGACGCTGCGCGGCGCCGACCGTGTGCTGTGCACCGACCCGGACCACCCGCAGCTGCCGTACCTCGCCGAGGCGGGCATCGCGGTCGAGATCGCGGAGCCCACCGCCCGCGAGCTGGTCGACCACTGCGTGAGCGGCGCCCGTACGGCGGTCGTACTGACCTCCGCCGACGGCGAGAGCGCGCTGACCGACGGGCTGGCCCGGCTCGCCGGGTCGGGTCGCGAGGCGATGCCCGACCTGGAGCTGCTGCCCGGTTCGTACGATCTGCCCGGCGCCCGGCTGCTGGACCTCGTACAGGTCATGGACCAGATCCGCGTCGCGTGCCCGTGGAGCGGCATCCGGACGCACGAGGACCTGGCGAAGTACGGCCTGGAGGAGGCGTACGAGCTGGTCGAGGCGATCGAGGAGGGGGACCGGGGGGCGCTCGCCGAGGAGCTGGGTGACGTACTGCTCCAGGTGGTCTTCCATTCGCGGATCGCGCAGGACGACCCCGATGAGCCGTTCTCGATCGATGACGTCGCGGGTGGCATCGTCGACAAGCTGATCCACCGGCACCCGCACGTCTTCGGTGACGAGGAGGCGGCGACGCCGGAGGACGTCAGGGCGCACTGGCTGCGGACGAAGGCGGTCGAGAAGGGGCGCGAGTCGGTGACGGAGGGGGTGCCGCTGGGGCAGCCGGCCCTGGCGCTGGCCGCGAAGCTGGCGTCCCGGGCCCGTACGGCCGGGCTCGACGTGCCGGTCGCGGGCGAGGGCATCGGGTACGAGCTGCTGGCGCTGGCCGTACGGGCCCAGGCGGAGGGCACCGACCCGGAGACGGCGCTGCGGGCGGCGGCGCGTACGTACCGGGATGCGATTGTGGCGGCGGAGGGGGCGGGCTAGCGCGTTCCTGGCAGGGCCCCTCCCTCTCCCCATCCACCGAGAGTCGGTCGGCGAAAGCGGAAGCAGTCGGCGAAAGCCCCTCCCCCACCTCCACCGCACTACCCAAAAGCTACAGCCCGCCACCGACAGTAACCGCCCCCTGTGGATAACCGGTTACCGTCGAAGAGTGCACGAGCAGACCCCCACCGCCCCCGCCCCCCTTCCCGCCTGCCCCGAGCTCTTCACCTGGGAGTTCGCCGCCGACCCCTATCCCGCGTACGCCTGGCTGCGCGAGCATGCGCCCGTCCACCGCACCGCGCTGCCCAGCGGGGTCGAGGCGTGGCTGGTCACCCGGTACGCGGATGCGCGCGAGGCGCTGGCCGATCCGCGGCTCTCCAAGAATCCGCAGCACCACAGCGAGGCCGCGCACGGCAAGGGCAAGGTCGGCATCCCCGGGGAACGCAGCGCCAACCTGATGACGCACCTGCTCAACATCGACCCGCCCGACCACACCCGGCTCCGCCGCCTCGTCTCCAAGGCGTTCACGCCGCGTACGGTGGCGCGCTTCGCACCGCGCGTACAGGAGCTGACCGACCAGCTGATCGACGGCTTCGCCGAGCGCGGCGAGGCCGACCTCATCCACGAGTTCGCCTTCCCACTCCCCATCTACGCGATCTGCGACCTGCTGGGCGTGCCGCGCGAGGACCAGGACGACTTCCGGGACTGGGCCGGGATGATGATCCGGCACGGCGGCGGGCCGCGCGGCGGGGTCGCCCGGTCCGTGAAGAAGATGCGCGCGTATCTGACCGATCTGATCCACCGCAAGCGCGAGTCGCTCGCTGCCGAGGAGACCGAGGACGAGGACCTGATCTCGGCCCTCATCCGTGCCTCCGACCACGGCGAGCACCTCACCGAGAACGAAGCGGCAGCGATGGCGTTCATCCTGCTCTTCGCCGGGTTCGAGACGACGGTCAACCTGATCGGGAACGGTACGTACGCGCTGCTGCGCAACCCGGAGCAGCGGGCGCGGCTGCAGGACGCGCTGGCCGCGGGCGACGAGGAGCTGCTCGCGACCGGGATCGAGGAACTGCTGCGTTACGACGGGCCGGTGGAGCTGGCGACCTGGCGGTTCGCGACGCAGGAGCTGACGATCGGCGGGCAGTCGATCGCCGCGGGCGATCCGGTACTGGTGGTACTGGCGGCCGCCGACCGGGACCCGGAGCGGTTCGACGCGCCGGACACGCTGGACCTCGGGCGCCGCGACAACCAGCACCTCGGTTACGGGCACGGTATCCACTACTGCCTGGGCGCGCCGCTCGCCCGCCTCGAAGGCCGTACGGCGCTGGCGACCCTGCTGACCCGGCTGCCCGACCTCCGGCTGGCCGCCGACCCCGATGACCTGCGGTGGCGCGGTGGCCTGATCATGCGCGGGCTGCGGGCGCTGCCGGTGGGATTCACGCCGGAGGGAGCGCGGGAGACACCGCCGGACATCACGCCGTCCGCAGCTTCGGACACCGCGCAGTCCGACGTGCCAAAAGGCGCATAGCGCAACGTCTCGGGCAGTGTGTGCGCCGGTCCCCGACGGCCCGTCAGAAAGGGCATTCGCGTACGTACCGGAATGCGCCAAGGGCGCCGGGGCCGGGAAGGATTGACCCGGCGTCAGCAGCGTGATCTTCGCGTGATCTCGGCTACACCGGGTTGAGACCGGAGCGGGCCCCCGCTACCTTGCCTGCGACAACCAAGAGCCTCTCGAAAGGCAGTCGCATGCGCTCCGGCACCGGTAGACACCGCCGACCCCGTCAGGCCCCCGCCCTTCTGGTGGCGGCCTCCGTCACGGGGGCCGGGCTGGCCCTGCCGCTGCTGACCGCGGGCGGTGCCCAGGCCGCCGACACCGCCACCTGGGACCGCGTCGCGCTGTGCGAGAGCGGTGGCATCTGGAGCGCCAACTCCGGCAACGGCTTCTACGGCGGGCTGCAGCTGACCCTGGAGATGTGGAAGGACTACGGCGGCGAGTCCTACGCCGAGCGCCCGGACCTGGCCAGCCGCTCCCAGCAGATCGCGGTCGCCGAGTCGATCCTGAACGACCGCGGCCCGGACGCCTGGCCGAGCTGCTCGGTGAACGCCGGTCTCGATCTGGACGGGCTGATACCCGACGTGGACCCGGGCAGTACGCAGACGCCCGCGCCGGAGCCCTCGGACGACGGCATCGGCACCGGCCTCGAAGGCGACACGGACACCGGCGACACCCAGCCGTCCGACGGCACTACGGACGGCACTACGGATGACGCGACGGACGGCGCCACCGATGAGCCGTCGGCCACGCCGTCCGGCGACGCCGACGCCGACACCGGCGATGCGCAGCCCTCCGAAGACGCCACGGAAGACCCCTCCGGCAGCCCCTCCGGAGACTCCTCCGAGCAGCCCAGCGCCGACGGCCCCTCGACGGAGCCCTCCGAGGAGGCCACCGAGCCGCCCGCGTCGTCCGACGGCGGCGCCTCCACGCCCGGTACCGGCCGGCACCGTGGCGGCGCCGACGACAGCAAGGGCGACGGCAAGGACGGACGCCCCGAGGGTCGGCACGCCTCGCGCGGCGGTGACGCGCACCGCGACGGCATGTACACGGTGCGGCCCGGCGACAACCTCTCCGCGATCGCGGCCGAGTACGGGCTGACCGAGGGGTGGACCGGCCTCTATGACGCCAACGAGGGTGTCATCGGAGCTGATCCGGACCTTATTCAGCCTGGTCAGCGACTCGACCTCGGGCAGTGACGGAGCGTCCCACGCGCTAAGTGCGCGATGGTTGCCCTCATTTGGGGAAAGTGAGACATGGGTCTCGTCCCGAGGTATTCCGTCCGCCCTGTCCGTTCTTTTCCATACCGTGTTCGACCTGCGCAAACAGATGTCGCCGGTGATCGAAAACCGCAAACTGTCCTACGAAAAGGTGGTTTGAACCGCCGAGGGGTGTGTGTTTACGTTCTTCACCGCTCGCACCAAGCGAGCCCGCCGATCATTCGCCGAATCCTGCCGGTGATCGGTCGGACAACCGTCGCGCAAGCGCCGTAGGCAGGAGCGGGGGAACCAAGGTAAGTGCCGTACCGCAGCGGAAACGCGGCGGCGGCTTGGGGTGAAGCCGGGTGTGCGGACAGCGCATCCGGCCGGGCCACTCACAGCCCGAACCCGACAGCTCACCTCGCAGGCGTCGGTGAGGAAGAACAGCATGCTCAAGGGCAAGCACCGCCGCCCCTCGAAGGCCGTCCGCGTCGTCACGCTCGCCGGTGTCGCCGGCGCCGCCGTGGCCGTCCCGCTGATGACCGCCGGTTCCGCCAACGCCGCCTCGGTCGCCACCTGGGACAAGGTCGCCCAGTGCGAGTCCGGCGGCAACTGGTCGATCAACACCGGCAACGGCTACTACGGTGGCCTGCAGTTCTCGAACTCCTCCTGGGCCGCCGCGGGCGGTACCAAGTACGCGCCGCGTGCCGACCTGGCCACCAAGGACCAGCAGATCGCCACCGCCGAGAAGCTGCTCGCCATGCAGGGCCCGGGTGCCTGGGGCTGCGCCGGTGCCGGCGGCCTGACCGCCGGTGGCCCGGCCGCGCAGGTGAACACCGGTGGCTCCGGCCAGGCTCAGCAGCAGGCCGCCCCGAAGCAGGAGGCGCCCAAGCAGCAGGCCGCCCCGCAGCAGCAGGCCGCCCCCAAGCAGGAGGCGCCGCAGCAGCCCGCCCCGAAGCCGGTGACCGGCCACGGCAACTACACCGTGAAGTCCGGCGACACCCTGGGCAAGATCGCCAAGGCGCACGGCAAGAACTGGAAGGCCGTCTACGAGGCCAACAAGTCGACGGTCGGCGGCAACCCCGACCTGATCTTCCCGGGCCAGAAGCTCAACGTCTGATCGGCCCTCAGGGCGGCGTGAGCGCCACCCCGTGAGACTGCCCCGCCAGGCGCGTCCCCCCGAGCGCGCCGGGCGGGGCTTCCCCGTTTCCGTGGCCATCCGGGCGCCCCTCCGCTCAGATGCGTACGGACCGTTTTGTCCCCTACGTCCGCCGTGAATCCCGGACGCTACCTCCCGTATTGCGGGCCTTTGGGTCCTTTTTCGTCTCACAGACGGGGCTAGGGGCAGGCGGAGGGTCCGCGGGCCGTTAGGCTCGTGCTGCAGAACTCCAGATGACACCCATGAAGGAGACAACGTGCCGTCGATCGACGTCGTCGTAGCTCGCGAGATCCTCGACTCGCGAGGCAACCCCACGGTCGAGGTCGAGGTCGGCCTCGACGACGGCAGCACCGGCCGCGCGGCCGTGCCGTCGGGCGCCTCCACCGGCGCCTTCGAGGCCATCGAGCTGCGTGACGGCGACCCGAACCGTTACCTCGGCAAGGGCGTCGAGAAGGCCGTGCTGGCCGTCATCGAGCAGATCGGCCCCGAGCTGGTCGGCTACGACGCCACCGAGCAGCGCCTCATCGACCAGGCGATGTTCGACCTGGACGCCACCGACAACAAGGGCTCCCTGGGCGCCAACGCGATCCTGGGCGTCTCCCTGGCCGTCGCGCACGCCGCGTCCGAGGCCAGCGACCTGCCGCTGTTCCGCTACCTCGGTGGCCCGAACGCGCACGTCCTGCCCGTCCCGATGATGAACATCCTGAACGGCGGCTCGCACGCCGACTCCAACGTGGACATCCAGGAGTTCATGATCGCCCCGATCGGCGCGGAGTCCTTCTCCGAGGCGCTGCGCTGGGGCGCCGAGGTCTACCACACCCTCAAGAAGGTCCTGAAGGCCAAGGGCCTGGCCACCGGCCTGGGCGACGAGGGCGGCTTCGCCCCGAACCTGGGCTCGAACCGTGAGGCCCTCGACCTCATCCTCGAGGCCATCAAGGAGGCCGGCTACACCCCCGGCCAGGACATCGCGCTGGCGCTCGACGTCGCCGCCTCCGAGTTCTACAAGGACGGCGCGTACGAGTTCGAGGGCAAGTCCCGCTCGGCCGCCGAGATGACCGAGTACTACGAGGAGCTCGTCGCCTCGTACCCGCTCGTCTCCATCGAGGACCCGCTCTTCGAGGACGACTGGGCCGGCTGGAACGTCATCACCGAGAAGCTCGGCTCCAAGGTGCAGCTCGTGGGCGACGACCTGTTCGTCACCAACCCCGAGCGCCTGGCCCGCGGCATCGAGGAGAACTCCGCCAACGCCCTCCTGGTCAAGGTCAACCAGATCGGTTCGCTGACCGAGACCCTGGACGCCGTCGAGCTGGCCCAGCGCAACGGCTTCAAGTGCATGATGTCGCACCGCTCGGGCGAGACCGAGGACGTCACCATCGCCGACCTGGCCGTCGCCACCAACTGCGGCCAGATCAAGACCGGCGCCCCGGCCCGCTCCGAGCGCGTCGCCAAGTACAACCAGCTGCTGCGCATCGAGGAGATCCTCGACGACGCGGCGGTGTACGCGGGCCGTTCCGCCTTCCCGCGTTTCAAGGGCTGACGCCAGTAGGTCTCAGTTCCGTACGTCCCCGGCAGCGGTCCCGTACCGTTGCCGGGGACGTACGTACGCAGTCACCCGCCGCCGCGTACACAGCCACCAGGGGAGGCCACCGTGTTCCGCCGCAGCCGGCTCACCGGGCGCGCCGCGCTCCTCGTGCTCGTGCTGTGCTCGCTGGTCGTGGCCCTCGCGTATCCGATAAGGGCGTACGTCTCGCAGCGCTCGGACATCGCCGAGCAGCGCCGTGAGGCCGAGACGGCCCGGGAGGCGGTGCAGCGGCTGCGCCAGGAGAAGGCGCGCTGGCAGGACCCCGCCTACGTACGCCAGCAGGCCCGCCGCCACCTGCACTACGTGATGCCGGGCGAGACCGGCTACACCGTCGTGGACGGCACGGGCGCGGGCCGGCCGCGGGCCGGCCGGGGTCCCGTGCAGCGCCCCTGGTACGAAGCCATCTGGTCCGGCCTGGACTCCGCCGACGCGCGCCGCGGTGCCGCCGGGGGATGATGGGGCGGCCGACCGTTCAACCCTGACGACAAGAGAAGCCTGCATGGACACGCCGCCTCCCCAGACCGAGCCCACCGAGCCCACCGACGCGGACGTCGCGGCGTTCCGGGAGCAGCTGGGCCGCCCGCCGCGCGGCCTGCGCGCCATCGCGCACCGCTGCCCCTGTGGCAACCCCGACGTGGTCGAGACGGCCCCGCGCCTGGAGGACGGCACGCCCTTCCCCACGCTGTACTACCTGACGTGCCCGCGCGCGGCCTCCGCGATCGGCACGCTGGAGGCGAACGGCGTGATGAAGGAGATGAGCGAGCGACTGGCGACCGACCCGGAGCTCGCCGCCGCCTACCGCGCCGCGCACGAGGACTACATCCGGCGGCGGGACGCCATCGAGGTGCTGCAGGGCTTCCCGAGCGCCGGCGGGATGCCGGACCGGGTGAAGTGCCTGCATGTGCTGGTCGGCCACTCGCTGGCGGCCGGGCCGGGCGTCAATCCGCTGGGCGACGAGGCCATCGCGATGCTGCCGGAGTGGTGGAAGAAGGGGCCGTGCGTGAGCCCGTGCGGCGCCGGTGACGGAGAAGGAGACGCCCAGTGACCCGGGTCGCGGCCATCGACTGCGGTACGAACTCCATCCGCCTGCTGGTGGCGGACGCCGACCCGGAGACGGGGGAGCTGAAGGACCTGGACCGCCGGATGAAGATCGTCCGGCTCGGTCAGGGCGTGGACCGTACCGGGCGGCTGGCGCCGGAGGCGCTGGAGCGGACCTTCGCGGCCTGCCGCGAGTACGCCACGGTGATCGAGGAGCTGGGCGCCGAGAAGCTGCGCTTCGTGGCGACCTCGGCCTCGCGCGACGCGGAGAACCGCGACGACTTCGTGCGCGGCGTGGTGGACATCCTGGGCGTCGAGCCCGAGGTGATCACCGGTGACCAGGAGGCGGAGTTCTCCTTCACGGGCGCGACGAAGGAGCTGACCGGGCGCGAAGACCTGGAGAAGCCGTACTTGGTCGTGGACATCGGCGGCGGGTCGACGGAGTTCGTGCTCGGTACGGACTCCGTGCGGGCCGCCCGCTCCGTCGACGTCGGCTGTGTGCGGATGACCGAGCGGCACCTCGTGCACGACGGCGCGGTCACCGACCCGCCGACGGCCGAGCAGATCGCCGCCATAAAGGCGGACGTCGCCGCGGCGCTGGACGAGGCAGCGGAGACCGTGCCGCTGGGCGAGGCGCACACGCTGGTCGGCCTCGCGGGGTCGGTGACGACGCTCGCCGGGATCGCGCTGCGCCTGGAGGAGTACGACTCGGCCGCGATCCACCACTCGCGGATCCCGCTGGCCAAGGTCCGGGAGATCACCGACCGGCTGCTGACCTCCACGCACGACGAGCGCGCGGCGATCCCGGTGATGCATCCGGGCCGGGTGGACGTGATCGCCGCGGGCGCCCTCGTACTGCTGTCGATCATGGAGCGTACGGGCGCTCAGGAGGTCGTCGTCTCGGAGCACGACATCCTGGACGGGATCGGCTGGAGCCTCGCCTGAGAGGGCCGTTGAGGGTCTTTGAGAGGTGCTTCGGAGGGGCCTCGGAACATGCGAATGACGCGTTCCGGGGCCCCTTCGCGTCGTGTCGCCGAGAAAGTTCGTGAAACTCTTCACATGAAAAAAGGGCCCCTTGGTCGAACAAACGGCCCGCCGGGACGCCGTTCGGGGCTCACCTGGGCGGCCGGCCCTGGGAATGTGCGCTTTCGGCGGTGTTAAAGAAGCGCTTATGCGGCCCGTGGTCCAGCCTCACAGAGGGGAGCAACCGCTGATGAGAAGGGGTGCCCAACGCTCGGCCGTGGATAGTGGTTCCCCGAGGGCGCTATGGCGTCGATCACGAAGGCGCGGAGTGTAGCAGACCCCTCTTCCGTGCTTGTGAAGGCCCTCACGAGCGACCCCCCAAGTGGGGGTGGATACTCGATGACATGAGCACCACGGAGCGTCCCAGGATCCTCGTTGTAGGCGGTGGGTACGTAGGCCTGTACGCGGCACGCCGCATCCTCAAGAAGATGCGGTACGGCGAGGCGACCGTCACGGTCGTCGACCCGCGCTCGTACATGACGTACCAGCCCTTCCTCCCCGAGACTGCTGCCGGCAGCATCTCGCCGCGTAACGTCGTCGTCCCGCTGCGACGCGCTGTGCCGGGCGCCGAGATTCTCACCGGCCGCGTCACCACCATCGACCAGGACCGCAAGGTTGCCACGATCGCCCCGCTCGTGGGCGAGGCGTACGAGCTGCCCTTCGACTACCTGGTCATCGCCATGGGCGCGGTCTCCCGCACCTTCCCGACCCCCGGCCTGGCCGAGCAGGGCATCGGCATGAAGGGCGTCGAGGAGGGCATCGGCCTGCGCAACCATGTGCTGGAGCAGCTCGACAAGGCCGAGTCGACGACCGACGAGGAGATCCGCCGCAAGGCGCTCACCTTCGTCTTCATCGGCGGTGGCTTCGCGGGCGCCGAGACCATCGGCGAGGTCGAGGACCTGGCGCGCGACGCGGCCAAGTTCTACAAGAACGTGAAGCGCGAGGACATGCGCTTCGTGCTCGTCGACGCCGCGGACAAGGTGCTGCCGGAGGTCGGTCCCGAGCTCGGCCAGTACGGCAAGGAGCACCTGGAGTCCCGGGGCATCGAGGTCTACCTGAAGACCACCATGCCGTCCTGCGTCGACGGCCACGTGGTGCTCAGCAACGGGCTCGAGGTCGACGCCAGCACCATCGTGTGGACGGCCGGCGTCAAGCCGAACCCGGCGCTCGCGCGCTTCGGTCTCCCGCTCGGCCCGCGCGGCCACGTCGACACCGCCGCCACCCTCCAGGT
The DNA here is from genome assembly GCF_040655775.1 of Streptomyces sp. NPDC050315. Lineage (NCBI taxonomy): Bacteria > Bacillati > Actinomycetota > Actinomycetes > Kitasatosporales > Streptomycetaceae > Streptomyces > Streptomyces sp. NPDC050315. The sequence continues at coordinate 439,576 of NZ_JBFAKN010000007.1, forward strand.
GCAGGGCACCGACTACATCTGGGCCGCGGGCGACAACGCCCAGGTCCCGGACCTGGTCAGCCGCGAGAACGGCAACGAGAACGCCTGGTGCCCGCCGAACGCCCAGCACGCGATGCGCCAGGCCAAGGTGCTCGGCGACAACGTGGTCTCCGGTATGCGGGGCTTCCCGCAGAAGGAGTACAAGCACGCCAACAAGGGTGCGGTCGCCGGTCTCGGCCTGCACAAGGGCGTCGCGATGATCGTCATGGGCAAGATGAAGATCAAGCTCAAGGGTCGTCTCGCCTGGTACATGCACCGCGGCTACCACGGTCTGGCGATGCCGACCTGGAACCGCAAGGTCCGTGTCATCGCCGAGTGGACGCTCAACGTGTTCCAGAAGCGCGACATCACCTCGCTCGGTGCGATGGAGAACCCCCGCGAGGAGTTCTACGAGGCTGCCAAGCCCGCGCCGAAGCCGGCCGCCGCCGAGGACAAGACGGCCGCCAAGGCCTCCTGAACACCGGCTTCCTGACCGTGCGTCGGAAAGCCACGCAGTACAGCGCCGAAGGGCGCCTGCCATCCGTGGGGCAGGCGCCCTTCGGCGTATCCGTATGCGGTCAGCGGGACGCCTCCGAGAGCCGCTCCTTCGGCGTATTCACAAGGGCGCCGGTAACGGGCTTTGCTGTTCCCTTACGAACGAACGGGACTACCCGGGCCCCGCCAGGCGTTTACGTGGTGGGTGAAACTACCTCGCCCCGACTCGTCAATAACGGAGGTGTGCGACATGGCCGACGCCGCTGGACGGCTCACCAAGCTCGCGGAGGAGGTACTGGGTGCCCCGCTCCCCGTGCGCATCCGGGCCTGGGACCGCAGCGAGTCCGGTCCGCCAGGAGCTCCGGCCCTCGTCTTCCGCAGCCGCCGCGCGCTGCGCCACCTGCTGTTCAAGCCCGGCGAACTGGGCCTGGCGCGTGCCTGGGTGGCCGGCGACCTCGATGTCGACGGAGACCTCTACACCGCCCTGGACGGCCTCGCCGGAATGATCTGGGAGCGCGGCCCGGAGGATCAGGCCAAGCCGCAGCGCGCCCCCGTACTGCGCGCCCTGGCCCGCCCCGAGGTCCGCAGCGCGGCCCGCGAACTCCTCTCGCTCGCCGGCGCGCCCCTGCCGCCCCGCCCGCCCGCCGAAGAGGCCCCCAAGAGCCACGGCCCGCTGCACACCCTGCGCCGCGACAAGCAGGCCATCAGCCACCACTACGACGTCGGCAACGACTTCTACGAGCTGGTCCTCGGCCCGTCGATGGTGTACTCCTGCGCCTACTGGGAGAGCCCCGAGGCGACCCTGGAGGAGGCCCAGCGCGACAAGCTCGACCTCATCTGCCGCAAGCTGGACCTCAAGGAGGACGAGCGGCTGCTGGACGTGGGCTGCGGCTGGGGCTCGATGGTGCTGCACGCCGCCGAGCACTACGGCGTGCGCGCGGTCGGCGTCACGCTCTCCGAGGAGCAGGCCGCGTACGCCCGCAAGCGCGTGGCCGACGCCGGGCTCGCCGACCGCATCGAGATCCGCGTCCAGGACTACCGCCTGGTCAAGGACGGCCCGTACGACGCGATCTCCTCCATCGGCATGGCCGAGCACGTCGGCCGCGCCCGGTACGCCGAGTACGCCGCCGACCTGTACCACCTGCTCAAGCCCGGCGGCCGGCTGCTCAACCACCAGATCGCCCGGCGCCCGCTGGCCGACGAGGAGACCTACCACGTCGACGAGTTCATCGACCGCTACGTCTTCCCCGACGGCGAGCTGGCCCCGATCGGGCAGACCGTCGGGGCGCTGGAGGACGCCGGCTTCGAGGTGCGCGACGTGGAGGCCATCCGCGAGCACTACGCGCTGACGCTGCGCCAGTGGGTGGCCAACCTGGAGCGCCACTGGGACCGCGCGGTGCGCCTGACCACACCGGGCCGGGCGCGCGTCTGGCGGCTGTACATGGCCGCCTCGGCGCTCTCCTTCGAGCGCAACCGCATCGGCGTGAACCAGGTCCTCGCGGTCCGTACGCCGGAGGGCGGGGCGTCCGGTATGCCGCTGCGGGCACGGGAGTGGCGGAGCTGAAAGACGGCGAGCGCCCCGGTCCGGTGGACCGGGGCGCTCGCGTCTTCAGGCGTGCGGGCTCACTCCGCCTTGATCGCCGCCAGCATGTTCAGCCGGGCGGCGCGGCGCGCGGGCCACAGCGCGGCCAGTACGCCGACCAGTGCGGCCATCGCCAGGAAGAGCCCCATCCGGCCCCAGGGCAGCACCATCTCGTAGGTGTCCAGGCTGCCCGAGATGAGCTTGCCGCCGGCCCAGCCGAAGAACACGCCGAGGCCGATGCCCAGCACCCCGCCGAACAGCGAGATCACCAGGGACTCCAGGCGGACCATCCGCTTGATGCCGCGCCGGTCCAGGCCGATCGCCCGCAGCATCCCGATCTCCTGGGAGCGCTCGAAGACCGACATCGCGAGGGTGTTGACCACGCCGAGCACCGCGACGATCACGGCCATGGCGAGCAGCCCGTAGAGCATGTTCAGCATCAGCGTGACCGACTTGGCGATGCCCTCGGAGATGTCCTGCTTGTCCTGGACCTGGACGGCCGGGTTGTCGCCGAGCGCCTTGGTCAGCCTGCTCTGGGTGGCGTCCGAGGCGCCGCCCGCGGTCTTCACCATGACCTGCATGTCGGACGGGTCGCTCATGTGCGGGGTGAGGGTGGCGCTGTCCAGCAGGATGCCGCTGATCAGCTCGTTGCCCTCGTAGATGCCCGCGACGGTGAGCTTCTCCTTGCTGCCGTCCTCGTACGCCGCCGTGAAGGAGGAGCCGGTCTGCCAGCCCTTGTCCTTGGCGGTGTCGGCGTCGACCACGACGTCCTTGCCGCCGACGGTGAAGGCGCCGCTCTGCACCGGGAGATCGGTGAGGTCGCCGATGGTGCGTCCGTTCACGCCGGTCAGGTACTCGGTCGAGCCGGCGATCCGGGACGGTGCGTTGCGCATGCCGCTGACCGCGGTGACGCCGTCGACCCCGTCGAGCTTCTTCTCCACCTCGGGCGAGAGGAAGTTCCCGTTCGCCATGGAGACCACGTAGTCGGCCTTCAGCGCTGAGGTGGCCATCTTGTCGACCGCCTGCTGCGAGCTGCCCGCGATCACGGTCATACCGGTGATCAGGGTGAGGCCGATCATCAGCGCGGCCGAGGTGGCGGCGGTGCGGCGGGGGTTGCGTACCGCGTTGAGCCCGGCGAGCTTGCCGGAGATCCCGAAGGCGCGCAGCACCGGGCCCGCGGCCGCGATCAGCGGGCGGGACAGCAGCGGCGTGAGCACGAAGATGCCGATCACCAGCAGTACGGCGCCCAGGCCCAGCGGGAGCTGAGCGGTGTCCATGTCGTCGATGCTCGTGGCGTACAGGACGACGGCGATGCCGGCGCCGGTGAGCAGGGCGCCGAGGGTGTTCCGCAGTACCAGGGACTTGGTCGTGGCGGTGGCGTGCACGCTGTTCATCGCGGCCACCGGCGGGATCTTGGCGGCCCGGCGGCCCGGCAGCCAGGCGGCGAGCATGGTCACCAGGATGCCGACGGCCAGCGAGGTGGCGACCGTACCGGGCGAGACCACCAGCGGACCGTCGGGCAGGGTCACGCCCGTGGCGCCCATGACGGCCCGCAGTCCGGCGCCGATGCCGACGCCGACGCCCAGCCCGGCCACGGCGGCGATGGTGCCCACGACGAACGCCTCGAAGAGCACCGAGCGGGTGACCTGCTTACGGGAAGCGCCGACGGCGCGCAGCAGGGCCAGCTCCTTGGTGCGCTGGGCGACCAGCATGGTGAAGGTGTTGGCGATGAGGAAGATGCCGACGAAGAGCGCGATGCCGGCGAACATCAGCAGCGTGGTCCGGAAGCTGTCCATCGACGAGGCGGTCATCTCGGCCTGGTCGTCGGCCAGCTGCTGCGCGGTGGTCGTGGACGCCCGGTCCTTCGGCAGCGCCTTGTCGAGCTGCGCCTGCAGCGCGGTCTGCGAGACGCCGGACGCGGCCTTGACGTCGATCCGGTCGTACGCGCCTTCCTTGTGGTAGAGCCGCTGGGCGGTGGGGGTGTCGAAGAGGGTGAGCGAGCCGCCGGCCGCGACGGTGCCGTCGTCGGTGCTGAAGATGCCGGAGATCTTCGGGGTCAGTACGGGGCCGTCGACGGAGACGCGGACGGTGTCGCCGACCTTGTAGCCGGTCCGCTCGGCGGTCTTCGCGTCGATCGCGACCTCGTGCGCGCCGTGCGGGGCGCGGCCGTCCTGGATCGGGTAGCGCGGGTCGTGACCGCCCCAATAGTTGCCGCCCCGGGTGGAGAAGCCGCTGCCGACGAGCTTGCCGTCCTTGCCGGCGAGCGCGCTGAAGCCGCTCAGCGAGCCGATCGCGGAGTCGGCGCCGGGCACCTGCCGGGCCTTCTTCAGCATGGCCTCGGTCAGCTGGGGCGGCGGCGAGAGACGGTCGCCGCGGTCCGGCCCGGACTCGGGCTCGACGGCGACGTCGACATGGTCGAAGCCCTTCGCGGAACTGCTCTGCTGGGCCTGGGAGATGGAGTTGGTGAAGACCAGGGTGCCGGAGACGAAGGCGACGCCGAGCATGACGGCGAGCACGGTCATCAGCAACCGGGCCTTGTGCGCGAGGACATTGCGCACGGCGGTACGGAACATGAGTGGGTCAGTCCTGAAGGTGAGGTCCGGAGGACGGGGCGGCGGGGAGGAGCACGTACGGGCCGGGGCCGGCCGGCGTCAGCTCGTACGGCCCTTGGCGTCGAAGCCCTTCATGCGCTCCAGGACCTTGTCGGCCGTCGGGGCCGTCATGTCGTCGACGATCCGGCCGTCGGCCAGGAAGACGACGCGGTCCGCGTAGGCAGCGGCCACCGGGTCGTGGGTGACCATCACCACGGTCTGGCCGAGCTCGCGCACGGAGTTCCGCAGGAAGCCCAGTACCTCGGCGCCGGAGCGGGAGTCGAGGTTGCCGGTGGGCTCGTCCGCGAAGATGATCTCGGGCTTGGAGGCCAGCGCGCGGCCCACCGCGACGCGCTGCTGCTGGCCGCCGGAGAGCTCGCTGGGGCGGTGCTTCAGCCGCCCGGAGAGGCCGACCGTCTCCACGACCCGGTCCAGCCACTGCTGGTCGGGCTTACGGCCCGCGATGTCCATCGGCAGGGTGATGTTCTCCAGCGCGCTGAGCGTCGGCAGCAGGTTGAACGCCTGGAAGATGAAGCCGATCTTGTCGCGCCGCAGTTGCGTCAGCTTCTTGTCCTTCAACCCGGTCAGCTCGGTGCCGCCGATCCGGGCCGAGCCGCGGGAGACCGTGTCCAGCCCCGCCATGCAGTGCATCAGCGTGGACTTGCCGGAGCCGGAGGGGCCCATGATCGCGGTGAACTCGGCCTGCCGGAAATCGACGCTGACGCTGTCCAGGGCGACCACCTGGGTCTCGCCCTGTCCGTAGACCTTGGTGAGATCCGTGGCGCGTGCGGCCACCGCGGTGGCGCGGGTGGCGGTGGGAACGCCGGAGTGGGTGGTGGTCACGGGATGGTGCTCCTGTCGGATGTAGGGGCCGTGTGAACGGTCGGCTTCCATCGTCGAGGAGCGGATCGCGCGGAACGTCAGCCCGTGCGCCGGTCTCTCGGGGGGCCTGCGGTCGGACCCGGGAGGCCCCGGGTCCTCCTTGGGGATGAGGGCGACCCTGAGGCGCTGACGCGGCGGTGCGGGCGCCGGAAGGCCGCTGTACGGGGCCCGGAAGGCATCGAGTTTCCGTCAATCCGGCGGTGACGTTGCCGGTGGGGCGTGAGCGGGGCGGTTCGGCCCTGGGCATGTGCCGAAGGCCAGTACCACGTGCTGATGCACCCTCAGTTGCCAATAAAATAAGACAACCTCGGGCCCACCCGCCGCTGTTCGAGTGGCGCTGCGGGCTAGGCTCGTGGTGCCGTCTTCGTGACGGCGTGGGGGGTTTCGGGCCCGGATGGTGGAATGCAGACACGGCGAGCTTAAACCTCGCTGGCCTTCGGGCCGTGCCGGTTCAAGTCCGGCTCCGGGCACCATTAACCTTTTATTATTACGCGAAATATACATAGATCGCAAGTGCCTGTTCAGTGGCACTTTCTATGCATCGTCAAAACAGTGCATCACCCGCAGGGAGTAACGCGAAGCCCGCGCGGCCCGAGTCGCGGTGTTCCCTGCGGGAACACCGGACGTTGCGGCGCAGCGCTGCGCTCCTGCAATGGGTTTCGGCTTACCCCGTCGAGATCCCGCAGGTGGGGCACCGTGGCGCGGACCTACGGGATCGAGGACGTCGCCGCCCCCGGCGATGAGCGCACCGTACGGGCGGTGCTGATGCAGACCTTCATCCCCGTACCCGAACAGCAGGGCTCGGTGGCCCTGGTGTCCGCAGCAGCCAGGTGCTGGACCTGGCGGACTCCTTCTTCGACATGTTCGATGCCATCACGTCCACGTTCCGCTTTGTGCGACGACTCCGTCGCATCGCAACCGTCTCGCGCCTCGCTGCCCAGCCGGGATGCGCAGAGCCGCCGAACCTTCCGCCACTCGTGTGAGTGGTGAGAGTTAAGGTTGTTCCGCGAGATCACGTTGACTGAAGTTGAGTGTGTTACGGGGGCGTTGACGTGGGCCATCGGCCGACAGACTGGCATGTGCTGGACCTGGAGGGGGACCCGACCCCCGGCGATCCGGAGCGGGTGCAGAAACTCGCCCGCGAGCTGCACGAGTTCGCCGAGGACGTCGGTACGGCGCTGCGGGGGATCACCGACATGGCGTCCGAGGACGCGGTGCTGAAGTGGTCCGGGAAATCGGCGAAGAAGTTCAAGGAGGAGTTCGACGGCGTCCCGGGGAACCTGCGGAAGCTGCGGACCTCCTACGAGATGGCGGGCGATGCCATCGCCGCCTACTGGCCGAAGCTCGAACGCGCCCAGGCCCTGGCCGACCGGGCCCTGCGCAAGGGCCGTGAGGCCCGTAACGACCTGACCGCGGCGCAGGGGCGGCTGGACTCGGCCAACGACTGGGTCAGGACCGCCACCTCCAGGACCAAGGCGTACGACGAGGCCAAGGGTCCCGAGGCGCCGGACGAGTCCAGGGTGCGGGCCGCAACCCGCAACGCCCAGCAGGCCAACTCCGCCCGCAGCGACGCCCAGGGCTCGGTCGACTCCGCCCAGTCGGCCCTGGATGCGGCCAAGGTGATGGCCGAAGAGGCTCGCGGGCTGCGTGAGGAGGCCGCCCGGGTCTGCCAGGACAAGCTCGACGAGGCCTCCGACGCCGGCATCCAGAACCGCCACTGGTGGGAGGAGGCCACCCACTTCGTCACCGAGAACTGGGACGCGATCGTCTCCGCTTGCAAGATCGTCGTCACGGTCGTCGGCATCGCCGCGATGATCATCGGTGGGCCGATCCTCGCCGCCATCGTGGTCGTCGCGGCCCTGGTCGTCCTCGCCGACACCCTGAACAAATACAGCAAGGGCCAGGCCAGCCTCTTCGACGTCGGCATGGCGGCGCTGGACTGCATCCCCGGCGCCAAGGGAATCACCACCCTCGCCGGAGCGGCCAAGGGCCTCAAGGTCGCGGCCAAGGGCCTGCGGGCCGGCGGACTGCGTGGCGCCTTGCGCTCGGGCAAGGATCTGCTGAAGAAGGCCAAGCCGACCAAGGGCCGGTGCAAGAACGGCGACCCGATTGACATGGTCTCCGGCGAAATGCTCATGGAGGAGACCGACGTCGTCCTGCCGGGCGTGCTGCCGCTCGTCCTGCGGCGCACGCATCTGTCCACGTACCGCCAGGGCCGCTGCTTCGGCGAGTCCTGGGCCTCCACGCTCGATGAGCGCCTGGAAGTCGACCCTGAGGGCGCCGTGTTCGCCACCGAGGACGGGATGCTCCTGGCCTACCCCGTCCCCGAACCGGGCCGATGCGTCATGCCCGCCGCGGGCCCGCGGCGGCCGCTGGAGTGGGACGGACAGCCCAACGGCCTGATCACGATCTCCGACCCGCGTTCCGGGCTGATCCGCCGGTTCGCACCGCTCTCGCCGGATGCGGCGGAAGGCCGTGCCGATGCTGCCGACGAGCCCGTGACCTGGCTCCTGCGGTCGATCACCGACCGCAACGGCAATGCGATCACCTTCGAGTACGACGACGCCGGCCTGCCGACCGCGATCCGGCACAGCGGCGGCTACCACATCGCCGTCGACACCGCTGGCACCCGAATAACCGGCCTGCGCCTGCTCGGCTCGGACGAAGGACGCGACGGCGCCGGCACCCAGCTCCTGCGGTACGTGTACGACAGTGAAGGCAACCTCAACGAGATCTACAACTCCTCCGGCCTGCCGCTCCGCCTCACCTACGACGAGAACGCGCGCATCACGTCCTGGACCGACCGTATCGGCGCCTGGTACCGCTTCACCTACGACGCCGACGATCGTGTCGTGCGGGGCGCGGGCGCGGGCGGCAGCCTGAGCTGCACGGTGATGTACGACCCCGAGCACCACACCACGCGCTACCTGGACTCGCTGGGCCAGGTGACCACCTACGAGTACAACGATCGCCTGCAGCTCGCCGCGGAGACCGATCCACTCGGGAACACCGTGCGGCAGGAATGGGACGAGCACGACCGGCTGCTGTCCTGGACCGACGCCCTGGGCAACACCACCAGCTATACCTACGACGAGGCCGGCAACATCACGCGCATCACCCGCGCCGACGGCAGCACCACCGAGGCCACCTACAACGAACTCCACCAGCTCGTGCACGCCGTCGCCCCCGGCGGTGTGGTCTGGGAGCACACGTACGACGACCGCGGCAACCGCACCTCGGCGACCGCCCCGGACGGTACGACCACCCGCTTCACCCACCACCCCACCGGAGCGGTGGCCACCGTCACGGACGCACTCGGGCACACCACCGAGGTGCGCTGCAACGCGGCGGGCCTGCCCCTGGAAGTCACGGACCCGCTGGGCGCGGCGACCCGCAACGAGCGGGACGCCTTCGGCAGGCCCGTCACCCTCACGGACCCGCTGGGTGCGACCACACACCTGGAGTGGACGGTCGAGGGCAAGCCGGCACGGCGCACGGCGGCCGACGGCACGACGGAGTCCTGGACGTACGACGGCGAGGGGAACTGCACCGCACACACGGACCAGATGGGCGCGACCTCGACCTACGAGTACACGCACTTCGACCTGCTCGCGGCCCGCACGGGCCCGGACGGCGTCCGCTACGCATTCGAGCACGACACCGAACTCCAGCTCCGCAGGGTCATCAACCCGCAGGGGCTGACCTGGAGTTACGACTACGATCCGGCGGGCCGCCTGACAGCGGAAACGGACTTCGACGACCGTACGCTGTCCTACGCCCACGACGCGGCCGACCAGTTGGTGAGCCATACGACGGCGGCGGGCGACGAGATCAGCTTCGAGCGGGACGCCCTGGGTCGCACGGTCACGAAAAACGTGGCGGGCACCGCGATCACACGCTACGCCTACGACGCGGCAGGCGGCCTGGCGGAAGCGACTGGTCCGGACGCGACGCTGATCTTGGAGCGTGACGCGGCGGGCCGCGTCACGGCCGAAACGGTCAACGGCCGCACGCAGACCTACATATACGACGAACTCGGCCGCCGCACGGGCCGCACCACGCCGTCGGGTGCGGTGAGCACCTGGACGTACGATGCGGCAGGCAACCGCACGGAACTGACCACGTCCGGCAGGACGCTGGCCTTCACGCACGACGACGCGGGCCGGGAAGCCACCCGCACGCTCGGTGAAGCCCTCACCCTGACGAACACCTACGACGTCGTGGGCCGCCTGTCCCAGCAGGAACTGACGGGCCCGGCCGACACCCGCATCCAGCACCGTGCCTACACCTACCGTGCGGACGGCCACCTCACCGCCATCGAGGACCACCGCAACCGCACCCGCCGCTTCGACCTCGACGCGACAGGCCGCGTCACGGCGGTCCACGCGGCAGGCTGGACGGAAACCTACGCCTACGACGAGGCAGGAAACCAGACAGATGCCTCCTGGCCGGCCCCCATGCCGGGCCAAGAGGCAACAGGTCCGCGCACCTACACCGGCACCCGCATCACCACCGCAGGAAACGTCCGCTACGAACACGACACAGCAGGCCGCGTCACCCTGCGCCAAAAGACCCGCCTGTCCCGCAAGCCGGACACATGGCGCTACGCATGGGACGCGGAAAGCCGGCTTGTCTCGGTGGTGACACCTGACGGCACCCAGTGGCGGTACCTCTACGACCCCTTGGGACGGCGTATCGCGAAACAGCGGTTGGCTGTGGATGCTGGCGAGGCGGTCGAGGAACAGGTCGACTTCGCCTGGGATGGGGCCACTCTCTGCGAGCAGACAACGAGCACGGCGGCATCCCCGCATACGGTGACGCTCACGTGGGACCATGACGGGCTTCGGCCGCTCACTCAGACCGAGCGCAAGACCTCCTGGGACACCCCCGCGGCCGACGCTCCGCAGCAAGAAATCGACGAGCGCTTCTACACCATCGTCAGCGATTTGATCGGTACGCCGACGGAACTGTTCGACGAACACGGCCGCAGCGTGTGGGGCACCCGGTCCACCCTCTGGGGCACCACCGTGTGGAAGCGTGGTGCCACCGCTTACACCCCACTTCGCTTCCCCGGGCAGTACTTCGATCCTGAGACGGGGTTCCATTACAACTGCTTCCGTACCTACGAACCCGAAACCGCCCGGTACCTCACCCCGGACCCGCTGGGTCTCGCCCCCTCACCCAATCCGGCTGCCTATGTCACGAACCCGCACACCTGGAGCGATCCGCTCGGGCTTTCGCCCTGCACCGATGAACTTCTGGAGCGGATGGATGAAAACACCTACTTCCATTACACTGACCGCGCCGGATTCGACGCCATCACGAGTGGTGAAGGTGCGCGGTTCGTGGCCAACCGGCAGGGGAAGTTGTTCGCCACACAGGACATGCTCAGCCCTGCCGAGGTGGAGCGGAACATCTTCATCGGGAACCCCGCCTATCAAGGGAAAGGTGATTACTTGATCGCCTTCCGAAAGCCCGAGGGAGCGGAATTTATTCCGGGTGAGCAGCCCAACGAATTCATCCACCGAGGCGGATTGAAAATCCCAGAAGACGCCATCCTCTACCGCGGAGGTAACCCTTTCTAGTGTTTAATGTCAACCTGGGGGACAGGGGCTCGGCCGAATCCCTTCTTCGGGCATCAGTGCTCTTCAAGTTCGAGGCCTCTGGGGAAGCTGATCCGTTCGTGGGCAGCCCCCAGTTCTCCGAGGCCCTTGCGTCATTGCTTGAGTCGATCGTCCATAGTTACACCGAGGCGGGACAGCAGGGGAAAGCTGACGCCTGGCGTCACACGTACCGACTCTCGACCCGAAGTGACCGCTGGCAGTACGTGGCGGAGTACGCCACGCGCCACCCCGGCTGGCTGTCACTCTCCGCCGAGGAACGCGCGAACTGGATTGCTACGGTATCGGCGCCCTATTGGCTGGACGCCAACGAGAACGCTCAGATTTCCGAGCAGATCGACGGCCTGATCAGGGCTCGCGGAGCTGAGTGAGGAAACCGCATGGACAGCACAGCGTCGAATGGAAGGGGCATGGGGGCATCTTCCGGCCACTCGGGAAAGATTGCTGCGCTGCTGCAGAGGCAGCAGCGCGGCGAACGGATTAAGTATCTGTTCTTCTGGGGCCACCAGCCCGCCAGAGCAGGCGAAGTCGGCGCCAGTTGCCTCAGTCAATGGTGGCCAAGTCGCTTTGTCGTCGACGGGATTTCTTATCTCACCGCCGAGCACTACATGATGGCCGAGAAGGCACGCCTTTTCGGCGACGACGCGAGCGTCGCCAAGATCCTGAGATCACAACACCCTGGCGAGGCCAAAGCACTCGGCCGACAGGTTGCCAGCTTTGACGAGGATGTGTGGTGCGCTGCCCGCTACGACATCGTGGTTCGCGCCAGTTTCGCCAAGTTTGAACAGAATCCCCGGCTTCGCGAATTCCTTCTCGGTACCGTGAATCGCGTGCTGGTAGAAGCAAGCCCCTTGGACCGCGTCTGGGGCATCGGACTCACCGCTGACGACGAGCGCGCCCAGAATCCGGCGCAATGGCGGGGACTCAATCTTCTGGGCTTCGCTCTCATGGATGCCCGAGCGGCGCTAGAGTCGACGCGATCACCGCGATAGCGCTGCCGGCCACCGTCGGCGACTTCGGCCGGCCACCCCGCGACACCACGTCGAGATCATCAGTAGAAGTTCTCAAGGAGGCTTGTCGGGGCCACTCACACTCGGTCGCTGGCGGGTAGAAGGGGTGTTCCGGCGCCGCTCCTGGTGTTCCCGCGGGAACACCAGGAGCGGGCGCCGGGGGGCGGCAACCGGGGGAGGGGGGGAGGGCGGGAGGGGGGGGCGGCGGGGTGTGGGGGTTTTGGGGGGGCGGGAAGGGAGAGGT
>NZ_JBFAKN010000008.1:0-416994 GCF_040655775.1 Streptomyces sp. NPDC050315
GTCGGTGGTGCCGCCCACCCTTCTTTGTGGTGTTCTCCCCGCGCGGGGCGGTTCCCCGCCCTCCCACTCTTCGCCCCCCCCCGTCGGTGTCGGGGCCCGGGACTCTTCGTGCCTGGCGGCTGCTCTCCGCAGTGTCAGGCGAGCACCGGGACTCAGGCGGGCACCGGGACCGGAAGCGCCACCCGGCGGGCCAGTTCGAGCGTGGCCGCGAGCACCGGCGGCAGCCAGGACCGGCCGTTCCAGATCATCCGTACGACGTGGCGCTCGCCCGGCACGTCCCGCAGAATACCCACTTCACCGCTCTCGATTTCCCTGGCCACCATCTCGCGCGGCAGCATCGCGATGCAGGGGCCAGTGCGCATGAGTTCGAGAGCGCCGCGCACCGAACCGACCGGAAGAAACTCCGACTCGATTCCGTAGCGCTGCCGGATGGCCTCGCGAAGCCTTTCCGGAGAGCCGCTTCCGGAATCCACTCTCAGGATTCGCACGGTCTTTCCCGGGGCTTCCCCATGGGGCCGTCGGGATACGCTTACCGCGCCTTCATCGAGGGAATCGGAGAGTTCCCTCCCTGCCACCGCCATGAGCTCGACGGTGCGTAGGTCCTCGCTGTGCAGGCCGGCTTGCCGGGGGAATTTCTGGTCGGCGGACGAAAGTACCAGTCCCATGTCCAGGCGGCTCGCGCCGATTTCCTCGGAGATCCGTGCGGAGTCCATTCCGACCGGACAGAGCTCCAGCTTGGGATAACGGTACCGGCATTCCAGGATCAGCCGGGTCAGCTCCTGGTCGACGGTGAGCGCCGAGGCCCCGACGGAGATCCGGCCGCTGATCTCACGGCCGCCGGCCAGGGACACCGACAACTCGTTCACCAGGCCGAAGATGCGGGTGGCGTAGTCGTGGAAGGTCTCGCCGTCCGGAGTGGGCCGGACCCCGTGCGGCAGCCGCTGGAACAGCGCGGTGCCGGCCTGCGCCTCCAGTGCGCGGATGTGCGCCGTCACGGTCGACTGCGAGTAACCGAGGTTCCGCCCCGCCTTGGTGAGACTTCCGGTGCGTACCACCTCCAAGAAGGTTCTCACCTGGTACAGCGCAATCTCCATGGTCAGCCTCCACGAATTGATACAGGCCCCATTTTGTCGGGGAGCCGTGCGGCGACGGCAGGACATCCCCGGACTTAGTCAACTCGACGGAGTTCACCGCTGGTGCGACAAAGTCCAAGGGGTGCCGAGGAGTGGCATTCCGTTATCGGTTCTTCCGCTGCCCCCCATCGGAATCAAGCGCCAACTGCACCCTTACGGTCTGTATAGATTCGCTTTCGGCACCTCATTTCTTCGACCAGAGTGGATAACGCATGTCCGAGATCGAATACATCAAGAACGTCTTCCGCAGCGGCTTCGAACTGGACGACATCGAATGGTCGTCATGGGACGAGCCGGGCCGCGCAGGCGTCGAGCACCACGTCCTGTGGGCGCCGGACGCGGAGAGCGGAGAGCAGTCGGTCGGCCTCCTGCTGCGCTTCCCGCCGACCGCGCACGGCGACTTCCACGAACACCTCGGCTACGAGCTGATGCTCGTGCTCGACGGCCGGCTGGACCACAGCGACGGCACGTCGTACGTCAAGGGCGACCTGGTCGTCGAAGGCCCCGGCACCCGGCATCAGATGTCCAGCGCCGTTGGGTGCACCGTCCTCGCCATCCGGACCCGGCCGGCCGAGGCGCGCGTCCCGCAGGGCCCGATCCGTCCCGTGGGAGCTGCCGCCGCCTGACCCGGCCGCCGCTTCCCGGCACGTCGACCGGCCCCCTGTCCGGCGCCGTTGCACAACGGCCCGTCAGTTGAGAGAGGTTCATGTACCCGCCGTACCCGCCGCACTTGCCGTACCCGTCCGCGCCGACCGGCGACGCCCTGCCCGGTGTCCGAGGCAGCGGTCAACGCGTCCTGGTCTCCAGTGTCTCCTCCGACTCCCACACCTGGAACCTGGTCTTCCTGCAGCTCATGCTGGAAGAGCTGGGGCACGAGGTGATCAACATCGGTTCCTGCGTCCCCGACGACCTCCTGATCGCCGAATGCCGGCGTACCCGGCCCGACATGGTGGTGATCAGCAGCGTCAACGGCCACGGCCATCTGGACGGACGCCGCGTCATCGCCCGGTTGCGCGCCCAACCGGACCTGACCGGCCTGCCGGTGGTCATCGGCGGAAAGCTCGGTACCCGCGGCGCGGAGAACAGGGCGTACGGGCCGGAGCTGCTCGCCGCCGGTTTCGACGCGGTCTTCGAGGACACGGCCGGTGTCGCCCCGTTCCGCCGTTATCTGGAGGAGGCCATGCGGCCCGCCCTCGTGGCCGCGGGGGGACCCCGGTGAGCCTCCTGCTCGCGGGTGGCGCCCCGGCGGCCCCGCGGCGGCGTACCACCGCGCCCTTCGGGGCCGCGGTGGCCGCCGCCGCGGCGGGCGGCCGGCTGATCGTCCAGCCCCGTATGGGCTTCCCCGACGTGCCGGGCATGCTGACCGGCCTGCGGGCCGTGCACGCCGCCGAAGCCACCACCGTCGGGACGATCACCCTCGACAGCTACACCCGGGTCGGCGACCACGCCTCCGCGCGGAAGGCCCTCGACGACCGCAGCGACCTCAATGGCTTCCCGATCGTGGCACATGGCGCGGAGACCACCCGCCGCATGATCGGCGAGGTGGGTGCGGGCGCCGGCTTCGCGATCCAGGTGCGCCACGGCTCGTCGCTGCCCCTGGGCATCGTCCGGGCCCTGCTCGACGCGGGGCTCGACGCCACCGAGGGCGGTCCCGTCTCGTACTGCCTGCCCTACAGCCGGACCCCGCTGGCACAGGCGGTGGACGCCTGGGCCGACAGCTGCGAACTGCTCGCCGACCAGGTGGAGGGAGCGCACCTGGAGAGCTTCGGCGGGTGCATGCTCGGTCAGCTGTGCCCGCCGAGCCTGCTCGTCGCGATCTCGCTGCTGGAGGGACTCTTCTTCCGGCAGCACGGTCTGCGCAGTGTGTCGCTCAGCTACGCCCAGGGCACCAGCTTCGCCCAGGACGTCGACGCGATCGGCGCCCTGCGCCGGCTGGCCGGCGAGTTCCTCGGCGACCTGCAGTGGCACGTCGTCCTCTACACCTACATGGGGGTCTTCCCGCGCACTCCGGCCGGGGCACTGTCCCTGCTGCGCGACAGCGCGGTGCTCGCCGCGGTGACCGGCACGGAGCGGTTGATCGTCAAGACTCCGGCGGAAGCGCACCGCATCCCCACCGTGGCCGACAACATCCATGCGCTGCAGGAAGCCGCCCGGGCCGCGGAGGACGCCGCCGGCCTGCCGCCCGGGCTCCTGGGCGTGGACGCCGGTACCGCGCGGGGCGACAACCCCGTGTACGCCGAGGCCCGGGCACTGGTGGACGCGGTGCTCGACCTCGACGCCGATGTGGGCAAGGCCCTGCTGCGCGCCTTCGCCAAGGGCTACTTGGACGTGCCGTACTGCCTGCACACCGACAACGCCCAGCGCTCGCGCAGCTGCATAGCACCCGACGGCACTTTGCAGTGGTTGTCCGTCGGATCGATGCCCCTGACCGCGGCCTCCGGGGCCGGCCCGCGACGCCTGCGCGCCGAAGACTTCCTGGACATGCTCAGCCACGTCCAACGGCGTTATGACGACGCCGCGTTGGAGGAGCTGCCCACGGACACGGCCCGCACTCCGTTCCCCACCGCCCTCGCTAAGGACTGACCGATCGTGTTCCCAGACAGCAGCAGACGCCCGGCACTCACCCTCGCCATCATCGGCTCCGGACCGCGCGGCCTGTCCGTGCTCGAACGGCTCGCCGTTCGTCTCGCGGCCCCGGAACTCGCCGACCGCATCGTGCGCATCCATGTCATCGACGCGGTGGAGATGGGGGCCGGCCGCATCTGGCGCACCGACCAGGACGAGTGGTTCACCATGAACACCGTCGTCGGCCAGGTGACCATGTACTCCGGAGTCCCCGACGGCGGCCCCGCGCGGCCGGGCGCGGGCCCTTCCCTCGGAGAGTGGATCGCGCAGCGTGCCGAGGAGCACGGGGAGCCCCTGCTCGGCCCCGACGACTACGCCTCGCGGCGCCGGTACGGCCAGTACCTGCGCGCGGTCCACCGATCGATCGCCGACCATCTGCCGGCCGACGTCGAGCTCGTCGAGACGCGGGGCCGGGTCACGTCGATGGCCGCGGTTCCGGACGGCGGCTACGCCCTCGAACTGGACCGCTCGCCGTACCTCATCGATGCCGACAAGGTCCTCATTGCCACCGGGCACCCGGAGAACGCCCCGGACGCCCACGAACAGCACCTGCTCGACTTCGCGGACCGGCACCCCGGCATCACTTACCTGTGCGGCGACTCCGCCGCCGACATGCCCCTGTCCGTGGCGGACATCGCCCCGGGCAGCACCGTCGGGATCCGCGGCATGGGCCTGTCCTTCTACGATGTGATGCTCTCGCTGACCGTGGGCCGCGGTGGCACCTTCGGCCGTGACGACGAGGGCCGCCTCCGCTACGTGCCCAGCGGGCTCGAACCACGGATCGTCGCAGGGTCGCGCAGCGGGCTGCCCATACCGGCCCGGGGCCGCAACCAGAAGCGCCCCGATCACATGTACCGGCCGCGGTTCCTCACCAAGGAGGCGGTGGCTGCCGCACGTGAGCGCCGCCACCGGACCACGGGCACCGACCGGCTCCATTTCGACATGGACGTCCGGCCGCTTCTGCTGAAGGAGCTCGACCATGTGTACCGCGCCGCACACGAGGCGTCGGGCAGTACCGAGCCGCTGCCGCCTCTGGACCTCCGGGCGCTCGCCCGTCCTTTCAAGGACGCCCGGTTCGACAGCCCCGATGCCTTCCGTACCCGGCTCCTGGAGGTCATGCGTGCGGACCTCGCCCAGGCCGCGCTGGGCAACGTGGACGGGCCGCTGAAGGCCGCGCTCGACATCCTGCGGGACATCCGCAACGTGGTCAGGGAGGCCGTCGACTTCGGTGGGCTGCACCCCGACTCGCACGCGGAGGAGTTCCAACGGGACTTCCTTCCGGTCAACGCACTGCTCTCCGCCGGTCCGCCCGCCGAACGCGTGGCACAGCTGGTCGCGCTCATCGAGAGCGGGCTCGTCGACATCGCCGGACCCGCCACGCGGTTCGCGGCCGACGAGGGCCGGCAGGCCTTCCGGATCGACTCACCCCAGGTGGCCGGCTCCGAACGCCTCGCGCAGACCCTGATCGATGCCCGTATCCCCGACCCGGACGTGCACCGGGACCGGTCCTCGCTGACCAGGTCCCTGCTGGCCGAGGGCCTGGTCAGCGAGTACGTACGCACGGAACCGAAGTCGGGCCTGAGCCGGTCCACCGGCGGCCTCAATGTGACCACGGCGCCGTTCCACGTGATCGGCGCGGACGGCTCGGTGCGCGACGATCTGTACGCCCTGGGCATCCCGACCGAGCACGTCCGCTGGTTCACCCAGGTGGGCAGCGGCAAGCCCGGCCTGAACACGCTGTTCCGCCAGGACGCGGACGCGATCGCCGCCGACATGCTGCGCACACTGCGGGCCGCGCCCGAGACGCAGCTCATGGCGATGAGCGCGGGGAGCACGGCATGAGTGTCCACGACCGGCAGGCGAGCCGCGCCTTCCGAGAGGCCCGCGACCTCCTGCTCGCCCACCACGGTGATCCCGAGGGCGCGCGTGCGGCCTTCACCTGGCCCGCCCTCACCCACTTCAACTGGGCTTTCGACTGGTTCGACGTGATCGCCGAGGGCAATCGCAAGACCGCACTCCATCTCGTGGGCCCGCGTCCGGCGGATGACGAGCGCATCTCCTTCGAGGAGTTGTCCCGCCGCTCCGACCAGGTCGCCCACTGGCTGCGGGAGGCCGGTGTCCGCCGGGGGGACCGGCTGCTGCTCGCCCTGTTCAACGGCCGTCCCCTGTGGGAGACGATGCTCGCGGCGATCAAACTGGGCGCGGTGGTGGTACCCACCTACGCCACGGCCACCACGGACGACCTCGCCGACCGGCTGCGCCGGGCCCGGGTGCGGCATGTCCTCGCCGACGCGGCCCTCACCGAACGGTTCGCCCGGCTGACCGGCGACTGGACCCGCATCGCCACTGGCGGGCGGGTGCCGGGCTGGCTGTCGTACGAGGACTCGTGGACCGCGGACCGGAGCCGCTACGTGCCGGACGTCCGTACGCGCGCCGACGATCCGCTGTTCCTGTACTTCACCTCCGGCACCACCGCACGGCCCAAGATGGTGGGCCACACCCACACCAGCTATCCCGTCGGCCATCTGTCCGGGATGTTCTGGAACGGGGTCAGGTCGGGCGACGCCCATCTGAACATCTCGGCGCCGGGATGGGCCAAACACGCCTGGAGCTCGTTCTTCGTCCCGTGGAACGCGGAGGCCACGGTCACCGCGCTGACCTGTCCGAACCCCGCACCGGAGCACATCCTGGAGGTGCTGCGCACCCGGGACATCACCAGCTTCTGCGCCCCTCCCACGGTGTGGCGCGGCCTGCTGGCCGCGGGGCTCGGCGCACCGCCGCCGCTGCTGCACGAGGCGACCTGTGCCGGCGAACCGCTGGAGGCGTCCCTGGTCGACCGGGTCGCACGTGCCTGGGACGTGCGAGTGCGGGACGGCTACGGCCAGACGGAGACCACCGCGCAGCTCGGGCACGCTCCGGGCTCCGGCGCGGAGCCGGGCACGATGGGGCGCCCGCTGCCGGGTTACACCGTGGTCGTCGTGGATCCGGCCTCGGGCCGGCCCGTCGAGCCCGGCGGCACCGGGGAGTTGTGCCTGGACCTGACGGACCGGCCGGCGGGCCTGATGACCGGGTACCTCGACGACGAGGAGAAGACCGCGAAGGCGTTCGCCGGGGGCCGCTACCACACCGGCGACCTGGTCACCCTGGGCGCCGACGGCTCCTTGCGCTATGCCGGCCGGGACGACGACATGTTCAAGTCGTTCGATCACCGCATCTCCCCGCTGGAGCTGGAGCGCGTACTGCTTCGCCATCCGGCCGTGGCCCAGGCCGCGGTGGTGCCCGTGCCCGATCCTGTCGGGCTGTGGGTGCCCAAGGCGTTCGTCGTGCTCGCGCCCGGCACGCTCGACCGGGACGAGGCCGCACGCGCGTTGCTGGACTTCGCGGCCGTCGAACTCTCTCCGGAGAAGGCCGTCAGGGTGCTGGAGTTCGCCTCCCGGCTGCCCATGACGGTGTCGGGAAAGGTGCGGCGTGCGGCGTTGCGCGCGGCCGGCACGCTCGGCGGTCCGGAGGTGCGTGCCGTCCCGGCCTGACGACGGTGCTCCGCTCACCACCCCGTGATCTGCCCGGCGGGGAGCATCCGCGCAGGTGGGGCCGTGTGGTGGTGAGCGGCCCAGCGTCTGATCGCGCAGTGGGGTGCCGGTGGCACATCGTCCGCGCCCCTCCCGGCGACCACTGTTGTTCCGGCCAAGAGGCAGTGAGCGACAGAGGCACAGGGGGATGTCGTGAGTGAGATCGTTTCCACCGGACTTGTGAGGCGCGGCGACGGGCATGACGGGAACCCGGTCCAGGCGGCGCTGGTCACCGAACTGATGGGGGCCGTGCTGCCGCCGTCCCTTCAACGCAGGGACCAGCGCACCAAGGGTGAGCAGTACGTGCGCGGACTGCTGACGGTCGAGGGCCGGAAGTCCATGCGCAGCATCGCCACGCTGATCGGCGGCAGCGCGGCGGAGCAGAGCATGCACCACTTCATCAGCGCCTCCACCTGGGACTGGAGGCCCGTGCGGGAGGCGCTCGCGCACCATCTGCACCGGGTCGCGGCGCCGCGGGCCTGGGTGGTCCAGCCCCTCGCCATCCCCAAGCTGGGTGACCGGTCGGTGGGCGTGGAGGCGTCCACGGGGGCGGGGGCCGACGGACCGGGGGCGGGCCAGTACGCCTTCGGTGTGTGGTTCGCGTCCGACGAGCTGAGCGCGCCGGTCAACTGGCGTCTGTTCCTGTCGGACCGCTGGACGGAGGACCCTGCGCGCCGCCGGCGTGCGGGCATCCCTCCAGAGGTGATCAGCGAGACTCGCGAGGAGTGTGCGGCGGCATCGGTCCTGGAGGCGATGCGGACCTGGCAGGTGCCGACGCGGCCGGTGGTCTTCGACGTGGCCGGGGCGGGCTTCCGCCGTCTGATCACGGGGTTCGATGCCGCTTCCGTCCCGCTGCTCGCCCGGGCCGGTGCCCTGACGGTCCTGGAGGTGGCCGAGCCGGCACTGCCGGGCTACGGTGCCGGGCCGCTCGGTGTGCGCCACATCCTGGAGTCGGTCAAGGGACTGCGGCGCCCCGTCGAGTGGACCGACCACCTCACGGGGCGCCGGCGCACCTCCTTGGTCGCCGCGGTCCAAGTGACCCTGCCCGAGGGCGGGCACCGGGGGGCGGGCCGCCCCGCGTCGCCGGGTGCGCCGCGGGACCGGCGGCCGCTGCTCGTCGTGGGCGAGTGGCAGGATCCCTCTATGCCGCCGGCCCACATCTGGCTCACCGGCATGACCCGGGTCCCGGCGCACGAACTGCTGCACCTGACGAAGCTGGGCGGACGGGTCGCGCGCGACGCCGAGACGGTGGGCGGGCGGATCGGGCTGCGGGACTTCGAGGGCCGGTCGTTCGGCGGCTGGCACCGCCACATGACGCTGGCGTCGGTGGCCCATGCCGTGACCGTGCTGTCGCGCGAGGCGAGGGCCTTGGCCCCCGTGTACGCGCTGCCGGCCCACCGGTTCAGCGGTGTACGGCCGAGTCGGCAGCCCGTGCGGTCACGGTGTGCCGGATCCGGTGCAGTCGCAGTGCCAGCTGTACCTCAAGGAGCTGCGTGGAGTCCTGCCATCCGTCGCCGAGGAGTTCGGTGATCCGCTCCAGCCTGCGGGCCACGGTGTTGGGGTGGACGTGGAGGGTGTCGGCGGCGCGGGTGGGGCTGCTGCCGTGCGCGAAGTACGCCTCCAGGGTGCGGGTCAGTTCGGTGCCCTGCTGCGTGTCGTAGTCCAGTACCGGGCCGATGACGTCCGCGATGAAGACGGCCGTGTTGGGCTGGTCGGACAGGAGCAACCCCAGGAAGCCCAGCTCACGTGTCGAAGCGGTGCCGCCGACGGAGCCGAGGGAGATCAGTGCGTCGACACACCGCCGCGCTTCCCGGTACGCGTCGGTGAGGTCCTTGGCGTCGGTGACGGGACCCGCCGAGCCGACTGTCGCCGGCTTGCCGAGTGCCGCGGACAGCTCCGCGGCCACGGCCCGCCCAACGGCCGCGGGGTCGACTCCGGGCAGCAGCAGGACGATCTCGTCGCTCTCCACGCTTTTGACGCCGGCTCGTTGATGCGCGTAGGAGGAGGCCCAGAAGGCGGCCCTGCCGGGGGAGTCGCCCTCCGGACGTGCCACCACGAGGACGTGGGGGCGGCTGAGGTCGACGGAGAGCCTGCGCGCGCGGTCGTCCAGCTGTTTGGCCGACAGCTGCCCGCCATGGAGGAGATCGTGGAACACGTCGCTGCGGGCCTGGCCCTCGGCGAGACTGGTGCTGCGCTGGAGCAGGACGGAGACGGCGGTGGCCTGGGCGACCAGGGACAGCAGCTGGACCTGCCGGTCGTCGAAGGGCCGGTTCGGTACGAGCACGAGTGTGCCGAGCAGCTCCTCCCCGGCCATGACGGGCCAGACCCAGGTGCCGCCGGACATCTCGACCGGCGTCCGACCGGCGTGGGACTCCATCGCGGCCTTGCGGATCCCGGCCTCGTCGAGCCCGGGGACGGTGTTCATCGTGAGGTTCGTACCACTGGGGTCACGCACCAGCAGAGTGCCGTCGAGCAGCTCGCCGATCGCGTCGACCAGCGTGTGCAGGTCGCCGCCGCGCAGCACCAGGTCGATCAGCCGGGTGTGTGCGGAGTTGAGCTGCCGGGCCGAGGCGGAGGAGTCCTCGGCGCGGGAGGCGTGCCGGCTGAGTTCGCTCAGTTCGTGCTGCGCCTGGTCGTGCAGCCGGGCCTTCTCGATGGCCACCGCGGCCAGGTCTCCCAACGACGACATCAGCGTGATCTCGTCCGGTGCGAACCGGCGCACCTGCCGCTGCGCCGCATAGAGCACACCGAGAATCGCGCCCTCCTTGCGCAGCGGCACGGCGAGCAGGGCACGCAGGCCCTCGGCCCGCACCGCGTTGTGGGTGACCTCCGCCTGGGGGATCCGCTGGTCGTTGAGGTAGTCGGCGGTCCAGACGGGGGCGGCGCGTTCGGTGACCATGTTGCCGAGGCCGCCCGTCGTGGGCGTCCGCATGCCCACGCTGAGCATGCTGATGTGCCCCTCGGCGGCGCGCACCACCGAATGGCCGCCCTCGCGGTCGTGGATCGACACCCAGGCCATGTCCAGGTTCAGCAGGAAGCGCGCCCGGCGCGCGATGACGTTGAGCAGCCCGTCCAGGTCGTACGGAAGAGTCAGCTCCCGGGCGGTGTCGACGAGCGCGGCGAGGCCGACCTGACGCCTGTGGTGGAGGGACATCGTCTCGTGCACCTGCAGGGCCAGGCGTTGGGCCCGTTCCAGGTTTTCGATGTGCGCGGGGTCCGAGCCCGCGGCGCGCGCTCGGCGCACGGGCTCCTCGAAGCGGTCCGGCGGCGCGTTCTCGGCCAGCAACTCCAGGAGTTCGATGAGTTCGTGCAGCTCACTGGGCTCGCGCATGTCCTCTGTCCCTTCACTGTGGCGGTTTTCGGCACATGCCTGCCCGCTTTGTGAAAAATAGAAGACTGGTGCATCTTGCGTCAACAGTTTGTTGAAAATGAATCCCCAGGTCAGAGGGGGTGTGAGGTGGCGAGAGCACCATCCGCCGCGGATCGGCCTGTTGCCGGACCACCTTCCGTCACCTCGCTCCGGACGACATTGTCCTGCCGTACACCTGATGTTGAGCGGTTACGACCAAGAGCTGCTAAAAGCTCTGTGGGGGGAATGTAATGTCGTCGCACATCCAGAGTTACGAGAGATCTGTCGAACGCAGCCGGATCTCCCTGACCAGGGAAGATCGGCCGGACGTCTTCCGCATGTCCGACAGGGAATGGGACCTGCTCGACGAGGTGTTCACGCCCGTCTACTCGCCGTCCACCGGAGTGGGAGTCGACTTCCTCGGCCTCGCCGACGCCACCACCGCCGAGATCGGGCAGTCGTTCCTCGACGTCGGCACCGGCAGCGGGGTGATCGCGGTCCTCGCGGCGCTCGCCGGCGCGGACCGGGTCGTCGCCCTGGACATCAACCCGAAGGCCGTGCGCAACGCGGAGCTGAACGCCGTGCGCCACCGCGTCGCGGACCGGGTGCGCGCCCTGCACAGCGATCTCTTCTCCGGGCTCCGTCCCGACGAGCGGTTCGACACGGTCTTCTGGAGCTCCAACTACGTGCGGGCGCCCGAAGGGTACGAGTACGGCTCCCTCCACGAGTACGCCTACGTGGACGCCGGCTACCGCACCCACCAGCGGTTCCTGGCCGAGGCCCCGGACCGCCGCACACCGGGCGGCAGGGCTCTGCTCCACTTCAGCAGCCGTGGCGACGTGGCCGCACTGCACCGGATCGCCGCCGAGAGCGGCCGCGAACTGCGCACGGTCGACAGCGTCGAGGTGCTCGAAGGCGAGTACGGCAGCGATCTCGTCGAGCACATGCTCCTCGAAATCCTCCCCATCAACCGCTGACCCGGAAGAACTCACCTCGTGCGCACACTGCTCGTCGACAACTACGACTCATTCACGTACAACCTCCATCACTACGTCACCGAGGCGACCGGCACCGAGCCGCTCGTCGTCCGCAACGACGACCCCGACTGGCACCCGGACATGCCGTCCGGATTCGACGCCGTCATCGTGTCGCCGGGGCCCGGCAACCCGGGCCGGGAAAGCGACTTCGGGATCTGCCGACAGCTGATCGAGCGGGCCGAGGTACCCCTGCTCGGCATCTGCCTCGGTCACCAGGGCATCGCCCTCGCCCACGGCGCCACGGTCGACCGGGCGCCGGAGCCACGACACGGGCGCGTCTCGCCCGTGCTGCACGACGGCACGGACCTGTTCCGGGGCATGCCGTCACCCCTGGAGGTGGTGCGCTACCACTCGCTCGCGGTGACCGGGCTGCCGCCCGAGCTCGAAGCCACCGCCCACACCCCGGACGGGGTGCTGATGGGGCTGCGGCACCGGACCCGGCCGATGTGGGGAGTGCAGTTCCACCCCGAGTCCGTCTGCACCGAATACGGCAAACGCCTCATCCGGAACTTCGTCGACCTCGCCGGTGGACGCGCCGGCCGCGCGCCGGCCCGGCCGCGGCCGGGCACGGCCCGGGCCGCGGCGGCCATCCCCCGCACGCCCGCGGCCAGGCATGAACTGCGGGTGCTGACCCGGCAGGTGACCACGGAGTGGGGCGAGGAGGAGACGTACGACCGGCTCTTTCGAGGGCAGCCGCACGCGTACTGGCTCGACAGCAGTGGTCACACTCCGGCGCGCGGACGCTTCTCGGTCATGGGCGACGCGTCCGGGCCGCTGGGCCGGGTGGCGACCGCCGACGTGTCGAGCGGCACCGTCACCGTCACCTCACGGTCCGGCACCGAGGTGGTGGGTGGCCGCTTCCTCGACTGGCTCGACCGCGACCTGCGCGAGCGGCGCACCCACCTCCCGGAGCTGCCCGGTGACTTCGCGCTGGGCTGGGTCGGCTACCTCGGCTACGAGCTCAAGGCCGAGTGCGGCGGCGACACCGTGCACCGCTCCGCGGAGCCCGACGCCGTCATGGTGTTCACCGACCGTGCCGTGGTGCGCGACCATCTCACCGGCCGGACCCGGCTGCTCGCCCTGATCGACGAGGACGGGCCGGCCGCGGACCACGAGCGGGCCCACGACTGGCTCGCGGACACCGCCGCCCTCCTGACCGGCCCCGCCCCCGCGCGGCTCGCCCCACCGGTGCCGCCTGCCGAACCGGCCGAAGCGGTGCTGCGCCACGACCGCGGCGCCTACCTGGAGCTGATCGATGCCTGCCAGGAGGAACTGGCCGCGGGCGAGACGTACGAGGTGTGCCTCACCAACCTGGCCGAGGTACGCGGCAGCGTCGATCCGTGGGAGGGGTACCGGCTGCTGCGCCGCGCCAGTCCCGCGCCGTACGCGGCGCTGCTGCAGTTCGACGGGCTCTCGGTGCTCAGCAGTTCACCCGAGCGTTTTCTCACCGTCTCCGGTGACGGTCTGATCGAGTCCAAGCCGATCAAGGGCACCAGGCCGCGCGGCGCCACCGCCGAGGAGGACGCCGCGCTCGTCGCCGATCTGCTCGGCAACGAGAAGGACCGCGCCGAGAACCTGATGATCGTCGACCTGGTGCGCAACGACATCGGCCGCTGCGCCCGACCCGGCACCGTCCGGGTCACCGGCCTGTTCGAGGTGGAGAGTTACGCGACCGTGCACCAGTTGGTCAGTACGGTGCAGGGCCGGCTCGCCCCGGGACACAGCGCGGTGGACTGCGTGCGCTCGGCGTTCCCCGCCGGCTCCATGACCGGTGCCCCGAAAGTGCGCACCATGCGCATCATCGACCGGCTGGAGGGCGGACCGCGCGGCGTCTATTCCGGCGCGCTCGGTTACTTCTCGCTCTCCGGGGCGGCCGATCTCAGTGTGGTCATCCGTACCGCCGTCGTCACCGCCGAGCGCGTCACGTACGGCGTCGGCGGCGCGATCGTCACGTTGTCCGACGCGGCGGCGGAGTTCGAGGAGACCGTGGTCAAAGCCGCACCGCTGCGGAGCCTGACCGGAGCCGAGCCGGCGCGCCCGCGGGCGCGTTAGGCCGGCCGGCCTTCGTCAGCGTCCGGCGCTCCAGGCCCGGCGGCGGCGGGTCAGCTCCGCTGTGACGGGCTGATCCGCCGTGCCACGGCCGGACTCGGCGGGCGGGAGCGCGGCCGGCTCCCGCCCGCTCTCCCGGTGCCTGTTCAGCAGTGCGTCACCGGCCAACACGGCGGTCCTCGCGGCCTCTTCGAGCATGCCGGGCGTGAAGACCATTCCGGTGTTCCAGCCGACCAGGTGGGCCGCGTGGTGGGGCCGCAGGTCCGTCCACAGCAGGGCCGGCGGACGGGCCCGGCCGGCCCTGAGGACCCGCCACCATGTGCTGTCGAGGCGCCGTTCCCGCATCCGGTACAGCAGCCGGGCCGTGGCGACACCTGCCGACGGGGGCGCGGCCGTACCGTCGAGGAGGCCCACCGGGCACGACAGGACGGTCCTGATGTGCTGGAGGTCGTAGCCCTTGATCAGGGCCCGTTCCATCCCGGTCAGGAACGCGTCGAAGACCCGGTCGCACTGCCACGTGGTGCAGATCAGCGTGGCGTCCACCTGCACCCCCTGGGCCAGGCACGCCACGATGGCCTCGGTTCCCGCCTCCGTGGCGGGAATCTGCACCAGGAGGTTGTCCCGGCCCACGGCGGTATACAGCGAGCGCGAGGCCGACACGAGGCCCTCGGTGTCGTGGGCGAGTGCCGGGTCCAGCGGCACGGACACATGACCGGTGGGGCCGCCCCGTGGCGAGACCGGCCCTCCCAGGCGTTCGCACAGCAGGCGCACGGTCGCGGGGTCGGGCGGCACGTCGCCGTGCAGGGCCATGCCGAGCACGGCTCCCCGAGTGGCTGCGCGGGCGTACGGCAGGAGCTGCGCCGGGTCGGCACTCGTCGACCGGTCCGGCGTCAACCACGTCTGGACGCCCTCGGCAGCGAGTTGCTCCATGAATCCGACGGCCGCTTGGCTGATCATGCGTCGGAGCCTAGGCAGGGCCCGCCGGCCCGGCCAGCCGGGTTCCCGTACTTCGTCACCTGGCCTGCGAACCCCGGTTTCTCCACGCGGCATGTGACGAAGTCGCGCCGGCGGCACACCGGGGCGCCGGACGCCGCCCTACTGTCTTGCCCGTCACCGCCGGGAAGCGCCGGCCGGCGGCGCGGAACGCCGCTCCGCCGGGCGTACGGACACCGCCGTCTCCGGGCCCCGTACACATCCATCGGCCCCTCGCCGGCTCCCCGGTCTTCGGGAGCACGCACGGCCATCACGGGCCGTCATCCCCGCGCTCACCGGCAACCACCCAGGGCCCCAGGGCCCGCAGAAAGAAAGGTCCACCAGTGACCATCGCCGACGTGAAGGTTCCCGACAGCGCCCTGGCCAAGGAAGCCACCGAGCTGGTGCGCGACTCGGCAGACGAGCTGATCTTCCACCACTCCCGCCGGGTCTACCTCTTCGGCGCCCTGCAGGGGAACCGCCGCGGTCTCCAGTACGACCCCGAACTGCTCTACGTGGGCGCCATGTTCCACGACCTGGGCCTGACCGAGAAGCACCGCGGCTCCACCCGCCGCTTCGAGATCGACGGAGCCGAGGACGCCAAGGACTTCCTGCTCTCGCACGGCGTCCCGCAGGACTCGGCCCGAGTCGTGTGGGAGGCCATCGCCCTGCACACCACTCCCGAGATCCCCACCTGCATGGCCCCGGAGATCGCCCTGGTCACCGCCGGCGTCGAGCTGGACGTCCTGGGCATCGGTTACGACGACATCACCGACGAGCAGCGCGCCGCCGTGGTCGCGGCCCACCCGCGCCCCGACTTCAAGCGCCGCATCCTGCAGGCCTTCAACGGCGGCATCGCCCACCGCCCGGACACCACATTCGGCAACGTCAAGGCCGATGTCCTGGAGCGCTACACCGAGGGGTACGTCCGGCCGAACTTCGTCGACGTCATCACCGGCTCCCGCTGGGCCGAGTGACGACCACCCACCACCCCACCGACTCCCCCCCCCGAGAAAGGCCCCGTGAGACCTTCATGAAGTTCCTCCGGCCCCGGCCCACCCCGCTCAGACAATGGGCGGTCTTCGGCACCCTCACCGCCATGACCCTCGCCACCGCGGTCACCGGCCCCGCGTCCGCGGCGTCGCACGACACCCCGGCGACCCCGGTGGCGGCCCGGACCGCCACGGACGGCGGCAACGTCGTCCTCCAGTGGAACGCCCGGACCGTCGCCGCCATGAAGGCCAACGCGAAGGCGACGGGGCACAACACCCCGCCGCCGGTCGGCGGGCGCACCCTCGGCATCGTCCACAACGCGATCTACGACGCCTGGGCCGCGTACGACCACCACGCGGTCGGTACCCAGCTCGGCGGGGACCTGCGCCGCCCGCAGGCCGAGCGTACGTACGCCAACAAGCGCGAGGCGATCAGCTTCGCCGCGCACCGCGCTCTGAGCGACCTGTTCCCCGCACAGCGGGCCACGTTCGACGAGAAGCTGCGCTCCCTCGGCTACGATCCGGCCGAGGTCGAGGGCGCCGCGGGGGACTCGCCTGCCGGCATCGCCGTCACCGCCACCGACGCCCTGCTCAAGGTGCGCCACGAGGACGGCTCCAACCAGCTCGGCACGCCGCCGTACGCCCCGCCGCCCGGCTCGTACACGCCGGTCAACGCGCCGCAGGACGTCAACGACTTCGACAAGGACAAGCTGGTCGCCCCGGACCGCTGGGCGCCGCTCACCACCGCCGACGGCAAGACGCAGTCCTTCATCACGCCCCAGTTCGCCGATGCCGAGCCGTTCCTGATCGACGACACCGCCACGTACCTGCCGCCGGCGCCGCCGAAGTACGGCACGCCGGAGGCCGACGCGGCGATCGAGAAGCAGATCGAGCGCAACGCCCACCTCACCGAGCGCCAGAAGGCCATCGCCGAGCACTGGCAGTGGCCGGGCGAGTCCTCGTCCGCCATCCCGCAGGTGTGGGCCAGGCACGTCTCCGAGCGCGACCGGCACTCGCTCGACCGCGACGTGAAGATGTTCTTCGCCCTGAACATCGCCGAGGCCGACGAGGCCGTCGTCGACTGGAACACCAAGCGCCACTACGACTACGGCCGCCCGATCACCATGATCCGGTACGCCAAGTCCGGTCAGGACATCAAGGGCTGGGCCGGCCCCGGCAAGGGCACCCGCACCATCGACGGCTCGACGTGGCGGCCGTATCTGAACACTCCGTCCTTCGCGGCCTACGGCTCCGGTCACACCGGCTTCACCTCCGCCGGCGCCGAGATGCTGAAGCTGTTCACCGGCTCCGACGAGTACGGCGGCAAGGGCGTCATCAAGGCCGGCTCGTCCACCATCGAGCCCGGCATGCCCACCAACGACGTACAGCTCGAATGGCCGACGTTCAGCGCCGCGGCCGAAGAGGTCGGCCACTCGCGGCTGTGGGGCGGTGTGCACTGGGAGTTCGACCACACCGAGGCCGACGCCCAGGGCCGCAAGCTCGCCCGTGACGTGTGGTCCGAGGCCAAGCAGTACTTCGACGGCACCCACCCGGACGCCTGACCCTGTTCCGGGCTCCATTTCCCAGAAGGGCAAAGTCCGATGCTCTATCGGAACGCTCATGAACTGGTCCTGGACAGCGTATTCCTGGACCTGGACGGATTTATTCCGAACGTTGATCTCAAGCTGAAGATCGAGGGCCTCAATCCGGCGGGTTCCATCAAGATCAAGGCGGCTGTCGGGCTGATCGAGGACGCGGAGCGCAGCGGACTCCTGGAGCCGGGAGGGCGCGTCATCGAATCGTCCTCCGGAAACCTCGGCATCGCACTCGGTTCGGTGTGCGCCGCGCGTGGCTACTCCTTCACCTGCGTCGCCGACCCGAACACCGCGCAGCAGAGCATCGCCCTGATGGAGGCGTTCGGCGCGGATGTCGTCGTGGTCACCGAGCGCGACGCCAACGGCGGTTTCCTGCAGACCCGGATCGACTACATCCACGAGCGGCTGCGCGAGGACTCCTCGCTGGTCTGGCCGAACCAGTACGCCAACCCGGCGAATCCGCGCGCCCATTACGAGCGCACCGCGGCAGCCATCGTCGAGCAGGGGTGGCGGATCGACCACCTCTTCATCGGCGCCGGCACCACCGGAACGCTGATGGGCTGCACCGACTATTTCCGGGAGCATTCGCCGGACACCCGGATCACCGCCGTGGATTCGGTGGGTTCGGTGACGTTCGGCGGGCCGCCCGGAAAGCGGCACATTCCCGGTCTCGGTACCAGCAGAAGGCCTGAGATCTTCCGCTCCGGAAGGGTTGACGAGGTCATTCTCATTCCGGAGTTCGAGGCCGTGCGGATGTGCCGGCGGCTCGCCGCGGAGCGCGGTATCGCGCTGGGCGGATCGACCGGGTCGGTGCTCGCCGCCGTGGAACGCAACAGTGACCGCATCGAGCCGGGCGCCTGCGTGGTCGCCATCTCGCCCGATATCGGCGACCGCTATCTCGACACCATTTACGACGAAGTCTGGGTTTTTGAACGGTTCGGCCGACTCGATTCGGGTCCGCACGGCTCCCGGAACACCCAGAAAACCGACAACGAGCCGGGGCGTGCGGCCGCCCTCGCGATGAAGGGGTAATCAATGTTCGAGTTCAGTGTCATCGGCGGCAAGACCGCCCGGAACATCATCGAGCGCGGCAGAAAGCAGATCGTCGAAGAGGTGCGCGCCACCTACCTGGCACACCAGGACGGTGACTCCGTCAATCCCAACAGCTACTTCCTGCGCTTCCCCGACAAGCCGGACAGCCGCATCATCGCCCTGCCGGCCTACCTCGGCGGTGAGTACAACGTGGCGGGCATCAAGTGGATAAGCAGCTTCCCCGGCAACATCAAGAACAAGGTGCCCCGCGCCTCGGCGGCCCTGCTGCTCAACGACTACGAGACCGGCTACCCGTTCGCCTGCCTGGAGGCGTCCCAGATCAGCGCGGCCCGTACCGCCGCCTCCGCGGTCCTCGCCGCCGAGGAGCTGACCGGTTCGCGCACCGTCCGGCGGCTGACCATCGTGGGCGCCGGCATCATCGCCCGGAACATCCTGGAGTTCTTCAAGGCCCAGGAGTGGGACATCGACGACCTGGTCATCCATGACCGGATTCCCGAGTACGGCGGGGCGTTCGCCGACTACGCCGGCGACGCTCTCGGCTACCCCGCACGCGTCGAAGCGGACCTCGGAACCGCCGTGGACGGTGCCGGCCTCGTGGTCTTCGCCACCACCGCGGGCGAACCCTATGTCCTGGACCCCGCCGCGTTCGCTCCCGGCCAGATCGTCCTGAACGTTTCGCTGCGCGACATCGGCCCCGAGATCATCGCCGCCGCCCAGAACATCCTGGACGATGTCGATCACTGCATGACGGCCAACACCTCTCCGCACCTGGCGGAACAGAAGTACGGACACCGGGAGTTCATCGCCGGCACCCTCGCCCAGGTGATCCGCGGCGAGGTCGAGGTGGCCACCGACCGGCCGGTGATCTTCTCCCCGTTCGGCCTCGGCGTGCTCGACCTCGCGGTCGGCACCCACGTCCACCGCACCGCGCAGGAGTCCGGCGAGGCCGTCGAGATCTCCGACTTCTTCGGCGAAACCCAGCGGTGGTAGTCATGACCCGCACCTCCGCATCGAACGCTGCGTACGCCCCCACGCCCCCGGCCGGCGTCTGCGTCATCGGCCTCGGCTCC
Organism: Streptomyces sp. NPDC050315; assembly: GCF_040655775.1. Lineage (NCBI taxonomy): Bacteria > Bacillati > Actinomycetota > Actinomycetes > Kitasatosporales > Streptomycetaceae > Streptomyces > Streptomyces sp. NPDC050315. The sequence continues at coordinate 19,445 of NZ_JBFAKN010000008.1, forward strand.
CGTGGCGTCGGCGTCCTCGAACGCCTCATCACCCTGACCTCCGCCCCCGAATGGGCGGAGCACCCCGTCACCGTCGACCTCGTCGACCCGACCTGCGACGGCACCGGCCTGCACGATCCGGAACAGCCCGACTACCTGCTGCTCAACACCGTCTGCAGCCAGGTCTCGCTCTTCCCCGAGGAAGCCACCGTCGGGGAGGCCGTCGGCGACCACGGCCCCACCCTGTACGAGTGGGTGCGCGAGCGCGGTCTGCGCCTGGCCGATGACGGGTTCACCCTCGGCACCCATGGCCGTGAGATACGCCCGGACGACTATCTGCCGCGCCGGATACTCGGCGCGTACCTGTCCTGGTTCCTGCAGCGGACTCTGGACCGCGCCCCCGCGCGCCTGAACATCCGGCTCCACCCGGCCACGGCGGTCGCCCTGGCCGGCACCGACGACGGCCTGCGCGCCGTCACCCTGGACAACGGCACGGTGCTGCGCAGCCGCTATGTCTTCCTCACCACGGGGCACACCCCGCCCGCGGCCGCCGCGCAGGCTCCCGGCGAGCACCGCAGGATCCGTTCGCCCTACCCGCCGGAGCGGCAGTTCGCGCAGGTCGCCCCCGAGCACACCATCGCCCTGGCCGGCACCGGCCTGTCCGGGATGGACGCCCTGGCCGCGCTCACCCTGGGCCGCGGCGGACGCTACACCGTCCACCATGGCGTACGGGAATACATACCAAGCGGACGCGAACCGCGCATCCTGTTGTTCTCCCGCACCGGACTGCCGTTCCGCGCCCGCCCCGCCGCCAACCGCGAGGGCGCCTTCACCCCGCTCGTGCTCACCGGACAGCGCATCGACCGGCTGCGCACCGGCACGTCCGACGGCGCGCTGAGCCTCCATGGCGACCTCGTACCACTGGTGTGCACGGAGATGCGCATCGCCTTCCACCGGCGCTGTGCCATCCTCCTCGGAGGCGCCCAGGAACTCGCGACCGAGGAGTCCTTGCGGGCCGCGGCCGAAGCGGGAACGCTGAATGCGGAGCTCGCTCGCCTGGACGTGGAACACCACGCGGCCTTCGGTGAGTTCGTGCCGGAGCGAGTACTGTTCCCCGTCCTCGGCGCCCTCGACGACAGCGCCGCCTACCAGGACTGGTACACCGCGGCCCTGGAGGCCGACCTGCTGGAGGCCGCCAAGGGCCTGGGCGCCAGCCCGCTCAAGTCCGCCCTCGAAGTACTGCGCGACCAGCGGGACGTCCTGCGCTACGCCGTCGACTTCGGCGGTCTGGACGGAAAGTCGCAGGACGAGTTCTACGGTTCCTTCACCGCGGTCCTCAACCGTTCGGTGACCGGGCCGCAGCTGGAACGGCACGGGGAACTGCTCGCTCTGATCCGCGCCGGCGTCGTCGAGGTGCCCTTCGGCCCCGAGCCGGAGGCCGTCTGGGACGGGGACACCGGTTCCTGGCGGCTCTCCTCGACCCGCCTCGCGGAGGACCACACCGCACACGCACACTGGCTGTGCCACGCGACGTCGGACCGGCCCGACATCGACCACACCGGCAGCGCACTCCTCGCTGACCTGCGCGAGAGCGGCCGCATCCGCCGCCACCGCGCCGTGCAAGCACCGAGCAGCGGCGGCGTCGACATCACGCCCGGTCAGCACCCGGTGGGCCGCGACGGGTCCGCGGACACCCGGATGTGGATTCTCGGTCCGCTCTGCGAAGGCGCCACGTTCTACAACCACTACGTTCCCTCGCCCGGTGGTGTGTCGCGCGCGCTCCTGGATGCGGACCGTTGCGTCCGCGCCATGCTCGATGCGGCCCGCCCGGTGGGCGACCATCCGTTCGCCACCGTGGAGGCCGCCCGATGAACGCGGTCCTGGCCACCCTGCCCATCCTGGTGACCCTCGGCCTGCTGGCGGCCAAGGTACGTGCTCTGTACGCCGCGTTGGCCGCACTGGGCACCGCTGCGGTACTCACCGCCACGGTGTTCCGCACCCCCCTCGCCGAGCTCGCCGATGCCCAGCTGCACATGCTGCCCACGCTCGTCGAACTGGCCGCGATCCTGTTCGGCGGCATCCTGCTCAGCGAGCTGATGTCCCGCACCGGTGCCCAGGCCCGGCTCGGCGACCGGCTCGGCGGTGCCTGCAACTCACCCGTCCGCTCGGTGCTGCTCATCGTGTTCGGCGTGACGCCGTTCGCCGAGTCGCTCACCGGGTTCGGCATCGGGGTGATCGTCGCGATCCCGCTGCTGCGTCAGCTCGGCCTCGCACCGGCCAAGGCCGCCGTGGCAGGGCTGCTCGGACTGGTCACCGTGCCATGGGGCTCGCTCGCACCCGGCACTTTGGTGTCCGCCGACCTCGGCGGGGTGGACTTCCAGGAACTCGGTGTCGTGTCGGCGCTGCTTTCCGCGCCCGTCTTCCTGATCTGCGGCGCCGCGGCGCTCGCCGTCTCCTTCGGAGTGCGGCGCGCGGTGGCCTCGGGCGGCGAACTGCTGCTGGCCACCGCGACGTTGTGGGTCACGGTATGGGCAGTGAACACCTTCATCGGCGTACCCCTGGCCGGTGTCCTCGGCGGACTCGCCACCATCGGGGTGCTGCTGCTCGTCTCGCGGCGGCGGGAGCGCCCGGCCGTGGGGGAGCGGCGCCCACGGCCGGTGGCCCGCGCCCTGGCCCCGTACGTCTTCCTCGTGGTCGGCCTGCTCCTCGGGCGGGCGGCGCTGACGGCGGCGGGCGTCCAGGAGGGCTGGTGGACGGTGATCGCCGGTCCGGCCGGGTGGCTGCTGCTCACCACGGCACTGGCTCCGCGGCTGCTGGGCTCCCCCGGGCCGGTGCTGCCCGCCGCGGTGCGTACGGCCACCGCACGCTGGTGGCAGGTCACCCTGACCACCATGGTCTTCCTCGTCCTCGGCACCCTGCTGACCGTGACCGGCATGAGCCGGGAAATGGCCGAGGCCTGTGCCTCGCTCGGCCCCGCCTACCTGCTGGTCGCTCCCTGGATCGGTGCGGCCGGCGGGTTCCTGGCCGGGTCCAATACCGGGGCCAACGCGATGTTCGCCGCCAGCCAAGGGGCCACCGCCCACGTGCTCGGCTACCCGGCGGTCCAGCTCGTCGGCGTCCAGAACGTCAGCGCCGCACTGGCCTCCGGGGGTTCGGTGGCCCGCGTGGTGCTCGCGGCCGAGCTCGCCACCAACGCTCCCGGCCCGCAGCACCCCGACACCGGAGAGGCGACCACAGCACCCGCCCCCGCCCGGCGCGACCCGGCCACGGGCACCGCGACCGCGGTCCGCGAAACCACCGTACGGACCACCGCGCTGCAGCCCGAAGCATCCGTGGCGCAGGAAGCCGCGCCGGTGAACACCGGCTGGGTGCTGCGCACCGTGCTCGGTGCCCACGCAGCGGTGTTCCTGGTGCTCGGCGTCATCGCCCTGCTGTGGCGCTGACCCCCGCGCCCGGCTCCGTATCCCGCCCACCGACCATTCCTCACCGGCCCGCAGGCCGCTCCCAACGGAGGCAACCACCATGTCCAGACCCGTCGTGCTGATCGCCGACCAGCTCTCGCCCGCCACGGTCGACGCACTCGGCCCAGGGGTCGAGATCCGCCACTGTGACGGCACGGACCGCGCGCAACTGCTGGCCGCCGTCGCCGATGCCGACGCACTTCTGGTACGCAGCAGCACGCAGGCCGACGCCGAAGTGATCGGTACGGCAAGCCGTCTGAAGGTCATCGGGCGGGCCGGGGTCGGTCTCGACAACGTCGACACCCCCGCCGCCACTGCCGCAGGCGTCCTGGTGGTCAACGCCCCGGCGGCCAACGTGGTCAGCGCCGCCGAGATGACGTGTGCCCTGATCCTGGCAGTGGCCCGGAACGTGCCGCAGGCCGCCGGAGTGCTGCGGCGGGGTGCCTGGCAGCGCAGCCGCTTCATCGGTGTCGAACTCGCCGGCAAGACCCTCGGCGTCGTGGGCCTCGGCCGCATCGGCCGCCTCGTGGCCGAGCGCCTCGCCGCCTTCGACATGGAGGTCGTCGCGTTCGACCCGTACGTGGCGTCCACCGAGGACGGGATACCGCTGGTCACGCTCGACGAACTCCTGGACCGCTCGGACTTCGTGACGGTTCACCTGCCCAGAACGCCGGAGACCGTCGGCCTGATCGGCGCGGCCGAGCTGCGTCGCGCCAAGCCGAGCGCGTACATGATCAATGTCGCGCGCGGGGGCATCATCGACGAGGCCGCGCTCCACGCCGCGCTGTGCGCCGGCGAGATCGCCGGCGCCGCCCTCGACGTCTTCGACCACGAGCCGTGCACCGACTCGCCGCTCCTCGGCCTCGACAACGTCGTGGCCACCCCGCATCTGGGCGCCGGGACCACGGAGGCCCAGGAGAAGGCCGGCGTCTCGGTGGCCGAGTCGGTCGTACGCGCCCTCGCCGGGGAGCCGGTGCCGAACGCGGCGAACGTGCCGGTCCGGGTGTCCGAGGAGATCGACCGGCTGCGGCACCCGCTGGCGGACCTCAGCCGCTGACCCGGACACTCGGAACGGGCGCTTTTCGACGATCAGTCCCTGAGACCGAAGTCCCTGCCCACGAGATTGGCGAACATCCATGACCACGAATCCAACGAACGCGGACGTCGGCACGGACGCGGACGTCGGCGCGGACGCGGCGGATCGCATCGGAATCATCGGCGTCGGAGAGATTGCTCGCGCCCTCGTGGAAGGACTGTGCGAAGGAGCGGACACCCTGCCGGACGTGTTCCTCTCCCCGAGGGGGGCAAGCGCAGCCGCTGACCTGTCCCGGCGCTACTCATCCGTGCAAGTCTGCTCCGACAACCAGGAGGTGGTCGACCGCGCAACGGTGGTGATCATCGCGGTCCGCCCCCAGGACCGGACCGATGCCCTCGCCGGACTGACGGTCGCCGGGGACAAGGTCGTGGTCAGCGTCATGGCCGGCGTAGGAAATGACGAACTGCGCCGCACCCTCGACACCGATGCACCGATCGTGCGTGCGATCCCTCTCCCCGACGTGCGCCGGCGAGCCTCCGTCACCGTCACTCACCCGTCCCACCCGGCCGCGACGGCCCTCTTCGACCGACTCGGCGGGTCACTGCCCGTTGCGGAGGAAACGTCCTTCAACGTCTTCTCCGCACTGACGGCAACGATCACCACCCACTACTGGTACCTGGCCACGCTCACCGAATGGGCCGCACGGCACGGCGTTCCCTCCGCTGATGCGGATCGATACGTCCGCAGCCTGTTCCAAGGCGTCGGACGAGCACTGAGTGACGAGGCCAGGACCCTGCCCCGACTCGCGGCTGCCCACGAGACCCCGAACGGCATCAACGAGCGAATCCGCACCACCTGGTTCGACGCAGCAAACACCCACGCACTCAACGACGCGCTCGACGCTCTTCTCGCAGACCTCGACCACGACCCCGAGCGCCGTAGTGAGGTGTGAGCGGCCGCCCGGGACCGTCACTGGGTGTCGAAGTCCGTCCCCCGGGAGACCTTCTCCCACGCGGCGAGTTCGGCGCGCACCGAATCCAGGTGCCCGATGAGGGAGTCCACCGCGTCGCCGCCGAGGGCGAGGCGCAGCGGGGTGTTCTCGGCGTCCAGGGCCAGCCGGATCGCCGCCGCGGCCTTTGCCGGGTCCCCGGGCTGGGTGCCGGCGCCGCCCTGCACCAGCTTCCGGGTGGCGCCGACCTTCTCCGCGTACGCCGGGTGTTCCTCGGAGAAGTACGCCGCGCCCTTGCCGAACAGGTTGGTGCGGAACGCGCCGGGCTCCACGATCAGTACCTTGATGCCGAACGGCGCCACTTCGTCGGCCAGGCCCTCCGACAGCTGCTCCAGCGCCGCCTTGGTCGCGCTGTACGCGGAGAATCCGGCGAAGGACAGCTGTCCGCCGAAACTGCTGATGTTCACGATCGAGCCGCTGCCCCGCTCCCGCATCTGCGGCAGCAGCGCCCGGGTCAGCCGCGCCGGGCCGAACACGTGCAGCTCGAACAGGTCGCGCAGCTCCCGGTCGGTGGTCTCCTCGAACGCCCCGACCTGCGTGCGCCCGGCGTTGTTCACCAGCACGTCCACCCGGCCGTAGCGGGCCAGGACGTCCGCGGCCACCACGTCGATCTGCTCTCCGTCGGTGACGTCCAGGCCGATCGCCTCCACCCGGTCGGGGTGCGCGGCGACCAGGTCGGCCAGCGCCTCGGTCCGTCGGGCCGTGCCGATCACCGTGTCCCCGGCGGCGACCGCGGCCTCGGCGATGGCCCGCCCGAAACCACTGCTCGCGCCGGTGACCAGCCAGACCTTGCCGCTCTCGGTCATCTCTTCGTCTCCTCTTTCCGCTGCCGTTCGGGACCTCCCCGCCGACAGCGGCCATCCTTCGCCGAAATCCGGGACCACGTCCAAGACCTGTTGTGATAGCCATGGGTTATGGACGTCCATGGACGCGATCTGCGCTACTTCGCCGCGGTGGCCGAGGAGTTGAGCTTTACGCGGGCCGCCGAGCGGCTGTTCGTCTCCCAGCCCGCGCTCAGCAAGCAGATACGGATGCTGGAGAAGCAGGTCGGCGCGTCTCTGTTCCACCGGGACCGGCGGGCGGTGCGGCTGACCGCGGTGGGGGCGGCCCTGCTGCCGCACGCCCGCGGGATGCTGGCCGCCTGGGAGGCCGCCGAGTCGGCGGTGGAAGAGGCGAGGGCCGCCGAGCTGCACACTCTGGTGATCGGCATGTCCACCAGCCCGGGCCGCGGGCTGCTGCCTGCCCTGCGGACGCGGCTGATCTCCCAGTACCCGGACGCACGGCCCGTCCTCCGGCAGGTCAACTGGGCCGACCCCAGCGCCGGGTTGGCGGACCGGTCCAGCGATGTCGCCTTCGTCTGGCTGCCGCTGCCGGGCGGCGACCGCTATCGATACGCGGTGGTGGCCCAGGAGCCACGCCTGGTGGCACTGCCGCGGGAACACCCCCTGGCGGCGCGGGCCGCAGCCGATCCCGAGGGGGCGGTGGACTTCAGCGATCTCCTGGACGAGCCCTTCCTCGCCCTCCCTCCGGAGGCCGGTCCGCTGCGGGACTACTGGCTGGCCCTGGACGCCCGGGACGGCCGCGCGCCGCGGATAGGCGGGGTGGTGGCCAGCGCGGAGGAGACCCACGAGGCGGTCGCCAACGGCCAGGGCGTGGTGCTGCTGGCGACCGGCAACGCCTCACTGGTCGTCCGGGACGAGGTGATCGCCGTACCGGTCCGGGGCATCTCCCCGTCCCGTCTGGCGGTAGCCGCCCGCCGGGACGACGAGCGCCCCTTGGTGGTGGCCTACCTGGCCGCGGCGGCAAAGGTGGGAGCGGGTCCCTCCTGAGCGGCCCCTCCTGAGCCGGGCCGCCCCGCGAGGCTCCGCGCGGGCGGCTTCGGCGTCCGGGGTGGCAGGCGCGACGAGCTCACGGGGTCTCGGGCATGAGCCCCAGTTGTGCGAGGAAGTCGGCCTGGTCGAAATAGAGGCGGTAGTCGACGATGACGCCGTCTCTCACCGTGGCGAAGTCGCATCCGCGTATCCGGACTTCCCGCTGCGTCGCCGGGAGCGTCTCGCCGCTGGGGAGGGCGATGGGGCCGGTGTTGCGGCCGCCGAAGACCCCCTCGTCGATGGCGGTGTCGCCGATCTCGTACGCGTGCAGCGACTCGAACGACGCCTGCGGAATCATCTCCGTCATCTGACCGAAGAACTCGACAATGCTCGCGCGCCCCCGGAGCTCTCCCGCATCTGGCGTGACCGCGACAGCGTCCTCCGCGAAGCACGCCGCGACGGCCTTGGGATCGGCGGCCGTCGTCAGTGCCTCGGTGAGCCGGTCCATGACGTCGCGTGCTTCTCCCATGATCCACCTCCTGCGGTCCCCGCCGGGCTCTGATCGCCTTCCATTCTCCTCCTGAAACCCGGACCCCGCGCTCTGGCGTCCACACTGGTCGAGACCACCGGGCCGCCGTCTGTGGCTGTGGCTCCACGTCTCATGTCTCGCCGAACCGGAACACCCTGGTCGACCATCCGCTGTCAGTCACTCCGCCGTCGAGCGCCTGGCTGAGTTGGCCATCCGATCGGGCGGCGGCCTGGTCTGCGAGTTCGCTGACCCGAGCCAGGACGGAGGCGATCATCTTGTGCCCCGGGACGCTCATGGTCGCCCCCGCCGTTCGCTACGGTTGATCTCGTCTTGGCGGGGACGGTGGCCGTGAGGGTGCCGGGAGCAGGGGAGTTGGGGATGGTGGATCCCATATCGCTGGCGGCGGTCACGGCGATGCTGGGAGCGGTCGGCACGGGCATGGCCAACGAGGCCGGGAAGCGCGCGCTCGAATCGGTCGGCGGCCTCGCCCGGCGGATCGCGGGGCGCGAGGTGGCCGCGCCGGCGACGCCGGGCGACTGGGACGGTCTGGCCCGCCTGCTCTACGAGGGTGCGCTGCGCGATCCCGGTAACGCCGCGCGCCTCGCCGAAGTGCAGGCCCTTGTACGGGACGCGCTCCCGGAAGCGCGCGCCCGTGCGGTTCCGCAACTTCCGCCTTCACTGCGGTATTTCACCGACCGGGACAGTCAGAAGCGGAGCATGGGGCGCGAGTTGGCGCGGCAGTACGCCGGGCGCCCGCGTCGCGTACTGCTGTACGGCCCGGAGGGCATGGGTACGAGCGCGCTCGCCCGTCAATGGGGGTGGCAGGCAACCGCGGACGGGCACTTCCCGGATGGACAGGTGTACGTCGATCTTGGTGGCGACGGTGCGGAGGGCGGACTCGATCCGGCCGTGGCGGTCCGCCATGTACTGCGTGAACTGGGGCTGACCGAGCCGGAGATACCGCCGGGCCGGGCGGAGTGCGTCGCCCTGTTCCGCCGCCTCGTGGCCGGTCTGCGGCTGCTGCTGGTACTGGATCACACCCACTCCGCGGCGCAGGCCGGGCCGCTGTTCACCGCCGCGCCCGGGGTCTTCACGATTGTCGTCGCCCAGCACCGGCTGGCCGGCCTGGATGCCGTACCGATCGAGGTCGACCCGCTGCGGAAGAAGGACGCCGTCGCGCTGCTGACCGACCTCGTCGGGGAGCGGGCCGTCAAGGCGGCGTCCCGGTCCGCGCTGTCGTCGGTCCTCGCCCGCTGCGGCGGCTCACCGTACGCGCTGCGGGCGATGGCCCCGCGGCTGACCCGTGGCCAGGAGGGGGAGCCGGGAGTGTCCGGAGACGAGGGCCGGTACGAGGCGGGGCGCACCGCCGGAAACGAGCCTGCGCGCGAGCCGGAGCAGGTGCCCGCGCGCGAGCGAGAGCACGAGCCCGAGCAGGGGCCCGCGCGCGAGCCCGCGCACGGCTCCGCTCACGCCCCGGCGCACGGCTCCGCTCACGCCGCCGCCCCTGCCCCCGTCCCCGCAGTCATCGACGACCTCTACCAGGAGCTCGCGCCCGCTCCGGCCCGGCTCTACCGGCTGGCGGCCGTGTGGCCGTGGGCCGCGTTCGGGGCCGGGCAGGCCGCGGCGGCCGCGGACATCGAGGAGGCGGAGGCGGGCCGGCTGCTGGAGGTGCTGGCGGACCAGGGGCTGCTGGAGCGTACCGATGCGGGGCGCTACCGCTACCGTCCGGCCGTCCGCCGCCACGCCGAGCAGGCGGCCCTCCGGGAGGCGGGCGTCGCGGCGTACGCGCAGGCCGTCGGGCGCACGGTGGAGTGGGCGCTGCGCTTCGCCGTACGCGCCGACCTGGCCGCGCTGCCGCAGCGCTGGCACGTCGGCCCGCTCTACGCCGACGGCCGGCTGACGCCGGGCCCGTACGCGGGCCCCGGCGAGGCGGTCGCCGCGCTCGGCGGCGAGCTGGGCAACCTCGTACAGGCCGTGCTGGCCGCCGAGGAGTTCCGGCTCGGCGACGCGGCCTGCCAGCTCTGCGAGGCGCTGTGGGCGTACCAGCTCAAGGCCGGCCGGCACGAGGAGCTGCTGCCCGCGCTGCGGGCCGGGGTCTGGGTCGCCGACGCGGTGAGTCCCGGTTCGCGGATGGCCGCCCGTATGCACACGCAGCTCGCGCTGGCCTTCGTGGAGCTGCGGCGCTTCGAGGAGGCGGAGACGGAGCTGACGGCCGCCGCCGACGCCGAGCGCGCCCAGGGGCACCTGCGCGGCCGGGCGACCGCCGCGGAGACGCTGGGCCTGGTACGGCTGGCGCAGTGGCGGTACGAGGAGGCGCTGGAGCTGTTCGCCGAGGCGGACGGGTACGTCGCGGAGATCGGGCCGGCGGCGGAGGGGCGTGCGGATGTACCGCGCGCCCGCGCACTCCTCCAGCGCCACCGCGGGCGTGCGCTGCGGGGGCTCGGCCGGTGGGCCGAGGCAGAGGAGCTGCTGACGCGCGCGCTGGGCTTCTTCCGGGACAGCGGGGAGGCGTACAACGCCGCGCGGACGCTGACCGACCTGGCCGAGACGTACCACCTCGCCGGGCGCGCGGCGGACGCCCTGCCGCTGATCGACGAGGCGATCGCCGCGCTGGCGGACGAACAGGCGGAGTACCACCTCGGCCACCTACGGGCACTGCGCGAGCGGTGCCTGGATGGCGCGTGACGGCCGCTACGGAAGCCGCGACGGACGCCGCCGCTATGGAGACCGCGACGGACGCCGCTACGGGGACAGCGACGGACGCCGCTACGGAGCGGCGTCTTCGCGACTGACCCGCACCCGGTAAGCCGCCCGGCCCGCCCATACGGTCAGCCGTCCCACCCACTTGGTAGGCCCGCCCTCCGGGGCCCCGTCCTCCGGCAACCCGTCCACTCCCTTCCCGTCCGCCAGCCAGGCGTACAGCGCCGAGGCGTACGCGGCCGGGTCGGCGCCCGGTAGGCCACCGGCCGCGCTCCGGTCCGCGGTCAGCCGCAGCAGGTCGCCGTCGCGGGTGCGGACGGTGCAGCTGCCGGGCCCGGTGACGTACGCGGCAAGCCGACAGTACGGGTGGCGGTCCAGGACCTCCGCCGTCCAGGAGGCGGGCGGGCCGAGCCGGGGGTCGTCCGCCGCGCCGTAACGGAAGATCACGTCGGCCAGGGAGAGGGTCCCGGGATCGAGCGTGTCCTCGTGCACGGCTACGTGCGCCCGCACCCCGTCCGGGCCCCGGGACGGGCCCTCGTCGGCCGCGTCCGCCGTCCCGCCGCGTCGGCCGGCCCGGCGGTCCACCGTCACCTCGCCCGGCCCCAGGAGCCGCGTCAGGACGCGCAACGGCGTGGTGCGCACCGGCGGTTCGTACGGGGGCAGTGGCAGCGGGTCGAGCAGCGCGGGCTCCGGGGGCTCGGGCAGGCCGATGAGCCCGTAGAAGGCCCGGCGGAGCAGCCGTGCCGACTCGCCCGGTGCCGAGGTCGTGAGCGCGGCGGGGCCGGGCAGCGGCCGGTGCCCGGCCAGCGCGGCGTCCAGTTGGGGGCGCAGCGGCGCATACGGGTCCAGCCGCGGCGTCCGCCGTACGAAGTCGGCGACGGGGGAGTCCGCCGCGAGGCCGGCCGGCGAGTCCGCGCCGATGAGCACCGGCGTGCCGTGCGCGGCCGCGTAGTACGACACGGAGCCGTAGTCGCCGATCACCAGGTCCGCGGCGAGCAGCGCCTGCTGCCAGCCCGTCAGCGGGTCGACGAGGGTCAGCCCGGCGCGCCGGGCCCGGTCGAGCCAGGCGCGTATCTGGCCGGGTCCGTGGCCGTGCCAGATGTTCGGGTGCAGTACGGCGGCGGTGCGGTACTCGTCGGCGGGGAGTTCGGCCGTCAGGCGGGCGAGCAGCGCGTGCAGGACGTCGTCGCCGCCGTCCCCGAAGAGCGCTTCCGGGTTCCACGTCGAATTCAGCAGGACGAGCCGCTGGTCCGGTGCGACGCCGAGCGCGCGGCGGAAGCGGTCGCGGTACGGGCGGGCCGCCAGCATCCGGTCGAAGCAGGGATCACCGGCCAGCACGGCCGTGTCCGCGGCCTGCGGGCAGACGGCACGCAGCCGCCGGAGCTGCTCGGGGTGGGAGAGCACCATCGCATCCGCTATGGGGGCGCCGTCCGAGAGTGTCCATTCCGGACCGAAACCGAACACCGGCGGCTCGGATGCCGACGACGCCTGACCGGGCACGTCCCCGCGCTCCCCGCCATCCGGCGTTTGGCGTTTGGCGTTTGGCGTTTCGAGCCTTTTATTGTATCCCGCGCCGTGCGACAGGACGGCCAACTTCCCGGAAAGGTCCGCCAGTTGACCGCCGAAGCTGGCCGTGACAGCGAGGTCCACCGGTGTCCGCAGCGCCTGCTCCCACGGCAGTACCGGTACGCCGGTCTCCGCCAGCAGCTCCGGCACGCCTGCCTGGAACGGCGACGAGCCCGTACACGTGGCGAGCAGCTGCACCCGTAGGTCGTCGCGGAACAGCGGCAGCACGTCCAACAGCCGGGTCGCCGAGGTCACGTTGTGGACGACCAGGAGCACCTTCCGGCAGCGGGCCCGAGTGGTCCAGCGGGCCGCGTCCGCCCCGACCGGCACGCGTATCCAGTCCGGCTCGACGCGCCCCACAACAACCCCCGCACTTCTCGTGCCCCTCTGGCCCTTCGAACCCCCTCACCCTAATGGCGCCTCAGTCCACCCTTCGGGTCAGCACCCTGCCCAGGTCGTACCGCACCGGCTCCTCCAGTTGTGCGTACGTGCAGCTCTCCGGGGTGCGGTCCGGGCGCCAGCGGCGGAACTGGGCGGTGTGCCGGAAGCGCTGCCCGTTCTCCATGTGGTCGTACGCCACTTCCAGCACCCGCTCCGGGCGCAGTGGCACCCAGGACAGGTCCTTCTTGCCGCTCCAGCGGCTGGGCGCGCCGGGCAGCCGGGCGGACTCGTGCGCCTCCTCCTCCGTCCAGTGCGCCCAGGGATGGCCCGCCGCCGACTCCATCCGCAGCGGCTCCAGCTCGGCCACCAGCTCCTCGCGCCGCTTCATGGAGAACGCGGCGCAGACGCCCACGTGCTGCAGCGTGCCGGCCGCGTCGTACAGGCCGAGCAGCAGCGAGCCGACCACCGGGCCGCTCTTGTGGAAGCGGAAGCCGGCGAGCACGCAGTCCGCCGTGCGCTCGTGCTTGATCTTGACCATGACCCGCTCGTTCTGGCGGTACGGCATGTCCAGCGGCTTGGCGATCACTCCGTCCAGGCCGGCGCCCTCGTACTGCGTGAACCACTCCGCGGCGACATCGGGATCGGTGGTGGCGGGCGCAAGATGGACCGGCGCCTCGGCGCCCTGGAGGGCATCGGTCAACCGGGCGCGCCGCTCCTTCTGGGGCGCGCCGAGCAGCGCTTCGTTGTCCAGCGCCAGCAGATCGAAGGCGACGAAGCCGGCCGGGGTCTGCTCGGCGAGCAGATCGACGCGGGACTTGGCGGGGTGGATCCGCTCGGTGAGCGCATCGAAGTCGAGGTGGTCGCCGCGCGCGATCACGATCTCGCCGTCCAGTACGCAGCGCGCGGGCACATTGGTACGCAGCGCCTCGACCAGCTCGGGGAAGTAGCGGGTGAGCGGCTTGCCGGTGCGGCTGCTGAGCTCGATCTCGTCGCCGTCCCGGTAGACGATGGCCCGGAAGCCGTCCCATTTGGCCTCGTACTGCATGCCGGACGGGATCTTCGCCGCCGGCTTGGCCAGCATGGGCTTCACGGGCGGCATCACCGGGAGATCCATGTCTCGATTGTGCGCGTACGCCCCTTACGTCGCCCGACGAGCGCCCCCGGCCGCGCGCCCTTACCGTGGCGGCCATGGGCGGTACAGGCGGTGCCAAGGGTGCGGGCGGTGCGGCAGTGGAGATCGAGGCCGGCGGCCGTACCGTACGGCTGTCCCACCCGGACAAGGTGTACTTCCCGGAGCGCGGCTATACGAAGTGGGACCTGGCGCAGTACTACCTGGCCGTCGCCGACGGCATCACTCGGGCGCTGCACGACCGGCCGACGACTCTGGAGCGGTACCCGGAGGGCGTCACCGGCGAGTCGTTCTTCCAGAAGCGCGCCCCGAAGAACCACCCCGACTGGCTGCCGACCGCCCACATCACCTTTCCCAGCGGCCGCTCGGCCGACGAGATCTGCCCCACCGAGCCCGCCGCCGTCCTCTGGGCGGCGAACCTGGGCTGCGTCACCTTCCACCCCTGGCCGGTCCGCCGCGGCCGGCCCGACCACCCCGACGAGCTGCGCATCGACCTCGACCCGCAGCCGGGCACGGACTACAAGGACGCCGTACGGGCCGCCCACGCGCTGCACGCCCTCCTGGACGAGCTGGGCCTACGGGGCTGGCCGAAGACCTCCGGGGGCCGCGGCCTGCACGTCTACGTACCGATCGAGCCGCGCTGGACGTTCACTGAAGTGCGGCGCGCCGCCATCACGGTGGGGCGCGAGCTGGCCCGCCGGATGCCGGACCAGGTGACGACGGCCTGGTGGAAGGAGGAGCGCGGCGCCCGCATCTTCGTCGACTACAACCAGATGGCGCGCGACCGCACCATCGCCTCCGCCTATTCGGTACGGCCGAACCCGCGTGCCACGGTGTCCGCGCCGCTCCTCTGGGAGGAGCTGGACGACGCCGAGCCGGCCGACTTCGACCTGGCCACGATGCCGGCCCGCTACGCGGAACGGGGCGATGTGCACGCCGATATGGCCGAGGAGAGCTTCGGGCTGGAGTCCGTGTTCGAGCTGGCCGACCGTGCCGAGCACGAGAGTGGCCTCGGCGATCTGCCCTATCCGCCCGACCACCCGAAGATGCCGGGCGAGCCCACCCGCGTACAGCCGAGCCGCGCCCGCCACTGACAGCCGGTACGCCGCCCCCGTAGGCCATGCGTACCGGTGCTAAACCCGGCCCCCGCGCCGGATCCGCGTCGCCAGCCACAGGTCGAAGCGGTCGTCCGCGTCGTCGAGGCGGCGGCCGGTGAGGGCCATGGCCTTGTCGAGGCGGTTGCGCACGGTGTGGCGGTGGACGCCGAGGCGGCGGCTGGTGGTGTCCCAGGAGCCGCCGGTCTCCAGCCAGGCGGCCAGCGTGGCGATCAGCTCCTCGCCGCTGTCGGCGAGGTCCAGGGGGCTCAGCACGGCGTCCGCGTAGCCCAGGAGGGTGCGCCGGTCGCCGAGCTCCAGGAGCAGCCGGCTGGCCTGGCTCTCGCGGGCCTCGACCGGCGCGCCCGAGCTCCGGCTCAGGCCCAGCAGCCCGGCTGCCTGCCGCAGGGAGGCCCGTACGGCCTCGGGAGCGGCCGGCGGGCCGAGGCCGGCGGGGCAGGCCGGTACGAAGCGGCCGAGGACGTCCCGTACGTCCAGCTCCTCGGCGACCACCGCCTCGACGAGGCCGCCCTCGGCGACCCGCACCAGGCCGCCCGGTACGGCGAGGGCGAGGTCGGCGGCCGCCTCCTGGGCGGTCTCCGGGGGCGCTTCGACCACGACGCCGCGCACCCGTTCGGTGGCCAGCCCGACCGAGGCGAGGATGTCCTGCGCGCGCCCTGCAGCCCGCTCCTGGCCGCCCTCGGGCTCGGCGAGCAGCTCCGAGAGGAGCGCGGAGCGCCGGCGCCGCTCCGGCTCGTCCATCAGATGCCGCCGCTCCAGCTCCAGAGAGAGCAGGGAGACCAGACCGGGCACGACGGCGCGGGCCGCGGCGTCGGGGCCGCCGCTGAGGAGGAGCAGGCCGCGCAGCCGGCGGGCGCCCAGCGGCTGCACTTCCAGTTGCTGCCCGCCGGCCGTACTGGCCGCGCTGCCGCGCAGCCCCCGGGAGGCCACCCGGTCGATGAGGTCGCGGGCGCTGTCCAGTACGGGCTCGACATCCGGCCCACCCGAGGCGAGCAGCCGCCCCAAGGGGTCGAGGACCGCGGCGCCCACCCCGGTGGCCGCCGTCCACTCCTCCAGCATCGGGCGCAGCCCGTTGTCCGTGGCCGCCGCGGTCAGCCGCCGCTGGGTCGCGAAGGCGCGCTGCAGGACCTGCCGCTCCTCGTGGGCACGCGCCTCGAAGACGGCCTTCGTGACGGCGATGAACGGCACCTCGTCCGGGACGGTGAGCAGCGGCAGGCCGGCCTCCTGTGCCGCGTCCACCAGGGGCTGCGGCGCCGCCTGGTACGGGAGGCCGTGCCCGAGACCGAGCGCCAGGGCCGCGGCGCCGCCGGCCGCCACGTCGGCGACGTACGCGCGGCAGGCGGCGGGCTCCATCGGCAGCAGCAGCCCGATGGTCATCAGCAGCTCGCCGCCCTGCAGCCACTCGCCGGGATGCAGCAGGTCGGAGACGGTGGCGGCATCGATGGTGCGGTCCAGCAGCCCGGGCGCGGGGGCGCCGGTGACCGAAAGATTCAGGTCCGGGCGCGCCAGGAGGTCGGTGAGGTACAGCGGCATAGACATAGTGTCCATCACATATCTATCGGATGGACGATCGGGCGATCGAAGCGGCTCTCAACGGGCCCGTAGGTTCACACCACCGTGCTCGGCCCCAGGCCACACGTCCCCCACAGCCCCCCATTCCGTCCCCGTACGGCCCCCCCAAAGCCGCTCACTGCACCATCCGAGGAGGACCCATGGCTGCCGCCCCCAGGGTCATCGAACAACGATCGATCGACTATGTGCCCGTGCGCGAGCGCCACGGCAAGGTCTGGCACCAGGGGCCGTTCTGGTTCACCGGGAACTTCGTGCTCACCACGATGGTCACCGGCTTCCTCGGCCCCGAGCTGGGCCTGAGCCTGGGCATGTCCGTGCTGGCCGTGATTCTCGGTGCCTGTTTCGGCACCTTCTTCATGGCGTTCCACGCCAACCAGGGCCCCCGTATGGGCCTGCCGCAGATGATCCAGTCGCGCGCCCAGTTCGGCACCCGCGGCGCAATCGTGCCGTTCGCCGCCGTCGTCTTCGTGTACGTCGGCTTCAACGTCTTCAATGTGGTGCTGGCCACCGAGGGGCTGCAGACGATCCTGCCCGGAGGCACCACCCTCTGGTACGCCCTGATCATCGGCCTCGCGATCGTCCTCGCGGTCGTCGGCCACGATCTGCTCCACCTGGTCCAGCGCTGGCTGACGTACGTGCTGATCGCCGTCTTCGGCGTGCTCACCATCGGGGCCTTCGTCCAGCTGGACCCGGGTACCGCGCACGCCGCCGCGTCCGGTGGCGGCTCGACCTGGACCTCCTTCCTGGTCGTCTTCTCCGCCGCGGCCGGCTACCAGATCAGCTACGCGATCTACGTCTCCGACTACTCGCGCTACCTGCCGAAGGACGTCCCGGCCCGCAAGGTCATCTGGTGGACCTACGCCGGCGCGGCCGGCTCCGCCGTCTGGCTGATGTCGCTCGGCGCGCTGCTGTCCTCCGCGCTGCCCGAGCCGGGCGCGATCACCGGCATCCGCCAGGTCGGCAACGACATCCTGCCCGGCTTCGGCACCTTCGCCGTGGTGGTCTCCTCCGTCGCCCTGATCGGCATCACGGCCGTCAACGCGTACGGCGCGATGCTCACCACCACCAGCGCCGTGGACGCCTTCCGTACGGTCAAGCCGACCGTCCGGCTGCGGGTCGCCGGCATCGCCGCCATCGGGGTCGTCATCTTCGTCGTCGCGATGCTGCTGCCGAAGGACTACCTGCACAGCTTCAACACCTTCGTGCTGATGATGCTGTACTTCCTGGTGCCGTGGACCGCGGTCAACCTGGTGGACTTCTACTGCGTGCGGCGCGGCCACTACGCGGTCACCGCGATCTTCGACTCCAAGGGCGGCATCTACGGCCGCTGGTCCTGGCGCGGCATCGTCTCGTACGCCGTCGGCTTCGTCACGATGATCCCGTTCTTCGCCACCCACGCCTTCGAGGGCCCGGTCGCCAAGGCCCTGGGCGGCGCGGACCTGTCCTTCGTGCCCGGCCTGCTCATCGGCGGCGGCCTGTACTACCTGCTCAACCGCAACCTCGACCTGGCCGCCGAGCAGGCCGCGGTCGAGGCGAGCGAGCGCGAGCTGGACGGCGGGCCGGCGGACCGCGAGCCGGCCGCCGCGCAGGGGGCCGTCAGCTCCTGAGCACCGCCGCCGCGGCGGGCTCCAGCCGCAGCAGGCCGTCCGCGCCCCGTTCCGGGGGCGCAGGGCGGCCTGTGAGCGTTTCTGAGCCCTCGTACGGCAGCGGGACGGCGGCGGTACGGGAAGGGTGCAGATTGACCGCGAGATGGACGCTCCCGGGGCCTTCGGGCGTCAGCCGGTCCAGCCGCAACCACCGCTCCTCCTCGTCGTACGCCACGCGCGTACGGGTCAGGCACGGGTCGGTGAGGGCCGGGAGTTCACGACGGAGCGTGAGGAGCGTGCGGTACCAGTCGAGCAGCGCGCTGTGCGGCGCGCGCCGCGGTTCGGTCCAGTCCAGGCAGGAACGCTCACGGGTGGCCGGGTCCTGCGGGTCGGGGATCTCCTCGGCCTGCCAGCCGTGCGCGGCGAACTCCCGGCGCCGCCCGTTGCGTACCGCCGCCGCCAGTTCCGGATCGGTGTGGTCGGTGAAGAACTGCCAGGGCGTGCCCGCGCCCCACTCCTCGCCCATGAAGAGCATCGGCGTGTACGGGGCGCACAGCACGAGTGCGGCGGCGCACGCCTGAAGGCCGGGGGAAAGCTGCTCCGAGAGGCGGTCGCCGAGCGCGCGGTTCCCGATCTGGTCGTGCGTCTGCGTGTAGCCGAGCAATCGGTGTGCGGGGACGGCGCGTATGTCGAGCGGCGCGCCGTGCCTGCGCTCCCGGAAGCTGGAGTAGGAATCGGCGTGGAAGAAGCCGCTGGTCAGAGTCGTCGCGAGGGCTGCCATCGGCGCCTGCGCGAAGTCGGCGTAGTAGCCCTGGGACTCGCCGGTGAGCGCGGCGTGCAGGGCGTGGTGGAAGTCGTCGTTCCACTGGGCGTGCAGGCCGTGGCCCCCGTAGGGGCGCGGCGCCGTCGTCCGCGGATCGTTGAGGTCGGACTCGGCGATCAGGAACAGCGGACGGCGCAGCTGCGCGCCGAGCGCGTCCACCGCCTCCGACAGCTCGGCGAGGAAGTGCCGGGCCCGGGTGTCATGCAGCGCGTGCACGGCATCCAGGCGCAGCCCGTCGATCCGGTAGTCGCGCAGCCAGGACAGCGCGCTGCCCAGGAGGTACGCGCGGACCTCGTCGGAGCCGGGCGCGTCGAGGTTGACGGCGGCGCCCCAGGGCGTGTGGTGGGTGTCGGTGAAGTACGGCCCGAACGCGGGCAGGTGGTTGCCGTACGGGCCGAGGTGGTTGTGCACGACGTCCAGGACGACGCCGAGCCCGAGGCCGTGCGCGGCGTCCACGAAGCGCTTCAGCCCGTCCGGGCCCCCGTACGGCTCGTGCACGGCCCACGGGGCGATGCCCTCGTACCCCCAGCCGTGCGTACCCGGGAACGGGCAGACCGGCATCACCTCGATGTGCGTGATGCCGAGCTCCTTCAGGTGCGGCAGCCGCTCGACGGCCGCATCGAACGTGCCCCCGGGGGTGAACGTCCCGATGTGCAGCTCGTAGAGGACCGCGCCGGGCAGTCCGCGGCCCGGCCAGTCGTGCCGCCAGGCGTACCGGGCGTGGTCCACGACCGCGGCCGGGCCGCCGGGGCCGTCCGGCAGCCGGGCCGCGCGCGGGTCGGGCAGCGGCTCGCCGCCGTCCAGCCGGAAGGCGTACCGGTCGCCGTGGCGGGCCGTCTCCTCGGCCCGCCACCAGCCCGTACGGGACGGGCAGCGGGTCATGGGGACGGCCCGGCCCTCCCGTACGAGCTCCACCCGACCGGCGTCCGGTGCCCACACCTCGAAGAGCACGATGGCCTCTCCCTCCTCGCCACACCACCGCGACGCGCCCCGTGGGCACCGACGCGCCTACGTGCTGCGCCTACCCGTCGAAGAAAGCACGCTCCTGGGTGACGGGGTACCCCGCCTTGGCGAATGCCGCCGCCATTGGGGTGTTGTGCTGGTCCGTCTCGGCGACGATCCGATCCACGCCCAGCGCGGCCAGCTGACGCGTGCAGTCGACCAGCAGGTCGTACGCGTAACCGTGGCCGCGCTGCGCCGGGACGACCCCGATGAACCCCACGACGGGCGAGGTGTGGTTGCGCGCCGGGACGTGCAGCCCGACGACCTGCCCCTCGGGCGTGTACGCCACCCGCCACCAGTCGCGCGGCGACGGGCACCAGTGGAAGAACTCCAGCTCCTCGCGCGCGGCCTGCTCCACGCCGCCCGCGGCAACGGCCCGCCGCGCGTGCGCGTCCAGCGAACCGCGCTCCACCTGGCGCAGCACGTCCAGGATCACCTCGTCGTCCGGTTCCGGCCGGAAGACCAGCCGCCCCGGGTCCGCGGGCACGCCGCACTCGGGGGTCCAGACGTACCGGAAGCGCTCGACCATCGGGCGCAGCCCGGCAGCCCGTACGACGGCCGTCCGGGCCTCGGCAGCGGCCCGCACGTCGGGCTGCGCACGCCAGCCGGGCGGCAGCATCAGGACGTACTCCGCCGACAGCGGCGCGGCGCGCAGCAGCTCGGCCGCTGCGGCGCCCTCGCCGGGCGCGAAGTCCAGCCGGTCCAGGGCGATCGGGCGGGTGTCGTCCGGGCCGGCCCACCACGCGGCGCGCGCCACGACGACGCCGTCGCGCAGCGCGACCCACGTCCAGTCGGGGCGGTACTCGCCGCCGGCCGCGAGCGTGGCGTACGGCCGGCCGAAGCGGTCGTGCCCCAGGAACGGGGCCGTGGGGTCGTGCAGGGTGTGGAAGAGCCGCGCGTCGCCTTCGGTGAGCGCGCGGATGACCAGGTCGGTCATGGTGTACGAGTCCTCTCGGGAGGCACGCTCCCGACGCCCGTCAACGTATGCGGCGGGCGGCGCCGGAGCGCGCGAACAGATCGATGGCCGTGCCGTACATGCCGTTCCGCCTCCTTCCGCCTCACCGGCCCGCCTGCCGCGGGCCCTTCACGTGCCCGCACACTAACCGCCCCTGTGTGCGCGGCGCGAGCGAATTTCCGGTGCCTCGGGTGCTGCCTGGACAGATGACCGGAATACGCCGGACAATCGGGCCATGACATCGCTCGAATTCCCGGCGCGACCGGCCCGCTTGTCGGATGCCGAGCGGGATCGCGCGCTGGCGTTGCTGCGTGAAGGCGCGGCGGACGGGCGGCTGTCCCAGGACACGTTTCTGCGCCGCCTGGAGCTGGTGCTCACCGCACGGCACCGCAGCGAACTGGACCGGGCGACCGGCGACTTGGCCACGCGTGGCCGCTTCGAGGGCGCCGTGCTGCGCGCGGTGGGCAAGGCGTCCGCCTTCCACCTCATGGTGCGCAGGGCATGGCGCACGGAGCGCCTCCCCAAGCTGCTGCTGCCGGACCCCGGGCCGTTCCCCCTCCAGATAGGCCGCGCCCCGGGTGCGGGCCTGCGCCTGAACGACGACACGGTCTCGCGTTCCCACGCCCAGCTCCGCACCTCCGGTGACGTCTGGCTGCTGCGCGACCTCGGCTCCATGAACGGCACGTTCGTCAACGGCCGTCGCGTCCTCGGCGAGGTCGCCGTCCACCCCGGTGATCACGTCACCTTCGGCAGCGTGGCCTACGTGCTCACGGGGCGCTGACTCACGGGGCGCTGACTCACGGGGCGCTGACTTACGGAGCGCTGCGCACCAGAAGGGCCACCGGCCAACGGTCCAAGAGGTCGGCCAGCGGGACCGTGGGGCCTTCGAAGTCGCGGCCGGTGAGCAGGTCGCGCCAGGTCGCGGAGGCGCCGGGGAGCCGGAGGGCGGCCGCGTGCCAGCCGCCGGACTCGGCGAGGCGGAGCGAGAGCCGGGTGGCCACGGTCACCGCGCGGTCGGCGCGGGCGAAGGCCACGCAATGGCCGTCGGGGTCGCCGACGGCGTGCAGCGGCCGGTACGAGCCCTGCGGGCCGAACCACTCCGGGTGCGCCCGGCGCAGCCGCAGTGCTGCCGCGGTCAGCCGCAGCTTCTCGGCGGAGAGCCCCGGCGTGCCGTACGGGTCGCCGGCCGGGCCGCCGCTGCCCTCCCCGCCGCTGTCCACGTCGGCCAGGAACTCCGGTGAGAAGCGCGCGGGGGCGCGGTTGTCCGGGTCGACGAGCGCCAAGTACTCGTGCTCCGTGCCCTGGTAGAGGTCGGGGACGCCCGGCATCGTGAGGTGCAGCAGGGCGGCGCCGAGCACGTTGGCGCGGATGAAGGGGGCCAGCTCGTCGGCGAACGCCGCCAGTTCGGCGGCGGCCGCGGCACTGCAAGGGCCCGCCTTCAGGAACTCCGTGACCGACTCCTCGTACCACGTGTTCTGTTCGGTCCACGTGGTCTGCAGCCCGGCTTCCCGCACGGCCTTCAGAACAGCCGGTGCGAGCCGCTCGAAGGGGATGCCGTCGCCCATCGGCCCCGGGGCGACGGCTGCCCCGCAGGAGGGGACGTCCGCCGCGCCAGGAAGGGGCGCGGTGGTGCCGGCCAGTCCGAACGCCGTCTGCCAGGCCGTCCACGCCATCTGCGGATCGGGTTCGACGCCGTCCATCGTGCGCGCCGTGCGGGCGTTCAGCCGGGTCAGCACCTCGCGCCAGCCTTCGGGGCACTCGCTGACGGCGGCGAGGCGGGCCCGGACGTCGGCACTGCGCTTGGTGTCGTGGGTGGACAGTACCGTTCCGGATGCCGGCCAGGCGGCCTGCAGACGGGCGCAGAAGGCGTGGAACGCCGCCACGGTGACCGCGGGGTCACCGGGGTCGCCGCCGACCTCGCAGGCGGACAGCAGCGGCGTGTAGCGGTAGAACGCGCGGTCCTCCACCGACTTGGCGCGCAGCGCGGAGGCGGTCTGCGCGAAGCGGGCGGCGAAGTCGTCGTGGTCGGCGCTTTCGTCCCCGGAGCCGTCACGCAGGCGGCCCAGCGCGAGGTCGCGCACGAGCTCCACGGAGCGGGCCTCCTCGCGCACTTCGAAGGCGGCGGCCGCGCCCTCGGCGGCCGTCGCCAGCATCGTGGCGTCCCGTTCCGCGCACCACGGGTCGTGCGCGTACGGGCGGTACACCGGGAGCCGGACGAGCAGTTCGTGCAGGGCGCGGCGCAGGGCCCACGGGGCATGGTCGCCGTGGTGCGGCGCGCGCTCACTGATGCGCGCCGCCGTACGTGCCAATCGGTCGACCTCCGCCGACAGCTCGTGGGTGACGACTTCGTACGCGGCCTGCCGTACCGTTTCCTCCCAGTCGCCGCCACGGTCGGCCAGCGGTGCGACGGCGTCGCGGTAGACCCCGAAGAGCCGGTCGGCGCCCTCCGGGCACACGAAGAGCCCGTCGATGTGGCGCAGCGCGTCGTAGCCCGTGGTGCCCGCGCAGGCCCAGCTCTCCGGAAGCCGTTCGTCGCCGGTGAGGATCTTCTCGACCACCGTCCAGCGCCCGCCCGTGGCCTGCCGCAGCCGCGCCAGATAGCCCGCGGGGTCCGTGAGCCCGTCCGGGTGGTCGATGCGCAGCCCGTCGATGACGCCGTCCTCGAGGAGCCGGAGCACCGTGGCGTGCGTCGCGCGGAAGACCTCGGGGTCCTCGACGCGGACCGCGATCAGCTCGGAGATGGTGAAGAAGCGCCGGTAGTTCAGCTCGGTGCGGGCCAGCCGCCACCAGGAGAGCCGGTACCACTGCGCATCCAGGAGCTGCGGGAGCGGCAGCCGCTCCGTACCGGGGCGGATGGGGAACGCGTGTTCGTGATAGCGCAGCACGTCCCCCTCGACGCGCATATGGGGCAGCTCGTCGGCCAGCCGCCCGCCCAGTACGGGCATCAGCAGCCGCCCGCCGTGCCCGCCCTCCCAGTCGATGTCGAACCAGCGGGCGTAGGGGGAGGCGGGCCCCTCCCGCAGAACGGACCACAGCGGCCCGTTCAAGGAGGCGGGGGCCGGCCGGGCCATGTGGTTGGGCACCAGGTCCACCACGAGCCGCAGGCCGTGCGCCGCGGCCGTCCGGGACAGCGCGCGCAGCCCTTCCTCACCGCCCAGCTCGGCGCGCACCACGGAGTGGTCCACCACGTCGTAGCCGTGCGCCGACCCGGGGACGGCGCCGAGCACGGGGGAGAGGTGCAGGTGCGAGACGCCCAGGGCCGCGAGGTACGGCACGGCCTTCTCGGCCGCGGCGAACGGGAAACCGGGCTGTAGCTGCAGCCGGTAGGTGGCGGTGGGCGGCGCGCTGAATTCGGGCGTCATGGGGACACACGTACCCGCACGGTGCCTTGTTGCTTCATCCGATCGGGCGGGGTGTGCCCCGGTTTTCGTTCGTACGTCCCGCCCATACGGGCCGCGGCCGCCGTCCGATAGCGTCGGGCGATGACCGCTGTACTGGCCACCTACCGCACCGTGCTCGCCACGACCGGCCCCGTACTGCCTGCCGTCTCCTTCCTCGGCCGGCTGCCCACCGCCATGTGCCAGCTCGGCAGCGTCCTGCTGGTCACCGAGACCAGCGGCAGCCTGGCGACGGCCGGCGTGGCCGGCGGCGCGCTGGCCGCCGGGCAGACCGTGGCGGGGCCGCTCATCGGCCGGCTCGCCGACCGGCACGGCCAGCGCCCGGTGGTCCTGGCGGCCTGCTGGGCCAACGCGCTCGCCGTCACCGCACTCGTACTCGCCGCGCTGGCCCACATGGCGACGCTCCCGCTGGCCCTCCTCGGGCTGCTCGCCGGGCTGACCGTGCCCCAGGTGGGGCCGCTCGCCCGTAGCCGGCTGGTCGCCCTCGTACGGCGGTCCGGAGGCGACGAGCGCACGGTGAACGCCGCGCTCTCCTGGGAGGGCACGCTGGACGAGGTGTCCTTCGTGCTGGGCCCGGCGCTGGTGGGCGTGGCCGCGGCGGTCGCGCACCCGGCCGTCGCGCTGGCCCTCGCGGCGCTGCTTCTCGCGACGTGCGGCTCGGCGTTCGCGATGCACCGGACGGCGCGGGTGACGGCGCCGACGGGAAGCGGGCCGGACGCGCGTACCGCCGGTGCGGCTCCCGGCCCGCTGCGGCGGCGACACGCCGAAGCGCGAGAACGCCGCAGGACGGCCCGGCGCGACCGCCCCCGCATCCCGGCGGCCGCGCACGCCCTGCGGGTCTCCATGGCCCTGCAGGGCGCCATGTTCGGCGCCTCGCAGGCCGGCATCACCGCGCTCACCGAGCGGCTCGGCGCGCCCGGCCAGGCCGGCCTGGTCTACGCGGCGATGGGCGTGATGAGCGCCGTGGCCGGGCTGTCGCTCGTCCTCGTACCGGCCCGGATCGGCCTGCCGGCCCGCTGGCGGGCCGCCGCGGTGGGCCTGACCGTGCTCTCCGTACCGCTGCTGTTCGTCGGCTCCCTGGGCGCGCTGTACGCGGTGGTCGTGGTGCTCGGCGTGGCCTTCGCGCCGCACCTCATCACGATCTTCGCGCTCACCGAACGGCTGGTGCCCGCCCGCCGCATGGCCGAGTCGATGGCCTTTCTGACCAGCTCGATCGTCGGCGGGCAGGCGCTCGCGCTGGCCCTCTCGGGGCGGCTGGCCGAGTCGTACGGCCCGGCCGCCGCCTTCGCCGTCGCGGTCGCCGCCGCCGTCCTCGTCCTGTGCATGGCGCTGACCGTCCGGTTCCGCACGCGGCCGGGAAGCCCGGAAAGCACGGACGCACCGCTGCCCGTCAGGCCGGCCGCTGAAGCACCATCAGGCTCCGCGCCACCAGGGTGAGCGTGTCGCCGGCCCGCACCTTCGGGCCGCCCTCGGCGACCTTCTCCGGGCGCGCGGTGTCCACCACGGCCTGCCACTGCCGCCCGTGGTCCATCGGCACGGTGAACTCCTTCTCCTCGCCGTGCGCGTTGAACAGCAGCAGGAACGAGTCGTCGGAGATCCGCTCCCCGCGCTTGCCCGGCTCGGAGATCGCGCTCCCGTTGAGGAACACCGTCAGCGACTTGGCGTGCGCGGCCTGCCAGTCCCGCTGCCGCATCTCCTCGCCCTCGGCCGTGAACCACGAGATGTCCGAGAGCTCGTCGTGCGTGCCCTCCATGGGGCGGCCGTGGAAGAAGCGGCGCCGCCGGAACACCGGGTGGTCGCGCCGCAGCCACACCATCTTGCGCACGAATTCCAGCAGTTCCAGCGCCTCCTGGTCCTGCCCGTCCTCGCCCTCCTTGGGCCAGCGCACCCATGCCAGCTCGTTGTCCTGGCAGTAGGCGTTGTTGTTGCCCTGCTGGGTGCGCCCGAACTCGTCACCGTGGCTGAGCATCGGCACGCCCTGCGAGAGCATCAGGGTGGCGATGAAGTTGCGGATCTGCCGGCCCCGCAGCTCCAGCACCTCCGGGTCGTCCGTCTCGCCCTCGGCGCCGCAGTTCCAGGAGCGGTTGAAGCTCTCGCCGTCCCGGTTGTCCTCGCCGTTGGCCTCGTTGTGCTTCTCGTTGTACGAGACCAGGTCGTGCAGCGTGAAGCCGTCGTGGCAGGTCACGAAGTTGACGGAGGCGAGCGGCCGGCGCCCGTCGCCCTGGTACAGGTCGGACGAACCGGTCAGCCGGGACCCGAACTCCGCGAGCGTACGGGGCTCGCCGCGCCACAGGTCGCGCACGGTGTCGCGGTACTTGCCGTTCCACTCGGTCCACAGCGGCGGGAAGTTGCCCACCTGATAGCCGCCCTCGCCGACGTCCCAGGGCTCGGCGATCAGCTTCACCTGGCTGACCACCGGGTCCTGCTGCACCAGGTCGAAGAAGGACGACAGCCGGTCCACCTCGTGGAACTGCCGGGCCAGGGTGGCCGCGAGGTCGAAGCGGAAGCCGTCCACCCGCATCTCGGTCACCCAGTAGCGCAGCGAGTCCATGATCAACTGGAGCACGTGCGGGCTGCGCATCAGGAGGCTGTTGCCCGTGCCCGTGGTGTCCATGTAGTACCGCGGGTCGTCGGTCAGCCGGTAGTACGAGACGTTGTCCAGCCCCCTGAAGGACAGCGTCGGCCCCATGTGGTTGCCCTCGGCGGTGTGGTTGTAGACCACGTCGAGGATGACCTCGATGCCCGCCTGGTGCAGCGCGCGCACCGCCGACTTGAACTCCAGCACCTGCTGGCCGCGGTCGCCCCAGGAGGCGTACGCGTTGTGCGGCGCAAAGAAGCCGATCGTGTTGTAGCCCCAGTAGTTCGCCAGGCCCTCGTCCGACAGTCGGTGGTCGTTGACGAACTGGTGTACGGGCATCAGCTCCAGTGCCGTGACCCCGAGGTCCCGTAGGTGGTCGATGATCACGGGGTGCGCCAGCGCCGCATACGTACCGCGCAGCTCCTGCGGCAGCTCCGGGTGGCGCATCGTCAAGCCCTTGACGTGCGCCTCGTACATCACCGTCTCGTGGTAGTCCGTACGCGGTGGCCGGTCGTCGCCCCAGTCGAAGTACGGATTGACGACGACCGACGCCATCGTGTGCGGCGCCGAGTCCAGGTCATTGCGGCTCTCCGGCTTGCCGAAGTGGTAGCCGTAGACCGCCTCGTCCCAGTCGATGGTGCCGCTGACCGCCCGGGCGTACGGGTCGAGCAGCAATTTCGCCGAATTGCAGCGCAGACCCTTGGCCGGCTCGTACGGGCCGTGCGCCCGGAAGCCGTACCGCTGCCCCGGCATGATGCCGGGCAGATACGCGTGACGGACGAACGCGTCGGACTCGCGGAGCTCGACCGCCGTTTCCGAACCGTCGTCGTGCAGCAGACACAGCTCGATACGTTGTGCCGCCTCGGAGAACACCGCGAAATTGGTGCCCGCACCGTCGTACGTGGCACCTAGCGGATACGCCTGTCCCGGCCAGACCTGCATGCGTCGACTCTTCCACTTCCTAGAGGGGCGCCGCGACGGACTGACGACCGCGGACCAAACCGGAATTCTTCCCCGATGAGCGACGAACAGTGGGATGTTCGCGAGATCTTCGCCGAAAGGCAGGCAACCTGCCGCGAAACAGGGTCCTCCGACCGGGGGAACGGTCAGGTGTCCGACCGCAGATCACCATGTATGGCGACATGATGTGCAGTAAGGGGCCTCATGGGCGTGTCGCGACTCCTGAGCAATCACTTTCAGCCTCGTTCCCGAGTGCCTCCAGAGCCGGCGGAGACCCCTGACGAGGGGCGTGACGAGGGGAGAGTGCGCCGGGACTCCCGGGCGGTTCCCGGCGAGCCCGCTATGACTCCGCTCACGCCCGCCTCCCGTTTCCGGACACAACGGGCACAGCGAATAAGGGGAGTTGGTGGAAGAGTCGGCGCATCGGGCTGCACCCCCTCCCGCACCCGCAGTAGGGTGCCTTGATCGTTGGCACGGGGGTTCGGAAGGCGGTGTACAGGTGAGCTCGGGCGGGTTGGAGTTGCCTCCTGGTGACGATGGTCATGAGGGCGGCGGCTCCATCGACGCACCGCCCGGTGCGGTGTCCCTCGCACGTCCCATGGAGATCGGGGCGGAACTGGAGTGGGACGCCGATGCCTGGAGCGAGGTCCGCACCCGCGCCAGACGCGCCGGGCGTGCGTACATCTGGCTGAATCTGGTCGAACAACGGCTGCGCGCCGTTGTCGCGGCCGTGCTGCGCCCCATCTACGAGCCGGTGCACGGCGACGAATGGGTGGTCGCGGCCGCCGGGCCCGCCGGACAGGAGTGGGTGCACCGCGCGGTCGCCGTACGGGAGGTCAGCCGCCGCAAGGGGTACCTCCTGGACCCCGCCGACGACAACATCCTCAGCTTCCTCACCCTCCCGCAGCTGCGCGAGCTGATGGTCCAGCACTGGCCCTGTTTCGAGCCGTACTTCGATGACCGGCGCGACGTCGAGCTGGGCCTGGACGAGCTGGAGGTGGCCCGCAACATCGTCTCCCGCAACCGCGCGCTCTCCGAGACGGTGCTCGCCCAGGCCGAACGCGCCTCCGCGCGCCTCCTGGAGATACTGGGCTCCGGCATCGGCACCCGTACGGCCGGGCGGCTGCCCATCGACGCGGTCGAGGACCTGGTCGGCGACCGCTACGCCGACGTCGTCGGCGTCCACTCCGACCGGGTGCGGCTGCAGCGCCAGCTGCCCGCCGAGGACCTCTTCGGGGGCGCGCGGCGGCTCGACGCGGTCGGGATAGGGCTGAACCTCCTCGTGCAGAACTACTCGGGCCGCCGGCTGGTCCGGCTCGCCGAGTCCGGCTGCCGAGTACGGCTGCTCTTCCTCAACCCGGCCAGCAGCGCGGTGCGCCGCCGCGAGCGGGAGCTGGGCCTGAAGAAGGGCGAGATGAGCCGCTCCATCGAGAGCAACATCATGCACATGCGGCGGGTGCGGGCCCGGCTGCGCGATCCGGGCGCCTTCGAGATTCAGGTCTTCGACGAGACGCCGCGCTTCACGGCGTACCTCGTGGACGGCGACGGCCCGGACGGCCTGGCCGTCGTCCAGTCCTACCTGCGCAGGAGCCGGGGCATGGAGGTGCCCGTCCTGGTGCTGCGCGGCGGCGGCCGGGAGGTCGTACGCCACGAGGACGGCCGGGAGAGCGATCACGGGCTCTTCGAGGTGTACCGCGAGGAATTCGAGAGCGTGTGGGCGGACGCGCGGCCGGTGTCGTGAGCCGGGGCGCGGGGGCGGCGGTGCCGGGGCTCCGCGGCCGTCGGCTCAGGGCGTGCCCGTGATGCCGCCGTCGACGCGCAGCTCGATGCCGTTGACGTAGTCGGCCAGGGGGCTCGCGAGGTACAGCACCGCGCCTGCGATGTCCTCCGCGCGCCCCAGCCGGCCGACGGGATTGGGCGCGTACCGGGCTGCTGCTCCCGGTCACCAGCGCCGCCCGCCCGGCCAGTTGAAGATCCATGCCGGCCAGCCTACGGACGCGGGCGCGGGGCGGGGCGAGAGCCGGGGCGGGGCGGGAGCCGGGGGCGTTGTCAGTGGTGCGTGGGAGAGTAAAGGCACACGAGATCGCGGAGGGTGGACCGGCCGATCGGGCGGGTCGCCGCACCGGCCGCGGTCGCGTGCGACACGGGGGACGCACCACTGAAGGAGGCCGCATGAGCTGGCACAAGGAACCGCTGGTCGGCTTCGACCTGGAGACCACGGGCACCGACATCGAGACCGACCGGGTCGTCACCGCGGCCGTCATCCGGCTCGACGCGGCGGGGCGGGCGGCCCCGGCGCAGAGCTGGGTCCTCGACCCCGGCGTGCCGATACCGCCCGAAGCGGCGGCCATCCACGGCTTTTCGACCGACGTCGTGCGGCTGCGCGGCCGTCCGGCGGCGGAGGGCCTGGCGGAGATCACGGACGCGCTCGAAGAGGCGCTGCGCGCGGGGACACCGCTGGTGGTGATGAATGCGCGGTACGACCTTTCGCTGCTGGACCGTGAGTGCCGCCGGCACGGCATACCGCCGCTGTCCGACCGGCTCGGCGTGGATCCGGCCCCGGTCGTCGATCCGCTCGTCCTCGACAAGCACCTCGATACGTACCGGAAGGGCAAGCGCACGCTCCAGGCGCTGTGCGCGCACTACGGGGTGGCGCTGGACGCGGCGCACGAAGCGGGTGCGGACGCGGTGGCCGCCGTCGAAGTGGCCCGCCGGATAGGTGCGAAGCACCCGGAGGTGGCCGGCCTGACGTTGCCCGCCCTGCATGCCCTGCAGCGCAAGGCGGCCGCCGACCAGGCCGCCTCCTTCCAGCGGTACTTGCGCCGTACGGCCGACCCGGCGGCCCATGTGGAGCCGGCCTGGCCGCTGATACCGCACGGGTGACCGTGCGGGGGCGCCGGGACGCCGGGGGGGCTGAGGGCGCTGGGGTGTCGGGGCCGGGGGTGCCGGGGGAGTGGCGTCAGCGGTGCGTCAGTACGTTGACCACCCGGCCGTTGGGGTCGCGGACGAAGAAGCGCCGTACGCCCCACTCCTCGTCCTGCAGGGGATGGACGATCTCGGCGCCGCTCTCCCGCATGGCTGCGTAGGCCGCGTCCACGTCGTCCACCTCCACGCTCAGGTCGGGGGTGACCGGTGCCGTCCGGTCGCCGGTCATGACGCTGATCTGTGCGGTCGGGGTGGACGGGGAGGCGAGCGTGGTGATCCAGCCGAGGTTCATGCCCTCCTCGAAGCCCAGGAGGCCGTAGAAATCCCGGCTCTCCTGCGCGGCCTCCGACTGGATGATGGGCATGACACGACGAACTGCCATGGGGGCTCCAAGTGTGCGGACGGATGTGAGGACGGAGACGGATGTGAGGACGGAAAGGAGGAGAGCACTCTATGGCTGCGGGGCGTGCGTGACCGGGATGAGGGTGAGGTAGGCGATGCCGAGGAGGTCGCGGTAGCCGGACAGCCAGGAGGCGCGGTGGGCGTCGGCCCGTTCGCGGGTCTCGGGGGTGAGCGGGTGGTCGGGGTGGGCGGCCAGCCATTCCTCCACGTCGCAGCGGTAGCCGGACTCGAACGCCTCCCACTCGTCGCCGTTCGCCGTCTCCACCCAGGCCGGGCGGAAGCCCTCCTCGACGGCGAGGTCGACGAGTCCGGCCAGGCTCAGGTGCTCCTCGGCGGTGGCGCCGGGCCACATCCGGGTCAGCTCGGCCGCGGTCGGCGGGCGCTGCCAGAAGCCTTCGCCGTACAGCACGCGGCCGCCGGGGGTGACGAGGCGGCGCAGTTCGCGCAGTACGGTGCGGACGTTGTGCGGTGACTCGGGGGCGCTCACGGCGTGCCCGGAGCCCAGGCAGAGTACGAGGTCGGCGGGGCCGCGGGTGGTCCTGTGCCCGGCCTCCTCGGCGAACTCCACGCGGCCGGCGAGTCCGCGGGCCGCGGCGTTGGCCCGGCCCCTGGCCAGGTCGTCGGCGTTGAGGTCGATGCCGAGCCCGGTGGCGCCGGGCGTCGCGTCGAGCACCCGCAGCATGAACTCGCCCCAGCCGCAGCCGAGGTCGAGCACGGTGGCCGGGCACGCGGCGGCGAGCCGCCGCACCATCCGCCCCGCCCGCTCCTCGGACAGCGGCCCGTGGAAAGCGAGCCGGGTCAGCCGCGGTGGCCCGTCACCATCACGGCCGGGGTCGGTGCCGGGGCCGGCGGTGGACGGGGCGGCGCTCGTGGCGGTCACGGCGTCCGGGCTGCGGCTCGGTGCGGGCGCGTCCCCGGAAGGTGCGGGAGGTGTGGTGTCGGGCATGGGCCGGGACGTTAGCCGCGGGACGCGACGAGCGGTACCGAATAATGCGGCGGCCGCGCGGGGCAGCCGGGTCGGCCCGGCTGCGCGATCGCCCGGGGTGCCCGATCGGCTCGGCAGGAGGGTGGGCTCGGCTGCTCGACCGCCCGGCTGCCCGATCGCCCGGGTGCCCGATCGTCCGGGTGCCCGATCGCCCGGGTTCCGATCGGTCGTCAGAACGGATACCAGCGCACTGCCGCGTCTCCCTCCCTCAAGGAGGCGATTCGGCGGTGGAATTCCTTCAGGGCTGCGGGGTTGCCCGGGGCGTGTTGGGAGACCCAGGCGCAGCTGGCGGTTTCGCGGGAGCCGCGGAGGACGGCGCAGCCCTCCCAGTCCCGCACGTCCCAGCCGTAGGCCCGTACGAAGGTGTCGTACGCGTCGGCGCCCAGGCCGTACCGGTCGCGGCTGAGCGCCATGACCACCAGGTCGTGCTCGCGCAGGTCGCGCGAGAAGGTCTCCAGGTCGACCAGGACCGGGCCGTCCGGGCCGACATGGACGTTGCGCGGGATGGCGTCGCCGTGGATGGGGCCGCGCGGCAGGTGCGGCTCCAGGGCCGAGGCCGCGGCGGCGAACGCGTCCCGGCGGCCGCGCAGATACTCCGCGTCCTCCCGGGACACCGCGTCCCCCGCCAGCCGCAGCCAGCGCTCCACGCCGCCCAGCAGCTCCCGCCGGGGCAGCGCGAACGGCGGCTCGGGCAGTGCGTGCACCCGTCGGAGCAGCTCGGCGAGGTCGGCGGGCCCGGCGGGCCGTATCGCCTCGGGCAGCCGCTCCCAGAGCGTGACGGGATGGCCGTCCACCAGCCGGGCCGTCGGCTCCGCCGCGCGCACCGCCGGTACGCCCGTCTCCGCCAGCCAGCCGGCCACCCGCAGCTCCCGCTCGGCCCGCTCCAGCAGCTCGGCGCTGCGGCCCACGCGGATCACGGGGCCGGCGTCGTCCAGCGCGAAGACGGCGTTCTCGCCGAGGGAGAGGAGCTTGGCGTCCGCCGCGGCGTCCGGTCGTCCGGCCGCGGCCAGGACGTCCCGTGCGCGCGCCTCCGTGAAGGGCGTGCCCGTCGCGGCATCCGCCCCGCCACCACTCGCCTCGGTCATCGTGCTGCCTCCTGCGCTCCGTGAGCACTCCGGGTGCGGTGTCGCTGTCACCCCCGGGTGTTCCGATCACCCACAGTCTCTCAGGCGGGTCTGACAACCGGCCCCCACGGCTGCCCCACGGCTGCCCCGCGGCCCCCCAGCGCCCTCTCGCCGCCGTACCTGTTGACGTCACCGCCCGCTGTCACGACGATGACGAGGGCTGTTCGCGCGTACGGGCGCGCGCGGCCGTTCCGTGCCGGATGTACCGGATCAGCCGGGGACATCGGACCGAGCCGCGCCAAGGAGTCCCTGTCGTGACCCTCATGACCGCGGCGAAGCGGTCGTCCGGACCGCGTCGTGATCACGGCGTGTGGTTCCTCGTGCTGCCCGCGCTGATACCGATCCTCGTGCTGAGCGTCGGCCCGCTGCTGTACGGGGTGGCGCTGGCCTTCACGGACGCGCAGTCGGGCCGGACTGAACCCACTCAGTGGGTGGGGCTGCTCAACTTCAGCGATCTGCTTCAGGACACGCTCTTCTGGGACTCCTTCCGTATCGGGCTGGTCTGGGCGCTGGGCGTCACCGTCCCGCAGTTCTTCCTGGCGCTCGGCCTCGCGCTGCTGCTCAATGAGAAGCTGCGGCTGCGCTGGCTGGCCCGGGCGCTGGCCATCGTGCCGTGGGCGATGCCCGAGGTCGTGGTCGGCATCATGTGGCGGCTCGTGTACCACCCGGACGCGGGCGTGCTCAACGAGACGCTGCGCAGCTTCGGGCTCGGCGAGGGCCGCGACTGGCTGAGCGGGCTGGCGACCGCGCTGCCCGCCGTCATCGTCGTCGGCATCTGGTCGGGCCTGCCGCAGACCACCGTGCCGCTGCTGGCCGGCCTGCAGAACGTGCCGCGCGAGCTGCACGAGGCGGCGGCCATGGACGGCGCGGGCGCCTGGCGGCGGTTCCGTACGGTCACCTGGCCCGCGCTGCGCCCGGTGGCGCTGGCGATCAGCGCCCTCAACTTCATCTGGAACTTCAATTCGTTCGCGTTGGTGTTTGTGCTGACGGATGGCGGTCCCGGTGGGCGCACCCGGTTGCCGATGCTCTTCGCGTATGAGGAGGCGTTCCGGTACGGGCAGTTCGGCTATGCGGCGGCGATGGGGCTCGCGATGGTGGCCGTCGTCGCGATCCTGCTGGCCGTGTACCTCGCGGGCCGCCTGCGGGCCGGGGAGGACGAGCGATGAGCACTCGCCGCGGGCGTGCGGCCGCCACCCGGGCCGGACAGTACCTCGCCCTCCTGTGCTACCTGCTGTTCCTGCTGGTGCCGTTCCTGTGGCTGGTGTCCACCGCCTTCAAACCCCCGCGTGAACTGGGCAGCATCGACCCGACCTGGGTGCCGCACGACCCGACGCTCGCCAACTTCCGTGCCGCGTTCGACGAGCAGCCGCTGCTGAGCTCGGCCGCGAACAGCCTGCTCGCGGCGGCCGGGGCCGCGCTGCTGGCCGTAGTGGTGGCCACCCCGATGGCATACGTGCTCGCGCGCTTCCGTACGCGGCTGGCGCGGGCCGCGACCGGGTGGGTGGTGGTCAGCCAGGCGTTCCCCCTGGTGCTGGTGATCATCCCGCTGTTCCTGCTGCTGAAGGCGCTGCGCCTGGTGGACTCGCTCGGCGGGCTCACCCTCGTGTACGTCGTCTGGTCGCTGCCGTTCGCGCTGTGGATGCTCACCGGGTACGTACGGGCCGTGCCGGCCGAGCTGGAGGAGGCGGCGGCCGTGGACGGCGCGGGCCGGGTCCGCACGCTGGTCTCCGTGACCGCGCCGCTGCTCGCGCCCGGGATCGTCGCCACCGGGCTGTTCGCCTTCATCACCGCCTGGAACGAGTTCTTCTTCGCGCTCGTCCTGCTCAAGTCGCCGGAGAAACAGACGATGCCGGTCGTGCTCACGCACTTCCTCGGTGCGGAGGGCGCCGCCGATCTCGGCCCGCTCGCCGCCGCCGCGCTGCTCGCCACCGTGCCGAGCCTGCTCGTCTTCGCCGTCATCCAGCGCCGTATTACGGGCGGGATGCTGACCGGGGCGGTGAAGAACTGATGCCCGAGCCCGCCCACGGGCCGATGCCCGAGCCCGTCCGCGCGCCGATGTCCGAGCCCGTCCGCGCGCCGATGCGCCGTCGTACGTTCCTGAGCGCCGCCGCGTCCATAGGCGTCGCGTCCGTAGGCGTCGCCGCTGCCGCTCCCGTACTCGCCGGCTGCTCCACCGGCCCCAGTGCGTCCGGCCGCCGCCCCCTGCGCTTCCAGTCGCTGGCCTGGCAGGCGGAGTCCGTGCGGGCCAACAAGGCGCTGGTCGCCGAGTGGAACCGGCAGCACCCCCGCAGCCCCGTCGAGTACGTACAGGGTGCCTGGCCCACCGTCCACGACCAGCTGGTGACCGCCTTCGAGGGCGGCGAGCCGCCCGACATCATCCACGACGCCTCCGACGACCTCGCCGACTTCGCGTACGGCGGCTACCTCGCCGACCTCACCGGACTGCTGCCGGACCGGCTCGCCGCCGACATCCCGCAACAGAGCCTGCGGACCGGCACCTTTCAAGGGCAGCTCTACGGGGTGCCGTTCCTCCAGGAGCCGCGTGTACTGATCGCCAACCGGGAGCTGCTGCGCGCCGCCTCCGGAGTGCGCGTGCCCACACCGGAGCGCCCCTGGAGCTGGGCCGAGTTCCGGGCGGCGGCCGAAAAGCTGACCCGAGGCGACCGGTACGGAGTCGCCTGGCCGCTCAAGGAGCCGGTGTCGGCCACCCTCAACCTCTCGCTGTCGACCGGCGGCCGGCTCTTCCACCGCCGTGCCGACGGCCGTGCCGAGGTCCGCTTCGAGGCGGCCGATCAGGTCGTGCCGCGGACGGTCCACGACCAGGTGCACGTCGACGGCAGTGCGGCCCGCGCCACGCTCGGCATGGGCGGTTCGGACACGCTCCCCGGGTTCTTCGCCGGGCGGTACGCGATGGTGCCGCTCGGGTTCTCGTACCGGCAGCAGATCGTTCAACAAGCCCCCAAGGGCTTCGAGTGGACGGTGTTGCCGGCGCCCATGGGGAGCGCGCACGCCCAAGGCGTGAGCCCGCAGACGCTCTCGATCGCCGCCGACTGCCCGCGCAAGGAGGAGGCGATGGCGTTCCTCGCCTTCTTGCTGCGCCCAGAGAACATGGTGCGGCTGGCGCTCGGCGACTGGATGCTGCCGACGGGTACCGAGGCGCTGCGCGATCCCCGGCTGCGAGTGGCGAAGTACGGCTGGGCCACGGGGACGGCGCTGGCCGGCACGTTGCAAGCCGCGCCCGCGCAGTCCGTACGCGGCTATCCGGAGTGGAAGGACAAGATCGCCACGCCGGGGCTGCAGGAGTACTACAGCGGCGCGATCGGCCTCGAAGAACTGCGCGGCCGGCTGGTCGAGGACGGCAATCTCGTCCTCGCCCGCTACCAGCGCTGAGCGGAACCGCTACCAGGTACCGCAACCAGGCATCGCTACCAGACCCGCCCGGCGACCGCTTCCATGGGCCAGCTATCGCCCCATGTTGCCGGATTGTAACGGGAGTTGAAGCAACCGGAGTCAACTGAGGTGCTCAATTTGACCGGGTGTGACGGGATTTGCATTTTTGCATGGTTGTTGCCTATGTCACACCCGTGGGGGAGTCTTGAATTGGACGCGTCAATCAGTCAGGGTTTCGAGCCAGCCCGGCGGCAGATTTTTTCGTCCAGCCGGGTCACAACGCAACGCTTTCCCCCCACACCACCAAACGAGGAGAACCCTCGCTATGGCTCACAAGCGTTCCAGCAAGAAGCGGCTGATCACCGGCATAACCGCCGTCGTCGCCGCGACCGGCATCGCGGCCGTCACCGCGGTCACCGCAGATGCCAGCCCCGCCGAGGGCAAGATCTACGGCGCGAGCGCCAAGTCCGCCGTCAGCGGCAGCTACATCGTCATGCTCAAGGACCAGGCCCGTACGGCCGAGAACAAGGACCTCGCCGCGGAGTACGGCGGCAAGGTCGAGCGCCACTACAGCGCGGCCCTGGAGGGCTTCTCCGCCACCGGCCTGAGCGAGACCGAGGCCAAGCGGCTCGCCGCCGACCCGGCCGTCGACAAGGTCGTCCAGAACAAGAAGTTCTCCATCGACGCCACCCAGGACAACCCCCCGTCGTGGGGCCTGGACCGCATCGACCAGGAGGACACCGCGGGCGACAAGAAGTACAACTACCCCGACGCCGCGGGTGAGGGCGTCACCGCGTACGTCATCGACACCGGTGTCCGCGTCTCGCACAAGGACTTCGAGGACCGCGCGACCTCCGGCTTCGACGCGGTCGACGGCGACGACAACGCCGACGACGGCAACGGCCACGGCACGCACGTCGCGGGCACCATCGCCGGTGCCGCGCACGGCGTCGCCAAGAAGGCCAAGATCGTGGCCGTCCGCGTGCTGGACGACCAGGGCTCCGGCACCACCGAGCAGGTCGTGGCCGGCATCGACTGGGTCACCAAGAACCACAAGGGCCCCTCGGTCGCCAACATGTCGCTCGGCGGCGGCGCGGACGAGGCGCTCGACGCGGCCGTCCAGAAGGCCATCGACGCCGGTGTCACCTTCGGTGTCGCGGCGGGCAACGAGTCCACCGACGCGGGCCAGGGCTCGCCGTCCCGCGTCAAGGACGCCATCACGGTGGCCGCCAGCGACAAGGACGACAAGCAGGCGGACTACTCCAACTTCGGCAGTGTCGTCGACATCTACGCCCCCGGTTCCGACATCACCTCGGACTGGAACGAGGGTGACGACGCCACCAACACCATCTCGGGCACGTCGATGGCCACCCCGCACGTCGTGGGTGCCGCCGCGGTCTACCTGGCCGGCCACCAGGACGCCAAGCCCGCGGACGTCGCCACGGCGCTGACCGAGGGTGCCACCCCGGACAAGATCTCCAACCCGGGTGAGGGCACGCCGAACAAGCTGCTGAAGGTCGTCGAGTAACCCCTCGGCACATCGAGTGCTGCCGGCCGTCGCGCTCGCCCCCACGGGGCGCGGCGGCCGGCGGCGTCGAGCGGGAAAGGCGGAGTGCGTAGCATGGCGGGTGTGGCGCACACGGTGGGTATCAAGGATGTCGCACGCCAGGCCGGCGTCTCCATCGGCACGGTCTCCAATGTGATCAACCGTCCCGACATGGTCGCGAAGGAGACCCGCGAGCGGGTGCAGGCGGCCATCACCGCGCTGGGCTACGTCCGCAGCGAGTCGGCGCGCCAGCTGCGCGCGGGCCGCAGCCGGATCATCGCCCTGCTCGTGCTCGACATGGGCAACCCCTTCTTCGTGGACGTCGCGGCGGGCGCGGAGCGCGCCGCGCGCAAGGAGGGGCTGGGCGTGATGCTCTGCAACAGCGCCCAGAGCCCGGCCGAGGAGGCGGAGTACCTCTCGCTCTTCGCCGAGCAGCAGGTGCGCGGCGTACTGATCACCCCCGCCGACCTGACCGGCGGCACGCTCGCGCGCTTCCGGCCGCGCAATATCCCGCTCGTCTTCGTCGACCGCGTCCTCGGCAGCGCCGAGGGCTGCTCGGTTTCGGTGGACGACGTGGCCGGCGGCGCGCTGGCCGCCCGGCACCTCGTCGAGCAGGGCCACGAGGGGCTGGTCTACGTCAGCGGGCCGATGTTCCTGACCCAGTGCCAGGACCGGCGTACGGGAGCGCTGCAGGCGCTGCGCGAGAGCGGCCTGCCGGAGTCGGCGCTGCGGCACATCGAGGCGGAGCGGATGGACGTCGCGGCGGGCCGGGACGCGGGCGCCCGGCTGCTGGGCATGTCGCCCCGGCCGACCGCGGTCTTCTGCGCCAACGACCTGCTCGCGCTCGGCGTCTTCCAGGCGCTCTACGGCGCCGGGCTGGCGGTCCCCGACGACATCGCCCTGGTGGGGTACGACGACATCGAGTTCGCCGCGGCCGCCGCGGTGCCGCTCACTTCCGTACGGCAGCCCGCCCGGCTCATGGGGCGCACGGCGGCCGAGATGCTGATCGAGGAGACCGGCGACCGGGCGGCGGACCACGAGCACCGGCAGGTCGTGCTCGCGCCGGAGCTGGTGGTCCGCGCCTCCACGCTGGCCGCCCGCGGCTGACCCGCGGACGGCCTCAGAACACCGGAATCAGCGCACCGTGTCGGCGACCGGCACCCCGAAGTCCGGTGTGCCGTCCGCGTGCCAGCCCAGGCGCTGGATGCGGGTGTGCCGGTTGGGGTCGTTCAGCGGGTCGCCGGTGATGTCCTTGTACTGCCGTGCGTGGTAGACGAGCACGTCGGTGCGGCCGTCCTCGGCGACCGTGAAGCTGTTGTGCCCCGGTCCGTACTGGCCGGTGGTCTCGTTGCTGGTGAAGACCGGTACGGGCGACTTGCTCCAGGAGGCCGGGTCCAGCAGGTCGGCGCGTGCGTCCGCGGTGAGCAGCCCCATGCAGTAGTTGCTGTCGGTGGCGCTGGCGGAGTACGTCATGAAGACCCGGCCGTTGCGGATGAGGACCGAGGGGCCCTCGTTGACCTTGAAGCCGCGGGTCTCCCAGTCCAGCGTGGGCGAGGAGAGCCGTACGGGCGGGCCGCCGAGCGTCCAGGGGTTGGCCAGCGAGGCGATGTAGAGGTTGGAGTTGTTGACGATGCCCGGCTCCTGCTGGGCCCAGATCAGGTAGCGGCGGCCGCGGTGGGTGAAGGTCGAGGCGTCGAGGGAGAAGGTGTCCCAGGGAGTGGCGATGCGCCCCTTCTCGGTCCAGGTCCCCTTGAAGGGGTCGGGGTGGGAGTTCTCCAGGACGTACATCCGGATCTTCCAGATGTCGTCGGAGTGGCCGGCCGCGAAGTACAGGTACCAGCGGCCGTCGATGTGGTGGATCTCCGGCGCCCAGATGTGCGCGGCCATCTCGCCGGTGGGGTGCTTGCGCCAGAGCACGGCCTCGTGCGCGTCGGTCAGTCCGCGCAGCGTACGGGAGCGGCGCAGCACGATGCGGTCGTACTCGGGGACGGTCGCGGTGAAGTAGTAGAAGCCGTCGGTGTGGCGGTGGATGTGCGGGTCGGCGTGCTGCCGGACGAGGGGGTTGGGGTACGGGGCCGCGGGGCGGTGCCGGCCGGTGACCGCGGCGTGTGCCGTACCCGGCAGCGCGGCGGCCGCGCCCACGGCCAGCGTGCCGAGCAGGACGCCTCTGCGGGTGGGTGCGTGCATGGTGCTCTCCTCGTGGGGTCGGCGGGTCGGCCGCCGGTCCGGCGGCCGACCCGCGGGAACATCAGCTGTCGCTCTTGATCCGCAGGAAGGTGACCGAGTTGGCCGGGAAGGTGTGCGTGAACTGCCGCGCGACGCCGCGCAGGGTCGACTGCCGGGGCGCGATCGGCCGTGCGTCGGCGGTGTTCACCGCGTCCGGGTCGCCCTGGAGCGTGGTCAGCCGGGCGGTCGACGCGACCTCGGTCCCGAGGTCGATGCGCGTCCGGGCGGCCGCGTCCTGCGCGTTGACGACCTTCACGATCAGCTCGCCGGTCTTCTTGTCCTCGGTCACGACCTGGCGGAAGGGCTCGGCCTTGGCGTCGTCGGTGAAGCCGCCCCACTTCTTGCCGTCGAGGTAGAGGCTGACCTGTCGGCCGCGGACCTTGACCTGCAGGTCGTATGTCCGGCCGGTCTCGATCTTCGTGCCGTCCTCGGTCCCGGCCATCGTCTGCTTGGCGCCGTCGACCGTCTTCTCCACGGCCGAGCGGGTGTTGCCCCAGCCGCCGAGGTTCCACCAGTAGTGGTTGCCGGTGTCCTTGACCCCGAAGGCGACCATGAAGCCTTCCTTGCCGGACTTCTTGGTGGCCTTCACCTGCAGGTCGTAGTTCTGCCAGCCGGGGTCGCCCGCGGTGACCAGGGTGTTCTCGGCCGCCGCGTCGGACTGGACGTACGCGCCGTCCTCGACCTGCCACGTGCCGCGCCCGGCGGCCTTGGTCCACTTGCCGTCGCCGCCCGAGAAGTCGTCGCTGAACAACGTCTTCCCGTCCGCGCCGGTGACCTGCACATCGTCGTACGCGGCAGTGGTGGCCCAGGTGGACAGCCCGACGGCGCCGGTGATGGGCGCGGTGGTGGCGGGGGTGCCGGAGGCGGTGCTCGGGACGACCCGGTCGCCGGCGTTGTTCATGAACAGCTTCTGGACCTCGTAGCTCGTCGAGCCCCAGGACCGCTGTCCGTCGAACCAGATCATGTCGGGGCGCCACTGCACGGAGTCGGTGCGCGCGAGCAGCGGGGCGTACGAGGCGAGCTCGACCACGTCGGCGTTGCGTTCCAGGCCGGTCATGAACGCGGCTTCGGAGAGTGCGTTGCGGAAGCGGTTGTCCTGGGAGGCGTACTCGCCGAGGAAGACCTTGGGGCCGTTGCGGTCGTAGGAGTCGTAACGCTCGTTGTTCTCCAGGAACCACTGCGGGCTGTTGTAGTAGTGCTCGTCGACCATGTCGACCTTGGCGTCGCGGTTCAGCTGCCAGGCCCGGTCGAAGGTGGTGCCGCTGTCATCGGGCCCTGAATTGCTGATGACGGTGATGTCCGGGTACTCGGCCTCGATGGCGGCGCGGAATTCCTTGAAGCGGGCGAGGAACGCGTCGGGGAGGTTCTCCTCGTTGCCCACCGCCAGGTGCGTGAGGTGGAAGGGCTTCGGGTGGCCCATCGCGGCCCGCTTCTTGCCCCACTCGGAGGTCACCGGGCCGTTGGCGAACTCGATCAGGTCCAGGGTGTCCTGGACGTGCCGCTTCAGGAGCGCCGGGTCGTCCGTCACCTTGTTCTCGCCGCACCCGGTGACCAGCGCGGGGACCACCGGCAGCGGCATCGCGCCGATGTCCTCGGCGAACTGGAAGTACTCGTAGTAGCCCAGGCCGTAGGACTGGTTGTAGCCCCAGAAGTTGGCGTTGGTGGCGCGCTGCTCGACCGGCCCGATGGTGTCCTTCCACTGGTACGAGCGCCTGCGCTGATAGCCGGACGCCTCGTCGTACCCCTCGTGGCTGCCGGTGTTGACCAGGCAGCCGCCGGGGAAGCGGACGAAGCCCGGGTCGAGCGCGGCGATCTTCTCGGCGAGGTCCTTGCGCAGGCCGTTCTCGCGGCCCTTGTAGGTGTCGCGGGGGAAGAGGGAGATCATGTCGAGGGCGGCGGGGGCGTCGGAGGCGACGGTGAGCCGGCCGGTGCTGCTCGCCCGGTTCGCGGTGAACGAGGCCGTGTACTTGGTCCAGCCGCCCCGGACGGCGACGCGGCGGGCCCGCGCGAGCTCGCCGTCCCCGTCCTGGAGGGTGACGGTGAGGGCCGTGGCGCGGTCGGCACGGGCCCAGACCGAGAAGTCGTACCGTTCGCCCTTCCGCACCGTGATGCCACTGCCGTAACCGGAGTTGGTGACGGACGAACTGCCGCTCAGGGAAAGGTAGTTGCGGTTTCGTGCGTTCAGCCGGCCGTCGTCGTTCACCACCTTCGCGGAACCGGTCGTGTCCCACGAGGTGAGCGGAGTGTAGGAGGTGTTGTCGGCGCGGTCGTACTCGAAGGAGCGGTTCTGGACCTGCTCGGCGTACAGGCCGCCGTCCGCCGCGCGGTTGATGTCCTCGAAGAAGACGCCGTACATGGTGTCGTCGATGGCCGGGCCCTGGCGGGCGGGGTCGACTTTCAGGGTGTAGTCGGTGGGGTCGGCAGCCGCCGGGGGAGCGGCGAGGGCGGGCACCGCGAGGGCGGCGGTCAGCGCCCCGGTGAGGAGGGCGAGCCGGCCGCGTCTTCGCGGCCGGGACGGTGTGGCGGCGGGTGGGGGTGCCGTGGTGGGCATGGTGCGCTCCTTGACGGTCTGTTCGAAGGAACGGGCTGTTCGAGATAACGGACAGTGCTCGGGATATCGCCCGGTGAGAATGGCGGCAGCGTTGGCGCGACGTCAACACCCCTGCCAATCCGGGGATTCCGTGCCGCGACCGTTGACACCGCTCCCGTCGTGGCATTACCTATCTCGCAGCATTTCGAACGTGTGACGAAATTTCGAACGCGAAGCAGTAGGACACCGCGAGCCGCGAAGGGGCACTTCCCGTGCGCATCACCGGAATCAGTACTCATGTCGTCGGGACTCCCTGGCGCAACCTGACCTACGTCCAGGTCCACACCGACGAGGGCCTCACCGGCGTCGGCGAGACCCGGATGCTCGGCCACACCGACGCGCTGCTCGGCTACCTCCGCGAGGCGGAGGCCAACCACATCGCGGGCTCCGACCCGTTCGCCGTCGAGGACCTGGTGCGCCGCATGAAGTACGGCGACTACGGGCGGGCCGGCGAGATCGTGATGTCCGGCATCGCCTGCGTCGAGATGGCCTGCTGGGACATCAAGGGCAAGGCGCTGGGGGTGCCCGTCTGGCAGCTGCTGGGCGGCAAGGTCACCGACAAGGTCAAGGCGTACGCCAACGGCTGGTACACCACCGAGCGCACCCCGGAGGCGTACCACAAGGCAGCTCAGGCGGTCGTCGAGCGCGGCTACCGGGCGCTGAAGATCGACCCGTTCGGCACCGGCCACTTCGAACTCGACCACGAGGAGACCGTGTACGCGGTCTCGCTGATCGAGGCGGTGCGGGACGCGATCGGTCCCGAGCGGGAGCTGATGCTGGAGATGCACGGCCGGTTCAGCCCGGCCACCGCCGTCCGGCTCGCGCACGAAATGGCGCCCTTCAAGCCCGCGTGGCTGGAGGAGCCGGTACCGCCGGAGAACCTCAAGGCGCTGAGCAAGGTCGCCGCCAAGGTGGACATGCCCATCGCCACCGGCGAGCGCATCCACGACCGCATCGAATTCCGCGAGCTCTTCGAGTCGCAGGCCGCCGACATCATCCAGCCCGACGTCGGCCACCTCGGCGGCATCCTGGAGACCCGCAAGCTCGCCGCCACCGCCGAGACCCACTACACGCTGGTCGCGCCGCACAACGTCGGCGGCTCGGTGCTCACCGCCGCCTCCCTCCAGGTCGCCGGCTGCACCCCCAACTTCAAGATCCTGGAGCACTTCAACGACTTCGCCGACGCGGAGATCAAGAAGGTGGTCAAGGGCGCCCCGCAGGTCGTCGACGGCTACTTCGCGCTGCCCGAAGCGCCCGGTCTGGGCGTCGAGCTGGACACCGACGCGGCCGCCGAATTCCCGCAGCAGCAGGCCCGGTTCGACCTCTGGGCCGAGGGCTGGGAGAAGCGCGACCCCACGAGGGCGGGCCGGTGACCGGCCGCGCGCTGGTCCTGGACGCGCCCGGTGCGTACCGCATCGTCGAGGCGGCCCCCGCCGATCCGGGCCCCGGCGAGGCCCGCATCCGGGTGCACGCGTCCGGCGTCTGCGGCAGCGACCGTGAGCTGTACCAGGGCACGCGCCCGGCCGGGTACGTGTGGTACCCGGTGATCCCCGGGCACGAGTGGTCCGGCACGGTCGAGGCGGTCGGCGCCGGCGTACCGGAGGCGCTCCTCGGCCGGAAGACCGTCGGCGAGGGCTTCCGCAACTGCCAGGTGTGCGCCCGCTGCCACGCGGGCGAGACGACGCTGTGCACGGCCGGGTACGAGGAGACCGGGTTCACGCAGCCCGGCGCGATGGCCGACACGCTGGTACTGCCCGCCCGGCTGCTGCACCCGCTCGCCGACGGCGCCGACCTCACCGCCGCCGCCCTCCTGGAGCCCGCCGCCTGCGTCGCGGCCGCGGCGCTGAAGGCGGAGGCGCGGCCGGGGGAGCGGGTCGCGGTGGTCGGCACGGGCACGCTCGGCATGATCGCCGTACAGTTCCTGGCCGCGGGATCGCCTGCCGAGCTGCTGGTGATCGGCGTCGACCGGGACCGGGAGAAGCTCGCACACGACTTCGGCGCGACCTCCTTCCGTACGGCGGACGAGCCGCTGCCGGACGACTTCGATGTCGTGATCGAGGCCGCCGGGTCGGCCGACGCGGCGCGCACCGCGGCCGGACTGCTCCGGCGCGGCGGCCGGCTGGTCCTCACCGGCCTCCCGGCCCCGGGCGCG
Source organism: Streptomyces sp. NPDC050315 (assembly GCF_040655775.1). Classification (NCBI taxonomy): domain Bacteria; kingdom Bacillati; phylum Actinomycetota; class Actinomycetes; order Kitasatosporales; family Streptomycetaceae; genus Streptomyces; species Streptomyces sp. NPDC050315. Next base: position 64,375 of record NZ_JBFAKN010000008.1, read on the forward strand.
GCGGGCCTGGACCCCACAGACCTGGTCGTCCGCCAGACCGAGGTGCGGACCGTCTTCGGCGCCCCGCCCGCCGCTTGGGCGCACGCCGTACGCGCCTTCGACGCCGGGCTGCTGGACCTGCTGCCGCTGGTCACCCACCGCCTCCCGCTGGAGGGCTTCGCGGAGGCGATGGCCCCGGGCGCCGGAAAGGTACTGCTGCACCCGTAGGCCGTGTCCGCATCTCAGCAAGCTCACCACCGGAAGCTCCACCGGAAGGGAACCCCACCCATGCCCACCCGCAGACGAGCCGCCGCCCTGGCCGCCGTCCTCCTCATCGGCTCGCTCACCGCCTGCGGTCAGGAGGCGCGCGGCGGCAGCCGCTACAAGCCCGACACCGGCAAGGGCGGCACGATCGGCCTGGCGATGCCCACCAAGTCCTCCGAGCGGTGGATAGCCGACGGCAAGAACATGGCCGAGCAGTTCCGGAAGGCCGGGTACAAGACCGACCTCCAGTACGGTGACGACAAGGTCGAGAACCAGGTCGCGCAGATCGAGAACATGATCACCAAGGGCCACCGGCTGCTGGTGGTCGCGGCGATCAACGGCTCCGCGCTCACCGAGGTCCTCCAGCGCGCGCACGACGCGGGCATCCCCGTGATCTCGTACGACCGGCTCATCCTGGGCACGCCGCACGTCGACTACTACGCGTCCTTCGACAACGAGAAGGTCGGCCGCCTCCAAGGGCAGTACATCCTCGACCAGTTGAAGCTCAAGAAGCCCGACAAGGGCGCGAGCGAGCACTACAACATCGAGCTGTTCGCCGGTTCCCCGAACGACAACAACACGAAGTACTTCTGGAGCGGGGCCATGAAGGTCCTCAAGCCCTACTTCGACTCCGGACAGCTCGTCGTGCGCAGCAAGCAGACGCAGATGAACCAGGCGACCACGCAGGACTGGAACGGCGGCATTGCGCAGAAGCGCATGGACGACCTCATCAGCAAGAGCTACGGCGACGAGAAGGTCGACGCGGTGCTGTCCCCGTACGACGGCATGTCGCTCGGCATCATCTCCGCGCTGAAGAGCGCCGGTTACCGCGGCAAGGAGCTGCCGGTCGTCACCGGGCAGGACGCCGAGCTGGCCTCGGTGAAGTCCATCATCCGCGGCGAGCAGACCCAGACGGTGTTCAAGGACACCCGCAAGCTCGCCAAGCAGGCCGTCCAGATGGGCGACGCGGTCCTCACCGGCAAGAAGCCGGAGGTCAACAACACCACCGACTACGACAACGGCAAGCGGGTCGTGCCCGCCTACCTCCTCAACCCCGTCTCCGTCGACAAGTCCAACACACAACTCCTCGTGGACGAGGGGTACTTCACGGCAGGGCAGCTCAAGTGACGGGCGGCGGCGAAGGAACCCCCGTACTGGAGATGCGCGGCATCACCAAGACCTTTCCCGGGGTCACTGCCCTCTCCGAGGTGAACCTGACCGTGCGGGCCGGCGAGATCCACGCCATCTGCGGGGAGAACGGCGCGGGCAAGTCGACGCTGATGAAGGTCCTCAGCGGGGTGCATCCGCACGGCAGTTACGAGGGCGAGATCCGTTTCGCGGGCGAGCCGGTGGCCTTCAAGGACATCAACGCCAGCGAGCGGCGCGGCATCGTCATCATCCACCAGGAGCTGGCGCTCGTCCCCTTCCTCTCGATCGCCGAGAACATCTTCCTCGGCAATGAGCAGGGCCGGCGCGGTTTCATCGACTGGCCCACCACCCTCAGCGGCGCCGCGAAGCTGCTCAAGCGGGTCGGGCTGCGGGAGAACCCGCAGACGCCCGTCGCGGACATCGGCGTCGGCAAGCAGCAGCTCGTGGAGATCGCCAAGGCGCTGTCGAAGGAGGTCCGGCTGCTCATCCTCGACGAGCCGACCGCGGCCCTCAACGACGAGGACAGCGCCACCCTGCTGGCCCTGATCCGCGAGCTGCGCGACCAGGGCATCGCCTGCATCATCATCTCCCACAAGCTGAACGAGATCCGGGAGATCGCCGACGCGGTGACGATCCTGCGCGACGGCCGCACCATCGAGACGCTGACCGTACGGGAGCGCCCCGAGGACGCGGCGGAGCTGTCCGAGGACCGCATCATCCGCGGCATGGTCGGGCGCGACCTGGACCACCGCTTCCCCGACCGCACCGCGTACGAGGGTGCGGACGCCGGGGAGATCGCGCTGACCGTACGGGACTGGAGCGTGCGGCACCCCGTCGACCGGACCCGCAAGGTCGTCGACGGCGCGTCGCTGACCGTACGGCGCGGCGAGATCGTCGGCATCGCGGGCCTGATGGGCGCGGGCCGCACGGAACTCGCGATGTCCGTCTTCGGCCGCTCGTACGGGATTCACGAGGGCGGGACGGTGGCGGTCGGCGGCCGTGAGGTGAACACCGGGACCGTACCCGCCGCCATCGCCGCCGGGATCGCGTATGTCACCGAGGACCGCAAGCAGTACGGCTTGAACCTCATCGACACCATCCACCGCAACATCTCACTGGCCTCGCTGCGCGGCATGACGCGCCGGGGCGCCGTGGACGAACACCACGAGCGGTCCGTCGCCGAGCGCTACCGCACCTCGATGAACATCAAGGCGCCCACGGTCTTCGAGCAGGTGGGCCGGCTCTCCGGCGGCAACCAGCAGAAGGTCGTACTGAGCAAGTGGATCCACGCCGACCCCGAGGTGCTGATTCTCGACGAGCCGACCCGCGGCATCGACGTCGGCGCCAAGTACGAGATCTACACCGTCATCGACCGGCTCGCGGCACAGGGCAAGGCGGTGCTCTTCATCTCCTCCGAACTGCCCGAACTGCTCGGCATGTGCGACCGGATCTACACGATGGCCGAGGGCCGACTGACCGGTGAGGTGGCTCGCGCCGATGCCACGCAGGAAGTCCTGATGCGCCAGATGACCATGAACAGAAGCTGAGGCCCGCGATGACGACCACGACCACCCCACCCAAGGACCCCGAGGCGCCGGTCCCGGCCGCCGTCCGCTCGGCCGGCGCGGTGCTGGTACAGAGCGTGCGCAACAACATGCGCCAGTACGGCATGCTCACCGCGCTGGCCTTCATCGTCGTGCTGTTCCAGATATGGACCGACGGCACGCTGCTGCTGCCCAACAACGTCTCCAACCTGATCCAGCAGAACAGCTACATCCTGATCCTGGCCATCGGCATGATGATCGTCATCATCGCGGGCCACATCGACCTGTCCGTCGGCTCACTGGTCGCCTTCGTCGGCGCCATGTCGGCGGTGATGATGGTGAAACAGGACATGCCCTGGGTGCTGGCACTGGTGCTGTCGCTGCTGATCGGCGCGGTCGCGGGCGCCTGGCAGGGCTTCTTCATCGCCTACGTCGGCATCCCGTCCTTCATCGTCACCCTGGCCGGCATGCTGCTCTTCCGCGGCCTGACGCAGATCGTGCTCGAAGGCCAGTCCATCGCCCCCTTCCCCGAGGGCTTCCAGAACCTCGCCAAGGGCTTCATCCCCGAGATGGGTCCGTACACCCAGTACCACAACCCCACCCTGCTCCTCGGGCTCGCCGCCGTCGTCTTCCTGCTGCTGCGCGAGTGGCGCGACCGGCGCCGCCAGCTCGCCCTGGAGCTGGACGTGCTGCCCACCGGGCTGTGGGTCACCAAGTGCGTGGCGCTCACCGCGGCCGTGGTCGCCTTCACCCTGACCCTGGCGAGCTTCCACGGCGTACCGGTCGTGATGCTCGTGATGTGCGCGCTGCTGCTCGGCCTCGGGTACGTCATGCGCAACGCGGTGATCGGCCGCCATGTGTACGCGCTGGGCGGCAACAAGGCGGCGGCGAAGCTGTCGGGCGTGAAGGACAAGCGCGTCACCTTCCTGGTCTTCGTGAACATGGGCGTACTGGCGGCGCTCGCGGGCTGTGTGTACGCGGCGCGGCTGAACGCGGGCACCACACAGGCCGGCCTGAACTTCGAACTGGAGGCGATCGCCGCCTCGTTCATCGGCGGCGCCTCGATGAGCGGCGGTGTCGGCACGGTGATGGGCGCCGTGATCGGCGGCCTCGTCCTCGGCGTCCTCAACAACGGCATGTCGCTGGTCGGCATCGGCACGGACTACCAGCAGGTCATCAAGGGGCTGGTGCTGCTCGCGGCCGTCGGCTTCGACATCTACAACAAGCGCAAGGCCGGTTCGTGACCACTCGGTCGACCACATGAGGAGACACGGCGCATGACGACCAGCAGACGTACCGTGATGGCCGCGGCCGCGACCGGGCTCGCGGCGACCGCCATCGGCACCGGACCGGCCTTCGCGGCGCCCGCCGCGCGAGGCGGCCGCCCGCACAAGGAACACTTCGGCACCCTCCCCGACGGCACCCGCGTCGACCGCTGGACGGTGGAGAACGGCGGTACCCGGCTGGGTGTGCTGTCCTACGGCGGCATCGTCCAGACCCTGGAGATCCCCGACCGCCACGGCCGCCCGGCCAATGTGTCGCTCGGCTTCGGCGAACTCGCCCCGTACCTCACCGCGGGCACGTACTTCGGCGCCCTGATCGGCCGCTACGGAAACCGCATCGCGCGCGGCACCTTCACCCTCGACGGCCGGACGTACCACCTGCCCGTCAACGACGGCCCGAACAGCCTGCACGGCGGCGACCAGGGCTTCGACAAGCGGGTGTGGGACGTCGCGCCGTACGCCGGCGGGGACGGCAGCGGTCTCACTCTGCGGCGCGTCAGTCCGGACGGTGAGATGGGCTATCCCGGCACCCTGTCCGTCCGTGTCGACTACGTCCTCGACCGTCGCGGCGCCCTCCGCATCTCGTACGAGGCGACGACCGACAAGGCCACGGTCGTCAACCTCACCAACCACACCTACTTCAACCTGGCGGGCGAGGGCAGCGGTGACGTCCTCGACCACACCCTGCGGATGGCCGCGTCCCGCTACACCCCCGTCGACGACACGCTCATCCCCACCGGCGAGCTGCCGAAGGTGGCCGGCACCCCCTTCGACTTCCGGCGGGCCAAGCGAATTGGCCAGGACATCCGCCAGGGCCATCAGCAGCTCGTCTTCGGCGGCGGTTACGACCACAACTTCGCGCTGGACAAGGGCGTGACGGCCACCCCCGAGTACGCCGTGACCCTCGCCGACCCGGCGTCCGGCCGCGTCATGGACATCGCCACCACCGAACCCGGCGTGCAGTTCTACAGCGGCAACGGCCTGGACGGCACCCTGCGCGGCACCTCCGGCGCGCTCTACCGCCAGGCCGACGGCCTCTGCCTGGAGACCCAGCACTTCCCCGACTCGCCCAATCGGCCGGCCTTCCCCGCCACCGTGCTGCGCCCGGGGCAGACCTACCGGACGACGACCGTGCACCACTTCGGGGTTCGCTGAGGCGTGCGCTGAGCGGTTCGCCATCGGGGAGAATGGCAGTTCGACCCGCGGCAGGAGAACGCACCGTGTCCTTACCTGACCTCCAGGCGAACTGCGCCCGGTGCTTCGGCCTGTGCTGCGTCGCGCTGCCCTTCGCGGCCTCACAGGACTTCGCGGCGGACAAGGAGGCCGGGACACCCTGCGCCAACCTGCAGTCCGACTTCCGCTGCGGCATCCACGCACACCTGCGCGACAAGGGCTTCCGCGGCTGTACGGTCTTCGACTGCTTCGGCGCCGGACAGCAGGTCTCGCAGGTGACGTTCGGCGGGCGGGACTGGCGCCAGCACCCCGGCACCGCCCGCCGGATGTTCGCCGTCTTCCCCGTGATGCGGCAGCTGCACGAACTGCTCGCGTACGTGACGGAGGCGCTGGACCGCAGCGAGGCCCGGCCCGTGCACGCCGGGCTCCGCACGGCGCAGGCGGACCTGGAACGGCTCACGCTCAGCCCCGCCGAGGTACTGGTGGAGCTGGACACGGAGGCGGTCCGCCAGGAGGTCAACGGGCTGCTCGTACAGGCCGGGGAGCTGGTACGGAACGCCGTACCCGGCAAGAAGAAGAACCACCGCGGCGCCGACCTCTTCGGCGCCCGGCTGACCGAAGCGAAGCTCCGGGGCGCCTGCCTCCGGGGCGCGTGCCTGATAGCGGCCGACCTCTCCGGCGCCGACCTCCGCTCCGCCGACCTGATAGGCGCGGACCTCCGGGACGCGGACCTGAGCGGCGCCGATCTGACGGGCGCCGTGTTCCTCACCCAGGCCCAGCTGAACGCGGCCAGGGGCGACGCCCGGACCCGGCTGCCCGCGTCACTGACCCGCCCCGCCCACTGGCAGGCGTAGTCCCTGGGTCAGGCCGTAAGCGCCGGTACCGGCCGCCGCAGCGTCTCCGCGTACCGCAGCGCCAGCAGGTGCGCCAGCTCCGGCGCCGGGCCCAGTACGTCGGCGAGCAGGTCGGCGCCCGCCTCCCGGGCCCCGGCCATGATGCGGTCCGGCAGCCGGCCCGGCGCGATGACGTACGGCGCGACGGCGACCCGCGTGGCGCCCGCGGCCCGCAGTTCCCGTACGGCGTCCTCCGTACGGGGAAGAGATGCGGAGGCGAACGCAGGCCGCACGGCATACCAACCAGTGGTACGCCGCCACTCCCGCGCGATTTCTGCGATCACTGCGATCGCCTCCGGGTCCGAAGAGCCCGCCGAGGCCAGTATGACCCCGGTCGAGGCACGGTCGGCGGGGGCGAGCCCCGCCTCGGTGAGCCGCCGCTCCAGCGCGCCCACCAACAGGGGCGCCGGGCCGAGGACATCGGCCTGCTGGACGGTCAGGCGGGGGAGCCGCGCGCAGGTCTCGCGCAGCACCGAAGGGATGTCGGTCTTGGCGTGGAAGGCGCGGGTGAGCAGCAGCGGCTGCGCCACCACCTCCCGTACGCCGTCCGCGTGCAGCCGCTCCAGCACCTGCGGCACGCTCGGCGCGTTGAAGTCCAGGTAACCGACCTCGACGCGCAGTTCCGGGTGGAGCGCCCGGACCCGTTCGCACAGCGCGCCGACGGTCGCCGCGTGCCGCGGGTCCCGGCTGCCGTGCGCGATCACCAGCAGCGCCGGCCGCTCGCGCAGCCCGCACCGGCCGGCGGCCGAGGCGGTGCCGGGGGTGGGGGCGAGCAGATGGGGTCGCATGGCGCTTCCGTTCGGAGGTTGGTAGGGGGCTCAGCGGGCGTTGGCGAGGAGGCCGCGGCTGCGCAGCACGCGGCGCTCGATCGGGGCGAAGATCAGCAGCTCGATGCCGATGCCGACGATCAGGATGAGCAGGATCGCGGCGAGTACGAGGGACATGTCGGAGCCGACCCGGCCCTGGTCCAGGAGCTGGCCGAGGCCCGCGCCCAGGTCCGGCGAGGTGGCGATCAGCTCGGCGGCCATCAGGGAGCGCCAGGAGAACGCCCAGCCCTGCTTGAGGCCTGAGATGTAGCCGGGCAGTGCGGCGGGCAGCAGTACGTGCCGTACGCCCTTCAGGCCGGTCGCGCCGATCGTCCGGCCCGCGCGCAGGAACAGCGGCGGGATCTGGTCCACACCGGAGACCAGGCCGTTGGCGATGGACGGCACCGCGCCCAGCAGCACGACCGCGTAGATCGTGGCGTCGGTGATGCCGAACCAGATGATCGCGGCAGGCACCCAGGCCACCGACGGCAGCGACTGCAGGCCGGAGAGGATCGGGCCGATGGCCGCGCGCACCGGGCGGACCCGGGCCACCAGCAGGCCCAGCGGCGTGCCGATGAGCAGCGAGGCGGCGAAGCCGAGCGCGCCGCGCGAGACCGACTCCCACACGTAGCTGAGGAGCGTGCCCTCCAGCCACTTCTCGCGGAGCGAGCCCCATACGTCCAGCGGGCTGGGCAGCTGGTAGTGCGCCTTGAGCTCGAAGTGGTAGGCGAGCTGCCAGAGCGCCAGCACGATCACGATGGCCACCAGCGGCGGCAGTGCCTTGGAGAGCAGCGTGCGCAGCACGGGCGGGCGGCTGACGGCGTGCGTTTCCAGCGCGTCGAGCCCGGCCTCCAGCCCCGCGGTCTCGGCCCCGCGCGCGCCCGCCGCCTTGGCGTCGGCCGCGTTGCGGGTGTCGGTGGTGGTCTCAGTGCTGGCCATGGCGGCGGATCTCCCCACGGAGCTGTTCGGTGATCTCTACGGAGAGCTCGGCGACGGCGGCGTCCTCGATGCGGCGCGGCTGCGGGATGTCGACGTGCCACTCGCGGGCGACCCGGCCGGGCCGCGAGGACAGCAGCAGGACGCGCTGCGCGAGGCGTACGGCCTCGCGGACGTTGTGCGTGACGAAGAGGACGGAGAGGTTCGTCTCTTCCCAGATGCGGGTCAGCTCGTCGTGCAGCACGTCACGGGTGATGGCGTCCAGCGCGGCGAACGGCTCGTCCATCAGCAGCAGTCCGCTGTCCTGGGCGAGCGCGCGGGCCATCGCGACCCGCTGCCGCATGCCGCCGGACAGCTCGTGCACCCGCTTGCCGTACGCGCCCTTCAGGCGGACGAGCTCCAGCAGCCGCTCGGCCTCGGTGCGGCGCTCCGCGCGCGGCATCCCGCGCAGCTTCAGGGCCAGTTCGATGTTCTTGCCGGCGGTGAGCCAGGGGAAGAGCGCGTGCTCCTGGAACATCAGGGCCGGGCGGCTGCCGGGCACGTCGATGCTCCCCGCGGTCGGCTTGTCGAGCCCCGCGACGAGGTTGAGCAGCGTGGACTTGCCGCAGCCCGACGCGCCCAGGAGGCAGACGAACTCGCCCGGCGCGACATCGACGGTGATGTCGTCCAGTACGTGCTGCTGCGCGCCGGCGCGGCCGAAGGACTTCGAGACGTGGTCGATACGCGCCGCGTAGCCCGCCGTCTCCTGCGTGCCGGCCGTGGCGGCCTGCTTCGTGAGGGTAGGGGTCGTCATCGGTGTCACCTCCTGGGGACCGTACGGATCGATCGGTTACTGCGCGCCGAGTCCGGCGGCGTCGACCGGGGGCCTGCCCTCGGCCTTGAGGACCTTGTTGAGCAGCCGCAGGTCGTAGATGCCGTTCAGGTCGGGCTTCCTCAGCAGCCCGGCCTTGACCGCGTGCTGTGCCTCTTCCTTGAGGGTGGAGGCGAGCGGGTCGTCGGTGACCTGCACGTTCCGGAAGGCGGAGTTCAGGACCTGGTCCGGCAGCCGGGTGCCGGAGACCTTGGGGTCGGCGAGTGAGGCGTTGACCGCCTGCGCCGCCTCGCCCGGGTGGCCCTTGATCCAGTCGTTGGTCTTCACAGAGCCGCGCAGCACGGCCTCCACGGCCTTGGGGTGCTCCTTGAGGAACTGCTTGCGGACGACGATGTTCGTGATGACGAACTTGCCGTCCTTCCAGAGCTGCTTCTCGTCCAGCAGCGTCCGGCCGCCCTCGGCGACCAGCTTGGACGCGGTCGGCTCGGGCACCCACGCGCCGTCGATGCCGCCCTGCCGGAAGGTGTTGGGGATCTCCTTGTTGTCCTGCCGGAAGACCCCGACCTCGCCCTTACCGGTGTCCGGGTCGACCTGGTAGCCCTTCTCACGCAGGTAGTTGAGGAGCGCCACGTCCTGGGTGTTGCCGAGCTGCGGGGTGGCGATCCGCTTGCCCTTGAGATCCTTGAGGGACTTGATCTTCTTCGGGTTCACGACCAGCGAGACGCCGCCCGAGGCGGAACCGCCGATGATCTTCAGGTTGTTGCCGTGCGACTGCACGTACCCGTTGATCGCCGGGGACGGGCCGATCCAGCCGATGTCGATCGTCCCCGCGTTCAGCGCCTCGATCTCCGCGGGCCCGGCGTTGAAGATGTACGGCTTGACCTGCGTGCCGCCCAGCTCCTTCTGGAGGAAGCCCTTCTGCCGGTCCACCATCGGCGTCGCGTGCGTGACGTTCCCGAAGTAGCCGATCCGCACCGAGCCCAGGCCGTCCGTCTTCGGGCCCTTCGCCGCCACCGCCTCGGTGCTCTTCGGCGCCTTGGAACCGTAACCGCACGCCCCCAGCGCCCCGATCAGCAGCGGGACGGCGGCGGCCGCCGCCAGCAGGCGGCGGGCGGTGGAGCGGGGACGAGCGGCAGGCAGCACGGGAGGGGTTCCTCTCGGGGGGCCGGGGCGGTACGCGCCCCTTGGCTAGGGCGCGCCCGGCAGGTCGGGTGGTCTTCGGAAGGGCCTTGCGGGCAGGGCGGGGCGGAGCGGCGTCAGCACACACATCGGCCGACTCCGCCCTGCCCGCTGCCGAGAGCGCCGCTGCCGATCCGGCCGCCCTCTTTGGCGAACGTCGAGAACGCCTCGCCCGCCATGATCAGAAGTCCCAGCCCTCGTCGTCGGCCTCGGTCTTCACCGGCTCCGGCGCGGCGAAGGACTCGCCGACCATGCCGGCGGTGAGCGTGGTGCCGTCGTTCGGGTCGATCAGGATGAACGAGCCGGTGCGCCGCGAGTCGGCGTAGGCGTCGACCGGCAGCGGCTCGGCGGTACGGATCTTGACGCGGCCGATGTCGTTGGCGACCAGCTGGCCCGGGTGCGGGTGCAGCGACAGGTCGTCGAGGGTCAGCCGGGACGGGATGTCCTTGACGATCGCCTTGACCGTACGGGTGCCGTGCTTGAGCAGGACCCGGTGGCCGACGGTGAGCGCCTGGTCGGCGACGTGGCAGACGGTCGCCTCGATGTCCTGGGTGGCCGTGGGCGCGTCGGGGGTCGGCACGATCAGGTCGCCGCGCGAGATGTCGATGTCGTCCTCCAGCAGGAGGGTGACCGACTGCGGGGTCCAGGCGACGTCGACCGGCTTGCCGAGCAGGTCGATCCCGGAGACCTTCGAGGTCTTGCCGGAGGGCAGGACGGTGACCGGGTCGCCGACGCGGAACGTGCCGGCCGCGATCTGGCCCGCGTAACCGCGGTAGTCGGGGAGCTCGGCGGTCTGCGGGCGGATGACGACCTGCACGGGCAGCCGGGCGTGGCAGTGCGCCAGGTCGTGGCTGACCGCGACGGTCTCCAGGTGCTCCAGGACCGTCGGGCCGCCGTACCAGTCCATGTTCGCGGACGGGTCCACGACGTTGTCACCGGCGAGCGCGGAGATCGGGATCGCGGTGATCTCGGGGACGCCCAGCTCGCCGGCGTACGCGGTGAACTCCTCGGCGATCTTCGCGAAGACCGTCTCCTCGTAGTCGACGAGGTCCATCTTGTTGACCGCGAGGACGACATGCGGGACGCGCAGCAGCGCGGCGATCGCGGCGTGCCGGCGGGTCTGCTCGACGACACCGTTACGGGCGTCGACGAGGATCACCGTCAGCTCGGCGGTGGACGCGCCGGTGACCATGTTGCGGGTGTACTGCACATGGCCCGGGGTGTCGGCGAGGATGAACCGCCGCCGGGGCGTGGCGAAGTAGCGGTAGGCGACATCGATGGTGATGCCCTGCTCGCGCTCGGCGCGCAGCCCGTCGGTGAGCAGCGCCAGGTCGGGCGCCTCCTGACCGCGGTTGCGGGAGGCGTGCTCGACGGCCTCCAGCTGGTCGGTGAGGACCGACTTGGAGTCGTGCAGCAGCCGCCCCACCAGGGTCGACTTTCCGTCGTCGACGGAGCCGGCGGTGGCGAACCGAAGCAGGGTGGTCTCCGCGAGAACCTCGTTCGTGATCGTGCTCATGGTTAGAAGTACCCCTCGCGCTTGCGGTCTTCCATCGCGGCTTCGGACATCTTGTCGTCGGCCCGGGTCGCGCCCCGCTCGGTGAGCCGGGAGGCGGCGATCTCGGTGATCACGGCTTCCAGCGTCGTCGCGTCGGAGTCGACGGCGCCGGTGCAGGACATGTCGCCGACGGTGCGGTAGCGGACCTGGCGGGTCTCGACGGTCTCGTCGTCCTTGGGACCGCCCCACTCGCCGGCCGTCAGCCACATGCCGCTGCGCCGGAAGACCTGACGCTTGTGGGCGAAGTAGATCTGGGGCAGTTCGATGCCCTCGCGGGCGATGTACTGCCATACGTCCAGCTCGGTCCAGTTGGACAGCGGGAACACGCGGACGTGCTCGCCGGGAGCGTGCCGGCCGTTGTAGAGCTGCCACAACTCGGGGCGCTGACGGCGCGGGTCCCACTGCGAGAACTCGTCGCGCAGCGAGAACACCCGCTCCTTGGCCCGGGCCTTCTCCTCGTCGCGCCGCCCGCCGCCGAACACGGCGTCGAAGCGGTGCTGCTGGATGGCCTCGGTCAGCGGCACGGTCTGCAGCGGGTTACGGGTGCCGTCCGGGCGCTCCTTGAGGGCGCCGCGGTCGATGTACTCCTGTACGGACGCGACGTGCAGCCGCAGCCCGTGCTTCTCGACCGTACGGTCCCGGTACTCCAGGACCTCCGGGAAGTTGTGCCCGGTGTCCACGTGCAGCAGGGAGAACGGCACCGGCGCGGGCGCGAACGCCTTCAGCGCCAGGTGCAGCATGACGATGGAGTCCTTGCCGCCGGAGAAGAGGATCACCGGCCGCTCGAACTCGCCCGCCACCTCGCGGAAGATGTGCACCGCCTCCGACTCCAGCGCGTCCAGGTGGGACAGCGCGTACGGAGAGTCGTCGCCCTCCGGGGCCGGACCGGTACCGGTGCGGGTCGTTGCTGCGGTCGTCATGCCAGTCCCCTTTCGGCGAGCAGCGCGTGCAGCGCCGCCGCGGACTCCTGCACGGTCTGGGTGTGCGACTCGATCCGCAGATCGGGCGACTCGGGGGCCTCGTACGGGTCGTCCACGCCGGTCAGCCCGGAGATCTCGCCCGCCGCCTGCTTGGCATACAGGCCCTTCACATCGCGCTCGGAGCAGACCTCGACGGGCGTGGCCACGTGTACTTCGAGGTACGGCGTGCCCTCCTGCTGGTGGCGCTTGCGCACCGCCTCCCGGCTGTCCGCGTACGGCGCGATCACCGGGACCAGCGCCTTGACGCCGTTGCTGGCCAGCAGCTCGGCGACGAAGCCGATGCGCTGGACGTTGGTGTGCCGGTCCTCCCGGCTGAAGCCGAGGCCCGCGGAGAGGAACTCGCGGATCTCGTCGCCGTCGAGCACCTCGACGCGGTGGCCCTCGCCGCGCAGCTTCCCGGCCAGTTCGTGCGCGATGGTCGTCTTGCCCGCGCTCGGCAGACCGGTCAGCCAGATCGTGGCGCCCGTCATCTGTATCTCCTGAGTGTCCGTCATATTGCTGTCTGCCGGCCGTTATCCGTGCAGTCCGCACTCGGTCTTGTTGCTGCCGGCCCAGCGGCCGGCCCTGACGTCCTCGCCCTCCAGCACGCGCCGCGTGCAGGGGGCGCAGCCGACCGAGGCGTAGCCGTCCTGGAGCAGCGGGTTGGTGAGCACGCCGTGCTCGGTGACGTAGGCGTCCACGTCGGCCTGCGTCCACTTCGCGATCGGCGAGACCTTCACCTTCTGCCGCTTGGCGTCCCAGCCGACGACCGGGGTGTTCGCCCGGGTGGGCGACTCGTCCCGGCGCAGGCCCGTCGCCCACGCGTCGTACGCCGTCAGGCCCTCTTCGAGCGGCTTGACCTTGCGCAGCGCGCAGCACAGGTCCGGGTTGCGGTCGTGCAGCTTCGGCCCGTGCTCGGCGTCCTGCTCGGCCACGGTCTGACGCGGCGTCAGGGTGATGACGTTGACGTCCATCACCTCGGCGACCGCGTCCCGGGTGCCGAGGGTCTCCGGGAAGTGGTAGCCGGTGTCCAGGAACACCACGTCCACGCCGGGGAAGGCCCGCGAGGCCAGGTGCGCGACGACCGCGTCCTCCATCGAGGAGGTGACGCAGAAGCGCGGACCGAAGGTCTCGGCGGCCCACTTGAGGATCTCCAGCGCCGAGGCGTCCTCCAGGTCGCGGCCCGCCTGCTCGGCGAGCGCCTGAAGGTCTTCGGCGCGTGCGGACTGGTGCGCGTCGGTTGCGGTGGTCACTGCGTACCTCCGTCGGTGGCGGGGGAGTTGGCGGCGGTCCCCGGGGCCAGCAGACCCAGGAACTTCAGCCGGAAACCACGGCTGCAGGACCGGCATTCCCAGGCCCCGTGGCCTTCTTCCGAAGGCCGCAGGTCCTCGTCCCCGCAGTACGGGCAGAAGAACGGCGCTGCTCGCTCGCTCACTTCAATGCACCCTCTTCGGCGCGGGCCGCCCACTGGGCGAACCGCTCGCCGTCGGTGCGCTCCGCCTCGAAGTTGCGCAGCACCCGCTCGACGTAGTCGGGGAGTTCATCGGCGGTGACCTTCAGGCCGCGGACCTTGCGGCCGAAGCCGGCCTCCAGGGCCAGCGCGCCGCCCAGGTGCACCTGGTAGCCCTCGACCTGGTTGCCGTCGTCGTCCAGGACCAGCTGGCCCTTGAGACCGATGTCCGCGACCTGGATACGGGCGCAGGCGTTCGGGCAGCCGTTGAGGTTGATGGTGACCGGCTCCTGGAAGTCCGGCATCCGGCGCTCCAGCTCGTCGATGAGGGACGCGCCGCGGCCCTTGGTCTCGACGATGGCCAGCTTGCAGAACTCGATGCCGGTGCAGGCCATCGTGCCGCGCCGGAAAGGTGACGCCTTGACCTGGAAGTCCAGCGCCTCCAGCCCGGCGACCAGCGAGTCGACCCGGTCCTCGGTCACGTCGAGGATGATCATCTTCTGCTCGACGGTGGTGTTCAGCCGGTCCGAGCCGTGCTCGGCGGCCAGGTCGGCGAGCTTGGTGAGGGTCTTGCCGTCGACGCGGCCGACGCGCGGCGCGAAGCCCACGTAGTAGCGGCCGTCCTGCTGCTGGTGGACGCCGATGTGGTCGCGCCACTTGGAGGAGGGCGCCTCGGGCGCGGGACCGTCGACCAGCTTCCGCTTCAGGTACTCGTCCTCCAGCACCTGCCGGAACTTCTCCACGCCCCAGTCGGCGACCAGGAACTTCAGCCGGGCGCGGTTGCGCAGCCGGCGGTAGCCGTAGTCCCGGAAGATGCCGACGACACCGGCCCACACGTCCGCGACCTCGTCCAGCGGCACCCACGTACCGAGACGCTGCGCGAGCTTGGGGTTGGTGGACAGGCCGCCGCCGACCCAGAGGTCGAAGCCGGGGCCGTGCTCGGGGTGGTTGACGCCGACGAACGCCACGTCATTGATCTCGTGGACCACATCCTGGACAGGGGATCCCGAGATCGCGGTCTTGAACTTGCGCGGCAGGTTGGAGAATTCCTTGCTGCCGATGTAGCGCTCGTGGATCTCGTTGACGGCCGGGGTGCCGTCGATGATCTCGTCGGCGGCGATACCGGCCACCGGGGAGCCGATGATCACACGCGGGCAGTCGCCGCACGCCTCGGTCGTGGACAGCCCGACGCTCTCCAGCTTCTCCCAGATGGCGGGGACGTCCTCGATGCGGATCCAGTGCAGCTGGATGTTCTGCCGGTCGGTGACGTCCGCGGTGCCGCGGGCGTACTGCTCGGAGACCTCGCCGATGGCGCGCAGCTGCGCGACGGTCAGCCGGCCGCCGTCCACCCGCACGCGCAGCATGAAGTACTTGTCGTCCAGCTCCTCCGGCTCCAGGACCGCGGTCTTGCCGCCGTCGATCCCGGGCTTGCGCTGGGTGTAGAGGCCCCACCAGCGCATCCGTCCGCGCAGGTCCTGGGGGTCGATCGAGTCGAAGCCGCGCTTGGAGTAGATCGTCTCAATGCGTGTCCGCACATTGAGACCGTCGTCGTCCTTCTTGAACTGCTCGTTGCCGTTGAGCGGAGTGAAGTGACCAACGGCCCACTGTCCCTCACCGCGGTGGCGTCCGGCCTTGCGGCGGGTCGTGGCGGGGCGTTCCGGAGTGGCGGCCATGGTGATACGTCCTTCTCGGCAGCTGCAGGGGATGCGGTTCAAAACAGGGTGCACCCACTGTGACCTGCGAAGACGTGCCGGATCGCGACGCGTGGAAGCGCGCCTTGGCATGACTTGCCGGATCAGGGGTGGTCGCACGTCCGCGACGATGGGGACGGCGGGAAAGTCGGTGGAGCTGGGTGCTGTCAGGGGTTACCGGTCAGAGTCGCCGACCCCTGTGGGGACAGCGTCAGCGCGCCTGACAGATGGCGCTGGACACGCGCGCAAGGTCGACGTGGCGCCGACTCACCAAGGCAATTCCAGCTCGAGACATGACGGAAGCGTGTCACGACGGTCTTGGACCAGTCCACCATCGTCCATAATTCGGACGCGTATGTCTTGAAGGGTGAGACAATGTGGCGCCGGTCACGTTCCGCTTGGTGTGACCGGCGCCGGTGGTGCGACTCAGGCGCCAGGCCAGGGGCCCGGCGCCGCCATCTCGGGTTCCTCCGTCACGGTCGTGTCGTACACCCGGAAACCGCGGCGCTGGTAGTTGGCCATCGCATACTCGCCGTCCTTGCTGCAGGTGTGCACCCACACCCGCTTCGTCCGCTCGCACTCCGGCCGGCGATCGGCCAGGTCCCAGGCGCGCGCGATGCCGTACGAGAGCAGGTGGCCGCCGATCCGCCGGCCGCGGAACGCCGGTATCAGGCCGAAGTAGACGATCTCCACCGACGCGTCCGGCCCGGCCTGCAGCTCGATGAACCCGGCCGGCGTCCCCCGCTCGTACGCCACCCAGGTCTCCGTGCCGGGCCGCCCCAGATGCTCCGCCCACTCCGCGTACGTCCACGGCAGCCGGTCCGTCCAGGTCACGTCCCCGCCCACCGCCGTGTAGAGGAACCGGCTGAATTCGGGCAGCGGCGTCCCGGACAGTACGACCCGGACCTCCTGCTCGGCGGGCGGCTCGGCGGCGGACACGAGGTCGGCGGGGGAGGTCTGCTCCAGGTACCAGGTGGTGACAGTCTCGGTCATGGCCGTCAGCCAATCATGCGGGGTGCGGATGCGGCCCTCCGGTACCGCCGCGTGCCGCCACCACCGAAGGTGCCGTGGAGTGGGGGAGCAGGTCGTGGGCGTGCGGCGGGCGGCGGAGCTCGACGTGGACCTCGTCGGCGAAGCGGTACGGGCGGTGCGAGAGGACGCAGCCCAGGGTGCGGCGCAGCCGGGAGAGCTCCGCGCGGACCGTCGCCGTGCGGCGGGCGTCGCCGAACAGGTCGCGGGCCAGCTCCGCCGAGGTACGGCCCTCCGGATGCGCGGCCAGGGTGAAGAGCAGCTCGGCGTGGCGCGGGCTCAGCTCGTGCGTCCAGCTGCCGGCCGGGCCGCCCACCGTCACCGTCCAGCCGGCCCGGCCGCTGAGGTCCAGCACCACCCGGCTCGGCGCGGGCCCCGGCGGCCCGTCCTCCCCGATCCGTACCAGCCAGCCGCCCGGCAGCGGCTCCAGCGCGCAGGCGCCGTACCGCGGCAGCCACAGCGGACCGGCCTGCGGCGACCTGGGCAGCGCGATCCGGGTGGGCGGCGCCGTGCCGATGGCCGCGGCCGTCCAGCCGTCCCGGTCCACGGCCAGCGCCCGCCCGCCGAGCCGGGCGAGCAGCGGCGCGGCGCTCGTCCGCAGCCGGTCCAGCGCGGCCAGGTGCCGGGTGCGCTCCTCGCACTCGGCGAGCCGGGCGACCGCGGCGACCAGCGAGAGCGTGGTGGGGTGGAAGGAGTGCGCCGGGCCGCTGAGGTCCACCACGCCCAGCAGCCGCCCGTCGCGCGGGTCGTGCAGCGGCGCCCCGGCACAGGCCCACTGGTGGTGGGTGCTGACGTAGTGCTCGGCGGAGTGCACGAGGACGGGCTCGCGGGTCACCAGGGCCGTCCCGATGCCGTTCGTGCCGACCACGTCCTCGGTCCATGTCGCGCCCGGTTCGAACCCGTGCCGGTCGGCCATCCGGCGCACCGGCGCCGCGCCCTCCCGCCACAGCACCCGGCCCTCGGGGTCGGTCACCACCAGGATCTGCTGCGCGGCGTCCGCGGCCGGGAGGAGGTGGGAGTGCAGTACGGGCAGCAGCCGCAGTAGCTGCGAGCGGTGCCGGCGCTCCTCCAGTTCGGCCAGGGACAGCGGCCGCGCGCGGCGGTCCCGGTCGGGGTCGAGGCCGGTGCCGATGACCCGCCGCCAGGATTCCCCGATCACGCTGCGGGGGCCGTCGGGCGGTTCGTCCCCCGCGAGGGTGGCCTCCCGTACGGAAGCCAGCCGGCGGGCCGCTTCCCGGGGGTCCAGCGCCGCTGCCAGGACGGGGGTCAGGGTCCTGTCGTGGTGCCGTGTGCTCAACATCGCTCCGCTTGTGCTGTTTTGGGGTATCGCCGCGGCCCATCGTGCCGGGGCCGGGGCCCGGCGGAGTACGGAATCGGCAGATCCGTTGCAACGTCGTGCAACGGTTGCCTCCCCGGGCACGCGCGTAAAGGCTGGGCGCGGGTCGGAAGCGGTGCCGAGTCGGCGCGGCACCGCTTCCGCGCCGACTGCCGCCTCCGGTGACCGGGCCTCCGGCGTCCCGCCGGATACGGTGAGGTGGTGCAGCAAGCAAAGGAACCAGCCGCGCACCACATGGGCCGTCTGCACAGGGCTCGCGTCCTGTACCGCCACGTATCGAAACGACGCCTCGGGTGGCTGCTGCTCAAGGACACCGTGCACTCCTGCGTGGAGTACCGCGTCACCGGCCTCGCCG
This sequence comes from Streptomyces sp. NPDC050315, assembly GCF_040655775.1. Taxonomy (NCBI): domain Bacteria; kingdom Bacillati; phylum Actinomycetota; class Actinomycetes; order Kitasatosporales; family Streptomycetaceae; genus Streptomyces; species Streptomyces sp. NPDC050315. Next base: position 82,767 of record NZ_JBFAKN010000008.1, read on the forward strand.
CCGAAGCCGCCTTCTTCTGCCTGCTCTCGCTGCCCCCGCTGTTCCTCGGCCTGCTCGGGCTGCTGGGCTATCTGGAGCCGTGGATCGGCCACGACACCATCGACACCATCCGCGCGAACATCCTCACCGCGTCCGCGACCGTGCTCTCCGACAAGGGCGTCGAGGAGATCGCCCGGCCGCTGCTGGAGGACATCTTCCGCGGCGGCCGCCCCGACGTCATCTCCCTCGGCTTCGCCATCGCCCTGTGGTCGGGCTCGCGCGCGCTGAACGTCTTCGTCGACACCATCACGATCATGTACGGCCTGGAGGGCAAGCGCGGCATCGTCGCCACCCGCCTGCTGGCGTTCTTCCTCTACCTCGTCGCCCTCGTGCTCGGCGCGGTCGCGCTGCCCCTGATGGTCGCGGGCCCGGACACGGTGGTGCACCTGCTGCCCGCCAGCGAGGACACCGTCCGGGCGCTGTACTGGCCGGTCGTCCTGCTGATCTCGGTCGCCTTCCTGACCACGCTGTACCACGTCTCCGTACCGGTCCGCTCGCCCTGGCAGGAGGACATCCCCGGCGCCGTGGTCGCGCTCGCGATGTGGCTGCTGGGCAGCTTCCTGCTGCGCCTCTACCTCGCCTCCACGGTCGAGGGCCCAACGATCTACGGCTCGCTCGCCGCCCCCGTAGCGGTCCTCCTGTGGATCGGCGTCTCGGCCTTCGCGGTACTGGTCGGCGCGGCGGTCAACGCGGCCCTGGACCGCGTCTGGCCCTCCCTCGCCACCGCCGCCGGCCGCGCAGAACGCGAACAACGCCGCCGCGCAGAAGCCGAACCCCTCCGCGACGCCCGGGAGGAGGCCGAGCGGGAGAACGAACTGGAGGACGGGGACCGGGAGCAGGGCGGCGAGGACGGGGACGAAGCCGAGGGTGAGGGTCCCACGGGGGGCCGGTGAGGGCACGCCGGGCTCACGGACGGCTCACCGCCGCTCGCCGAACACCCTCCGGTACGCACCCGGCGTGGTCCCCAGCGCCGCGCGGAAGCGGCGGCGCAGGTTGACCGCCGAGGAGAGCCCGACCCGCGCGGCGACCGCCTCCACCGCGAGGTCGGTCTCCTCCAGCAGCACCCGCGCGGCGTCGATGCGCCGGGCCAGCAGCCACTGCCCGGGACTGACGCCGAGCTGCTCGGCGAACCGGCGCGCGAGCGTCCGCTCCGACAGCCCGGCCCGCTCGGCCAGCCGGGCCACGCTCAGCCCGTCACCCAGCCGGGACAGCGCCCACTCCAGTACCGGCGCAAGCGACGCGTCCGCGCGGGCCGGCGCCGTGGGCTCCGCCGCGTACTGCAGCTGGCTGCCCTCCCGGTGGGGCGGCAGCACCATGCTGCGGGCGATCCCGGCGGCGTACGCGGCGCCGTGGTCCCGGCGCACCAGGTGCAGGCACAGGTCGATGCCGGCGCCGCTGCCCGCGCTGGTCGCCACGTCCCCGTGGTCCACGTACAGCACGTCCGCCTCGACCCGTACGGCGGGGAACTCGGCGGCCAGCCGCGCGGTGCGCCGCCAGTGCGTGGTCGCGCCGCGGCCGTCCAGCAGCCCCGCTTGGGCCAGCGCGAACGCGCCGCTGCAGATGCTCACGATCCGGGCGCCCCTGCGGTGCGCGGCCCGCAGCGCGTCCCGCACGGCGGGGGAGGCGGGCACACCGGTCGGCAGCCAGCCCGGCACGAGCACGGTGTCCGCGGTCGCCAGCGCGCCGAGCCCGGCCTCGACGAGCATCGTGTACCCGGCGGTGGTGCGCAGCGGCCCCGGATGCTCGGCGCACACCGAGAAGTCGTAGTACGGGGTGGTGCCGTCCCGGGGCGCGCCGAACACCTCGGCGGCACCGGCGAGTTCAAAGGCGCCCTGCGGCTCGCGCAGCAGGGCCACGACGCGGTGCGGGGTCATGGCAGGAATGTACCCGAGGGTGTCTTTCCTGACTCTCGTGGGAGCGTGCGGCGGCGGGCGAGGGTGGGCCCATGAGCGAGAACAGTGAAGCGACCGAGCTGAAGACCGTGCTGCACATCGACGAGGCGGAGCGGCAGGAGGTCGGCCCGGGCATCGTGCGGCGCCGGCTGCAGCGGACCGAGTACGCCCGCGGCTGGCTGATCGACTTCGCGCCGGGCGCGGAGTGGCCCGTGGTGGACCACCACCCCGCCGAGGAGCGGTACTACGTGCTGAGCGGGGAGATCATCGAGGGCGAGGAGCGCCACGGGCCGGGCTCCTACGTGGTGTTCGCGCCCGGCAGCAGCCACCGGCCACGGACGGAGGGCGGAGCGCAGATCCTGGGGATCACCGTCCGGTCACCCCGGTGACGCGGTGCGGTGGACGGGGGCGGGCTCCTACGCCACCAGGTGCAGGGCCCCCGTGGAGGCCACCACGCCCGCGCTCGCGAGCACCAGTCCGGCCCCGGCGAACGGCCACTTCGCGATCCGGATGCCGTGGGCTCGGCAGCGCTCGAACCAGATCAGTGTGGCCAGGGACGCGAACGGCGTTACCAGTGGGCCGACGTTGACGCCGATCAGCAGGGCGAGCAACTGCGTGTGTGCGTCGGGCGGGATCACCGACTCCGTCGACAGGTAGGCGGGCAGGTTGTTCAGTACGTTGGAGAGGCCCGCGCCGACGGCGGCCGTGCGGAGCAGGCCGGTGAAGCCGCTGTCACTGCCGACGGCGGACAGCAGCAGGTCCCGCAGGCCCAGTGAGCTGATCCAGTCCACGACGAGGAACATCCCCGGTACGAGGGCCAGCAGCCGCCACGGCACCAGCGACCAGCGCAGCTCCTCCCGGCGCCGCACGAAGAACGCGGCGGCGGCGAGGAGCGCGGCGCCCGCGGACGCGGCCGGGAGCGCGACGTCGAAGCCGATGATGGCCAGCAGGAACAGCCCGCACGCCACGGCGCACACGCCGAACAGCCACGGGTCGGCGGCCTCCGGGCGCTCCGGCGGCACGTACACCTCGTCGCCGCGCGCCGACCGCCGCCAGTAGAAGCCCCACAGGCACACCATCGTCACGGCGATGGCCGCGAGTTGGGGCGCCCACATCACCGCCGCCATCTCCGTGGGCACCAGCACCACGCGCTGCGCGGCCAGCAGGTTCGTCAGGTTGGACACCGGCAGCAGCAGGCTCGCGGTGTTGGCGAGCCACACGGTGGTCATGGCCAGCGGCACCGGGCGGATGCCCACGCGGGAGGCCAGGGCCAGCATGACGGGGGTCAGCAGCACCGCCGTCGTATCGAGGTTCAGGGCGATGGTGGTGGCCGAGGCGAGGGCGACGCACCACAGGAACAGCAGTGGGTAGCTGCCGCGCGCCAGCCGCGCGACCCACGTGGCGGCGACGTCGAACACCTCGGCCCGGCCCGCCAGTTCGGCGAGCACCACGGCGGTGAGGAGGAAGGCGAGCAGCGGGGCGATGCGCTCGCCCACTTCGAAGGCCCGCTCGGAGGGCAGCGCCCCGGTGCCCCACAGCAGAAGGCCGGCCGCGAGCAACGCCACGGCCAGCCCGTCGAGATTCAGGACGCGTCTCCGCACAAAAGTGACGGCAGGTGAGGAGATCACGCTCGCCCACCTGCCACGGAGGCTCAGGTCTCCTACCATGGTGCGCATGTTATCCGAGGGGGGAACGCAGAGCAGTCCCGGCGAGCGGCCGCTCTTCTTCGTGAGCTATTCGCCCGCCGACGAGGCCTGGGCGACGTGGATCGCGTGGACGCTGGAGCGCGAGGGATACCGCACGGTCATCCAGGCCTGGGACTTCACTGCGGGCACGAACTTCATCGACTACATGGACCGCGGGGTGAGCGAGTCGGCCGCGGTGATCGCCGTGCTGTCGCAGAACTACGCGCGCTCGCGGTACGGGCGGATGGAGTGGCAGGCCGCCCTGCGTGCCTCCCCGGACAACCCGGAGCAGCGCCTGATCACCGTACGGATCGACGAGGCGCCGATCGACGGGCTGCTCGCCACGATCACGTACATCGACCTGGTGGCCGCCCGGGGCGAGGCGGAGGCGCGGGAGATGCTGCTGGCCCGCGCGCGCGATGCGCTGAACGGGCGGGCGCAGGCGTCGGGACGGCCGAATTTCCCCGGCACGACGGCGAGTTCCGTGCCGGTGCCGCCGCAGCGGACGTCCACGACCCGCAACGGCGACCCCTGGTTCCCCGGGCGGCTCCGGCCGCGGACCGCCCCGGTCTACCCGCTGAACGCCCCGGAGCGGGAGGGCGACCACATCAGCGTGCTGCACCTGCCCGGACCGGACTTCGGGCGCGGCAACGAGCCGGACGACACGCTCCACGAGCTCCGCGGCGACCTGCTGGAGCTGCAGGACGCCGACGCTCCCAGACCGGACCTCGTCGTGATCACCGGCAATCTCACGGCCTCCGGCACGCCGCGCGAGTGCGGGCAGGCGCTCTCCTTCCTCACCTCCCTGCGCGCCCAGCTCGACCTCCGCCCCCACCAAGTCGTCCTCGTACCGGGCGCGGAGGACGTCAGCCTGAAGGCGTGCAGCTCGTACTTCTCCTCCTGCGAGGCCGACGAGGTCACACCGCAGCCGCCGTACTGGGAGAAGTGGCGGCACTACGCGAAGCTGTTCCACGAGTTCTACGAGGGCATCGACCGGGTCTTCGCCGCCGACCAGCCCTGGACGCTGTTCCCCGTACCGGAGCTCAACACCGTCGTCGCCGGCTTCAACTCGACGATGGCGTACAGCCACCGGCCCGAGGACCAGTTCGGCTATGTCGGCCGGGACCAGATCACCTGGTTCGCCGAGGCCCTCCACCAGTACGAGCGGGACGGCTGGCTGCGCATCGGCGCGATCCGGCACCCGCTGCAGACGCCCGCGGCGACCGGCGGCCCGGGGGTCGGTGCGATCCGCGACGCCGAGGCGTTCCAGCGGCTGGCCGCACCCCGGCTCAACCTCCTGCTGCACGGCCCGGTCAACGACCCGCGCACCACCCGCCGCGACCCCGTCGACACCCGCCTCGGCACGCTCCCCGTCTTCGGCGCCGCGGCACCGGCCCGCTTCCAGCTGCTGAAGGTCTCCGCCTCCGGGGTCACCCGCTGGCACTCGCCCACCGCCCCCGCCGCCGAATTCCGCGAGGAGTGGCGCCGCGTCCGCACCCCGCTGGGCCCGCAGGCCTTTCCCTCGCAGGCGCCGAGGCAGGAGCCCGACCCGGTCCGCGACACCTTCACCGACCAGGTGAAGGAGATCTGTCGCGCCAAGTGGCAGGACGTGGGCATCCGCGATGTCACCGTGCGGCGCGGCGACGACCCCACCACCCAGTTCGTCGCCACCTGGCAGCGCGACGGCCTCGTCTTCCAGTCCCGTATCGCCGCGCTGCCCGGTGACCCCCGCGAGGAGGACCTGGCGCGCTTCGCCGAACAGGTCCGCGGAGCCGAGGGCACCACGGCGGAGAACGTGCTGGTGTACGGAGGCCAGGCGCCACCGCGGGAAGTGGTGCAGCGCTTCGGCGACCGCATCCGGGTACGGAGCTTCCTGGAGTTCCAGGGCCTGATCGATCTGCGCGCGTACGTGGCCGACCAGACCGCGCGGCTGAGCTCCGACCGCGCCTACCGCCCGGAGCTGTACCTGCCGCAGCGGTACCGGGAGGTCACCCGCTCCGAGGGCGCCGGGCACGACCGTCTCGTGGACGAACTGCTGGACACCCTGGACACCGAGCACGGCCGGTTCGTGCTGCTCCTCGGCGACTTCGGGCACGGCAAGACCTTCTCTCTGCGGGAGCTGGCCCGGCGGCTGCCCGAGCAGTCCGCGCACCTCACGCCGGTGTTCATCCCCCTCAACACCTTCGACCGGGCGCACAGTCTCATGGGCCTGGTGACAACCCACCTCGCCAATCACGGTGTGAGCCGCATCGACACCAACGCGCTGCAGTACATGATCCGCCAGGGCCGCATCGTGCTGCTCTTCGACGGCTTCGACGAGCTGGTCAACCGCGTCAGCTACGACCGCGCTGCCGACCACCTGCAGGCGCTCCTGGACGCCGCGGTCGACAACACCAAGATCGTGGTGACCAGCCGCACCCAGCACTTCAAGTCCACCGAGCAGGTCTTCACCGCCCTCGGCGAGCGCGTCGGCGCCCTGCCGCAGCGCCGCGTGCTGACCGTGGAGTCCTTCCAGCCGCAGCAGATCAAGGAGTACCTGGAGCGCACCTACGACTCGCGGGAGCAGGCCGAGCAGCGGTACGACCTCCTCGCCGGCATCCCCAACCTGCTGGAGCTGTGCGGCAACCCGCGGCTGCTGTCCTTCGTCGCCGCCCTCAGCCACGAGCAGCTGCAGTCCGTGGCGGGCGCCGGGCGGACCCTGAGCGCGGCCGGACTGTACGAGGAAGTACTCACCGCCTGGCTGGAGTTCGAGGTCGAGCGGGGCAGCGGCGGACCGGGCGCGGCGCCCGGCCTGTCGCTGGAGGACCTCTGGAAGGCCGTGTCCTCGCTGGCCGTACGGCTGTGGGAGACCCGGCGCAGCGTGCTGCGGCTGGACGAACTGGCCGAGACGACCGGCCGGGCGCTGGACGGCCTGACCCGGTCGCACATGACGGCCGAGGAGCGGGCGCAGGCCGTCGGTGCGGGCAGCCTTCTGGTGCGGACCGAGGACGACCTGTTCCAGTTCATCCACTCCTCCGTCGTGGAGTGGCTGATCGCCCGCGAAGCCGCACGCCAGCTGGCCGGAGCGGAGGAGGGCACGCCGCCGCTGCTGGCCGCGCGGCCGCTGACGCAGCTGGCCGTGGAGTTCTTCTGCGACCTGGCCGACCGGAGCGACTGTCAGGCATGGGTGCGCCAGGTCCTCGGCGACAGCACGGCCCCGGACAGTCCCGCACGGCAGAACGCGGTGCGCGTCAACCACCGGCTGCGCATCCCCACCGACGCCGCCCTGCGCGGCGTCGTGCTGCGCGGCGAGAACCTCTCCCACCGCGACTTCTCCGGCGTCGACTTCACCGGCGCCGACCTCGGCGAAACCGTACTGGCCGGGGCGAAGCTGGCCGGTGCGAACCTCACCGACGTCAACCTGACGGCTGCCAATCTCGACGACGCCGACCTGTCCGGCGCCTGCCTCGAAGGCGCGGACCTCTCCCGTGCCCGCCTGGTCCGCGCCGACCTGCGCGGCGCACGCCTGACCGGCAGCCGCTGGGCCAGAGCCGCCCTGGTCAGCGCCCAGATGGACCCGGAGCAGCAGGCCGCGCCCGAGCTGCGCTCCGCCGCGCTCGCCCCGGGCATGCCCGTCGACGTGGGCCTGCGGCCCGCGGCCGTCGGCGTCCCGTACGGCTTCGACATCAACCACGTCCGGCTGCCCGAGCCCATGGCGTACGCGCGCGACGGCGAGCTGCTGGCCGTGGGCACCGAGGACGGCGGCGTGCTCATGTGCGACCCGGACGACGGGCGGCCGCTGCGCACCCTGCGCGGGCACCACGGGCGCGTGTACGCGGTGAAGTTCGCGCACGACCTGCTGGTGACGGGCGGCGCCGACGGCCACGTGGTCATCTGGGACCCGGCCACCGGCAGGGAGTTGCACCGCCTCGAAGTGCACCCCGACGGCGTCTGGCCCGTCGTGGTCGAGCCGAGCGGCAAGCTGCTGGTGACCGGCGACAAGGAAGGCCTGGTCACCGTCTGGGACCCGGCCGGCGGCCGCCCGATACACCACCTGGCCGGGCACGCGGCCCCGGTCTACACCGCCGGGTTCAACCCGGAGGGCACGCTGCTGCTCACCGGCGACGCCTCCAGCCGGGTCCGGATGTGGGACCTGGCCACCGGGCAGTGCGTCCGCGAGATCGACGGGCACCGCGGCTCGGTGTACCGGGCGGCGTTCGCCCCGGACGGCCGGCGCTTCGTCACCGCCGACAACGGCGACGGCGAGGGCGGCCACGTCCGGGTGTGGGAGACGGAGACCGGACGGCTGCTGCACGACTTCGCCGGCCACCCCGAGCGGGTGTACACCCTCTCCTTCCACCCCAACGGCAAGTGGCTGGCCAGCGGCGACACCTCCGGCCAGGTGCGGCTGTGGGACGTCTCGGTCGGTGCCTCCCTGGGCTGCCTGGAGACGCTGGGCGGCGGCGTGTACCAGGTCCGCTTCGACCCGGCGGGCACGCACCTGGCGGCCTGCGGCAGCAACGGCTCCGTACGGCTGTGGACGGTGTCCGGTACGCACACCCCGGACCTGCGGCAGCACCCGAAGCAGCCCGAGGCGCACCGCGGCTCCGCCTGGTGCGTCGCCTTCCGGGCCGCCCGCGCCGACGCCTCGCCGGGCCGGTCCCAGCTGGTCACGGTCGGCAACGACGGCGGGGCGCACATCTGGGAGATCGCCGCCGGGCGCGGCAAGCGGCTGGTGAACGGGCACAACCGCCGGGTCGTCGCCGTCAGCTTCAGCGCGGACGGCGAGCGGATCAGCGTGGGCGGCAACGACGGTGCGGTGCGCGTATGGGCGGCTCGTACCGGCAAGTGCCTGTCCACCCTGCAGGGGCGTGGCGACCGGCTGGTGTCGGCCCTGTTCAGTCCCGCACCGGAGGGACAGGTGGCGGCCGCCAGCAACGACGGCGACGTGTACCTGTTCAGCTCCTCCGACGGCGAGTACCAGCGGCAGTTCGACGCCAACACCGAGCACGTGTGGGCACTGGCCTTCAGCCGCGACGGCGAGCTCCTGGCCACCGCCAACGACGACGACACCGTCGGAGTGTGGAACCTCCGCAGCTCCGGCGGCCATGTCATCACCCTCGCCGAGCACGCGGGACGGGTCCGCTCCATCGCCTTCCACCACGACTCCCAGCTCCTCGCCACGGGCTGCGACGACAGCGTGGTACGCATCTGGGACGTGCGGGGCGGCGCCATCCGGCACACGCTCACCGGCCACCGGGACCGGGTGTACGGGGTGGCGTTCGGACCCGACAACTCCTGGGTGGCGAGCGCCGGTTGGGACGGCGACATCATCGTCTGGCGGGGCGGCGCCGAGGCCCTGCGGATGCGCGGCTCCGGCGAGCGTCTCTGGGCGCTGGCCGCCCACCCGTCGCAGCCCCTGCTGGCAGCCGCGGGCGACGACCGCGTCATCCGCATCCGGCACGCGGAGACCGGCGCCGAGGTCCACGCCCTGACCGGGCACACCGGCCGCGTCCTGTCCCTCGCCTTCTCGCCGGACGGCTCACTGCTGGTCAGCGGCGGCGAGGACGGCGTGGCACGGCTGTGGACCCTGGACGGGGAGCCCGCCCTGCGCGGCACCTTCCTCGGCCTCGCCGAGGGCTGGGCGGCCCTCTCGCCCACCGGCCGCTACAAGTCCCACGGCACGGTGAGCGACGAGTTCTGGCACGTCATCGGCATGACGCGCTTCGAACCGGGCGACCTTGAGGATCACCTGCCCGCGGTCCGCCGCATGGCCATGGGCGAGGTACTGCCCGGACTCGAAACCACCAGGGACAACGCGTGACCATCACGGACCAGCAGCGCCCGCGCCGCATCCAGCGCGCACTGCGCTGGATGTACGACTACCTCGACGTCCTGCTGCCCATCGCGCTGGCCTTCAGCGTCGGCCTCATCGACTTCACCAGCGACCTGGTGCCCGAGGACGCGCGCTTCGGTTTCACCATGGCCGTCCTCGGCATCATGGCCATCGCCACCTTCAAGGACCGTTCCGGGCACGGCAAGGCCGTGGAGGACGCGGTCACCCGGTCCGTACGCCCCCTGGAGGAGCAGGTCGAGCGGACCGCCCGCAGCCTTGAGGACAACGCCCTCATCCGGACGGTGCGCCCCGACGAGATGTACGACGTCCACCGCCGTGCCCGGCAGGACACCGCGCAGTGGCAGTTCAAGGGCGGCACGGGCTCCCACATCCGCCCGGTCACCCTGCCCGAGCTGGTACAGGCCGCCCGCGAGCGCCGCTCACGGCTCACCGTCCACATCGAGATCATCGACCCGGACGCGACCGACACCTGCCACGAGTACGCCCGCTTCCGCCAGAGCTTCAGCCCGCCGGGCAGCACCAGCCCCTGGACGCTGGACCGCACCCGCAAGGGCTCGTACGCCACGATCCTGGCGGCGTTCTGGCACCTGAACCGGCTGCCCACGCTCGACATCAGCGTGCACACCACCACCCGCGTCAACGCCCTGCGCTACGACCTCTCCGACAGATACCTGATCCTCACGCAGGACGACCCGACGCGGGAGAACTTCCTCATCGAGCGGGAATCACTCCTCTACAAGTACTTCGAGATCGAGCTCCACCAGAGCCGGAACCACGCACCGCGCATCGACTTCTCGGGCGCCGCGGAGCTGTCGGACTACCCGACCGCCGACGAGGCCCGGGCGTTCTTCGACACCGTGGGCAAGCCGCTGCCGTCGTACTCCGACTCCGAGGTGAGCGAGATCATCGAACTGGCCCTGAACGGCGTGGACCCGTACCGGAGGTGACATGACATGCACTTCCACGATCTTGAGCAGCAGCTGGCCGGGCCCATGGCCGCCGCCGCTGCCACCGCGTACTCCGCGCACCTGCTGGAGCAGCTGTCGGCCGGGATGCTCGACGTACCCGTCGTCCGCCACCCGCTGGGCTTCGTGTGCCTGCCCGTCGTCCGCGACGGCGAACTCGGCGTCTGCCTCCACTTCTTCGGCCACGGCACCGACACCGAACCGGGTGTCGAACCGCACCACGCCCACAGCTGGGACCTGATCAGCCACGTGCTGTACGGGCGCGTCGCGCACGAGCCGATGGACGTGACCGGGTCCGGGGAGCCGACGCACCGGATATACGAGGTGCTCAGCAAGGCCGACGGCACGGACGAGGTGAACCCCACCGACACCCTGGTGCACGGCGAGCCGCACCCGCCTCAGGTGTGCACGGCAGGCGAAACGTACCGCCTGCCCGCGGGCCTCTTCCACGCCTCCCGCTCGGACGGGCCCGCCGCCACCCTCGTACTGGGCCGCTCCCGCCCCGGCGGCCGGGACCTCTCCCTCGGCCCGGTCGACGCCGGGCCCCGGGGCCGCATCACCACCCGGCGCCACTGCGCCGAAGCCGACACCCCGCGACTGGCCCGCACCGCCCTGAGGAGCCTGCATGACCGGTGACCTGGACCGCGAACGCCGCATCGCCACGGCCGCCGCCGAGGAAGCCGGCGCCCTGCTCGCCGCCTCCTTCAACTCCGCGCACACGGTGCACGCCAAAGCCGGCCGGGACGTGGTGCTGGATCTCGACCTCGCCGCCGAGAAAATCATCGTGACGCGGTTACGGGAGGCCTTCCCGGACGACCGGATCGTCTCCGAGGAGGCCGGGGACCAGGGGCCTCAGGGCGGCCGCACCTGGCTGGTGGACCCGCTCGACGGCACGAACAACGTGGCCATCGGGCTGCCCGCGTACGCCGTCGGCATCGGCCTGATGAACGGAGCCGGACCCGCCCTCGGTATCGTCCACGAGCCCGTGACCGGTGCCACTTACCACGCCGTCGCAGGCCAGGGCGCATACGGCCCCGCCGGCCGGCTCCCCGGGCCCGCCTCGGTCCTCCCCGAGTCCGGGCCCGTGGTCGCCTGGACGCAGGGGTACGGCGTGGGCGGTGACCCGACGGCTGCTCGAATACGTGCCGAGCTGGCGCGTGGGTCCTGGCGGGTACTGGAGCTGTGGGCGCCGCTGCTGGGGTGGGTACTGCTGGCGCGAGGGACGATCGACGCGTTCGTGGGGTACTGCGCCGAGGGCGTGGACCTGCCGGCCGGGGCGCTGCTGGCCGCCGAGGCCGGCGCCGAACTGCGCACTCTGAACGGTGAGTTGTTCACCCCGGAGCACACCGGCCCACCGGAGGGCCGGAGTTTCGTGGCGGCACGCGGGGAGAACCTGGCGTGGGGACAGCTCAGGTGCGCTGTGTGATCCCGGCAGCGGGCCGGACGCCGTCGTCCGCGCGCTGTCCCCGCGGCGCACCGCGCTGGTGCGGTCCGCCTCCTCCAAGCGCTCGGAGGGCCGGATGACTGTGAGACCTCGGTGTGATGACGGGCCCGCAGCAGGGTGGCTGCCCGAGCCGGTCGGCAGTGTCCTCGGCCCCCGCGAACGACTGGCCCGCGATCGCCTGCCGGTCGGGTGACAGGTTGAGCTCGGGGACCTGAAAAAGGCCGAGGTCCTGATTCCAGGCGTCTTCAACGGTCCAGCTGCCGTTGAGCGGCCGGTAGGTGGAGCGCGATGGGTAGGAGTAGCTGTATGGCGGGATGACGCTGCGAGTCGCTTCCGCAAAGTTGGAGCTCCTGGAATCCCCGCCCCGCGGCAACGCCTGTAGCTTGCTACAGGCGTTGCCGCGATATTCATGCCGTGCTCTGGTGGTTATGCTCATGGCTGCGGCATGAATGGTGCGGTCTACTGCCCTGCGTGAAGAAGATCCTGCTGATCGAAGCACTTGCAAACTCGGGGCCCTACGTGCTGGATGCCGCCGGTGCACTCGGGGCGCACGTCTTCGTCGCTACCCACGAGGACGTCTACGACAGCTACCCCGCCACGTTGCGCGACAAGATCCACGGCACGGTGTTCACCGACCTCACCGACGGGGACCGGGCGCTGGCGGACCTGGCCGGGTTCGCGAAGGCCACGGGGATCGACGCGGTGGCCTGCTGCTGGGAGTTCTTCACCCCACTCGTCGCTCAGCTGGCCCACCGCCTCGGACTGCCCGGCAACGACCCGCGGCTCGCCCGGGCGTCCCGGAACAAGGCGGAGATGGCCCAGGCGTTCGCCGCGGGCCAGGTATCGGCGCCGCGAACCGTCAGCGTGCGTACGGCCGGGGAGGCGGCACCTGCCCTCGACGCCGTCGGCATCGGGTTCCCGGTCGTCGTCAAGCCGGCCGAGCAGGGTGGCTCCTGGGGCGTCAGCGTGGTCAACAGCCCCGAAGAGCTCGACACCGCCGTACGGCAGGCCCAGTCCTGGCCGATCGCCGCCCCGCACGGCCTGCCCATGGACCAGCGTGTCGTCATCCAGGAGTACGTCCCTGGACCCGAGTTCAGCCTCGACACCGTGGTCTGGCGCGACGAGTACGCCCATCTGCCCGTGGTCGAGAAGCACACCACCGGTGGTGCCTACCGGGCCGAGACCGGTCACACCTGTCCCGCTGCCCTGTCGCCCGCCGACCTGCGCAGCTTGCGGGCGGCCACCGAACGGGCCCTTGAGGCACTCGGCATCCGCAACGGCGTCGCCCACACCGAGCTCAAGCTCTCGCCCGAGGCGGGCCCCGTCGTCATCGAGGTGGGCGCCCGCCTGCCCGGCGATCACCTCGTCGACGTCGTACGCCGTGCCTCCGGCATCGACGAAGCCCGGGCCTACCTGCAGGCGGTCCTCGACGAGAAGCCGGACGTACCCGCGCCCAGGAAGGGGCGTGCGCGATCCGATTCCTCACCCCGCCGCGTGCCGGCACCTTCCACGGGGTGACCCTCCCCGGCCGCCACGACGGCCTGGTCGACCAGCACATCACCACCCCGCCCGGTGCCACCGTCGGTGCTGCCCACGACAACTCGGCTCGCATCGGCCACCTGGTCTTCACCGCCCCCACGCCCGGCCAGGTCAACGCCGCCGCCGCCCACGTGTGCGCCCACACCCGCATAGAAGTGAGCTGATATGCAGCGCATCGCCTTCCTCCGGTCCGCCGACATCCGGCGGGCCGACCCGTACATCCACGGCATCGCCCCCGCCCTGGCGCAGCTCGGTGCCGAGGCACGCCTCTTCCACACCAGCGGCGACTGCGGCCCCGAGCTGTTCCCGGGTACGAGCGAGCGGCTCGGATCCGGCGCAACCCCGGACGAGTTCGTCGAGCGGGTACGCGCCTGGGGGGCCGACGCGGCCGTGGCGATCTCCCTGCCGGACGAGAACGCCCTGCGCGACGCCGTCGTCAAGACCAAGCTCGAGGCCCTGGGCATCCGCACCGTCATGACGCCCCTCGCCGCCACGCGCGTCCTGTGCGACAAGTGGGAGACCAAGCGGGTCCTGAACGCGCACGGCATCGCCACTCCGCCCGCCGTCCTGATCGACAGTGACCTCCTCAACGACCGGGCGCTGCCCGTCCCGGCCTACCCGGACGCCGTTCGCCTCGCCGCGCAGGACCTCGGCTATCCCCTCATGGCGAAGCCGCTGTGGGACTCCACCAGCATGGGCATCGAGTTCCTCCCGGATCCGGCGGCCCTCGACGGCTATCTGGCCGCCCGGCCGGCGGCGCACGCCGTCCTGGAGAAGTGCGTCAGCGGACGGCTCTGTTCGGTCGACATCGTCGGAGCCGGGGGCCACTACACCGTCATGCCGCTCATCTGGACCGGCACCGCGGGCGGCCCTCCCGCGTTCACCTTCGAAGACCTGCGCTACGCCGACCCCACCCGGGACGACGATTTCCAGCCCACCGCGCAGCGCCTGGTGGAGCTGTGCACGGATCTCGGGGTCGAGGGGTCCGTCAACGTCGACATGATCCACGCCGACGGGGTCTACCACGCCCTGGAGATCAACCCCCGGATCGGCGGCGCCACGACGCTGTCCATCGCCGCCGGTGGGCTCAACACCTTCGCCGCCCTCCTCGACATCCTGGGAGGCACCTGGCCGACCCGGACCGGCGCGCCGGCCGAGCGGTTCGCGATCGAGTGCCTCACCGCGAACCCCACTCCCACGCTGCTCGCCGAACTCCGCGCCCGTATCGACCTCGTCACCTGCCACGACCTGGTCATCGACGGCCACAACCACGGCGGCATCCTCACATTCACCGTGGAGCGGGGCGATGAGCGACGTGTCGTGAAGGACCTCACCGAGCTGTGCGCGCAGACCGACTTCATCGCGGCCCCCATGCTCGACAAGATCCGCCGTCTCCTGACTCCCGCGGGCCGGTGAGCACCCTCACCGGCAGGCCACCGGCCGGCCGTCGCCGTGGGCTGCGGGCCAGGGCCGGGCTGCCCGTGCTCACCGGAGCGGGCCGCTTCGTCGCCGCGCACGCGGTCGACAGCCTCGGCACCGGGCTCGTCTTCGCCTTCACCGTCGTCTACCTCACCCACGCCACCCACCTCTCCCTCGCGGCGATCGGTGCGGCGCTCACACTGGGAAACCTCCTCGCGCTGCCCGTACCCGCGCTCGGCGGGCTCCTGATGGACCGCTTCGGCCCGAAAGCGGTCGTCGCGATCGCCAACCTCGTCTCCGCCGCAGGGTTCGCGGTGTTCCTCGTGGTCGGCTCCGCGTGGCAGATCAGCCTCGCCTACCTCATCGTCCAGGCCGGCATCAACCTGTACTGGACGGCCGCCCGAAACCTGGTGCCCCTGGCCTGCGTACCTGGCGAGGAGCGCCTGTGGTTCGGGTTCATCTCGTCGCTGCGCAACGTCGGCATCGGTGCCGGCGCCGCCGTCTCCGCCATCGCCCTGGGCGTGTTCGGCCCGGACGGCCTGCACCTGCTCATCGCCGTGAACGTGGGCACGTTCCTGGGTGCGGCACTGCTGTTCCTCACATGGAAGCCCACCAGAGGCCCGGCCGCGCCCGGCCCACCGGAGGACAGTGCTGAGCCGGCCCGGCGGGGAAGCTGGTCGGCCCTCCTCCGGGACGGCCGCTACCTCCTGCTCGTCGCCGCCAATCTGGCCTTCGTCCTCGCGCAGATGGTCCCGCCGGTCCTCCTCGCGGTATACGTCACCGACACCCTGCGCGCGGGCGCGTGGATCCCGGGCACCCTCCTGGTCGTCAACACCGCCGCCGTCGCCGTCCTCACCTCCGTCATCACCCGCCGCTCGGCCCGCCACCACTCGCACCGTGTGATCGCGGGCGGGTTCCTCGTCGGCGCCGGCTCCTTCGCCGTCTTCGCCGCGCCCCTCGCCTGGCAGGGCGGGCCCGGCTGGGCCGTGGCGACTCTTCTGATGGCGGCGATGCTGCTGTTCACCCTGTCGGAGATCCTCTGCTCGCCCGCCCTCAACGAACTCTCCGTCTCCTTGGCCCCCGCCGAGGCCAACGGCCGTCACCAGGCCGCCTTCCAGCTGTCCTGGTCCATCGGCGGCGCCGTAGCGCCCGTTGTCCTCACTGCGCTCCTGAGTCAGCAGCCCGTCCTGCCCTGGCTGCTGCTCGCCTCCCTCAGCGTGCTCGCCGTCCCCGCCACCCGTGCCCTCGCCCCGCCCGACCGGGAGGAACCTCTGCCGTGATCCGCACCCTCATACCCGACATCGGAGACGTCCCCGTCGCCTCATGGGACGCCCTGACCGCGCAGGCGGGCCTGTACCTCTCCCACCAGTGGCTTGCCGCCCAGCAGCGCGACCCCACCGCCCAGGTCCGCTACGCCCTGGTCCACGACGACGGCCACCTGGTCGCCGCCGCACCGCTGTACGTCGTCGACACCGAACCCAACGCCCTCTACCGCGTGCCCGAGATCCTCCCCGACCGGACACCGGCCAGGACCCTGCTCGCGGGAGCCCGCCGCGGCTACGTCAACGCCCCTCTCCTCCACCCCCGCCTCACCCCCGACCGGCGGCGCGAGGCCCTGAGCCGGCTCGTGGCGGCCGCCGAATCCCTCGCCGCCGCCCAGGAGGCACAGCCGTGGTGGCTGTACGTCACCGACGCGGCGGCCTCCGAACTCGCCGACGCCTGCGGCACAAAGCCCGTGCGGCTGGGCCAGGACGCCCGTATCCCGCTGCCCGGCAGCACATTCGACGACTACCTGGCCGCCCGGCCCTCCAAACGGCGCGTCACCATCCGCCGCGAGCGCCGAGCATTCGCCGAAGCCGGATACGAGCTCCGCACCCTACGGCTCTCCGAGTGCGCCGACGCCGCCGGCGCACTGCTGGCCCAGCTCCAGGAGCGCCACGGCCACGCGGCCGACCCCGCCGTCATGGCCCGGCTGCTGCGCGACCAGGCCGAGGGCATGGCCGACAGCGGAATCGTCTGCGCCGCGTTTGCCGAGGGCCGCATGGTCGCCTTCAGCCTCTTCTACCGCCACGCCGGCACCGTCTGGCTCCGCGCCACCGGCTATGACTACGCACGGCTGCGCGGCGCGCACGAGTACTTCAACCTCGTCTACTACCTCCCCATCGAGGACGCCTACGCCCATGGCGCCACCGGCCTCCATCTGGGCATGGAGTCCCTCCGCGCCAAAACCCTCCGGGGAGCCACCACTTCGCCGCTGTGGGCGATCGAAGGGGGCGGGAAAACGGTTGGCGCTCCTGCCCGGGGCTGGTCTAAGTTCAGCGGTGTTCCGGACGGTGGCCCGGGGGGTGCCGTCATTGGCTGTTGAGGAAACGGGAGGTGAGTACTGATGACTGTCGTTGCGATGGGCGCTGCCCGTATCCGGAAGTTCATCACGTCCACCTCTGTGGTCTCCGGCTGACGCGAACACACTCCTGCGCGGCCGGGACCGCACCCGTGTGAAGGGTTCATCCCGTTGTCCGACCTCACCGCCGCGCACCCGCTGACCGCCTATGGCTGGGACGAAGGGTTCGCGGAGAGTTTCACGTCCTGCGCCGGACAGGGCTGCCTGCCCGGCCGTATCGTCCGCGTCGACCGTGGCCGCGTGGATGCCGTCGTGCCCGACGGCGACGGCGTCCGTACCGTGCTCGCGAGCACCGCGCTCGTGGCCACCGGCGACCCGCTCAAGGTGCCGTGCACCGGCGACTGGGCCGCCATCGATCCCGGCAGCGGGCCGGACGCCGTCGTCCGCGCGCTGCTCCCACGGCGTACCGCACTGGTGCGGTCCGCCTCCTCCAAGCGCTCCGAAGGCCAGATCCTGGCCGCCAACGTCGATTACGCGGTCGTGGCCGTCTCCCTGGCCGAGCCGCTCGACCTGGGGCGCGTCGAACGCTTCGTATCCCTGGCGTGGGAGAGCGGCGCCACCCCCGTCGTAGCGCTGACCAAGGCGGACCTGGTGCCGGACGCGGCGGGCCTCGCCCACCTCGTCGCCGACACCGAGACCGTCGCGCCCGGTGTGCCGGTACTGGCGGTGAGCGCGGCGACCGGCGCCGGCCTGGACGTCCTCGCGGCGGTACTGGCCGGCGGCACGTCCGTGCTGCTCGGCCGGTCCGGCGCGGGCAAGTCCACCCTGGCCAACGCGGTGATCGGCGCCGACGTCCAGGACGTGCACGCCGTACGCGACCGGGACGGCAAGGGGCGGCACACCACGACCACCCGCGACCTGCTGGTGCTGCCCGGCGGCGGGGTGCTGATCGACACCCCGGGGCTGCGCGGCGTCGGCATGTGGGACGCCGAGGAGGGCCTCGCGCGTACCTTCACCGATGTCGAGGAGCTCGCGGCCGACTGCCGCTTCCACGACTGCGCGCACACCGCCGAGCCGGGGTGCGCGGTGCTGGCGGCAGTGGACGCGGGCGACCTGCCGCAGCGCCGCCTGGAGAGCTACCGCAAGCTGCTCCGCGAGAACCAGCGCATCGTCGCCAAGACCGACGCCCGGCTCCGCGCCGAGCTGCGCCGGGACTGGAAACAGAAGCAGGCGCTCGGGCGGCACATGGGGGAGCGGAAGCGGGGTACCCGGCCGTAGCGGTCGGTCCCGGGCCGCCCGTCAGCGGGCGGCCCGGTCGCTTCGCGCGCCCGAGTGCCTCGAACGCCATGTCCGATTTCCGCCGGAAGCGGCTGCGGCGATCCCGCACACTGGACGGTGTGAAGGACGAAAGCAGCAGGTACGAGGCGGTGGCGAGCCGGGACGCGCGCTTCGACGGAGAATTCTTCTTCGCCGTGGTGACGACCGGCATCTACTGCCGCCCGAGCTGCCCCGCGGTCACCCCGAAGCGTGTCAACGTGCGGTTCTTCCCGTCCGCTGCCGCCGCCCAGGGCGCCGGCTTCCGGGCCTGCCGCCGCTGCCGCCCGGACGCCGTCCCCGGCTCCGCGGACTGGAACGTCCGGGCCGACCTGGTGGGCCGCGCGATGCGCTTCATCGGCGACGGCGTCGTCGACCGCGAGGGCGTCGCGGGCCTCGCCGCACGGCTCGGTTACAGCGCCCGCCAGGTGCAGCGCCAGCTCACCGCCGAGCTGGGCGCGGGGCCGGTCGCGCTGGCCCGCGCCCGCCGCGCGCACACCGCCCGCATCCTGCTCCAGACCACCGGCCTGCCGGTCACGGAGCTGGCATTTGCGGCCGGTTTCGCCAGCGTGCGCCAGTTCAACGCGACGATGCGGGAGATCTACGGCAGCACCCCCAGCGAGCTGCGCGCCGCGGCCCGCGGACGCGCCGCGCGCGGGGAGCCGGGCACCCCCGGCGGCATCCCGCTGCGGCTCGCCTTCCGGGGCCCGTACGCCGCCCGGGAGATCTTCGACGATCTGCAGGAAGCGGCCGTACCGGGCGTCGAGGAGGTCATCGGGACCGCCGGCGCCCGTACGTACCGCCGCACCCTGCGCCTCACCTACGGCACCGCCGTCGCCGAGGTCGGCGAGCGGCCCGGCGGGCCCGGCGGACCGGCCCGCTCCGGCTGGCTCGACTGCCGGCTGCACCTCACCGACCTGCGCGATCTACCCACCGCCAACCAACGGCTGCGCCGCCTGTTCGACCTGGACGCCGATCCGTACGCGGTCGCCGCCCGGCTCTCGGCCGACCCGCTGCTCCGCCCGCTGGTCGCGGCCCGCCCCGGGCTGCGCTCGCCGGGCGCGGCCGACCCGGCGGAGCAGGCGGTACGGACCGTGCTCGGCGGGCCACCGGAGCGCGCCGCCGCCCTCGTACGGGCATATGGCAAGCCGCTGGACACCCCCGACGGCACGCTCACCCACCTCTTCCCGACGCCGGAGGAGCTGGCCGGGGCGGACGTAGGGGAGGGCATACGGGCGCTGTGCGCGGCGCTCGCCGACGGCACGGTGGATCTCGCGGCGGGCGCGGACCGGGACGCCGCCGAGCGGGCCCTCGCCGCGCTGCCGGGCGTCGGCCCGGCCGCCGCCGCGGCCATCCGGAGGCGCGCACTGGGCGACCCCGACGTGGCCCCGCCGGACGCGGCCCCCGAGGCGGAGCACTGGCGCCCGTGGCGCTCGTACGCCTACCAGTACCTGCGGCACACCGACCATATGGACCATCCCGACCCGAAGGACAGCATCAACCATGCCGCTCTACACGCTGCTTGACAGCCCGCTCGGCCGGCTGACCCTCGTGGGCGAGCCGTCGGCCGACGCCCGGGGCGGCACGGTACTGACCGCGCTCTCCGTCCCCGAACAGAAGGGCGGCATCGTGCCGTCGGGTGACTGGACCCGCGAACCGGCCGCCTTCGCCGAGGCGGCACGGCAGCTCGGCGAGTACTTCGAGGGCGAGCGCCGGGACTTCGACCTGACCCTGGCCACCCGCGGCACCGCCTTCCGCGAGCGCGTCTGGACGGCGCTGGACGCCATCCCGTACGGCGAGACCGCCAGTTACGGGGAGATCGCCCGCCGCATCGGGGCCACCCGGCCCGCCGTACGGGCCGTCGGCACCGCGATCGGCGCGAATCCGCTGCTGATCCTGCGCCCCTGCCACCGCGTGATCGGAGCCGACGGCTCGCTCACCGGATACGCCGGTGGCCTGGACCGCAAGCGCACCCTGCTGTCCCTGGAGGGTGTCGACGCGGCCCGGTGACGCGTCGCGGAGCACTCTTTTGTGCACTGTCTCGCGGCCGCGCAGGCATGGACAATACGGTCCATGAGTCAGCAGGGGGACACACGCGGACACGAGGACCACTGGTGGCGCGAGCTGTACGAAGCGGGCGACGGCAAGCCGGGTGACGCGGGGCCCACGACCGCGCGGGACTCGCTGGACGACCGCGTCGACTCGGTCCTGCGCACGCTGGACGAGGCGGATACGGCCGAAGCAGCCGAAGCCGCCGACGAGGCCAAAACAGTCGAAGCCGTCGAAGCCGTCGAAGCCGTCGACGCCGCCGACGAGGTCGTGGAGCCCGAGCCGCCCGTCCCCGTCGTGGAGTTCATCGGGGACCGGCCGCCCACGTACGCGGCCGAGCCGGTCGCGCTGCCCGCCGCCGACCCGGCCGACCTCGCCGGGCTCGTCCCGGACACCGAGCTGGACGGCGCGCAGTACGGCACGCTCACGCTCCGCGCCGCATCCGTACGGGGCGACTCCGCCCGGTACAGGGGCGATCCGCGCCGCGACGCCCTGCTCACCGCCCGCTTCGGCAGCGGGCGGCAGACCCTGATCCTGATCGCCGTCGCCTCGGGGGCGCACGGTTCGCCTGAAGGGCACCGCGCGGCGCGGGACGCCTGTCAGTGGATCGGCGCCGCCGTCGGCCGCTCCGGCGCGCGGCTGGCCGACGACATCCGTAGCGGCCGCCGCGAAGCCCTCAAGTCCGGGCTGCAGCGGCTCACCGACCGCGGCTACGGCCGGCTGCGGGCCCGCGCGGCCGAGCTGGGCCTGGACCCGCGCGAGTACACCGCTTCGCTGCGCTGCCTGCTGCTGCCCGCCGACCCGGCGTGCCGCACCCGGGTCTTCTTCGGCCTCGGCGGCGGTGGGCTCTTCCGGCTCCGGGACGGCGTCTGGCAGGACCTGGAGCCGCCGCGGCCGCCGGACGAGGCGGTCGGCGGGCCGGTCGTCGGGTACGGCACACAGTCGCCCGGCATCCCGGCACAGCGCGGCCTCGCCGGCCAGGAGTCGGCTGTGCGGGACCCGGAGCCGACGATGAACCTGGGGGCCGGCCTCGGGCCCGCCGGGGCCGGCACCGAGCAACCGGACGCCCGCGAACCCGTAGGCGAACCGTTCCGCTTCCGCGCCTCCGTGGCCCGCTCCGGAGACACCCTGCTGCTGTGCAGCGCGGGGCTGGCCGAGCCGCTGCGCGAGGCGCCCGACTTCGCCGCGCGGCTGGCCGGGCGGTGGGCCGAGACCGAGCCGCCGGGCCTGGCCGCTTTCCTGGCCGACGCCCAGCTGCGCGTCAAGGGTCACGCGAAGGACCGCACGGCCGCGGCGGTGTGGGACAGCTGAGCCGCCCGCCGGACCGCGGTGTGGGACCCGGCTCGGCGCCGGGAGGGAGTGGTAGAACCGAACCAATGCCGCTGAACCGGGCAAAATGCCCGACGGGCGGCGCGAGCCACTGATCCCCACCCGAAGGGCGTGCGCGCGATGGCGAAGCAGACCGTGGCCGAGCAGTTCGTCGACATCCTGGCGCGCGCCGGGGTCAAGCGGCTGTACGGAGTCGTCGGCGACAGCCTGAACCCCGTCGTCGACGCCATCCGCCGCACCTCGGCCGTCGACTGGGTCCAGGTCCGGCACGAGGAGGTCGCGGCGTTCGCGGCCGGCGCCGAGGCCCAGATCACCGGCCGGCTCGCGGCCTGCGCCGGCTCCTGCGGACCGGGCAACCTCCACCTCATCAACGGCCTGTTCGACGCGCACCGTTCGATGGCCCCCGTACTGGCCCTCGCCTCGCACATCCCCTCCAGCGAGATCGGCACCAGCTTCTTCCAGGAGACCCACCCCGACCAGCTCTTCCAGGAGTGCAGCCATTACTGCGAGCTGATCTCCAACACCCGGCAGATGCCGCGCGTCCTGCAGACCGCGATCCAGCACGCGGTGGGTCGCAGCGGCGTCTCCGTGGTCGCGCTGCCCGGCGACATCGCGGGCGAGCCGGCCCCCGAGCGCGCCGAGGAGCACGCGCTGGTCACCGCGCGGCCCTCCGTACGCCCGGGCGACGCCGAGATCGCGCAGCTCGCCCGCATGATCGACCAGGCCGGCAAGGTCACGCTCTTCTGCGGCAGCGGTACGGCGGGCGCACACGCCGAGGTCATGGCGCTGGCCGAGAAGATCAAGTCGCCGGTCGGGCACGCACTGCGCGGCAAGGAGTGGATCCAGTACGACAATCCGTACGACGTGGGCATGAGCGGTCTGCTCGGATACGGCGCCGCCTATGAAGCCACGCACGAGTGCGATCTGCTGATCCTGCTCGGCACGGACTTCCCGTACAACGCGTTCCTCCCCAAGGACGTGCCCATCGTGCAGGTCGACGTGCGCGCCGAGCACCTCGGCCGCCGCTCCACGCTGGACCTGGCCGTCTGGGGCGACGTACGGGAGACGCTGCGCTGCCTGACCCCGCTGGTCCAGGAGAAGAAGAACCGCCGCTTCCTGGACCGGATGCTGAAGAAGCACGCCGACGCGCTGGAGGGCGTGGTCAAGGCGTACACCCGCAAGGTGGACCGGCACGTCCCGGTCCACCCGGAGTACGTCGCCTCCGTACTGGACGAGGAGGCATCGGACGACGCGATCTTCACCGTGGATACGGGGATGTGCAATGTCTGGGCGGCGCGTTACCTCACGCCCAACGGGCGCCGCCGCGTCATCGGTTCGTTCAGCCACGGCTCGATGGCCAACGCGCTGCCGCAGGCCATCGGCGCGCAGCTGACCGACCGCCGGCGACAGGTCGTCTCGATGTCCGGCGACGGCGGATTCTCCATGCTGATGGGCGACTTCCTCACCCTGGTGCAGCACAACCTGCCGGTGAAGGTCGTGTTGTTCAACAATTCCTCACTCGGGATGGTCGAGCTGGAGATGCTGGTGGCGGGCCTGCCCTCGTACGGCACCGGCAACCAGAACCCCGACTTCGCGGCCATCGCCCGGGCGGCGGGCGCGTACGGCGTCCGCGTGGAGAAGCCCAAGCATCTGCGGGGCGCGCTGCGGGACGCCTTTAAGCACAACGGTCCCGCGCTCGTCGATGTCGTCACCGACCCGAACGCGCTGTCCATCCCGCCGAAGATCAGCGCCGACATGGTGACCGGGTTCGCGCTCTCGGCGGGCAAGATCGTGCTGGACGGCGGGGTGGGCCGGATGGTGCAGATGGCCCGGTCAAACCTCCGCAACATCCCACGTTTCTGACCTCCGCACCATCCACGCTTCTGAGCCGTTACCGTCCAGCGGGGCACATGCCCCGCACCTGTGCCTCTCCGCGGCAGAAGGAGTCAGGCGCTTCCGAGCTGCGCTGCGATGCCGCGGCGGCCCGGACGCGGGCGTAGCCGCACCGGGACACTCGGTGGACCCCGCGCCGCGATCTCCTCCGGGAAGCCGTGCACCGGGTGCGGCAGCGGGCCGGTCGACAGCGAGGGCGAATTCGTCCTACGGACGGCCGTGCCGCGCGCATGTTTCTGCCCTTGTCATGACCGCCGGGCCGGACCTTGGTCGGGACCAGCCGGGCATCTCGTGGCATATGCGGAAGCAGGGGGCGAAGCTTGGGGCGTATCCCGGTGGGCATGCATCGATCTGAGGTTGTTCGAAAGATCGGGGATGAAGATCGGGAACACCGGAGCGCTCGGGGCGGGGAGGATGAAGCGTCAGCCTGTACGGGGCGAGCAACTGCACGGACGGACCGACGGGCCGGTCACCGGCCCACTCGGCGGCCGTGGCGGCACATGGACGGAAGGGCAGCGGCCGAGGGCCATCCGGCACCGGCTGCGCCGCGCCGACCTCACGGCGGTGGCAAGGGTCCGCAGGGACCTGCGCCACCAGCTGGCCCACTGGGGGGACACCAGCAGGTCGGACATCGCGGAGCTGCTCATCAGCGAGCTGGTCACCAATGCCCTGGTGCACACCGACCGGGGCGCCGTGGTGACCGTGACGGTCACCGACCGCCTGCGGGTGGAAGTACGGGACTTCGTGTCCCGGCGGCCGCAGCCCCGCAGACCGACCACCGAAGGCACTTCGGGGAGAGGACTGATGCTGGTGCGCTCGCTCGCGGACGCCTGGGGCATACGGATGCACGGGGTCGGCAAGTGTGTGTGGTTCGAACTGGGCGGCACGGCGGTGTGACTGCCCGTGCCGGAATCGGTGAACGTGCGGCGGGCCGCCCCTTGAAGGGGGCGGCCCGCCGCTCTGTTGTCACGCCGCGCTGTCCTCACGCCGCGCTGTCCTCACGCTGCGCTCAGCCGAACTGCCGCTCGATCTCGGCGAGTTTCTCCTCCAGGGAGTCCAGCCGCGGGATCGTCTGCGTGTCGTCCTCGGCGGTGAGGTCCACGGTCCGCGGGCCCGGCCGCTCGGCGCCGCCGGTGCGGCCCGTACGGCCGGTCACGGCCTTCAGCGTGGGGCGCGACCGCGGCCGGCCGCCCTCCGCTTCGGCGGCCGGGCTCTCGGTCAGGGGCGGCGCCTCTATCGCGGGGGTGTCGACCGCCCGGCCGCCGGCCGCCTGGCCCTCGATCGCCGGGGTCTCGGCCTGCTGTGCCACCGGCCGTCCGGCTGTCATGGCAGGCAGCTGACGGGCGTGGCGCCCCCAGCGGTGCTGCCGGTTCAGCGCCCTCACCCGGGCCCGGTCCAGCTTGTCCTGCTCGCGCCGACGGCGCCGCGCCTGCTCCTTCTCGCGGCGGTCCTCGCGTACTTCGTCGACCGCCTCGTCCAGGCTCCGCACGCCCTCCAGCAGCATCAGCGACCAGGCGGCGAAGGTCTCGCGCGGGGCACGCAGCCAGCGCACCATCCGGATCTGCGGCAACGGCCGCGGCACCAGGCCCTGTTCGCGCAGCGCCGCCCGGCGGGTCTGCTTCAGCGCCCGGTCGAAGAGGACCGCGGCCGACAGCGACATGCCCGCGAAGAACTGTGGCGCGCCCGCGTGATCCAGGCCGCGCGGCGCGTGCACCCAGTTGAACCACGCGGCCGCGCCCGCGAACGTCCACACCAGCATCCGGGAACCGAGCGCCGCGTCACCATGGCTGGCCTCGCGCACGGCCAGTACGGAGCAGAACATCGCGGCACCGTCCAGGCCGAACGGCACGAGGTACTCCCAGCCCCCGGAGAGGTTGAGGTTCTGCCGGCCGAAGCCGACCAGGCCGTGGAAGGAGAGCGCGGCCGCCACCGCGGCGCAGCAGAAGAGCAGCAGGTAGGACGCCGAGCCGTAGACCGCCTCCTTGCGGCGCCGGCGTTCCTCGCTGCGCTCCCAGGAGTCGTCGGCCGCCTTGTCCGCGCTCCGCTTGCCGCGCAGGACCACCGCCACGGCCGCCGTGACGCCGATGAGCAGCAGGGCCCCCGGGACGAGCCAGTCCAGCGATATGTCCGTCATTCTCATCTGGGACCCCTTGCCTCTTGCCTCGCGGTACGCGTTTTCGCGCGACATCCTGGCGGAGTCGGCCGGTACGGCAGGGGCTTTCGGGGCAAGAGGACGCCAAGGAGGCGACCAGGGCCGCCGAGAGGGGCGAACTGTTCGTACAGCCTTCAGGGCGGCGGCAGTTGAGTTCGATTGCCGCCACTCGATCGGGTGATGAGGGAGCGGAGCGCCGTGGCGGGGGAGTGGAGCGCCCGGGTCAGGCGCTCGCGGTGAGCCGTGCGACCCGGTCCGCGTCACACGTACGCGGACAGGTGACGCAGGTGTCTTCCGGGCGCACGGTGTAGAACATGCAGCAGCTCGCGCGGTCCCGGGTCGGGAGCTGCTCGCCGGCCGGGCCGGTGAGCTCGCGGAAGCCCGCACCGCCGACGTACGGCGCCGTCGAGCCCGGCAGCAGCCGCGCCACCTCGGCCACCGCGCGCGGCTCCTCGCCGAGCAGATGGCCGAGATACCACAGCCCCTCGACGATCTCGTCCGTCGCCATGCCCCACAGGGCGCGCGGGCCGCGCCGCACGCGGGGCCGGAAGCCGTCCAGTACCGGCCCGAGGTGCTCGGCGACCGCCGCCCGCACCTCGGCGCGCAGCGCCTCCTCGTCGGCCACGACCACGGCGCCCGGCAGCCCGGCCGCCGGGTCGTCGGGCAGGCACGCGAAGGAGGTGATCCGTACGGCGGCGTGGCCCAGCTCGCGCGGGAAGAAGACGGCGCCCGCGGGCAGCCGGGGCACCCGGCGGTGCAGGAACCACGGCATGGTGATCAGCAGGCAGGCCGGCCAGGCGTACCGGTGCAGGCCGAAGCTGGCGACCACGTCAGGGCGGGCGCGCTTCCCGTAGTTCTTGATCACCTGCGCGTCGTCCCACGCCAGGAAGGCGTCCAGGGCCGCGCCGCCGTCCGCCAGCTCCGCCGCGCTCGTCCAGTCCTCGCCCGCCGGGGCCGCGTCCTGGGGCCCGAGCTCGGTCACCCGCAGGCTCGGGAACACTTCGGTGAGCCGGGCATAGGCGCCGGTCACGGGGGAAGGGGAGGGCGGGGCGGCGAGGACGGAAGCGTTCATGCGGAGGACCACCGATTCGCGTCGTAGGCAGGTAAGGCTTACCTTAGCGGAACTCTCCGAGGTTTGAACTGCGGCAGGGGCCGCCTATGGTGCTCAAGGACATCAGGAGGTACCCCATGGAGCAGCGCGGAGCGGAAGAGCCGCCGCGGATACGCGCCCGCGTGCCCGCACAGGGGCGCCCCGAGGCGGTACGCGACCGGCACCCGGCCGACGGCGACGGCGCCGTCACCCACGCCGTCGCGGCCCCGCCTGCAGTGTCTCCCGTCACGCCGCCGACCGCGGGACCTGCCACGGCGCGTGTCGCCGCCCCCGAGGCGCCGCCCGCCGCGCCCTCCGCGCCCTCCGTACGCAAGCCGCAGCGGCACTCCGTACGCGCACAGGTCCTCGCCGCGCTCCGTGACGCGCTGCTCTCCGGCGAGCTGGCCCCCGGCGCCGTCTACTCGGCGCCTGCGCTCGCCGACAGCTTCGGCGTGTCGCCGACGCCGGTCCGCGAGGCGATGCAGCAGCTCGCCACCGAGGGTGCGGTCGAGGTGGTCCCCAACCGCGGCTTCCGGGTCGCCGAGCGCACCCCCCGCGACCTCGCCGAGCTGGCGGAGGTACGGGCCATGCTGGAGGTACCGGCCGTACTGCGGCTGGCCCGCACGCTGGCCCCCGAGCGCTGGGAGGAGCTGCGCCCACTGGCCGCCGCGACCGTCACGGCCGCCGGCCACGGCGACTGCGTGGCGTACGCGGAGGCGGACCGCGCCTTCCACCGCGCGCTCCTCGCCCTGACCGGCAACCGCCAACTGACCCTCGTCGCCGAGGACGTACAGCGCCGCACGTCCTGGCCGTGCGCCGGCACGCGGGTCGGCGTCGCCGACCTCCTGGCCGACGCCTCGGACCACATGGCCCTCCTCGACGCCCTCCTGGCCCAGGACCTCCCGCTCATCGAACGCATCGCCCGCGATCACCTCACGGGGAACCGCTTCCTCCACTGAGCCACCCGTCCCCGGACATCACCCGACTGGCGGCCCCTGAATTGCCGTGCTCTGCTGGGAAGAGCACGATCCCTCTCGGCCGGAGGCGGCCGCCATGAACCACTCCTCTCAGCAGCCCTCGTCGCCAGGGCTTCGCCGCCGCGGAAAGGCGCGGCTGGTCTCCCTGTTCGCCGCGCCGGCCGCGCTCGCCGTGTTCGCCGGCGTCGGCTGCGGCGAGAGCGGCGGCCGGATGGACGCCGACCCGGATCCGGCGGTGACCGAGACGGGGGCGGAGGCCCCCGAACCGGCGGCGGAGGGCGCCGAGGATTCCGCCGACGCACCCGGTTCCGCCGAGGAGCGGCGGAACACCGGGAACGCCTCCGTAGCGCGCATCATCGACGGCGACACGCTGGAGGTCTTCGGCGGAGGCGGCATCCTCCCGGCCGACGCCGGGGCCACCGTCCGCCTGCTGGAGATCGACGCCCCCGAGGTGGGCACCTGCCACGCCGACGAAGCGACCGACCGCCTCTCGGACCTGCTGCCGCTGGGCTCCGACATACGGATCGAACGCGATGAGGACCTGAAGGACCCCTACGGCCGTTATCTGCTGTACGTGTGGAACGACGGAGGGGAGTTCGTCAACGAGGCGATGGTCTCCGGCGGGGACGCCAAGGCGACCCTCTACCCGCCCAACGACAAGCACTGGCCGACGATCTCCGGGGCGGCCGACGAGGCCGAGCAGGTGGAGGCGGGGCTGTGGGCCGGTTGTGACGAGACGTCACCTGCTTCGGATCCCGCGGACACGCCCACTGACCTGCCGACGGACGAGTTCGCCGACATACCCACTGACGAGCCCGCCGACGTGCCCACCGACACTCCCGAGACCGAGCCGTCGCAGGACACCTCGCCCGCGGAGCCGCCGGCGGGCGGCCCCGACGTCGACTGTTCCGATCTGTCGGGACCCACCCCCGTGGGGCCGGACGATCCTTACCGCCTCGACCGGGACGGCGACGGCGTCGGCTGCGACGAATGAGGCCCCGTCACGCCGCCGTGATCAGCTGGTCCGCCAGCCACGTAGGCACGCCGTCCATGAGGCGGAAGAGGCGGGCCGCCTCGGCGCGGAGCCGGGCCGCGTCCTCTTCCGGGGCGGCGTCGGCAAGGGCGGCGAGGGCCGGGGCGGTGCCGATCAGATAGCCCAGCTCCTCGCGGATCCGGAGGGATTCGGCGAAGCCGTGCCGGGCCTCCGCCAACTCCCCGTCGCGCAGGGCGAGTCCGGCCAGATGGCGCCAGGTGAAGGAGAGCAGGAGCGGGTCGTCGTGGGCGGTCGCGGCGGCGTGTGCGCGGCGGTAGGCGGCCCGCGCGGACTGCGGGCTGTCGGCGATGTGCTCGGCCACCAGGCCGCGCCGGAAGTCCAGCAGCGCGCGCCCCTCGGCGGCCGGCGGCAGCAGTGCCGCGGCGCGGCCGAGCGCGGCCCTGGCCTCGTCGGCGCGGTCGCGTACGCCCAGGACCGTGGCGGCGTAGGCGAGATGGCCGCGCTCGCAGGCCGCGTCGCCGCGCTCGTCGTCGGTGCCCGCGCGGGCCTCGGCGTACCGCAGCGCGTCCTCGGCCTCGGCCCAGCCCGCGCAGGTGAACATGGAGCGCTCCACGAGAAGCGCCGCGCGGCGGAGCGCGATGGCCGGGTGGGCCGCGGCGTGTGGTTCGAGCAGTGCGGCCGCGTCGTCCCAGCAGCCGCGGGACCGGAGCCGCCAGACCGCCCGGTCCAGTGGGCTGTCCCCGTCCTTGGTCCCGTCCGCGGCCGGTCCGGCGGTCCTGGCCGCCGGCAGTCCCGTCACCGGTGCTCCCGGCACCGGCAGTCGTTCGACGGGCCCTTCGGACCCGTTGGTTTCGGCAGATTCCGGCATGGCG
This sequence comes from Streptomyces sp. NPDC050315, assembly GCF_040655775.1. Classification (NCBI taxonomy): domain Bacteria; kingdom Bacillati; phylum Actinomycetota; class Actinomycetes; order Kitasatosporales; family Streptomycetaceae; genus Streptomyces; species Streptomyces sp. NPDC050315. Next base: position 112,597 of record NZ_JBFAKN010000008.1, read on the forward strand.
GTGTCCGCCACATTGCCCTCCCCGAGCGCACCTTTGAGCTGGACTGGAAGCAGTGGGCGAATCTCAGCACGAATTTCGGCGTGGGGCCAAGGGGCTGGGTGAATGATTTCACAATCTCCGGTGGGCCGTGTACGAAGCGGAGTTGAGCCGCTAGAGCGGCCGATCATGGCTGCCCGGCGGGGTGCGCGCACGCAGCGGTCGATCGTCGACCGCCCTGACCTGGCGCTTCGATCGCCGTCGCGGCGGCGCGCAAAAGCCGCTCCAACGAGTGATTCGGATTCGCGCACCCGGCCCCGCGCCGTGCACCCTCCACCGCCCGCCCCGTGATCCCGCCGCCCCGTCCCGGTGCAGGAGACGCCGGTGGACGCGTGACGGAGTACGGACCACCGGATGCGAGGGGTACGGAGTGCACTCCGGCGGTGCGGAGATCATCACCGTCGCCGACCGCGCGGCCCTACTCCCATGGGATGTTCCGCCACGGGCTGGCCGGATCGGTGGTGAGGATGCGGTGCGCGGTGGCCATGTCCTCGTACCAGTGGCCGAACTCCTCCTCGTCGAACTGCAGGCAGCGGCCGAGGATGAAGCCGGCGGAGAAGTCCTCCCAGGAGCGGTACGCGCTCCGGCTCGCCGCGCCCGCGCGCAGCACCGCCTGCTCCGCCTCCGCCAGCGTGCAGTAGCGCGCGCCGAGCCCCCAGCGGGCCATGCCCGAGGCGCGTCCGTAGTCCCATGCCTCGACGGACCGGACGAACTTGCCCTCGGGCAGTACGCCGTCCGCGCGGAACCGCGCCTCGTACCGCGCGATCCGCCCGATGAGCCGCTGCACCCCCGCGACCTGCGAGGCGACCTCCGCCTCACTGGGCGGTTCGGTCTTCGTCACGCCGTCCGGGGTGAGCTTGACCTCGGCGCCCTTCTCGGCGTTGTGCCGCAGTACCCGCTCGGCCACCCCGCGCCAGTGGTCCACGCTCACGGCGCCCGCGAAGTCCAGCGCGAGCGAGCGCCGCACGGCGAGTGCGAACTCCCATACCTCGCTGACCATGTCGGCGGCGGTCAGCCGCTCCTGGGCCTGCTGCCACGTCGCGCGGTCGGTGACGTTCCAGAACTCGGCGAGCTGCTTCTTCTCGGGGTAGTAGCCCCGGCCGTGGTGGGCCATGGCGTTCCACGGCTGGCCGTTCTTGACGAACAGCAGCGCCCCGCAGGCCAGTCCGTACGCCACCGGCCCGTGCAGCGGTCCGCCCACGTGCAGGGCGCGCAGCCTGATCCCCTCATCGTCGGATGAGGCGGCGGCCTCCGCCGCGTGCCGCTGCCACACGGCCCGGTGCCCGGGGGAGGTCGGGAAGTACGCCTCGCACGGGCTGCCGGGGTTGACGGCCAGCCACGGCGGATCGTGCGCTTCCCAGTTCCGCGCGTACCAGTCCAGCGAGCCGGACCAGAAGACCGGGTCCTCGACGGGTGCGGGCAGCATGCCGACGGTGAAGGCGGCCAGGCAGGGCGTGCCGGTCCGCCGGTCCCAGTACGGCTGGAAGCGCACCGTGCCAGGGTGCGCGTCGGCCGCCGCGCGGGAGTCGGCGATGAAGAGCTCGGTGCGAGCCAGTACCTCGAAGTAGGCGGCCCAGTCCCCGCGGGTCTTCGCGTCGTACAGCCGCTGCTCGATCTCGCTCGGCGCCTGCCAGGCCGGGGCTGCCGGTTCCGTCGGTTCCGGTTCCGCCGGCTCCGGCCCGGCGGCCGCCTCCGGCCCGTTCGTCGTCGCCATGGGAAAACCTTATCGAGCCGTGATCACGGGGCGCGCGGGGCCTGTCGCGGCGTGATCAGGTCATCCGCAGCGCCAGGAAGAAGTCCAGCTTGTCCTCCAGGCGGGACAGGTCGCGGCCGGTGAGCTGCTCGATGCGGCCGACGCGGTACCGGAGCGTGTTGACGTGCAGGTGCAGCCGGGCGGCGCAGCGGGTCCAGGAGCCGTCGCTGTCGAGGAACGCCTCCAGGGTGGGGATCAGCTCGGCGCGGTGCCGCCGGTCGTAGTCCCGGAGCGGGTCCAGGAGCCGGGCCGTGAAGGCGCGGCGCACGTCGTCGGGGACGAACGGGAGCAGCAGGACGTGCGAGGCCAGCTCCTCGTGGCCTGCGGCGCACACGGGGCCGGGCCGGGCCGCCGCGACCCGGCGGGCGTGCCGGGCCTCCTCCAGCGCGCCGCGCAACCCCTCCGCCGAGTGGACGGCGGCGCTGACGCCGATGGTGAGCCGGCCGTCGTCGGCGAGCCCGCGGGCCAGCGGCTCCTGGACCGCCCGGAGCAGCGCCTCCGCCTCCATGCCCTCGGCCTTGGTGTCCGCGTCGTCCTCGTGCAGCGCGGGCAGCGGTACCAGCGCGACCGCCTCGTCCCCCGTGTGCGCGACGGCGATGCGGTCCGCCGGGTCGGGGCCCGCGCTGGCGGGATCGACCAGGATCTCTTCGAGGAGGGTCTGCGCGACCTGGCCGCCGGGCAGGTCCCCGCCCTCCCATTCGACGCGCGCGACCACGACCTGCCAGTGCGGCGCCGTGCCCAGGCCCGGCAGCAGCACGGGCGCGGCGACCCGCAGACGGGCGGCGATCTCGGCGGGCGCGGCGCCGGTCTGGACGAGCTCCAGCACCTCCTGGGCGAGCCGGCGGCGCACCGTACGGGCCGCGTCGCGCCGGTCCCGCTCAACGGCGATCAGCTGTGTGACGCCCTGCAGCAGGTCCAGCCGCTCCGCCGGCCAGTCCCCGGCGTCCGCCTCGACGGCCAGCAGCCAGTCCGAGAGCACGGTCTCGCGCAGGTCGCGGCCGCCGCTGCGGATCGGGAAGAGGGAGTACGTGCTGTTGCCCAGCAGGACCCGGTGCGGGCTGCGCCGCCCGCTGCGCGCCGCCGCCAGGTGCTCGCCCGCCAGCCGGGCGCCGACCGCCGCGTCCCCGGCGGGCGTGCCGTCGCCGCCCGGTGCGGCACCCGCGATCCGCCGTCCGGTGGGGGAGAGGACCCAGGCCCTCAGGTCGAGGTCGGAGCCGAGGAGGTCCAGGACGACCTCGGGGCCGCCGCCCGCCGGGCCCGAGGTCATCAGGCGGCGGTGCCGGTCGACGACGGCGGCCAGGTCGCCGGCCCGCTCGCCGGAGACCTGCCGTACGACGTACTCGGTGACTGTGGCGAAGGAGACCGACTCGGTGACGGAGAAGAGCGGCAGGTGGTGGTGTGCGCAGGCCGCGATCAGGTCCTCGGGGACCGGGCCGAGCTCCGCCGTGCCGGCCGCGAGACCGGCGACCCCGGCCTGGGCCAGAATGCGTACGAAGGGCTCGGAGTCCTCCGGCGTGCGCCGCCAGGCGAGCCCGGAGAGCACCAGCTCGCCGCCGGAGAGGTAGCGGCTGGGATCCCGCAGGTCGGTGGTCATCACGCCGCGGACCGTACGGTCCAGCTCGTCCTCGCCCCCGAGCAGCCGCAGGCCCAGGGATTCGGTGTCCAGGAGTGCGCGGAGCCGCATGACGTTGCCCGCCGATCTTTCTGTCTGGTGTTGCCGGTGGAATACCGCGAGGTTGCCGAGCCCCGCTTTTCGTTCGAATCTACAAGACAGCTGCCTTGGCCAGCCAACCGCTTCATGGTTTCGGTGACTGCACCGGGTATGCGACTGGCACGTGTACTGGGTCACATCGCGTTACTGCAACATGAACGACCGATGGACGACTTGCGAGAAGAGGGCCGCTCATGGAGTTCCTTCGCCCCGCCAGCTGGGACGAGGCGCTGGCCGCGAAGGCCGAGCACCCCACCGCTGTGCCGATCGCGGGCGGCACCGATGTGATGGTCGAGATCAACTTCGACCACCGCCGCCCGGAGTACCTGATGGACCTCAACCGCATCGGTGATCTGGGGGAGTGGGAGACCGGTGCGCAGACCGTACGGCTCGGCGCCTCCGTGCCGTACACCCACATCATGGAGCACCTCCGCGCCGAGCTGCCCGGTCTGGCGCTCGCCTCGCACACCGTCGCCTCCCCGCAGATCCGCAACCGCGGCGGTGTCGGCGGCAACCTCGGCACGGCGTCCCCCGCCGGTGACGCGCACCCCGCGCTGCTCGCCTCCGGCGGCGAGGTCGAGGTGGAGTCGGCGGCCCGCGGCGCCCGCATGATCCCCATCGACGAGTTCTACCTCGGTGTGAAGCGCAACGCCTTGGAGCCGGACGAGCTGATCCGCGCCGTCCACCTGCCGAAGGCCACCGGGCCGCAGCAGTTCTCCAAGGTCGGCACGCGCAACGCCATGGTGATCGCGGTGTGTGCGTTCGGCATCGCGCTGCACCCGGAGACGAAGACCGTACGCACCGGCATCGGCTCGGCCGCGCCCACCCCCGTACGGGCCAAGGAGGCGGAGACCTTCCTGGCCGCGGCGCTGGAGGAGGGCGGCCACTGGGAGTCCGGCGCGCCGATTCCGCCGTCCGTGGCGAAGCAGTTCGCCCAGCTGGCGAGCGGCGCCTGCAACCCGATCGACGACGTGCGCGGCAGCGCCACGTACCGCCGGCACGCGGTCGGCGTCATGGCCCACCGCACGCTCGGCTGGGTCTGGGAGTCGTACCGCGGCGGCGGCCGCACAGCACGAGGAGGTGCCCAATGCGCGTGAAGTTCACCGTCAACGGCCGCGAGCAGACGGCCGACGACGTCTGGGAAGGCGAGAGCCTGCTGTACGTGCTGCGCGAGCGGATGGGCCTGCCGGGTTCGAAGAACGCCTGCGAGCAGGGCGAATGCGGCTCCTGCACGGTCCGGCTGGACGGGGTGCCGGTGTGCTCCTGTCTGGTCGCTGCCGGGCAGGTCGAGGGCCGCGAGGTCGTCACCGTCGAGGGGCTGGCCGACTTCGCCAGGCAGCGCGCCGAGCGCGGCGGCTGCGGTGCGGGGGTCTGCGGCGGCAAGGGCACGACGCTGGACGAGGCGAAGGGCTGGGCCGCCAGGCCCACCGGCACGGGCGACAGCCAGGCCGGTGAGCAGGGCACCTCCCCGCATACAGCTCTCTCGCCCGTCCAGCAGGCGTTCATCGACGCCGGCGCCGTCCAGTGCGGCTTCTGCACGCCCGGCCTGCTGGTCGCCGCCGATGAGTTGCTGGAGCGCAACGCCCAGCCCTCCGACGCCGACATCCGCGAGGCGCTGTCGGGCAACCTGTGCCGCTGCACGGGTTACGAGAAGATCCTCGACGCGGTCCGTCTCGCGGCCGCCCGCGGGGAGTCCGAAACCGCAGGAACGGGGGCCTGACCATGGCCGAAGTCACCCGGACACCCACCGATCTCACCCAGGGCAGCAAGACCCCGGCCGGTATCGGCGCCTCCACGCTGCGGCCCGACGGCACGCTCAAGGTGACCGGCGAGTTCGCGTACTCCTCGGACATGTGGCACGAGGACATGCTGTGGGGCTACACCCTGCGCTCCACCGTCGCGCACGCCGAGATCCGCTCCATCGACACCTCCGAGGCGCTCGCCCAGGCCGGTGTCTACGCGGTCCTCACCTACGACGACCTGCCGACCGCGGTGAAGAACTACGGCCTGGAGATCCAGGACACCCCGGTACTGGCCCATGGCCGGGTGCGGCACCACGGGGAGCCGGTGGCGCTGGTCGCCGCCGACCATCCGGAAACCGCCCGCCGCGCCGCCGCCAAGATCAAGATCGACTACGCGGAGCTGCCGGTCGTCACCGACGAGGCCGGCGCCACCGCCGAGGACGCCCCGCTGCTCCACCCGGGCCGCAAGGACCACCACGCGGGCCACGTACCGCACCCCAACATCGTCCACCGCCAGCCGATCATCCGCGGCGACGCCGACGAGGCCGCCAAGCGCGCGGACGTGATCGTCACCGGCGAGTACGACTTCGGCATGCAGGACCAGGCGTTCCTCGGCCCGGAGTCCGGCCTCGCGGTGCCGGCCGAGGACGGCGGCGTCGACCTGTACGTCGCGACCCAGTGGCTCCACTCCGACCTGCGGCAGATCGCTCCCGTCCTGGGCCTGCCGCCGGAGAAGGTCCGGATGACGCTCTCCGGCGTCGGCGGTGCCTTCGGCGGCCGCGAGGACCTGTCGATGCAGATCCACGGCTGCCTGCTGGCGCTCCGTACCGGCAAGCCCGTCAAGATCGTCTACAACCGCTTCGAGTCCTTCTTCGGGCACGTCCACCGGCACCCGGCCAAGCTCTGGTACGAGCACGGCGCCACCAAGGACGGCAAGCTCACCCACCTGAAGTGCCGGATCGTGCTGGACGGCGGCGCGTACGCGTCCGCCTCCCCGGCCGTGGTCGGCAACGCCTCCTCGCTCGCCGTCGGCCCGTACGCCGTCGACGACGTGAACATCGAGGCCATCGCGCTCTACACCAACAACCCGCCGTGCGGCGCGATGCGCGGCTTCGGCGCGGTCCAGGCGTGCTTCGCGTACGAGGCGCAGATGGACAAGCTGGCCAAGGCGCTCGACATGGACCCCGTCGAGCTGCGGCAGCTCAACGCCATGGAGCAGGGCACGCTCATGCCGACCGGCCAGCCGGTCGACTCCCCGGCCCCGGTCGCCGAGCTGCTGCGCCGCGTGAAGGCCATGCCGCTGCCGCCGGAGAACCAGTGGGAGACCACCGAGGGCGCCGACGTCCGCGCGCTGCCCGGCGGCCTGTCCAACACCACCCACGGTGAGGGCGTCGTCCGTGGCATCGGCTACGCCGTCGGCATCAAGAACGTCGGCTTCTCCGAGGGCTTCGACGACTACTCCACCGCGCGCGTCCGCATGGAAGTCATCAACGGCGAGCCGGTCGCGACCGTGCACACCGCGATGGCCGAGGTCGGCCAGGGCGGCGTCACCGTGCACGCGCAGATCGCCCGTACGGAGCTGGGCGTCCAGCAGGTCACCATCCAACCGGCGGACACCCAGGTCGGCTCGGCCGGCTCCACCTCCGCCTCCCGGCAGACCTATGTCACCGGCGGCGCGGTGAAGAACAGCTGCGAGTCGGTGCGCGAGCAGGTCCTGCAGATGGGCCGGCTCAAGTTCGGTACGTACCACCCCGCGTGGGCGACGGCCGAGCTGCTCCTGGAGGGCGGCAAGGTCGTCACCGACGGCGGCGAAGTGCTCGCCGACATCGTGGACGTGCTCGGCGAGGAGTCGGTCGAGGCCGACCTGGAGTGGCGGCACCGCCCCACCGAGGCGTTCGACCTGGAGACCGGCCAGGGCAACGGCCACGTGCAGTACTCCTTCGCGGCGCACCGCGCGGTCGTCGAGGTCGACACCGAACTCGGCCTGGTCAAGGTCATCGAGCTGGCCTGCGCGCAGGACGTCGGCAAGGCGCTCAACCCGCTGTCCGTCGTCGGCCAGATCCAGGGTGGCACCACCCAGGGCCTGGGCGTGGCGGTCATGGAGGAGATCGTCGTCGACCCGAAGACCGCGAAGGTACGCAACCCCTCGTTCACCGACTACCTGATCCCCACGATCCTGGACACCCCGACCATCCCGGTGGATGTCCTCGAACTTGCCGATGAACACGCGCCTTACGGACTGCGTGGCGTCGGCGAGGCGCCGACCCTGTCGTCGACCCCGGCTGTCCTCTCCGCAATCCGGGCGGCGACCGGGCTGGCGCTCACCAAAACGCCGGTGCGACCAGAACACCTCACCGGCACGTGAAAAGCCTCCGGGTGGTACGGATATTTGGGGTGTCCTGTCCGTCCTCCTGCGGTTCGTACCGCCCGGAGTTTCCCCCACGTCAGCCCGGGCTCCTAGGATCCCTCCTCGGCGCCGCATCTGGCTGAAAAACGTTCGTCTCGGGCCGTCCCCCGGGTCGTGCGGCCCGCTCCATCCCAAATCTCACACTTCCCCCCTTGTGAGTGCCCCTATGAACCTTGGGAGATAGGCACCATGACCCAGCCCACCATCGAACCCACGACCGCGGCGGAGGACGCCGGCGCGGGTACGCGCCAGCCCTCCGGCCGGTCGTGGCTCGACCGGTACTTCCACATATCCGAACGCGGCTCGACCCTCGGCCGGGAGCTGCGCGGCGGCATCACCACCTTCATGGCGATGGCGTACATCCTTCTGCTCAACCCCGTCCTGCTCAGCGGCAAGGACGCGGTCGGCGGCACCCTCTCGCCCAGCGCGGTGATCACGGCGACGGCCTTCGCGGCGGCACTGGCCACGCTGCTCATGGGCATCGTCGGCAAGGTGCCGCTGGCGCTCGCGGCCGGCCTCAGCGTCTCGGGTGTGCTCGGCACCCAGGTGATCAGCGACATGTCCTGGCCGCAGGCCATGGGCATGTGTGTGATCTACGGCGTCATCATCATGCTCCTGGTGATCAGCGGTCTCCGTGAGAAGATCATGAACGCGATCCCGCTGGGCCTCAAGCACGCCATCACCATCGGCATCGGCCTCTTCGTCACCATGATCGGCCTGGTCAAGGCCGGGTTCGTCGGCCTCGGCAACGCCGGCGCGCCGGTCACCCTCGGTGTCCACGGTCACCTCTCCGGCTGGCCCGTCCTGGCCTTCTGCATCACCCTCGTCGTCATCTTCATGCTGCTGGCCCGCAACGTGCCCGGCGCGATCCTGATCGGCATCGCCATCGGCACCGTCTTCTCGCTGATCGTCACCGCGGCCTTCGGGCTCGGCGACAAGCAGTGGGGCCTGGCGACGCCGGCACTCCCGGACAACTTCGTCTCCTCGCCGGACTTCAGCCTGTTCGGCAAGGTCGAATTCGGCGGCTTCGCGGAGCTCGGCGCCACCACCGTGGCGATGGTCGTCTTCACCCTGGTCCTGGCCGGCTTCTTCGACGCCATGGCCACGATCATCGCCGTCGGCCAGGAGGCCAAGCTCGCCGACCACCTCGGCCGGATGCCGGGCCTGAACAAGGCGCTGCTCATCGACGGCGCGGGCGGCGCGATCGGCGGCGTCTCCGGCGCCTCCGGCCAGACCGTCTTCATCGAGTCCGCCAGCGGCGTCGGCGAGGGCGCCCGTACGGGCCTGTCGGCCACCGTCACCGGCCTGCTCTTCGGCCTGGCGCTGCTCTTCACTCCGCTGGCCGAGATCGTCCCCGCCCAGGTCGCGTCCGCCGCGCTGGTCGTCATCGGTTCGATGATGATGCAGAACGCACGGCACGTGGACTGGAAGGACCGGTCCGTGGCGATCCCGGTCTTCCTGACCGTGGTGATCATGCCGTTCACCTACTCGATCGTGAACGGCGTGGCCGTGGGCGTCATCTCGTACTGCGCGATCAAGCTGGCGCAGGGCAAGTGGCGCGAGCCGGGTCCGCTGATGTGGGTCCTCTCGCTGGTGTTCATCGCCAACTTCGCCTTCAACGACATCGGGTAGGGGGACCTGCCCGGGCGGAGGCCCGCACCGGCCCTCCGCGCAATCGCAAGACAAGGAGCAGGACATGCTGGACATCGCCGATGAGCTGAACCGGTGGGTCGAGCAGGGACGCGACTTCGCCGTGGCCACCGTGGTGGGCGTCGGCGGCAGCGCGCCCCGTCAACCGGGCGCCGCCCTCGCCGTCGACCGCGACGGCACGGCGATCGGGTCCGTCTCCGGCGGTTGCGTGGAGGGCGCGGTCTACGAGCTGTGCCAACAGGCCCTGGAGACCGGCGAGCCGGTCACCGAGCAGTTCGGCTACAGCGACGAGGACGCCTTCGCCGTCGGCCTCACCTGCGGCGGCGTCATCGACATCCTCGTCACCCCGGTACGCACGAGCGCCCCGGAGCCATCTCGGGGGCCGGATGACCCCCCGGCCCCGGTGGACAGCACCTCCGGGACGCTCGTCGCGGCGTTGGCCGCCGCCGTCACCTCCGAGGCGGCGGCCCTCGCGCGCATCGTCTCCGGCCCGGCCGAACTCCTCGGCCGCGCCCTCCTCGTACGCGCCGACGGCAGCCATACGGGCGGCCTCGGCGGCCAACCCGCGCTGGACCGCACCGCGGTCGCGCACGCCCGCGCCCTGCTGGACGCCGGCCGCACGGCCACCGTCGAGATCGGCGCGGACGGCAGCCAGTGCGGCGTCCCGCTGACCCTGCTCGTCGAATCCTCCGTCCCGGCCCCTCGAATGCTCGTCTTCGGCGCCATCGACTTCGCCGCCGCCCTGGTCCGGGCCGGCAAGTTCCTCGGCTACCACGTGACCGTCTGCGACGCCCGGCCCGTCTTCGCGACCAGGGCCCGCTTCCCCGACGCCGACGAAATCGTCATCGACTGGCCGCACCGCTACCTGGACTCCCAGGCGCTGGACCCCCGTACGGCCCTCTGCGTCCTGACCCACGACGCCAAGTTCGACGTCCCCCTCCTCGAACGCGCCCTGCGGCTCCCCGTCGTCTACGTAGGCGCCATGGGCTCCCGCCGTACCCACCTGGACCGCCTGCGCCGCCTCCGCGAGGCCGGCCTGACCGACCTCGAACTCAACCGACTCCGCTCCCCGATCGGCCTCGACCTCGGCGCCCGCACCCCCGAGGAAACGGCCCTCTCCATCGCCGCCGAGATCGTCGCCACCCGCCGCGGCGGCACCGGCGTGCCGCTCACCGGCGCCCATACACCGATCCATCACGACACATCGGTCACGACACGCCGTATCGGATCGGTTGCCTGAGGGCAGCAATACCGCTCCCGGTAGGCGGAAGCTAAGATCGGCGGCCGACCGTCCGCGCCATTCGTGGGCGGCTGTCGCCATGTCCGAGAACGAAGGAACACTGCACGATGAACTCGCCGGACGGACCACTCACTCCGATCTACGACCAGCTCATCAACGAGCAGGGTGACGTCGCCACCGAGGCGCGCGAGTACGCCAAGAAGACCGAGCGCGAGGCCACCGATGTCCTCGACTTCCGCCTCCCGGGGCAGCCGTCGCCGGCGCAGTAGTTCCCAAGGCGTCAGTTCCTGGGGTGTCAGTTCCTAACGCACCCCCGGCACCCGCAACGCCAACAGCGCCACGTCGTCCTCGTTCGCCGCGTACAGGGCCCTGCTGAGGAGTTGGTCGCAGAATTCGTCCAGGGAGCGGTCCGCGAGGGCGGAGGCGAAGCTGGCGAGTTGGTCCAGGCCCTCGCTCAGGGGCAGGCCGCGGGCCTCGATCAGGCCGTCGGTGTAGAGGACGACCGTGCTGCGCGGCGGGAGGGCCTGCCGGAAGTCGGTGCGGGCGGGGGAGAGCTCGGTACCGAGTACCAGGTCGGCGGCGCCGTGCTCCAGGAAACAGACCCGGCCGTCGTCGTGCACCAGCAGCGGTGGCGGGTGTCCGGCGTTGGTCCAGCGCAGCTGCCAGTCGCCGGCCTGGGCCCGTTCGACCTGGGCCAGGATCATGGTGGCCAGCTGCACATCGCTGATGTGGACGAGCGCCCGGTCCAGCCGGTCGACGGTGACGGAGGGGGCCTCGGTGTGCTCCCAGGCGAAGGCCCGCAGCATGTTGCGTACCTGCGCCATGCAGGCCGCCGCCTGCAGGTCGTGGCCGACCACATCCCCGATGACCAGCGCCGTCGTACGGTCCGGCAGCCGGAAGGCGTCGTACCAGTCGCCGCCGACCCGCGAGGCGTGCGGCGCCGGGTGGTAACGCACCGACATCTCCAGGCCCTCGATCCGGGGGAGTGGCGGCAGCAGATGGCGCTGCATGGTCTCGGCGACCCGCCGCTGCCGCTCGTACAGCTGCGCGTTGTCCACGGCGAGCCCGGCCCGGCGGGCGATGTCGTCGACCAGCGCCAGTTCCGCCGCGTCGAAGGGCGTCTGCTGTTCCGTACGGACCAGGGTCAGCGCGCCCAGTACCTTGCCGGGCCCGCGCAGCGGTGCGATCACCGCGGACTTCATGCCGATCGCCTTGAACATCTCGCGCTGCTGGACGGCGATGCCGGAGTCCGGCGGGCCCGCGTAGTCCTCCGGAGAGACGATCCGGGGCGCGGCCCCGCGCAGTACCCGGGAGAGCGGCATCCGCGACCCTTCCAGCAGCGGCGGCATCGGGCCGGTCAGCTCCTCCACCCGCACATGCCGGCCGTCCACGTGGTGCACGACGGCCACCCGGCGCAGCTTGCCCTGCTCCTCCAGGAGATCGACCACCGCCCAGTCCGCCAATCGGGGGACCGCGAGCCGGACGAGCCGCTTCAGCGACTCGTCCAGGTCGAGGGTGGAGGTGAGGACGGCGGTGGTCTCGGCGACCATCGTGAGCCGGTCGGCGAGGTCGGTCAGCGCCGCGACGTTCTCCGAGGGCGGGGGCTCGTACGCCTCCTCCGGCGGCCGCTGGAAGAACACCACGACCGCACCGTCCGGGACGCCGTCCACCTCGTACGGCACGGACAGCCCGCCGACACAGATCAGCTCGCCGTCCCCGCGCGCGAACCACTGGCAGCCGTCCAGGGGCGTGGCCCGACCGGACAGGAACGCCTGGAGCAGTACGCAGTTCGGCCGCGGCAGCCGTGAGCCGTCGGGGCTGCGGTGCAGCAGCTCGTGGGGGTCGGCGCCGAGCATCTCGGCGGCGGAGCGGCCCAGCAGCTCCTCGGCCTTGTCGTTGACGTACGAAATCCGCCCGAAGCCGTCCTGGATGTAGACCCCGGCCGCCAGCCCGGCGGGCAGCACAGGCTCCGGCTCGCTCCCGGTCGAGGGATCCGACACGCCTGGCCCTCCTCACTGACGCCACCTGCACCGACGACCTCTTCCAGCGTCTCGCAGGATGGCGGGGGCGGCCTGCGGGGCGGGGGAGCGGCGAGGGCCGCGTTACGGCAGCAGGCCCGCGCGGCGCGCCGCGACCACCGCCTGCAGCCGGGTGTGGACGCCCAGCTTGCGCATCGCGGAGCGCAGATAGCCCTTGACCGTCTCCGGGCGCAGCCCCAGCCGCTCGGCGACCGCGATATTCGTCGCGCCCGAGGCCACGCAGGAGAGCACGTCCACCTCGCGGGGCGAGAGGGCGACGGTGGGGCGGCCCTCACGGGTCCCGCCCGAGGCCGCCGGCGCGACGGAGGGGCCCCGGCGGGCTTCGCCCGAGGCCGCCGCGAGCCGGCCGCAGGCCGCCAGCATCTCCTGCCGCAGCAGCGGATCGCCGACCTGCTGCGCCAGGGTGCGCAGCGCGCTGTGCGCCTCCCTGACCTCCTCCCACATCACCGGATCGGCGGCGGTCGGCTGCCGCGCCACCGACAGCAGCCGCTCCGCCTCGTCCTGCACCACCAGCGCCTGCTCCAGCTCCCTGGCCGCCTCCAGCGCGGCGGACAGCGGCCGGTCACCCAGCTGCAGCGGCTGCCGCAGCGCCCCGTACAGCACCCCGCGCACCCGCCGCCGCACCACCACCGGCACGGCCAGTACGGACTTCAGTCCCTCCGCCGCCACCGCCGCGTCGTACTCATGGCTGATCACCACCGAGGACTGGTAATCGGTCACCGCGAAGGGCCGGGAGCGGGCCGCCGCCTTGCCGCCCAGGCCGTTGCCCGAGTGGACGGACAGCCCGCGCAGCGCGGTGGTGGCCGCGCCGGTCAGCTCGGTGATGCGGAACCGGCCCGTACCGGAGAGCAGCCCGCCGAACGCCACCGGCAGCCCGCTCGCCCTGCGCAGCCGCAACAGCGCCGCCCTGACGTCCGCCGACCCGCTCTGCTCTGGCTCGTTCAGCACCCGCCAACCTCCGCTTCCCCCCATTCGGGGGTGGTGAGACCTGCGTCACTGATTACACGATGGCCGGAAGCCGCGGGGCAATGAGGAGAACAACGGCGCATGCCGCCGGCCGCTCGACCGCCCGCCGGCGGAAGCGAAACGACGAGTACCGGACTCCGTATGTGCGCATAGCTGAGAAAGAGGCTGAGAAAGAGCCACTGATAGCCACTGATATGTGTTCCGGATTCTGGTGACGAGGAGAGCAGCATGCGGGTACCCATGACCATCGCGGACTTTCTCGACCGGGCGGAGGCGGGCTTCGCCGCCGGCCTCGGCGTGGTCGACGAGCCGGACCAGCCCGGGCCTCCCGTCCCCGATGCGACATACGGCCGGTTCGGCGAGCGGGTGCGGGCCTGGCAGGCGGGCTTCGACGCGCTCGGCGTCGGCGAGGGCGAACGCGTGGCGGTGGTCAGCCACAACTCCGCCCGCCTCCTTGAGCTGTTGTTCGCCGTCCCGATGAGCGGCCGCATCTGCGTCCCCGTCAACTTCCGCCTGAAGCCGGAAGAGATCGAGTACATCGTGCAGCAGAGCGGAGCCTCCGTCCTGCTCATCGACCCGGAACTGGACGCCGCCCTCTCCGGCGTCAAGGCCCGCCACCGGTACGTCCTCGGCGACCAGACCGAATCCGATCTGATGCGTTTCGGCGTCGACCCCCGCCCGTGGTCGAACCCGGACGAGGACGCCACCGCCACGATCAACTACACCTCCGGCACCACGGCCCGCCCCAAGGGCGTCCAACTGACCCACCGCAACATCTGGGTCAACGGCCTGACCTTCGGCCTGCACACCCGCGCCTGGGAACGCGACGTCTATCTCCACACCCTCCCGATGTTCCACTGCAACGGCTGGGGAATGCCGTACGTGATGGCCGGCCTCGGCGCCAAGCAGGTAGTACTGCGCAAGGTCGACGGCGCGGAAATCCTGCGCCGCGTCGAGCAGCACGGCGTCACGCTGATGTGCGGCGCGCCCGCGGTGTGGAACATGGTCCTGGACGCGGCCGCGACCTGGCAGGGCGAGATCCCGGGCCGCGACCGCGTCCGTATCGTCTGCGCCGGCGCCCCGCCGCCGAGCCGCACGATCCAGCGCATGCACGACGAACTGGGCTGGGAATTCACCCAGATCTACGGCCTGACCGAGACATCCCCGGTCCTCACCTTCAACCGCATCCTGCCCGCCGATGAAGGCCTGCCTGCCGAAGAACGGGCCCGCAAGCTCTCCCGCGCCGGCCTCCCGGCCCTCGGTACAAAACTGGAAATCTCCCCGTCCGGCGAGGTGCTGGCCCGCTCCAACACCGTCCTGGACGGCTACTGGGAAAAGCCCGACGAAACCGAAGCGGCCCTGAAGAACGGCTGGTTCCACACCGGCGACGGCGGCACCCTAAACCCCGCCGATGGCCACCTCACCATCTCCGACCGCAAAAAGGACGTCATCATCACCGGCGGCGAAAACGTCTCCTCCATCGAGGTCGAGGACACCATCTTCAGCCACCCCGCCGTCGCCGAGGTGGCCGTCATCGGCGTCCCGCACGAAAAATGGGGCGAAACCATCAAGGCCCTGGTAGTCCTCGCCGAAGGCGCAACGGCAACGGAGTCCGACATCATCACCCACTGCAAGCAACACATGGCGGGCTACAAGGCCCCCACCACCGTCGAATTCCGCGGCGCCATCCCCCGCACAGCCACCGGCAAAATCCAAAAGTTCAAGCTCCGCGAACCGTACTGGTCGGACCGCGACCGCGGCGTCAACTGACGGCTACGCCTACGGCTTCGGCCTACCCCGGCGCGCGCGGGGACGGCTGATCGCTGACCGTGAAGGTGCGCTGCGGCGTGTGATGTGAGCACTGGGAAGCCGGTTGGGGAGCTGTCATGCACTGTGGAATGACTGTGGGAGCGCACGGGATCCTCAACCGGCATCCCTGGCTCGAGAACGGCGACGCGGAGGAGTTCCGCGAGACGGTGATGGATCTCGCCCTGGTGCGTGCGGAAGCCTATGGGTGGCACGCGCCCTACGGCTGGCGCACGCCGAAGGGGAAGAAGCTGTTCCACGACCCGGAGCGTTGGCTGGAATGCGACAAGGGTGGTGACTGGGCCGGCGGCGATGAGGTCCGCGAGCTCGCCTGGATGCGGGCCGACATTCCCGAGGACGTCCGCCACCCACGTCTGCCGGTGCTGCCGATGACCCGGTCGCTGTTCGACGCCCTCGGGCGGGTGGGGGAAGTCACCTTCACCGAGCTGTGCACTTACCTTCCGCTCCAGATCACCGCCGGGGACGCGTCCGCGGACTGGTATGACATGCGGGAGTGGTTCTGCCTGGCCTCTCCGTCCGCGCCCGTCGAGGTCCACGTAACGGTCTCCGCAGCCCCCTCCGCGGCATGGGGCGCCCCGAAGGAACCGGCGCGTGTACTCACCGCTCTGCAGAAGCGCCTGGGCGTGGCGGCCGAGGCCCGTGAGTCTTCGAGGATCGACACTGCGTATCTCCCGCGCCGCGGGACGAGCCGTGAACTGCTGCAGGGAACAAGGCCGTTGGCGCAGTTCGTGATCCACGCGCGTGAGTGGTCACCGGAGGTGGCAGCGTGGCTGACCGAAGCGACCGGCGATGCTCTGCGAACGACAGGCCACGCCTCGTCGGCAGTGGTAACGGTCGCCCACACGCCGTCGCCGCCCTCCGCCTAGCGTCGAAATGACATCCTTGGAGGGCTCTGGTCCGCTTCTTGTGGTGCGGTCACACGTTGTTCTGTCGCGGGTCGCCTGCTGGGATGATCGCCCGTACTGCGAGTTGGGGGCTGGGGCTGTCATGAGCGAATGGTCGCCGGGGGTGCTTGAGGTCCTGGAGGCTTCGGGGTGGACGGCAGGCAGGCGGGTCGACACGGCCGGCTGGCGGTCCATGTTTGAAGCGGTCGGCATCGGCATGCACGACGCTGCGGAGAGGTTTCTCAGCGAGTTCGGGGGACTGACCGTGAGCGTCGGTGGACCGGGAATCACCAGCTCACAGGAACTGTGCGAGTTTGAACCGGAGTTGGCTTGTGGTGAGGAGGACCGGTTCTCCGAGTGGAGCGAGGCCTTGGGGAGACGTCTCTTCCCGCTCGGCGAGCTCGATCACGGCCGGTTTTTTCTCGGTATCGATGAGGGCAGTGAGATCTACCTTGTCGAGACCTGGGTCGCCGGCTTCGGGCCAATGCCGCACGCCCTCGAGAATCTGATCCTCGGCGTGATGCCCCGCAGGATCGATGACAACACGGGCAGTCGCGGCCGGGCGATGCGCGCGGGCTGACAAGCCGAGAGGCGCTGGAAGCAGGTCTCTTCTCGACTGCTGTCCAGCGCCTACGTGATCGCCACAACTCCGAGCACCAGGATCGCTCACCGGGCTGCGATCAGGCGTAGTCCGCCCGGGTGCGCTCAGATGTCACGATCTGGTACTCGAGTATCCCGCCCGGGGAGCGCCGCTGCCTCGGAACGTCGTTACCAACGGATCAGGCGTTCTTGAAGGTCCAGATGTACGGCTTGCCGTCGTCCTCGGCCGCCCAGTGGACGGCCAGCTCCTTCGCGTCCTTCGGGACCATGTAGGTCTCGCAGATCACGTGGCTCTGGCCCTTCTTCCAGTTCTCGATGTCGGAGTCCGACTCGCAGCCGGGCGCGTCGTCCGCGGCGCCGATCAGGATGGTTCCGCGCTGGCCATCGGCGTAGATCTCGACGTTTTCGCCGACGCTCGGGTACGAGCTGACGACGCCGCCGCCCTTGTTCGTGTACTTCACGTGGGCCACCACGGGGACGAACCCCTTGGCCGCCTTCGGGTCGCTGACCATCTTCTTGGTGTCGGCCTCGGTGCCCACGTCGACCTTCTGCGCGAGGACGGAGTACGTGATCTTGCCGTCGTCCTCCTTGAACTGGCTGGTGGCGCTCTCGCCGGTCGCCAGCTCGTTGCTCTCGGGCTTCTCTTCCTGGAGCTTGCTGGTGCTGCCCTTGCTGTTCCCGCCGCCGGACCCGCCGCATGCGGTCAGCGTCAGCGCCAGAACAGCAACGGGCGCGGCCGCGCGCAGCCACAGAGTCTTGCGGTTCAGCATGTTCATCTCCCCGTTAGTGACAACCAGTTGGCATGATCATAACCAGAGATTTGGTTGGCGAGCATTGCGGTCGACCGCGGTGACCTGCGGTTTGTCATACTCCCGTGGCATTCGGCCCGCGATGGAACTCCACCCCACTCGGCGCCGTGTTCGCCGAGTGCGGGCGGCTCGACAAGACCATTGGCCTCACCGACGAGACCCCGCGGGAGCTGCCGTGCTGTTGTGATGCAGGAGTTGATGAGGACTATGTACATCAGCTGCCGGTAGACGAGCTGCTGGAGGGGGAGCATTACCAGGTAGCGGTAGCGGTAGCGGTAGCGGTAGCGGTAGCGCTCACGGTCGAGGCGGAAGGCGTAGGCGGCGCACAGGAGTTGGAAGAGGAGCAGCAGGCACCAGATCGCCAGTGACTTCCAGGGGGAGAGGAAGAACATCCCGTAGAGGGTGAAGAGATCGATGACCGGCGAGAGCAGGGGGTGCCGACGTGGAAGATTCCCACGAGCGGCATGCCGACCCTGCCGAAGCGGCCCGAGGGTCCACGCTCGACGACCGAGCGGCGGTGCTTGCACAGGGCCTGCATGGTGCCGTAACTCCAGCGATAACGCTGCCGCCACAACAGGCGGAAACTGCCCGGCGCCTCGGTCCAGGCGACGGCGTGCTCCTGATAGACGACACGCCAGCCCGCGCGGTGCATGGCGATGGTGATGTCGGTGTCCTCGGCGAGGGTTTCCCCGCTTATGCCGCCCACCTCCTCCAGCGCCCGGCGACGGAAGGCGCCGACCGCGCCGGGGACGGTCGGTATGCAGTCCAGCGCGTCGTACATCCGGCGGTCGAGGTTGAAGCTCATTACGTACTCGATGTGCTGCCAGGCGCCGATGAGTGACCTGCGGTTGCCGACCTTGGCGTTGCCCGAGACCGCGCCGATGCGCGGGTTGGCGAAGGGCTGGACGAGTTCGGCGACGGTGGACGGCTCGAAGACGGTGTCACCGTCCATCATCACGATGATGTCGTGGCGAGCGTGGCGGATTCCGTTGTTGAGAGCCGCGGACTTGCCGGCGTTCCGCTGTCGCAGGACGCGGACATTCGGGAACCCGAGGGCCTCGGCGATGTCCACTGTGCCATCGGTGGACCCGTCGTCGATCACGATGACTTCGATGGGATGAGTACTGACGACCAGCGAGCGCACGGTATGGGCGATGCACTCCTTCTCGTTGTACGCGGGCACCAGGACCGACACCGGTTCGGTGACCAACGGCCCCCAGGAGAACTCCCTCCGGGCGCGCTTGGGACAGAGGTCACGATCAGCCTCTCCCTAGGACTGGCCCACTCGGACCCCGTGCCGTTACGGGCGGTAGGTCCTGCGGGCCGCTCTGTGAGCGACCGGCTCCGGGAGTCGTACTGGACCGGCCGCGACCGCGGCGTCAACTAGCCGCTGCTGCACGTGCGTTCCGCGCCGGCGTCCCGCCATCTCGGAATGCTCCATAAGGCCGCCATGTCATGTTTTGTCACCCCTTCCGGTCTCATTAAATGGACGCTGGCAATTTCGTGCTTTTCTACGAGCAGGGGGAGAAGGATTCGGACGCGTGGCTTGGAATGGCTTCTCGGGTAGGGGTGATTCACCCGCAGGTGTCCTATTTTTCCGTTGAACCTGAAATTAACAAACAATGTGGGCCGGTTGGCCTCGGGGGGTCGCCCGGTGCCCCTTGTGAACTGCTTCACATCTGAAGATGATCTTGCCCTGTTAGCCTTCCGGGGCACGTAACGAAACACTGGGGGATAACAGTGCGTTATCGGCTGTGCGCTGCGCAGGGGTACATCACCGAACCCTTTATGCGCAGCTATGGAGACCTGCCTGCCGACGAGCATCTGCGTGACGGCCATCATTTCCGTTACCGCGCGTTCGGAAAGGCTCGCGTCAAGGGCGAGATGCTGCTGTGGGAAGAGGACACCTCCTTCTTTCAGAGCGACGCGATCAATGAGTACGCGGGCGGCCTGGACCGGCGGTTCGCGCCGCTGGGCGACCCGGCCAAGGAGTTTGCCGAGGGGCTCGTGAACGCCCCCGCCACCCGCGAGCTGGCCGCCGCCGAGGAGTTCGAGATCGGGTGCCACCAGATCCGCATCACGGCGGCGGACGACCGGCCGGGATTCCCGGCCCCGGAAGGGTTTCACCAGGACGGGTACGACCTGATAGCCGTGACCTGTGTGGCGGCCGAGAACGTGAGCGGCGGAATTTCCCTGGTACGGGAAAAGGACGAGGCCGGCGACATCGTTCTGGAGCGGGTGATGGCCCCCGGTGAAGTCCTTTTCCTGGCGGACCGGGAAGTCAAGCACTACGTCAGCCCCATCACGCCGAAAATCCCGGGTGCACCCGCCTATCGCGACGTAGCCGTCATTACCTTTTCCCTCGGAGGGCAGGCCCAGTGAGCATCGCGCCGTACACCATTCAGGACTGGCTCTTCAGCCGCGCACAGGGCCGGTTCGACCTGGACCTCGCGGAGAGCGGCGTCCAGTTCCAGCTGCTGCGGGACGTACCGCTGGAGCCCGACTGGGAGATGGACTACAGCCTCGACCGCGGGACGCATGAACTGCGCGCCCGGATCGGGGCGTTGTACGACGACACGCAGACCCCCGGCGCCCCCGTACAGGAGGACCGGCGCGATGTCGTCGTGACGCACGGCGCCCAGGAAGCCCTGTACCTGCTCTACCGGTCCGTCCTGCGGCCCGGGGACCACGTGATCACCACCGCCCCCGGCTGGCAGCAGGCCTGGGAGGTGCCTGCCCACATCGGATGCGAGGTCACGGTCCTCGACTGGCGTCCCGGCGCTGCCTTCGACGCCGCGGCCCTGGAGCGCGCCATGCGCCCCGAGACCCGGATGCTCATCCTCAACAGCCCGTGCAATCCGTCGGGACGGCTGCTGACCCAGGCCGACTGGGACGCCGTACTCGAAGTGGCGCGCGCCCACGACCTGCTGGTGGTGAACGACGAGGAGTACCTCCTCGACTTCGCCGAGTCCGTCACGCACCGCCACGAGCGCTCGGTCTCCGTCTCCGGACTGTCCAAGGTCTACGGACTGCCGGCGCTGCGCGTGGGCTGGGCCAAGGGGCCCGCGGACATCATCGAGCAGATGGTCAACTACAAGCGGTACACCACGGTCTCCAACTCCCTGGTGTGGGAACGGGCCGCGGCCCGCGTCCTCGCCGACCGGGAGCCGCACCTGAAGCGCTACCACACGCTCGTGGAAGGCGGCCGCGCACGGCTGGAGGCGTTCGCCGCGGAGCACGCGGACACCCTCGAACTGGTACGGCCGGAGAACACGCCGTTCGCCTGGCTGCACCTCAACACCGCTGTCTCCTCGCAGCAGTTCGCCGAGGAGCTGCTGGAGAAGCGGCGCACGCTCGTCATGCCGGCCGAGGTCTTCGGATCCGAGCGCGGGCTGCGCATCAGCTACGCCCGCCCGGCCGACGTGCTCGACGAGGGGCTGCGGCGCCTCTCGGCACAGCTGGCCGAATCCGCGTGAGGCAGCGGGCGGCGCGCCGGAGAGCGCGCCGCCCGCACCGCGCAACGTACGAGCAATTCGACGCAAGGGATGGACGACGCGTGCTGGACGAACGCGTGACAGCCGGGACGGCCCGCGCCTCCTTCCGGGAGGACCTGGCCGTCGCGGCGAAGCTGACCGTGCCCGTGGCGATGGGCTACCTGCCGCTCGGGGCCGCTTTCGGCATTCTGCTCGTCAGCCAGGGACTTCCCTGGTTCTGGGCGCCGACGACCGCGCTGGTCGTCTTCGCCGGGTCACTGGAGTTCCTCGCCGTATCGATGGTGACCTCGGGCCTCGGCCTGGCGGCCATCGCCATGACCACATTCCTGGTGAACTTCCGGCACGTCTTCTACGGGCTGTCGTTCCCGCTCCACCTGCTGACGGGCCGACTGCAGCGCGCTTACGGCGTCTTCGCCCTCACCGACGAGACGTACTCGCTGCTCGCCGCCAACCCCGACCAGGAGCTCAACGGGCGCCGCATCACCCTCATCCAGCTCCTCAGCCACGGCTATTGGGTGACGGGCAGCCTCGCCGGTGCCCTGGCCTCGTCGGCGCTGCCGGAGGACATCGACGGCATCGAGTTCGCGCTCACCGCGCTGTTCGTCGTCCTGGCCTGGGACCACGGCCGCAAGAAGGCGAATCTCCGGCCCGTCCTGTACGGCCTGGCGGCTTCGCTGGCGGCCGGAGTCGTGGGCGGCGACCAGTTCCTCACGGTGGCCGTCATCGCCTTCCTTCTCCTGCTGGTTGCCGACTACACACTGTCGAGGTCCAAGCGTGCCTGAACCGTCCTACGTCGTAGCGGCCATCGCCATCATGAGCGCGGTGACCCTCGCGCTCCGCGCGGCGCCCTTCGTGGTCTTCCGCAACGCGACGGGCTCGCCGCTGCTGCAGTACCTGCGCAGCGCTCTCCCGCCGGGGATCATGGTCATTCTCGTGGCGTACAGCGTGCAATCGGTCGATTTCACCAGCCCGCCCTACGGAGTCCCCGCACTGGCCGGCATCGCGGTCTGCGGCGCCGTCTACCACTGGCGCAAGAGCCCGCTGCTCGCCATCGTCCTGGGCACCGCCACCAACATGGGCCTCGTGCACGTGCTGTGAGGAGACCACCGATGAAGAGCATCGTCATCATCGGCGGCGGTGCCACGGCCGTGTGCGCCTTCCGCGCCGTCACCGAGGCCGAGGACATCGCCGCCGTCCGCTTCGTCGCCCCCGGACCCATCGGCATCGCCGGTGCGTTCGGCTCGGGTGACCTGCGTGCCCTGTGCAACACCTCCGTGGACGTCACCTCGCTGTCCCCGGACGGGGAATCGGGGCTGCTGAACTACCTCGCCGCGCGCGGCTGGCCGGTCCACCGCGACGACTTCGTACCCCGCTTCCTGGTCACCCAGTACCTCAGGGAGAGCTTCCAGCGGCTGCGGGACGACTGCGTGCGCCGCGGCACGCGCGTCTCCCACGTACGAGGACATGCCCTTCGTGTCACCGGACTGCCGGGGGACTACCGGGTCCACCTCGCGGACGGCCGGGTACTGCCCGCGACGGACGTCCTCGTCTGCGTGAACGGAACCACGACGGCGCACCCCGAGTACCTCGTCGGGCACCACCCGGCCGACCGGCTGTTCACCACGCCCTACCCCCTCGGCGCGCTGCGCCGCATACCGGCCGGGGCCCGCGTACTGGTGGCGGGCACCAAGCTGTCGGCCATCGACGCCGCCCTCGCGCTGTGCCGCCGCGGCGTGCACACGGTCATGACCTCGCCCTCGGGAGAACTGCCCGCCGTCCGCACCCGGTTGCGCCGGCACCGCGGGACCGGTCTCGCGGCCGAGTTCCGGAGCCTGCTGGCGGCCGGCGCCGGTCCGCAGGAGCTGCTGTGGCCGGTGGCGCGCCGCATCCGCCGCCGGCCGGGCGGCGACCGGCACCCGGCGGCTGCCGTGCGGCCCGCCGCCGTCGACGCCGCAGCCGCCCACCCGCGCCTGCTGCGGGACACGGAGCTGGCCGAGGCCGGACCGCTGCCCTGGCAGGACACCGTCGCCGAAGTGATCGACGCGCTCAACGCCGTACTGTCCGAACAGCCCGTCGCGGTACGGAAACGGGTGATGGCCGCGCACCGCCGTACGGTCACGCGCTTCATCTCCGCCATACCGGTCACGAACGCCCGGAAGCTGCTGCGCCACCTGGACGAGGGTCTCCTGGCCGTCGCCGACGAGCAGCCGTACCGGGCCGTCCCCGACCCGGCGGGCGACGGCTGGACCGTCACCTGGCCCGACGGGCGACAGGAACGTTACGACTGGATCGTCTGCGCCACGGGATTCCGGCCGCCCGCCCTGACGGTGGGCCCCGACGAGAGCCTGTACATCGGAGCGCCCGCCGAAGCCCCCGGCCACCGGGCCGCCGAGGTGGGGCCCGACCTGCGCATCTCCCGCGGCGTTGAGGCACAGCCCGGCACGCCCGAGCGGATCTGGGCCCTCGGCGCGACGGCCGGCGCCCGCTTCCCGATCGTCAACTACCTGCGGGCATCCGCCCAGCACGCCGGCCTCGTCGCCACGGCCCTGGCCGATGAACCCCTTCCTTCCGGCGTCCGAGCGGACGCCGCCCCCACTCTCGTACCGGCGACCTCCGCCGCCCGAAAGGACGCACTGTGATTGCCCTGGTGAACCCCGTCTCCACCGGCGCCGAACTGGCCGCCGCCTTCGGGGAGGAAGGAGGCAGCTGCGTCCACGTCTACAGCGCCGACCAGCGCGCCGCCCACGAGGCCGACCCCCACCCCTTCCGGCTCCTGCTCGACGGGCCGGCCGCCGTGGAACAGGCGGCGGAGCAGCTGGCCCGGCTGGGCGTCGACACCGTCATGGCGGCCAGCGAGTACGGGGTCACCCTCGCCGACGAGCTCGCCGAACGGCTCGGGACGCCGCACCATGACCCCGCGCGGCGCGCCGCCAGGCGGGACAAGTACCTCATGATCCAGGCCCTGAAGGCGGCCGGTCTGCCGCACGCCCGCACCGTGACCGTCACCTCGGAGCCCGAACTCGACAAGATCCTCGCCGACTGGGACGACTACCCCCTGGTCGTCAAGCCGCTCGACAGCGCGGGCAGCGACGGCTGCACCCTCTGCCCCGACCGGGAGACCGCCCGCGCGGCCTTCCGCCACGTCACGGGCGCGACCAACCTCATGGGCAGCACCAACCACGAGGTCGTCGTCCAGCAGTGCCTCAACGGCGTCCAGTACATCGTCAACACCGTCAGCATGGGCGGCCGGCACCTGCTGACCGAGCTCTACGCCGAGCGCATCGACCGCGTCGACAACGCACCGATGCTGCGCCACATCATCTCGCGCGGCTCCCTGTCCGACCCGGAACGGGAACTCGTGGACTACGTGCTCGGCTGCCTCGACGCGCTGGGCATCCGCGAGGGCGCCGCCCACACCGAAGTCATGCTGACGCCGGAAGGCCCCCGCCTGGTCGAGGTCAACTCGCGGGTCATGGGCCCGTCGCTCGCACCGGACCCCTACCACGCCGCGTTCGGCTACAGCCACCAGCACCTCACCGCGGAACGCGTGCTGCGCCCCGACGACTTCCAGCGGCGCTTCGACCTGCCGTACGCCCCGGCCCGTACGGTGGCCAAGGTACTGCTGCGGCCGCACGCCGACGGCGTCCTGGAGGCGCTCGACGGGCTGCGCGTGCTGCGCCGCATGCCCGGCTTCCACAGCATCGCCCGGCTGCCGGTGATCGGCGAGCCCGTGCGCGACCGCTACCTGACGACCGGCGCCTGCGGCATCGCCTACCTCGTCCACGAGGACGCGCAGCTGCTCGAAAGCGTGCTGGAGACGCTGCACGAGATCGAGGACAGCGGCGACTTCTTCCGGCTGCGTCCCGCAGGGGACTGAGATGTCCGCGCTGCTGATCCTGCTGTCCGTACTGCTGCAGGCCGGGTGCTTCGGCTATCTGTCGGGACGGCTCACGCCGAGCGGCAGCCTGCTGCTGTCCGGAGTCGGTTTCGCCATGGCGGCGGCCTTCTTCTCCTGCCTGCTGCTGGTCCGGCGGTGGCGCGGCGCGGCCTCCCGGGCCGCGCCGCGACCGGAACGCCGCCGGGTACGGCAGCTCCTGCTGGTGGTCAATCTCCTCACGGCCGTCACCTTCCTGAGTTTCTACGTCGCCCTCGCGTGGATTCCGGCGACGCTCGCCAGCGGCATCGAGACGGCCCTCGGCCCGCTGGCGCTGGCCGCGCTGCAGTTGCTTCCCGGCGGCTTCGGGGCACGGCCCACCCGCCGTACGTGGCTGCATGCCGCCGGGCTCGCCCTTGTGGGCGGCGTGCTCGCCTGGCGGCTGACGGATCTGGACCAGGTGCACTGGCCCGTTCTTGCGGGCGTTGTGCTCGCAGTGGTCGCCGGTGCCGGAGCCTCGGGGCTGGCGTTGGCGTCGAAAGCGCTCGGCCGCCTCGGCGTGGACCCCGTCACCGTCACCGCGCACCGCTTCCACCTGACCTACCTGGGTGCGGGAGTGCTGTACCTCCTTCAGGCGGCGACCCCGGAGGAGAGCGGTGTCCCGGTCGGTCTGCTGCCCCTGATCGGGGCCACCGCGGTGACGGCACCGCTGTTCGTGCTCCAAGTGGGCCTGCAGCGCGCCGATCCGAGGATCGCCATGACGATCCTGACGACGCTGCCCGGCGTCACCTACCTCTCGGAAGCGGCGTGGGGCGGGCCGCTCGACCTCGTGGGCCTCGGGCTCACCGTGCTCCTGGTCGTACTGGCAGCGGTCTCGGCGGTACCGGTGCGGCGCGCGCCGGCGGAACGGAGGTACGTGCGGGGGAGCCGGCCGGCCGATCGTGCCGGCTCCGCACCGTGAGTGGGGGATCGGGCGTCAGTGGATCAGGGCGTCCTCGCGTTCGAGCAGGCGGCGTTGGGAGATGAGGTAGCCGAGTTCGGCCCGGCTGCGGCTGCCCAGGGCTTCCGAGACCTTCTTGATGTGCGCGGAGACCGTACGGGAACTCACGCCCAGGCGGGCCGCGACCGATTCGTCGGTGTGGCCGGTGACGACCATGCGGAGCATGGTCCTGCGTACCGAGTCGGCCAGCAGGTCGGGCGCATGCTGGTCCATCTCGGAGGAGATCGGCTGGGCGCGTTCCCACATGTGGTCGAAGATCTTGATGAGGAACGCGATGGCGCCCGGGTGGCGGATCGCCAGCGCGGAGGTGCTCCGGTCGGGGATGCCGGGGATGAAGGCGAGGGTGCGGTCGCAGACGATGACCCGCTCGAAGATCTCGTCCAGCGTGCGGACCTGGGCGCCCTCGGCCGACACCCGCTCGATGTAGGCGAGCGTGGGGCGGTGCCAGCGCACGCTGTGCTGGTACAGCGTGCGCTGGCGGACGCCGCGCTGCAGGAGCGCGAGGTCGCGGGGGAGGGCCTCGGCGAGCAGGTCCGGTGACCGGCCGCCGCCGGGCTGGGCCGTGAGTAACTCCTCCTTGCAGCCGTCGACGGCGAGCCGCAGGGACTGGCTGATCACTTCCGCGCCGTTGAGGGACTCGATGGGTACGCCGCTGTCCTCCTGCGCGTGGCGGTACAGGCTCTCCGCCGCGAGAAAGGACGCGCGCAGCGCCGACAGCTCCTTCTGCCGGCGCTCGATGTCACGCTCCACCGACCGGGCGAGCTCCGCCTCGGCGATGCCCGGCGGTACCGGCACGAAGGACTCCTCGGTACCCCCCGGCACCGGGCGCAGCAGCCCGTACGAACGGACACAGTCGGGGACTTCCCCCGAGACGGCGCCGTCGTTCAGGGCCTCGCGGTATCGCTCCAGTCCTTGATTGCAGAAGAGAACACCTTGAATTGATGTATCTATGCCCGTTTCTTGGCACATATGCTCCCCCTTCATGTTGCCGCGTTGCGCGATCACGATGCCCATCGGACTCGCCTCCCCACCGGCGTGCGGCCAAGATTGACGCGGCGCCAAGCAAAGCGGCCGAACGGACAGTCACCCTGCTTTTCAGTTGTGGTTCCAGGTCACGACTGAACATTGCCGTGCGCGTGGCGAGATATTGCTCGATGTGGAACTACTCACACTGCCGAGGGATCGATATGCCCCAGAGAGTCAAGTTTCTCCAGTTCCTGAGTGTGGTCGGCGCCGGAATGTCGGCGCGGGTGGCGAGGGCCGAAGCCGGCCTCGGCGGGATCGAGGACTCGGCCTGGGGGTGACGTTCCGTAAGGGCGCCCGCAATTGGAGGTCCGGCCATTCTGCGGGCGCCCCCGGATAGTTTTCCCTTTCTTTACGGGCGACCGGTTTCCCGGCAATGGGGTCAGCGCTGTGCCCTTCGGGCCGCACGCGGTTCACCATGAACAGGCAAAGAAACTGTGCACTTGCACTGGTCAGTGCATTTGCACTTTCTCCTGCACGTGCATCGGCACGGTCCTGACCGGATGCCTGACAAGCCCGACAGCGGAGCGCGGAGGAATGCGGAATGTCCAGTGAGCGGTACGACGTCGTGGTGACGGGCGGGGGCCCGGGCGGTTCGGCGGTGGCGGCCGCGGTGGCCCGCGCGGGTCACCGGGTACTGCTGCTGGAGCGGGAGACGCTGCCGCACCCGCGGATCAGCGGCTCACTGCCGCCCGGCACCGTGCGCGAGCTCTGCGGACAGCTGGGCGTCGCCGACGAGCTGGCCCGCGAGCTCGGGCAGGCGGGCGCCGTCCCGCCCCCGGAATCGATGGGACCCGCCGCGTACGACCACTACATGGAGCGAGCCGCCTTCGACTGGCTCCTCCTGGACGCCCTCCGCAAGCACGGCGTCGACGTACGCGAGAACTGTGCCGCGGTCAACGTCATGACCGAGAACGAGCGGGTGACCGGACTGCGTTACCGGACGGCCGAGGGACGCGGGCACACCGTCCTGGCCCGCTACGTCGTCGACGCCTCGGGCGCGGGCAGCCGCCTGCGCCGCCACCTCGGCGGCACCCGCTCCTGCGCCGGGCGCGCCCCCGACCTGGCCGTGCACGCTTGCTTCGAGGGTGGCGGGCCGTTGCCCGCCGCGCCCCTCATCGCCGGCAGCGCCCGGTTCTGGCACGTACCGCTCGGCGACGGGCTCACCTGCGTCGGCGCCGTGGTCGGCCGCGAACTGGCGGACCGGGTGCACCGGGACCCGGAGCGCGCGCTGCTCGGCCTCGCCGAGGACTGTCCGCCGGTCCGGGAGTTCCTGGCAGCGGCGACCCGGGTGCGTACCGGCCCCTACGGGCAGGTCCAGGTGCGGGCGGACTGGTCGTATGCCGACAGCCGGTTCTGGAAACCCGGCATGGTGCTCGTCGGCGACGCCGCCTGCGCCGCCGATCCGCCCCTCGCGTCCGGAGTGGAACTGGCCTGCCACGGCGGCCTGCTGGCGGCCCGCGCCCTCAACGACTGCCTGGACCACGGCACGAGGGAGGAGGCGGCCTTCGCCGAGTTCGAACGGCGGTACCGCGAGGCGTACTTCTCCCGTACGTCCCGCGCGGTGGGCGCCGCGAGCGCCGCGTGAAAGGCGACGGCCCCGGACGTGCCGGGGCCAACGAAGCCGAAATCAGGCCGTGACGAGATCGTCCGGCGCGGAGCGGGCCAGATCGGCCAGCGTGGCCAGCGCCTGGGACAGCACCTCGGGCCGCGGCGAGGCGAGGCCGAGCCGGATCGCGTTGGGGGCGTGGTTGCTGCCGACGGCGAACGCGGCGGCCGGCGCCACGCCGATGCCATGGCGCGCGGCGGCGGCGACGAAGGTATCGGCGCGCCACGGCCGGGGCAGCTCCCACCAGCAGTGGTACGAGCGCGGGTCGCTGCGGACCGCGAAGCCGTCCAGGTACCGGGCCGCGATCTCCTGGCGTACGGCGGCTTCCCGCTGCTTGGCCTGGACGAGCGTCTTCACGGTGCCGTCCTGCTGCCAGCGGGTGGCCGCCTCCAGGGCGAAGCGCGTGGGGGACCAGCCCCCGGAACGCAGCGAGGTGGCGATGGTGCCGACCAGGTGGCCGGGCGCCGTCACGAAGCCCAGGGTCAGCCCCGGGGCGATGCGCTTGGACAGGCTGTCGACGAGGACGGTCAGCTCGGGGGCGAGGGCCGCGAGCGGCGGGAGCTCGTCACGGAGGAAAGCCCAGATGCCGTCCTCGACCGCGGGGATCTCCAGCCGCCGCAGCACCTCGGCCAGTTGCGCCACCCGCTCCTCGGGCATGGTGAGCGACAGTGGGTTGTGCAGCGTCGGCTGTACGTAGACGGCGTGCAGCGGGCCGGCGCGGTGGGCCTCCGCCACGGCCTCCGGGATCAGTCCGTGCTCGTCCATGGCCAGCGGGACCAGGGTGATGTTGAGGCGCGTGGCGATGCCCTTGATCACCGGGTACGTCAGTTGCTCGACGCCGAGCCGGGCGCCCGGGGGTACCAGGGCGGTGATGACGGCCGAGATGGCCTGCCGCCCGTTCCCCGCGAACAGCACGTGTGCCGGGTCGGGGCGCCAGCCCCCGCGGGCGAGCAGATCGGCGGCGGACTCCCGTACGGCCGGGACGCCCGCGGCGCCGATCGGCCGCAGGGCGTACTCCAGTACGTCGGGCCGGAGCATCCCGCCGAGGCCCTCGGCCAGCAGCGCGGCCTGCTCGGGCACCACCGGGTAGTTGAGCTCCAGGTCGACGCGGCTCAGCGCGGGTTCGGTGAGCGCCGGGGCGGCGGCGCGGGGGACCGCGCGGACGAACGTGCCGCGGCCCACTTCGCCCACCGTGAGGCCGCGCCGGGCCAGCTCCTGATAGACGCGCGCCGCGGTGGAGTTGGCGATGCCGTGCTGCTGCGCGAACTGACGCTGCGGGGGCAGCCGGTCGCCCGGCCGGAGGACGCCCGCCGCGATCTCCGCGGCCACGGCGTCGGCGACGCTCTGGTAGTCCTGCATGGCTCTCCCCTCACTCGCGCCCTTCCCATGACCGGGCCATCCAACCACAGAATTGCACCGAGTGCAATATGAAATATTGCCTCGAAGTGCGCCGAGCAATATGCTCAGCGCATTGCTTCTGCCGGTCCCTGAGAGGAGTTCGGTGCGCGGTGCATGCCACCATGCGATCCCCGTTGACCCCGGCCCGCCTGCCGCTGCCGGACTGCGCCCGGTGCGGGCACGTATCGCGCCTGGTCGGTCAGGACAAAGTCGCCGAACTGCTAAGGGAGTACGCGGCAGAGTGGCAGCGCCTCCTGATTGACCCGGAGCTCGGCGAGCGATCCGTGGGCGTGCCGGCGTGGTCGCCGCTGGAGCACGGCTGTCACGTACGGGACATGTGTCTGCTCTTCCATGTACGTCTCGATGCAATGCTCGGCACAGCCTCGGAGCAATCGAGTGCATCGAGTGCATTGAACGCACCGGACGCCGCCCGGCGGTACCGCGACGAGGCGCCGCGGCAGGTGGCCGAGGAGCTGGGCCGGGCCGCCGAGGCCCTGGCCCGCCGCCTGGCCGCGCTCACCGCCGAGCAGTGGGACCGCGACGACCCGAGGCTGGCCGATCCGCGGCTCACCGTCGACTTCTTCACCCGCCATCTCCTGCACGACATCGCGCACGACCTCGCCGAGGTGCTGCGCGGCCCGGAGCGGCAACAGCGCACACAGAACGAACAATGAGGGGTATTCATGATTGAAATGAGCGGGATTCTCGGCGTCGTCGTGGTGTCCCTTGGAATGGTGCTCACACCGGGCCCGAACATGGTCTATCTCGTGTCCCGCAGCATCACGCAGGGCCGGCGGGCCGGCATCACCTCGCTCGGCGGGGTCGCCCTGGGATTCATGGTCTACCTGCTGGCCGCGAACCTGGGCCTGTCGGTCGTCTTCATCGCCGTGCCCGAGCTGTACTTCGCGGTGAAGCTGGCCGGCGCCGCGTATCTCGCCTACCTCGCGTGGAACGCCCTCAAGCCCGGCGGCCTCTCGGTCTTCGACCCGCAGGACGTGCCGCACGACTCGCCGCGCAAGCTGTTCATGATGGGCCTGATGACGAATCTGCTCAACCCGAAGATCGCCATCATGTACCTCTCCCTCATCCCGCAGTTCATCGACCTGAAGGAGGGCCATGTGCTGCTTCAGGGCCTGCTGCTCGGCTCGATACAGATCGTGGTCAGCGTCGCCGTCAACCTGACCATCGTGCTGGCGGCCGGGGCCATCGCCGCCTTCCTCGCCCGCCGCGCCGCCTGGCTCAAGGTGCAGCGCTACATGATGGGTACGGTGCTCGGCGCCCTCGCCGTGTCGCTGGCGATCGACACCTCGACGCCGACGGTCACCAACTGACCCACGGCATAAGGCATAAGGCATAAGGCAGACGGCAGACGGCAGACGAAAAGCGGGCCGGTCGCATCGCGCGACCGGCCCGCTCCTCTTGTACTTGTACGAACCCTCAGCGGTACGCGGCGAGCCGTTCGGTGTGTTCCTGGAGGGACCTGACGCCCACCTCGCCGCGGGAGACGGCCTCGATGCCCTGGACGGCGGCGGCGAGGGCCTGGACCGTGGTCAGGCAGGGCACGGAGCGGGCCACCGCCGCGGTGCGGATGTCGTAGCCGTCCAGGCGGCCACCCGTGCCGTACGGAGTGTTGACGATCAGGTCGACCTGGCCGTCGTGAATGAGCTGGACGATGGTCTTCTCACCGTTCGGACCCTCGCCCTCGGACTGCTTGCGCACCACCGTGGCGTTGATGCCGTTGCGCTTGAGGACCTCGGCGGTGCCGGAGGTGGCCAGCAGCTCGAAGCCGTGCTGGACCAGCTCCCGGGCCGGGAAGATCATCGCGCGCTTGTCCCGGTTGGCCACCGACACGAACGCGCGGCCCTTGGTGGGCAGCGCGCCGTAGGCGCCGGCCTGCGACTTGGCGTAGGCGGTGCCGAAGACCGAGTCGATGCCCATGACCTCGCCGGTGGAGCGCATCTCCGGGCCGAGCACGGTGTCCACGCCGCGGCCCTGCATGTCGCGGAACCGCGACCAGGGCATCACGGCCTCCTTGACCGAGATCGGCGCGTCCATCGGCAGCGTGCCGCCGTCACCGGTCTTGGGCAGCATGCCCTCGGCGCGCAGCTCGGCGATGGTGGCGCCCAGCGAGATGCGGGCCGCGGCCTTGGCCAGCGGGACGGCGGTGGCCTTGGAGGTGAAGGGCACGGTGCGCGAGGCGCGCGGGTTGGCCTCCAGCACGTAGAGGATGTCCCCGGCCATCGCGAACTGGATGTTGATCAGGCCGCGGACGCCGACGCCCTTGGCGATGGCTTCGGTGGAGGCGCGCAGCCGCTTGATGTCGAAGCCGCCCAGGGTGATGGGGGGCAGCGCGCAGGCGGAGTCGCCGGAGTGGATGCCGGCCTCCTCGATGTGCTCCATGACGCCGCCGAGGTAGAGCTCGGAGCCGTCGTAGAGCGCATCGACATCGATCTCGATCGCGTCGTCGAGAAAGCGGTCGATCAGCACCGGCTGAGAGGGACTGATCTCGGTGGATTCGGCAATGTACGCCGAGAGCCGCGCCTCGTCGTAGACGATCTCCATGCCGCGCCCGCCGAGTACATAGGAGGGGCGTACGAGGACCGGGTAGCCGATCTCGTCGGCGATGGCCTTGGCCTCGGCGAAGGCCGTCGCGGTGCCGTGCTTGGGCGCGGGCAGCCCGACTTCGGCAAGCACGCGGCCGAAGGCGCCGCGCTCCTCGGCGAGGTCGATGGCCTCGGGCGAGGTGCCGACGATCGGCACGCCGTTGTCCTTCAGCGCCTGCGCCAGCCCCAGCGGGGTCTGGCCGCCGAGCTGCACGATGACGCCCGCGACCGGGCCCGCGGCCTGCTCGGCGTGCACGATCTCCAGCACGTCTTCGAGCGTGAGCGGCTCGAAGTACAGGCGGTCGGAGGTGTCGTAGTCGGTGGAGACGGTCTCCGGGTTGCAGTTGACCATCACGGTCTCGTAGCCCGCGTCGCTGAGCGCGAAGGAGGCGTGGACGCAGGAGTAGTCGAACTCGATGCCCTGACCGATCCGGTTCGGACCCGACCCCAGGATGATCACCGCGGGCTTCTCGCGCGGCGCGACCTCGGTCTCCTCGTCGTAGGAGGAGTAGAAGTACGGCGTCTTCGCCGCGAACTCCGCGGCGCAGGTGTCGACCGTCTTGTAGACCGGGCGGACGCCCAGCGCGTGCCGGACCTCGCGGACGACGTCCTCGCGCAGCTCACGGATCTCCGCGATCTGGGCGTCGGAGAAACCGTGCCGCTTGGCCTCGGCGAGCAGCTCCGCGGTCAACTCCGGGGCCGTGGCCAGCTCGTCGGCGATCTCCTTGATCAGGAAGAGCTGGTCGACGAACCACGGGTCGATCTTCGTGTACGAGAAGACCTCCTCCGCCGTCGCGCCGGCGCGGATCGCCGCCATGACGGTGTTGATCCGCCCGTCGGTCGGGCGGGCCGAAAGTTCCAGAAGCTCCTGCTTGTCACCGACCGGCCCGGTGAAGGAGAACTGCGAGCCCTTCTTCTCGGTCGAGCGCAGCGCCTTCTGCATCGCCTCGGTGAAGTTCCGGCCGATGGCCATCGCCTCACCCACCGACTTCATCGTGGTCGTCAGCGTGGCGTCGGCCGCCGGGAACTTCTCGAAGGCGAAGCGCGGCACCTTGACCACGACATAGTCGAGCGTGGGCTCGAAGGACGCCGGAGTCTTCTCGGTGATGTCGTTCGGGATCTCATCGAGGGTGTAGCCGACGGCCAGCCGGGCGGCGATCTTGGCGATCGGGAAGCCGGTCGCCTTCGAGGCCAGCGCCGAGGAACGGGAGACACGCGGATTCATCTCGATGACGATCACCCGGCCGTCCACCGGGTTGACCGCGAACTGAATGTTGCAGCCGCCGGTGTCCACCCCGACCTCGCGGATGATCGCGATGCCGACATCCCGCAGGATCTGGTACTCCCGGTCGGTCAGCGTCATCGCCGGCGCGACGGTGATCGAGTCACCGGTGTGCACGCCCATCGGGTCGAAGTTCTCGATGGAGCACACGACCACGACGTTGTCGTTCTTGTCGCGCATCAGCTCCAGCTCGTACTCCTTCCAACCGAGAATGGACTCCTCCAGGAGCACCTCGGTGGTCGGCGAGAGCGTCAGCCCCTGCCCGGCGATGCGGCGCAGTTCTTCTTCGTTGTGCGCGAAGCCGGAGCCCGCGCCGCCCATGGTGAAGGAGGGACGGACGACAACGGGGTAGCCGCCCAGCTCCTCGACGCCCTTCATGACGTCGTCCATCGAGTGGCAGATGTAGGAGCGCGCGGACTCGCCGTGGCCGATCTTCTTACGGACCTCCTCCACGACCTCCTTGAACAGGTCGCGGTCCTCGCCCTTGTTGATCGCCTCCACGTTGGCGCCGATCAGCTCGACACCGTATTTGTCCAGGATGCCGACCTGGTGCAGCGCGATCGCCGTGTTCAGGGCCGTCTGGCCGCCGAGGGTCGGCAGCAGTGCATCCGGGCGCTCCTTCGCGATGATCTTCTCGACGAACTCGGGGGTGATCGGCTCCACGTAGGTGGCGTCGGCGATCTCCGGGTCGGTCATGATCGTCGCCGGGTTGGAGTTCACCAGGATGACCCGCAGACCCTCGGACTTGAGGACGCGGCACGCCTGGGTACCGGAGTAGTCGAACTCGGCGGCCTGGCCGATGACGATCGGGCCGGAGCCGATGACCAGGACGGACTGGATATCGGTGCGTCTAGGCACGCCGGCCCTCCATGAGCTCTGCAAAACGGTCGAAGAGATACGCGGCGTCGTGCGGGCCCGCGGCCGCTTCGGGGTGGTACTGGACGCTGAAAGCCGGCCGGTCGAGCAGTTGCAGCCCCTCGACGACGTTGTCGTTGAGGCAGACGTGGGTGACCTCGGCGCGGCCGAAGGGGGTGCTGAAGGTGCCGTTGAGCGGGGCGTCCACGGCGAAACCGTGGTTGTGCGCCGTCACCTCGACCTTGCCGGTCGTGCGGTCCTGCACCGGCTGGTTGATGCCGCGGTGGCCGTACTTCAGCTTGAAGGTGCCGAAGCCGAGCGCGCGGCCCAGGATCTGGTTGCCGAAGCAGATGCCGAAGAGCGGGGTCTGCCGCTCCAGTACGGCCTGCATCAGGGAGACCGGGTGGTCGGCGGTGGCCGGGTCACCCGGACCGTTGGAGAAGAACACACCGTCCGGCTTGACCGCGTAGATGTCCTCGACGGTCGCCGTGGCGGGCAGCACGTGCACCTCGATGCCACGCTCGGCCATCCGGTGCGGCGTCATCCCCTTGATGCCCAGGTCGATCGCGGCGACGGTGAACCTCGCGGTACCGATCGGGACGGCTCCGCCGTCGGGGCCGATCGCCGGAACGACGTACGCCTCTTCGGTGGCGACCTCGGCGCACAGGTCCGCGCCCTTCATCTGCGGCTGTGCCCGTACCTGCGCGAGCAGCGCCGCCTCGTCCGCGATCGCGTGCCCGCTGAAGACGCCGACGCGCATCGCGCCGCGTTCGCGCAGGTGGCGGGTGAGGGCGCGGGTGTCGATGCCGCTGATGCCCACCACGCCCTGCCGTGTGAGTTCGTCGTCCAGGGTGCGGACGGAGCGCCAGTTGGAGGGGACGCGTGCCGGATCGCGTACGACGTAGCCGGAGACCCAGATGCGTCCGGACTCCGGGTCCTCGTCGTTGATGCCCGTGTTGCCGATGTGCGGGGCGGTCATCACCACGACCTGGCGGTGGTAGGAGGGGTCGGTCAGGGTCTCCTGGTAACCGGTCATGCCGGTCGTGAACACTGCCTCGCCGAAGGTCTCGCCGACCGCCCCGTAGGCACGCCCGTGGAAGACCCGGCCGTCCTCCAGGACGAGTACGGCCGGCCCGTTGCGTCGCCCGGTCACCGGTCCAGCCCGCATACCACGCGGCCTCCTCCGGCGGCTGCCGGCGTCTCGGGGGCGCAGTCGAGGCGGAACCGCGCCGCGGTGCCGACGACGGCCTTCTCGACCTCTCCGCTGGTGTCGCCGCGGAACCGAAAGCGGGCGCCGACGTGCTCGTAGCCGCCCACGCGCGGGATCACCTGGCCGACTTCGGGGATCACCGCCGCGTACGGTCCCTCCCCGGCGCTCGACGGTGCGGGCAGGTCCCAGGCGGTGACCCGGCAGGGCGCCGGGACCGGGGACGGCACCAGCAGCCAGCCGCCGACGTGCCGTCGGGGCGGGGCAGGGAGGTCGGGGACCCGGCCGAGCTGGATGTCGATGGCGGCCCGCATCAGGTCGATGCCGTGCACCTCCCGCCAGACGAACGGGATCTCGGCGCCGCCGACCCGGTAGCCCGCCTCCAGGAACCGGAGCGCGGGCCGGCCGTCGGCGGCGGTGCCGACGAACGCCTCCATGTGGAAGACCCAGGGCTCCGAGCTGAGCGCGCCCGCGACCCGGGCGGTGAACTGCTCCAGGGCGGCGAGGAGTTCGGGGTCGTCGACCTCTACGGAGCCGAGCGCGTTGCCCTGCGTGAAGCCGACGCAGGAGTTGACGTACCGCGAGGCCCGCCACGGGCCGAGGCTGTCGCCGGTCCACAGGCCGTCGATGTGGAAGATCTCGTCGGGGCAGTACGCCTGTACCAGCCGGGGCTCCGGGGGCAACGCGCCCAGCGCCGGCAGATCGGCGGGGGAGTCGATCCGTACCACGCCCCGGCTGGCCGTGCCCCGGCGCGGCTTGACCACCACGGGCAGGCCGTGCCGGTCGGCGAAGCGGCGTACGGCGTTCTCGTCGGGGGCGTCGGCGAAGTCCGGTGCGGGGACACCGGCCGCGGCGACGATCCGGTTCATCGTCAACTTGTCGCGGAACCGGGCGAGTTCGTCCGGGGTCTGGCCGGGGCAGCCGAGCCGGTCGCGGATCTCGGCCGCGGTGTCCAGGTCGCCTTCGTTCAGCGCCACCACGCGCTCGGGCGCGCCGAACCGGGACCGCAGCGCGGCCACCGCGCGCCAGACCGCGGCGGTGTTGTCGGTGGCGTGCACCACCTCGGCCGCCGCCGCGCCCGCCGGCACGGAGTCCAGGGCGAGCCGGGTGGTGATGTAGCTGACCCGGTGGGTGCGGTGGTCGAGGTAGTCCTCGTAGTGGGCGTGGCGGTCGCGCCAGCGGTGGATGACGACGATGTGCCCGCTCATGCCCGCTCCGCCCCGGGGGCCGAGAGGTCCCGTACGCGGCCCACCGCGACGGTCGCCGAGACCACCGCGGCGCGGGCCGAGCCGAGGGCGTCGCGGCAGGCGTCGATGCTGCCCTCGGGCAGCTGGGCCACGACCTCGGTGGCGCAGTCGATCAGGTGGAGCGCGGCCCGCGCGAGCGGCTGCTCGGCGGTGTACTGCTCCTCGACGAGCCGGCGGACGGTGTGCAGCTGGAAGACGGGGTCCTGGGTGCGGCTCCCCGCCGGGACGGCGGAAGCGATCGTGTTCACGGGTGGTTCCATCCCAAGGGTCGGTGGCGGCCGGGCGGCCGGACGGCCCGGGCGGGGGAGCCCAGGCCGTCGTGCGCCCCGAAGTGGTCCCCGGCCGCCCGGTGCGGCGGGCCGGGGGAGGGGGTCCGGCAGGGCCGGACCGGTGCGCACTGTCCGTCAGTGCGTCTCGAAGCGGATGCGGGCGTTGACGGCCTCGCACTTGGCGACGGCGTCGTCGGCGTCGCGCCCGGACGCGATGGCGTACCCGGACACGCAGTCGGCGACGGTCAGCAGGGGCGGCACGGTCTCCCCGGCGCTCTTGCCGATCACGGCGGCCACCTCGGTGTCCCGGAACTCGTCCAGGTAGGGCAGGAACACGTACGGCACCTCGCCCGCGGGGAGCCGGCGCACCTCGTCGGCGGCGTCCTCGGCCACCTCGACGGCCTTGACCGTGCCCGGCTCGGGGGTGAAGAACCGGACCGCGGCGCCGCCCAGCGGCTCGGGCGAGACCGCCGGGAGCTCGTCGATGCCGAGCACCACGGTGAGGAACATCCGGTTCAGATCCAGCCCGAAGGCGCGGCGGACCAGCTCCGGGGCGCCGCTGCCGGCCAGCCGGGCGTGCGACTCCAGGACCCGCGGGCCCTTGGGGGTGAGGACGAACTCGCTGTGCGAGGGCCCCTCGGTGAGGCCCACGGCGTCCAGCAGCTTGGGTGTGAGCTCGCGGAGCTCGGCGAGCCAGGGCCGGGCGTGCCGGCTGGGGGTGCTGACCTCCCACTCGACGTACCGGTCGTTCATCCGGTACTCGGAGTACCCGATGGGCAGGTGACGGCCCTGGTACGAGAAGGAGTCCACGCTCACCACGGGACCGTCCAGGTACTCCTCGGCGATGACCGAGGAGATGCCCGCTTCCTGGAGTGCCTGCCAGGCCCGCTCGGCTTCCTGCGGGCTGTCCACGGTGTGGATGTGCAGGCTCGCCACGCCGTCCACGGGCTTGACGACGATCCGGGAGCCGACCTCCGCCCGGAAGGCCGCGATCTCGTCGGCGCTGTGCACCATCCGGTACTGGACGGGGCTCAGACCGTGCTTGTCGAGCAGCTCGCGGGTGAGCGCCTTGTCCTTGAGGGCGCGGGCGGTGGCCTCGCTGACGCCGGGCAGGCCCAGCGCGTCCACGACGAAGCCGGTGGACTCGGCCGCCGGCTCGGTGGTGGTGAGCACGCGGTCGAACGGGCGCTCCTCGTGCAGCGGCTTCAGTACGTCCAGCACGGCCTGGCCGTCGGCGATGGTCGTGTGTACGATCCGCTCGCAGTGCTCGGCGATGGCCGGGTCGTAGGCGCCCTCCTCGTGGACGAGGACGACGTCGATGCCGAGCTCCTTGGCTCCGGCGATCGGTGCCGGCCGGCCGCCGACGACGGCCACGCGGTACTTGCTCATGGTGTTCCCTTCGGTGAGACGCGCGGTGAATCGCGTAGAGGGGTGATCGCGTACGGGAGCGAGATCCCGTAGGGAGTGGTTGGCCGGCGCGGCGGCCGGCTCAGGCCGCGTAGCAGCGGCGCAGCCAGCGGGCCGTGGCGTCGGGGCCGGGGGTGAAGGCCTTGCGCCGGTGCAGCACCCGGTGGTTGTCGAAGATGACGAAGTCGCCGGTTTCCAGGACCAGTTCGGCCGCTGGGGTGTCGGTGAGCGCGGCGCACCAGTGGTCCAGCGCCTGCCGGGCTTCCGTTGTGACACCGGAGGTCGTGCCCCGGTCGTAGCGGGCCCGGAAGCGGCCCTGGGGATCGGTCTCCAGGATGGCTGCCTGGCCCAGCGGCGCGGTGTTCTCCGCGTCGTTGGAGTCGGGCGCACCGACCTCGAACTCGGGGAGCAGCAGCCGGTTGCGGGTCTCCTCGTCGAGCCGGATGACGACGTCGTCGAGCGCGGCGATCTCGGTGGGGACCTTCTCCTCGTTGCGCACGGTGTAGAAGGTCAGATACGGCGGGGTGTACAGCCGGGGGTCGGAGCCGGGCCGCCCGAACGGCTGGTGCGGGTTGTCCGAGTGCCAGAAGAACTCCGAGTCGGCGCCCCACGAGCTGGTCGTGCCGCAGGCCGCCGGGTTGGGCACCACGTTGCGGATCAGCCGGCCGTCGTTCTCGTAGCTGACCGCGAACGGGGTGCAGCCGAGGAGCCGTACGAGGCCCAGGTGGACGGCGTTGATGACGGCGAGCTCGGCCTCGTCGCCGAAGCCGCTCACCGGGGTGGCGGGGAACTTCTGATCCGGCAGGTTGGACAGGACGAGCGCGTGCGAGGCCGCCGCGGTGAACACCTGGATGCCTCTCAGGACGTCACCGGGGAGATGGCGGCGCAGCGCGTACGCGCCGATGCCCGCGAGTATGGCGTCATCGAGATCCGAGTCGAGCCGGGTCTCCGAGACGCGTTCCGAGATCTCCTTGCCCAACAGTTCCCGGACGCTGTCGTCGATGTAATACCGGGCGAGTTGGAGCAAGCTGGTCATCGATGTCTCCGATCAGTCGGTCGCACTCCGTTGCGCGCCGCTGGGTCGTGTCCCTAGCGGGTGGGGGACGAAGCGGAAGGAATCCAGTAGGTCGGCGCGCCGCGGTCCCACCGGCGGGCCAGGGGGTCCTTGACCACGCGGCTCAGCAGACCGAGGGGCGTCACGATCAGGCAGTAGGCGAGCAGGAGCAGGACAGTACGCATGGCAGGGTCCGTTCTCCCGGTGGACGCGGACGGGCGCCCGGGGAATCGAGAAGACAGGGGGAGAGAGGCGGTTCGGGGTCAGTCGAGCGGGATCTCGGCACGCCAGTCGCGCTCCTCCGACCAGGCCGGCTGGGCGCTCTTCTCCAGCAGGAAGTTGCCGAGCGCGAGCATGTCGATGTTGGTGCGCATGAAGCAGGTGTAGGCGTCGTGCGGGGAGTTCACGATGGGCTCACCGCGCACGTTGAACGAGGTGTTGACCAGGACCGGGCAGCCGGTGCGCGCCTTGAAGGCGGTCAGCAGCCGGTGGTAGGCCGGGTTGCTGTGCTCGCTGACGGTCTGCACGCGCGCCGAATGGTCGACGTGGGTGACCGCGGGGATGGTCGACCGGTGCACCTTCAGCTGGTCCAGGCCGGAGAGGCCGTCGTCCCGGGTCTCCAGCCGCTGGGCCGCCGCGACCTGGGAGACCACGAGCATGTACGGGCTCTCCTGCGGCAGGTCGAAGTACTCCTTGGCGTCCGGGGCCAGTACCGCGGGCGCGAAGGGCCGGAACGACTCGCGGAACTTGATCTTGAGGTTCATGGCCGACTGCATGTCGGGATTGCGCGGGTCGCCGATGATGGACCGGGCGCCCAGGGCACGCGGCCCGAACTCCATGCGGCCCTGGAACCAGCCGGCGATCTTCCCCTCGGCCAGCCCGTCGGCCACCGCCTTGGCCAGCGTGTCCTCGTCCAGCCGCTGGTGCGGGATGCCGTGGGACTCCAGGTAGGCGGCGATCTCCTCGTCGTCGTACCCGGGGCCCAGCAGCGAGCCGCTCATCGCGTCCCGGCCGGTACGCGGGTGGTCGCGCCGCACCCCGCGTTCCATGGCCACGGCCTGGGCCGCGCCGAGCGCGCCGCCCGCGTCGCCGGCCGCCGGCTGGATCCACACCTCGTCGAAGATGCCGGCATCGATGATCTTGCCGTTGGCGACGCAGTTGAGGGCGACGCCGCCGGCCAGGCACAGATGGGACTCCCCGGTGCGCTCACGCGCGAACCGGGCCAGCTCCAGCACCACTTCCTCGGTGACCGCCTGCACGGACGCGGCGAGGTCGAACTCCCGCTCTGTGAGCGGGCTTTCCGGGGTCCGTCGGGGCCCGCCGAAGAGCTTCTCGAAGGCCCGCCCGGTCATCACCTGGCCGCGCAGATACTCGAAGTACCGCATGTCCAGGCGGAAGGAACCGTCGGGCTTGATGTCGATGAGCTGCTCACGGATGAGATTCGCGTACCGCGGCTTGCCGTACGGCGCGAGGCCCATCAGCTTGTACTCGCCGGAGTCGACCTTGAAGCCGCAGAAGTAGGTGAACGCCGAGTACAGGAGGCCCAGCGAGTGCGGGAAGCGCAGCTCCGCCACGGGGCGCACCTCGGTGCCGCGGCCGTGCCACAGAGTGGTGGTGGCCCATTCGCCGACGCCGTCGATGCACAGGACGGCCGCGGACTCGTACGGGCTCGGGAAGAACGCCGACACGGCGTGCGACTCGTGGTGCCGGCGCACGGACAGCTCGGGCACCCGGCCCCGGCCCAGCGCGGCGAGCTCGGTGCGCACCCGGTCCGCGGTACGCAGCTTGCCGCCGCGGCCGAGCCAGGCGGGCAGGGTGTCGCGGAAGGAGGCGAAGCCGGTGGGGGCGGCGCCGGCGA
Source organism: Streptomyces sp. NPDC050315 (assembly GCF_040655775.1). Lineage (NCBI taxonomy): Bacteria > Bacillati > Actinomycetota > Actinomycetes > Kitasatosporales > Streptomycetaceae > Streptomyces > Streptomyces sp. NPDC050315. Next base: position 154,441 of record NZ_JBFAKN010000008.1, read on the forward strand.
AGGTGGACAGCACCCGCCGGAACTTCAGCCGGGGGTCTTCGTAGTAGGCGACCGCGGCGACGTCGTCCAGGCTCGCGCCCGCCTCGTCCAGGCAGTACTTGACCGCGGAGGAGGGGAAGGCAGGGTCGTGCCGACGCCTGCTGAAGCGTTCCTCCTGGGCCGCGGCGACGGGCACGCCGTCGGCGATCAGCGCTGCCGCGCTGTCGTGGTAGTAGGCCGACACTCCGAGAATCAGGTCAGACACCGGTGTGTTCCTCCGGGGTCGGGGCCACAGGGTGGTGCGGCCGGGTGAGGGGCGTGTCTGTGTGCGTGGTCATGTGTGTGTCCGTGGTGTGGTGTGCCGGGGTGCGGGAGGCGGGTCGGGGGACGCGCTCACCGGCGGCCGCTCGTGAGCCGGCCGCGGCGGGCGGCCAGCCGGGCGCCCACCCCGCTCGGCGGGTTCAGCGAGCGGTAGCCCACCCGCACCCGCTCCCAGGTCTCCTGAAGACCGCCGGGCCCCGGCGTGTCCGGGAGCTGCGCCAGCAGCGTGTCCACCGCGTCGGCGGCCCACGCGGAGTGCCCGGTGGCGACGTTGTCGATGGTGTTGTGGATGTCCACGAAGCGGGTGCTGAAGCCGTACTCCTTCAGGGCCAGCCGGGCCCTGCGGTACGTGCCGCCCACGCCCGACAGCTCCATCGCCAGGTTGAGCCCCAGCACCTCGGGCAGGAACGTCCGCGGGAAGCGGCCCACGCACAGCCAGTACACCGGCAGCTCGAACGACTCGTCCCGGAAGCCGGACCACCGGGCGAATGTCGGCGAATCGGTGGGCGGCACCTCGACGCCCATCTCCTTCAGGACGTCGCGGTAGATCAGCGGATGGTTCAGCCGCGGCTCGCCGTTGCCGAGCTCGTCCCAGTACGTCTCGAAGAGCGAGTGGCCGATCTCCGACGACGCCTGCTCGTAGTCCGTGAACCCCTGCAGCCAGCTGCCGTCGATCAGGGTCAGCGGCGCCGTCTGCACCGTGTCGTCGACGACGGCCTCGCGGGAGGGCAGCGGAATCGCGGCGTTCTCCTCGAACTCGCTGCCGTGCCGGTCGTGCTGGGCCTGCAGCCAGGGCCGCAGCCCCTCCCGGCCCCACCGCCGCGGCAACGGCATCGTACGGTCGTCCATGCCGTGCCGCGAGCGCGCCAGCCAGCCGTGGATGTACTGCACGGCCCACGAGCGCAGCGCCGGGGTGTCGGTACGGCGCGTCAGCAGGTGGTACGCCTCGCGGATGCCGGAGGGGGCCCGGCCGGGGTGGCGGGGGCCGGCCTTCAGCGCGGCGGCGACGGTGGTGAGGGACCGCGGGCCGGTGGCTTCCGTACCGGCACCGGCGGTGGGCGAGGTGCTGGCGGCCGCTTCGCGGGGCTCGGCCGGCAGGGAGTCGATCCAGCGCCGGATGACCGTCAGATCCTCCGGCGAGAAGACCCGGAACATCGGTCCCCGCTCGCCGACCAGCCCCCGTACGAGCGAACTGGCCTCCGAGCGGCCGGGCTTGACCAGCTTGCTGCGCGCCAGTACGTCCAGCAGCGGGCCCGCGTCGGTACGGCAGTCGGCGAGCCAGGCCGCCAACGGCCGGCCCTCCAGCAGGAACTGGTGGTGGTAGACGGCCCCTTCGCGGGACCGCAGCCGCATCAGCTCCGCCATGTCGAACGCCGGATCCCCGGCCGCGACCAGCTCCGCGTGAAGCCCGGCGGACCACGTACCCAGCGCGTCCAGCGCCCAGCGGAAGCCGCGGCGCACCGCGTCGGCCGCCCGGTCGCCCTCCCGCACGACCAGCTCGTCCACGGCGGCTCGGCACCGCTCGGCGGGCGGCGGGCCGTCGGGGTCCCGCGTCGCGGCGGGGTCGACGACGGCCCAGTCCGTGTCGGTCGGCAGCGCCTGCCGGACCAGGGTCAGGGCCGGCAGCAGTCCGACCGTGCGCAGGCACAGATCGGCGCCGAGCAGCTCGCTGCGGAAGTCGTCGGGCCGCCGGCTCATCGCCAGCAGCAGCGCCGGGAAGCGGAACGCGCCCTCGGTGATGCGCTGGTCGCCGGTGAGCCGCGCCGCCGGTACCGCGTTCTCCGCGAGGCGGAGGCGGCGCAGCAGCTCCAGGAAGGCGCTGCCGCGGGAGGCGCTCGGGTGCCCGGCGCCCACGTCCTCGGCGTACAGCGCGAGGATCCGCAGTACCGTCGGGTCCTCCGCGTTGCCCGGGGCGCTCAGCCACTGCAGCCAGGCGCCGGACAGGAGGGCGAGCGGGGCGCAGCTGAGCACGGCACGGCGTACGAGCACGTCGGTACGGTCGGGCGAACCGGGGCCCGCGTCGTCGGCGTCGAGCAGCTCGCGGAACCGCTCGCCCTCGGCAGCGGCCCAGCCGGCCGCCCGCTGCACCAGTTCGTCCAGCGAGCCGTCCGCGTCGGCGGCCCGGCGCAGCTCGCCGCGTACCGCCTCGACGAACGCGCCGTCCGGCACCGCGGCCTCCGGGTCGGCGGCGTAGGCGTACACCGTCCGTGCGGAGCCGCCGTCGGCGGGCGGTGGCCGGTGCGATGCGCTCTGTGGGGGCAGCGTCGCGGTGGCGGCTGCCTCATGGCCTTGCATCCTTCTCCTTTCTGCTGCGTCGGGGGCGGAACGGCGTGGGCCGCTCAGAACATGGGGTAGATGGAGGCGTCGTTCTTGCGCTTGGCGCGCTTGCCGCGCCGGAAGACCTTGTTCGCGAGCTTTCGGAGAAGGGACATGACGGGTCGCCTGCTTTCGGTGTCCGGAAGGCTTGGAGGTACGGAGGCACGGAGGCGGCTCAGGAGAGCCCGAGGGTGTCGGCCATGATCCGGGCCACGAGGTCGTAGCCGTGGTCCGTGTAGTGCGCGCGGTCCACGTAGACCCAGTCCCGCTCGGTGACCGCCTCGGCGACGACCGGGTTGAGGTCGACGTAACGGATGCCGAGCTTTTCGCAGCCGGCGCCCAGCTTCTCGGAGAAGGCGCGGGCCACCTCGGGCGTGGAGATGTCGCCGTACAGCGCCTCCCACGTGCCCAGCTTGGAGATCCGGTCGATCTCGTCGAAGAGCAGGCGCTCCTGCGGGGCGTGCCGGTCGCGCATCCACAGCGCCATCGGCTGGAGGACGTACGTCACCCGGGTCCGGGGGCCTGCCAGCCGCTGCCAGGTGTCCAGGTGGCGGAGCGTCAGTTCCGCCGCCGAGTCGATGACCTGGGACGTGTCGCGCCGCACGTCGTCGTGCGTGGAGACGGTGCGGCGGCGCTCCGTGCGGCGGCCGAGGAGCTTTCCGGCGCTCCTGCGGTTGCTCTCGCGGAGCTCCTCCATCTTTTCGAAGTACTCGCCGCAGAACCAGAACGCGCCGTGATCGCCCTGCTGCCAGTCGGGCAGCCGGCCGACGGTCAGGTCGTTGAGCCCGGAGAAGACGACGATCTCCTCGATCTCGGGCAGCAGGTGCCGGTAGAGGGTGAAGAGGAGCAGCTCCTGGGTCGAGTTGTAGCAGCGCCCACCGAAGTTGAGCCACGGCGCGGACGGGGCGTGCTTGCGCCACAGCTGGGAGGCGAGGGTGGTGGCGTCGCTGGTGGCGCCGATGCCGAGCACGGTGGAACTGCCGGAGATCAGGCGTACGGGCCCGGCGGGCATGTTCCCGGCGGCGGAGGCGGTTTCGCCGTTCGGGCCGTGCGAAATTCGGAATCCGGCCCGGTCGGTGTTGATGACGGCGGACCGGTAATCGGCCCGGTGGAAATACATGAGGTACGGCAGATACCGCGCCTCGCCGCGGTCGTCGAACCGCGCGTACTCCTGCAGCTGCGGGGTCAATTCATCACGATGGAGTTTCACGGGAACGCACTCCTCAACGGCAAGCGGGAAAAAGAAAGAGGGGGAAGGGGAAAGGGGAAAGGGGGATGTGCCCGGCCGGCGGTCAGCCGTTGAACAGCGGCCCGCGGTGCAACTGGTGCTGAGCGGCCTGCGCCAGTGGGCGCACCACGAGCTGGTCGATGTTCACGTGCTGCGGCAGCCCGACGGCCAGCGCGACGCACTCGGCGACATCGTCGGCGGTGAGGGGGCGGTCGACCCCTTCGTAGACGGCGGCGGCCCGTTCGGCGTCGCCCCGCAGCCGGTTGAGCGCGAACTCCTCGGTCCTGACCATCCCGGGGGCCACCTCGATGACGCGTACGGGCTCGCCGCACAGCTCCACGCGCAGGGTCTCGCTGAGGGCGTGCTCGGCGTGTTTGGCGGCGCTGTATCCGCCGCCGCCCGCGTAGTTGGTGAAGGCCGCGGTGGAGGTGACGGTGACGACCGTGCCACCGCCTCCGGCCCGCAGCAGCGGCAGCAGCGCCTGGGTCACGCGGAGGGTACCGAGCACGTTCACGGAGAACATCCGCTCCCAGTCCGCCGCGGCCGCCTCGGCCACGGTGTCCGCTCCCACGGCGCCGCCGGCGTTGTTGACCAGGACATCGCAGGAGTCCAGCTCGGCGGCGAACCGCCGGACCGACTCGGCGTCCGTGATGTCGACGCGGCAGGTGCGGGCACCGGTCTCTTCGGCGAGGCGGCTCAGCCGGTCCGCCCGGCGGGCGACGGCCACGACGTCATAGCCCTCCTTCGCCAGCCGGCGCGCGGTCGCCTCGCCGATCCCGCTGCTTGCCCCCGTCACCACGGCCGTTCCGGCCACCGGACATCACCTCTCCGAGATTTCGTATTCCGCCGCAGCGGGACTTCGGCGGGTCCGCGGTGGCCCGGCATTCTCGACGAACAATTCCCGTGGACCGAGAATTCTTCGTCGCCAAGCCCCGGAAGAACCCTCGGCTTTCCGCTGCGTCAATTTCTCCGTGCGACACGAGTTTCCCCGGGGAGCGACGCCCGTTGAACAGTCCCCCGCGGTCGGGAACCCGCATTGCGGGATCCCGTAGGTCGGACATAGAGGGGCGAAAGAGAGCGAAGCCCCGCAGTCGATGGGTGTCGCCGTCGGCGGCGGCACGGATCTTCGCGGCGCGTGAGGGTAGGCGAGCGCAGACGCTCGGGGCATGCTTGGCCTGGAGTTCGCCGAGTACCGCGAGGAGGACCACCGATGAGCGCGACCGAGAACGCCCCGGAGGACGCGTCCGGCACCACCCCCGGGAGCCCCGCCGCGCCCGACGGCCGTCCGCTGTCCTACGAGAGCGGCGAGCGCGACCGTCCGTTGCTGGACCGCACCATCGGCGCCGATCTGGAGCTGGCCATCGAGCGGTTCGGCGACCGCGAGGTCATGGTCGACGTGGCCGGCGGGCGGCGCTGGACGTACGAACAGTTCGGGCGCGCCGTCGACGAGGTCGCGCGCGGGCTGCTCGCCAAGGGCGTCGGCAAGGGCGACCGGGTGGGCATCTGGGCACCCAACTGCCCCGAGTGGACGCTGATCCAGTACGCCACGGCCCGTATCGGCGCCGTCATGGTCAACATCAACCCGGCCTACCGGGTGCACGAGCTGGCGTACGTACTGAACCAGTCGGGCGTCGAGCTGCTGGTCTCCGCGACCGCGCACAAGACGAGCGACTACCGGCGGATGGTGGAGGAGGTGCGCCCGGACGCCGCCCGACTGCGGGAGGTCGTGTACATCGCCGACCCCAGCTGGGAGGAGCTGCTGGCCGCCGGAACGGCGGTCCCGGCCGCGCGGGTCGCGGAGATCGCCGCGACGCTCGACCCGGACGACCCGATCAACATCCAGTACACCTCAGGGACCACCGGCTTCCCCAAGGGCGCCACCCTCTCGCACCGCAACATCCTCAACAACGGCTACTGGGTGGGCGAGACGGTCGGCTACACGGAAGCGGACCGGATCTGCCTGCCGGTGCCGTTCTACCACTGCTTCGGCATGGTCATGGGAAACCTCGCGGCCACCTCGCACGGCGCCTGTACCGTCATCCCCGCCCCCGCATTCGAGCCGGCCGCCACCCTGCGCGCCGTCCAGCAGGAGCGCTGCACCTCCCTCTACGGCGTCCCGACGATGTTCATCGCCGAGCTGAACCTGCCCGACTTCGCCTCGTACGACCTCTCCTCGCTGCGTACCGGCATCATGGCGGGCTCGCCCTGCCCGGTGGAGGTCATGAAGCGGGTGGTCGCAGAGATGCACATGGCCGAGGTCTCCATCTGTTACGGCATGACCGAGACGTCCCCGGTCTCCACCCAGACCCGCCGCGACGACGACCTGGAGCACCGTACGGAGACGGTCGGCCGGGTACTGCCGCATGTCGAGGTGAAGGTCGTCGACCCGGCGACCGGCGACACCGTGCCGCGCGGCGAGCCCGGCGAGCTGTGCACCCGCGCGTACAGCGTGATGCTCGGCTACTGGGAGGAGCCGGAGCGCACGGCGGAGGTCATCGATCCCGAGGGCTGGATGCACACCGGGGACCTGGCGGTCATGAACGACGACGGGTACGTACGGATCGTCGGCCGGATCAAGGACATGATCATCCGGGGCGGGGAGAACGTCTATCCGCGGGAGATCGAGGAGTTCCTGTACGGACACCCGAAGATCGCGGACGTGCAGGTCGTCGGCGTGCCGGACGAGAAGTACGGCGAGGAGATCGCGGCCTGCGTCATCCTCAAGGACCCGGCCGACACCCTCACCCTGGACGACCTGGCCGACTACTGCCGCAACCGACTCGCGCACTACAAGGTCCCCCGCCACCTCGACATCCTGGAGTCCTTCCCCATGACGGTCAGCGGCAAGGTCCGCAAGATCGAACTGCGGGACCGGCTGGCGGGGGAGGTGTCCGGCGGTTCAGCCGGCGAGGCGTAGGAATGTCCACGGGTCGTGTGCGTTGAGCACCGTGATCTCCTCTTCGCGCGCGGCCTCGGCAAGCCGCCGCTGGTTGGCGATCCGCAGCTCCGCGTCCACCTGGGCATCGAGCTGGATGAAGTCCAGCAGCGGATGGGAGGACGGATCCTCCGGGGCGATCTCCCGGTGGTAGAAGTAGGCGTCCCCGGCGTGCAGCAGCCACCGGTCCCCGTCGCGTACGGCGATCCCGGCGTGCCCCGCGCTGTGCCCGCCCAGCGGCACGAGCAGGAAGTCCCCGCCCAGCCCCGCCAGTTCGCGCACGCCCGCGAAGCCCGCCCAGGTGTCGCCGCCGTCCCCCTCGTACGTCTCCCAGTGCGGGCCGTGCGCCCAGTGGGCGGGGCGGTAGCGGCGGCTGGGGGCTTCCGCCGCGGCGGCCGTCAGCTCCTCGGCCCGCACATGGACCCGCGCGGCGGGGAAGTCGGGCAGCCCGCCGGTGTGGTCCACGTCCAGGTGGGTGACGGCGATGTGCCGGACGTCCTCGGGGCGGAAGCCGAGCCGTTCGACCTGCCGTACGGCCGGCTCGGCGGGGTCCAGCGCGGGCGACGCCAGTTCCCGCCACACCGGGTCCAGGGTGTCCTGCGGGCGTCGCACGTCCTCCGTGCCCAGCCCGCTTTCGATCAGTACCAGCCCGTCCGTGTCCGTTTCGACCAGCAGGCAGTGGCAGACGACGGGCAGCGGCCGCGGCCCGTCGTAGGTCGCCTCGATGGTCGTCATCGAGCCGCAGTTGAGGTGGTGGACCTTCATGCTGCCCCTCCGGTGGTGACCGTCGCCAGCCGTGCTTCGATGTGTGCGCCGACCTGGTCGGCGATGGTGTGCAGGACGCCGACGTCCCGGCGTACCTGGGCGAGCAGCAGGGCTCCCTGGACGGAGGAGAACGCGAGGTCGGCCAGTTCGGCGGCCGTGTCCTCGGGCGCTCCCCAGCCCTTCAGCTGCTCCCGCAGTCCCGCCAGCCAGCCTTCGTACGTCGCCGCGCAGGCGTCGTGGATCGGCCCCGCCTCGCCCGCCTGCTCCAGCGCGACGGTGGCGACCGGACAGCCGTCCCGGTAGCCGGAGGCCGCCAGCCCGTCGGCCAGCACGCCGCCGAGCGCGGTCACCGCGGCCCGCGGCCCGTCGGCTGCGGCCACCGCCACAGCCATCCGCTCACCCAGATCGCTCCCGGCCAGTGCCATCGCCTCGGCCGCCAACTGCTCTTTGCCGCCCGGGAAATGAAAGTACAGCGATCCCTTGGGCGCGCCACTGGACGTAAGGATCTGGTTGAGCCCGGTGGCCCCGTATCCCTGGCGCCGGAACAGCTCGGCGGCGGTACGCAGGATCCGTACGCGCGTCTCTTGTTCCCCTGAACGTGTCATGGCGACGACCGTAGACCGACTGGTCTACATAATTCAAGATCCAGTTCCTCAAGGGCGGTCGAGGCGGAGGCGCTGTGCGCGCGGCAGGCCCGCCACGACCAGGTCGTAGGAGTCTTCGATCAGCTCGCGGACCAGGGCTTCGGGGAGGGTGCCGGTCAGCTGGACGGTGTTCCAGTGGCGCTTGTTGAGGTGGTAGCCGGGGATGATCTCGGGGTGGGTGGCGCGCAGTCGGACCGCCTCTTCGGGGTCGCACTTCAGGCTGACGGTGAGCGGGTCGGCGGCGTCCAGGGAGGAGAGCGCGAAGATCTTGCCGCCCACCTTGTAGACCGCCACGTCGGGGTTGCCGGGGAAGGGGAATTCCTCGGTCGAGCCGTTGAATTCCAGACAGAAGGCGCGCAGGGCGTGGTGATCGAACATGTGGTCATTATGTGGTGCCGAGCTCTTGACCTGACTTCTCGTCATATGGCTGATTGATAGGCCCTTGACGAGGTGATGGAGGAAAGCTCTGTGCTCACGCTCGAAGGCAAGACCGCGATCATCACGGGTGCGGCCCGCGGCCAGGGAGAGGCCGAGGCCCGGCTCTTCGCCCGGCTCGGCGGGCGGGTGGTCCTGGCCGACGTGCTGGACGAGCCCGGGAAGCGGGTCGCCGACGAGATCGGCGAGGCGGCGCGTTATGTGCACCTCGACGTCACGGAGGAGGCGGAGTGGGGGGCGGTCGTGGACACGGCGGTCTCGGCCTTCGGCGGCGTGGACGTACTGATCAACAATGCGGGTGTGTTCCGCTCGATGCCGCTGGCCGATGAGTCGGTGGAGAACTTCGAGCGGACGTTGCGGATCAACCTTGTCGGGCCGTTCCTCGGGATCAAGGCGGTGCGGGAGGCGATGGTCGCGGCCGGCGGCGGCTCCATCGTCAACATTTCTTCCGTGGGCGGGCTCACCGGCATCCCTCGTACGGGCGGCTACGGCGCCTCCAAGTGGGGGCTGCGCGGCCTGACGAAGATCGCCGCACTGGAGCTGGGTCAGTACGGCATACGGGTCAACTCCGTGCACCCCGGCGTCATCGACACCCCGATGGTCGCCGAGGTCGCGGCCATGCCGGAGTCGGGCGCCCACCCGGGCGTCGCGCTCGGCCGCATCGGCCTGCCCAATGATGTGGCGGGGCTGGTGGCTTTCCTCGCCTCGGACGCGTCCGGGTATCTGACCGGCGCGGAGATCGCCGTGGACGGCGGCTCGTCGGCGGGGCCCATGCCGGCGGCCGCCGCGCAGGGTGAGGCGATCGCCGCGCAGGGCGAGGCGGCCGCTGTGGGATAAGTCTCGCCCGTCGTTCCGTGAGGGGCGAAGGGGGCGTTGGGTGACAGAAAGGGCGCACGGTGCCGGTCGGTTGATGGCTGGTTCCGTGCGCCCTTCTTGCCGTTGCGGTACTCCGTAGACTGTTCGGTGAGATGAACGGTACGGCGGCGGTGCGGCGGTGTGCCGTTCGGTTGACGGAACAGGTCGGCGGAACAGACGCGGGGTCGCGTCGCGGCGAAGGGCGGGAAGGGTGAGCGCTCCCGAGGGCTCGATCCGGGACATGCTGGCGGCGAACCTGAAGCGCGCCAGGGCGCGGCGGGGGCTCTCGCTCTCCGAGCTGTCCCGGCGCTCCAGGATCGGCAAGGCGACGCTGTCGCAGCTGGAGTCCGGCACCGGAAACCCCACCATCGAGACGGTGTTCAGCCTCTCGCGCGCGTTGGAGATGCCGATCTCGGGGCTGCTGGACACCCGCCCGGACGACAGCCCGACCGTGGTGCGCGCCGCGGATGTCGAGGTGCTCAGCGGCGACGCGGTCGACCTGCGGCCGCTGCGCCGCTTCGAGCTCGGCGAGGCCGGGTTCGAGGTGTACGACCAGCAGGTACGCGAGGGCGCGCGGCAGAACTCGCTGGGCCATGTCGGCACCGAGCACACGATCGTGCAGGCCGGGCGGCTGGCCGTGGACGTGGACGGCGAGCACATCGAGCTCGGCCCCGGGGACTACGTCGGCTTCGATGCGTCGAGGCCGCATGCGTATACGGCGGTGGGCGGGCCGGTGCGGTCGGTGTTGTTGCTCCAGTACCGGGCGGGTCAGGGGCCGGAGGGCGACGCCTCGCGGCCCGTGCCGGGCCCGCATGCCTGACGGCCTGTCAGGTTGGCCGTCAGGCCGACTGTCAGGCCGGATTTCTGTTTCCCCATTGACCTCCCGGCGGCCCCCTCCTAGCCTCGCAGCGTTCGGTAAAGCGAACGAAGGGGCCTTCAATGCGGTCAATGCGGTCGATGTACGGAACGCGGGTCGTGGTTCTCGGTGCCGGGATCGTCGGCGCGGCCTGTGCCCGCGAACTGGCCCTGGCGGGCGGCTTCCAGGTGACCGTCGTGGATCGGGGCGGTGCCGCCGAGGCGACCACCGCACACGGTGAGGGCAACGTCCTCGTCTCCGACAAGGGGCCGGGCCCCGAGCTGCGGCTGGCCCAGCTGTCGCGCCGCCTCTGGCCCGAGGCGCTGGCCGCGATCGCCGACGGGCCGTCCGGCAGCGCCCAAGCCGTACGCGCCGTACGCGCCGTACGCGCCGTCGAATGGGACCCCAAGGGCGGCATCGTCGTCGCCACGACGGAAGCGGGTGCCGAGGGACTCCGCCGGTTCGCCGCCGACCAGCGTGCGGCGGGCGTACGCGCCGAACCTCTGGACGCCGCCGCGCTCGCCGCCGCCGAGCCGCACGTCACCCGCGACCACACCGCGGCCCTGCACTACCCCGAGGACGCCCAGGTCCAGCCCGCCGCCGCGGCCGCGGCACTGCTCGGCGACGCCCTCGCGCACGGCGCCACGCTGCGCACCCACTGCGAAGTGCTCGGCGCCCGCACCCGTGGCGGCCGCCTCACCGCAGTCCGTACCACCGAAGGCGACCTGGCCGCCGACCTCTTCATCAACGCCGCCGGCCCCTGGTCCGGGCGGCTCGCCGACCGCCTCGGCGCGCTCGTCGACGTACGCCCCCGCCGCGGCGACATCCTCGTCACCGCGCCGCTGCCGCCCACCGTCTTCCACAAGGTCTACGACGCCGACTACGTGGGCGCCGTCGGCAGCAGCGCCGAGGACCTGCAGACCTCGGCGGTCGTCGAGGCCACCCGCGGCGGCAGCGTGCTGCTCGGCTCCTCCCGCCGCCGCACCGGCTTCGACGACCGGCTGCGCCCCGAGGTGCTCTCCGCCATCGCGGCGAAAGCGCTCCGGCTCTTCCCCGGCCTCGCGGGCGTCCCCGTGACGCGCGCGTACGGCGGCTTCCGCCCGTACGTACCCGACCACCTCCCGGTCATCGGCGCCGACCCGCGGCTGTCCGGGCTGTGGCACGCGACCGGCCACGAGGGCGCCGGCATCGGCCTCTCGCTCGGCACTGCCCGCCTGCTGCGCGACCTGGTGCGCGGCGCCGAACCGGAGATCGACCCCGCCCCGTTCCGGGTGGACCGCCCCGCCGTACTGGGCGCACCGGCCCCGACTGAGGAGAGCGCATGAGCCCCCGACTGATCCGTGCCGCGGCCGACGCCACCGGGCGGCGGCCCGAGCGGCCGCTGCGTATCACCGTGGACGGCGAGCCGGTCACCGGCATCGCGGGCCAGAGCATCGCCGGAGTACTGCTCGCGGCCGGCCGCACCTCCTGGCGTACGGCACGCTCGGGCGCCCCGCGCGGGGTGTTCTGCGGCATCGGCGTGTGCTTCGACTGCGTACTGACCGTGAACGGCGCACCGGACGTACGGGCGTGCCGGCGCCGGGCGGTGGACGGGGACGTGGTGACTACCCAAAACCGGTCGGACGGGCCGGACGGGGGCGTGGTGGCCACTCAGGGCCGGTCGGGCGGAGCGGCCAACGACGCGGCGGGGGAGGCCGCATGACGCACCGTCAGGTCGTCGTCATCGGCGCCGGACCCGCCGGCCTCGCCGCGGCCGCGTCCGCGCTGGCCGCCGGGGCCGCGGTCACCCTGCTCGACGCGGCCGAGCGGCCCGGAGGTCAGTACCACCGCATGCTGCCCGAGGAGTACGGCGCCGAGCGGGCCGGTCGGCTGCACCACGGGTGGGCCGCGTTCGAGCGGCTCCGCCGCCGCGTCCTCGGACACCCGCGCTGCACCTGGCTGGCGGAGACGGCGGTCTGGGCGCTGGAGCGGCCGGACCCCGGCACGCCAGGCCCGCCCCTCGTTCACACCCTGACCGGCCCCGCCGACGGCACCGGCCGGCCGCGCCGCACCCTCGCCCCCGACGCGCTGGTCCTCGCGCCCGGCGCCCACGACCGCGTACTCCCGTTCCCCGGCTGGGAGTTGCCCGGCGTGTACGCGGCCGGCGCGGCGCAGGCGCTCGCCAAGGGGGAGCGGCTGGTCATCGGCGACGACGTGCTGCTCGCGGGCAGCGGACCGTTCCTGCTCCCCGTCGCCGCCGCGCTGCTGGAGGCGGGTGCCGGGGTACGGGCGGTCCTGGAGGCCAACCCGGCGGCGACCGTCGCCCGCGGCTGGGCGCGCCGCCCCTGGGAACTGGCCGAGCAGCCCGGCAAGGCAGCAGAACTCGCCGAGTACACCGCCCTGTTGGCCCGCCACCGCGTCCCGTACCGCACGGGCCGGACCGTCATCGAGGCGCGCGGGAAAGGTCGCGTCGAGGAGGCGGTCACCGCGCGACTGCGGCCCGACTGGTCGGTGATCCCCGGCAGCGAGGTGACCGTCGCCGTGGACGCGCTCTGCGTCAGCCACGGCTTCAGCCCGCAGCTGGAGCTGCCGATGGCCGCGGGGTGCGCGCTGCTGCGGTCCCCGGCGGGCGAGTTCGTGGCCGTCGACGGGGACCAGCTGACCAGCTGCCCGGGCGTGTACGCGGCCGGGGAGATCACCGGCATCGCGGGCGCGCCGGCCGCCCGTACCGAAGGCGCGCTCGCGGGCTGGCTCGCGGGTGGCGGTGACCCCGCGGCGCCCGCGCTGCGCCGGGTGCGCCGCAACCGCGACCGGGGCCGCGCCTTCGCCGCCCGGCTGGCCGCCGCCCATCCCGTCGGGTCGGCCTGGCCCGGCTGGCTGCGCCGGGAGACCGTGATCTGCCGCTGCGAGGAGACGGATTACGGGACGCTCTGCGGGGCCGCCACCGAGGCGGCCGGCGCCGCGCCGCGCGTCACCAAGCTCGCCACCCGCGCGGGCCTCGGCCCCTGCCAGGCCCGGATCTGCGGGCCCACCGTCGCCGAGCTCACCGCCCGGCTGAGCGGGAACGGCCCCGCGCGCCCGGCGGACGGCCTGCCCGTCGCCGCCCCGCACCGCCGCCCCATCGCCCAGCCCATCCGCCTGAGTGAGCTGGCCGCTGCACCGTCGGACCTCGACTCGAACGAGCCGAACGGCCTGCACGACCCGAACGACCCGTACGACCCGTACGACCCGCACGACCCGAAGGAGAGCACCGCATGAACAGCACCGCCTCCCACCGCCCCGCCGGCCTCGGCGGCGTGGTCGTCGCCACCGCGCTCCCGTACCGCGAGGACCCCGCTGCCCCCGCCGGACTCGCCCCCGACCTGGACCGTTACGCCGAGCACTGCCGCTGGCTGGTGGACAACGGCTGCGACGGCGTCGGCCCGAACGGCTCGCTGGGGGAGTACTCCTCCCTCACCGACGAGGAGCGCCGCGCGGTCGCCCGTACCGCGATCGAGGCGGTCGGCGACGACGGCACGGTGATCGTCGGCGTACACGGCGTCGGCAGCCACCAGGCCCGGCACTGGGCCGAGGTCGCCGCCGAGGACGGCGCGGACGGTGTGCTCTGTCTACCGCCGACCATGTACCGCGCCAACCGCGGCGAGGTGCTCGCGCACTTCGAGGCGGTGGCCGGCGTCGGCCTGCCCGTCATGGTCTACAACAACCCCATCGACACCAAGGTCGACCTCACGCCCGCCCTCCTCGGCGAGATCGCCCAGATCGACAACGTCGTGGCGGTCAAGGAGTTCTCCGGTGACGTCCGCCGAGTACTGGAGATCAAGGAGCAGGCCCCCGGCCTCGACATCATCAGCGGCGCCGACGACGTCGTCCTGGAGAGTCTGCTCATGGGCGCCGTCGGCTGGTTCGCCGGCTTCCCGAACGTCTTCCCCGCCGAGTCCGCGAAGCTGTACGCACTGGCGCGCGCCGGCCGACTGGAGGAGGCACGCGCGCTGTACGAGCCGCTGGTCGCCGCCTTCCGCTGGGACTCCCGTACCGAATTCGTGCAGGCCATCAAGGCGGGCATGGAGCAGGTCGGCCGGTACGGCGGGCCCTGCCGCCCGCCGCGCGGCCCGCTCGTCCCGGAGCACCGCGCCCAGGTCCAGGCCGACATGGCCCGCGCCATCACCGCACTCGAAAAGCTGGCGGCCGCCTGATGAGATCCGTACGCACCCTCAGCGCCGTCGACTCGCACACCGAGGGCATGCCCACCCGCGTCGTGACCGGCGGGGTGGGCCCGATCCCGGGCGCCACCATGGCCGACCGCCGCCGGTATGCGGTCGACCATCTCGACGGGCTCCGCCGCTTCCTCGTCGACGAGCCGCGCGGCCACCCCGCCATGAGCGGCGCGCTCCTCCAGCCGCCCACCCGCCCCGACGCCGACTGGGGCGTCCTGTACATCGAGGTCAGCGGCTTTCTGCCGATGTGCGGGCACGGCACGATCGGCGTGGCCACCGTCCTGGTCGAGACCGGCATGGTGCCGGTCACCGAGCCGGAGACCGTCGTCCGGCTGGACACCCCGGCCGGGCTGGTCGAGGCGCGGGTGACGGTGCGGGACGGTGCGGCCGAGCAGGTCACCCTGCGCAATGTCGACGCCTTCGCACTCGAATTGGACGCCAAGGTGGACGTCCCCGGCCTGGGCGAGGTCCGCTACGACATGTCCTACGGCGGCAACTTCTACGCGATCGTGGAACTGGACCGACTGGGCCTGCCGTTCGACCGCTCCCGCAAGCACGACATCTTGGCGGCCGGGCTGGACATCATGGCCGCGGTCAACGACCAGAACCGCCCGGCGCACCCCACCGACCCGCTCATCTCCGGCTGCAAGCACGTACAGTTCCTCGCGCCCGGATCCAATGCCCGCCACTCGCGCAACGCGATGGCCATCCACCCGGGCTGGTTCGACCGCTCCCCGTGCGGCACGGGCACCTCGGCCCGCATGGCCCAGCTCCACGCACGCAACGAACTCCCCCTGAACACCGAGTTCGTGAACGAGTCCTTCATCGGAACGCGCTTCACGGGACGCCTCGTCGGCACCACCGAAGTCGGCGGACTCCCCGCCGTCATACCGGAGTTCTCCGGCCGCGCCTGGATCACCGCCACCGCCAACTACCTACTGGATCCCCGCGACCCCTTCCCTGAAGGGTTCGTCCTGTGAGCAGTCCGCTGCGCGGGGCTCGGGCCGATGTTCGGGCGGGCGTCCGCGCCCGTCCTCCCCGCCGTTGCGCCTGCGGGGGGGGGGTGCCGCTGCGCGGGGCTTTCGGGTGCGGTGACGGACCTCCGCGGCAGGGGGCCCGGACTGCTTCGCTTTACGTCCGGACCCCCTACCGCTCCGGCCCGTCCCCTCCCGTTGTGGTGGGGGAAAGACAGGGCGGCGGGGTGACCCCGGGGTACGGGGGAACCCGCCTGCGGGGTGACCCCGGGGTACCGAGGAATCCACCGGCGAGGTCACCCCGGGGGCCCGGGCAACCGCCCAGCGGGCGGCATCGCATCGACCTTCCGGTCTGGATGCTCGGCGCGCCCGGTACCGGCGCCGGGCACCGCGTCGATCTGCTCGCCGCGCTGCTCTGCCTCCTCCTCGCCTTCGTGCTCTCGCGCGGTACGAAGGAGTCGGCGCGCTTCGAGACGATCCTGGTCGTGGTCAAGCTGGGCATCGTGGCGCTGGTGGTGATCGCCGGGGCGGTCTGCGCGGTCGCGGTCAGCCGGTATAGGGGGTCGGCCTGCGGGCGTCGGGGCACGCCCCGTGCGCCTCTTCCCCTAACGGGGCGCAGCCTTTGCACCGACGGGAGGGGACGGGGGTGGAGGGGTGGTGTCTTGGACAGTCAAGCGTGATTTGTGGTCCGGAGGGGAGGTTGCGTTTACGCGAGAGCTTGCGCGGACCGTAAATCATGCGTCCAAGACGCCGCCCCGGAGCCCTCGGCCCCGCACCTACCACGCCCTTGGACTGCGCCCCGAACCCCAACCCGCCGCCGAAGGCGGCGGAACAACGTACGGCGGGGAACCCGGCGATCCACGCAGCGCCGCCACGGGCGGAAACGGGTGCCGACCCGGGTGATCTGGCCCGTCGGTATCGGGTCGGCGATCATCGCGGGGTTCCTGCCGATCCGGGAGGCCGCCGATCTCACCAATATCGGCATCCTGGCGGCGTTCATCGTCGTCGCGGTCGCCGTGGTGGTCATGCGGCGTACGCGGCCCGAGCTGCCGCGGGCCTTCCGTACGCCGCTGGTGCCGCTCGTGCCGGCCGTCGGCGTGGCCTTCTCGGTCTGGCTGATCGCCAACCTCGACCCGGTGAACTGGCTGCGGTTCGCCGGGTGGATGGCGCTGGGCATGGTCGTGTACGCGGTGTACGGCTACCGGAATTCGGCGGAGAGGCGGCGGCACGCGCCGGTGGCGGAGCGGGTCACGGGCCCTTCCTGATCAGCTCGTCCGCCGGGTCGTTCACCGGCTGCGGGGTGCCCGTGAGGTCCATGACGAAGAGCGGGACGTGGAGGGCGTCGGCGCGGGCGCGGGCGTCGTGGGCGTACCCGGCCAGGGAGAAGAAGACCGCGAGGGCCGAGTCGTTGAGGCCGTTCAGCCAGACGGTTTCGATCTCGCGGAGGCGGGTGGGGCGGGTGGTCGGGTCGACCTGGGCGACCAGTCCGCGGCCCCGCACGTCCACCCCCGACGAGCTGCGCTCGGGGGCGCGTACGACCTCGGTGAAGCCCAGCCACTTCAGGTACTGCATGGCGGCGGTGACACAGTCCCGTGCCGTACGGATCGTCACCGGGCGGAAGGCCGGGCGCAGCGTGGCCGGGTGCGCGGGGGAGCGGTGTCCCGCCCGGCCGAGTGGGGTGATCTCCGGGGCCGGCGGTCCCGGGGCCGGTATCACCGGTACCCGGACGACCGTGCCGCACGCGCACGCCGACTCCGGCGCCGGCCACTCGTCCAGCCGCCCGCAGGACTCGCAGCGCACCTCCACCCAGGAGCTCTGCCAAGTGCGGTGCTGGATCTCGACGGGCACCCCGCCGCGCAGCACGGGCATCGTCAGCGGTGCCCCGCACGCGCACGGGAAGGTGGGCGGCGTGAAGGCGTTCTCGCGGCGGCACGTAGGGCAGCGCACCGGCACGCTGTCGGCCATGTTCGGCTCCTGGCGGGTCGTTCGGCTCATCGCCGTCCATGGTCCCCCGGAACGCGCCGTTCGTGGGGCGAATCGCGAGGAGAGACGGGAGGAGAGACGCGCACAGGGCCCGCGCGTCCGTGACCGTACGGACGAGCGGGCCCTGTGGGTGGTTCCCGCCCGGTGACACGAGTTACAGGCGCGACAGGACACGCGCCACCGGACGGAGTCTGGGGAGGGGGTGGGGTGAGGAAGGTGTGCTCCGCGGTGCTGTGGAGAGGATGCGCCCTTCCCTATGAGACGCGTCCGTACCACCGCACTGGCTTCTCCGCCGCACCGCGGAGCCCACCGTCGGCCGGCGGCCGAAGCCGCCGGCCGGTCCGTACCGCCCGGCCACCCCTCAACGGGCCGGACGGTACGGACGCGCAAGGGTGCTGACCTCCCGTCAGTCCTCACGCAGCCTTTCGAGGACCGGGACTCAGTCCTCGCGCAGCTCGCGGACCTTGGCCTCGACGCGCTTGCCGTAGTCCGGGTCGGCGGCGTGGAAGTGCGCGAGGTTCTTCTCGATGACGTCGTCGCGGGAGACCTGCGAGAGGCCGCCGGCGATGTTCGCCACCAGACGGTTCTTCTCGTCCTCCGACATCAGCCGGTAGAGCTCGCCGGCCTGGAAGAAGTCGTCGTCCTTGGTGTGCTGCGGGGCCTCGTGGGTGCCGGTGTGGCCGGTGACGGCGAACGGCGCGGACAGCGCGTCGTTCGTCTGGACCGGGCCGTCGTAGCTGTTCGGCTCGTAGTTCTTCGCCTGCCGGCCCTGCGCGTTGGACGCCATCAGACCGTCCCGGCCGTAGTTGTTGGCCACGGTCGCCTTGGGGGCGTTGACCGGCAGCTGGGTGTGGTTGACGCCCAGGCGGTAGCGCTGCGCGTCGGCGTAGGCGAAGAGCCGGCCCTGCAGCATCTTGTCGGGGGACGGGCCGATGCCGGGCACGAAGTTGTTCGGCGAGAAGGCGGACTGCTCGACCTCGGCGAAGACGTTGTCCGGGTTGCGGTCCAGGACCATCCGGCCGACGCGCTGCAGCGGGTAGTCCTTGTGCGGCCACACCTTGGTCAGGTCGAACGGGTTGAAGCGGTAGTCCGCCGCCTCGGCCGCCGGCATGATCTGCACGTACAGCGTCCAGGACGGGTACACGCCGCGCTCGATGGACTGCAGCAGGTCGGTCTGGTGCGAGTTGGCGTCCTTGCCGGCCAGCTCGGCGCCCTGGTCGGCGTCCAGGCAGCGGATGCCCTGGTTGGTCTTGAAGTGGTACTTGACGAAGAACTGCTCGCCCTCGGCGTTGGTCCACTGGTAGGTGTGCGAACCGTAGCCGTTCATGTGGCGGTAGGAGGCCGGGATGCCCCGGTCGCCCATCAGCCAGGTGACCTGGTGGGTCGCCTCGGGGGCGTGCGCCCAGAAGTCCCAGACGTTGTCCGGCTCCTGCTTGCCCGTGAAGGGGTCGCGCTTCTGCGAGTGGATGAAGTCGGGGAACTTGATCGGGTCCTTGATGAAGAACACCGGGGTGTTGTTGCCGACGAGGTCGTAGTTGCCCTCTTCGGTGTAGAACTTCACCGCGAAGCCGCGCGGGTCACGCGCTGCGTCCGGGCCGCCGAGGCTGTCGGCGACGGTCGAGAAGCGGATGAAGAGCTCGGTCCGCTTGCCGACGGTGTTCAGGAAGTCGGCGCGGGTGAAGCCGGTGACGTCGTCGGTCACCTCGAAGTAGCCGTACGCGCCGGAACCGCGGGCGTGCACCACACGCTCCGGGATGCGCTCCCGGTTGAAGCGGGCGAGCTTCTCGATCAGGTGCTGGTCCTGCAGGACGATCGGACCACCGATGCCGGCGGTGGCGGAGTTCTGGTTGTCGGCGACGGGGGCGCCCGACTCCGTGGTGAGTGTGCGCGCCGTCAGCGAGGGCTTCGTCATGGTGACCTTCCGTACGAAGAGCGCGGAAGCCGACTTCCGCATGTTGGAGCGTATGGAGGGCTCCAACCAAACGTCAACAGTTTGTTGAAAACTTGCTGGGTGTCCTTCTACCACCGCACGCAGCGGCCGGAAAAGGGTCCCGGCGGCGGCACCTGGGCGCGACAGGACAGGTGTCAGTGCCGCCGCCGGAAGTCTGTGTGTGTTGCTATTCGTTTTGCTGTTCGTCGGGCCTGGCCAGTACGTCGACCAGGACCGGGCGCCGCGTGGAGACGGCCTCCTTGCGGGCCCACTCCAGCGCGGAGCGCAGCCCGTCCCGGGCCGTGATCCGGCGCCCCGAGCAGCCGTACGCCTCGGCCAGCCGCACGGCGTCCGGACCGCGCTCGTCCCGGTCGAGCAGTAACTGTACGTACGGCACCGAGTGCTCCGCCGCGACCGTCAACTCCTCGGCCGCGGGCGGCAGTCCGGGCCCGGCGGCGATGCCGACCAGTACGGCGTCCGGAGCCGCCGCGGCCAGCGCGACCCGCGCGCCGAGCGCCGCGGGCACCGCCCAGCCGGGCGGGCCGCCGCGGCCGCCGAGCAGCAGCCGCCGTGGCCTGCCGACCGGGAGCAGCGCGCCGCTCCATTCCCCGTACGCCTCCTCCGTGAGGACGAAGCAGGCGTCCGTACCGAAGACCGCGTCGAGCTCCGCGTGGACCCGGCCGACCGGGACCGGGGCGCCGCCCGAGCCGCGCGGGCCGGGCGTCCGGGCCCCGGCCCCCGCGGGCCGGGCCCACCGGGCGCACTCCCGGCGCTCCGTACCGTCGTCGGCCGCGTCGTGCAGCGCCGCGTCGTGCAGCGCCTCCAGGAAGAGCCGCGCATCCGCGACGATCCCGAGGCCGGTCGTCGTGCCGTACCCGCCGATCGCCGACGGCTCGGCGTCCACCTGGATCACCGTGCGCACCCCCGTGAGGAGGCCGGCGGCCCGCCCGGTGCCGACCGCGAGCACGCAGTCCGCCGTACCGAGGGCCTGGTCGCCCGGAGAAGACCCGACGGTACCGGCGTACAGCTCGTGGCCGTCCCCCGCGCAGCCGCGGCCGCCCGGGGTGTCGGCGAACGGCACCCGCAGCCGGCCGGCCAGCGCGCGCAGCGCGGCACCGGCGTCCGCCGCGGTCACCCCGCCGCCCGCCAGCAGCAGCGGCCGGCGCGCGGCGAGCAGCAGCTCCAGCGCGGCCGCGACCTGCGGCGGATGCGGTATGCCGCTGCGTGTCGGCAGTGGACCGTCGACCGCCGGATCGTATGCGATCTCTGCGTCCACGTCGGCGGGCAGCTCCACCAGTACCGGCCCCGGCCGGCCCTCGCGGGCCGTACGGAACGCCTCGCGCAGCGCCCACGGCAGGCGGGCGGCGGAGGCGGCCGGTAAGACCTGCTTGGCCACCGCCCGTACCGGCGCTCCGGACCCCGCGGCGAGGCAGACCAGCGGTACCCCGTCAGCCTGTGCGGCGTGCAGCCCGGGCACCAGCCCCGGCCCCGACGCCGCGCCCGCGACAACCACCCCGGTGCGCCCGCTCGCGCGGGCCCAGCCGTCGGCCATGTGGGCCGCGGACTGCGCGTGGCGTGCGGTCGGGAGAGCGGTGCCGCCGGATGCGAGCGCCGCGTGCAGCGGGCCGCCGGGCGCGTCCGGGCAGCCGAAGGCGGTGTCGCCGCCCTCGTCCCGGACGATCCGTGCGGCCGCCGCTGCGGCGGTCATCCTCGGCATCGGTCGCTCCCCCCCCGGCCCGTCCGTCAGTCGTTCGGTATCAGTGCCCGTTGGCGGCGCGCAGCGGCGCGGGCAGCCACTCGAAGGCGCCGGCGCTGGGGCGGTCGCCGGGCTTGTACTCCAGGCCGACCCAGCCGTCGTAACCGGCCTTCTTGAGGCGGTTGATCAGGTCGGTGAAGTCCAGGTGGCCGGTGCCGGGCGCGCCGCGTCCGGGGTTGTCGGCGATCTGCACGTGCCCGGTCTTCTCGGTGTACGTCTCGATGACCTCGTTGAGGTCCTCGCCGTTCATGGCCAGGTGGTACAGGTCCATCAGGAACTTGGCGTTGCCGAGCCCGGTGGCCGCGTTGACCTTGTCGACGATCTCGACGGCCTTGGGCGCGGAGACGATCGGGCAGAGCGGCGACTCGGGCTGGTTCAGCGCCTCGATCAGCAGCGTCGCGCCGATGGAGTCGGCGGCGCGGGCTGCCAGGGTGAGGTTGGCGAGGGCCACCTCGTCCTGGAGGGCCGGGTCGACGCCCTCGATGCGGTTGCCGTACAGCGCGTTGAGGGACTTGCAGCCCATCGTGCGGGCGAACTCCACCGCGACCGGTACGTTGGCGCGGAACTTCTCCGACTCCTCACCGGGCAGGGAGAGGGCGCCGCGGTCCGGGCCCGGCAGCTGCCCGGCGTAGAAGTTCAGGCCGACCAGCTGGGTGCCGGCGTCGTTCAGCGCGTCCCGCAGCGCGTCCAGCTCGGACTGCTCGGGCACCGGCGCGTCGACCCACGGCCACCACAGCTCGACCGCGGTGAAGCCGGCGGCGGCCGCGGCGGCGGGGCGCTCCAGCAGCGGGAGCTCGGTGAAGAGGATCGACAGGTTGACGTCGAAGCGCGTGTCGGTGAAGCCCATGCGGGGTAAGCGCCTTCCGTATTACGAAACTTTCTTTCTGCGTATTGGAAGAGTGCCCGCGGGGTAGGAGGGCTGTCAAGGGGTCCCGTGCGGTCGATTCTGGTGGCCGGGCCGACGTCGGCAGTAGGTTGACGGTGTGCGATTGAGAGTGGAGTTCACGACGGAACCGTTCGACCTGGACGAGGCACCGGACCACGCGGTGGTGGCCCGTGAGGTCGTCACGGGCGCCGAGCTGGACGCGGTCGACGTCGGCCCGTTCGGCAATACCGCCGAGGGGGACGCGGAGCGGGTGCTCACCGCGGTGGACGCGCTGCTGCGGCAGTCCCTGGCGGCCGGCGCCACCCGCGTCTCGCTCCAGGTCAACGTGATACCGGACGGCCGGGACGGCCAGGACGCCAAGGAGGCCGAGCGGTGACCGAGCCTGCCGACCACCCGTTCGTCCAAGCGGTGAAGCCGCTGGTGGACGCGATGGGCGGGGAGATGGTGGCGCCGGATCTGGCGCAGGGGGACGACGTCATATTGACCTGGGAGGGTGAGGACCGGGTGGCCGTACGGCTGCCGCACCTCTCCGACTCCCTGGATCATCTGCTGGCGGACCTGGAACGCCGGCACGGCCGCCCGCTCGCGGAGCTGGACCGCAGGACCAAACAGTCGGTCGTGCGCATCCTGGAGACCCGCGGCGCCTTCTCCGTACGGCATGGCGTGGAGACCGTCGCGGGCGCGCTCGGGGTCTCCAGGTTCACCGTCTACAACTACCTGAACAGGGAGAACGGCGCGAAGGCCGAGCGCTGACCGGCCCCCGTTCCTTACCTCGCGGCAAACCGCCACAAGCCGCCGTTCCGGGTTTCCGGAACGGCGGCTTTCGTGTTGCCGAGTTTTCAACAAAGTGTTGACGTGGTGTTGTCCGCAGACTTAGCTATGCCCAGCCCGTCCAACGCACAGCACGACGCAGCCACGGAGGCTTCCCGTGTCTTCGAGTACGACTCCGGGGCTCACCCGGTTCAATGCGGCCGACGTCAGCGAGGCCCAGGCCGCGCTGCACGAGGTGTGTGCCAGCGAGGCGTGGGGGAGCAAGATCCTCGCGCAGCGCCCGTACGCCGACACCGAGGCCCTCTTCGCCGCCAGCGACGCCGCCATGGCAGAGCTGACGGCGGACGATCTGGCCGAGGCGATGGCGGGACACCCGCCGATCGGCCGCCCCAAGCCGGGCGACCCCACCTCCTCCCGCGAGCAGCGGGGGATGGCGGGGGCCTCCGACGAGCTCAAGGCCGAGATGCTCGAACTGAACCTGGCCTACCAGGAACGCTTCGGGCACGTCTTCCTCATCTGCGCCACCGGCCTGACCGCCGAGCAGATGAGGGACGCGGTCCGTAACCGGATCGACAACGCGCCGGAACACGAACGAGAGATCGTGCGTGGGGAGCTCGTCAAGATCAACCGCATCCGCCTGACCCGCCTCGCAGAAGGAGACGCAGCATGAGCAGCGACACGGCTGCCGATCAGACGTCGGTGTCCACGCACATCCTGGACACCAGCGTCGGCCGCCCCGCAGAGGGCGTGGCCCTCACGCTCTCGGTGCGCTCCGGCAGCGACGGCGCATGGGCCGCGCACGGCGCGTCCAAGACGGACGCGGACGGGCGCTGCAAGGACCTGCCGGCCCTGCCGGCGGGGACGACGCACGTACGTCTCGACTTCGAGACCGAGGCGTACTTCGTTTCCAACCAGCAGAGCACCACCAAGCAAGCCGAGGCGCAGCAGGACGCCCCCGCGAATCGGGACAGCGGTGCGACCGGAGCGTTCTTCCCGGAGGTGGCGATCACGTTCGCCGTCGAGCCGGGCGAGCACTACCACGTACCGCTGCTGCTCAACCCGTTCGGCTACTCCGTTTACCGAGGGAGCTAGCAGACATGCCCACCATTCTGGGACAGAACCAGTACGGCAAGGCTGAGAACCGGGTCGTAAAGATCACGCGGGACGGCGACACCCATCACATCAAGGACCTCAACGTCTCGGTCGCCCTCTCCGGCGACCTGGAGGAGGTCCACCTCTCCGGCTCCAACGCCAACTGCCTGCCCACGGACACGACGAAGAACACCTGCTTCGCGTTCGCCAAGGAATACGGCATCGAGTCCGCCGAGCAGTACGGCATCCACCTCGCCCGGCACTTCGTCGACAGCCAGCCGTCCATCCACCGGGCGCGCATCCGCATCGAGGAGTACGCCTGGGAGCGCATCGCCGGCTCCGACGCCAACTCCAAGTTCATCGGCGCCGACGAGGTCAAGCACTCCTTCGTCCGCAAGGGCCAGGAGACCCGCCTCGCGCAGATCACCTACGACGGCGAGAAGTTCGAGATCCTCTCGGGCCTCAAGGACCTGACCGTGATGAACTCCACGAACTCCGAGTTCTGGGGCTACATCAAGGACAAGTACACGACGCTGCAGGAGGACTACGACCGTATCCTCGCGACGTCGCTGTCCACCTGGTGGCGCCACAACTGGACGGCCGACGACCAGCGGATGCCCAGCTGGGAGCGGTCCTACGACCAGGTCAAGAAGCACATTCTCAACGCCTTCGTCGAGACCTACTCCCTCTCGCTGCAGCAGACCCTGTACCAAATGGGTTCGCGGGTCATCAACAACCGCAGCGAGGTGGACGAGATCCGCTTCTCCGCGCCGAACAAGCACCACTTCCGCCAGGACCTCTCCCCCTTCGGCCTCGACAACGAGGCCAAGGACGGGGCCGTCTACTACGCGGCGGACCGCCCGTACGGGCTCATCGAGGCCACCATCCTGCGCGACGGTGTCGACGCACGCATCCCGGTGGACATGACCAACCTCTGACGGCTCTCCCACGCCGCGAAAGTGCCTCGTTTCCCCCTCCCGTTCTCCCGCACGGCGGGAGGGGGCCGCGAATCCTGAGGGGAACGACCCATGGCACAGCAATCGCACGTTGAGCACCACCCCGAAACCGACGTCCACCCGGTGGACGAAAAGCTGGGTCCCAAGCGGCTCGTCCCCGCCGCCCTCCAGCACATCGCCGCCATGTACGCCGGCGTGGTCACCCCTCCGCTCATCATCGGCCAGGCCGCCCACCTGGACTCGGCCGGCCAGACCCGGCTGATCGCCGCGAGCCTCCTCATCGCCGGGCTCGCGACCCTTCTGCAGACCCTGGGCATCCGGAAGTTCGCCGGAAACCGGCTGCCGTTCGTGAACGCCGCCTCCTCGGCCGGCATCACGCCCATGCTGGCCATCGCCGAGACCACCTCCAAAGGGCACCAACTGCCCGCGATCTACGGCGCGGTCATGGTCGCCGGCGTCTTCTGCCTCGCCGTCGGCCCCTTCTTCGGCAAGCTCCTGAGATTCTTCCCGCCGCTGGTCACCGGCGTGGTGATCACCCTCATCGGGGTGACGCTGATGCCCGTACCGGTCGGCTGGGCGCAGGGCGGCGACGCCAACGCCGCCGACCACGGCGACATGAAGTACCTGGCCCTGGCCGGCTTCACGCTCGTCGTCATCCTGCTCATCCAGCGCTTCTTCCAGGGCTTCATCAAGCAGATCGCGCTCCTCCTCGGTCTGGTCATCGGCACTCTCGCCGCGATCCCGTTCGGCCTGGCGGACTTCTCCTCGCTGCGCGAGGCGCCGATCGCCGCGCTGCCCACGCCCTTCGCCTTCGGCCCGCCGGAGTTCCAGCCCGCCGCGATCCTGTCGCTGTGCATCGTCATGCTCGTCCTGATGACCGAGTCCTCGGCGGGCATGCTGGCGCTCGGCGAGATCTGCGACCGCGAGTGCACCGGCAAGACCATCACCCGCGGTCTCCGTACGGACGGCATCGCGACGCTCATCGGACCGATCTTCGGCGGCTTCCCCACCAGCGCCTTCGCGCAGAACGTCGGCGTCGTCTCGCTCACGAAGGTACGCAGCCGCTACGTCGTCGCCGTCGCGGGCGGTGCCCTCATCGTGCTCGGCGCCTTCCCCGTGCTCGGCGCGGTCGTCTCGCTGGTCCCGATGCCTGTGCTCGGCGGCGCCGGCATCGTCCTCTTCGGCTCCATCGCGGTCAGCGGCATCCGCACGCTCTCCGAGGCCGGCCTGGACGACAGCTCCAACATCATCCTCGTGGCCGTGTCGCTCGGCGCCGGGATCATCCCGCTCGCCGCGCCGACCTTCTACGCGGACTTCCCCGCCTGGGCACAGACCGTCCTCGGCTCCGGCATCAGCGCCGGTGCGCTGGTCGCGGTCCTGCTCAACCTCTTCTTCCATCATCTCGGCACCCGGAGCACGCCACGGGCGGCAGTACTGTCAGCTGCTTCGCCCGGCTCCGGCACTCAAATTCCCTAGGGTCCTGCCGTGCCCAGAACAGCGAGAGAGTGAAGGAAGATCCCATGGCAGCACCGGCAACCCCTGACAGCGCGGTCGCGCGCATCGTCATCGAGAACTGCGCGATCGCGACCGTCGACGGCAACGACACCGAGTACGCCTCCGGCCATGTCGTCGTCGCCGGCAACCGGATCGAGTCGGTGGGCGCGGGACCCGCGCCCGCGGGCCTGGACGGTGTCGTACGCCGCATCGACGGCACCGGCCACCTGCTCACCCCCGGCCTGGTCAACACGCACCACCACTTCTACCAGTGGCTCACCCGCGGCCTGGCGACCGACCACAACCTCTTCAACTGGCTGGTCGCGCTCTACCCCACCTGGGCGCGCATCGACGAGTCGATGGCGGCGGTGGCCGCGCAGGGTTCGCTGGCGATGATGGCCCGTGGCGGCGTCACCACCGCCATGGACCACCACTACGTCTACCCGCGCGGCTCCGGCGACCTCTCCGGCGCCATCATCAAGGCCGCGTCCGACATGGGCGTACGCTTCACGCTCGCCCGCGGTTCGATGGACCGCGGCGAGTCGGACGGCGGGCTGCCGCCGGACTTCGCGGTGGAGTCCCTGGAGGGCGCGCTCGCGGCCACCGAGGAGACCATCGACCGGTACCACGACGTCTCCTTCGACGCGATGACGCAGATCGCTGTCGCGCCGTGCTCGCCGTTCTCGGTCACCACCGACCTCCTCAAGCAGGGCGCCGAGCTGGCCCGCCGCAAGGGCGTGCGGCTGCACACCCACGGCAGCGAGACGGTGGAGGAGGAGAAGTTCTGCCACGAGCTGTTCGGCATGGGCCCGACGGAGTACTTCGAGTCCACCGGCTGGCTCGGTGCGGACGTGTGGATGGCGCACTGCGTCCACATGAACGACTCGGACATCGCGGCCTTCGCCCGTACCCGTACGGGTGTCGCCCACTGCCCGTCGTCCAACGCGCGCCTCGCGGCGGGCATCGCCCGGGTACCGGACATGCTCGCGGCCGGCATCCCGGTCGGCCTCGGCGTGGACGGCACCGCCTCGAACGAGTCCGGCGAGCTGCACACCGAACTGCGCAACGCGCTGCTCATCAACCGCCTCGGCCCGCACCGTGAGGCAGCACTGACTGCCCGTCAGGCGCTGCGCCTGGGCACCTACGGCGGCGCGCAGGTGCTCGGCCGGGCCGACCAGATCGGCTCGGTGGAGGCCGGCAAGCTCGCCGACCTGGTGCTGTGGAAGCTGGACGGCCTCGGCCACTCCACCATCGCCGACCCGGTCAACGCGCTGATCTTCGGCGCGCCGGCCCCGGTGACCCTCTCGCTGGTCAACGGCGCGCCGGTGGTCGAGGACAACCGCCTCGTCACCGTCGACGAGGACGCCATCGCACGTACCGCACGCGCCGAGTCCCAGCGGCTCGCCCGCATCGCCGCCGGGGGCTGACCCCCAGCGGTACGCACATCCCGTACGGCACCGCCCGTACGGCACACCTCAAGACTCGGTCGGGGGGGACGGCCCCCGGCTGAGCTTGTGGATCCGAGCGGGATCCACAAGCGCCGTAACCCGGGGACGCGGGCTCGCACCCGCGTCCCCGGGCCGGTACCCCACCCGCTCACCGCGTCACCACGCACCGACCCCTCCACACGCGCCATAAGCGCACATCCGCACCCGCACTTGCGCCCGCACGCGCAACACATGGCAAGCCCTCCGTGACAGGCTCGTGCCACCGGCCCGGTGGCACAGAAATCGAAGGAGGCCCGCAGTGGCCGCAACACCCGGGCAGCACATGGAGGGGGACCGGAAGCATCCGGTCGACGAGACCCTTCCGCCTTTCAAAATGTTCACCAGCGGCCTGCAGCACGTGGCCGCGATGTACGCGGGCGTGGTGGCCCCGCCGATGATCGTCGGGCCGGCCTGCGGGCTGAGCGCGACCGAGACGGCGTTCCTGATGGGCGCCAGCCTCTTCACCGCCGGCATCGCCACCCTGCTGCAGACCCTCGGCTTTTGGAAGGTCGGCGCGAAGCTGCCGTTCGTCAACGGCGTCTCGTTCGCGGGCGTCACCCCGATGGTCGCCATCGGCAAGGCGCAGAGCCCCGAGAACGCGCTGCCGATCATCTTCGGCGCGGTGATCGTCGCCGGTGTACTGGGCTTCGTCCTCGCCCCGTACTTCTCCAAACTGGTCCGCTTCTTCCCGCCGGTCGTCACCGGCACCGTGATCACCCTGATCGGCGTCTCGCTGCTCCCGGTGGCCTTCAACTGGTCCCAGGGCGGCAACGCGGCGGCACCGGACTACGGTTCGCTGACCAATATCGGCATGGCGGCCCTGACGTTCGTCATCGTGCTGGTACTACGGCGCACCCTGCGCGGCTTCCTTCAGCAGATCTCCATCCTGCTCGGCCTGATCGTCGGCACGCTCATCGCGATACCGGTCGGCATCACCGACTTCAGCGTCATCGCCAAGGCCGACATCGTCGGCTTCCCGACGCCCTTCCACTTCGGCGCTCCGCAGTTCGACATCGCCGCGATCATCTCGATGTGCATCGTGATGCTGGTCTGCATGACGGAGTCGACCGCGGACATGCTGGCGCTCGGCAAGATCGTCGGCCGGCCCGCCGATGAGCGCACCATCAAGGGCGGTCTGTACGCCGACACGCTCGGTACCGCCATCAGCCCGCTCTTCAACGGCTTCGCGTGCAGCGCGTTCGCGCAGAACATCGGCCTGGTCGCGATGACCAAGGTACGCAGCCGCTTCGTCGTGGCGGCCGGTGGCCTGATCCTCATCGTGCTCGGCCTCTGCCCGATCGCCGCGTCCGTCATCTCGCTCGTACCGCTGCCGGTACTGGGCGGCGCGGGCATCGTGCTCTTCGGCTCGGTCGCCGCCAGCGGCATCCAGACCCTGTCGACCGCGGCCCTGGAGAAGGGTGAGAACGCGCTGATCGTCGCGGCGGCCGTCGGCATCGGCCTGATACCGATCGCGGCGCCCGAGTTCTACCACAATTTCCCCAAGGACCTGCTGGTCGTCCTGGACTCGGGCATCTCCACCGGCTGTCTCGTCGCCATCATCCTCAACCTCCTTTTCAACCACCTTCGCGCAGGCCCTGAAGGTGAACAGGAGGCTTCCGCGGGGCTTCTGGAAGATGGCATTCCGTCGCAACGACCGGCAGAAGGGTCTTCCGCAGCCGGGGTGCACTGACGTAACGTCGTGCCGCCCAGCGCATGACGGAAGTTACTTTCCAGTCTTGAGGCCGGTCCTGCCGTGGCCGCTCCGTACCCGTACGGAGCCCAGGGCGGGGCCGGCCGCGTCCATTACGAGACGGAAGAAGCGCCACCCATGAGTTCTGCCCGCGTCCCGTCCGACGCTCCCGCACCACCCGCGAGCGGCACCGCCGCCGTTCACCCCGTCGACGAGGTGCTGCCGGCGGGCCGCATGCTCGTCGCGAGCCTGCAGCATGTCGCCTCGATGTACGCCGGTGCGGTCTCCGTACCGCTCGTCGTCGCGGTCGCGGCCAAGATGTCCGCCGCCGACACCGCCGTCCTGATGGGCGGCAGCCTCCTGATGGCCGGCATCGCGACGCTTCTGCAGACCCTCGGCCTCGGCAACTTCATCGGCTCCAAGCTGCCGTTCGTCAACGGTGTGTCCTTCGCGGGCGTCGGCGTGATGCTGACGATCCTCACCACTCAGGGCGGCGTGCAGGCGGGCATGCCCGTCGTCTTCGGCGCCATCATCGTCTCCAGCCTCTTCGGCTTCCTCGTCAGCTCCTACTTCTCCCGCCTCGTACGTTTCTTCCCGCCGGTAGTGACGGGCTCCGTCATCCTTCTCATAGGTGTCTCCCTCATCCCCGTCGCCTACGACTGGATCGTGGACGGCTCCTCGACCGGTGCCCCGCATCCGGAGAACATCGCCCTGGCCGCCGCCACGGTCCTGGTGATGCTGCTCCTCCAGCGCTTCACCCGCGGCTTCCTGAAGCAGATCAGCATGCTCTTCGCGATGGTCTTCGGCACGCTGCTGGCGATCCCGATGGGCCTCGCCGACTTCTCCAAGCTCGACGACGCGGCCCTGTTCGGCATCCCCTCCCCGCTGCACTTCGGCGCCCCGCAGTTCTCCCTCCCCGCGATCATCTCCATGTGCGTGGTCATGCTGGTGATCCTCACCGAGTCGACCGCCGACATGATCGCCCTCGGCAAGATCGTCGATAAGGACGTCGACGAGAAGACCATCGCCCGCGGCCTGCGCGCCGACAGCCTCGGCTCCGCGCTCAGCCCGCTCTTCAACGCCTTCCACGCCAGCGCGTTCGCCCAGAACATCGGCCTGGTCGTCATCTCCAACGTCCGCAGCCGCTTCGTCGTCGCCCTGAGCGGCGGCCTGTTGGTCCTCATCGGCCTCAGCCCGGCCGCCGCGGCCCTGATCTCCGTCGTCCCCATGCCAGTACTGGCGGCCGTCAGCCTCTTCCTCTTCGGCTCCATCGCCGTCAGCGGCATCCAGACCCTGCTCCAGGCCGACCTGCACCGCGGCGACAACGCCCTGATCGTCGTCGTCACCCTCGGCGCGGGCCTCGCCCCCGCCCTCTCGGACGGCTTCTACGACGCCTTCCCCTCCTGGGCCCAGATCGTCCTCGGCTCCGGCATCTCCACCGGCTGCCTCCTGGCCGTCACCCTGAACCTGGTCTTCAACCACCTGGGCAAGCGAGCCACGACGCCGGAGGAACCGGCACCGGCACACTGACCACCCCTCGACCGGCCACCCGGTCACCGGCGGGCGGGGACGCGTGGGGTGTCCCCGCCCGCCGGCTTGTGCCGCGCGGGACCGGTCGGTGCTCGCCCCTCTTCGCCCTGCCGGGGATTCGTCGCGCGTCCTGGATTCGATCTCGGCGTTGGTCGCCTGCGCGGATTTTCTCTTCAAGTAGCGGAGCCCGGTGAGACGAACGCGCCTCGCCCCCGTCGCATGGTGTGCGGCGGGGGCGAGGCACGTTGTGACGTGCGGGACGTCAGTCCAGGAGTTCGTACGCCGGGAGGGTCAGGAAGGCGGCGTAGTCGGTGTCGAGGGAGACCTGGAGGAGGAGGTCGTGGGCCTGCTGCCACTTGCCGGCGGCGAAGGCTTCCTCGCCGAGCTCCTTGCGGAGGGCGGTCAGTTCCTCGTCGGCGATGCGGCGGACGAGGTCGGCGGTGACCTTCTCGCCCTCGTGGCCCGGCTCCTCGAAGACGACGCCCGCGTCGACCCACTGCCAGATCTGGGAGCGGGAGATCTCGGCGGTGGCCGCGTCCTCCATCAGGCCGAAGATGGCGACGGCGCCGAGGCCGCGCAGCCACGCCTCGATGTAGCGGGTGCCGACCTGGACCGCGTCGACCAGGCCCTGGTACGTGGGCTTGGCGTCGAGCGAGTCGATGGCGATCAGGTCCGCGGCCGCGACCGAGACGTCCTCGCGGAGCCGGTCCTTCTGGTTCGGCTTGTCGCCGAGGACCGCGTCGAAGGAGGCGCGGGCGATCGGGACCAGGTCGGGGTGGGCGACCCAGGAGCCGTCGAAACCGTCACCGGCCTCGCGGTCCTTGTCGTTCTTGACCTTGGCGAGCGCCTTCTCGTTGGCCTCGGGGTCCCGGCGGTTCGGGATGAAGGCCGCCATGCCGCCGATGGCGTGCGCGCCGCGCTTGTGGCACGTACGGACGAGGAGTTCGGTGTACGCGCGCATGAACGGGGCCGTCATCGTGACCGCGTTGCGGTCCGGGAGGACGAACTTGGCGCCGCCGTCGCGGAAGTTCTTCACGATCGAGAAGAGATAGTCCCAGCGGCCGGCGTTCAGGCCGGAGGCGTGGTCGCGCAGCTCGTAGAGGATCTCCTCCATCTCGTACGCCGCGGTGATCGTCTCGATGAGGACCGTGGCGCGGATGGTGCCCTGGGGCACGCCGACGTAGTCCTGCGCGAAGACGAAGATCTCGTTCCAGAGGCGGGCCTCCAGGTGCGACTCCGTCTTCGGGAGGTAGAAGTACGGGCCCTTGCCGAGGTCGAGCAGGCGCTTCGCGTTGTGGAAGAAGTAGAGGCCGAAGTCGACGAGCGCGCCGGGGACGGGCTTGCCGTCGAGCTGGAGGTGGCGCTCGTCGAGGTGCCAGCCGCGGGGGCGCATCACGACGGTCGCGAGCTCCTCGGCGGGCTTCAGCGCGTACGACTTACCGCTGCGCTCGTCGGTGAAGTCGATCCGACGCTCGTACGCGTCTATCAGATTGAGCTGGCCGAGGACGACGTTCTCCCAGGTGGGAGCGGAGGCGTCCTCGAAGTCGGCGAGCCAGACCTTGGCGCCCGAGTTGAGCGCGTTGATGGTCATCTTCCGGTCGGTGGGACCGGTGATCTCCACCCGGCGGTCGTTGAGGGCCGCGGGGGCCTCGGCGACCTTCCAGGAGTCGTCCGCGCGGATGTGCGCGGTCTCGGGGAGGAAGTCCAGGGTGCTGGTGCGGGCGATCTCCGCGCGGCGCTCGTCGCGGCGGGCGAGGAGTTCGTCGCGGCGGGGGGTGAACCGGCGGTGCAGCTCAGCCACAAAGGCCAGAGCGGCCTCGGTGAGGACCTCGCCCTGACGCTCCAGGGGCTCGGCTTCGACGATGGCCAGCGGGGACGGCGCTGGTGCGGACATGGGCTGTCACTCCATTCAGCAGCGGTGCCTTGACGGCCGCCGGGGCGCCCTGGCGGCACTGGGTGCCGAGGGCTCCGAGATACGGTCGCGGGCGCCGTCTGGGGTTCAGGGCGCTTCTGACCAGTGGAGAGTAGTTTCCTTATAGCGGAAGTTCAATGGTTTGTTGACGTCGAGATTCTTTTGATCGACAGATGAGGTGATCGAATGGCGCTGAGTGCCATCGCGGTCACGCTCCATCACCGCCCGGACCCCCGGCCGGCGGTGCCGAGCCGGGGCAGGTCGGCCGGTGTGTCGATGTCGTACGGCTCGGCCACGTCCCCGCACTCGACGAGCGTGAGGGCGTCGGCGTGCGCCGCGAGATAGTCCCGGGCGCCCCGGTCGCCCGCCGCGCTCGCCGCGACCGCGGCCCAGCGTGCGGCCCCGAACAGGACCGGGTGCCCGCGCCGCCCCTCGTACACCGCCGCCGCCAGGTCCGCGCCCGCCTCGTACGCGGCCACCAGCCGGGCCACCGCCGCGGACCCGATGCCCGGCTGGTCGACGAGGGAGACCAGCACGGCGCCCGCGCCCGTACCGGCCAGCGAGGCGAGGCCCGCCCGGAGCGAGCTGCCCATGCCCTCCGCCCAGTCCGGGTTCTCGGTGACCGCGTACTCAAACAGCTCGGCCCGCGCCCGTACCGTGTCCGCCGCCGCGCCCAGCACGATGTGCACCGGACCGCAGCCGCCCTCGCGCAGCACTCGCGCGGCGTTCTCGATCAGCGGCCGGCCGCGGAAGTCCAGCAGCGCCTTGGGGCGCCCGCCCAGCCGCCGCCCGCCGCCGGCCGCGAGCAGCAGCCCGGCGACGGGCGGCCGCCCGGCCGCCGCGGGCGGGGAGGACGGGGGAGTGCTGGGGTGCGCGTCCGCGCCGGAGGTCGTCATGGGGCCTGCATACCGCATCGCGGCGCAACGCGGTCCATCGCTGCCCATTACGGCGCATTGCGGCACCCGTCGTTGTGTGTACCGGATGGTGCGCCCGGCGCACCACGGGCGCGGGCCGGAAGTCAAGCGGCAAGCGGAGCGACGGCGATTCTGCGACAGATTTGCCGGCGGGCACGAGGTGAACGGCGCCGGTCACGGTCGTGACGCTCCCGGCCGCGGGGGCGCGGGGCCCCGGTGTGGCGCCGGACGGGCCGGTCGGGCGTCATGTGCCGGCTGGTGAAGAGTCCAACTGAATTTCGCTCTCCGTATGGCGCGAATAGCGCACCGTGGCGTTAACTGATCCGCGGCTTCCCGATGGAGCGGGGCCGGGTGAGGGGGCGATGAGAGGTGCGGTGCGAACCAACGGCCGTGGAGGGTGCCGTCGTTGTGGAGCAGTGGCAGAGGCAAAGTGCGAGGCAGGAGACCGGGGTCGAGGACGACCCGCGGGTCGAAGCGCTGCGCGTGGCCGTCGCCAGGCTCCGCCGCGAGCTGGCCGGGTACCCGGCGGAGCTGCCCGACCGGGGCGTCGCCGAGGAGGAACTGGCCGCGCTGGACGCCATGGTGAGCGGCGGCACCCCGGAAGTGCCGCGGCTGCGCCGCTCCCTGCTGCTGATCGCGGGAGCGGTGGGCTCGGTCAGCGCGCTGTCGCCGACGCTCACCGAGGTACGCAAGGTCATCGACCTCTTCGGTGACATGCCGCGCGGCTGATCCAGCAGGCCGGGCCACGAGACATACGAGGCGGGGCGCGGGGCAAGAAGCCCCGCGCCCCGCCTCGTACCTTTGCGACGGTCTGTGCCGCGTTACGCCGGGTTCTGGTTCGCCAGTGCCACCGACAGTTCGCGGGCGACCTCCTGGAGGACCGGCACGATCTTGTCCGTGGCGGCCTCGGTGACCCGGCCGGTCGGGCCGGAGATCGAGATGGCCGCGGCGGTCGGCGAGTCCGGGACCGGCACGGCGATGCAGCGCACGCCGATCTCCTGCTCGTTGTCGTCCACCGCGAAGCCCTGCCCGCGGACCTCCGTGAGCGCGTCCAGGAACGCGTCCGGCTCGGTGATCGTCTTCTCGGTCGCGGCCGGCATGCCCGTACGGCCCAGCAGCGCGCGGACCTCCTCCGGGGCGTGGTTCGCCAGCAGCGCCTTGCCCACACCCGTGGTGTGCGGCAGCACCCGCCGGCCGACCTCGGTGAACATGCGCACCGCGTGCCGGGACGGCACCTGCGCCACGTACACGATCTCGTCGCCGTCCAGCAGCGCCATGTTCGCCGTCTCACCGGTCTCCTCGACCAGGCGGGCGAGGTAGGGGCGGGCCCAGGTGCCGAGCAGGCGCGAGGCGCTCTCGCCGAGGCGGATCAGGCGGGGGCCGAGTGCGTACCGGCGGTTGGGCTGCTGGCGTACGTATCCGCAGGCCACCAGCGTGCGCATCAGGCGGTGGATGGTCGGCAGCGGCAGTCCGCTGCTGGCCGACAGCTCGCTGAGACCCACTTCGCCGCCGGCATCTGCCATCCGTTCCAGCAGGTCGAAGGCGCGCTCGAGAGACTGGACGCCGCCGCTCGCGGCTGCGGGCTTGGCTGCGTCGGAAGTGCTGGCGCTGGACGACGGCACGTCGCGTTCCTTTCGGATCAGGTGGTGTCGGGCCCGGCGCGTGCAGAGGGGAATTCCGCGTCCGACCGGAGCAGCCTACCGGTCTCCTCCTGTCGACACACTGTCTATCGCACAGTCGTTCCCGCCGGTCAGCCCCGGTTTGGCGGCGAACTCGGGGGACTACCAGGGTCGACCGGGGTTACTCGCGAGAATCTCTTGACGGCCCTAGTGGGCGAAGCTACGTTCTGCAACGCGAAAGCTACTGCCCATTCTGTGGAATCCTCCAATTCACCGAAGCGCCGGGCCGCCCCCTCTCGGGACCTCCGCTGCCGGGCCCGTCCACTCCCGGGCCGCCCCGCCGCGCTTCCCGGCCGAAGCCTCCGGCTTCCTGGAGTCTCATGCGCATTCTCGTCATGAACCCGAACACCACGGCCTCCATGACCGCATCGATCCGCGCCACCGCCACCGCCGTGGCGGCCCCCGGCACCGAGATCATCGCCACCGAACCGCTCTGGGGCCCGGAGTCCATCGAGGGCCACTTCGAGGGATACCTCAGCGCCGCCGCCGTACTGGACCGCCTCGCCACGCTGGACACGCCCTTCGACGCCCTGGTCATGGCCGGGTTCGGCGAGCCGGGCCGGGAGGGCGCGCAGGAGCTCCTGGACGTACCCGTCCTGGACATCACCGAGAGCGCCGCCCAGATGGCGATGATGCTCGGCCACTCCTACGGCGTCGTCACCACCCTCGACCGCGCCGTGCCGCAGATCAGCGACCGACTGCTGACCGCGGGCCTGCTGCAGCGCTGCGCCGGCATCCGCGGCACCGGCCTCGGCGTGCTGGAGCTGGAGGAGGACGCGCAGCGGACCGAGCGGATCATCGTCGAGACGGCTCGCGAACTCGTCCGCGAGGGCGCCGAGGTGATCTGCCTGGGCTGCGGTGGGATGGCCGGGCTGCAGGAGAAGGTCGCGGCCGAGCTGGGCGTGCCGGTCGTCGACGGC
This sequence comes from Streptomyces sp. NPDC050315, assembly GCF_040655775.1. Classification (NCBI taxonomy): domain Bacteria; kingdom Bacillati; phylum Actinomycetota; class Actinomycetes; order Kitasatosporales; family Streptomycetaceae; genus Streptomyces; species Streptomyces sp. NPDC050315. The sequence goes on from NZ_JBFAKN010000008.1 coordinate 190,942, forward strand.
GTCGCGGCGGCCGTGAAGTTCGCCGAGGCCGTGGTCGGCCTGGGGCTCACCACGAGCACCGTACGGAGCTTCGCCGCACCGCGCCCGAAGGCGATCGGCGGCTGGCCGATCAGCGGGCAGGCGAATTTTTCCGCGGAGACATCAGGCATCTGACGTCTGAGCCGTTTCGCTGTCCCCAGACATCAGGCATCTGATGTCTGCAGGGCCGACGCATCCGGTGCGTACGACACCGAACGCGATCATCCCGCCGCAGGTCAGGGCGGCGATGGCGGCCCCGTAGCGGGCGGCGGAGCGGTACGGGTGACGGCCGTCGACCGCCCCCGAAGGGTCTTGACGGGCCGCCGCCCGAAGTGAAGACTCTTCAACAGAAAGTTGAATTTCGCAGTGCGGAAATTCCGCACTCGCGCCGAGCAAGAAGAAAGGGGACCGGGTGTCCGACGTACAGCTGGTGCTCCGCTCCACGCGGGTCATCACTCCGGAGGGGACGCGCGCGGCGTCCGTCACCGTCAAGGACGGGAAGATTGTCGCGGTGCTGCCGTACGAGGCCTCGGTGCCGGCCGGGGCGCGGGTCGAGGACTTCGGTGACGATGTCCTCCTCCCCGGGCTCGTCGACACCCACGTCCACGTGAACGACCCGGGCCGTACGGAGTGGGAGGGCTTCTGGACCGCCACCCGCGCGGCTGCGGCCGGCGGCATCACCACTCTCGTGGACATGCCGCTCAACAGCCTCCCGCCGACCACCACGGCCGAGAACCTCGACATCAAGCGCGACGTCGCCCGCCCCAAGGCGCACATCGACGTCGGCTTCTGGGGCGGCGCCATCCCCGGCAACGTCAAGGACCTGCGGCCGCTGTACGACGCCGGCGTCTTCGGCTTCAAGTGCTTCCTCTCGCCCTCCGGCGTGGACGAGTTCCCGCAGCTCGACCAGGAGCAACTGGCCGCGGCGCTGGGCGAGATCGCCGGCTTCGACGGCCTGCTCATCGTGCACGCGGAGGACCCGGGCCACCTGGAGAGCGCGCCGCCCGTCAGCGGCCCCAAGTACGCCGACTTCCTGGCCTCCCGCCCGCGCGTCTCCGAGAACGACGCGATCGCGGGTCTCATCACCCTCGCTAAGCGCCTGGACGCGCGCGTCCACGTACTGCACCTCTCCTCCTCCGACGCGCTGCCGCTGATCGCGGCCGCCAAGGCGGAGGGCGTCAAGCTCACGGTCGAGACCTGCCCGCACTTCCTCACGCTCACCGCCGAGGAGATCCCGGACGGCGCCACGGAGTTCAAGTGCTGCCCGCCGATCCGCGAGTCCGCGAACCAGGACGCGCTGTGGCAGGGCCTGGCCGACGGCACGATCGACTGCATCGTCTCCGACCACTCGCCCTCCACCACCGACCTGAAGACCCCGGACTTCGGCAACGCCTGGGGCGGCATCTCCTCCCTCCAGCTCGGCCTGCCCGCGATCTGGACGGCGGCCCGCTCCCGAGGCCACTCCCTGGAGGACGTGGTCCGCTGGATGGCGGCGGCTCCCGCCGCCCTGGTCGGCCTCGACCAGAAGGGCGCCATCGCCCCGGGCCGCGACGCCGACTTCGCGGTCCTCGCCCCGGACGAGACCTTCACGGTCGACCCGGCAGCCCTCCAGCACCGCAACAAGATCACGGCCTACGCGGGCAAGACCCTGCACGGCGTGGTCCGCTCCACCTGGCTCCGCGGCCAGAAGATCAACGATGCGGGAGACCTGAGCGACCCGGCGGGCGAGCTGCTCGTACGCGACTGACACATGCTGATACGCGCCTGATATGCGGGGCGCGGCGGGCCACCGGCCTTGCCGCGCCCCGCACTCGTGCCGGCGCCGATGCCGGCGTTCATGCCAGCGTCGTCCAGAACATCAGCTCGTACGCCTGGAGGTGCCTGCCGTAGCGGTGGGACAGGGGGAGGTCCAGGGTGTGGGAGTCCAGGGCGTGTTGGAGGGCGGTCAGGGTGCGGTCGGTCAGGGCCGGGGGCGGGGTGGCGAAGAAGTCGAAGAAGGCGCAGGCCTCGTCGGTGAAGCCGTAGCGGTGGCGCATGGCCTGGCCGACGGCGCGGCAGTAGTCGCCCCAGGCGGTGAAGTTGGCGGCGAGGGCCAGTACGGCATCGGCCGGCTCGGCGCCGAGCGCGAGCCAGGCCGCGTAGGCCGGGTACGCCTGGCAGCCCGGCCGCGGTTCGTACGCCGCGATCTCCTTCTCCGTCAGGCCGCAGGCGGCGGCGAGGGTGCGGAGGTGTTCCAGCGCGATGCCCTCCCCGTCGGCGAGGAAGGTGAAGAACGCCGCGAGCGGTGGCTCGGCGGCCGCCCGGCCGGCGAGGTGGCGGAAGCTGCGCCGGTCCGAGGCGATGATGTGGTGCTGTTCCAGGGCGAGCGTGGCGAAGACCTCGCGCGGGGCCTCACCTGTGGCGATGGCCGGGACGAGGGGATTGGCGTCGGGTGCGGGGGTCAGCTCCCGCACGGCGGAGTCGAGGACATCGGTCGCGGAACGGGCCATGGGCGGCCTCCTCGGCGGGCAACGGCGGGGCGGTGCCCCGCGTGGTCCCCTCCAGTTTGGCGAGAGAGCGGCCGCCCGGGGCCTTAATCATTGCGTAAGAGCCTGTGTCGGAACCCCGGCCGGGCGCCCGCCGCACGCGGACTCAGGAGGCGGACTTCAGCATGACCACGATGAAGCTGAGGAACGCCAGGAGGACGTGCGAGCCGACGACATAGAGGCCGACCCGTACGGACAGTCCGAGCGGAGCCCGGTCCTCGACATCGTTCTTACGGGCTCCGGCGGACGCCGGCGGGGACGCGGGCTGCTCGGACACGGTGCTGGTCCTTTCCACGACGGGCGGCGTCACAGGCCGCGGCGGGTGCCGCCGCCCAGACACAGTTCGGCGACGCCGCTCTGCATGAGGGTGTGGACGAAGAGGATCTCGGTGCCGCTGCCGGCGGCGTCGGCGATGCGGTGCGGCGTGAGCGAGTCGAAGTGCGCCGCGTCGCCCGGGTCCAGGAGCTGCTGCGTCTCGCCGAGCGTGAGCCGCAGCCGGCCCTTGAGCACGTACAGCCACTCCTCGCCGGGGTGCACCCGCACCAGCCCGGCCTGGCCGTCGTGCGGCGGGACGAATACCCGCAGCGCCTGCATGGCCCGGCCGGGGCCGCCCATCGGCCAGTACGTCCAGCCGCCCGCCTCCGAGGGCTCGGCGTCGCCGCCGCGGAATACCGGCTGCAGCTCCGGCGCGGTCTCGCCGAGCAGGTCGGATACCGTGGTGGCGTACGTCCGTGCCAGGGAGAGCAGCATCGGCAGCGAGGGCTGGCGGCGCCCGGTCTCCAGGCGCGAGAGGTGCGCGGGCGACAGACCGACCCGCCGGGCCGCGGTCTCCAGCGTGAGCCCCGCGCGACGCCGCAGGTCACGCAGGCGGGGGGCGACGACGGGCAGCTCTTCGGCCGCGCCGCCGGCCCCGTTGTCCAGGGGTTCGGTCATGTCTCTGGTATAGCCAGCCCCGGCCTGGCGGGCAAAAGTTTTGCCTGAGAGGCAAAAGCGCTGGGCGGTCCCCTCCGCCCCTCTCTGCTCCTGTGAACTCCCGGGAAATTTCCCGCACTTGGATTGACAGGTCCATGTCTACGCGCGTCATGCTGTACGCCATGAGAATCCCCCCACGGATCACCCGGATCGGCGCCCTCGGCGCCCTCGCCTCGGCCCTGTTCCTCGCGGGCCCCACCGCCGTCGCCGCCGCGCCCGCCCCCGCCCCGGTGGCGTACACCGCATCCGTACACGCGGCCGCCGTCGGCGACATCTGCTACTCGAAGCTCCCCGGCGAGGCCCACGAGACCCTGGACCTCATCGACAAGGGCGGCCCCTACCCCTATCCGCAGGACGGCGGCGTCTTCTCCAACCGGGAGGGCGTCCTGCCGCAGCAGCCCAGCGGGTACTACCACGAGTACACCGTCGAGACCCCCGGCTCCCCGGACCGCGGCGCCCGCCGCATCGTCACCGGCGAGCAGACCGACGAGGACTACTACACCGCCGACCACTACGAGACCTTCGACCTGGTGGACCGCGGCTGCTGAGCAGCTCGGGACCAGTGCGGCGGCCGGGGCGGTGCCCCGGCCGCCGCCGTGTTTTCCCCGGCGTGCCGGGTCCCGCGGGCGGCGCCCGGGAATCAAGTCGCACCCCCCGCTGAGGGATTGTCAGCGGTTGCCGGTAGCGTTTCGGTGGAAACAGCGACCGGGCGGGCATCGGCGGCAAAGCGGCCTCAAGGCGGCGACCTGCGGCGGAGCCCGACCACCGGCGCATCGGAACAATTCCCGGGGGGCACGGCGCGCGACGCCGTGTGCGGGAGTGACCATGAAAGGGCGGCGAGCTGTCGTGTACCGCTGGGAGATCACCCGGGCCGCACTGGCTCAGCGCGTTTTCGCCATCGTCCGCAGTGAGACGTACGACGAGGCCAGCGCCACTGCCGACACGCTGCTGTCGGCCGGTATCACCAGCCTGGAGATCTCGCTGACCACGCCGTTCGCGCTGGAGGCGGTCACCACGCTCACCCGCGAGCTGGGCGACGACGCGATCATAGGCGCGGGCACGGTCCTGGACGCGGCTTCCGCACGGATGGCCGTGGACGCGGGCGCCCGCTTCCTGGTCTGCCCCCATCTGGACGCCGAGGTGATCGGCACGGGCCATCGGTACGGCCTCCCGGTCTTCGCCGGCGTCGCCACGCCCACCGAGATGGTGCGCGCCCTGGAGCTGGGCGCCGACGCGCTGAAGCTCTTCCCGGCCTCCGGATACGGCCCCGGCTGGCTCAAGGACGTCCGTGCGGCGCTGCCGCAGGCGCCGCTGCTGCCGACGGGTGGCGTGACCGTCGAGAGCGCCCCGGAGTGGATCGCCGCGGGCGCGGTCGCGGTCGGCATGGGCTCCGCGCTCTCCGCCGGCGACCGGGACACGGTCACCAAGCGCGCCGCGTCCCTCCTCCCGCTCCTCGCCGCTGCCGCCCCGCCGGCCAAGACCCCGGGCCTGGGTTCGCTGGACCTGTACGACGCCTGAGTACGTACGAAGGAAGGCGGCTGACTACGTACGGACGCGGCTGAGGACGTACGAACGCGCCTGAGTACGTACGAAGGCGGCGCTTCCCGGCCGTTACCCGGTGTCCCCGTCCGCCGCCCCGTCCGCCGTCCGTCTCAGATTCCCCCGCGCAGCATCCGCGACAGCCCCAGGGCCGCCGTGCGGACGGCCGGGGCGAGCTGGGCCGGGCGGAAGCGGGCGCGGGGGACGGCGACGGAGATCGCGGCCACGGCGTCGCCGCCCGCGAAGACCGGGGCCGCGATGCAGCTGACCCCGGTCACCGCCTCCTGCTCCTCGTAGGCCAGCCCGGACACCTGCGTCTTCTCCAGCGCCATCCGCATGCGGGCCGGATCGGTGATCGAGTACGCCGTCAGGCTCGGCAGCGGCTGCGACAGCACCTCCTCGGTCAGTTCCGTGCCGCCGAACGCCAGCAGCGCCTTGCCCACGCCCGTGCAGCTCAGCGGCAGGCTGTGGCCGATGTGCGAGGGCAGCTGGAGCGCGTCGTGGCCGTGGATGCGCTCCAGGTAGACCACCTCCATCCCCTCCCGCACCCCGAGGTGCACGGTCTCGCGAGTGGCCTCGAAGAGGTCCTGGAGGAAGGGCAGTGCCGCCTCGCGCAGGTCCCGCCGCCGCGGCACCAGCGCGCCCAGCTCGAACAGCCGGTGGCCGAGGCGGTAGCGGGCGTCGTCCGTGCGCTCCAGCCAGCCCAGCCGTACGAGGTCGGCGGCGAGCCGGTGGACGGTCGGCTTGGGCAGGCCCGTACGCTGCGCCAGTTCCGCCAGGCGGTACGGACCGCCGGTCGGGCGGAAGGACTCCACGATCAGGGCGGCCTTGTCGAGCATGCTCGACGCTGCTTCGTTGAGCGCTTTGTTCTGCGCTTCGTTCGGTGCTTCGTTCGCTGCTGCATTCTGTGCTTCGTTCCGTGTCACGGAACAAAGATTGTCCCGTCAGCGGCGCCACGTCTATACCGGAGCACACACCCGCCCCCTCCGCCGATCAGGAGAGCGCTCCATGCCGACCCCACCCGAGCCCGCCCGCGCGGACGGCCCGCCGCCCGCCGTCGTCAAGGCCGCCGACATCCTGGCGGAGGCCGCCCGTACCGGCGTGCCCTGCGCCCCCGTGCGCGGCCTGCTGCCCGAAGGCGACCTGGACACCGCGTACGCCGTCCAGCGGCTCACCATCGAGCGCGAGCTCGCCGCCGGCGGCCGGATCGTCGGCCGCAAGACCGGCCTCACCTCGCCCGCCGTACAGGCCCAGCTCGGCGTGGACCGCCCGGACTTCGGCGCGCTGCTCGCCGGCATGGCGGTGCCCGAGGGCGAGCCGGTGGCGGCCGGGCGGCTGCTGCAGCCCAAGGTGGAGGCGGAGGTCGCGCTCGTCCTGGGGGCCGACCTGCCGCACCGGGACTGCACCGTCGCGGACGTGCTGCGCGCGACGGACTTCGCGCTGGCCGCGCTGGAGATCGTCGACAGCCGGGTGGCCGGCTGGGACATCTCGATCGTCGACACCATCGCCGACAACGCCTCCTCCGGCCTCTTCGTGCTCGGCAGCGCCCCCGTGCCGGTGACGAAGCTGGACCTGCGCGCGGTACGGATGACCATGACCCGCAACGGCGAGCGGGTCTCCACGGGCACCGGCGCCGACTGCCTGGGCAGCCCGCTCAACGCCGCCGCCTGGCTGGCCTCCGCGCTCGCCGCGACGGGCGACCCGCTGCGGGCCGGCGATGTCGTACTGACCGGCGCGCTCGGCCCGATGGCGGCCGCGGCGCCGGGTGACGTGTTCGAGGCACACATCTCGGGCCTGGGCACGGTCACGGCCCGGTTCGCAGCAGAGACGGCCGCAGAGAAGGCCGCGGAGACGGAAGGAGAGCAGCGGTGAGCAAGCACGTGTCCGAGGGGCGCACCAAGGTCGCGATCATCGGCTCCGGAAACATCGGCACCGACCTGATGATCAAGGTACTGCGGCTCTCCGAGAGCCTGGAGGTCGTCGCGCTGGCCGGTATCGACCCCGACTCCGACGGCCTCGCCCGGGCCCGCCGCCTGAAGATCGCCACCACCCACGAAGGCGTCGAAGGACTCGTAAAACTGCCCGAGTTCGAGGACGTGTCGATCGTCTTCGACGCCACCTCCGCCGGGGCGCACCGCCACCACGACGAGGTGCTGCGCGCCCTCGGCCGTACGGTGATCGACCTGACCCCGGCGGCGGTCGGCCCGTACGCCGTGCCGCCGGTCAACCTCGATGCCCAGCTGGACGCGCCCAACGTCAACATGGTCACCTGCGGCGGCCAGGCCACCATCCCGATCGTCGCCGCGGTCTCGGCCGTCACGCCCGTCCACTACGGCGAGATCGTCGCCTCCATCTCCTCGCGCTCCGCCGGTCCCGGCACCCGCGCCAACATCGACGAGTTCACCGAGACCACCGCCGCCGCCATCGAGCAGGTGGGCGGCGCGGCGCGCGGCAAGGCGGTGATCGTCCTCAACCCCGCCGAGCCGCCGCTGATCATGCGGGACACCGTGCACTGCCTGGTGTCGGACGGCGACCGCGACGCCCTCGCCACGGCCGTCGCGGACATGGTCGCGCGCGTCCAGGCGTACGTCCCCGGCTACCGGCTCAAGCAGGAGGTGCAGTTCGAGAAGGTCGTCGCGGGCGATCCGCTGCACGCGCTGCTGCCCGCGGCCGCCGCGTCCGGCGACGCCCTGAAGGTCTCCGTCTTCCTCGAAGTGGAGGGCGCCGCGCACTACCTCCCGGCCTACGCCGGGAACCTCGACATCATGACCTCGGCCGCGCTGCGCACCGCGGAGCGCATCGCCGCACACCGCACCAGCGAGGTGGCAGCACGATGACCGCGAACGAGACCGGCACCCCGGCCCTGTACGTCCAGGACGTCACCCTCCGGGACGGCATGCACGCCATCCGGCACCGCTACACCGTCGAGCAGGCCCGCGCCATCGCCGCTGCCCTGGACGCGGCGGGCGTCGGCGCCATCGAAATCGCCCACGGCGACGGTCTGTCGGGCTCCAGCATCACCTACGGCGTCGGCGCGCACACCGACTGGGAGTGGATCGAGGCCGTCACCGACGCGGCGAAGACCGCCGTACCGACCACCCTCCTGCTCCCGGGCATCGGCACCGTCCGGGACCTCAAGCAGGCGCACGCGCTCGGCATCCGCTCCGTACGCATCGCGACCCACTGCACCGAGGCCGACGTCTCGGCGCAGCACATCGCGGTCGCCCGCGAGCTCGGCATGGACGTGGCCGGGTTCCTGATGATGTCCCACATGGCGGAGCCCGCCGAACTGGCCCGCCAGGCCAAGCTGATGGAGTCCTACGGCGCGCAGTGCGTGTACGTCACCGACTCCGGCGGCCGGCTGACCATGGACGGGGTACGCGACCGCTTCCGCGCCTACCGCGATGTCCTCGACCCGGACACCGGGCTCGGCATCCACGCCCACCACAACCTCGCGCTCGGCGTCGCCAACACCGTCGTCGCCGTGGAGAACGGCGCCACCCGCGTCGACGCCTCGCTGGCCGGCCAGGGCGCGGGCGCCGGGAACTGCCCGCTGGAGGCGTTCGTGGCCGTCGCCGACCTGATGGGCTGGGAGCACGGCTGCGACCTCTTCCCGCTGATGGACGCGGCCGACGACCTCGTACGCCCGCTCCAGGACCGCGAGGTGCGGGTGGACCGGGAGACCCTGAGCCTGGGGTACGCGGGCGTCTACTCCAGCTTCCTCCGGCACGCCGAGGCGGCCGCCGACCGGTACGGCCTGGACACCCGCACCATCCTCGTCGAGGTGGGCCGCCGGGGCCTGGTCGGCGGCCAGGAAGACATGATCACGGACGTCGCCCTGGACCTGGCGGCGGCGCGGGGCTGAGGCCCACGGGAAAGGGCCGGTGCTTCGTACACCGGCCCTTTCGCCGCCTGGGCCGTGTCAGCCGTAGATCTGGTAGAGAGGCGTGCCCGCGACGTAATCTCTGTTGCTGGAGGCGACCAACCGAATTATTGGTGGCCCAGTGGTCAGGGGGAGCACATGACCGACATCGTTGAACTCGCCGCGTTAGCGCCGGACTTCACCAGGGACCCGTATCCGCACTACGCCGAGCTGCGGGCCCGGGGGCCGGTGCACCGGGTGCGGCTGCCCGACGGCCGCGAGGTCTGGCTGGTCGTCGGGCACGACGAGGCGCGGGCCGCGCTCGCCGACCCCCGGCTGAAGAAGGCTGGGCGGCCCACCCCGAGTGGCAGCCGGAAGGGGGCAGCGGCCGGCTGCTCAACAACATGCTGCAGAGCGACCCGCCGACCCACACCCGGCTGCGGAAGCTGGTCGCCAGGGCCTTCACCGGCGGCGCCGTCGAGGCGCTGCGCCCGGCCGTCCAGCGCATCACCGACGGCCTGATCGACGACATGCTCGCGAAGGCGGCCGCGGACGGCCGCGCCGACCTCGTCGAGGCGCTGGCCTACCCGCTGCCCATGACGGTGATCTGCGAGCTGCTGGGCGTGCCGGACCTGGACCGGGAGCGGTTCCGGCGCTGGTCGGACGCGTTCGTCACCGCCGACGGGCCGGGCGGCAGGGACGGCACGGAAGTAGCCGAGCTCGCGGACTACGTGGAACAGCTCATCCGGGACAAGCGGCACGCGCCGGGCTCCGACCTGTTCAGCGCGCTCATCCGGACCACCGACGAGGACGGCGACCGGCTCTCCGGCCCCGAACTGGTCGGTATGGCCTTCCTGTTGCTCGTCGCGGGCCACGAGACAACGGTCGGCCTGATCGCCAACGGTGTACTGGCCCTGCTGCGCCACCCGGATCAACTCGCCGCGCTGCGGGCCGACTTCGGGCTGCTGGACAACGCCGTCGAGGAGATGCTGCGGTACGACGGGCCGGTGGAGACCAGCACCTGGCGCTTCGCCGGGGAGCAGATGGAGATCGGCGGCACGGTGCTGCCGGCCGGTGACATCGTCGTCGTGGCGCTGGCCTCGGCCGCCCGGGAGCCCGGCCGGTTCGACCACCCCGACCGCTTCGACATCACCCGCGAGACCCGCGGCCACCTGGCCTTCGGGCACGGCATCCACTACTGCCTGGGCGCCCCACTGGCCCGCATGGAGGGCCGTATCGCCGTCCGTTCGCTCCTCGAACGCTGCCCGGACCTCGCCCTGGACGCCGACCCCGGCACCCTGGAGTGGCGCCCCGGCCTCCTCATGCGCGGCCCGGTCCGGCTGCCGGTACGGGTGCGGTGAACTGCCTGGCGGCGGGCGCCCGGCCGCGGTCCGGAGGCAGGCTCTAAGCTCTGATCTTGCCGTTCCTCTCGGTACCGCCGCCAGCCCCGCCGCGTTCAGGAGTCGCCATGAAGCGTGCCGTCACGCTGTCCGCCCTCGCCTGCCTTCTCGCCGCCACCGCCGCAGCGCCCACCGCGTTCGCCGGGGACGGCAAGCCGGAGGCGTCCGCCACGCCGGACGCAAAGGCCACCAAGACCGCAAAGGCCGCCAAGAAGAAGATCGTCCACAAGCTCGCGCCCAGCCTCCTGGACACCGTGCCGCGCCGCGGCACCCTGCGGGTGTGCACCACCGGCGACTACCGCCCCTTCACCTCCTGGGACCGGAAGACCGAGACGTACAGCGGCATCGACATCGACATGGCCAAGGACCTGGCGAAGAGCCTGGACGCCAAGGCCAGCTTCGTCCCCACCACCTGGGCGAGCCTGGTCGCCGACCTCGACGGCGGGCGCTGCGACATAGCCGTCGGCGGCGTCTCCATCACCCTGCCGCGCGCCCGCAAGCTCGCCTTCAGCGAGCCGACCCGTACGGACGGCAAGACGCCGATCGTGCGCTGCGAGGACAAGGACAAGTACCGCACGCTGAAGGACATCGACAAGCCGGAGACGACCGTCGTCGTCAATCCCGGCGGCACGAACGAGGAGTTCGCCAGGGCGAACATCAAGGAAGCGAAGATCAAGGTCCACAACGACAACAACACGATCTTCGACGAGATCATCGAGGGCCGGGCCGACGTCATGATGACGGACGCCAGCGAGACGCTCTACCAGGCCAAGCTCCACCCCGAGCTCTGCTCCGTCCACCCGGACGAGCCCTTCACCTTCGCCGAGAAGGCATACGCGCTGCCGCGCAAGGACTTCCAGTTCAAGGAGTACGTCGACCAGTTCGTGCACCTGGCGAAGCACGACGGCACGTACGAGAAGTACGAGGACGAGTGGATGAAGTGACGTCCGGCGCGGGCCTGGTGTCGGCCCGGCGGGGCGTCAGTCGTCCGTGCCGTACAGCGCTGCGGTCGCCGCGCCCCAGCCGCCGGGGTAGTGGCGGTCGAGGGCGGTGAGGGCCTCGGTGAGGGTCGGGGTCAGGATGGCGTACGGGTCGGTGAGCGGGTCGAAGTAGGGGTGGCCGGGCTGGGCCCCGGGGCGGATGACGGTCCGGTCGTCCGCGCGCCGGGCCGGTTCCGGGCCGAGCCAGGCGGCGGCCAGGGCCCGCGCCATCGCCGACGGCGGGTCGTCCTGTGTGAGCGGCCGGACGAGGCGGTGGTAGCGGCGGACCGGTGAGTCGTCGGGGAAGAGGACGTAGTCGCGCACCGGTGCGCGCCGCACCAGGTCGAACGCCGCGCTCCGGGCCGCCCGGCCCGTCGTCCGCTCGAACACCCGGCTGAGGTGCTCCGCCGCCACGGGCAGGTCGCCCAGCGCCAGTGCGTGGTACGCGGCGACCGTGCCCTGGCTGTGGTCGCGGGCGCGCAGCCGCAGCGCGTCGTGCGCGTGCCGCCAGGTGAACGCGTCGGTCTCCGGCCGCATGGCCAGTTCGCGCAGGAGCAGGTGGCGCAGCAGCGGATGCAGCTGATCGGCCGTGCCGTCCTGCAGGGGCGGGGTGAGCAGGCCGTGCGTACGGAAGTGGGACAGGGCGCCCCGCGCGCGGTCGTCCGCGTCGCCCCACAGGCCCCAGGCCGTGAACGCGTGGTCCAGGTCGGCCGCCGCGGCGGCCCGGGGCAGCAGCTCCCGTACTTCCTCGGGCACGTCCCGCAGCAGCGTGTGCAGCAGGTCGCCCGCGAAGTCCCAGCCCGTGTGGTCCGGCAGCGGCCCGGCCGGGGTGAGCAGCCGGCGCAGCCGGTACGCCCAGTCGGTGTCCGCGGGGAAGCGGGGCAGCGCGTCCAGGAGCGCCGCGACCGCGCCGGGGTGGCCGCGCGTCACATCGTGCACGAGGCGGCCGAGCCAGGCGGCCGGGCGTGCGACGGGCGGCCGGGGCAGGCCACGGGTGCCGCCGAGCGTCTCCGCGGCGAGCTCGGTGACCTCGGCCAGGGACAGCCCGCCGAGCTGGGCGACGACCAGGTCGTCCGCCGTCCGGTTCTCCTGACGATGCGTCAGCCGCCAGTTGGTGAGCTGGAAGCGCAGGTCGGGCCCGGCCAGTTGCTCCGGATCGACCTGCCGGGGCACGGTCCCGGCGGTGGCCACGGCCAGCAGCGGGTCCCAGGCCGGGGTGACACCGCTGTCCAGCGCCCGGGCATGGGCCAGCCCCTGCAGGAACTCCTCGCCCACCGGGCAGTCCGCGTTGTCCAGCAGGAGCAGGCAGTGCGTGGTGCGCCGGCGGACGGAGCCGGCGCCGTAGGCCGTCCGCAGGTCCGAGAGCAGCGCCCGCAGCAGTACTTCGTCCACGGTTCCGCTGTACGCGGGCAGGCCCGCGAGCTGCCGCCGCAGGTACCGCAGCAGGTCACGGGCGCTGCCGCCGCTGCGCCGTGCGACGCCCGCCAGCGCCCGCTCCAGGTGCCGCAGCCGCAGCCGCGGTTCACCGGCCAGCCGCAGCACGGCGCCGACGCCGGGCGGCGGGGCCGCGTCCCCGAGCGCGTCCAGACTGCTCTGCAGCCCGGCCCGTACGGCAGCGGGGACATCGCCGAGCGGGAAGCGGCCCAGCACACCGCGCACCGACTCCGCCAGCTCCCGCACGGCACGCGGCGTGGGCGCGAGGGCGAGCGCGATGAGCAGCCCGGCGAAGGCCGGGAAGGCGAGCGGCGGGTGCCGGGCGGCGTCCCGGTGGAACTGCCCGGCCGCCTCCAGGGCCACTTCCGTGATCGAGGTGTAGCCGCGGTCCAGGTCCAGCCAGGCCAGCGGCGCGTCCAGCTCCTGGGCGCGGGCCGACAGCTGCCGCAGCAGCGTGGTCTTGCCGCCGCCCGGCGGCCCGAGGAAGAGGTAGGCGGGCAGCTCGCTGTGGGCGTGCGGGTCGCGGTGCAGCGCGTCCAGTACCGCCGTCTTCAGCAGTTTCTGGCCGCGCGCCCCGTCCCGGGCGGCGGCAGCGGGCCAGGGCGCGGGGGAGCCGCCGTCGGGGACGCGGGGGCCGGGGAGGACGCCGGGCACCGGGGCCCGGGCCGCCGCCGCTGCCTTGGAAGGCGCGTTCCGCGCGGCCACGGGAGACTCGGCGGTCGTCGCCGCCCGGCGCGGCGCCGGTGCGTCCGCACGCCCGATCCCCAGCCGTACGAGCAGTGCGTCGTTCACCCAGGCGAACGCCCTGGCGTGGTCCGGCAGCCGGTCCGGGCCCGTCGGGTGCGCGATCCAGGCGGGGAAGTCCGGGGAGCGGCCGACCAGTTCGTCCATCCGGCGGCCCACCGTCAGCCCGGTCTCCAGCAGTTCGGCGGTGGGCACGGTGTCGAACAGTATGGCCTTCGTCGCCGCGGGGAAGTCGAACTGCCGCAGCCGCTCGGGCACGTCGTGCGCGTCCGGTGGCGGCACGGCGCGCAGCAGCCCGCCGGAGAACACCTCGGCGAGATGCGCGGTCTCGGCGGGCCAGGACACCGACTCCTGCACCAGCCGCATGGCCGGTACGGACACCGGCGCGAGCGCCGCGAGATGGGCGGCGAGGCGGTACGCCTCGGGGGACACGGTGTCGCGGAACCGCAGTACGGAGGTGGTCGCCGCGTCGGTTCCCGGCGGCGGCGCGGGTGTCGCGGCGACGTCCGCGCCGAGGTCGCCGGCGGCCGCGGGCGCGGTGCGCAGCAGCGGGAGTACGGCCGTGCCGCCGGGCGAGGCGACCAGCCGCGCCCACTCGGCGACGGAGGCGGGACGCGGCGCCAGGACGGGGATCGGCACGCCCCGGAAGGACGCCAGCTCGGGTGGCAGGCCGGAGGCGGTGACCTGCCAGGTCGCGTTGGCCGAGGCCCGGCCGCGCGAGGTCACCTCCCAGCGGTCGGCGCGCACTCCGGAGCCCTTCCACATCTGCGGCGGCAGTACCTGGAGCACCGCCGTCGGGCCGCAGCGGCCCCACCCCGCGAGTACGTCCGCCATCGCGCCGCCGCGCCACGCCGACCCGATGCCGTCCGTGACGACCAGCACCATCGTGGCGCCGGACGGGTCGGCGAGGACCGCCGGGTCGCCGTTGGCCGGGCCCTCGCCGAACGGGCTGCTGCGCAGGCCGGGCCGTCCGCCGCCGCGGGTGTGCAGCCCGTACACCCGCACGTCCCGGAACGCGCCGAGCCGTTCCAGTACCCCGCGCAGCTCGCCGCAGAGCCGCTGCCACAGCAGCATCGACGTGCCGTCGTCGATGACCAGAGCCAGGTCCAGCCAGCGTTCGCGGGCGGGCAGGATCGCCACGTCCGGGAGCCCGGTCTCGGCCATCGCGTCGACCGTCGCGGCCTCGTCGACCTCGGTACGGACCGGGCTGGGGCGCTGCTGCTGGAGCGGGCGCAGCGCGCGGGAGAGGGCGAGCGCGTCGGTGACGGCCTTGCCTTCGGGGGCGCGTACGGGCACGGCCGGGCGGCCGCCGTCCCGGTCCGGCGCGGGCGTGCGGAGCGGGCCGCCGTGCAGGCCGTGCCCGGCGTCCGGGCGGCGGGGCGCGCGGGCGGGTGCCGGGGGACGGGCCTCGCGGCCGGGGGAGCGGGAGGGCAGCACCGGCTCCCCGTCCGGCGCCTCGGGCGCCGATGGATCGTCCGGCTCCGGCGGCGCCGCCCCGTCCCCCGGCTCCGGATCAGGCGCCGCGGCCGCCTCCTCCGGCGCGGGCAGCCGGGTCGCCAGCCAGAGCGCGTCCAGCAACTCCTGCGGCGACAGCTCCACTCCGCTGTCGCCCAGGATGCGGCGGGCCCGCTCCGGCATCGTGGTTACACCGTCCCGCCGAGCCGGTGCAGCACGGCCTTGCGTACCGCCTCGGCGTCGATGTCCACGCCGCCCGCGCGCAGGAAGACGGCGTTCAGCAGCTGGTCGGTGGCCAGTTCGCCGAGCGCGCGGCGGTTCAGGAACGCGGTGAGCAGGTCGTCGACCTCGGGCAGGATGTCCGGGCCGAGGTGGGCCGCGATGATCTCGCGGAGCCGGGTCTCGTCCGGGTCGGGCAGGTCCAGGCGGACGCAGCGGCGCAGGAAGGCGGGCGGGAAGTCGCGCTCGCCGTTGCTGGTGATCACCACGACGGGGAATTCGCGGCAGCGGACACGGCCGCGGTGGACGGGCTCGGTGGCACCCGGATCGGCGGTGAGCACGTCCACATCGGCCTGGTCCTCGGGCAGCCGGGCCAGCTCCGGGATCTCGAACTCGCCGCTCTCGAAGACCGCGAGCAGGTCGTTGGGCAGGTCCACATCGCCCTTGTCCAGCTCGTCGACCAGCAGCACCCGCGGCCGGTCGCGGGGCGCGAGGGCGGTGCCGAGGGGGCCGAGCCTGACGAACGTACCGATGTGCGGCTCCGGTTCGTCGCGGTCGCGGCGGAGCGACGCCTCGCGCAGCCGGCCCACCGCGTCGTACCGGTACAGCGCGTCCTGCAGCGTGGCGCGGCTGTTGACCGGCCAGTGCAGCACCCGGCCCAGCGACAGCTCGTGCGCGATGGCCTGCGCGAGCGAGGACTTGCCCGTGCCGGGGTGGCCGGTGACCAGCAGCGGGCGGCGCAGGTGCAGCGCGGCGCTCACCACGTCGGCCTGCTCCGGGCCGATCAGATACGGGCCGCCGCCCGGCCCGGGGGCGGACGTGTCCGGACGCGCGGGTCCGAAGCGGCGCCAGGGCGGCGCCTCGGGCATCGCGGGCCGGCGGGCCCGGCCGTCGCCGCGGAAGAGCCGCCAGCCGTCCGCGGCGCCGGTGCCGCGGTCGTCGGCGGGCCGGGCGGGACCGGGCACGGCGGCGTCCGGGGCCTCGTGGCGGTCGGCGGGTGCGTTCTCGGTGCTCATGGCTCCCTGGACTTCCTACAGTTCCGCTCGCTCGGAAGGGTCGGTCAGCTGCGCGGTCAGCGGCAGCGGGCGGCCCGGATCGTCCCACACCAAGACCGGGCGGGCCCGGTACTCGTCGGGGGAGCGGCGGGCCTTGGCGCGGTACTCCCTTACAGCGTCGGGCAGTTGGTGCACCCGCGAGGGCGGGTCGAGCGCGAAGAGCCGGCTGTCCGCCGGGTGCTCCCCACGGTCCCACAGCAGCACCGGCACCCCGCAGGCCAGGCACCATGTCGCGGTCCTGGCGCGGGTGCCGTGCGGGGTGCCGATCACCACCACGGACGCGTCCAGGTCCTCGTCGAGGAGCCCGGCCACCCGGCCCGGGTCGTCGTGCGCCGCGTCCAGCCGTACCGCGCCCTTCTTGCCCAGCGCCCGCCACCGGCGCCGCCACACCCCGTCGCTGTCGGCCAGCCGCCGGATGCTCGGGCAGCGCAGCACCATCGGATAGCGGGTGCCGACGACCTTGGGCGGCAGCGGGCCCTCGCCCGCGGCGTCCAGCGAATCCAGGTCGATCTCCAGATCGCCGTGTTCCACGATCAGTTCGACGGCCGGCCACGCCTGCCCCACCGAGGCACCGGCCAGCCGGTCCAGGTGCTTGTGCAGGACCTTGACGATCTCGGCCGGGGTCAGCGGGTCGGCGCCCGCACCGGCCGCGGGCTGCAGCCGCCCGTCGCCCACATCCGTCCAGAACCCCACGTCGTACCGGCGGGTGCGGCCGTGGCCCGTGCCGCCGGTCAGCTCCACGACCAGCCGCGGCGGCGCGCTCACCGCGGACTGCGCCCACTGGTCGGCGTCGGCGCGCCGGTCGGCGAGGGTGCCCGCGTCGATGCCGAGGTGGCCCGCCATCCGCTCGTTCCACAGCCGCAGTTCGGTGCGCTGGGCGAGCGGGCTGCCGAGCGCCGCGACGAACTCCACCGCGCGCAGCAGCGCCGGCACGCCCGGCGTCCCGGCCGGCACCTGCCGCCCGTCGCCCGCGCGGCTCTCCAGCGCGGTCACCCAGTGCCGCGCGTACGCGGCGAAGACCTTCGGGTCGCTGAGCCCCGTACCGTCCACCACCTCGTCCGGCAGCGGATACGGGAACGCGCTGCGGGTGGCCTCGGGGACCCGCCGCCGCACGTCGTCGGGGAGCGTGCCGAGCAGCTGCAGCAGCGCCTGCTCCTCCCACGGGGACATCCAGCGGTCCGTCAGGCGCGGGGTGAGCCGGGCCAGGTCGCGCAGCGCGCGGGCGTTCACCGGGTCGTACGGCGCGAGCACCTCGGCGAGCGCGGGCACCGCCCGGTCGACGGTCAGCAGGACCTCCGTCCACTCCTCCAGGGTGGGCAGCGAGCCGTCCTCGGGGTGCGGCAGCCGGCACCGCTCGGCGAAGCGCGCGGCGTGCTTGCGGATGTGTGCCTCGTCGGGCAGCGCGCGGTCCAGCAGTACGCGCAGATCCTCGCGGAGCCGGTCGGGGGTGCGCTGCTGCGGCACCGGGTCCGTGCAGTCCGCGAGCAGCGCGCGGGCGCCCGCGGCGATCAGCTCCTCCTTGATGACCTGCCAGGAGAACGACCAGCTCAGCCGGGTGGTCATGGTGGGATCGTAGGGGCCGGTGCCGTGCGTGACCATGGCGGCGACCAGCCCGACCGCGCGGTGGTCGCCCACCGACCAGACCGGGCCGCCGCTGTAACCGCCGCGGATCGCCGCGCCGGTGGGCCGCCCGTGCACATAGCCGATGCCGCCCTCGCAGGAGACGATCCGGCCGTACGCGGTGTGCTCGGGGTCGCCGGTGCCGTACCGGGCGCGGACGGTACGGTCGCCGGTCATCGCCGTCCAGCGGGGCGGGGTGACGCCGGGCGGCGGGTCGCCGGTCAGCTCCAGTACGGCGAGGTCGCCGCGCCAGCGCCGGGCGCCGGGCGGCACGGGGCAGTGCCGCTCGGGGAACTGCTCGTCCCGCGGCGGTATCCAGTGGGTGAGCCGGGCGGTGCCGCGCGCTTCGTGCGCGGCGCCCGGAAAGCCCAACGTCAGCTCCACCGCGCCGGGGTGGGAGTGCTCCAGCCGGTCCCGGCCGGCCGCGAGATTGACGACGTGGGCGCAGGTGAGGACGTGCCGGGAGGTGAGGCAGACTCCGGCGCCGACCGTACGGACGCCACTGCCGGTCGCCGCCGTACGGGGATCGGCGTCGTACACCGTGACCAGCCCGGCCCGCTCGTCCGGCGTCGCGTCCTCACCGGCGCCCTCCGCGCCGGCGCCGAACCACCGCACTCAGCCCTCCTGGGATGCGGTGTCCGGCAGCTGCCAGCTGGCGGTGATCGTCATGGCGGCCTGGGCGCTGCCTCCGGCGATGCCGAGCTTGAGGTCCTGCCCGATCTGCACGCCGAACTCCACGGACAGCTCCTGCGGAGGGTTCTCCGTGCGCACGACGGAGTCGTGCACCTCCTGGAGCAGCGGACCGAGCGGGCTGAGCACCGCACGCAGCCCGTCCCCGGCGAGCGCGGCCACCCGGTCGGCACCGCGCCCCACCGGCTCGACGGTGCCGGCCCCGTCGGGCAGATCCGCGCGGGCTGCCGGCACGGCGGGCGCGGGCGTCCCGACGGGGGCGAGGGCGAGGCGGACCAACGTGCGGTCGGACAGATGCAGTTCGGCGTACTCCGGCATCCGCCCATTGTGCCGCCTGTGCCCCCTGTGGCCACCCGTTTCTCCCGATCGGGGGCGTCGAAATGCTGCGCTGACCAGCGGCCGGGCGCGGACGGGCTGCCGTACGCCGGTGCAGAAACGTACCAACGTCACAAGTACTGCAGTGCGTAATGTCCGGACAATGTGACCTCCGGACTTCCCGTCATGCGCAGGGGCGGATACGCTCGGCCGCGTGGGGAAACACGAAGCAGTCACCGAGGGCGCCGAGGGCCCTGTCCAGTTCAGCGTCGACCGGAGCAGCCCGGTCCCGCTGTACTTCCAGCTGTCCCAGCAGCTGGAGGCCGCGATCGAGACCGGCAAGCTGGCCCCGGGCAGCCTGCTCGGCAATGAGATCGAGCTCGCGGGGCGGCTGGGCCTGTCCCGGCCGACCGTCCGGCAGGCCATCCAGTCGCTGGTCGACAAGGGGCTGCTCGTCCGCCGCCGCGGCATCGGCACCCAGGTCGTGCACAGCCAGGTCAAGCGCCCGCTGGAGCTGAGCAGCCTCTACGACGACCTGGAGGCGGCCGGCCAGAAGCCCGCCACGAAGGTACTGCTCAACACCACCACCGAGGCCACCGCCGAGGTCGCCGCGGCGCTCGGCGTCGCGGAGGGCGAGGAGGTCGCGCTCGTCGAGCGGCTCCGGCTCACGCACGGCGAGCCCATGGCCCACCTGCGCAACCACCTCCCGCTCGGGCTGATCGAGCTGGAGACCGCTCAGCTGGAGAGCACCGGCCTGTACCGCCTGATGCGCAATGCCGGGATCACCCTGCACAGCGCCCGGCAGGCGGTCGGCGCGAGGGTCGCCGACGCGGCGGAGGCCGAGCGGCTGGCGGAGGAGGCGGGCGCCCCGCTGCTCACGATGCAGCGCACGACGTTCGACGACACGGGCCGCGCCGTCGAATTCGGCTCGCACGTCTACCGCGCTTCGCGGTACGCCTTCGAGTTCCAGCTCCTCGTGCGGCCGTAAGAATGTTCTGACAAACCATTGACGCCGTTCGTCGTACGCCGCTAGAACTCCTCCAGCCGCACTCTCGCGGCAAGGGAGGCGGTTCACGATGCGTACCGTACGAAGCGTCCGCGCGCTCGCGGCAGCCCTCGCGGCGCTCGCCCTCGCCGCCGGCTGCAGCGGCTCCGGCGGCAAGCAGTCCGAGGAGGATGCCGCGTCCGGCGCCTCGGGCAAGGTCGCCGGTACGCCCCGCATGACCATCGGCATGGTCAGCCACTCCGGCGAGGGCGACACCTTCTGGGACATCGTCCAGACCGGCGCCGAGCAGGCGGCGAAGAAGGACAACGTGAAATTCCTCTACGCCAATGACAAGGAGGGGTCGCGCCAGGCCGAGCTGGTCCGCAGCATGGTCGACCAGAAGGTCGACGGGCTGATCGTGACGCTCGCCAAGCCGCGGGCCGTGAAGTCGGCGGTCCGGGCCGCCGGGAAAGCCGGTATCCCGGTGATCACCATCAACTCCGGCGGCGAGTTCTCGAAGGCGTACGGCGCGCTCACCCACATCGGCCAGGACGAGAGCGTGGCAGGCCGGGCGGTCGGTGACGAGCTGAACGCGCGGGACCGCAAGAAGGCGCTGTGCGTCATCCATGAGCAGGGCAACGTCTCGCTGGAGGACCGCTGCGCCGGAGTGAAGGAGTCCTTCCGCGGCACGGTCGAGAACCTCAACGTCGACGGGACGAACGCACCGTCCTCCCAGTCCTCCATCGAGGCGAAGCTCCAGTCGGACAAGGACATCGACGCGATCGTCACGCTCGGCGCACCCATCGCGGCCATCTCGGTCAAGGCCCGGGAGCAGGCCGGCAGCGCCGCGCAGATCGCGACCTTCGACCTGAACGCCGCCGTGGTGAAGAGCCTGAAGGCGAAGGACATCACCTTCGCCGTCGACCAGCAGCCCTACCTCCAGGGGTACGAAGCGGTCGATCTGCTCTGGCTGAACCGGACCAATGCCAACGTACTGGGCGGCGGCCGCCCGGTGCTCACCGGCCCGGCCATCGTGACCGGCAAGGACGTACCGCCGCTGGAGAAGTACACAGCCCGCGGGACCCGCTGACCCCGGGACCAGCAGGCATAACGGATACTTGGCGGTTGGGCCCGATCCGTCGGGCCCACGGAATGACTACACAGAGTGAGAACAACCATCGAGAAGGGCACGACCTCGTGGCAAGGGTTCGGACAGGGGCACGCGCGCTGGGCGCCGTGCTGGCAGGGGTGCTCGGCCTGGCCCTGGCGGGCTGCAGCGCCACCGGCGGCAAGCGGGCCGAGGAGGCCCGCGAGGCGCAGGTGGCCGGCGGCAAGGCCGCGGTGAACACCCCGAAGTGGACCTTCGCCATGGTCAGCCACTCCGGCGACGGCGACACCTTCTGGGACATCGTGCAGAACGGCGCCAAGCAGGCCGCCGCCAAGGACAACATCAAGTTCGTCTACGGGCACGACAAGGAGGGCAGCCGGCAGGCGCAGCTCGTGCAGTCCTACATCGACCAGAAGGTCGACGGGCTGATCGTCACGCTCGCCAAGCCGGACGCCATGAAGGGCGTACTGGCCAGGGCCGAGAAGGCCGGCATCCCGGTGATCACCGTGAACTCCGGCTCCGAGGTCTCCGAGAAGTACGGCGCGCTCACCCACGTCGGCCAGGACGAGTCCATCGCGGGCGAGGCGGTCGGCGAGGAGCTGAACAAGCGGCACAAGAAGAAGGCGCTGTGCGTCCTGCACGAGCAGGGCAACGTCGGCCACGAGCAGCGCTGCGACGGCGCGCAGAAGACCTTCGACGGCACGATGAAGAAGCTGTACGTCGAGGGCACCAACATGCCCGACGTGCAGTCCTCCATCGAGTCCCAGCTGCAGGCCGACTCGAAGATCGACTCCGTGGTCACGCTGGGCGCGCCGTTCGCCGCCACCGCCGTGAAGGCCAAGGACCAGGCGAACAGCAAGGCAGAGATCGACACCTTCGACCTGAACGCGCAGGTCGCCGACGGGCTGCAGGACGGCTCGCTCGGCTTCGCCGTCGACCAGCAGCCCTACCTCCAGGGCTACCAGGCGGTCGACCTGCTCTGGCTGTACAAGTACAACTCCGACGTCCTCGGCGGCGGCCGTCCCGTCCTCACCGGACCCCAGGTGGTCACCAAGAAGGACGCCGGCGCGCTGGCCGAATACACGAAGCGGGGGACCCGATGAGCACCGCCGCACCACCCGCGGAACCGCAGCCGACCAAGCCGACCGAGGGGCCGGACGAGCGCCTCGTGCACCGTTCGCTCGCCCGCCGTCTGATGGGCCGCCCCGAGCTGGGCGCGGTGGTCGGCGCGATCGCCGTCTTCCTGTTCTTCTCGTTCGCGGCCGACACCTTCCTGCAGGCGGACAGCCTCTCGACGGTGCTGTACGCGTCCTCGACGATCGGCATCATGGCCGTACCGGTCGCGCTGCTGATGATCGGCGGCGAGTTCGACCTGTCGGCCGGTGTGATGGTCGTCAGCTCGGCGCTGATCTCGTCGATGTTCAGCTACCAGATGACCGCCAACACCTGGGTCGGCGTCGGGGTGTCCTTGCTGGTCACCCTCGCCATCGGGGTCTTCAACGGCTTCCTGCTCACCCGGACGAAGCTGCCCAGCTTCATCATCACGCTCGGCACGTTCTTCATGCTGACCGGCCTGAACCTCGGCTTCACCAAGCTGATCAGCGGCACGGTCTCCACGAAGTCCATCGCCGACATGGAGGGCTTCGAGTCGGCCCGGGTGCTCTTCGCCTCGCACCTCACGATCGGCGGCGTGGACATCCAGGTCACGATCCTGTGGTGGATCGCGCTGATCGCCCTCGCCACCTGGATCCTGCTGCGCACCCGCGTCGGCAACTGGATCTTCGCGGTGGGCGGCAACGCGGACGCGGCCCGCGCGGTCGGCGTCCCGGTCACCAAGACCAAGATCGGCCTGTACATGGGCGTGGCCTTCGCCGCCTGGATCTCCGGCCAGCACCTGCTGTTCTCGTACGACGCGATCCAGTCCGGCGACGGCGTCGGCAACGAGTTCCTCTACATCATCGCGGCGGCCGTCGGCGGCTGCCTGATGACCGGCGGCTACGGCTCGGCGATCGGCGCCGCGGTCGGCGCCTTCATCTTCGGCATGACCAGCAAGGGCATCGTGTACGCCCAGTGGAACCCGGACTGGTACAAGTTCTTCCTCGGCGCGATGCTGCTGCTCGCCACGCTGCTGAACGCCTGGGTACGCAAGCGCGCGGAGGCGAACAAATGAGTACCGCGACCGACCGTGAGCCCCGTACCGAAGCCGGGACGCCGCTCGTCGAGCTGAGCGACGTCAGCAAGTACTACGGCAACGTCAAGGCCCTCGAAGGGGTCTCGCTGGAGGTGCACGCGGGGGAGATCTCCTGCGTGCTCGGTGACAACGGCGCCGGCAAGTCCACCCTCATCAAGATCATCGCGGGGCTGCACCAGCACGACGCCGGTACCTTCACCATCGAGGGCGAGGAGGCCAGGCTCTCCTCCCCGCGCGAGGCCCTGGACCGCGGCATCGCCACCGTCTACCAGGACCTCGCCGTCGTCCCCCTGATGCCGGTCTGGCGGAACTTCTTCCTCGGCTCCGAGCCGACGAAGGGCTTCGGCCCCTTCAAGCACCTCGACGCCCGCGCGATGCGCGAGACCACCCGCTCCGAGCTGCTGCGGATGGGCATCGACCTGCGCGACGTGGACCAGCCGATCGGCACTCTCTCCGGCGGCGAGCGGCAGTGCGTGGCCATCGCCCGCGCGGTCTACTTCGGCGCCAAGGTCCTCGTCCTGGACGAGCCGACCGCGGCGCTCGGCGTGAAGCAGTCCGGCGTGGTCCTCAAGTACGTCGCCGCCGCCCGGGACGCGGGCCTCGGCGTCGTCCTGATCACCCACAACCCGCACCACGCCTACCTCGTCGGGGACCGCTTCGTCCTCCTCAAGCGCGGCACCATGGCCGGCAGCCACCTCAAGTCGGAGATCGCGCTGGAGGAGCTGACCCGCCAGATGGCCGGCGGCAGCGAACTGGAGCAGCTCAGCCACGAACTGGAGCGCGCGCAGGGCCCGGAGCACCTCGGCGGCCACCCCAGGCACTGAGGAGGCGCTGCGGCCACGGGCGTACGGGTGCCGACGGTCGGGTACGGATGCGGCGCGCGGGACGGCTTCCGCGGGGGCGCCGGTCCCCGGCGGTAGCTTCGCCGGTACGGGGGTCAGCACACCCCGCGGCGCACCCGCGCCGAGTACCGCACACGCACAGGAGGCACGACATGACCAGCGCCCCGAGCGGCGAGACCACCATGCGCGCGATCACCCAGGACGCGCTCGGCGGCCCGGACGTCCTGCGGATGTCCGAGGTGCCGCGGCCGGCGCCGCTGCCGACCGAGGTGCTGGTGCGGGTGCACGCCGCGGGCGTGAACCCGATCGACTACAAGACCCGGCAGAGCGGCGGCCTGGGCGTCCTCGGCGATCCGCCGTTCACCGTCGGCTGGGACGTCTCCGGCGTGGTGGAAGAGGTGGGCTTCGGCGTGCACACCCTCGCGGTGGGCGACGAGGTGTACGGGATGCCCTGGTTCCCCCGGGAGGCCGCCGCGTACGCCGAGTACGTCACCGCCCCCTCCCGGCACTTCGCCCGCAAGCCGGCCCTGCTCAACCACGAGCACGCCGCCGCCGTGCCGCTGGCCGCGCTCACCGCCTGGCAGACGCTGGTCGACGCGGCCCATGTGACCGCCGGCCAGCGGGTGCTGATCCACGCGGCGGCCGGCGGCGTCGGCCACTTCGCCGTACAGCTCGCCAAGCACCTCGGCGCCCACGTCATCGGCACCGCGAGCGCCGCCAAGCACGACTGGCTGCGGAGCCTGGGCGCCGACGAGCTGGTCGACTACACCGCCGTACGGTTCGAGGACGAGATCCGGGACGTCGACGTGGTCATCGACCTGGTCGGCGACGAGAAGGACGACACCAGCACCCGGTCGTTGGCCACGCTCCGCTCCGGCGGTCTGCTGATCGCCGTGCCCTCCGGCGTCGCGCCCGAGCTCGCGGACACCGCCCGCCAGCTGGGACTGCGCGCGTGCGGCTTCCTCGTGGAGCCGGACGGCCCGGCCCTCACGAAGCTCGCCGAGCTGATCGACAAGGGCATGGTCAAGGTCGAGGTGGAGGACGTCCTCCCGCTGGAACACGCCGCGGAGGCGCACCGCCGCGGAGAAGAGGGCCGCACCAGCGGCAAGCTGGTCCTGAAGGTACGGGACTGACGCTCATTCCCGGGCCCGCGCGGGCAGTGACACGGGAAGCGACAGCGCCGAGCCCGCGTGCAGCGTGATCCGTGCCGGTACGAGGGCGGTGGCGTCGGCCGGGGACTCCCCGTTGCCGGGGTTGCGGGCGTAACGGGGGTGCGCGCCGCCGCTGAGCTGGAGGCGGATGCGGTGGCCCGCGGCGAAGCGGTGGGCGGTGGAGCTCATCGGCACGGTGACCGTCGAGGGGTCCGGCTCGTCGGTTGTCAGCCGGACCAGCCCGTCGCAGACATTGGTGGAACGGTTCGCCGCGTCCACGTCGCACAGCCGGGCGAAGACATCCGCGTGGCCGGTGTCCGTGGAGATCCGCAGCCGCGCCGCGACCGGGCCGAGCACCTCGACGGGCTCGGTCAGCGGCGCGCTCGTGAACGTCAGGACGTCCTCCCGCGCCTCCAGGGCACCGTTGTCGCGCGGCCCGGCTCCGGGGGAGAGCAGCGGGCCGCCCACGGAAGGGGTGGGGTCGGCCGGGTCGTAACGCATCGACGCCAGCGGCACGGCGTCCGCCGGGGGCTGCCGGGTGAGGGCCCCGTGCGCGGCGGGGAACCAGTCGGTCGTGGCGGGCGCGTGCGGCCAGTCGTCGAGATCCCGCCAGGCGCCCTCGCCGCCGATGTGCACGCGTACGGGGGTGGGGCGCAGCCCGGCGGGGTCGCCGCACAGGTGCGCGCGCAGCCAGCCGAGGCTCTCGGCGAAGACCTCGGGCCAGCCCTGCTGCATCGCGGAGGTGTGCGTCCAGGGGCCGACGAGCAGGGTGGTCGCGCGGCCCGCCCGGCGCAGCCGGTGGTACTGCGCGAAGGTCTGGTCGGCCAGCGCGTCGTGCCACCCGGCGATCAGCGCGGTGGGCACGCCCGGCCGCTCGGCGGCCGCCGCCACGGATGTGCCCTGCCAGTGCGGGTCGTCGGCCTCCGGGTGTGTCATCGCACCGTCCAGCCAGGGCACTTCCCCGAGCGCGGCGACGTACGCCTTGCGCAGCGGCAGCGCGGTGGTGATCTCGCGCAGCCGGCGCTTCAGGCGCAGCATCGCGCGGACGAGGGGCAGGGTCCCCTGGTGCTGGTACGTCATGCCCGCGCCCACGGCGAGCGCGTTCTCCAGGTGGAAGGCGCCGCCCGCGTGGAAGAAGGCGTGCGGATCGTGCAGTCCGGCCTGTATCACCATCGCCTTCAGCTCCGGCGGCGGATCGAGCGCGAGCGCCCACTGCACGTACCCCAGGTAGCTGGGGCCGACCGTGCCGAGGGTCCCGGTGAACCAGGGCTGCCGCCGCAGCCAGGCCACCGTGGCCCGGCCGTCGGCGGCCTCCTGGCGCCAGGGGTCGAACCGGCCGCCCGAGCCGCCCGTGCCGCGGCAGCTCTGCAGGACCACGTGGAAGCCCTGTTCGGCGAAGAGCATGCCGTACAGGGGTGACCAGGGCAGGCCCCTCCCGTAGGGCGAGCGCACGAGAAGGGTGGGGAAGTCGCCCGCCGCGCGGGGGAAATAGTGGTCCGTCAGCAAGGGGCTGCCGTCGGCCGCTGGCACCACGAGCCCCGGTTCCCAGCCGGCTTCGTACCGCTTGGCCGGAAGGCCGCGCCAGGTCGCCCGCATCATCCGCGCGGACAGTGGCGGTTTCGTTCTCATCGTTCCCCCTCGTTCCCCAGCGTTATTTCCGTACACTGTACGAGAATGATCCGAGGCAATGGAAGGCGAAGAGCATGAGCCCTCGTGAGGGAGCCGGGGCCGCGGGCTTCGACCCCCAGCAGCTCTGGCTGGGCACCGTCCGCACCGGCCGGGGCCGGAAGCCCGCGTTCAGCCGTGCGGCGATCACGGCGGCGGCCGTCGCCCTCGCGGACGCCGAGGGGCTGGACGCGGTCACCATGCGGCGCGTGGCCGCCGAGGTCGGCGCCGGCGTCATGTCGCTCTACAGCTACGCGCCCGACAAGGAGACGCTGCTGGAGCTGATGGTCGACCACGTCAGCGGCGAGCTCCCGACGGACGAGCCGCTGAGCGGCGACTGGCGTGCCGACCTGAAGGCCATCGGCCATCTCCAGCGCGGTCTGATGCTCCGTCACCCCTGGCTGCCCGCCGCGCTGACCGCCCGCCGCTCGCTCGGCCCGCACGCGCTGGCCTTCCTGGAACGCGCGCTGGCGGCCCTGCGGCCCACCCGGCTGGACGGCGCCGCGAAGCTGGAGGTCTTCAGCCAGCTCACCGGCTTCGTCGCCGGGCACGTCGGGTACGAGATCGCGCAGTCAGCGGCCGCGGAAGCGCCCGGCCGGGCCGCGGCCGAGGCCCGCTACCTCGCCGCCGTCGCCGCCGACGGCCACCATCCGGAACTCGCCGCGGCCCTCGCGGCTCCCGGCCGCCCCCTCACCCCGGAAGCCACCTTCACCCGGTTCCTCGACCGGCTGATCGACGGCCTCGACACCGGCTGACCACTCCTACGAGGTACGCGTCAGCCGGACCCGCGGCGGGCCGCGACCGCCAGCCGGGTGTCCTCGTCGACCAGGTCCGAGTTGATCGCCTGGGCGGCCTGCACCCCGGCCGCCGCGGCGCCGATGACCTGGTCGGACAGAGACGTGACGTTCCCGGCGACCCACACCCCCGGCACGTCCGTTGCCCCCGATCCGGCCGCCTGTACCGAGCTGCCCACCACCTCCCCCTCCGACCGCTCCAGCTCGGCGGACAGTCCGAGGGACGCGAGGAGCCCGGCCCGCGCGGTGAACCGCGGCTCCACGACCAGCGCCTGACAAGGCACCCGCCGGCCGTCCGCCAGCCGCACGCCGGACAGCCCGCCGTCCGCCACCTCCAGACCCGCCACCCGCCCCGGCACCACGGCGACGCCGCGGGCGGCCAGCCGCTCGTACTCCTCGGGGTCCGGCTCCGGCGAGGCGTGCAGCAGCAGCGTCACGTCCGCGCTCCACTGCCGCCACATCAGGGCCTGCCGGCAGGCGAGCGGCCCCGTGGCCAGCACCGCGATGGCCCGGTCGCGGGCCTCCCAGCCGTGACAGTACGGACAGTGCAGCACGTCCCGCCCCCACCGCTCCGCCACCCCGGGGACCTCGGGCAGCTCGTCGACCAGACCGGTCGCCACCAGCAGCCGGCGGGCCGCGACCGGCGGGCCCGCTTCGAGGAGGACGCGGAAGCCGCCCTCCCGCGGCTCGGCCGCCACCGCCTCGCCCGCCACGAACTCGCCGCCGTACTCGGCCACCTCGGCCCGGCCGGCCGCGAGCAGCTCCTCGGGCGGCATGCCGTCGCGGGTGAGGAAGTTGTGGGTGCGGCCCGCCATGACGTTGCGCGGCCGGCCGTCGTCGATCACCAGCACCGAACGGCGCGCCCGTACCAGGGCCAGCGCCCCGCTCAGCCCGGCGGCACCACCGCCGACGACCACGACGTCGTACAGTCGTTCCTCCTGCGCGTGCGCCACCATGGTCCGACTCTCCTCCCGCGCCGCCGCCCGCACGGGTCGGCGCGCCGGTGGGCGGCGGGCCCGCGCCCGGTGTCACCGGACGGCCGGTAAATCGGGTGCTCCGGCCGGGTGGCCGTTGCTACCTTCCGCGCCATGTCTTCCATACAGGGAACACCCGCCGGGCCCGTCACCGCAGCCGATGTCGAACAAGCCGTACAGCTCGCGGTCAGTGCTCTGCGCGGCGCGGAGGGGGCGGACTGGAGCGTGCGGGCCGGCTCCCTGAAGTGGGACTGCTGGGACACCGCCGAGCACCTCGCCACCGACTTCTTGGGCTACGCCGCCCAGCTGGGCCCGGCGCACCCGGTGGCGGACACGTACGTACCGTTCGCGAGGAGCGGGCAGCGGCCGGACGGCCCGGTGAACATCGTCTGCGCCGACCGCGCGGCGGGCCCGGCGGGACTGCTGTACGTACTGGAGGCGACCGGCGGCCTGCTGGCGGCCGTCGTCCGCACCGCGCCGCCCGACAAGCGCGCCTTCCACGTCTACGGCACGTCCGACGCCGAGGGCTTCGCGGCCATGGGCATCGTCGAGACGCTGGTGCATGTGCACGACATCGCCGAGGGCCTCGGCCTGCCGTTCTCGCCGCCCGCCGACCTGTGCGACCGGGTGCTGGCCCGGCTCTTCCCCGACGCGCCGCCCGCGCCCGACCGCTGGTCCGTACTCCTGTGGTGCGCGGGCCGCATGGCGCTCCCCGGCCACCCGCGCCGCACGTCCTGGCGCTGGGACGGCACGGTCAGGGAGCCCGCCGGACGCTGACCTGTTGTCAACAGCAGGCTGACCTGCTGTCAACAGAAGGGTGCCGGCCCCCCGAAGGAGGCCGGCACCGGTGTGGACCGCGACGTTACTTGTTGGCGCACTGCCCGTGTGCGGGGTTCAGCAGCCCGATCACGTCGACCGAGAGGCCGCAGGCGTTGATCGGGACGTGGAGCGGGACCTGGATGGTGTTACCGGACACCAGACCCGGCGAGTGGCTGCTGCTGCCCTGGGCGCCCGAGTCGGCAACGGCGGCGCCGGCGCTGCCGACAAGAGCGGCGGTGGCCAGAATGGCCGCGGCTGCGGCGGTACGGATGCGCATAGCGTTCTCCTCACAGAGGGCGGAACATCAACGGTTCCCATCACAACCCAGAGCGCTCCACGGGGCCCGTCGGGTTCGGCCGTCAGGGGCACACGGCCCGGGAAAAACGCCTGTGACCAGGGCCTCCTCCGCCGCCCTGATGCCCGGCCGCGGCAACGCCGCCCGAGCGCAGCGGAAAAGGTTCCCGAGATCGCCGTACTTTGAGAAAGGCCACAGGTCAGAGGGTTGCGGTGCGCCGCGGGGCGGCTTTGATGCACAATCGCACGGCGGGTGGGCTGTGCCCGCCCCGACGCCAGCCGAGGCCATGGCCTCCCGAGACCGCACAGGGACGAGACGAGCCGAGCATGAGTACGTACCGGGACAGGGTGCACCGTGGATCGGCGCGGGCCACCGTGCTGCGCACGGTCGGCACCCGCGAGCGGCGCTCGCACCTCAGCGCGCCTCGTGTGCCCACCGTCGGCATCGACATCGGCGGCACGAAGGTCATGGCGGGCGTCGTGGACGCCGACGGCAACATCCTGGAGAAGGTCCGTACCGAGACGCCGGACAAGTCCAAGAGCCCCAAGGTCGTCGAGGACACCATTACCGAGCTGGTGCTGGACCTCTCCGACCGGCACGACGTGCACGCCGTGGGCATCGGCGCGGCCGGCTGGGTCGACGCCGACCGCAGCCGCGTCCTCTTCGCCCCCCATCTGAACTGGCGGAACGAGCCGCTGCGCGACCGCCTCGCGGAACGTCTCGCGGTCCCCGTCATGGTCGACAACGACGCGAACACCGCGGCCTGGGCCGAGTGGCGCTTCGGCGCCGGGCGCAACGAGGACCACCTCGTGATGATCACGCTCGGTACCGGCATCGGCGGCGCGATCCTGGAGGACGGCCAGGTCAAGCGCGGCAAGTACGGCGTGGCCGGTGAGTTCGGGCACATGCAGGTCGTGCCCGGCGGCCACCGCTGCCCGTGCGGCAACCGCGGCTGCTGGGAGCAGTACAGCTCCGGCAACGCGCTGGTGCGCGAGGCGCGCGAGCTGGCGGCCGCCGACTCCCCGGTCGCGTACAACATCATCGAGCGGGTCGGCGGGCACATCCCGGACATCACCGGGCCGCTGATCACCGAGCTGGCCCGCGAGGGCGACGCGATGTGCGTCGAGCTGTTCGGGGAGATCGGCCAGTGGCTGGGCGTGGGCATCGCCAACCTCGCCGCGGCCCTGGACCCGTCGTGCTTCGTGATCGGCGGTGGCGTCAGCGCCGCCGACGACCTGCTCATCGGCCCGGCCCGGGACGCCTTCAGGCGCACCCTCACCGGGCGCGGCTACCGCCCCGAGGCCCGCATCGCGCGCGCCCAGCTCGGCCCCGAGGCCGGCATGGTCGGCGCCGCCGACCTGGCCCGGCTGGTGGCCCGCCGCTTCCGCCGCGCCAACCGCCGCCGAGTCGAGCGCTACGAACGCTATGAGCGGACCGGCCGCCGATGACCGACCTGGAACAGCCACCCGTGACCGAGCAGCCCGAGCGTCCCGACCAGCCCGCGCGTGACGAGGCCCCCGCGCCGGGCGACGGCGGGGCGCACGCGCCCCCGAGCCGCCGGCGCCGCTGGCTCACCGCCGTCGTCGTCTTCCTCCTGATCGCCATTCCGGCCGGCTACCTCGCGCTCTCCGCCGCGCAGAGCCGCGACAGCGGCCAGGAGAAGGAGGAGCGGGCCGCCATGCAGGGCCTCACCTGGCACTGGCCCTCCAAGGTGCAGCGCCGCATCTACGACGTGCGGATACCGGCCTACTCGTACCCGGTCGCCTTCTTCGAGACGAACTCCTTCAAGACCAGCTCGCTGTACGTGACGTTCCGCACCTCCCAGGACGGCCTGGACCAGTTCCTGGCGAACTACGGGAAGACCCGCGCCGACCTGCGCAAGGACGTCGTCACGATCCCGCCGGAGCAGGCGAAGCGGGTCAAGTGGGACTTCACGATCGGGGACGGTTACGCGGGCCTGGTGAACAAGGAGAAGGCGCCGCGGCCCTCGCAGCGGATCACGGTCGACTTCGCCGAGGACGGCCACCCCGTGGTGTACATCGTCTCCACGACGCGGTTCTGAGGGGGCGTGCCGGGTCCGACCCGGCACGGACGGCCGGGTTCCGGTGGCGAAACTCTGATGAAGAATGCCGCCCTGATCACATGCGGGCGATCCCGGCCAGCCGGTTATGAGCCGAATCCGCCGCCATGACCGACTCTTCCGGTCACCGCGGTGTCCGTTTGCTGACCCGGGTGTCAGGAGTGGGCGGTTTGATTGGGTAGCGTGGCCGGGTGAGCGAGAAGACCCTGCAGCACCGGATCGACGGCCCCGACGACGCGCCCGTACTTGTCCTCGGCGCCTCGCTGGGCACCACCTGGCACATGTGGGACCGGCAGATCCCCGAGCTGACCCGTCAGTGGCGCGTTGTCCGCTTCGACCTCCCCGGCCACGGCGGATCGCCCGCCTACCCGGCCGCCTCGGTCGCCGAGCTCGCCGAGCGGGTGGTCGCCACCCTCGACGGCCTCGGCATCGACCGCTTCGGCTACGCCGGCTGCGCCATGGGCGCCGCCATCGGCGCTCAGCTCGCGCTCGCCCACCCCCAGCGCCTCACCTCGCTCGCGCTGGTCTCGGCCTCGCCCCGGTTCGGCACCGCCGACGCCTGGCGGCAGCGCGGTGTGGTGATCCGTACGAACGGCCTGGACCCGATCGCGCGCACCGCGCCCGAGCGGTGGTTCACGCCCGGCTTCGCCGCCGCCCAGCCCGCCATCGTCGAGTGGGCCGTGCAGATGGTGCGCACCACCGACCCCGGCTGCTACATCGCCGCCTGCGAGGCGCTGGCCGCCTTCGACATCCGCAACGAGCTCGGCCGGATCTCCGCGCCCACCCTCGTGGTCGTCGGCTCCGAGGACCTGATCACCCCGACCTCCGACGCGCGCACCCTGGTCGCCGGGATACCGGACGCGGGTCTCGCCCTGGTGCCCGGTACCTCGCACCTGGCCCCGGTCGAGCAGCCCGCCGCCGTCACCGAGCTGCTCATCCGGCACTTCTCCACCTCCTGGCAGGACAAGCCGGCCGGACAGGCCGCGCTCGGTGCCACCCCGCCCAAGCCCGTCCTCACCACGACGCCGGCGCAGCCGTCGCAGCCCCAGCCGCCGGTCGTCGCCATCGAACCGGCCGCCGAGCAGCCGGAGATGGTCGGCACCGACTCCTACGAGGCGGGCATGAAGGTCCGCCGCGAGGTGCTCGGCGATGCGCACGTGGACCGCGCCGAGGCATCCGCCGACGAGTTCACCAGCGACTTCCAGGACTTCCTGACCCGCAACGTCTGGGGCGAGGTGTGGACCCGCTCGGGCCTGGACCGCCGCACCCGCAGCGTCATCACGCTCACCGCGCTGATCACCAGCGGCCACCTCGACGACCTGGCCGTCCACGTCCGCGCCGCGCTCCGCAACGGCCTCACCCCCGCGGAGATCAAGGAAACGCTGATCCACACCGCGGTCTACGGCGGCGTCCCGGCCGCCGGTGCGGCCTTCACCATCGCCCAGCGCGTCATCCGCGAGGAGACCACGCCGGAGGACTGAGAGCCGGTGGCACAGCCCTGGCCGACAAGGTGATTGACGGGTTGTCCTGGTGACAGCTTGTACTGGGCACGCCGACGATCCGGTGAATGGGTGGGAACGCACTGCGCCGCACGATGTACTCCTGGCTTTGGCACAGCGTCATCCTGTGGAGAGAGCCATGTACATCCGTAGCACCATGACCGCTTGCGGTCTCGCCATCGCCGCGATCGCCGGGGGAGTCGGCAGCGCCGTCGCGGCCGGTGACGGCCCGGCCGGCCTGAGCGGCAACGGCGCGGCGTCCGCGTTCGGCAATTCGACGACCCACGGCCACCTGAGCGCGCAGTTCGGGGCCGTCCAGGGCACGCTGAACAAGCTGTGCGTCGGGTTGCCGGCGAAGGCCAATGTCGGATCGCTGCTCCTCATCGTGCCGATCACGGTGCAGGACGTCAACGTCCTCGCCTCCCCGCAGAACCAGCAGTGCGCCGACAACAGCAGCCAGTCCTCCGGCAGCGAGTGAGCCCCGGTTGAGCGACGGTTGAGCCCCGGATGAGCTCCGGTCCGGGGCGTTCCGCGCGGCAAGATGGGGTCATGGAACTGGAACTCACCAAGAAGACGCACGCCTGCGTCCGGCTGGCCAAGGACGGGCGGACGCTGGTCATCGATCCCGGTGGCTTCAGCGAGCAGGACGCGGCCGTGGGCGCGGACGCGATCCTGATCACCCACGAGCACCCCGACCACTTCGCCGAGGACCGGCTGCGGGCCGCCATGGAGGCCAACCCGGCCGCCGAGATCTGGACGCTGGCCTCGGTCGCCGAGCAGATCTCGGCGGCGTTCCCGGGCCGGGTGCACACCGTCGGCGAGGGCGACACCTTCACGGCGGCCGGCTTCGAGGTGGAGGTGCACGGGCAGCTGCACGCCGTGATCCACCCCGACATCCCGCGGATCACCAACGTCGGTTACTTCATCGACGGCGCGGTCTTCCACCCCGGTGACGCGCTCACCGTCCCCGGCCGCCCGGTCGACACCCTCCTGCTGCCCGTGCACGCCCCCTGGAACAAGGTGGCGGAGGTCATCGACTACGTACGCGAGGTCAAGCCGCGGCACGCCATCGACATCCACGACAGCCTCCTCCAGGAGCACGCCCGGCCGATCTACGACCGCATGATCGGCCAGCTCGGCGGCACCGACCACGGCCGCCTCGCCCCTGGTCAGGCGGCCGCGCTGGGCTGAGCAGGCGGCCGCCGTCGGCCGCGGACGGCGACTGTCACAGGCGGGCGGTAGGTTGGCACTCATGCGCATCGCGACCTGGAACGTCAATTCGATCACCGCCCGCCTGCCCCGGCTGCTGGCCTGGCTGGAGAACACCGGCACGGACGTGCTGTGCATCCAGGAGGCCAAGTGCTCCAAGGAGCAGTTCCCCTTCGACGAGCTGCGCGAGCTGGGGTACGAAGCGGCGGTGCACGCCACGGGCCGGTGGAACGGCGTGGCCGTGCTGTCCAAGGTGGGCCTTGCGGACGTGGTCGAGGGCCTGCCCGGTGACCCGACGTACGACGGCGTGGCCGAGCCGCGCGCCATCTCGGCGACCTGCGGCCCGGTCCGCGTCTGGTCGGTGTACGTGCCGAACGGCCGCGAGGTCGAGCACCCGCACTATGCCTACAAGCTCCAGTGGTTCGAGGCGCTGAAGGCCGCGGTCGCGGGCGACGCGGCGGGCGACCGCCCGTTCGCGGTGCTGGGGGATTACAACGTCGCGCCGACGGACGACGACGTCTACGACACCGCCGCCTTCGAGGGCGCCACGCACGTCACCCCGGCCGAGCGCGCGGCCCTCGCCGACCTGCGCGGTGCGGGCCTGACGGACGTCGTGCCGCGTCCCCTGAAGTACGACCACCCCTTCACGTACTGGGACTACCGCCAGCTCTGCTTCCCGAAGAACCGCGGGATGCGCATCGACCTGGTCTACGGCAACGAGCCGTTCGCCAAGGCGGTCTCCGACGCCTACGTCGACCGGGAGCAGCGCAAGGGCAAGGGCGCCTCGGACCACGCGCCGGTGGTCGTCGACCTGGACGTGTGACGCGCCGGGCGGGACGTCTCCGCGGACGTCCCGCCCGTCCCGTCACGGCACGAGCTTGCGCAGCTCCACCGACTCCGCGAGCGCCTTCAGCCCCTCGTCGCCGGGGTGCAGATGGTCGCCGCTGTCGTACGCCGGCAGCATCCGCTGCGGCCGCTCCGGGTCGCGGATCACCGCGTCGAAGTCCAGTACGGCGTCCACGACCCCGCCGCTGTTGCGGATGAAGGCATTGACCTCCTGCCGCCGCTGGTCGACCTCCGGGGAGCAGTCGGGGTAGCCCTCGCAGGGCGCGACCGTCGCGACCACCACGCGCAGGCCCCGCGCGTGCGCCCGCGCCGCGATGTTCCGCAGCCCGGTGATCACCTCGGCCGCCGAGGTGCCCCAGCGCACGTCGTTGATGCCCTCGAAGACCACGACCGTACGGGCCGACGTCTGGGCCAGTACGTCGCGCTCCAGCCGGTGCTGAGCGCTCACGCCGCCGGTGTCGGTGCTGATCCCGTCGCCCTTGTACCGGTCGGTGACGATGCGGTTCGCCGAGATGCCGTGGTTGATCACGCCGTACTTGGGCAGCGCGGTCTGGTTCTGGAAGCGCCGCGCCAGGGTGTCCGGCCAGCGCCGGTTGGCGCCCTGCGTCGACTTCACCCCGTCGGTGATCGAGTCGCCCAGCGCCACGATCGAGCCCGGTCCGCCGGTGACATCGACGCCGGAGAGGAACGGCCAGGTGGTCAGCGACCCGGTGTAGGCCGCGCCGCCCGTGTCGGCTGTACGGTCACCGCTGTCCGCCGCGCTGGCGTACGACCGCTGGATGGCCTCCTTGTGGATCGGCGCCGCGCCCACCGACCCCGACAGATGGAAGCTCACCAGCAGATTGGTGTCCGCCGGAACGGTGAAGTCCACCGGATCGCTGAATACCTGAGCACCGGCCGGTATACGGGTGCCGGCCCGCCCGCCGAACGTCAGCGCCACCGGCTTGCCCTTCGTCGCGGCGCCCGACCCCTGCACCGCGACAGTGGCCGCGCCGATGTCCACCGGCGTCGCGGCGAAGGTGTTCTCCAGCCGGATACGCGCCCGTGGGCCACCCGCCCCGGCGTGCACCACCAGCCGCAGCGTCTGGTCCCGCCACGGCCCGACCTTGGTGTACCCGGCGCTGCTCGCCGCCCAGCTGCCGGTCCAGCCGGGCGTGGCCCGGCGCAGCGCCGCGGCGAAGACATGCAGGTCACGATCGGGGCCCGGGTCCTTGGGGAGGGTGACCGAGTGGACCGGGCGGCCGGGGCGCACCGGCACCGTCACCGCGTACAGCCGTACCGTTTCCGCGCGCTGCCCGGCCGCGGAGTTCACATGCGGCAGCGCCACCGCCTTGGTGCTGAGCGGGCCGGTCCGCCAGTCCGGCGCGGTCAGCTCGTACGTGCTGCGCGAGCCGTCCTTGTACTCGACCGTGCCGATGCCGGTGGCGTCCCCGCCGGTCCCGGCGACCAGGAAGGACAGCGCGGTGCCGGCGCCGCTCAGCCGGACGGCCTGGCCGTTGGCCCGTACGTTGTCGGGCGCGCCGGGGGTGGTGCGCGGCCAGGTCAGCCGGGTCGCGTCGATGTCCAGCGCCCGGCCGGGCGTCCAGCCGGCCGCGGCGAGGTCCTGGGCCGACAGCGAGCTGCCGGCGCCGTCGAAGTCGGCCGCGCCGGATCTGGCGTCGTCGCTCACCGCCTTGTTGTCGAAGAGTCTCGCCAACGGCTGTGGTTCCGTGGCGCGTTGCTGGTCGGCGGCGGCCGGGACGGCGGTCCCCGCGACCGTGAGAGCGAGAGCGAGCGGAACGGTTGTGCCCCATTGTCGTACGCGCATCAGACGGCTCCTTCGGTGGCGGGTGCGCCACGGGGTGAGCATGATCCGGTCCATCAGACACAAGCGCCATGAACGTAAGGAGACGGCAAGGGGGCGTCAAGGGAGCCGTGGCGGCCGGATGACGCGGGGCGCCGCGCGCCTGTGGCCGCCGCCCGGTCGGGAGTGGGACGCTGCACCAATGAACATGTCTTTCCTGGACAAGTGGCGCAAGCATCCGGAAGCGGTCCGTTCCGCCGCGGCGCCGGCACCGGGGGACGAGGATGCGGAGGGCATCGCCGATCTGCTGTCGGAGTGCGAGCTGCTGCGCGGGCAGGCCGCGGGGGCCGGGGTGGAACTGGACGATTCCGTGGGCTCGTTGGAGGCGCTGGACCAGCTGCTGCCGGCCTGGCGGTCGGACCCGGAGATCGTGCCGTGGCTGGGCAACGACGTGGGCCTCTACCTCGGTACGGTCCTGGTGCGTACGGTCCCGGGCGCCCGCTGGAAGATCTGGCCCGGCGGCGAGCCGGTCGTACGGCTGTCCTCGGGCCGCGAGATCGATGTGGTGACGGCCGGTCACGAGTGGGCGGACAGCGGCGCGCCCGAGCTCTCCCAGCTGTACGCGGAGGTCGCGGAGAGCTGAGGGCCGCAGCCGGGGGCGTGCCTCACACGAACGCGATGTCGTACGCCAGCTGCCAGCGGTCGGCCCGTACGACGATGTCCGAGGTCTCCACGGCGCGTCCGTCCGCGTCGAAGTGCGTGCGCTCCACGGTCGTGACGCAGCTGCCCGGCGCGCAGCCCAGCGCCTCCGCCTCGGCGCTGGCGGCGGGCCGGGAGCCCACCCGCTCCTCGGCGCGCACCACCCGGATCCCGATCGCCGCCATCCGCCCGCGCACGCCACGCCGCGCGTAGGGCCCGTGCTCCGGGAACACCACGTCCGTGCCCTCGGTGATCGCCAGCGGCTCCCAGCTCGTCGCGAGCTGCACGGGCCGGCGGCCGGCGAGGTACTCGTACTGCGAGCGGACCACGCTGTCGCCGGGCGCGATACGCAGCCGCCGGGCCACCGGCTCCGTCGCCGCCTCGGTCGTGGAGGACGCCTCCCACGTCAACGGCGCGCCCTCCGAGGAATTCGCATGGGTGATACTCGCGGCGAAGGGCGAGTCGACGGCGCCCGTGGAGCGCAGCAGTACGCCCAGCGGCGCCCGGTCCGCGACGAACACCCCGCGCCCGAACTGCCCTTCCGCATACCCCGCCGCCTTCAGCACCCGCACCGCCCGGTCCACGGTCTGGTCACTGGCCTCGTACGCCCGCTTCAACTCGGCCCGCGAGGGAATCCGCGCGCCGACGGCAAGAACGCCCTCATCGATCTGCCGCCGCAGATCATCGGCGATGCGCTGAAAAACCGGCCGGTGCTCACCCATGCCGACAGGCTAGGTACGCAGGCGCCTCGTGTGTACCTAGGGGGTGCGGTGCCGCGCCCCGCGTGTCCCCGGGGGCCGAAGCGGGGGCATTTGGGGTAGTTTGCGAACTCTCCGCTGTACGGACGGGCCGGACGAGAGTGAGCAGGGCTGCATATGGCCGGTGACGCGCTGATCGAGATGCGCCGGGTCAACAAGTTCTACGGGAAGCTGCACGTCCTCCAGGACATCGACCTCACCGTCGGCCGCGGCGAGGTGGTCGTCGTCATCGGCCCCTCCGGCTCCGGCAAGTCGACCCTCTGCCGAACGATCAACCGCCTCGAACCGATCCACTCCGGCACCATCACGCTGGACGGCCACCCGCTCCCCGAGGAGGGCCGCGAGCTGGCCCGGCTGCGCGCCGACGTCGGGATGGTCTTCCAGTCCTTCAACCTCTTCGCGCACAAGACCGTGCTGGACAACGTGATGCTCGCGCCGATCAAGGTCCGCAAGCGGCGGAAGGAGGCGGCCGAGCAGCGGGCGCGCGAACTCCTGGACCGGGTCGGGCTCGCCTCGCAGGCCGACAAGTACCCGGCCCAGCTCTCCGGCGGCCAGCAGCAGCGCGTGGCCATCGCCCGCGCGCTGGCCATGGAACCCAAGGTGCTCCTCTTCGACGAGCCCACCTCGGCGCTCGACCCGGAGATGATCAACGAGGTGCTGGAGGTCATGCGGCAGCTCGCCCAGGAGGGCATGACGATGGTCGTGGTCACCCACGAGATGGGCTTCGCCCGCTCCGCCGCCAACCGCGTGGTCTTCATGGCGGACGGGGCGATCGTCGAGGACCGCACCCCCGAGGACTTCTTCACCCACCCGGAGAGCGACCGCGCCAAGGACTTCCTCTCCAAGATCCTCAAGCACTGAGTGGGGGAGTGTGCAGTGAAGAAGACACTACGGGCCGCCGCGGTCCTCCTCCTGGCCGTCCTCACCGCCGCCTGCGGCAAGCCCGGCAGCCCGCCCGCCAAGGGCCCGCGCGGCGACGAGCTCCCCAAGTACCAGGTGCTGACCCGCTTCCAGCTCACCGACTCGCCCACCTGGCAGCAGGCGAAGCGCCGCGGCCACCTGGTCGTCGGCGTCAAGGAGGACCAGCCGTACCTGGGCGAACGCGACCCGTCCTCCGGCGCGTACCGCGGCTTCGACATCGAGATCGCCAAGATGCTCTCCGCCGCGCTCGGTTTCGACCCGAAGACGATCGCCTACAAGACGATCGCCTCGGCCAACCGCGAGACGGCCCTGCAGAACGGCCAGATCGACTACTACGTCGGCACCTACACCATCAACGACCTGCGCAAGAAGCAGGTCGGCTTCGCGGGCCCGTACTACATGGCGGGCCAGAGCCTCCTGGTGCGCAAGGACGAGCAGAACATCAAGGGCCCCAAGGACCTGGCGGGCAAGCGGGTCTGCTCCGCCGCGGGCTCCACCCCGTACCAGCGGATCAAGGCTGACTACCCGAAGGCCGTGCTCGTCGCGTACGACACCTACTCCGTCTGCGTCGACAACCTGCTCACGTTCCAGGTCGACGCGGTCACCACCGACGACGCGATCCTGCTCGGCTACGCCGCCAAGGCGCCCGACGAGCTGAAGCTGGTCGGCAAGCCCTTCTCCGAGGAGCCGTACGGGGTCGGCGTGCCGCTCGAGGACCCTGACCTGCGCTTCGCGCTGGACGACGCGCTCGCCGCCGCCGAGAAGAACGGCAACTGGAAGAAGGCGTACGACGCCACCCTCGGGCTGTCCGGAGTGCCCGCGCCGAAGCCGCCCAGGATCGACCGCTACAGGTGAATCGACCGCTACAGGTGAGCTGAGGGAGCCCCCGACACCCATGGACGTACTGACCCACAACTGGTCCCTCTACGGCAAGGGCCTGCTCGGCACCGTCGAGCTCACCGTCTTCGCCTCGCTGCTCGCCCTCGGACTGGGCGTGATCATGGCGGGCTTCCGGGTCGCCCCGGTCGGCTCGCTGCGCGCCTTCGGCACGGTGTGGGTGACGGTGCTCCGCAACACCCCGCTCACCCTGCTGTTCTTCGCGGTCCTGCTCGGCCTGCCGCGGTTCGGCCTGGTGCTGCCCTTCGACGTCTTCGCGATCCTGGCGCTCGGCTGCTACACCTCCGCCTTCATCTGCGAGGCGGTGCGCTCGGGCATCAACACCGTGCCGGTGGGCCAGGGCGAGGCGGCCCGCAGCCTGGGGATGACGTTCGCGCAGACGCTGGGCACGGTGGTGCTGCCGCAGGCGTTCCGTACGGTCATCCCGCCCGTCGGCTCCACGCTGATCGCGCTGGCCAAGAACTCCGCGATCGCCGGCTCCTTCAGCGTCGTCGAGCTGCTCGGCTCGTACAAAACGCTCAATGAGCTGGGCTACAGCATCATCTGGTCCTTCATCTGGATCGCCGTCGGCTATCTGATCGTGACCCTGACCATCAGCGCGCTGTTCAACGTGCTGGAGAAGCGCTGGGGAGTCGCCCGATGACCACGACGGCCCTTTACGACGTTCCGGGACCCAGGACCCGCAGCCGGCACCGGCTTTACGGTGTCGTGGCGACGCTCGTCATCCTCGGCGTCCTCGCCTGGGCCTGCTACCTCCTGGTCGACACCGGGCAGTTCGAGGGGCGGAAGTGGACGCCCTTCGAGTACCAGGGCATCCAGGAGCTGCTGCTACGGGGGCTGGGCAATACGCTCAAGGCGTTCGCGATCGCGGCGGTGCTCGCGCTGGCGCTGGGTGCCGTACTGGCCGCCGGGCGGCTCTCCTGGCACCGGCCGGTCCGCTGGCTCGCGACCCTGTTCGTGGAGTTCTTCCGGGCCATGCCCGTACTGGTGATGATCTTCTTCATCTATGTGGCGCTGAAGGCCGAGCCGCTGACCGCGTTGGTCGTCGGCCTGACGCTCTACAACGGCTCGGTGCTCGCCGAGGTCTTCCGCACCGGCGTGATCTCCGTCGAACGCGGCCAGCACGAGGCGGCGTACGCGCTCGGCATGCGCAAGACGCAGGTCATGACGCACGTACTGGTCCCGCAGGCGGTCCGCGCGATGCTGCCCACGATCATCAGTCAGCTGGTCGTCGCGCTGAAGGACACCTCGCTCGGCTTCCTGATCACCTACGAGGAGTTCCTGCACGCGGGCCGGCTGATCGCCTCCAACCTCGACTACGACCTGCCGTTCATCCCCGTCGTGCTGGTCATCTCGCCGATCTACATCGGAATGTGCATGCTGCTGTCCTGGCTGGCCAACTGGGTCGGCAAGCGGCAGAAGCGCAACCCGAAGGTCGAGGGCGAGGTCGGCCCCGCCGAACAGGGCCCGCTGCTGCCGGGCGCGGCACCGCGGTGACGCGCCCGGCGCGGACGCGCGGGTCAGTCCCGTACCGGTACCGACACCCACGACGGGTCGTCGGCCGGCGAGGTGAAGGTGAGCTTCGCGCCGTCCGGGTTGTGCTCGATGTAGAGCGGGTCGACGGAGTCCACGACGAGCGCCAGCTTGTGCCCGGCGGGCACGTCGTACGCGGTGGAGAAGAGGTCCAGGTCCAGCGCGAACGGCTGGCCCGGCTGCTTGCCGTGGAAGGTGAACGGCGCGTGCGTGACCAGCTTCCCGGTGCCGAGCGGGCCGACGTCGTAGAGGTAGGCGACGGCGGTGCCGCTCTCGGCGGTGCTGGTGAGCGTGGTGTGCAGCTTCGCGGTGCCGCGGACCCGCTGCTGGGTCTCGTACCGCTCGGACTGCCAGACGGCCGAGGCCGAACGGGGCAGCAGCGGTATCGATGCCATCGGCGGGACCTTGAAGAACTGGTCCAGCATGCTGGAGAGGAAGATCGTGCCGCCGTTCGCGCCCGAGTCGCGGTTGGTGGCTATTCCGTGCGTGCCGTTCAGCGGGATGCGGCGGTGGTCCGAGGGCACGTCCTTCCAGCTGGCGTACCCCTCGTACGCGCCGGTGGAGCGGGACTTGAGCTGCACGGGGGACTCGCGGTCGACGCCGTTGTCGGCGCCCTTGAGGTAGTGGTCGAACCAGCGCTTGGTGTTCGTCCAGGTGTCGTTGGGCAGCCCGAGCAGGCCCGTGGCCTCGGCGGTGGCGTGGTCGCCGGGCCGGAACTCCAGCCGCTTGGGGCCCTTGAGCTGCTCGAAGAAGTCGGCGTACTGGTTCGGCGGGAAGATCGAGTCGCCCCAGGCGTTGCCCAGCATGATGGCCGCGCCGTTCTTGTTGATCCGGTCGAGGTGGGTCGCGGGGGAGCGCTTCTTCCCCCACGCGATCATCTCGTCCTCCTTGTCGAGGTTCGAGCCGAGGAAGTCCTTCATGATGGTGCGCAGTTCGGCGCTGGGGCGGCCGGTGATCTCGCCCGCGCCGGCCAGCAGCCCGGCGGCCTGCGCGTGCTGGGTGCGGCCGCTGTAGATGGAGTCGATCAGGTCGGCCCAGCCGCTGAGCGCCGCGACCGCCTTGATACGCGGGTCGAAAGCGGACGCCAGCAGGCTGATCCCGGCGCCGTAACTGACCCCGCCCATGCCGACCTTGGCCGGGTCGGCGGGGGTGTGGGCCAGCGCCCAGTCGACGACCTTGCGCGCGTCGGCGACGTCCTGCGGGCCCGCCGTCTCGATGTTCCCGCCGGACTGCCAGAAGCCGCGCGAGTTGTACCCGACGACGATGTACCCGGAGTCCGCCAGCTTCTTGGCCTGTGCGACGTACTCGATCTGCGGCATGCCCCAGCTGGTCGGCAGCACGATCACCGGGTACTTCTTGCTGCCGTCGGTGTCGCCTGGGGTGAAAACGTTCGCCTTGAGGGTGATGCCGCCCTCGCCCTCGATGTCCACGAACTTCACGGACGCGGGCGCTGTGGCGGCGGCCGGGGCCGCCTGGGCGGCGGGGGTCGTGGCCGTGAGGGTGGTGGCGAGGACGGCCGCGGAGACGGTACCGATCGCGGCGCGCAGCGTCGTACGGGAGGGCGTCATCTACTGCTCCAGGTCGCGGTGTGGGGGAGGGGGAGTGACCGGTGGCACCGGTACCGAAGTGACTGGAGAGTAAGTCGAGCGAGTTACCGAAGGTAACCCGTCGGTAGGTTACGCAAGGGTAAAGATCTCGTGGCAGCGGGTCCTCGGCGCCCTGTCGCCCCTGAAGAGCCGCAGGTAGGCTCCGGCTTCTGGCGCGAACTCGATGGAGGGAAGGCACAGATGACGCATGTCCGACGCCTGTCGGTGCTGGCCGTGACGGCCGTACTGGCCGGCTCGCTGGCCTCTGTACCGGCCAGCGCCCGGCCCGCGGCCCCCGCGACCGAGCCCCCGCCCAAGTCCCCGGTCGCGGTGGGCTCCGGCGGCGCGGTCTCCAGCGTCGACCCCGACGCCTCGGCGGCCGGCATCGAGGTGCTGAAGAAGGGCGGCAACGCGGTGGACGCCGCGGTCGCCACCGCGGCGGCGCTGGGCGTCACCGAGCCGTACTCCGCCGGCGTCGGAGGCGGCGGCTACTTCGTCTACTACAACGCCAAGAAGCGCTCCGTGCAGACGATCGACGGCCGCGAGACCGCGCCGCTGACCGCGGACAAGGACCTCTTCCTGGAGAACGGCAAGCCGATCCCGTTCAACGAGGCCGTCACCAGCGGCCTCAGCGTCGGCACCCCCGGCACCCCCGCCACCTGGGACAAGGCGCTGGACAAGTGGGGCAGCCGCTCCCTCGGCCAGGCCCTCGCGCCCGCCACCCGCCTCGCCCGCGACGGCTTCACCGTCGATGAGACCTTCCGCAAGCAGACCGCCGACAACGCCGATCGGTTCCGCGACTTCCCCGCCAGCGCGAAGCTGTTCCTGCCCGGCGGACAGCCCCCGGCCGTCGGCTCCACGCTGAAGAACCCCGATCTCGCCCGTACCTACGACGAGTTGGCGACGAAGGGCGTGGACGCGCTGTACCGCGGACGGCTGGGCGAGGACATCGTCCGTACCGTCGAGCAGCCGCCCGTACGGGAGGGCGCCACCCGCAAGGTGCGGCCCGGCGACCTGACCGCGGCCGACCTGGACGCGTACGAGACCAAGGACCAGGCGCCGACGAAGACGAAGTACCGCGGCCTGGACGTGTACGGCATGGCACCGTCCTCCTCCGGCGGCACCAGCGTCGCCGAGGCGCTCAACATCCTGGAGAACGACGACG
This sequence comes from Streptomyces sp. NPDC050315, assembly GCF_040655775.1. NCBI lineage: Bacteria > Bacillati > Actinomycetota > Actinomycetes > Kitasatosporales > Streptomycetaceae > Streptomyces > Streptomyces sp. NPDC050315. Next base: position 235,570 of record NZ_JBFAKN010000008.1, read on the forward strand.
TAGCCAAGCTGAGCGAGAAGCAGTATCTGCACCGCTACATCGAGGCGAGCCGGATCGCGTTCGCCGACCGCGGCCGCTGGGTCGGCGACCCGGCCGCGCAGGAGGTGCCCACCAAGGAACTGACCTCGCAGAAGTTCGCCGACTCCCGGGCCTGCCTGATCAAGGACGACGCGGTGCTCAAGAGCCCGGTCGCGCCCGGCGATCCGCGCCACCCGAAGCCCTGCGCGGCCGGTGACAAGGCGGCGCCGACGACGTACGAGGGCGAGAGCACCACCCACCTCACCGCCTCCGACAAGTGGGGCAACGTCGTCGCCTACACCCTCACCATCGAGCAGACCGGCGGCAGCGGCATCACCGTCCCCGGCCGCGGCTTCCTCCTCAACAACGAACTGACCGACTTCTCCTTCGCCCCGGCGGCCCCCGGCGTCCCCGACCCCAACCTCCCGGGCCCCGCCAAGCGCCCCCGCTCCTCCATGTCGCCGACCATCGTCCTCGACCACGGCAAGCCCGTACTGGCCGTCGGCTCGCCCGGCGGGGCCACCATCATCACGACAGTTCTGCAGACGCTTCTCGGCCACCTCGACCGCGGCCTGCCGCTCGTCGACGCCATCGCCGCACCGCGCGCCAGCCAGCGCAACGCCGCACAGACCGAGCTGGAGCCGGGCCTGTACGACAGCAAGCTGCGCACGGAACTGGAGGCGCTCGGCCACTCGTTCAAGGAAAACCCCGAGATCGGCGCGGCCACCGGCGTCCAGCGGCTGCCCGACGGGCGCTGGATCGCGGCCGCGGAGAAGGTACGCCGCGGCGGCGGTGCGGCCATGGTCGTCCACCCTGAAGGCCACACGAACTCCCGCTGACCGTATACGGAACAACCGTCTCCGGTGCCCCGCACGGGCCCGGAGACGGTTGATGCCGTCGCGCGCACATGGTTACGCTGCGCTTCTCCGTCGGAACGGAACGTCAGTACGAGAGGCGGCGTGAGGCAGTGGGGGACAGGTTCGAGGGACTGGCCGAACAGGCCAGAGCATTGCGCGACGGCGACACCACATCGGCCGAACTGGTCGGGCGGTCGCTGGAGCGCATCGAGGCGACCAGGGGCACCGTCAACGCCTTCCGGCTGGTGCGCACCGAGGCGGCGCTCGCCGAGGCGGAGGCCGCCGACCGCAGGCTCGCGGCGGGCGAGCGGCTGCCGCTGCTCGGCGTGCCGGTCGCGGTCAAGGACGACACCGATGTGGCGGGCGAGCCCACCGCGTTCGGCTGCGCGGGCACCTTCCCGCCCAAGGCCGAGGACTCCGAAGTGGTACGGCGGCTGCGCGCCGCCGGAGCCATCGTCGTCGGCAAGACCAACGCCTGCGAGCTGGGCCAGTGGCCGTTCACCGAGGGCCCCGCCTTCGGCGACACCCGCAACCCGTGGAGCCCGGCGCACACCCCCGGCGGCTCCTCCGGCGGCTCGGCCGCCGCGGTCGCCGCCGGGCTGGTGCCCGCCGCGCTCGGCACGGACGGCGCGGGCTCGGTCCGCATCCCCGCGGCCTGGACCCACCTGGTCGGCATCAAGCCGCAGCGCGGCCGCATTTCCACCTGGCCGGAGCCGGAGGCCTTCCAGGGCATCACCGGCATAGGGCCGCTGGCCCGCACGGTCGAGGACGCGGCGCTGCTCCTGGAGGTCTCCAGCGGCAGCCACCGGCACGATCTGCACCGCCCGGCGCCGGTCGCGGTCCGCGACGCGGTCGGCCGGGACCCGGGACGGCTGCGCATCGCGCTGTCCTGGAAGGCCGCCTGGACCGGTACGCCGCGCCCGCTCCACCCCGAAGTACGCGCCGCCGTCACGGACCTCGCCCGCACCCTCGCCCGCCTCGGCCACTTCGTCGAGGAGGCCGAGCCGGACTACGGACTCATCGGGCTCGCCTTCGTGCCGCGCGCGACCACGGGCGTACGGGAGTGGACCGAACGGGTGCCGGACCGCTCGCTGCTGGACCGCAGGACCCGGGACGCCGCGCGGCTGGGGCGGCTGCTGAGCGGGCGCGCGCTGAAGCTCGCGCGGGCCACCGAGGCGCGGCAGCAGAAGCGGGTGGGCGCGATCTTCGGGCGGTACGACGTCGTACTGACCCCGACCACCGCCACGCCCCCGCCGCGGATCGGCACCCTCGCCGCGATGAACGGCTGGCGCACCGACCGCGCGATGATCGCGGCCTGCCCGTACGCCTGGCCGTGGAACGTGCTCGGCTGGCCGGGCGTCAGCGTGCCCGCGGGCTTCAGCTCGGCCGGACTGCCGCTCGGCGCCCAACTGCTGGGCCCCGAGGGCGGCGAGCCCCGGCTCGTCTCGCTCGCCTCCCAGCTGGAGGACGACCTGCGGTGGTACGAGAAGTGGCCGCGGCTGCGCGCCGGGGCGTGAACTCCCGTATCAACTCCCTTATGACGCCAGGAGCTTGAGGATCGCGTCCGTGGTGTCGGTCTCGCCCAGCCGCGGGAAGATCTTCTCGACGCTGTTGTCGTGCGCGGCGGCGTCCATGTCCGTCACGGCGTCCGTCGCGACCGTCACGTGGTAGCCGTGCTCGTAGGCACTGCGCGCCGTTGACTCCACGCCGATGCTGGTCGCGATGCCGCCCAGTACGATCTGCGTGACACCGAGGCGGCGCAGCTCCATGTCCAGCGCGGTGCCGTGGAAGGCGCCCCAGGTCTTCTTGGTGACGAGCAGGTCCGACGGCTGCCGGCCCAGCTCGGGGACCAGGTCGGCCCAGTCGGCGGGCGGGTTGTCGGCGCGGGCCGGGCCCTCGGTGCGGCCGGGTGCGCCGCCGGTGACGTTCACCAGCACGACGGGCAGGCCGCGCTCGCGGAACGCGGCGGCCAGCCGCGCGCCCCGCGCGATGACCTCGGCGGCGGGGTGCGCGGTGGGCAGCGCGGCGATGCCCTTCTGCAGGTCGATCAGGACCAGCGCGGTGTTCGGGTCGAGCGTGGTGGCGGTCATGGTTCAGTTCTCCGTCAGTCGTTTCAGCAGCGCGGCGGCCTCGGCCAGTACGCGCCGTTCCTCGGGGGTGGTCTGCTCGGCGAGGGCCGCGGTGAGCCAGTTCTGCTTGGCCCGCCGGACATCGGCCAGTACGCGTCGGCCCTCGTCGGTGAGCGCGAGGACGGCCTGCCGGCCGTCGGTGGGGTGCGGGCTCCGCGCGACGATGCCGCGCTCCTCCAGGGCGGCCAGCGTCACCCGCATCGACTGCGGGCGCACCAGCTCGGCCCGGGCCAGCGCCGCGGTGGTGGCGGGCCCGTCGCTGTCCAGCCGGGCGCAGACCGCGCGCTGCGTGGGCGTGAGCCCGCCGCTCGGCGACTCGGCGCGCAGCCGGCGCATCAGCAGGCCGACGGCCGCGCTGAGGTCCGTGACGAGCTGCTCGTGCGCTGTCCCTTTGGTCGGCATGCCGACACCGTAAAAACTCGACAGGCAAACTTGCAAGTTTTGCTGTCTTCCGTGCCGATCACGCCGTTGTTCCGCGATCGCGGAACCTTCGCCCCGGCAGCAGTGCAAAACTCCCTGTAGTCGTTCCGTGACAGACGGGACGCCGCATGACGGATGGGCAACCGAGGGGCCGGTGCGGCAGCGCACGGTGACCCTGGGGGGAGAGGGCGGCATGGCAGAGGAGCAACTGCGGGATTCATTAGGCGAGTTCGCGTACTTCCTGCGCGGTCTGACGGGCGCGCTGGACGAGGCCGGGGGCTGGTACGGGGTCTTTCTGCAGCGCGACCCCGAGGGGCTGCGGGCCTGCCTGGAGGGGCGCGAGGTGCCGCCCTGGGACGTGGTCGAGTCGCTGCTCCAGGACCTGTCCGGGCGGTACGGCACACAGGTGGCGGCGGAGGCCGGGGCGTGCGCCCGGCAGCTGTACGGTGCGGCGGTCGCCGCGTACGACGAGCTGACCGGCCCGGCGGAGCTCCGTGCACGCCTCGACGCGGCGCTCGGCGAACTCCGCGACGCCACCCGCCGCGAGAGCGACCTGCGCGCCGATCTCGAAGGCGCGGAGCCCGGTACGGAGGCGGACGCGCTGGGCCAGGAACTTGCCTGGGCCGCCGACGACATGGCCCGTGCGCAGGCCCGCGTGCAGGAGCTCCGGTTGCGCATCGAGGGCAGCGAGTGGACGGAGGGGCCGCCGCTCGTGGTGGGGCATCTTGCGCCGCATGAGCCGGCGGCGGGTCCGGTGGCGGGTCCGGTGATGGAGGAGGCCGCGGCGAAGGGGGCCGCGGCGGCGGAGGGTGACCAGGGGCGGAAACCCGCCAAGGAGCGGGCAGCTGAGGCACCCGAGTCTGGTACCGGTACCGGTCAGGTGCCCCCGCTGCCCCTCCCGCCCCACGCGCAGCAGGCCGTGGCCACCGCCGTGACCCACCTCGCGGAGTTGCGGGCCGCCGGGCGCGGCGGTGAGGCGCACGCCGTCCTGTGTGCCGCGGCCCGCCGCCCCGCCGAGGAACTGCCGTTCATCGCCCAGGAGTTGGAGCGCTGCGGGCTCGACGCCGATGTGCCCACCCTGCTGTGGGAGGTGGCCTGCCTGCCGCCGGTCCCGCTCGCCGCCGCGGCCGCCGCGCTGGCCGCCGCGGGGCGGGCCCGGGACTGTGCGAGCCTGCTCCGGCAGGGCGTGGCCCGGCCGGTCGGCGAGGTGGCGAGCGCCGCGCGGGCGCTGCTGGACGACGGGTGCCGGGCCGAGGCGCGGGACCTGCTGGCCGCGCTGGTCCGTACCCGTACGGCGCAGGAGGCGGCCGGCCTGGCGGACGCCACGGACGTGCCCGAGGTCCTGCTGCCGCTGCTTCTGGAGGCGGCCGAGGAGAGTGTCCCGCACCGCTACCGCGATCTGGTCCACGCGCTGCGGATGGCCGGCGTCCCCGACCGCCTCACCGGTGTCCGCTGACCCGTCCGCACCACTGCTCACAGCCGCTTCGTACAGCAGTTCCCGGCGGCGCGGAATCGGCCGCGCGGCGCGGCAGAGATGGTCTTGCCAGGGTGCACATCCCGGCCTACGGTCACCTCCACACGCGTAGAGCACACATGGACCGGTTGTCTGACGCCCTGGCAAAGGAGCAGCTCATGGCCGATGTTGTACGTGCCGCACTGGTGCAGGCGACCTGGACGGGCGATACCGAGTCGATGATCGCCAAGCATGAGGAGCACGCCCGCGCGGCGGCCGCCCAGGGCGCGAAGGTGATCGGCTTCCAGGAAGTCTTCAACGCCCCGTACTTCTGCCAGGTCCAGGAGCCGGAGCACTACCGCTGGGCCGAGCCGGTGCCCGACGGCCCGACCGTCCGCCGGATGCAGGAGCTGGCCCGCGAGACCGGCATGGTCATCGTCGTCCCGGTCTTCGAGGTCGAGCAGTCCGGCTTCTACTACAACACCGCGGCCGTCATCGACGCCGACGGCACGGTCCTCGGCACGTACCGCAAGCACCACATCCCGCAGGTCAAGGGCTTCTGGGAGAAGTACTACTTCAAACCGGGCAACAAGGGCTGGCCGGTGTTCGACACCGCGGTCGGCAAGGTCGGCGTCTACATCTGTTACGACCGGCACTTCCCCGAGGGCTGGCGCCAGCTCGGCCTGAACGGCGCCCAGCTCGTCTACAACCCCTCCGCGACCTCCCGCGGCCTCTCCGCCTACCTGTGGCAGCTGGAGCAGCCGGCCGCCGCGGTCGCCAACGAGTACTTCGTCGCGGCGATCAACCGCGTCGGCGTCGAGGAGTACGGCGACAACGACTTCTACGGCACCAGCTACTTCGTCGACCCGCGTGGGCAGTTCGTCGGCGACGTGGCCAGCGACAGCAAGGAGGAACTGATCGTCCGCGACCTGGACTTCGGGCTGATCGACGAGGTCCGGCAGCAGTGGGCGTTCTACCGGGACCGCCGCCCCGACGCGTACGAAGGGTTGGTGCAGCCGTGACCCACTACGCCGACGACGCCGCCCATCTGCACGCCCGGCACCGCTCCGTCCTCCCCGAGTGGCTGACGCTGCTCTACGACCGCCCCATCGAGCTGACGCACGGTGAGGGCCGGCACGTCTGGGACTCCGAGGGCAATCGCTACCTCGACTTCTTCGGCGGCATCCTCACCACGATGACCGCGCACGCGCTGCCCGAGGTCACCAAGGCGGTCGCCGAGCAGGCCGGCCGCATCATCCACACCTCGACGCTCTACCTCTCCCGCCCGATGGTGGACCTGGCGGAGCGGATCGCGGCGCTGTCCGGCATCCCCGACGCGCGGGTCTTCTTCACCACCTCCGGTACGGAGGCCAACGACGCGGCGCTGCTGCTGGCGACCACGTACCGCCGCTCGAACCAGATCCTGGCGATGCGCAACAGCTACCACGGCCGGTCCTTCTCGGCCGTCGGCATCACCGGTAACCAGAGCTGGTCGCCGACCAGCCTCTCGCCGCTGCAGACGCTGTGGGTGCACGGCGGGGTGCGCAGCCGCGGCCCGTACGCGCACCTCACGGACGCCCAGTACATCGAGGCGTGCGTCGCGGACCTGAAGGACATGCTGCAGCAGACGGCGGGCGGGGTGGCCGCGCTGATCGCCGAGCCCATCCAGGGCGTCGGCGGCTTCACGTCGCCGCCCGACGGGCTGTACGCGGCGTTCCGCGAGGTACTGGCCGAGCGCGGCATCCTCTGGATCAGCGACGAGGTGCAGACCGGCTGGGGCCGTACGGGTGAGCACTTCTGGGGCTGGCAGGCGCACGGCACGAGCGGCCCGCCCGACCTGCTGACCTTCGCCAAGGGCATCGGCAACGGCATGTCCATCGGCGGCGTGGTCGCCCGCGCGGAGGTGATGAACTGCCTGAACGCCAACTCCCTCTCCACCTTCGGCGGCAGCCCGGTCACCATGGCGGCGGGCATCGCCAACCTCAATTACCTCCTCGAACACGACCTCCAGGGCAACGCCCGGCGCGTCGGCGGCCTGCTCATCGAGCGGCTGCGCGCGGTGGCCGCCGGGCTGGACATCGTGCGCGAGGTCCGCGGACGCGGCCTGATGATCGGCATCGAGCTGGTCGAACCGGGCACGGACGAGCCGTCGCCGCGCGCGGCCGCCGCCGTCACGGAGGCGGCCCGGGAACGCGGCTTGCTCATCGGCAAGGGCGGCCTGAACGGTGCGGCTCTGCGCATCGCACCCCCGCTCTCCCTGACCGTCGCGGAGGCGGAGGAGGGCGCGAAGCTCCTCGCGGAGGCGTTGCGGGTGGCGGCCGACTGATCGCCGTAGGGGTTCGCGCCGGAGGCCGGGCTCAGCTGCGCTGTGGCTGAGCGCGCAGTTCCCCGCGCCCCTGAAGGGGCGCGGGGAACTGCGCGAGCAACCCACGCGGTGGGGCAGTCGGGGGACGGTGCGAACCCCTACGGCGGTGGGCCCCGCCCCTGCGCCGGCAGAGGTCGCGTCGGCCGCCCCGACCGCTGATCATCGGAGGTATGGCCACACCTCCGATGCCCGGTTGGCGGCCCATGCTCGCAACACCGGGCCCGCTCCCCGCCGACGGCGCCGACCCCGCCTGGGCGTACGAGGTGAAGTGGGACGGCGTGCGCTGCCTCGCGCACGTGCCGGGGGACGGATCCGTGCGGCTCGTCACCCGCGCAGGCAACGACGCCACCCGCACCTACCCGGAGCTCGCGGCGCTCGGCGCCGCATTGCGCGGCCGGTCCGCCGTCCTGGACGGCGAGGTCGTCGTGCTCGACGAGGAAGGGCGGCCCGACTTCGGCCGGCTCCAGCGCCGGATGAACGTCGCGGACGCCCGCCGCACCGCCCGGCTGCTGACCGACCACCCCGTCCACCTCGTCCTCTTCGACGTGCTGTACCTGGACGGGCGGCCGCTGCTGGACGCCCCGTACGAGGAGCGCCGGGAGGCGCTGGCGGGGCTGGAGCTGGCGGCGCCGGAGTGGTCGACGCCGGGGTACGTCGTGGGGAAGGGCGCCGAGGTGTGGGAGACGACGCTGCGCAACGGCCTGGAAGGCGTACTCGCCAAGCGGCTCGGCTCCCCCTACACCCCGGGCATCCGGTCCGCCGACTGGCGCAAGACCAAGCACGTACGCACCCTCGACATCGTCATCGGCGGCTGGTGGGAGGGGCGCGGCGGGATCGCCGGGCTGCCGGGATCAGTCCTCGCGGGGATCGAGGAGGCGGACGGAGCGCTGCGGTACGCCGGTTCCGTCGGCTCCGGCCTCTCCGACCACGAACGGCGGGAGCTGGCCCGGTACTTCGAGGTCCTCGCGCGCGACACCTCGCCGTTCACCGGGCCGGTCGAGGTGCCGGGCGCGCGCTGGGTGGAGCCGCGGCTGGTGGCCGAGGTCGGCTACTCCGGCTGGACGGCGGCGGGCCGGCTGCGCCACCCGACGTGGCACCGGCTGCGGCCGGACCTGACGCGGCTGGACTGAGCGGTCGGCGGTGGCCGTCGGCGGTCGGCGGTCGCCGGTCGGCAGTCAGCGGTCGGCAGCCGACGACCGCGTCACCGCTTCGCGCGCGGCAGCCGCTTCGCCCGGTTCAGATTGATCAGCGGGCCGAGCAGATCCCCGTACCGCTCGCGGCGCTCCGCAATGTCACCGATGAGGAAGTGCAGGTCGGCGGGGTCCGTACAGCCGTCGATCTCGTCCCAGGTCACCGGCGTGGAGACGGTCGGCTCGGCGCGGGCGCGCACCGTGTACGGCGTGGCCGTGGTCTTCGCCGCGCTGTTCTGGCTGAAGTCGATGAAGACCTTGCCGGGCCGCAGCGCCTTGGTCATCCGGTGCACCACCTGCTCGGGCAGCGCGTGCTCCGCCTCCACCGCGATGCCCTTGGCGTACGCGGTGACGTCGTCCGACGGCGTGGGCTCGATCGGCACGAGCAGATGCAGCCCCTTGGACCCGGAGGTCTTGGCGTACACGTGCAGGCCGTCCGCCGACAGCCGCTCGCGCAGCCACCCGGCGACCGCGCAGCAGTCGACGATGGTGGCCGGCGCGCCGGGGTCCAGGTCCAGCACCAGCCGGTCGGCCACGCCCGGCTCGTCCTTGCGCCACTGCGGGGTGTGCAGCTCGACGACGAGGTTGGCCGCCCACATCAGGGACGCGGTGTCCTGCAGCACCACCTGGCGGCCGGTCTTGCCGCTCCGGCGGGTCAGATCGACGGTCTTCACCCAGGCGGGCGTACCGGGGGGCACGTTCTTGGTGAAGAACGTCTCGCCGTCCGGGCCGTCCGGATACCGCAGGAAGGAGACCGGGCGGTCGCAGAGGTGGGCGAGCAGCGCGCCGGCGGTCTGCGCGTAGTAGTGCAGCACCTCGCCCTTCGTGGTCCCGGTGGCCGGGTAGAGCACCTTGTCCAGCCGGGTGACCGTCAGCCGGCGTCCCTCGATCTCGGTGATCGGCATACCCTGAGAGTCCCACGAATCGCGATAAAACGGACGCACGCACGAACGTACGAACGCTAAGGGACGCACGCATGAGATCCATCTGGAACGGGTCGATCTCCTTCGGCCTGGTCAGCATCCCGGTGAAGATGTACAGCGCGACGGACAGCGCCGCCGCGGTCTCCTTCGTCCAGATCCACGAGAAGGACGGCGGCCGCATCCGCTACCGCAAGGTGTGCGAGCTGGACGGCGAGGAGGTGAGCCAGGACGAGATCGGCAAGGGGTACCAGGCCGCCTCCGACATGATCGTCCCGCTCAGCGATGCCGACCTCGCCCAGCTGCCGCTGCCCACCGCCAAGACGCTGACCATCCTCGCGTTCGTCGACGCCTCCGACATCGACCCGCTGCAGATGGACAAGGCGTACTACCTCGGCGCGAACGGCCCGTCCGCCGCCAAGCCGTACGTCCTGCTGCGGGACGCGCTGGTGCACCACCAGAAGGTGGCCATCGGCAAGGTCGCGCTGCGCAACCGCGAGACGCTGGCCATGCTGCGGGTGCACGACGACGCGATCGTGATGCACGCGCTGCTGTGGCCGGACCAGATCCGCTCCCCGGCCGGCCTCGCGCCCAAGGAGAACGTCCAGATCAGGGACAACGAACTCACCCTCGCCGAGACCCTGATGGACTCGCTCGGCGAGCTGGACCAGGGCGAGCTGCACGACGACTACCGGGATGCGGTCGAGGAGCTGGTCACCGCGAAACTGGAGGGCGGCGAGCCGGCCGTGCCCTCGGAGGGCCCCCGGCGCGGCGGCAAGGTCATCGACCTGATGGCGGCCCTGGAGGACAGCGTCCGGGCGGCGCAGGAGGGGCGCGGCGGCGCGGAGGACGAGGAAGGTACCGGCGCGTCCGTCACACGGCTGCGCGGGAAGGCCTCGGCGAAGACTGCGGGGACGGCGGCGAAGAGTACGGGATCGGCCGGATCCGCGGCGAAGAAGGCCGCGGCCGAGAAGTCCGCCCCGGCGAAGAAGAGCACCGCCAAGAAGGCCGCTCCCGCGAAGAAGAGCACCGCCGCGAAGAAGACCGCGACGGCGAAGAAGACCCCGGCGAAGAAGACCGCGTCACGCCGGAAGGCCGGCTGAACGGCGGCTCGGGACGGTAGTGGTACGGCTCGGGATGGTGCCGGTACGGGTGCCGGCCGAGGTGGTGGGGCGGGGTCCGGGCCCCGGTGGTGCGCCCTGCGGCGCGTCGGTCGATGCCTTGACCACGGCTCTTCACGTCCCCGCGAGTACCGCCCGTACGGTCTTGCCGCCGCCGCGGTCCGCGGTGATGTCGAACTGCCGGGACAGCAGTCCCACGATGGCCATGCCCCGGCCGCTGGTCGCCTCTTCGGTGAGCGGCTGGACCGTGGGGGTGCGCGGGCTGTCGTCGTGCACCTCGATGGTGACGCCGCTCGCCGCGGCACTGAGGCGGAGCCGGCAGCGGCTGTTGCCGTGCCGCACCGCGTTCGTGACCAGCTCGGACACGATGAGTACTGCTTCGTCCACCCGGCCGGACACGCCGTCGGGCATCTCCGGGTGGCCGAGGAAGCCGCTGGTCAACCTCCTGGCCCAGCGGGCCGACGCGACCTCCCGAGGCAGCGCGTACTCGACGCGCGCCGCGCGGTTCCTGCTCGCGTGCATGGGTCTCACTCCCTCCTCTGACGGTGGCGGAGGGCGTACGGTCAGCGCGTCGACCCCTCCACCGTGGCCGGGTGCGATCCACCCGGCCTGCCGACGGGAGCGGTCATTCCCGCTCGTCCACGCCCCAACCATCGAGAACCCGTTTGCCGACCCGCTGTGACGGAGTGAACACCCGCACCTCAGGGGGCGACCGGCGCTCACGGGCGTACGTGCTCTGGGAGCGGGCACTCGGAGGGCCACCGGCGCACGCCCCACGGCGGACGGATCCAGCCGATCATGGCGGCCCCGCGGCGCCGCACGTCGGTCTCGTGCGGCCCAGCACAGCCCGCCGCCCGTCCCCCGGTGCCACCTCCGGGGCCCGGTTCGCGGCCACCGCGAACGATGGTTTACTATTCAAAAGAAGTGAGAGACGGCGACGCACCGCCGCTGACCTCGCTCTCCGGCGCCCCCGCGGCATCCGCGGCCGCGCCCCACACACCAGCCCCGGCCGGCTTCCCCCGTCTGGCCGGGGCTTCCCCCTTTCCGGACGCGGTGCGCCGAACGGCCTACGCGGCGTCCCGTCAACGCCCTGCGCACGCGACCGGTGCCGACCTACGCTGCCGGTATGAGTGCACACTTTGACGTCGTCGTCCTCGGCGCGGGCCCCGGTGGCTACGTCGCCGCGATCCGCGCGGCCCAGCTCGGCCGCAGTGTCGCGATCATCGAGGAGAAGTACTGGGGCGGGGTCTGCCTGAACGTGGGCTGCATCCCCTCCAAGGCCCTGCTGCGCAACGCCGAGCTGGCGCACCTGTTCACGCAGGAGGCCAAGACCTTCGGCATCCAGTCCAGCGGCGAGGTGACCTTCGACTACGGCGCGGCCTTCACCCGCAGCCGCAAGGTCGCGGACGGGCGCGTCAAGGGCGTGCACTACCTCATGAAGAAGAACAAGATCACGCAGTACGAGGGCCGCGGCACCTTCGCCGACCCGAACACCTTGCAGGTCGCGCTCTCCGACGGCGGCTCGGAGACCGTCACCTTCGACCACTGCATCATCGCCGCCGGCGCCACCACCAAGCTGCTGCCGGGCACCTCGCTGAGCGAGCGGGTGGTGACGTACGAGGAGCAGATCCTCAGCGACGAGCTGCCCCGCAGCATCATCATCGCGGGCGCCGGCGCGATCGGCGTGGAGTTCGCGTACGTACTGCGCAACTACGGCGTGGACGTCACGATCGTGGAGTTCCTGGACCGGCTGGTGCCGCTGGAGGACGCCGAGGTCTCCGCCGAACTGGCCAAGCGGTACAAGCGCCTGGGCGTCAAGGTGCTCACCGGCACCCGCGTCGAAGGCATCGACGACGACGGCAGCGGCACGGTGAAGGTGCACGTCAGCACCGGAGAGCAGCGGCAGACCCTGGAGGCCGACAAGGTCCTCCAGGCGATCGGCTTCCAGCCGCGCGTCGAGGGCTACGGCCTGGAGAACACCGGCGTACGGCTCACCGAGCGCGGCGCCATCGACGTGGACGGCCGCTGCCGTACGAGCGTGCCGCACATCTTCGCGATCGGTGACGTCACCGCGAAGCTGATGCTCGCGCACGCCGCCGAGTCCATGGGCATCGTTGCCGCGGAGACGCTCGCGGACGCGGAGACCATGGAGCTGGACTATGTGATGATCCCGCGCGCGACGTACTGCCAGCCGCAGATCGCCAGCTTCGGGTGGACCGAGGCGCAGGCCCGCGAGCAGGGCTTCGACGTGCAGGTCGCGAAGTTCCCGTTCACCGCGAACGGCAAGGCGCACGGCCTCGGTGACAGCGTCGGCTTCGTGAAGATCCTCAGCGACGGCAGGTACGGCGAACTCCTCGGCGCCCACCTCATCGGGCCCGAAGTCACCGAGCTGCTCCCGGAGTTGACGCTGGCTCAGCAGTGGGACCTGACCGTCCACGAGGTGGCCCGCAATGTGCACGCGCACCCGACGCTGGGCGAGGCGGTCAAGGAGGCCGTGCACGGGCTCGCAGGGCACATGATCAACATGTGAGAAGCCGGGCCATACCCCCTGGTCGCGGCACTCCGTGCCCCGTCGTGGCCGAGCCGAAAACGAGCGGCGGCCCGGCGGGGTCCGGCGACACTGAGGCATGTCCATTGTGTCCCCGGGCAGCCGCCCGCACCGGCTGCCCGACCATCCGCTCCGCGACCGTCCGCTCGGCGACCATCCACTCCGCGCCCGCCTCGGCCCGCTCGCGAGCACGCTGCGGGACGTGCTGGGCTGCCTCGGGGTGATTGTGGCGGCGGTACTGGTCTCGCTGGTGTGCGTGCTGCTGTCGCAGGAGTTCCCGCAACTCGCAGAGATATCACGGTGATTGCTGGACCGCGGGCGGGCCCGGATGGCAGGCTGCCTGCGGCCGGCGGCCCGCCGGCCGGTACTGGCCCGCGCCCCCACACGCACCTCGCGGGCCGGCCCACGCGCATGGGGGAGAGGACTCCACTCGTGGACATATCCCGTACCACCGTTCGCAGCAGAATCGTCACGGCAGTCGCCGGTACCGCGCTGATCGCCCTGGCCTTCCAGGTCCCGGCCACAGCCGCGCCCGAACCGGCCCCGCGTACCCCGGCGGCCTCGGCCACGGCGTACGACGACACGTACTACAAGGACGCCCTCGGCAAGACCGGCCCCGAGCTCAAGTCCGCGCTGCACACGATCATCAGCTCCGGCGTCAGCAAGCTCAGCTACGACCAGGTCTGGAACGCCCTGAAGGCCACCGACCAGGACCCGAAGAACTCCTCGAACGTCATCCTGCTCTACACCGGCCGTTCGCAGAGCAAGGACGACAACGGCGGCGACCCCGACCAGTGGAACCGCGAGCACGTCTGGGCCAAGTCGCACGGCGACTTCGGCACCTCGACGGGGCCCGGCACCGACATCCACCACCTCCGCCCGACCGACGTCTCGGTCAACAGCACGCGCGGCAACAAGGACTTCGACAACGGCGGCAGCGAGGTCGGCGAGGCGCCCGGCAACTACACCGACGGCGACTCCTTCGAGCCCCGCGACGCGGTCAAGGGCGACGTGGCCCGCATGATCCTCTACATGGCGGTCCGTTACGACGGCGACGACGGCTTCGCCGACCTGGAGCCCAACGACAAGGTCGACAACGGCTCGGCGCCCGCCATCGGCCGGCTCAGCGTCCTGAAGACCTGGAGCCAGCAGGACCCGCCGGACGACTTCGAGAAGAACCGCAACGAGGTCATCTTCGACAAGTACCAGCACAACCGGAACCCGTTCATCGACCACCCGGAGTGGGTCGACGCGATCTGGTAACCGGCCGCACCAGGCTCTCAGGGATGGTGGCCGCCCGCCGCGGCCACCATCCTGCCGCCCAGCTTCCGCAGGTACGCGATCAGCTCGGGCGGCTCCTGCACCTCGAACTCCACGTCCAGCAGGGCCAGTCGGAGAGCGAGCCAGTCCAGCGCGTCGCCGCCGGTCAGCAGGCGGCAGCGGTCGGCGGAGAGCGGCTCCAGTACCCCGGTGCCCGGGGGCACGTGCCGCGCGGCGTCCTCGGCCGAGGTGTGCAGGACGACCACCGCGCGGTGCCGGGCGCGGTGGCCGGTGACCGACTCGGCCACGTAGGCCGCCGCGTCCTCCGTGGGCAGCGCGCGCTCGGCGGACCGCGCCCCGGTGGCCAGCGGCTCGCGCACCCGGTCGGCGCGGAAGGTCCGCCAGTCGTCCCGGTCCAGGTCGTACGCGACCAGGTACCAGCGGTGGTCGGCGCTCACCAGGCGGTACGGCTCGGTGTGCCGCTTCGAGGGCGTGCCGCCGCTCGAGGGCGTGCCGCCGCGGCCCGCGTACGTGAAGCGCAGCCGTTCCCGGCGGCGGCACGCGGCGGCCAGTACGCCCAGTACGGCGGGGTCCGTGGTGGGCGCGGTGCCGCCGGCGGTGAGCAGCCCGTACAGCGGGTCGGTGGCCTCCTGGAGGGCGGCGACGCGGCGGCGCAGCCGGTCGGGCAGTACCTGCTCCAGCTTGGCCAGGGCGCGGACCGAGGTCTCCGCCACGCCGGTCACCGCGCCGCCCGCCGCCGTGTGCAGCCCGATGGCGATGGCCACCGCCTCGTCGTCCTCCAGGAGCAGCGGCGGCATGGCCGTGCCTGCCGCGAGCCGGTAGCCCCCGACGGCGCCGATCGTCGCGTCGACCGGGTAGCCCAGGTCGCGCAGCCGACCGACGTCCCGGCGGACGGTCCGCTCGGACACGCCGAGCCGGCGGGCCAGCTCGGGCCCGGTGTGCTCGCGTCCGGTCTGCAGCAGGGAGAGCAGTTGCAGCAGCCGGGCCGGGGTGTCACTCACACCGTCCAGGCTCCCACGGAAGGCGGACATGTAATGTCCTGCTTACTTCCTACCGTGCGGAGCATGGCGACAGACAGCATCCGCATCACCGGGGCCCGCGAGCACAACCTGAAGGACGTGACGCTGGAGATCCCCCGGGGCCGGCTCACCGTCTTCACCGGGGTCTCCGGCTCCGGCAAGTCCTCGGTGGTCTTCGGCACGATCGCCGTGGAGTCGCAGCGGCAGCTCGGCCAGACCTTCGGCTGGTACGTGCGCAACCGCCTGCCGAAACACGAGCGCCCGAAGGCGGACACCATCGAGCGGCTCTCCCCGGCGATCGTGGTGGACCAGCGCCCGGTCGGCGGCAATGCCCGCTCCACGGTCGGCACCATGACCGACATCCACCCGATGCTGCGGGTGCTGTACTCGCGCTGCGGTGAGCCGAGCGCGGGGGAGGCATCCGCGTACTCGTTCAACGATCCGGCCGGGATGTGCCCGGAGTGCGACGGGCTCGGCAAGGTGGTGCGCCTCGATCTCGAACGGGCCCTGGATCTCACGAAGTCGTTGAACGAAGGGGCGATCCGGCTCCCGATGGTGGGCATCGGCAGCGCCTGGTGGCAGATGTTCGCCGAGACCGGGCTGTTCGACCCGGACAAGCCGCTGGCCGAGTACACCGAAGCGGAGCGCGAGTTGCTGCTGTACGACGACACCGGGCGCAAGGTGCGGCGGGCCCGCGCCCGTAACGACAACTCGTACGGGGGGCTGGTGGTCGGCTTCCAGCGGCAGTACGTGAACCGCGATGTCTCGGGGCTGAGCGAGCGGCTGCGGGACGCCGTGCGGCGCTTCGTACGCGAGGACGTGTGCCCCGAGTGCGGGGGCGCGCGGCTGGCCGCGGCGGCCCGCAAGACACAGGTGGCGGGGCTGACCCTGGCGGACATGACGGCCCTGGAGGCGGACGAGCTGATCGCCGTACTGAAGGGCATCGACGACCCGGTGGGCGGGCCGGTCGCCGCGCAGGCCGTGGCCTCCCTGGAGCGCGTCGTCGGTATCGGCCTCGGCTATCTGAGCCTGGACCGGGAGACCGCCACCCTCTCGGGCGGCGAGGGCCAGCGCCTGAAGACCGTCCGCCATCTCGGCTCCAGCCTGACCGGCATGACGTACATCTTCGACGAGCCGAGCATCGGGCTGCACCCGAGGGACGTCGCCCGGCTCAACTCCCTCCTGCTGCGGCTGCGGGACCACGGCAACACAGTGCTGGTCGTCGAGCACGACCCGGACGTCATCGCGATCGCCGACCACGTCGTCGACATGGGCCCCGGAGCGGGCACGCACGGCGGGCGGGTGGTGTACGAGGGCACGGTCGCAGGGCTCAAGGAGGCGGACACCCCGACCGGCCGCGCGCTGCGCCGTACGGCAGGCTTCAAGGCCGCCGTACGGGAGCCCGCGGGGTGGCTGCCCCTGGAAGACGCGACGCTGCACAACCTGAAGAACGTGTCCGTCGCCGTGCCTATGGGGGTGCTCACGGCCGTCACGGGGGTGGCGGGCTCGGGCAAGAGCACGCTGGCCACCGAGGTGCTGCCGGCGCGGTATCCGGAGGCGATCGTGGTCGGGCAGGGGCCCATCGGGGCGTCGTCGCGCTCCACCCCGGCCACGTACCTCGGCCTCATGGACCCGCTGCGCAGGCTCTTCGCCCGTACGCACGGCGTCGCGCCCGGCCTGTTCAGCTTCAACTCGGCGGGCGCGTGCGGGACCTGCGGCGGCCGCGGCGAGATCCGTACCGACCTGGCGTTCATGGACCCGGTCACCCGGACCTGCGAGGCGTGCCGCGGGCGCCGCTTCCACGAGGACGTACTGGCGATGACCGTGCGGGGCAGGTCGGTCGCGGACGTGCTGGACCTGACGACCGAGCAGGCCCGGGACTTCCTGGCCGGGGAGCCGGCGATGCGTCCCCCGCTGGCCGCGATGAACGACGTGGGCCTCGGGTACCTGCCGCTCGGCCGGGCGGTGTCCTCGCTCTCGGGCGGCGAGCGGCAACGCCTCAAGCTCGCCACGCACCTGGACGACACCGGCGGGGTGTACGTCCTGGACGAGCCGACGACCGGGCTGCACATGGCCGATGTGGACGGGCTGCTGGCGCTGCTGGACCGGCTGGTCGACGCCGGGAACACCGTGCTGGTCATCGAGCACGACATGGACGTCGTCCGGCACGCGGACTGGGTGATCGACCTCGGCCCGGAGGGCGGCAGGCGCGGCGGCGAGGTCCTGTTCAGCGGCGCGCCGCGGGGCCTCCTGGACCGTCCGGACTCGCCCACGGGGCAGCGTCTGCGGAGCAGGTGATCGGGAAGCGGTGATCGCCGTACGGATAACGGGCGGTCAAATTCTCGTTGCTGATCTGTCGGAAACGGTCAGGAAGTGGCACGCTCTCTCCGGCCCAACTGCTGTTTCACAACAAAAGGGTCTGGTTCCGTGTGTGCGCGCGGACCATGCACTGCCTCGTACCACCCGCACCACCACTCCGTACGACTCGTATGAGCGGGCGGCCGCTACCCATGGCCGCCCACCCCCCTCGACGGGCCGCCACCCCGCGGCCCCGTACCAAGGAGACCGCGTGAGAGGCTCTGCCCACAGACGTAAGTACGCGCTTCGTGCCGCCGCCCTGGTCGCTTCGGCGGCCACGGTCGTGCTCGGCGTCCAGAGCGCCCCGGCCGGCGCGCAGAGCGACCGGGAGGCCGGTGCCGTCGCCCTGTCGCCGGGCCAGCGCGCCGCTGCCGTACAGGACGCCCAGTCCGGCGCCGCCGCCACCGCCCCCGCCATCGGCCTCGGCGGCAAGGAGAAGCTGGTCGCCCGGGACGTCATCAAGGACGCCGACGGCACGGTGCACACCCGTTACGAGCGGACCTACGACGGCCTGCCGGTCCTCGGCGGCGACCTCGTCGTGCACGAGAAGAAGAACGGCGACCGCAAGGTCACCAAGGCGGTGAAGGCCCGAATAGCCGTGCCGACCACCAAGGCCGAACTCCCCGCCGCGAGCGCCGAGAAGAGCGCGCTGAAGACCTCCGCGGCCGAGAAGAACACGAAGACCGACGCGCCGCAGGCACCGCGCAAGGTGATCTGGGCGGCCACCGGCAAGCCCGTCCTCGCCTACGAGACGGTCGTCAAGGGCGTCCAGAAGGACGGCACCCCCAGCGAACTGCACGTCGTCACCGACGCGGCCACCGGCAAGCAGCTCTTCGCCGACGAGCGCATCGAGACCGGCACCGGCACCGGTGACTACAACGGCACGGTCACCCTCGGCACCACGAACACCGGCTCCGGCTACGACCTCAAGGACGGCGCCCGCGGCGGCCACCGCACCTACGACCTGAACCAGGGCACCTCCGGCACCGGCACCCTCTTCCACGACGCCGACGACATCTGGGGCGGCGGCCGCCAGTCCGCCGCCGTCGACGCCCACTACGGCGCGGCCACCACCTGGGACTTCTACAAGAACGTGCTGGGCCGCAGCGGCATCAAGGGCGACGGCGTCGGCGCGTACAGCCGGGTCCACTACGGCAACGCGTACGTCAATGCCTTCTGGTCCGACAGCTGCTTCTGCATGACCTACGGCGACGGCGCGGGCAACACCCACCCGCTCACGTCCCTCGACGTGGCGGCGCACGAAATGAGCCACGGCGTCACCTCGAACACCGCGAACCTGCGCTACAGCGGTGAGTCCGGCGGCCTCAACGAGGCCACCTCCGACATCTTCGGCACCTCCGTCGAGTGGTACGCCAACAACACCAAGGACCCGGGCGACTACCTCATCGGCGAGAAGATCGACATCAACGGCGACGGCACCCCGCTGCGCTACATGGACAAGCCCAGCAGGGACGGCGTCTCGCGCGACTACTGGTCCAAGGACCTGGGCCGGATCGACGTCCACTACTCCTCGGGCCCGGCCAACCACTGGTACTACCTGCTCTCCGAGGGCAGCGGCGCCAAGACCATCAACGGCGTGAACTACAACAGCCCGACGTACGACGGCAAGGCGGTCAGCGGGATCGGCCGCGCCAAGGTCGAGAAGATCTGGTACCGGGCGCTCACCACGTACATGACCTCCACGACCAACTACGCGGCCGCCCGCACCGCCACCCTCTCGGCGGCCGGCGACCTCTACGGTGCCTCCAGCGCCGAGTACCAGGCCGTGAACGCCGCCTGGGCCGCGATCAACGTGCGCTGAGTCGGCCCCGGTACGGCCACTTCTCGATCACTCGTCCGGGTGACTCTTGAGCTATCCCGCTTTTCGGTCCGCCGGCTGGGTAGTTCCCGGACGCACGCCGGGGGGCGCGGGCATCCGCGAGGGTGCCCGCCATGCCCGCCCCCCGGCACCGTCGAGAAAGGCCGGGGACCGTGACACAGCCCTTCCAACTGCCGGATTTCTACACGCCGTATCCGGCGCGCCTGAACCCACACGTCGAAGCGGCCCGCACGCACAGCAGGCAATGGGCGCGCGAGATGAACATGCTCGAGGGGTCCGGGATCTGGGAGCAGCGGGACCTCGACGCGCACGATTACGCACTGCTCTGCGCCTATACCCACCCCGACTGCTCCGCCGAAGACCTCGCCCTGGTCACCGACTGGTACGTCTGGGTCTTCTTCTTCGACGACCACTTCCTGGAGATCTTCAAGCGCTCCGGCGACCGCGAGGGCGGCAAGGCGTACCTCGACCGGCTGCCCGCCTTCATGCCGATGGACCTCGCGGAGGGGATGCCCGAGCCGACCAACCCGGTCGAGGCCGGCCTCGCCGACCTGTGGACCCGCACGGTCCCCGCGATGTCCCGCGGCTGGCGCGAGCGCTTCTCGGAGAGCACGGTCAATCTGCTCAACGAATCCCTCTGGGAGCTGTCGAACATCAACGCCCACCGGGTGTCGAATCCGGTGGAGTACATCGAGATGCGCCGCAAGGTCGGCGGCGCGCCCTGGTCGGCCGGGCTCATCGAGTACGCGGCCAGGGCCGAGGTCCCCGACCGGGTCGCCGCCTCCCGGCCGTTGCGGGTGCTGCGCGACGCCTTCTCCGACGCCGTGCATCTGCGCAACGACATCTTCTCCTACCAGCGCGAGGTCGAGGACGAGGGCGAGCTGAGCAACGGCATCCTCGTCCTGGAGCGGTTCCTGGACTGCTCGACCCAGGAGGCCGCCGAGGCGGTCAACGACCTGCTGACCTCGCGACTCCAGCAGTTCGAGCACACCACGCTCACCGAACTGGAGCCGCTCTTCACCGAGTTCGCGCTCGCGCCGGACGAGCAGGCCAGGGTCCTCGCGTACGTCAAGGGCCTGCAGGACTGGCAGTCCGGCGGCCAGGAATGGCACATGGTCTCCAGCCGGTACATGAACGGCGCGGGGGAGGGCACGGCCTCCGAGGCCCCGCGGCGCTTCTTCTCGCTGCCGCTGGGCGCCCTGGGCCTCGCCGCGCTGGACATCACACCGACGGCGCCGACCACGGCGCGCGCCGAGGCAGCGCGCGCCCGCACCTTCACGCACGTACCGTTCCAGAAGGTCGGCCCCTCCCGGCTGCCGGACTTCAAACAGCCCATGCCCGGCAAGCTCTGCCCGCACCTGGACACCTCCCGGAAGAACCTGGTCGAGTGGGCCCACCGGATGGGCATCCTGGACGAGCAGCCCGGCATCCCCGGCTCCCAGGTGTGGACCGAGGAAAAGATCCTCGACTACGACCTGCCGCTCTGCTCGGCGGGCCTGGACCCCGACGCCACCCTGGAGGAGCTCGACCTCAGCTCCGCGTGGCTCGCCTGGGGGACGTACGGCGACGACTACTACCCCGTGGTCTTCGGGCGCCGCGGCGACCTGGCCGGGGCCAAGGCGATGGACGAGCGGCTGGCGGCCTGCATGCCGCTGGACCTCACCCCGCCCCCGCCGGCCACGCACGCCCTGGAGCGCGCCCTCGCCGACCTGTGGCAGCGCACGGCGGGCCCGATGAGCGCGGAGAACCGCCGCCGCTTCTACGACTCGGTGCGGGTGATGACCAAGAGCTGGCTCTGGGAGCTGGACAACATGATGCAGAATCGCATCCCCGACCCGGTCGACTACATCGAGATGCGGCGCCATACCTTCGGCTCCGACATGACGATGAGCCTCTCCCGCATCAGCCACGGCAATTCAGTGCCCGCCGAGATCTACGAGAGCGGGCCGTGGCGGGCCCTGGAGAACGCCGTCATCGACTACGCCTGCCTGCTGAACGACGTCTTCTCGTACCAGAAGGAGATCGAGTACGAGGGCGAGGTGCACAACGCGATCCTCGTCGTGCAGAACTTCTTCGACGTCGACTATCCGACCGGGCTGCGCATCGTCGACGACCTCATGAACAGCAGGCTGGACCAGTTCGAGCACATCGTGGCGAACGAACTGCCGGTGCTCTACGAAGACTTCGGCCTGGACGACGAGGCCAGAAAGGGCCTGGGCACGTACATCGCCGAGCTGCGCGACTGGATGTCCGGCATCCTCAAGTGGCACCGCGAGTGCCGGCGCTACAAGGAGGCGGACCTCGTCCGGCACCACACGCCGGAGCGGCCCGGCGGCGCAGGCGCGGCCGGCGGCTGGCGCCCGCCGGTCCCCACCGGCCTCGGCACCTCGGCCTTCCGGGTCCCGCGCCCCGAGCCCGTCGGCTGACGCACGCGGACGGCTTCGGCTGACGCGCAGGACGGCCCGCCGGCACCACACCGGCGGGCCGCCCCGCTCCCTCCGCTCAGGGCAGGATCTTCTCCACGGCCGCGCGCCCTTCGTCGGCCAGTTTGCGCCGCGCCCATTCCAGATTCTTGGGCGTGAGGTCACGCCCGGTGGCCTGCACCAGATCCTCGGGGCTCACGTCCGCCGGACCGCTGTGCAGGCTGCGATCCGGAGTGGTGAGATCCTCGGGATCGGGCCGCGATTGCTTGTCCATGCCGCCTCCTCGCGCCTCACGATGTCCCTCTATCTTTGCCGCATATTTGCCGGTATGCACTCCGAGGCCGGGATTGTGACGCTGTGCGCCCATTGCTCACCGCGCGTAACGGTCGAAAGGGAGACGGCGGAGCGGCGCACTCGTTCCGGCGGGACGTGGCGCCGGTATTGCCCGCCCGGGTGTCATGCTTCTACCGTCTGTGAATCCAGCTGCACTCTACGTGTGTAGACGGCCGTGACACGGTGTCAGGGTCGGCGGAAGGAGCAGGACTGTGAGTCGTACGGTCATCCGCGGCGGGCTGGTCATCACCGCCGCCGACGAGATCCATGCCGATGTCCTGGTCGAGGGCGGCCGGGTGGTCGCACTGGCCGCACACGGACCGGAATACGCGCTCGGCTGGTCGGAATCGGCCGACCGGGTCATCGACGCCACCGGCAAGTACGTCATCCCGGGCGGCGTCGACGCCCATACGCACATGGACTTCCCGTTCGGCGGGACGGCCTCCTGCGACACCTTCGCGACCGGCACCCAGGCGGCGGCCTGGGGCGGCACCACCACCATCATCGACTTCGCCGTCCAGACCCGCGGAAAATCGCTCCGCGACGGCCTGGACACCTGGCACGCGAAATCCGACGCGCAATGCGCCGTCGACTACGCGTTCCACATGATTCTCTCCGACGTCAACGAACACACCCTCAAGGAAATGGACCTGCTGGTGGGGGAGGGCGTGACCTCCTTCAAATTGTTCACGGCCTATCCCGGGGTGTTCTACAGCGACGACGGGCAAATTCTGCGCGCCATGCAGCGGGCGGCCGGGAACGGCGGCCTGGTGATGATGCACGCGGAGAACGGCATCGCCATCGACGTACTCGTCGAACAGGCGCTGGCCGAGGGCCGGACCGATCCCCGCTACCACGGCGAGGTGCGGCGCACGCTGCTGGAGGCCGAGGCGACCCACCGTACGATCCAGCTCGCCAGGGTCGCCGGCGCGCCGCTCTACGTCGTCCACGTGTCCGCCGAGGAGGCCGTCGCGGAACTGACGCAGGCCCGCGACAAAGGACTCCCCGTATTCGGCGAGACCTGCCCGCAGTACCTCTTCCTCTCCACCGACAATCTCGCCGAGCCCGATTTCGAGGGCGCGAAATACGTCTGCAGCACGCCGCTGCGACCGCGCGAACATCAAGCGGCGCTCTGGCGCGGCCTGCGCACCAATGACCTCCAGGTCGTCTCCACCGACCACTGCCCCTTCTGTTTCCGCGGCCAGAAAGAGCTCGGCCGCGGCGACTTCTCGAAAATCCCGAACGGCATGCCGGGTGTCGAGAACCGCATGGACCTGCTCCACCAGGCCGTACTGGACGGCCACATCAGCCGACGTCGCTGGATCGAGATCGCCTGCGCCGCGCCCGCCCGGATGTTCGGGCTGTATCCGAAGAAGGGCACGATCACGCCCGGCGCCGACGCCGACATCGTCGTTTACGACCCGCACGCCGAGCAGATCATGTCGGCCGAAACCCACCACATGAACGTCGACTACTCCGCGTACGAGGGGCGGCGGGTGACCGGTCGGGTGGAGACTCTGCTCTCCCGCGGCGAATTGGTCATCGACCGCCGGGAGTTCACCGGCCGGGCGGGCCACGGCCAGTACGTGCCGCGGGCCACCTCCCAGTACCTCTCCTGACCTCGCGCGGGCTCGGGCGAAAACCTCACCCGGGACGTCAGTCATCACCGGCTCTACACCAGGGAGTTGAAGCGATGGACTTCGGAGTCGTCCTGCAGACCGACCCGCCCGGCTCCGCCGTGGTCGGACTCATGCGCCGCGCCGAACGGCAGGGCTTCCGCTACGGCTGGACCTTCGACTCCGCCGTGCTCTGGCAGGAGCCCTTCGTCATCCACGGCCGCATCCTCGAACACACCGAGCGGCTGATCGTGGGCCCCATGGTCACCAACCCCGGCACCCGCACCTGGGAGGTGACCGCCTCCACCTTTGCCACCCTCAACGAGATGTACGGCAACCGCACGGTCTGCGGCATCGGGCGCGGCGACTCGGCGATGCGGGTCGCCGGGCGCCGCCCGAACACCCTCGCCCGCCTCGGCCAGGCCATCCCCGTCATCCGCGACCTCGCCGAGGGCCGCGAGGCCCTGGTGGACGGCAAG
Organism: Streptomyces sp. NPDC050315; assembly: GCF_040655775.1. Taxonomy (NCBI): domain Bacteria; kingdom Bacillati; phylum Actinomycetota; class Actinomycetes; order Kitasatosporales; family Streptomycetaceae; genus Streptomyces; species Streptomyces sp. NPDC050315. The sequence continues at coordinate 259,940 of NZ_JBFAKN010000008.1, forward strand.
CCGTTGCGCCTGCCGTGGGTCCGCGACGGGAAGCTGCCCGTCTGGATGGCGGCGTACGGTCCCAAGGCGCTGGCCATGGCCGGCCGGCTCGCCGACGGCTTCATCCTCCAGCTCGCCGACCCGTTCCTGACCGAGTGGATGGTCAGGGCGGTACGACAGGCGGCCACCGAGGCCGGGCGCGATCCGGACGCGCTGACGATCTGCGTGGCGGCGCCCGCGTACATCGGCGACGACCTCGCGCACGCCCGCGAGCAGTGCCGCTGGTTCGGCGGCATGGTCGGCAACCACGTCGCGGACCTGGTGAGCCGGTACGGCGAGCACTCCGGCATGGTCCCCGAGGAGCTGACCGCGTACATCAAGACCCGCGAGGGCTACGACTACGCGCACCACGGCCGCGCCGACAATCCCGACACCGCCTTCGTTCCCGACGAGATCGTCGACCGCTTTTGCCTGCTCGGCCCGCCCGACGCCCACCTCGAAAAGCTCCGCACCCTGCGCGACCTGGGCGTCGACCAGTTCGCCCTGTACGCGATGCACGACGCGAAGGAAACCACGATCGACGCGTACGGCGAGCGCATCATCCCGATGCTCGCGGGGGAGTGAACGGGCCCACGAGGACGGCGGACGGCCGGGGCGATGGGTGACCGCCCCGGCCGTCCGTACCGGTGTGGGACGCAGGCTCTTACGTCCCGAGCGCGCTGAGCGCCGCCTCCATGGCGAAGACGCCGCCGAGGCCGAGTACGGCGAGGACCGTTGTGTAGGTGGTCCGGGCCTTGATGGCGTCCAGGACGGACAGGTTGAAGTACTCCTTGAACATCCAGAAGCCGGGGTCGTTGACGTGTGAGAAGGCGATGGAGCCGCAGGACACCGCGAGGACCATCAGCTCCGGCTGGATGCCACTGCCGGCGACGAGCGGTGCCGCGATGCCCGCCGCGGTGGTCACCGCGACCGTCGCCGAGCCGAGTGCGATACGCAGGATCGCGGCGATCAGCCAGGCCAGCAGGATCGGCGAGATGGTCCAGCCGTGCGTGAGCTCCTTGATGTAGTCGGCGATACCGCCTTCCACCAGGACGTTCTTGAAGGCGCCGCCGGCGCCGATGACCAGCAGGATCATCGCCATGGCCTTGGCCGCGTCGGCGCAGGAGGCCGCCACGTCCGCCAGCGAGCGGCCGACGCGCGGCCCGAACGCCCAGGCCGCCAGGATCAGGGTGAGCAGCAGGGCGACCGGGGCCGAGCCGAGGAAGGCGACCAGCGGCATACCGGCGTGGTGTTCGCCGATCGCCATCTCGGCCACCGAGGCGCCCGCGATGAGTACCACCGGGAAGAGCGCGACCGACAGGGCCCAGCCCATGCCGGGCATCTCCTCGTCGGTGAAGGCGCGGTCGCTGACGAGTCCCTTCGGGATGGACGGGTTCATCCGGCGGACGAAGGCCAGCCGGGGCCATACCAGCGCGATGAGCGCACCGGCCGGGACCGCGATGAACAGGCCGAAGAAGAGGGTCTTGCCGATGGAGGCGTCGAACATGGCCGCGACGGCGGTCGGGCCGGGGTGCGGCGGCAGGAAGCTGTGCATCGTGGACAGCGCGATCGACATCGGCAGACCGATCCACAGCAGGTTCTTGCCGGTCACCCGGACCAGCGTGAACGCCACCGGCACAATGATCACGAAGGCCACTTCGTAGAACATGGTGACGCCGATGAGCATGGCCGTGACCACCATCGCGACCTGCACCCAACGGTCGCCGAACCGGTCGGCCATCGTTCTCGCGATCCGCTGCGCCGCACCGGAGTCGCCCATCACCCGGCCGACCATTGCACCGAGCCCGATGACGAGCATGGTGTCGCCTATCTGGCCGCCGACACCTTCACTGAGTACGTCGGGGATCTTCTCCAGATCGATTCCCCGGATGACGGCCACGGCCACCGCGACCAGCAGCAGAGCGATGAACCCGTTGAGCTTGAGCCGGGTCATCAGGAAGAGCAGCGCCACCACGCTGAGCGCCACGACGAGCAGGGGCATATCACTTCTCCTTTGAAGTGTGCGGACCAATGCCCGAGGGCGTCAGCGGACGAGCGCCGGCTTCTTCGGGTCGAACTTCCAGCCGGGCAGGAGGTACTGCATGCCCGCGGCGTCGTCGCGACCGCCGAGGCCGAGGCCGTGGTAGAGCTCCTCGGCCGCCTCGACACGTGCCATGTCGAGGTCGACGCCGAGGCCGGGGCGGTCGGGCAGTGCGATGGCACCGTCGCGGATGGCGAGCGGCTCGCGGGTCAGATGCTGGCCGTCCTGCCAGATCCAGTGCGTGTCGATCGCGGTGATGTTCCCGGGCGCGGCGGCGGCGACGTGGGTGAACATCGCCAGGGACACATCGAAGTGGTTGTTGGAGTGCGAACCCCAGGTCAGGCCCCAGGCATCGCAGAGCTGGGCGACGCGCACCGAGCCGTTCATGGTCCAGAAGTGCGGGTCGGCGAGCGGGATGTCGACGGCGTCGGCCTTGACCGCGTGCCCGAGCTGCCGCCAGTCCGTCGCGATCATGTTGGTCGCGGTGGGCAGCCCGGTGGCGCGCCGGAACTCGGCCATCGTCTCGCGCCCGGAGTAGCCGCCCTCGCCGCCGCAGGGGTCCTCGGCGTACGCGAGGACGTCGCGCAGCCCGCGTCCGATCTCGATGGCGTCCCGCAGTAGCCAGGCACCGTTGGGGTCGAGGGTGATGCGTGCCTCGGGGAAGCGCTCGGCGAGGGCGGTGACGGCCGCGGCCTCCTCGGGCCCGGCCAGTACGCCGCCCTTGAGCTTGAAGTCCTGGAATCCGTACCGCTCCTGGGCGGCCTCGGCGAGCCGGACGACGGCCTCGGGCGTGAGCGCCTCCTCGTCGCGCAGCCGCAGCCAGGCGTCCTTGGCGTCCGGATCGCTGCGGTACGGGAGGTCGGTGCGCGTGCGGTCGCCGACGTAGAAGAGGTAGCCGAGAACGGGCACGCTGGTGCGCTGCACACCTTCGCCGAGCAGTGCGGCGGTCGGCACACCGAGGTGCTGGCCGAGCAGGTCGAGCAGTGCGGACTCGACGGCGGTCACCGCGTGCACGGTGACGCGCAGGTCGAAGGTCTGGGCGCCGCGGCCGCCCGCGTCGCGGTCGGCGAACCGCTCGCGTATCGCCCGCAGTACGGCGTGCGGATCGCCCACGGACCGGCCGACGACCAGGTCGCGCGCCTCCTCCAGGGTGGTGCGGATGCCCTCGCCGCCGGGCACCTCACCGACGCCGGTACGGCCCTCGGAGTCGGTGAGCAGCACCAGATTGCGGGTGAAGTAGGGGGCGTGCGCGCCACTGAGGTTCAGCAGCATGCTGTCCTGTCCGGCGACCGGTATGACGCGCATCGCGGCGACGACGGGCGTACGGGTGGGAGGGGTGCTGGTGTTCATGATGCGGTGCCTTTCACGAGCGGAGTGCGGCGGGCGTGACTCAGGCGTCTAGGGGGTTTCTGATGGATCTCCGTGGAGGAAGGAGCGGCGTCTGGTGCCTGCGATCGCAAGGCGGAGGAGGGCGGCGACGCGGAGCGTCGGCAACCGACGACAACGCCGCGAGCGTTGGTGCCAGGCGTCGCGACGCCGCGGAGATCCATCAGAAGCCCCCTAGGCCCCGGATCAGGGCGGTGAGCTGCTCCAGCTCCGCGGGCTCCAGGTCGGTCAGCGGCGGCCGGACGGGCCCGGCCGGGTGGCCGGTGATCTGCATGCCCGCCTTGACGATGCTCACCGCGTAGCCCGGCTTGCGGTCGCGGATCCGGGTGTAGGGGAGTACGAAGTCGTGGAGCATGCGCTGGACATCGGTCCGGCGGCGTTCCCGTACGGCGGCGTAGAAGTCGAGCGCGAATTCCGGGAGGAAATTGAAGAGTGCCGAGGAGTAGGTCGTCACGCCCACTTCCAGGAGCGGCAGGGCGTACGTCTCGGCCGTCGGCAGGCCGCCGATGTAGGTGAGGCGCTCGCCCACGTGGGCGTAGAGGCGGGTGAGCGGGTCGATGTCGCCGACGCCGTCCTTGAAACCGATCAGGTTCGGGCAGCGCTCGGCGAGGCGGGCGACGGTCTCCGGGGCGTATACGGCATTCGACCGGCTGTATACGATCACGCCGAGCCCGGTGGCCCGGCACACCGCCTCGACGTGTGCGGCAAGCCCGTCCTGCGAGGCTTCGGTGAGGTACGGAGGGAAGAGGAGCAGCCCGTCGGCGCCGGCGCGCTCGGCGGCCTGGGCGTACTCGATCGCGGTCGCCGTGCCGTATCCGGCGGGGGCGATGATCGGCGTTCCCGCCGGCGCGCTCTCGACGGCGGCGGTGACAACGCGTTCCACCTCTGCCGGGGTGAGCGAGAAGAATTCACCGGTGCCGCCGGCGGCGAAGAGCCCCGCCACGTCGTACTTCCCGAGCCGGGCGATGTTCGTGCGGTACGCGTCCTCGTCGAACGCACGGTCCTCGGCACTGAAGTGTGTCACCGGGAAGGACAGCAGGCCGGAACCGAGGCGGCGGCCCAGTTCGGCAGGGGTGTGGTCGGTCATGGCAGGAGGCTCCTGGGTTGCGCGGAGACGTGCGGCTCACGCGGCTTCCCGGTTCCGGGCGTGGCCTGCCCACGACTTCCGGAACTTCCGGGCGGGCGGGGGCGGTGGCCCGTGCCCTGGTCGGAAGCCGCTTGGATTGCTGGCCGGAACGTTAAGAGCCGGTTGCGATGCGGGTCCAACACCAATTCGGCATGCTGTGATACCCGTGGCGCATCGTGGGGAACGCCTGGTGAGACGGTGCTCCGAGGCGGTGTCTCACAGGTGCCGGAGCAGCGCGTGCAGGGCCGGGTTGTCGTTGGCCTTCCGCCATACCAGGTGCAGTTCGACCGGGGTGGGGTCCGGCAGGTCGAGGGGCCTGAAGGTGATGCCCGAGAAGCGCATCTGCGCGGCCGCCTCCGGTACGAGGGCGGTGCCCCAGCCCGCGTTGACCATCGCCAGCAGGCTGTGGACCTGACTGAGGTACTGGGTGAACCGGGGGGTGACCCGGGCTTCCCGGAAGATGCTGACCAGCAGCTCGTGGAAGTAACGGGCCTCCACCGGCGAGTACATGAGCACGTCCTGCGCGTCGAACTCGCTGACGCGGAGCGGTCCTTCCCCCGCACTGAGCGGATGGTCGCGCGGTACGGCGGCCAGCAGGCCCTCCCGTATGGCGGGACGGGTCGCCAGGTCGGGGCTCGTACTGGAGGGGCGGATCATGCCGAGGTCGAGCGAGCCCTCGGTGATCGCTTCGAGTTGGTCGCGGGTCACCTTCTCCCGCAGCACGATCTCCGTGCCCGGCATGGTGGAGCGGGCCACATCGAGCAGTGTGCCGAGCGCGGAGTAGGCACTGGCCGCGGTGAAACCAATGGCGATGGCCCCGGCCTGCCCGGCGGAGACCTGCTTCGCGGAGAGCGAGGCCGCTTCCGCCTGACGCAGGATGTTGCGGGCCTCGTTGAGGAAGGCGCGCCCTGCGGGCGTGAGGCGTACGGCGCGGTTGGTGCGGTCCAGCAGCTGTACGCCCAATTCGTGCTCCAGCAGTTGTATCTGGCGGCTGAGCGGGGGCTGGGTCATACGGAGGCGTTCGGCGGCCCGGGTGAAGTGCAGCTCCTCGGCGACCGCGACAAAGCTCACCAACTGCACGAGTGTGAACACCGATACCCTCCAGGTATTGAATCATCCAAAAAGTAAGTTGGACGTGGATCAATCGCCGACCTTAGCGTCAGGAAAAACCAACGGGGAGCCGCCCCACGACCCCCAGGGACAGAAGTGGTGACCATGACGCACACAGCCACCTCCGCAGCCGGCCGGCACGGCGAGGCAACGCTCGACACCATCGCCTGGATCAAACTCTCGTCGGTCACCCTGCCGCTGGCCACGCCCATCAGCGATGCAAAGGTGCTGACCGGGCGGCAGAAGCCGATGACCGAAGTGGCCTTCCTGTTCGTGGAGATCGAGACCGAGCAGGGGCACCACGGCATCGGCTTCAGCTACTCCAAGCGCGCCGGCGGCCCGGCCCAGTACGCCCACGCCAAGGAGATCGCCGACGAGCTGATCGGCGAGGACCCGAGCGACATCGGCAAGCTGTGGACCAAGCTGGTGTGGGCCGGTGCGTCGGTCGGACGCAGTGGTGTCGCCACGCAGGCCATCGCTGCCATCGATGTCGCCCTCTGGGACCTGAAGGCCAAGCGCGCCGGGCTGCCGCTGGCCAAGCTGCTGGGCGCGCACCGTGACTCGGTGCGTTGTTACAACACCTCCGGCGGGTTCCTGCACACTCCCACCGAGCAGGTCCTCGACAACGCCACTGCATCGCTGGCCAGTGGGATCGGCGGCATCAAGATCAAGGTCGGCCACCCGGACGGCAAGCAGGACCTGCGCCGCCTGACCGTCGTACGCGAGCACATTGGAGACGATGTGTCGCTCATGGTCGACGCCAATCAGCAGTGGGACCGGCCCACCGCCCAGCGCATGGGGCGCGCCATGGAGGAGTTCGGCCTGGTCTGGATCGAGGAGCCGCTGGACGCCTACGACGCGCAGGGGCACGCCGCCCTCGCGGCCTCGCTGGACACCCCGGTCGCCACCGGCGAGATGCTGGCCAGCGTTGCCGAACACTACGAGCTGATCCGCCTGAACGCCGCCGACATCATCCAGCCCGACGCGCCGCGCATCGGCGGCATCACCCAGTTCCTCAAGCTCGCCGCGCTCGCCGAGCACCACCACCTCCAGCTGGCCCCGCACTTCGCCATGGAGATCCACCTCCACCTCGCCGCCGCGTATCCCATCGAGCCGTGGGTGGAGCACTTCGACTGGCTGGAGCCGCTGTTCAACGAGCGCCTGACGATCAGCGACGGACGGATGCACGTGCCCGCGCGCCCCGGCCTGGGCATCACCCTCAGCGATCAGGCCCGCGCTTGGACGCAGGCGACGCATGAGGCGGGCAAGCGGCCCTGATCGCCCGCCGGGCGACCCCACGACAGCGACACCTCCCACCTCACACCCACAGCGGAGTTCACGGATGACGTCCTTCAGCCCGTCCTTCAGCCCTGCAGAGCTCGGCCGGCGCATCGGCTCGGGCCTGCTCTCCTTCCCCGTCACCCACTTCACGGCCGACGACCTCTCCTTCGACGAGGGCGCCTACCGCGCCAACATCGAGCGCCTGGCGAAGTACGAGGTCGGCGGCCTGTTCGCCGCGGGCGGCACCGGCGAGTTCTTCTCCCTGACCGCCGCCGAGACCGAGCAGGTGGTGACCGCGGCGGTCCAGGCGGCGCCCGAGGGTACGCCCATCCTCGCCCCGGCCGGCTACGGCACCCGTACGGCGATCGAGTACGCCGAGGCCGCCGAGCGCGCGGGAGCCGACGGCATCCTGCTCTTCCCGCCCTACCTGACCGAGGCCGGGCAGGAAGGGCTCGCCCAGCACGTGGCAGCCGTATGCCGTGCGACCTCCCTCGGCGTCATCGTCTACGGCCGCGCCAACGCCACCTACACCGCCGACATGCTCGCCCGCCTCGCCGACACCTGCCCCAACCTCATCGGTTACAAGGACGGCACGGGCGACATCGACGCCATGACCCGCATCCACACCCAACTCGGCGATCGCCTCACCTACGTCGGCGGCCTGCCCACCGCGGAGACCTACGCCCTGCCGTACCTCGAACTCGGCGTCACCACGTACTCATCGGCCATCTTCAACTTCCTCCCCGACTTCGCCCTGAAGTTCTACGACGCCGTCCGCGCGCGCCGGCACGACACCGTGCGCACCCTGCTCACGGACTTCGTCCTGCCCTACACCGAAATCCGCAACCGGCAGCCCGGCTACGCGGTCAGCATCGTCAAGGCCGGCATGACCGCGACGGGCCACAGCGCAGGGCCCGTACGGCCCCCGCTCACCGACCTCACGCAGAGCGAACTCGCCGAACTGACTGCTCTGATCGGCAAGTTGCCGACCGCAGCCGCCTGATCTGACGCACCCTCACCCTCCCGCGCCGCCCCCCCCGTACACGTACAGAAAGACGCACTCCCAGTGACCGCAACACCCGCCCACGCCCCCGATGGCCAGCCGCAGGGCATGATGTTCATCGGCGCCGAGCCCATCACCGCCACCGGTACTGGCATCCGCTCGCGCAACCCCAACACCGGCGACGAGCTCGACCCCGCCTACCCCACGGCCTCCCCCGAAGACATCGCCCGGGCCTGCCGACTCGCCGACGAGGCTTTCGACGCCTACCGCGCCACGGACCCCCGGCAGCGCGCCCGGTTCCTGGAGCGCATCGCACACCACCTGACCCTGGCCGGCGATGCCCTCGTCGAACGCGCCCAGCTCGAAACGGGACTCTCCGCCGCCCGTCTCGCAGGCGAGGTGGTCCGCACCACCAACCAACTCCGCATGTTCGCCGACGTCCTCTGCGAGGGCAGCTGGCACGGTGCCCGCATCGACCCCGCCCAGCCGGACCGCAGCCCCCAACCCCGCCCCGACATCCGGCAGCGCCGCATCCCGCTCGGCCCCGTCGCCGTGTTCGGCGCCAGCAACTTCCCGCTCGCCTTCTCCGTACTCGGTGGCGACACGGCCTCTGCGCTGGCAGCCGGCTGCCCCGTCGTCGTCAAGGCCCACGAGGCCCACCTCGGTACCTCCGAACTGGCCGCCCGCGCCATCCGCGCCGCCATCACCGACACCGGTATGCCCGAAGGGGTCTTCTCCCTCCTCGTCGGGGCGGGACACGACACCGGCACCCGGCTGGTGACCGACCCCCACATCCAGGCCGTTGGTTTCACCGGCTCCCGTACGGCGGGCCGCGCCCTGGTACGGGCCGCCGCCGAGCGCCGCCACCCCATCCCGGTGTACGCCGAGATGAGCAGCATCAACCCCGTCGTCCTCATGCCCGGCGCGCTCGCCGCACGTCCCAACGAACTCGCCGACGCGTTCACGGAGTCGCTCGCGCTGGGCGCAGGCCAGTTCTGCACCAACCCAGGACTGGTCATCGCCATCGACGGCGACGACTTCGATGCCTTCGCGACGCAGGCGGCCAACAACGTCGAAACCAACGCCGGTGCCACCATGCTCACCCCGCACATCGCGGAGTCCTACCGGCAGGGCACCGAGGCAGTCGGCAACCACCCCCGCGTCCGCGTCCTGGCCCGCGGCGGCCTGCCCGCCACCGCCAGCGCCGGTCAAGCGGTACTCATGTCGGTCGACGGCGACGACTTCTGCGCCGATCCCGAGCTGCAGCACGAGATGTTCGGCGCCGCCGCACTGCTGATCCGCTGCCGCGACCTGAAGCACGTCACCGACGTCATCCGCGCCCTGGAGGGCCAGCTCACCGCCACCGTGCACACCGCCGACACGGACCTCGAAGACGCCCGCGCCCTACTCCCGCTCCTCGAACGCCGGGCCGGCCGCGTCCTGTTCAACAACTGGCCCACCGGCGTCGAAGTAGGCCACGCCATGGTCCACGGAGGCCCCCACCCTGCTACCTCCGACCCCCGCACCACCTCCGTCGGCTCCCTCGCCATCGACCGCTTCCTCCGGCCCGTCGCCTACCAGAACCTCCCCGCCCCCCTCCTCCCTCCGCCCCTCCAGGACGACAACCCGTACACCATCCCCCGCCGCATCGACGGCACGCTTGCGTTGAGCTGACAGGTCCCTCGGCCTGCTAGTTCTTCTGCAGGGCGCGAGTGACGCCCGCGATGACGGCCGTGGTCAGTACCCAGCCGAAGGCGATCAGTAGGTAGGCGAGCCATTGGATGGTGTCGTCCGGCCAGTACCAGGCTGTGCGTTGGCCCAGGCCGCCGATGGGGATCAGGAGGTCGAGGGTGTAGACGAGAGGTTGGAACGGTGCGCTTTCGCCGGGCTTTACGGGGGTGGGGGAGTGGGTGGCGAAGGTCAGTGTGCCGAGCAGGGTGAGCATGAGGAGCCAGATACCGGCCAGCCAGGGGCGGTAGCCATAGCCGACGGTCACGTCCAGTAGGTGTCCCCAGGCACGGGTGGCTGGGGACAGGGTGCGGCGGCGGTGGCGTTGTTTGGCCAGGAGTACTCGGCGGGCGTCGTCGTCGTGGCCGGCGTTGCGATACCAGCTCGCCAGCTGCTCGTACGGTCGCGGGCTGTAGCCGGGGCTGCGTTGTATCCACGCCACACGGTGGGTCCGGGCCGGACGGCGGCCGGGCGAGATTGAGGTCGAAGTCCACGGCCTGCATCAGCATGGCGACCAGGGCCGACCCTTCGCCGTTGGGCGGCCCGTTCGGGACCGCTCCTTCGAATGTCAGGTTGTCCGAGATCTGGGCGCCGCGGAGGCGTACGGTGCCGTTGGCGGTGAAGCCTCCGGAGCAATTGAGCGTCGAGGTCACGGCGTTGTCGAGGACGAGAGTGACTCCGCGCGGGCCCGGGCGTTCCAGCCGGGCGCCCTGCATGAACAGTCCGCCCGTCAACTGCGCGCCCAGCAGCCGTACTTCACCGTGCGCGACGAAGTCGTCCCTGCAGAACATGCCCCCTTCGCTGACCAGGCCACCGGCCGCCAGAGCCCACCCACCAGGGGCTCTCAACTCGGTGTTGTTGAGGATGACGCCGCCCGTGACATGTGTGTTGGTGAGGGACAGGGCGGTGATGTCCCGGTGATAGGGGGAGGCGGGGCCGGACTCTACCGTCGAGCGGTTCAGGGCGAGGCGTCCCTCGATGCGCGCCGACCCGAGTTCGAGACCGGGCACGTGGCTGCTCATGATCGCGATCGTCCGTGCGGCAGCCCCGTAGAGGTTCACGCGCTCCTCGAACCAGCAGTCCTCGAACCAGACCGGGTGGCCGATCTCCGCGCCGGCCAGGTTGAGCCGGCCGGAGATCCGCGCGCCGACAAGTGTCAACGAGGCAACCGCACCGGGCTGCGCGGAGTTGGCGCCGAGCAGCAGTGCCGCGAGCACGGTGGCTCGTACCGTACGCTCAGGCCCCCACTGCCCACCCCCGGCAACACTGTCCCGCTCGGGCGTACCCGTGCGCAGATCCACTCGGCGCCCCTCGGGGAACGCGTCCCACAACTCACGTTCCGGTGGCGTCAACTCGTCGTAGGAAAGCACCCATGCAGGGTAGTGATGCCAGAGGGCTGAGGAGTGCTAGGGAGCACTGCTGGGAATCACGCAGTTCTTCGGCTGTTCGTGGCCCGTGGGCCAGCCGAGGCCGACGAACTTCAGTTGGCCCAGGCCCTTTTGGCCCGGGTCCAGTTGGACTACGGCGGCCGGTTTGTCGTAGGCGTTGCCGCCGCTGGTCAGGCAGATCAGGCCGCTTGTGCCGCGGACCCGGTGGCGGGACTGGAGCAGGGACCACTGCCTGCCGACGTCCTCGCGGCTCGGGACCGCCTCGGCGCCGCCCTTCTGGGCCTGGTGCAGCGCCTTGCCGATGGTGAGGAGGCCGTCGTACACCAGCATCGTGCGGGAGTCCTGGAGGTTCGGGTCGGAGCCGAGTCGTACGCCCTCGCTGCGCGTGGCTTCGATCCGCTTCTTCAGGGTGTCCAGGGCCGCCAGTGGCTCGGTGAGGTACTGGGGGAGGTCCGCATCGGTGGGCTTGCGGTCGTGGTCCGCCTCCCACTTCCGGTTCCATTTGGCCAGCTCGGTGCGCCAGGCGTCCGGATGCGCGGGCGCCGCGTACTGCACCGTCACCTTCGGCCTTCCGTCGGCGCCGCGCAGTTGTGCCCAGTTCTGCTCCGTCATGGCCTGTCGCAGCGAGGCGGCGTCGGAGCCGCTGACGATGGTGTAGTGCCGGTTCTTGCAGTCCACCTGGGCGAGCTTGAGTGCGAAGATCCGCAGGTGCAGTGTGCGGCCCGCGAAGTACACGGTGTCGGCGCCGGAGTCGCAGATGTTGTTGGCCGTCTGCGCGAACTGGTTGCCGGTCGAGCCCGCCTCGTCGATGGCCGGTGACTCGAAGGGCATCGCGGCGGGCCCGGCCGGGCCCTTCTCCTTGATGCCGCTGAACGCCTTCGCCAGCGATTCGCTGTAGCCGTCCTTGCGCTGGTCGTAGACCAGTACCGTCCGGCGGTTCTCCCGGCCCCGTTCGCCGTTGAAGTTGGCCAGCGCCTGGGCCGCGTCGTGGTTGGTCGGGATGATCCGGGCGAGGCCGGGGAAGCGTAGTTTCGCCGTCCCGTCAGTACGGTCCTCGTTGGCGATCCGGTCGCCGCTGATCCGGGAGGCGAGCACCGGGATCTTGTGCTTCGTCAGGCGCGCGACGGCTTTCTCGGTGTCGCCGAGGCTGAGGTTGAAGCCCGTGACGGCGCGCAGCCGGTCCTCGGGTGAGTCGGCCATGCGCAGCAGGGTGTCCACGACCTGCTCCTGCTGCTTGTAGTCCCGGCCGGGGTTGGCCAGCACCAGCCGGATCTTCGGCGGCTCGCCCTCGCCCTCGTTGGCCTGCCGCTGCCCCAGGTAAGCGCCCTGCAGGTCGCTGCGCATCTGTCGGCGCAGCGCCGGCCTGTCCGACTGGAGCGGCAGCATCACCGCCACCGTGACGTGCGGCTGGCCGTCGATCTTCTTGTTCTGGGCCGCGATGGCCCGGGCCACATCGCGGATCTCCGGTGTGCCGAAGTCGTAGCCTTCACCGTTGACGCCGATGCACTCGTCACCGACCCGCTCGATTCCTTCGGTGCAGGTGTCCAGCTTGTGGGTGATGAGTACCGCGAGCCACACGCACCCGGCCAGCGCACCCACGCCCAGCAGCGCGTAGAGGATCTTCTTCCAGATGGGCATCCCCGTTATCTCCTTCGCCCCAGCTGCTCCGTGCAGGTGCAGCGCAGCAACGGTTGCTCGTTCGCCGCCAGGCCGCTCCAATAGGTCGCCGTCCTGCTGAGCTGTCCCGCGCCGTCGAACTCCATGATCGAGAGGAGTTCCAGCAGCTTGGCCAGCGTGCGGGCCGTCTCCTTTCCGGTCGGCCTGGTCCGCTCCTCGCACAGCCACACCGCGTGCAGCAGTTGATCGACGGTGCGGCGCAGCGCCGGTCCCTCCACCGCCACCAGGCCCTGGGCGCGCTCCCGCCGGCCGTCCGCACTGCCGGGATACGGCGCCTGGGCGATCTCCAGCAGCTCCGCGCACCACTCCTCGGGGCGCCCGGGCAGCGTGGCGGCCAGATGGCGGGCCACGTCGTCCGCACCGCCGGAGACGAGATGGTGGTTCATGCGGTGTGCCGTCACCGAGCGGAACGCGCCGCCGCGCGTCTCCTCGCCCGCCGCCGCGCGCAGTGCGTAATGGTCCCGCAGCAGGTGGTGGTCGGCGTACCAGGCGGCTGCGCCGGGGCGCAGCCCGTACAGCCGGTGCACCAGCATCTGACGCAGCCCGAAGTCCCCGATGAAGTGTCTTTCGCAGCTGGGCCATCCGGTGTCGGTGAGCAGCTGGGAGACGTGATGCACCGTCAAGTGGTGCACGCGGCCTGCTTGATGGTGTCTCAGCAGGACGTCGGCGCACTCCTCGTCGTGTGCCACCGACAGGTGTGTGAGCAGGTCCAGCCACTGGTCGCGGTGCTCGCTCGGCAGTCCGACCGGCAGCTGGTCCAGGATCAGCTCCTGGAGCAGTACTTCCGTCACCGGCCGCTCGGTGGTGCCGTCGCCGGGGAGCAGCAGCGGGGCGGCCAGCAGGTCCCGGTCGTTGGCGTCCTCGGGCATCCGGAAAGACGCGGCAGCGGTGGCGAGCCGGATCACCGTGTGCGGCCGCCCGCCGCTCAGCCGCGCCACGGCGGCGTCGATGCGGCGGCGGTTCGCGCCGCCCTCCGGCTCCGCGCGCGTCTGCCGGCGCTCGGTCTCCTGGCGCAGCTGGTCACCGGTGAGGAACGGCATCCGCAGCAGCAGTACTCCGTCGGCCAGCGGCGCCCGGTCAGGGCCTGTGTCCGTGCGCCGGGCCCAGGCGGGCGGGCCACCGTTGGCGGGCCGGAACTCCGCGGGCGGTACCACCTCCTCCGGCGGCAGGCCGCCGTGCAGGAAGGCGCCGCCGTCCGCCCGGAGCGCGGTGCCCACGATCACCACGCGGTCGCGCTGCCCGCCCCGGCGGTCGCTGAGCACGGCCCGCAGCAGCCGCTCGCCCAGTGGCGATACCGCGTGATCCAGCAGCAGCCCCGGTCGGCCGACCCTGCTCAGCCGGCCGACCACCGAGGCGTACGCCGCTTCGAGGTCCTCGCGCAGCGCCCGGAAGAGGAAGCCCTCGGCCAGTTCCCGTGCCTCGCCGCCGGCCTGGAAGTCGGCGGCGAGATTGCTCAGCCCGTGCTTGGGCTGGCCGGCCGCGCCGGGATACGCGCCGTAAATGCGCTCCAGTTCCACCCTGCCGCGGGGCGCGAGGCGCTCGAAGAGGGCGTCGAGCAGTGCGTTGCTCACCGCCGCTGAGTACGGGTCGAGCCCCTGCCCGGACAGGGTTGTGAGCAGGTTACGGATGCTTCCGCGGATCACTCCCCGCCAGAAGTCGCCGCCGCCCAGGCCGCGGAGGCGCCCCCTCTGGGGGAGCTCCTCGTACCGTTCGACCTCGGTCGCGACCGCCTCGGGGGTGCCCTCCGCGGCGCCGGTCGCGATCACCGCGAGGCCCGCGAAGAGCCGGGGGAACGCGAACGAGCCGCCCGTACCCTGCCAGGTGCACAGCCGCCGGGCGACCTCGGCCAGGGCCTCGGTCGCATCGGAGCGGGCGCCCGGCTCCGGCTCCGCCCGGTCCGCGTACACCGGCGAGCCGGTGTCGAGATAGATCACCGGCACCTTGGTGGCGAACCGATCCCGCACCGCACGCAGCAGCCGCCCCTTGCCCATGCCGGGGCCGCCGGTGAGCAGTACCACCGGAAGGTCGGGGCCGTACAGCGGCTCCCGCCCGCCGCCCGACGGCGACCGCCCGAAGAGGCGCGCGAAGAAGCCCTCCTCACTGAGCAGCTTCTCGAACCCCAGATCATCACGCACGGACTCCTCCCCCATGGAGTGCTCTCCCGCCCGCGAACGGGTGACCGAGACCGGTGTGTCGGAGAGAGGCTAGTGGAACGCGTGGAACGCGCACCCATTCTTCGGGGTAATGAGGCCCAGGGGGAAGAGAGCGGAGGCCAACAGTCGCAGTGCGTCGGCCGAGGGAGTGTCGTTGGGTGTCGGCACAGGCGACACGGAAACGGCCGCCCCGGGTCGTCCGGAGCGGCCTTCCCGGCCACCGTCCCCCGATCGAGATCCGGGAGCCCGGCGTGCTGGGATTGCTCGTCAGTAGTCGATGCGGTCGGCCTTGGCCAGCCACGCGTCGAACGGCGCCGTGCGGTTGGGCAGGTCCAGGTGCTGGATCGCCATGGGCCACATCGAAGAGGGCTTCTTCTCGAAGAGGTCGTAGAACTTGCGGTCGTCGAAGCCGGCCACCGCGGCGTCGTGCCGGTCGGCGGAGTAGATGATCCGGTCGACGCGCGCCCACAGCGAGGAGGACAGACACATCGGGCACGGCTCGCACGAGGTGACCAGGGTGCAGCCTTCGAGCGAGAAGGTGTTCAGCTCCTTGCAGGCGTTGCGCAGTGCGGTGACCTCGGCGTGCGCCACGGGGTCCAGGGTCGCGGTGACCTGGTTGTTTCCGGTGGCGACGACCTCGCCGTCCTTGGCGACCAGGGCGCCGAAGGGGCCGCCGCCGTTGGCCACGCTGTTGGTGGCCAGCAGGATTGCCTGCTGCATCCAGGTCTGCTCGACGTCCTGGCCGTTGGATTCCTGGGCCTGAGCGGTCATGGTGTGCTCCTT
Organism: Streptomyces sp. NPDC050315; assembly: GCF_040655775.1. Taxonomy (NCBI): domain Bacteria; kingdom Bacillati; phylum Actinomycetota; class Actinomycetes; order Kitasatosporales; family Streptomycetaceae; genus Streptomyces; species Streptomyces sp. NPDC050315. The sequence goes on from NZ_JBFAKN010000008.1 coordinate 275,634, forward strand.
CGCGAAGCGAGAGGGTGGATGTGGCGTGCTGTCCCGCCTGCGGAAAAGGTGCAGGCGGGACGGCATGTGGTGCCGCGTCGCAACGCGCCCTGAAGCTTCGCGACTTGACGACAAGTACACCGGCAGTGACCAGATCCAGCCAGGGTGGGAAGGCATGAAAGCACAGGCCGACGGAAACTCGATCTTCGTTGATTCCTACAGGAGCCAGTCGGGAACCGGCCAGGAGACGATCAGGAACTGATCAGTGACCGGTCAGGAGTCGATCAGGCGCGGTCCTGTGCGAAGGTCAGGAGCAGGTCCGCCGCGACGCTCACCGCGATCGTGGCCGGTTCCTTGCCGGTGATCTCGGGCAAGCCGATCGGGGTCTTGATCCGGTCGATGGTGGCGTCGTCGTGGCCGCCCTCGGTGGACAGACGCTTGCGGAACCGCGCCCACTTGGCAGCCGACCCGATCAGCCCGATCGAACCGAGCTCGGGGGTGCGCAGGGCCGCATCGCACAGCGCGGCATCCTCGGCGTGATCATGCGTCATGATCAGGACGTGGGTGCCGGGTGCCAGCTCCGCGAGCACCTCTTCGGGCAGCAGCGGCGTGTGGTGCACGTGTACCTGTGCCACCGCGTCCGTATGCAACACGTCGAGCCGCTCGTCCGTGAGCATGTCGGGACGGGAGTCGATCAGGTGCAGATCGATGTCATGGCGGGCCAGAATGCGCGCCAGCTCGTAGCCGACGTGTCCGACGCCGAAGATCGCCACCGCCGGGACCACCGGCAGCGGTTCGAGCAGCACACTGACGGCTCCGCCGCAGCACTGCACACCGTGCTTACTGGTGACCTTGTCGTTGAGGGCGAAGTCCATCAGCTCCGGCTCCGGACCGGCCGAATCGATCAGCTCGCGGGCCCGGTCGATCGCGACGGCCTCGATGTTGCCACCGCCGATCGAGCCCCACGTCTCGGTCCGGCCCACGACGAGTTTGGCACCGGCCTTGCGGGGAGCGTGGCCGCGCACGGTCGCGACGGTCACGAGCACGCCGGTCTCCTGGCGGGCCCGCAACCGCGCGACCGCGGCCACCCAGGTCATGTCAGGCATTGCTCAAGGCGCTCGCAGTGACGGGGGCCTCGGTGCCACTGCTCCCCGTGTCCCCGCTGCGGGCTGCTTCGATGGCCCAGTACACCGCCTCCGGAGTCGCCGGGGAGGCGAGCTCCACACTGACTCCGGCGGGTCCGAACGCCGCGGCGGCCTGCCGCAACGCCTCGCGCACCGAGAACGCCAGCATCAGCGGCGGCTCACCCACCGCCTTGGACCCGAAGACCGCACCCTCCTCGGTGGCGTTCTCCAGGAGCGTGACGTTGAACTCCTCGGGCATCTCCGAGAAGCTCGGCAGCTTGTACGTACTCGCCGCCTGCGTCTGCAGCCGACCGCGGTTCGGACCGTCACTGGTGTCCCAACGCAGGTCCTCCAGCGTCAGCCAGCCCGCGCCCTGTACGAAGCCACCCTCGACCTGACCGATGTCGATCATCGGGGAGAGGCTGTCGCCGACATCGTGCACGATGTCCACGCGCCGGATGCGGTACGCACCGGTGAAGCCGTCCACCTCCACCTCGGTCGCGGCGGAGCCGTACGCGAAGTACTTGAACGGCGAGCCGCGGAATGTCTTGGCGTCCCAGTGCAGGCCCTCGGTGCGGTAGTAGCCCGCCGCGGAGAGCTGGACGCGCTGGAAGTACGCGGTGCGCACCAGGTCGTCCCAGGCCAGCTCCTTGTCGCTGCCCAGGGCGCGGGCGACACCCTCGACAATGCGTACGTCCGAGGCGTTGGCACCCAGCTGCGACCCGGCCACCTGCAGCAGGCGCTCGCGCAGCTGCTCACAGGCATTCTTGATCGCACCACCGTTGAGGTCCGCACCCGAACTGGCCGCGGTCGCCGAGGTGTTGGGCACCTTGTCCGTACGGGTCGGGGCGAGGCGCACCTTGTGCAGTGGGATACCCAGCGTGGTCGCGGCCACCTGCAGCATCTTGGTGTGCAGGCCCTGGCCCATCTCCGTACCGCCGTGGTTGATCAGGACGGAGCCGTCCTTGTAGATCAGCACCAGGGCGCCGCCCTGGTTGAAGGCGGTGAGGTTGAAGGAGATGCCGAACTTGATGCCGGTGATGGCGAGCGCCCGCTTGGTGTGCGGGTGCGCGGCGTTGAAGGCCGCGATCTCGCGCTTGCGCTCGGCGATGTTCGCGTTCTCCTCCACCTGCTGCCAGGTGACGGCGATCCGCTCGGGGTGATTGACCGGCTGGCCGTACGGGGTCTCCTGGCCCTGGCCCGGCCGGTAGAAGTTACGCTTGCGCAGCTCCATCGGGTCCAGGCCGAGCTGTGGTGCGACGCGGCCGAGCATGTCCTCGATCACCAGCATGCCCTGCGGTCCGCCGAAGCCGCGGAAGGCGGTGTTGGAGACGGTGTTGGTCTTGGCGATGCGGCCGGCGACGCGCGCGTTGGGAATCCAGTACGTGTTGTCGATGTGGCACAACGCGCGGGCGAGGACCGGCTCGGACAGGTCCAGGCTCCAGCCGCCGTCCGCGGTCAGCGTGGCGTCGAGGGCCTGAATGCGGCCTTCGGCGTCGAAGCCGATCTTCCACGTGGAGTGGAAGCCGTGCCGCTTGCCGGACATGGTCAGGTCCTGGGTCCGGTTGAGCCGGAACCGGACCGGGCGGCCGGTCAGCTTGGCGCCGAGCGCGGCGACGGCGGCAAAGCCGTGCGGCTGCATCTCCTTGCCGCCGAAGCCACCGCCCATCCGCAGGCACTGCACCGTCACCTCGTGGCTGGGCACACCGAGCACATGCGAGACGATTTCCTGGGTCTCCGAGGGGTGCTGGGTGCTGCTCTGGATGAACACCTGCCCGTTCTCGTCGACCTGGGCGAGCGCCGCGTGCGTCTCGAGGTAGAAGTGCTCCTGGCCGGCGAACTGGAACTCACCGGTGAAGACGTGCGCGGAGTCGGCGAAGCCGGCGTCGATGTCACCGGTCTCCATCAGGGGCTGGGCGCCGTGATAGCTGCCGGCCTCGATCGCGTCCTGCAGTGTGATCAGGGCGGGCTGCTCGTCGAGCTCCACCTCGACGGCCGCCGCACCGAGCCGGGCCGCCTCCAGGGTCTCACCGAGCACCCAGGCGACCGCGTGGCCGTGGAACATGACCTCGTCGGGGAAGAGCGGCTCGTCGTGCTTCATTCCGGCATCGTTGACACCGGGCACGTCCGCGCCGGTCAGCACACGGACCACACCGGGCACGGCGAGCGCGGGCTCGGTACGCAACGCGGTGATCCGGCCGTGCGCCTTCATGACCTGGACCGGGTAGGCGTGCAGTACGTCCTTGGTGCGGTAAATCAGGTCGTCGGTGTAGAGCGCGGTACCGGTGACATGCAGGCCGGCGCTCTCGTGCGGCATCGGGACACCGACGACGGGCTTCTCGGGACGCTCGGACAGATGGCTCATGACGACACCGCCTCGGTGGTCTGGGCGTGCAGCTTCAACAGGCTCTGGCCGAGCATCGCGGAACGGTAGAGGTCGCTGGCGCGGTGGTCGCTCATCGGCGTGCCTTCGCCGCGCAGCACCCGGGCCGCGGCCTCGACGGTCTCCGCCGACCACGGCTTGCCCTCCAGGGCCGCCTCGGTGGCGAGTGCCCGGATCGGCGTCGCGGCGACGCCGCCCAGGCCGATGCGTGCCTTGCGGACGATCCCGCCCTCGATGTCGAGCGCGAAGCCGACCGCGACGCTGGAGATGTCGTCGAAGCGCCGCTTGGCGATCTTGTGGAAGGCCGTGACCGGCGACAGCGGCAGCGGGATGCGCACCGCGCGGATCAGCTCGTCGGGGCGGCGCACGCTCTGCCGGTAACCGGTGAAGTAGTCGGCCAGCGGGACCACCCGCTCACCGTCGGCGTCGGCGAGTACCAACGACGCCTCCAGCGCGAGCAGCACCGGCGGGCTGTCACCGATGGGGGAGCCGGTCCCCAGGTTGCCGCCGAGGGTCGCACCGTTACGGATGAGCCGGGAGGCGAACTGCGGGAACAGCTCGGCGAGAAGCGGTACTTCACCGTCGAGCTTGCGCTCGATCTCGGTGAGCGACAGCGCGGCGCCGACCTCGATGAAGTCGTCTTCGACGCGCAGCTCCCGCAATTCGGGCAGCCGGTCGATGGCGACGACGCAATCCTCCCGCCGGGACCGGATATTCACCTCGACGCCGAAGTCGGTGGAACCGGCGACGACGACCGCGTCGGGCCGCTCGCGCAGCAACTGCAGCGTCTCGGCGAGGGTGTTCTTCCGTACGAACACCCGGTCGTCCTGGGCGTACTCAGTGGCGACCGGCTCCGGCGGGGACTGCTCGCGACGTTGCGCCAGCGGATCGTCCTCGGCGGGCTCCCCCACGGCGAACGCGGCATCGCGAATCGGACGGTAACCGGTGCAGCGGCACAGGTTTCCGCTCAGCGAGTGCAGATCGAAGCCGTTCGGCCCGTGCTCGCCGTCGACCTCGTGGGCCCCGTCCGACTCCGCGTGGGCGCAGCGGTCGGGCCGGTAGTACTCGGAGGCCATGCTGCAGATGAACCCCGGTGTGCAGTAACCGCATTGGGATCCACCACGGACCGCCATCTCCTCCTGCACCGGGTGCAGCGTGGGCGGCGTGCCGGGCTCGCCGGCGGTGGCGAGACCCTCGGAGGTGATGACCTCCTGGCCGTCCAGCGCCGCGGCCGGGACCAGGCAGGCGTTGACCGCCACCCAGTCAGTGGGCTTGTTCACCCCGGGACGGGCCACCAGGACCGAACAGGCGCCGCACTCACCCTCGGCGCAGCCCTCCTTGGTGCCGGTGAGTCCACGCTCGCGCAGGAAATCCAGCACCGTGGTGTGGGGTGCAGCCGGTGAAATGGGGGTTTCTTTCCCGTTGACCGTGATCCGCGCCGCTACCATGGCACATCCTCATTTCGGCACGCGGTCGATATGGTTGTCCTAGTCGCCATTTCAGGAGCTTTCTATTTCGAGATGGCACAGCTCAAAAAACCGCAGCGTAAAATCGCGCAGCGCAAGAACCCGCAGCGCTGATCAGCGCGCGACGTACCGCAGGCGGTGACAGAAAGAAGATGCCGGGGCCGCAAAAGGGGCACTACCGGAAAAGCGGCTGCTCAGCAGCCGTGTGCAACACGACCCGGAACCCAGGCGGCCCGGCGAACGAGGCGATTCAGGTCGAAGATGGACGACATTCGACTTCGCCTCCTTCCAGCAGCCCACGAGTCACGAGTCGGTGCACTTGACGCTACGTTGCCGCAGAACCATCGGTCAAGACCCGAGCGCGTTTACAGGTTTGGCGCTACGGCCCCCGCGTCCTACGGCACCCGGGTCGTCCACTCCGGGGAGCTGAACTTGGTGGTCGCCAGTGCGCGGGCCCGGGTGAACTCCTCCGCCGTGACCGTGCCGTCCGTGCCGCCGTAGCGGGTGCGGAAGGAGGTGATCATGCGGGTGATCACCTCGGAGCGGGGGAGGCCGGTCTGGCGGCGGAGGGGGTCGACGCGCTTCTTGGCGCTGGTGGTGCCCTTGTCGGAGAGCTTCTCCTTGCCGATACGGAGCACCTCGACCATCTTGTCCGCGTCGATGTCGTACGACATGGTCACGTGGTGCAGGACGGCGCCGGAGCCCGCCACGATGCGCTTCTGGGCCGCGCCGGCGATCTTGCCGGCGTTCGTCGCGATGTCGTTGAGCGGCTTGTACCAGGCGTTGATCCCCATGTCGCCGAGCGCCCCGAGCACCCAGTCGTCGAGGTACGCGTAGCTCTCCGCGAAGGTCAGGCCGTGGACCAGGGACTCGGGGACGCAGAGGGAGTACGTGATGGTGTTGCCGGGCTCGACGAACATCGCGCCGCCGCCGCTGATCCGGCGGACGACCGTGATGCCGTGCTTTTCCGCGCCCGCGGGGTCCACCTCGTTGCGCAGCGACTGGAAGCTGCCGATGATCACGGCGGGGCGGTCCCACTCCCAGACGCGGAGCGTCGGCGGGCGCCGGCCCTCGGCGACCTCGGTGGTCAGTACCTCGTCCAGCGCCATGTGCAGCGCGGGCTCCTGCGGCGGCTCGTGGATGATCTGCCAGTCGTAGTCGGTCCAGTCGGTGGCCTGGGCGACGGCCCGGCGGACCGCGACGCCGACCGACTCCGCAGTGAAGCCGATCATGGCGACGCCTTCCGGCAGCGCGGCCTCGATGCGGTCGGCCAGGCCCCGGGTGCCGGTGTCGGCGGGCGCGCCCTCCAGGGCCGCGTTGATCGCGGGCAGCGCGTCGTCCGGCTCTAGGAAGAAGTCGCCGGCGACCCGGACGTGGCGCAGCACGCCGTCCGCGACCTCCAGATCGACGACGACCAGCTTGCCGCCGGGCACCTTGTACTCACCGTGATGCCTGCTCTGCACGGCGCTCACCCTCCACGTCTCCGCGGCCGTCCGACCGGCCGACCGCCCGGTCAACCGTATCGCCGAGGCCGTCATTCCCGGCAAAGGGGGCGATGCGGAGGAGTGGGGAGGTGGCGTGGGTCGTCGGTCAGGGGAAATACGATTCCAGCGTGCCGCGGCGGCGGATATCGAGGGTTGCGCAGTGGAATGAGCCGCCGAATGGGGCGTAGTGCAGCAGGTCGCAGGGGATGGGCTCGAAGCCCCATTTTTCGAGGGCGCGCAGCATGTCGGTGTGATGCCGCTCCGCGATCACCCGTTTCTCGTCGATCATGAGGACGTTCATGCTGAGCCACTTGCCGCACAGCGAGGTGATCTTCAGCAAGCGCTCGTCGAGCGGATTGGGTTCGGGGGCGACCAGGATGTCCCATGAACTCAGGATGTCGGGCAGCCGGTCGATGTCGATGTACTCGGGATTGACCAGCGCCTTGCCCGGCGACAAGGGGATGAATGTTGTATCGATGTGCATGGGCGTGCGGCAGCGGCTCTCGATCTCGTGGATGCGATAGCCAGGTCCGAGATGACGGCGCAACCAGTCGACGCCCATGCGGTTGGTGACGTTGCTTCGCGTGACGAACAGGTCGCGTCCCGCGCGTACAAAATCCGCGGCATCAAACACCGGCTCGAACTCGGTGAGGATGTAGCGCATGGGATCACCGGACCCGGGGACACGGAAATCCGCCTCGAAGAGTTCGTCGGTGAGCTGCGGCTTCGGCGCCGCCGTCCAGCGCGCGCCGCGCTGGAAGTAATCCTTGAGGACCCCGCGATAGGAGTGGGTTTCGTAATAGCGGCACGGCCACGCCATCGGGGTCTCGATGATCTCGTCGCCGATCACGAGCATGCTGTCACGCGGACAGGTGTTGCAAAAGCCGCGCGACGACCAGTCGGGGGTGCTGAAGCGCCTTCTGTGGTCGACCGCGTCCGGGCGCCTGACCGTCACGCCGAGGGACTGCAGGAGGGCGACGAATTGATCGAGTTCGTGCTGTGCCGACTCGATCAGTATGCGCGGGTACTTGAAGCCGGCGGCAAGCCTTTGCAGCCGCGCCGCCCAGGGTGGGACGTTGCATGTCACCACCGGGTGGTGGGAGGGGATCGTCGCGCCGTCGAGGCGGCCGACGATGATCTCCTCCAGCGGATCCCATTCGTTGTGTGAGTTGACCGGCGAAACGAGAGGTGTCGTGTTCTCGCTCTCGGGCGAGGGCGCCGGTATCACGCGTGGTCCGCAGTCGAGGTGCGGGCGAGTTCGTCGTCGGTTGGTGCCGCCGACATGCTGGGCTTCTGCGGTACCGCCATGCTCAACCGCCTTTCGCAGTACACGAGTCGAACCGCTTGCTGACCTGTCTGCCTGGCTTCCGGCCACTATGGAGGGGATCGTCAGGCCAAGACAACCCGCATGTTGGTCACGGGCAGCCGGAGCCGAGAACCAGAAACTTCCCCAAGATCCGGGACGGCCTCTTGCCGGTCGTCTGTATGCGAAATACGGTCTGCTGCATTCGTTCCTGGTGATCGTTCGCGATGCGGATGCGTACTTGCTGATCGTTCGGGAGGTAGGGCCACGTGCGCCGAAGAGCTGCTGTTCCCCTGGCAGTTGGGCTGATGATCAGCGCCGCGGGGTGCGGATCGCTCAGCTCCGCCGCCACCGAAGTGGGCGGGGTCCGGATGACCGATTCGCGCCCCGTACGGGACGGTGGCACGCTCACCGTCGCCCTCAAGTCCGACCCCGACAAGCTCGATCCGACCCTCGCGCAGACCCTCGTCGGCCGCACCGTCTTCGCCGGCATGTGCGAGAAGCTGTACGACACCGACCGCGCGGGCAAGGTCGTGCCGCAGCTGGCGACGGCCCTGCCGAAGACCTCCGACGACGGCCGGACCGTGACCGTCCCGGTCCGCCGCGGCGTGACGTTCAGCGACGGCACCCACCTCGACGCGGCCGCCGTCGCCCGCTCCCTGGAGCGCCACCGCACCCTCCCCGGCTCGGCCCGCGCCACCGAACTCGGCCCACTGGTCAAGGCCGAGGCCAGCGGACCGTATACCGTCCGCATCCGACTGAAGACGCCATACGTCCCGCTCACCGGCGTCCTCGCCGACCGCGCCGGGATGGTCATGTCCCCGCGCGCGCTCGCGAAGTACGGCAAGAATTTCACCAACCACCCTTCCTGCGTGGGCCCGTTCAAGTACGTCGAACGCGTCGCGGGCGACCGGATCGTGCTCGCCAAGGACCCCCGGTACTACGACGCGGACAAGGTCCACCTGGACCGCGTCGTCTACAAGACCATCACCGACGGCAGCGTCCGGCTGGCGAACCTGCGCTCCGGCGACGTCCAGGTCGGCGACCAGATGGGCCCCGTGGAGGTGCGGAGCTCGCTCACCGAGCCGCAGCTCCAGCTCTTCAACTCGCCCTCGCTCGGCTACCAGGGCCTCGGCTTCAACATCGGCAATGTGCACGGGACGGGGGAGAAGCCCGGGAAGCTGCGCACGGTGCTCGCCCGCGAGCCGCGCGTCCGTGAAGCCTTCGCGCTCGCGCTGGACCGCAGGCTGATCAACAAGGTGGTCTTCCAGGGCATGTACGAGCCGGCCTGCGGCCCCGTCTCGCCGGAGTCGGCCATCGCGCCGGGGGCCGCCGACTGCCCGGAGCGCGACCTGCCGCGCGCGAAGAAGCTGCTCAAGGAGGCGGGCGTCACGCTGCCCGTGCCGATCGAGCTGAAGGTCTCCACCTCGCCCGAGGACAGTCGCCTCGGCCAGGTGATCCAGGCGATGGCGCGCGAGGCCGGCTTCGATGTACGGCTGCGGCCCATGGAGTACGCGACGCTCCTGGAGGAGACCGACGCCGGGCAGTTCGACGCGTACGTCAGCGGCTGGTCCGGGCGGCTCGACCCGGACGGCAATATCGCCTCCTTCGTCGGCACGGCCGGGGCCATGAACACGTACGGCATCTCCGACCCGGCGATCGACCGGCTGATCGCCGAGGGCCGCACCACCGCCGACCGGGCGGGCCGCGCCCGCGTATACACGCAACTCGCCGACCGTATACGCGACCAGTACGCGCTGATCTACCTCTACCGGCAGAAGAACTACGTCGTGGCACGGAAGGACGTGGCGGGCGTGCGGGTCTACGGCGACGGCCTGGTGCGCGTCAAGGATGCGGGGTACGCCCGATGAGCAGATACCTTCTCACCCGGCTCCGGCAATCGGTCATCACGCTCTTCCTCGTCAGCGTCGTCGTCTTCGCCGGGATCCGTGCGCTGCCCGGCGACCCGGCCCTCGCGCTGGCCGGGGAGGAGCGCAGCCCCGAGGCGCTGGCAGCGATCCGCGAGGCGTACGGGCTGAACGACAACATCGTGATCCAGTACGGGCGGTTCGTCGGCCACGCCCTCACCGGCGACCTCGGCACCTCGGCCCGCACCGGCCTGCCCGTACTGGACTCGATCCTGAGCGCCCTCCCTGTCACGCTCGAACTGGCCGCGCTGTCCCTCCTGTTGGCGGTCGTCCTCGGTATCGGGACGGGCGTATTGGCGGCCGTGCGGCGCGGGAAGGCGACGGAGTGGCTGGCCAACGCCATCGCCCTGCTGGGGCTCTCCGTCCCCACCTTCTGGCTCGGCATCGTCCTCGTGCTCGCCTTCGCGATCGCCGTACCGGTCTTCGCGGCCTCCGGATACGTACCCTTCGGCACGGATCCGGTCGACAATCTACGGCGGATGGTATTGCCGGCCGTCGTCCTCGGCTCCGGGCTCGCGGCCGTCGTGATGCGGCAGACCCGCGGCGCGATGCTCGACAACCTCTCCGCGGATTACGTGCGTACCGCCCGGGCCAAGGGGCTGTCGCGCCGTCAGGTCATCGGCGGGCACGCGCTGCGCAACAGCCTGGTGACGGTCGTGACCGTGCTCGGCCTCCAGCTCGGCCATCTCATCTCCGGCGCCGTGGTCACCGAGCAGATCTTCGTTCTGCCCGGCTTCGGCAAGCTCACCATCGACGCGGTCTTCACCCGCGACTACACGATGCTCCAGGGCGTGGTGCTGTGCACCTCCGCCGCCTACATCCTCGTCAACCTCGCGGTCGATGTGCTGTATTCGGTCATCGACCCGCGCATCCGGCTCGGAGGCGCCGCCCGATGACCGCCACCCCGGACACCCCGGCCACCGCGGACACCCCGGCCGTGCCCGCCGCGCCGCTCGCCCCGGCCGCCGCCGCACCGCGCCCCGGCACCCTGCGCACCCGGCTGCGCGCCCTGCGCAGGAACCGGCTCGCCCTCACCGGCGCAGTGATCGCCGCCGTCTTCGTACTGGCCGCGCTCTGCGCCCCGCTGCTCGCGCCGTACGACCCCGCAGGGCCGGACTTCGACGCCGCACTGGCGCCGCCCTCCTGGGCGCACTGGCTCGGCACCGACGACCTCGGCCGCGACCAGCTCTCCCGGGTGATCTACGGCGCCCGCGCGTCCATGCAGGTGGGCCTGCTCGCCGTAGTACTGGCCTTCCTCATCGGCGTACCGCTGGGCCTGGCCGCCGGGTACTACGGCAAGTACGCCGACTCCGCGGTCTCCCGGCTCACCGACACCCTGCTCGCCTTCCCCTTCCTCGTCCTCGCGGTGGGCCTGGCGGCCGTCCTCGGCCCGTCGCTGCTCAACGCCACGCTCGCCATCGGGATCTCTCAGGTACCGGCCGTCATCCGCATCGCGCGCGCCGAGACGCTGCGCCTGAAACACCTGGACTACGTGGGCGCCGCGATCGTCAACGGCGGTGGCGACGGCACCGTACTCGCGCGGCACATCCTCCCGAACGCCACCTCCGCACTGATCGTCCAGGCCACCGTCGGCATCCCCGCCGCGATCATCGGCGAGGCGCTGCTCAGCTTCCTCGGCCTCGGCGTCCAGCCCCCGGCCCCCTCGCTCGGCGTGATGCTCGCCGGCGCCCAGCCCTTCCTCGGCCCCGCGCCCTGGATGGCGGTCTTCCCCGGCCTCGCCATCGTCGCCGCGACGCTGGCCTTCAACCTGCTCGGCGACGGACTGCGCGACGTCCTCGACCCCCGCGGAGGCACCCGATGAGCACCCCGCACCAGGCATCCGAGGCGCCCGGCACGCCCGACGCGCCCCGCACGCCCGTACTGAGCGTCCGCGACCTGTCCGTCTCCTTCCGCTCCGACAGCCGTACCGTGCACGCCGTCGACTCCCTCTCGTACGACGTGGCGCCCGGTGAGGTCCTCGCCATCGTCGGCGAGTCCGGCTGCGGCAAATCCGTCACCTCCATGGCCGTCATGGGCCTGCTGCCGCCGACCGCGACCGTCACCGGGTCCGTCCGGCTCGGCGGCCGGGAGCTGGCCGGGGCGGACGAGAAGGAGCTGGCGAAGGTCCGCGGCAAGGACCTCGCGATGATCTTCCAGGAGCCGATGACCTCGCTGAACCCGGTCCTCACCGTCGGCCGCCAGATCGGCGAGGTACTCCGCCGCCACCAGGGCCTGACCCGTAAGGAGGCGAAGGAGAAGGCTGTCGAACTGCTCGGCCTGGTCGGCATCCCCGCGCCGGAGCGCCGCGTGGCGGAGTACCCGCACCAGCTCAGCGGCGGTATGCGGCAGCGCGTCATGATCGCCATCGCGGTGGCCTGCAACCCGGCCGTCCTCATCGCCGACGAGCCGACCACCGCGCTGGACGTCACCGTCCAGGCCGGCATCCTCGAAGTACTCCAGTCGCTGCGCGAACGCCTCGGTACCGCCCTCGTCCTCATCACCCACGACCTGGGCGTGGTCGCCGACGCGGCGGACCGGGTGCTGGTGATGTACGCGGGCCGGGCCGTTGAACAGGCCCCGGTGGACGAGCTGTTCGCCGCGCCCCGGCACCCGTACACGCGCGGCCTACTGGGCGCCGTGCTGCGGCCGGGCCAGGAAGGGAAGCGCCAGCTGCCGGAGATCCCCGGGCTGGTACCGAGCCTGACCGCCCAGCCGGACGCCTGCACCTTCGCCGACCGCTGCACGCACGCCGACGAACGGTGCAGGGCGGCTCGGCCGCCGCTGACACCGGAGTCCGGCCACCGGGTGGCGTGCTGGCACCCCGTCACCGCGCCCGCAGCCACGCCCTCCGCCGGGCACGAGGAGGCCGCCCGATGAGCGCCGCACAGCAGGTCCCGGCCCCACGTGGAGCCGGGAACGACACCGCCCCCGTACTCGAAGTGCGCGACCTGGAGCGGCACTTCACCGCCTCCGGCGGCACCGTACGCGCCGTCGACGGCGTCAGCCTGACTATCGAGCGCGGCGAAGTACTCGGCCTGGTGGGGGAGTCGGGCAGCGGCAAGTCCACGGTCGGGCGCTGCGTGGTCCGCCTCGACGAGCCGACCGGCGGCCGCGTCGCCCTCAAGGGCACTGACATCACCCACCTCTCGCGCCGCGCCCTGCGCCCGCTCCGTACCGACATGCACCTGGTCTTCCAGGACCCGTCCTCCTCGCTGGACCCGCGCATGACGATCGGGCAGATCGTCGCCGAGCCGCTGCGGCTGCACCGCCTGGTACCGAGGTCCGGCCTCCGGGGCCGCGTCGAGGAGCTGCTCGGCCAGGTGGGGCTGCGCCCCGAACACGCGGACCGGCACCCGCACGAGCTCTCCGGCGGCCAGCGCCAGCGCATCTCCCTCGCCCGCGCGCTCTCCGTCGCCCCGGACCTGCTGATCGCCGACGAGCCGACCTCCGCCCTGGACGTCTCCGTACAGGCGTCCGTCCTCAACCTCCTCGCCGACCTGCAGCGGAACCGCGGCTTCGGCTGCCTGTTCATCACGCATGACCTGGCGGCCGTGGAATTCCTGGCCGACCGCATTGCCGTGATGTACCTGGGCCGGATCGTCGAGGAGGCCCCGACGTCTCAACTCTTCGCCGACCCGCTGCACCCGTATACGCAGGCCCTGCTGTCGGCGGCCCCGGTGCCGGACCCCACCCTCCAGCGCACCCGCGAACGCATCGTCCTGCACGGCGACCTCCCGAGCCCGCTGTCCCCACCCCCGGGCTGCCACTTCCATACGCGCTGCCCGGTGGCGGTGGACCGCTGCCGTACGGAAGTACCGGAGCTACGGGGGCTACCGGGGGGCCGCAGGGTTTCCTGCCACTTGGCGACGCCAGGCCCGGCCAAATCAAGCCCGTCCGGCGTTTGAGGACGAGCCCGCAGGGCGATCCCGGCGCGCCACACCGCACCCGCACCGAGCCACGAACAGGAGCAACCTTGTTTACGACCCGCCCCACCCTCCAGGGAACCTTCGGGATGGCCTCCTCCACCCACTGGCTGGCCTCCCAGTCCGCCATGGCGGTCCTGGAGCGCGGCGGCAACGCCTACGACGCCGCGGTCACCGCCGGCTTCGTCCTGCACGTCGTCGAGCCGCACCTGAACGGCCCGGCCGGCGAGGTCCCGATCATCCTTGCCCCGGCCGGCGGCCCCGTTCAGGTGCTGTGCGGCCAGGGCCCGGCCCCGGCCGGCGCCACCGTCGCGCACTACACCTCGCTCGGCCTGGACCTCGTCCCCGGTACGGGCCCGCTCGCCGCCGCCGTACCGGGCGCGTTCGACGCCTGGATGGTGCTGCTCCGGGACCACGGTACGAAGACGCTCGCCGAGGTCCTCTCGTACGCCATCGGGTACGCACGCAACGGCCACCCGGCCGTCGAACGCGTCGGCGAAACCGTGGAGACCGTCCGCGAGCTCTTCGAGGGCGAGTGGCCGAGCTCGGCCGAGATCTACCTGCCCGGCGGCCGCTCCGTGGCCCCCGGCGGCCTCCTCCGGAACGAGCCGCTCGCCGCCACCTGGGAGCGGCTGGTCCGCGAGGCCGAGGCGGCGGGCCCCGGCCGCGAGGCGCAGATCGACGCGGCCCGCCGCATCTGGCGCGAGGGCTTCATCGGCGAGGCGATGGCCGCCTTCGCCGCGCGCCCCGCCATGGACACCTCCGGAGAGCGGCACGCCGGCACGCTCACGGGCGACGACCTCGCCGCCTTCCGGGCCACGTACGAGGAGCCGGTCACGTACGACTGGAACGGCTGGACCGTCGCCAAGGCGGGCGCCTGGTCGCAGGGCCCGGCCCTCCTCCAGCAGCTCGCGCTGCTCCCCGAAGAGCTGCCCGCCTACGGGAGCGCCGAGTACGTCCACACCCTCGTCGAGGGCACCAAGCTCGCGATGGCCGACCGCGAGGCGTGGTACGGCGACGCGGACGGCGCGGGCGCGGCCGACGTACCGGTGGGGACCCTGCTCTCGGCCAGCTACAACGCGGAGCGCAGGGCGCTGATCGACGGCACCGCTTCGTACGAGCTGCGCCCCGGCCGCCCCGGGGGCCGCGCCCCGCGCCTCAGTAAGCACGCCGTCGCCGTGGCCTCCGGAGAGCAGGGCTTCGATGCGCTCGGTGTGTCCGGAAGCGGCGCGGGCGAGCCGACCGTCGCGACCGGTACGGGGGGCGCGGGCAAGGCCGCCGTCGCCCCGGAGGTCGACCGCAGCGGAGCCACCCGTGGCGACACCTGTCACATCGACATCGTCGACCGCTGGGGCAACCTGGTCTCGGCCACGCCCTCCGGGGGCTGGCTCCAGTCCAACCCGGTGATCCCGGGCCTCGGCTTCCCGCTCGGTACGCGGCTGCAGATGGCCTGGCTGGAGGAGGGGCTGCCCAACTCCCTCACCCCGGGCCGCCGCCCGCGCACGACCCTCACCCCCTCCCTGGCGCTGCGCGACGGGGTGCCGGTGATGGCCTTCGGCACGCCGGGCGGTGACCAGCAGGACCAGTGGCAGCTGCACTTCTTCCTGGCAGCGACGCTGCGCGAGCCCGTACGCGGCGGCCTCGACCTCCAGGGCGCGATCGACGCCCCGAACTGGCACACCGACTCCTTCCCCGGCTCCTTCTTCCCGCGCGCGATGCGTCCGGGGAGCGTGACGGTGGAGTCCCGTGTCGGCGAGGAGGTCATCGAGGGGCTGCGGGAGCGCGGCCATGACGTGACCGTGGGTGACGCCTGGTCCGAGGGCCGGCTGTGCGCGGTCGCGCGTGACCCGGAGACCGGCGTACTGTCCGGCGCCGCGAACCCGCGGGGAATGCAGGGATACGCCGTGGGGCGCTGACCCGCCCCGGCACGACTGATCACGGACCGTCACACTTACCGTTCACGGCCGACCGCGTGCACCTGGGGTTCATCTGGACGCCAGGTGCCGTGTCAGTGGTCCGTGCTTCCATGGAGACATGATCGAAGCAATTCCTGCGATTCCTGCAAACAACGACGACAGGACGGACAGGGCGGACACCGCGGACATGACGGGCCCGGCTGCGACCGCGGAGGCCGTGCTCGCGGCCGTCGACCTGGACGCCGTCGAGAAGGCCGTCCGTGAGGCCGCGGCGGCCGAGGTCCTGCCACGCTTCCGGCAGCTCGCCGCCCACGAGGTGGTGGAGAAGAACGGCCCGCACGACCTGGTCACCATCGCCGACCAGCGCGCCGAGGAGCACCTCACGGCCTCCCTCACGGCCCTGCTGCCCGGCTCGGCCGTGGTCGGCGAGGAAGCGGTGCACGCCGACCCCGCGGTGCTGGACGCGCTGAAGGGCGACGCGCCCGTGTGGATCGTGGACCCGGTCGACGGCACGCGGCAGTTCGTGCACGGCGACCCCGGTTTCGCGACCCTGGTCGCGCTCGCCCACCGCGGCGAGCTGCTGGCCTCCTGGACGTACGCCCCGGCGCTGGAGGAGATGGCCGTCGCGGTGCGCGGCGGCGGCGCCCGGCTGAACGGCCGCCGGCTCCGCGCCGGCTCGCCGCACGAGGGCAAGACCCTCGAAGTCGCCATGTCGCACCACGACTTCACCACCGTCGCCGAGAAGCGCGCGCTGTCCGGCCTGGTCTGCGAGGGCATCGCGCCCCGCCCCTGCGGCTCGGCGGGCCTGGAGTACTTGGCCGTCGCCCGCGGCACGCTGGAGGCCACGGCGTTCACGTGGGAGAACGCGTGGGATCACGCGGCGGGCCTGCTGCTCGTCCGGGAGGCGGGCGGTGTGAGCATGACCCTCTCCGGCGCCCCGTTCCGGATATCCGGGGGCAACACTCTGCCGTTCACCGCGGCGCGGGACGCGGCCACCGCCCGGCGTATCCTCGACGTGCTGGCAGGTGACACCGGCTCAGTTGCAGGTGACACGGGCTCAGCCGCCGACTGATCCTCGACGCGGAGGACGCGGAGGATCGATACGAGGGGAGTGGCGCAGGTGCCGACGATGCTCGATGCCGTGGTGATCGGAGCCGGACCGAACGGCCTGACGGCAGCGGTCGAACTGGCCCGCCGGGGCATGTCCGTCGAGGTCTTCGAAGCCCGCGACACGATCGGCGGCGGCGCGCGTACGGAGGAGCTGACGCTCCCCGGCTTCCGGCACGACCCCTGCTCGGCCGTGCACCCCACCGGGATCGGCTCGCCCGCCTTCCGCGACCTCCCCCTGGAGCGTTACGGCCTGGAGTGGCTGCACCCCGAGCTCCCCATGGCGCACCCCTTCCCGGACGGCAGCGCCGCCGTGCTGTCCCGCTCCGTGGGCGAGACCGCGCGGTCCTTCGGCGTCCGTGACGCCGGACCGTACCGCCGCCTGGTCGAGCCTTTCCGCGGCAAGTGGGACACGCTCGCGCGCGACATGATGCGCGGCGTCTTCGAGGGCTTCCCGCGCGACCCGGTGACCCTCGCCCGCTTCGGCCTGGCCGGCATCCCGCCGGTGGCCGTGCTGAACCGCCGCTTCCACGACGAGAAGGCGCGCGCCGTCTTCGCCGGCTGCGCGGCGCACGTCATCCACCCGCTCACCGGCATCGCCACCGGCGCCATCGCCCTGACCTTCATGCTCGCGGCGCACGCGTACGGCTGGCCCATCGCCCGCGGCGGCTCGCAGGCCATCCCGGACGCGCTCGCCGGGTACCTCCGTGACCAGGGCGGCGTGATCCACACGGACTACGAAGTCAAGCGCCTGGACGACCTGCCGCCCGCCCGCGCGTACATCTTCGACACCTCGCCGACGGCGCTGGCCCGTATCGCGGGGCTCGGCAACGCCTTCAGCTCGTACCGCTACGGCCCCTCCGCCTTCAAGATCGACTACGCGCTGTCCGGCCCCGTCCCGTGGACGAGCGAGGCGGCCCGCCGCGCCGGTACGGTCCATGTCGGCCCCACCGAGGGCGACATCGGCCGCGCGCTGCGCGACGCCCATGAGGGCCGCGCCCCCGAGCGCCCGTTCCTCATCACCTCCCAGCCCAGCCTGATCGACCCCAGCCGCGCCCCCGAGGGCAAGCACACGTTCTGGGCGTACGGCCACGCCCCCAACGGCTGGACGGGCGACCTCACCGACGCCATCGAGCGCCAGCTGGAGCGCTTCGCGCCCGGCTTCCGCGACCTCGTCCTCGCCCGAGCGACCGCGGGCCCGCCCGAACTGGCCGCGCGCAACGCCAACTACGTCGGCGGCGACATCGGTGTCGGCGCCTTCTCCGGCCTGCAGACCCTGCTCCGCCCCAAGCCCCGCCGCATCCCGTACACCACCTCCCACCCCGCCGTCTTCCTCTGCTCCTCGGCCACCCCACCGGGCGGCGGCGTCCACGGCATGTGCGGCCACAACGCCGCCAAGGCGGCCTGGCGGCGCATCAGGGAGACACGGTGAGCACCGGTGCCCCGCGGCTGACGCTCGTCCTCGGTGACATCACCGAGCAGGACGTGGACGTCGTCGTCAACGCCGCCAACTCCTCGCTGCTGGGCGGCGGGGGAGTGGACGGGGCGATCCACCGGCGGGGTGGGCCGCGGATTCTGGAGGAGTGCCGGGCGTTGCGGGCGTCCCGGTATGGGCGGGGGCTGCCCACCGGTCAGGCGGTGGCCACCACGGCGGGCGAGTTGCCGGCCCGCTGGGTCGTGCACACGGTGGGGCCGGTGTACTCCCGCGAGGAGGACCGTTCCGCCCTGCTCGCCTCCTGCTACCGGGAGTCGCTTGCCGTAGCGGCCAATCTGGGGGCCCGTACGGTCGCCTTTCCGGCCATCTCGACGGGCGTGTACCGCTGGCCGCTGGAGGACGCGGCGCGGATCGCCGTCGAGGCGGTCCTGAACACGGACACCACCGTGGACGAGGTGCGGTTCGTCCTCTTCGACGAGCGGGCGTACGAGGCCTTCGCCGCCCGACTGGGCTGACTAACCGCCCAACTGGACTGACTACGAACGCCGCCCGGCTGGACCGACTACGAGTACCGCTCCTGCAGCTCCCGCTCCAGGGCCTCCAGGGTGCGACCCTTCGTCTCGGGCACGTAGCGCTTGACGAAGGCGAGGGCGAGGACGCCGAGGGCGACGAAGAGGAAGAACGTGCCGGAGACTCCGAGGCCGGCGACCATGGAGGGGAAGACCAGGCCGATCGCGAAGTTGGTCAGCCACAGGACCACGGCCGCGACACCCATGCCGAAGGCGCGCATCCGCATCGGGAAGAGCTCGGAGAGCATCAGCCAGGTGACCGGGGAGATCGCGCCCTGCTGGAAGGCGAGGAAGGTGACGGTCATGGCGAGGACGGCGTACGCGCGGCCGTCGCCCGCGGGCAGCGTCATGGAGAAGATGCCGATCAGCAGGAGCGCGCTGGTCGTGCCGAGCTGACCGGCCATCAGCATCGGGCGGCGGTTCGTGCGGCCCAGCAGCCAGATGCCGACGAAGGTGGCGAGCACCGAGATCACGCCGTTGGCGATGTTCGCGGTGAGCGCGCTGTCCGCGGCGAACCCGGCGTCGGTGAGGATCTGGGTGCCGTAGTACATGATCGTGTTGACGCCGGTGATCTGCTGGACGACGGCGATGCCGAAGCCCACCCACATCAGTCGGCGGATCCAGGGCGTTGCCCGCAGGTCCTTCCAGCCGCCGATCTTCTCCTGCTCGTCCTTGACGGCGAGCGCCGAGACCTCGCTCAGCTCGGCCTCGGCCCGCTGCTGGGACCTGACCTGCTTCAGCACCTCGAAGGCGTCGTTGAATCGGCCCTGCGCGGCCAGCCAGCGCGGGCTCTCCGGCATGACCAGCATGCCGAACCACAGGACGACGGCGGGGATGGTCGCGAGGACGAGCATCCAGCGCCAGACGCCGCCGGATTCGCCGCCCAGGCGGGCGATGACCGCGTTGGAGGTGAAGGCGAGCAGCTGGCCGCTGACGATCATGAGTTCGTTACGGGTGACCAGGCCGCCGCGCCGCTCGGCGGGCGAGATCTCCGCCAGGTAGACGGGCACGGTCACGGACGCGCCGCCGACCGCGAGGCCGAGCACGAAGCGGGCCAGGATCATGACCTCGGTGTTCGGCGCGAGCGTCGCGCCCAGGGCGCCGACGAAGAACAGCACGGCGAGGACGAGGATGTTGCGACGGCGTCCCCGTGCGTCGGACAGCTTGCCGCCGGCCACGGCGCCGAGTGCGGCGCCGAGCAGCAGCGAGCTGGTGACCAGGCCCTCCGTGAAGGGGGTGAGCCCGAGGTCGTCCTTCATGTACGGCAGGGCGCCGTTGATGACGCCCGTGTCGTATCCGAAGAGCAGTCCGCCGAAGGTCGCGATGAGGGTGATGACGCGCAGCCGACGGCGTACGGGCCGTGGTGCGTCGCCGCCGAGGGCGGGCGGTGGTGCGGGGCGTGCCGAGGCACCGTCCGTCACGTTCATGGCCGTCTCCTGCCGTGGGTCGACTTCCGTGGGCAGTAAGATGGTCGTTGTCCAAATGTCCTGTCAATAGAATGTTGCAAAGACATGCTGTAAAAGAAGACACTGCTTGTGCCGGTCGCTGTTGCTGTCAGGGCGTAAGCCCGTCCTCACCCTCGGTGAGGGTCTGTTCCGTCCAGATGACCTTGCCTTCGGTGGTGTAGCGGGTGCCCCAGCGCTCGGTGAACTGGGAGATCAGGAAGAGCCCGCGACCGCCTTCATCCGTCGTGTTCGGGTGCCTCAGATACGGCGAGGTGCTGCTGCCGTCGGAGACTTCGCAGGTCAGCACCCGGTCCAGGATCAGCCGCAGCCGGATGGGTCCGTCCCCGTACCGGATCGCGTTGGTGACCAGCTCGCTGACCAGCAGCTCCGTGGTGAAGGCGAGCTCGTCCAGGCCCCAGCGCGCCAGCTG
This sequence comes from Streptomyces sp. NPDC050315, assembly GCF_040655775.1. NCBI lineage: Bacteria > Bacillati > Actinomycetota > Actinomycetes > Kitasatosporales > Streptomycetaceae > Streptomyces > Streptomyces sp. NPDC050315. The sequence goes on from NZ_JBFAKN010000008.1 coordinate 296,126, forward strand.
CCGGGTGGTGGTGGCCCGCGCCTCGGCGACGGTCGCCGGGTCGGTGGGCAGGTCCCACGAGGCGTGCCGGGCGGGGTCCAGCGCGCGCGTCCTGGCCAGCAGCAGCGTGACGTCGTCCTGCGGCCGCGCCGGTACGAGCTCCTCGATGACCTGCGTGCACAGTGCGTCGAGCGACTGCTCGGGCGACCGCTCGGCCGACCGCTCGGGTGCCGCGAGGGCGGACAGCAGCCGCTCGGTACCGGTACCCCCGCCGGGCCCCGGCGCGGCACCGGACGTCAGTCCGGCGGTGTACAGCGCCAGCCCGGTGCCCTCGGTGACCCGGTGCTCCACGGACTCGAACGGCAGGCCGCCGACACCGAGGGCCGGACCCGCCGGCAGCTCCGCGAGGGTGACCGTGCCATCGGGCGCGACCAGGGCGGGCGCGGGATGGCCCGCACCGGCCATGGTGCAGGTCAGCGCGATCGGGTCGTACACCGCATACAGACAACTGCTGCCCAGCGCCGGGGCCTTCGCGTCCGGCCCGCCGTTCGTCGCCTCCCGCGTCACCCGGCCCACCAGGTCGTCGAGGTGGGCCAGCAGTTCCTCGGGCCGCAGGTCGAGTGCCGCCAGGGTCTGTACTGCCGTACGCAGCCTGCCCATCGTGGCGGCGGCATCGATGCCGTGGCCCGGCACATCGCCCACCACCAGCGCCACCCGCGCCCCGGACAGCGGGAGTACGTCGAACCAGTTGCCGCCGACGTCGCCCAGCTCGTTGGCCGGGCGGTACGCGGAGGCCACGTCGACGGCGTTCTGCTCGGGGACGCTGTGCGGCAGCAGGCTGCGCTGCAGGGTGAGGGCCGCCTCGCGCTCGCGGGTGTAGCGGCGGGCGTTGTCCATGCAGACCGCGGCCCTGGCGACGAATTCCTCCGCCAGGCGCAGATCGTCCGCGCTGAACGGCTCGTCGTGCTGCGTACGGAAGAAGGTGGCCACGCCCATCGTGGTGCCGCGCGCCCGGACCGGTACCACCAGTGCCGTGTGCAGCCCCAGCTCCATGAAGTGCTCGTGCCGCCCACCGGGAATGTCGGCCGCCCATTCCGGCGCGAGCGGGTCCAGGCGTGCGGCCCGCCACGACTGCCCGCCGGCCAGGCAGCGGATGGGCGGCGACCACGCGTGGTACGTGGCCAGGTCGCCGATCCGTACCACCGCCTCCGGTACGCCTTCGCGCAGCGACCGCTGGCCGCCGCGGCGCAGCGGCACGGTGTCCGCGTCCGCGACCGGGCCCGGCTGCGGCTCCTCGCCCCTGACCACCGAGTCCAGCAGGTCGACGGTGACGAAGTCGGCGAGCTCGGGGACCGCGATGTCCGCGAGGTCCTGGGCGGTCTGCATGACGTCGAGGGTGCGGCCGATGTACTCGCTCGCCCGGTCCAGCAGGGCGAGCTGGTGCCGGGAGCGGTAGCGCTCGGTGACGTCGATGACGGTGTAGCAGACGCCGATCGCGCGGCCTTCGTGGTCGTCCAGACGCACAAAAGACATCGACTGGGCGCGTTCGTGCTGCGGGTCGGCCAGTATCCGTCCGACATGCTCATAACCGGTGATCGGTACGCCGCTGTGCAGCACCCGCCGCATCTGCGCCTCCAGCGCCTCGGTGTCCAGGCCCGGCTGGACGTCGCCCAGCCGCCGCCCGATGCGCTCGGCCGCGGGCCCGCCGCCGTACTGCTCCAGCGCCGTGTTGGACCACACGAACCGCAGATCGGTGTCCACGATGGCCATGCCGATGGGCGACTGGTCCACCATCCGCTCCAGCACGCCCCGGCTCATCTCCCAGCCGTGCAGGGGCGGCGCCTCGGCCGCGAGGACCAGCCAGTGCTCCTGCCCCGTACGGTCGGTCACCGGGGACGCCTGTACTTGGACACCGACCCGGCCGCCGTCCGCGCGGCGCGCCGACAGCAGCCCCGACCAGCTGCCGTGCGCCCGGCACTCCGCGGCGAGCGCGGGCAGCCGCGCCGCGTCGTCCGGGGCGAGCAGCTCGGCGGCGGGCCGCCCGACGGCCTCGGCGGCGGCCCGGCCCAGCAGCCGCCGGGCCGTCTCCGACCAGCTCTCCACCCGTCCCCGGGCGTCCAGGAGCAGGGCAGCGGCCGACGCGATGTCGAGCGACGCCGACCACTCGCCGGAGCCGGCCTTCCGGGCTCCCGGCCTGTCCACTGTGCTGTCCGCTGCCATGTTCAGCCGTCCTGTCCCGTTATGACACCTTTCCATCATGCGGCAGCGGGGTCGCCCGGGTCTCCCTCGACGTACTGCGCACGGCCGAACCCGGAGCGGGCCCGGCCCTCGTACGTCCATGTCGGATTTTCGCCAGCCACCGGGCGTCGCCTGCGAAATCCTTGAGGCATGCACACCGACACCGAGCGGTGCGTACGCGCCGTGCAGTCCAAGGACGCCCGTTTCGACGGGTGGTTCTTCACCGCCGTCACCACGACGAAGATCTACTGCCGGCCCAGCTGCCCGGTGGTCCCTCCCAAGCCCGCGAACATGCGCTTCTACCCCAGCGCCGCCGCCGCGCAGCAGGCCGGTTTCCGGGCCTGCAAGCGGTGCCGGCCCGACGCCAGCCCCGGCTCCCCGCAGTGGAACGAGCGGGCCGACGCGGTCGCGCGGGCGATGCGGCTGATCGGCGACGGGGTGGTGGACCGGGACGGGGTACCGGGGCTGGCCGCGCGCCTCGGGTACAGCCCGCGGCAGGTCGAACGCCAGCTGCTGGCCGAGCTGGGCGCCGGGCCGCTCGCCCTCGCCCGGGCCCAGCGCGCCCAGACCGCGCGGCTGCTCATCGAGACCAGCGCGCTGCCGATGGCGGAGATCGCATTCGCCGCCGGATTCGCCTCCATCCGGACCTTCAACGACACCGTGCGGGAGGTCTTCGCACTGTCACCGAGCGAGCTGCGGCAGCGCGCCCGGCCGGCAGCACGGCCCGTTGACGGCGGCACCGGCGGCACCGGCGACGCACCGGCGCTCACCACCCTCGCCCTCCGCCTCCCCTTCCGTAAGCCGCTCTGCCCGGACAACCTCTTCGGGCATCTCGCGGCCACCGCCGTCCCCGGCGTGGAGGAGTGGCGGGACGGCGCGTACCGCCGCACCCTGCGCCTCCCGTACGGACACGGCATCGTGGCGCTCACCCCGCGCCCCGAACACATCGACTGCCGGCTCTCCCTGACCGATCTGCGCGACCTGGCCGGGGCCATCGCCCGCTGCCGCCGGATGCTCGACCTGGACGCCGACCCCGAGGCGGTCGACGCGTTGCTGGCGGACGACCCGGTACTGGCGCCGCTGATCGCCAAGGCGCCGGGGCGGCGGGTGCCGCGCACCGTGGACGCGGACGAGTTCGCCGTACGGGCGGTGATCGGGCAGCAGGTGTCGACGGCGGCGGCGCGTACGCACGCGGGTCGGCTGGCCGCCGCGTACGGGGAGCCGATCGAGGACCCCGAAGGCGGCCTCACCCACCTTTTCCCGAGCGTGGCCGCGCTGGCCGAGCTGGATCCGGAGACCCTCGCGATGCCGCGCACCCGGCGCGCCACCCTCACCGGCCTGGTCGCCGCGCTGGCCGACGGCGATCTGCAGCTCGGCCCCGGCAGCGACCGCGAGGAGGCCCGCGCGCGCCTCGCCGCGCTGCCCGGCTTCGGGCCCTGGACGGTCGAGTGCATCGCGATGCGGGCGCTCGGCGACCCCGACGCGTTCACCGCCACCGACCTCGGCATGCGCCGCGCGGCGCAGGGCCTGGGGCTGCCCGGCACCCCGGCCGCGCTGCTCGCCCGGGCCGCCGCCTGGCGCCCCTGGCGCGCGTACGCGGTCCAGTACCTCTGGGCCACCGACGACCACCCGATCAACCACCTCCCCACCCACTGAGACCCATGACAACTGGGGGATCACTCATGTCCGTTCGCACGTACACCGTCATGACCGGGACGCCGGTCGGGCCGCTCACGCTCGTCGCCCGCGACGGCGCACTCACCGGCCTGTACATGACCGACCAGCGGCACCGGCCGCCGCAGGAGACCTTCGGGCACCCGGAGGAGCCGGCGGCCGAGCCCTTCGGCACCGCGATCCGGCAGCTGCGGGCGTACTTCGCCGGCGAGTTGACCGCCTTCGACCTGCCGCTCCGCCTCGACGGCACGCCGTTCCAGCAGCGCGTGTGGGCGGCGCTGTGCGACATCCCGTACGGCGAGACGCTCTCGTACGGGGAGCTGGCCGGCCGGCTCGGCAAGCCGTCGGCCGCCCGCGCGGTGGGGCTGGCCAACGGCAAGAACCCGGTCGGGATCATCGTGCCGTGCCACCGCGTCGTCGGCGCGGGCGGCGGCCTGACCGGCTACGGCGGCGGCCTGGACCGCAAGCGCCGGCTGCTCGACTTCGAGAGGGAGGTGGCGACGGCCGCGTGACGACGGCCGCGGGCCGATCCGGGCTGATCCGGAAGACGCGTCCTACGCCGGGCGACCCGGCGGTACGCCGTCCTCCAGCTCGGCCGGTCCGCGGCCGTCCGCCAGCGCGTCCAGCGCGGCGCCCAGCCGCAGCCCCAGCGGCCCGTCCACATAGCCGCCCAGCTCCGCCGGGTCCACCAGGCGCCAGGAGAGCAGCTCTTCTTCTTGGAGGGTGATCGCGGCGAGCCGTTCCTCGTCCAGTACGCCGCCGTCGAAGAGGTACGACACCAGCGGCGGCCGCCCCGGGCCGCGCACCCAGTCCACGGCCAGTAGCCGGCCCGGCTCGATGTCCAGCCCGATCTCCTCGGCGGTCTCCCGGCGGGCCGCCTGCCGCGGCGACTCGCCCTGGTCGGACTCCACCGTCCCGCCGGGCAGCATCCAGGTGTCCTTGTAGTTGGGCTCGACGATCAGGACGCGCCCGGCGGCGTCGCGGAAGACGGTGCCGGCGCCCGCGAGCACCCGGGGCAGGCTTGCGATGTAAGCGGCGTAATCCAAGGTCACCCCGCGAGCGTAACCTCTTCGCGGCAGGCGCTGTTGGCACCATGGGTCCTACCCGTACCGACGGACGGAGCACCACGATGAGACGCCCGGTGTATGCAGTGTTCGGCCTGGTGGCGGCGTTCGCCGTGACGGGCGGCGCCGCACCCCACGTCGTCACCGGCCCGAACACCGGATCGCTGGTGCGCATCGGCGACGTGGATCTGCTGGAGGACGTGCTGGAGCACGTCAGCACCACGTCGGACGGCCGGACCGCCCACCAGACGTACCACCAGACGGAACCGGCGAGTTGAGGTCCGGCCGGGTCACTCCGGCGCCCCACTCCCGGCGGCGAACCGGTACGTCCGCGCCGCCAGTTCGCTGATCCGTATGCCGTCGAAGCCGAAGACGGCGGTGCGCAGGCGGTCGTGGAGCGGCTCCGTCCACTGGGGCGGGATCGCCGCCGCGCCGCACAGCACGCCCGCCACCGACCCGGCCGTCGCGCCGTTGGAGTCTGTATCCAGTCCACCGCGTACGGTCAGCGCGATCGTGGAGGTGAAGTCGCCCTCGCCGTAGAGGAGTCCGGCGGTGAGGACGGCGGCGTTCGGGACCACGTGGATCCAGTGCAGATGGCCGACCTCGCGCTCGATCTCGGCGAGCGTGTCCGCCCAGGCGACGCCCGATTCGTACAGCGCCACGGTGTGCCGGACCGTACGCGCCAGCCTGCTGCCCGCGGGGATACGGGCCAGCGCCGCCTCCACGGCCTCGCGCGGCCCGCTCGCCTCGAAGGCCGCCGCGATCAGCGCGGCCGCCCACATCGCGCCGTACACGCCGTTGCCGGTGTGCGAGAGGACCGCGTCCCGGCGGGCCAGCGAGGCCGCCCTGCGCGGCTGTCCCGGCGACACCCAGCCGTACACGTCCGCCCTGATCAGCGCGCCGATCCACTCCTGGTACGGATTGTCGGTGGTGGCGGCGAGCGGGGGCCGGATGCCGGTGGCGAGGTTGCGGTACGCGGCCCGCTCGGCGGTGAAGGTCTGCAGGTACGGCAGTCGGCTCAGCCATAGGGTGCCGAGCTGTTCGGTGCTGAAGTCCGTGCCGTGGGTCTCCAGCAGGTCCAGTACCAGCACGGAGTAGTCGATGTCGTCGTCGCGGCAGCTGCCATCGACCCGGCCGCGTACGCAGCTCCGCCACTCCGGCCGCAGCTGTTCGGCGTCCTCGGCGGTCGGCGGCGGGGGGAGGTAGTCGGTGAGCGGCAGCGCGCCCGTCCGGCGCAGGTACTGGTCGATGCGCTCGCGGGTCCACAGGTCGCCGTGCTCGACGGGCTTCCCCAGCATGTTCCCGGCGATCCGGCCGAGCCAGCCGCCGTGGATCCGGTCGGCGAGGCCGGGCGGCCGGGCGGCGTCGGTGGGCGTACTGCTCTGCGGCGGCGTCATGCGTACAGGTGTACCGAAGCGCGCGGCGGCGCGTGCGGTGACAACACGCCGACCTGCGGATACGAATATCCGCTTCGCGGTATCGTAAATCCGCTTCTCGGAAAACTATGCTCTGTTCTCCGGGTCCCGCGCCGGATAGGGTCACAGCGGCGCGACTGCCAGTTCGGAAGCAAGGGGAAACAGGGTGGCGGACGCAGCAAGGACAGACACAGCACAGGCACACGTGCTGATCGCCGCGGACAAGTTCAAGGGCTCGCTGACGGCCGTCCAGGTCGCCGAGCACGTCACGGCCGGGCTGCGGCGCGCCGTACCGGACCTCTCCGTGGCGGCCGTCCCGGTCGCGGACGGCGGGGACGGCACGGTCGCGGCGGCGCTGGCCGCCGGATTCACCCGGCACGAGGCGCGGGTCACCGGGCCCATAGGGGAGCCCGTCACGGCCACGTTCGCGCTGAGCGCCGACGGTACGGCCGTGGTGGAGATGGCCGAGGCATCGGGCCTCCAGCACCTCCCGGAGGGCGTCTTCGCGCCGCTGACGGCCACCACGTACGGCACCGGGGAGCTGCTGCTCGCCGCGCTGGACGCGGGCGCCCGCTCCATCGTCTTCGGCGTCGGCGGCAGCGCCACGAACGACGGCGGCGCGGGGATGCTCGCGGCGCTCGGGGCGCGCTTCCTGGACCGCGCGGGGGAGCCGGTCGCGCCCGGCGGCGGGCCGCTCGCCGGCCTCGCCACCGCCGACCTCAGCGGCCTCGACCCGCGCCTGGCCACCACGGAGATCGTGCTGGCCAGCGACGTGGACAACCCGCTGACCGGCCCGAAGGGCGCGCCCGCGGTCTACGGCCCGCAGAAGGGCGCGAGCGAGGCGGACGTCGCCACGCTGGACGCGGCGCTGGCGCACTACGCGAAGGTGCTGGAGGCGGCGGTGGGGCCGAAGGCCGCCGAGTACGCGCTGGCGCCGGGCGCGGGCGCGGCGGGCGGCATCGGGTACGGGGCGCTGGTCGGCCTCGGTGCGACGTTCCGGCCCGGCATCGACGTCATGCTCGACGTGCTGGGCTTCGGGCCCGCGCTGGAGCGGGCCACGTTCGTGATCACGGGCGAGGGCTCGCTGGACGAGCAGACGCTCCACGGCAAGGCGCCGGCGGGCGTCGCGGCGGCGGCCCGCGCGAAGGGGCTGACCGTGGTGGCGGTCTGCGGCCGCCTCCTCCTGCCGCCGTCGGCGCTTCTCCAGGCCGGGATCGAGCGGGCGTACCCGCTGACGGCCCTGGAGCCGGACCCGGCCCGCTGTATGGCCGAGGCGGGCCCGCTCCTTGAGCAGGCGGCGGAGTCGCTGGCACGGGACTTCCTGGCCTAGCCCCATCAGGGGCGCGGGGAACTGCGCGAGCAACCACAGCGGCGCCGCAGCGGAAATCAAGCCCCTCCGGCGATTGAGGAGCGGGGTCCGGGGCGGAGCCCCGTGCGGGCGGCCCGGGACTGGGAACGATGCCCCGGACCCGCCCCTTCCCGAAACCAGGGCTGCGCCCCTGGACCCCCGGATCGCCCTCCGGGCTCGTCCTCAAACGCCGGACGGGCTGGGTATGCGGAAGGCCCGGTACGAACCCAAGGTTCGTACCGGGCCTTCCGTACGTCGGCCACCCGCCGCCGGAACTACGGCAGCTGCGCTGCCCTGGCCTCGCGGCGGTTGTCCCGGAACGTGTTCACCCGCCGAGCCGTAGCGAAGAGCGGGATCATCGCGCCCGTCACGACCTGCAGCGCGCACCCCGTCTGCAGGAGCAGCTGGCCCGCCGGCGCGTCCAGCGCCCACGCCGCGAGCATGGCCATGCTCGCCACGATCCAGGAGAGCATCGCGACCGCGAGGCGACCCCGCGGCTTCGGGTACTCCACCCGGCTCACCATCAGCCACGCCACGCCGATGATGGCGAGGAGCGTCGGCAGGAACGGCAGCTCCAGCAGGACGATCGCCACGACCGTCAGCGCCCCGAAGGGACTCGGCATGCCCTGGAACATGCCGTTCGGCACCGTCACGCAGGAGAAGCGGGCGAGGCGGAGGATCACCGCCAGCAGCACCACCACCGCCGCGACCACCGAGACCCGCTGGTTCGCGTCGGAGGCGACCATGCCCCAGGTCACCACGAAGTACGCGGGTGCCAGGCCGAAGCTGATCAGGTCGGAGAGGTTGTCGAGCTCGGCCCCCATCGCCGAGGCCCGCAGCTTGCGCGCGACCAGGCCGTCGAACAGGTCGAAGACCGAGGCGAGCAGCATGAGGATGACCGCCATGGCGGCGCTGTGCCGCGCCATGCCGCCGTCCTCGGTGCCCGTCAGGTGCGGGATCAGGACGCCGGTGGTGGTGAAGTACACCGCCATGAAGCCGCAGATCGCGTTGCCGAGGGTGAGCGTGTCCGCTATCGACAGCCGCGTCGACAGCGGCATGTCGTCGTCCTCCTCCTCGGCCGCCCAGCCCGCCTGGGTATCGGGATCAATCACGGTCAAGACGAGTCACCCCCGCTGTGGTGGCCTGGCCGACCTCGACGGCGGCCTCGACGCCCTCGGGCAGGTACACGTCGACGCGCGAGCCGAAGCGGATCAGACCGATGCGCTCGCCCTGCTCGACCTTGGTGCCCTCCGGGACGTACGGAACGATGCGGCGGGCCACCGCACCGGCGATCTGCACCATCTCGACGTCACCGATCTCGGTGTCGAAGTGCCAGACCACCCGCTCGTTGTTCTCGCTCTCCTTGTTGAACGCCGGAACGAAGCCGCCGGGGATGTGCTCGACGGACGTGACCGTGCCGGCCAGCGGCGCGCGGTTCACGTGGACGTTCAGCGGGCTCATGAAGATCGCGACGCGGGTGCGCCCGTCCTTCCACGGCATGATGCTCTGCACCACGCCGTCGGCCGGGGAAATGACGCGGCCCTGAGCGATGTCGCGCTCGGGGTCGCGGAAGAACCACAGCATGCCCGCCGCCAGGGCGGTGGCGGGCACGGCGACGGCGGCCCAGCGTCCCGAGCGCCGGGAGCGGGCCAGGCTGACCGCTGCCGTTGCGACGGTCGGCAGGAGCCACGGCGACGCTCCGCGCGCGAGGCGGACGCGACCGCGGTGTGCAGAGGATTGGCTGTGGGGCATGGATGACCTTCGTAGCGGAGGATGCCGCGTAGGGATGGGGGACGGCGGCTTTCCGGGGATGCTATCGGGTGCGAGCGGCAACTGGCCAAGAGCCAACGCCAATCCGTGGCCGAAGTCCGGTGACGGGGTGTGATCTTCTTCTCGAAGAAAACACCCCGAAACGGACATTCACCCCTGGATGCGGTACTCCTCGAGTAGCCGGCGCCCGATGATCATTTTCTGGATCTCAGCGGTACCTTCACCGATGAGCAACATGGGCGCCTCACGGTACAGGCGTTCGATTTCATATTCCTTGGAGAAGCCGTAGCCGCCGTGGATGCGGAAGGCGTCCTCCACGACCTCCTTGCAGTACTCGGAGGCGAGGTACTTCGCCATGCCCGCCTCCAGGTCGTTCCGCTGACCGGAGTCCTTCTTGCGGGCGGCGTTGACCATCATCGCATGGGCCGCCTCGACCTTTGTCGCCATTTCGGCCAATTTGAACTGGATGGCCTGATGCTTTGCGATCGGTTTGCCGAAGGTATGCCGCTGCTGGGCATAGTCCACACCCAGCTCGAACGCACGCTGTGCGACGCCGCAGCCACGCGCCGCGACGTTCACTCGGCCCACCTCGACGCCGTCCATCATGTGATAGAAACCACGTCCGGTCTCGCCGCCGAGCACGCGATTCGCCGGGATCCGGAGGTCCTGCATGATGAGCTCGGTCGTGTCGACGCCCTTGTAGCCCATCTTCTCGATCTTGCCCGGAATGGTGAGTCCCGGGCGGACCTCGCCGAAGCCGGCCTCCTTCTCCACGAGGAAGGTCGTCATCGACTTGTGCGGGGCCGTGCCCTCCGGGTGGCCCTCGTCCGTCTTGCAGAGGACGGCGACCAGCGTGGACGAACCGCCGTTCGTCAGCCACATCTTCTGGCCGTTGAGGACGTACTCGTCGCCGTCCCGCACGCCCTTGGAGCTGATGGCCGACACGTCGGACCCCAGCGCCGGCTCCGACATCGAGAAGGCGCCCCGTATTTCACCGGCCGCCATCTTCGGCAGGAAGTAGTCCTTCTGCTCCTGCGTGCCGTGCTGCTTGAGCATGTACGCCACGATGAAGTGGGTGTTGATGATGCCGGACACCGACATCCAGCCGCGGGCGATTTCCTCGACCGTCAGCGCGTACGTCAGCAGCGATTCGCCGAGGCCGCCGTACTCCTCGGGAATCATCAGCCCGAAGACGCCCAGTTCCTTGAGGCCCTCGACGATCTGCGTCGGGTACTCGTCCTTGTGCTCCAGCTCGGTCGCGACCGGAAGGATCTCCTTGTCCACGAAATCGCGGACCGTGGAGAGGATTTCCCGCTGGATGTCCGTCAGACCCTCGGTCTGTGCGAGACGCGCCATGGCTACTTCTCCTTCGCGGCAGGGGTCCGGAGCTCGGGGCGGCCGGGCTGCTCGCCGCCGCGCTCCTTGATGTACGTGGCCGTCGGCACCATCACCTTGCGCCGGAAGACGCAGACGAGCGTGCCGTCCTGCTTGTAGCCCTTGGTCTCGACGTACACGATGCCGCGGTCGTTCTTCGACTTCGACGGCGTCTTGTCCAGCACGGTCGTCTCGCCGTAGATCGTGTCGCCGTGGAAGGTCGGCGCCACGTGCTTCAGCGATTCGATTTCGAGATTGGCGATCGCCTTGCCCGAGACGTCCGGGACGGACATGCCCAGCAGCAGCGAGTAGATGTAATTCCCGACCACCACGTTCTTGCCGAAGTCGGTCGTCTGCTCCGCGTAGTTCGTATCCATGTGGAGCGGGTGGTGGTTCATGGTGAGCAGACAGAAGAGGTGGTCGTCGTACTCGGTGACCGTCTTGCCGGGCCAGTGCTTGTACACGTCGCCGACGGTGAACTCTTCGTAGGTGCGGCCGAACTGCATCGCGCTTACGCCTCCGGAGCCTCGAACTTGCTAGTGCGCTGCATGCCGGCGGCGCGTCCCTTACCCGCGATGACCAGCGCCATCTTGCGGCTGGCCTCGTCGATCATCTCGTCGCCGAGCATCGCGGAGCCCTTCTTGCCGCCCGCCTCGGAGGTGCACCACTCGTACGCGTCGAGGATCAGCTCGGCGTGGTCGTAGTCCTCCTGGGAGGGCGAGAAGACCTCGTTGGCGGCCTCGACCTGGCCGGGGTGCAGCACCCACTTGCCGTCGAAGCCCAGCGCGGCGGCGCGGCCCGCGACCTCGCGGTAGCCGTCCACGTTCTTGATCTGCAGGTAGGGACCGTCGATCGCCTGGAGGTCGTTGGCGCGGGCCGCCATCAGGATCTTCATCAGGATGAAGTGGTAGGCGTCCGCCGGGTAGCCGGGCGGCTGCTCGCCGACGACCAGGGACTTCATGTTGATGGACGCCATGAAGTCGGCCGGGCCGAAGATGATCGTCTCGGTGCGCTGCGACGCCTGCGCGATCTCGTTGACGTTGTTGAGGCCCTGCGCGTTCTCGATCTGCGCCTCGATGCCGATCCGGCCGACCTCGAAGCCCATCGTCTTCTCGATCTGGGTCAGCAGCAGGTCCAGCGCGACGATCTGCTGGGCGTCCTGCACCTTGGGCAGCATGATGCAGTCCAGGTTCGGGCCCGCGCCCTCGACGACCGTGATGACGTCCCGGTACGTCCAGTGGGTGGTCCAGTCGTTGACCCGCACCACGCGCGTCTTGCCGGTCCAGTCGCCCTCGTTCAGCGCCTTCACGATGTTGTGCCGGGCGTCCGGCTTGGCGAGCGGCGCGCAGGCGTCCTCCAGGTCCAGGAAGACCTGGTCGGCGGGGAGGCCCTGGGCCTTCTCCAGGAAGCGCGGGTTGGAGCCCGGGACCGCGAGGCAGGAGCGGCGGGGGCGAAGCCGGTTGACCGGGGTGGCAGGGCTGGTCATGCGGGGACCTCCAGGGGATCGAGCTTGTTCGCGGTACGGATCTCGTCGACGATACGGCCGATGATCTCCGTGATACCGAAGTCCTTCGGGGTGAAAACGGCGGCGACACCGGCCTCGCGCAGCGCTGCCGCGTCCGCCGAGGGGATGATGCCGCCGACGATGACGGGGATGTCGTCGACACCGGTCCGGCGCAGCCGGGCCAGCACGTCCGGCACCAGCTCGGCGTGCGAGCCGGAGAGGATGGACAGGCCGACGCAGTGCACGTCCTCGGCGACGGCCGCCGAGACGATCTGCTCGGGGGTCAGCCGGATGCCCTGGTAGACCACTTCGAAGCCCGCGTCACGGGCCCGTACGGCGATCTGCTCGGCCCCGTTGCTGTGCCCGTCCAGGCCCGGCTTGCCCACCAGGAGGCGCAGCTTTCCGCTGCCGAGCTCCGCGGCGGTACGGGCGACCTTCTCGCGGACGGCGGCGAGCGGGGTGCCCTGCTCGGCCGCGACCGCCAGCGGAGCGCTGGAGACGCCCGTGGGCGCCCGGAACTCGCCGAAGACGTCCCGGAGGGCCCAGGCCCACTCCCCGGTCGTCACACCGGCCCTGGCGCACTCCAGAGTGGCCGCGAAGAGGTTGGTGTCCCCGGCCGCCGCCTTCTTGAGCGCGGAGAGGGCCTCCTGCGCCCGGTGCTCGTCCCGGGAGTCCCGCCACTCGTGCAGCGCCTGCACGACCCGCGCCTCGTTCTCCGGGTCCACCGTCATGATGGCGGTGTCCAGGTCGGCGGTGAGCGGGTTGGGTTCGGTGGACTCGTAGCAGTTGACGCCGACGATCTTCTCCTCGCCGGCCTCGATCCGGCCGCGCCGCTCCGCGTGCGAGGCGACCAGCTGGGACTTCAGGTAGCCGGACTCGACGGCGGCCATCGCGCCGCCCATCTCCTGGATCCGGTCGATCTCGGCCAGGCACTCCTCGACCAGCGCGTCCACCTTGGCCTCGATGACGTGCGAGCCGACGAAGATGTCCTCGTACTCCAGCAGGTCCGACTCGTGCGCGAGGACCTGCTGGATACGGAGCGACCACTGCTGGTCCCAGGGGCGGGGCAGGCCCAGCGCCTCGTTCCAGGCCGGGAGCTGGACGGCACGTGCCCGCGCGTCCTTGGAGAGCGTCACGGCCAGCATTTCGAGGACGATGCGCTGGACGTTGTTCTCGGGCTGCGCCTCGGTCAGGCCCAGGGAGTTGACCTGGACGCCGTACCGGAAGCGGCGCTGCTTGGGGTTCTCGATGCCGTACCGCTCACGCGTGATCTTGTCCCAGATGCGGCCGAAGGCGCGCATCTTGCACATCTCCTCGACGAAGCGGACGCCCGCGTTCACGAAGAAGGAGATCCGCGCGACGACGTCGCCGAACTTCTCCGCCGGCACCTGCCCGGAGTCCCGTACGGCGTCCAGCACCGCGACGGCGGTGGACATCGCGTACGCGATCTCCTGCACCGGCGTGGCCCCGGCCTCCTGCAGGTGGTAGCTGCAGATGTTGATCGGGTTCCACTTCGGGATATGGGCGACCGTATACGTGATCATGTCGGTCGTCAGCCGGAGGCTCGGCCCCGGCGGGAAGACGTGCGTCCCCCGGGACAGGTACTCCTTCACGATGTCGTTCTGCGTCGTCCCCGACAGCTTGGAGATGTCCGCGCCCTGCTCCTCGGCGACCACCTCGTACAGCGCCAGCAGCCACATGGCGGTGGCGTTGATGGTCATCGAGGTGTTCATCTGCTCCAGCGGGATGTCCTGGAACAGCCGGCGCATGTCGCCGAGGTGGGAGACCGGGACCCCGACCCGCCCGACCTCGCCGCGGGCGAGCACGTGGTCGGGGTCGTAACCGGTCTGCGTCGGGAGGTCGAACGCGACCGACAGGCCGGTCTGGCCCTTGGCGAGGTTACGCCGGTACAGCTCGTTGGACGCCTCGGCGGTCGAGTGTCCCGCGTATGTCCGCATCAGCCACGGACGGTCCCTGCCCTTTTGCGGCTCCGCCGGAGGGCGCTGGGAGCCGGTGCCGACGTTCCTCAGCCCGCGGTCGCTCCGCTCCCTTGTCTTCGTCTCTTTCGGCACCGGCGCGCCCTCCGGCGTAGCCGCGTTCTGACGCTCAGTCATGTCTGGTCAGCCCCTGGGGATTTCAGACGTTGCGGAAGCGGTTGATCGCGTCGAGGTGCTTCGCGCGCTTCTCGTGGTCGCGCACGCCCATGCCCTCCTCGGGGGCCAGCGCGAGGACGCCGACCTTGCCCTGGTGGAGGTTGCGGTGCACGTCGTACGCGGCCTGGCCGGTCTCCTCCAGGGAGTACGTCTTGGACAGCGTGGGGTGGATCTTGCCCTTGGCGATCAGTCGGTTGGCCTCCCATGCCTCGCGGTAGTTGGCGAAGTGGGAGCCGATGATGCGCTTCAGGGACATCCACAGGTAGCGGTTGTCGTACTCGTGCATGTAGCCGGAGGTGGAGGCGCAGGTGGTGATGGTGCCGCCCTTGCGGGTGACGTAGACGCTCGCGCCGAAGGTCTCGCGGCCGGGGTGCTCGAAGACGATGTCGATGTCCTCGCCGCCGGTGAGTTCGCGGATGCGCTTGCCGAAGCGCTTCCACTCGCGCGGGTCCTGGGTCTGCTCGTCCTTCCAGAACTTGTAGCCCTCGGCCTTGCGGTCGATGATCGCCTCGGCGCCCATCTTCCGGCAGATCTCCGCCTTGTCCTCGCTGGAGACGACGCAGATCGGGTTGGCGCCGCCGGCCAGCGCGAACTGGGTGGCGTACGAGCCCAGGCCGCCGCTTGCGCCCCAGATCAGGACGTTGTCGCCCTGCTTCATGCCGGCGCCGTTGCGGGAGACCAGCTGGCGGTAGGCGGTGGAGTTCACCAGGCCCGGGGCCGCGGCCTCCTCCCAGCTCAGGTGGTCCGGCTTGGGCATCAGCTGGTTCGACTTCACGAGCGCGATCTCGGCGAGGCCGCCGAAGTTGGTCTCGAAGCCCCAGATGCGCTGCTCGGGGTCGAGCATCGTGTCGTTGTGGCCGTCGGAGGACTCCAGCTCGACGGAGAGGCAGTGCGCGACGACCTCGTCGCCGGGGTGCCAGGAGTTCACGCCGGGGCCGGTGCGCAGCACGACGCCGGCCAGGTCGGAGCCGATGACGTGGTACGGCAGGTCATGGCGCTTGGCGAGCGGCGAGAGCTTGCCGTAGCGCTCCAGGAAGCCGAAGGTCGAGAGCGGCTCGAAGATCGAGGTCCAGACGGAGTTGTAGTTGACCGAGGACGCCATGACGGCGACCAGGGCCTCGCCCGGGCCCAGCTCCGGCACCGGCACGTCTTCGACGTGCAGCGACTTGCGCGGGTCCTTTTCGTGGCTGGGGAGGCCGGCGAACATGTCGGCCTCGTCCTTGTGCACGGTGACCGCGCGGTACGACTCGGGGATGGACAGATTCGCGAAGTCCTCGCGGGTGCTGTCCGGTGCGGTGATCGCGTCAAGAATGTGGTTCACGGTGTGCCTCCGGCGAAGCGCGCTTGGAACGGCTTGAGGGAACGTCGGGGGTGGTGCGAAGGCGGTGCCGTCGGTTCGGCTGTGTGGTGCTCGGCAGGCGCGGGTGTGCGCGGGAGGTTGCCTGTGACGCAGGCATCCGGGCGCGCGGACCAGTGGTTCGCGGGGACAACCGGTACGCCGAAGATCGGGTGCACCGGCCGCCCGGACAACATCAACGTATGACACCGCGTGCCAGCCGGCAAGGCACTCGGTGCCAACAATTTCTCTCAGATGTCATCCGTGCGGCACGCATGAGCAACAAAAAGCCCCGCAAAACCGGACGATCCGGTACCGCGGGGCGGTCCTGCGTGATGTTTGTTACTGATGGGTCGCATAGCGGAGCGCCGTCACGTCCAGGACGTGACGGCGCTCCGGTCGTTCGTCACTTGTGCTCGCGCAGCGCCTTCTGGATCGTGCGCATGACCTCGCTGAGCGGGGCGTCCGTACGGGCCACCGTCACCAGTACCTCGCCCTCCCGGGCCGCCGTCGCGGCGGGCGGCCGCCCCGCGGGCGTACGGCCGGCCCCGATGCCCGTGCCGAACGTCTCGCGGACGATCGCGAAGGCGTGGTCCAGCTGCGTCTCCACGTCCCCCTGCGCGCCCGCCCGCAGCCAGCGCCGCAGTACGTGATTGTGCGCGGTGACCACCGCGGACGCGGCGACCTCCGCGAGCAGCGGATCGTCGTTGCCCTCGCGGTGCGCGCCCTCGTCGAAGTGCCCCAGCAGATAGCGCGTGAAGAGCCGTTCGTACCGGGCCACCGAGGCGATCTCCGCCTCGCGCAGCGTGGGTACTTCGCGGGTCAGGCGGTAACGGGCCACGGCCACGGCCGGCGAGGCCGCGTACATCCGCATGACCTCTTTGATGCCGCGGCACACCGTGTCCAGCGGGTTCTCGTGCGCGGGCGCCGCGTCCAGCACGGCCTCGGCCCGTACGAGGGTGTCGTCGTGGTCGGGGAAGATCGCCTCTTCCTTGGAGCGGAAGTGGCGGAAGAACGTCCGCCGCGCGACGCCGGCCGCCGCGGCGATCTCGTCGACGGTCGTCGCTTCGTAGCCCTTGGTCGCGAACAGCTCCATCGCCGCCGCCGCCAATTCGCGGCGCATCTTGAGCCGCTGGGCGGCCGCGCGGCGCGAGCCGGGCGTCGTGGTGTCGGGACCGTCTGAAGGCTGCGTACGAGCGGGCTGGGACATGTGGGGACGGTACTTCATAATCCCGCGGCCTGCGCCATTCGCCCGGGGGACGGGCGGCCAGGAGGCCGCGGGAGGGCCGCCTCCCGGCTCCAGCAGCCCGCCCCAGCCACCCCCGTCAGCGCTTGGCGTACTCACGGAAGCCGCGGCCGGTCTTGCGCCCGAGGCAGCCCGCGGCGACGAGGTGCTCCAGCAGCGGCGCCGGGGCCAGGCCCGGGTCGCGGAACTCCGCGTGCAGCACCTTCTCGATGGCCAGCGAGACGTCCAGGCCCACCACGTCGAGCAGTTCGAACGGGCCCATCGGGTAGCCGCCGCCCAGCTTCATCGCGGCGTCGATGTCGTCCGGCGAGGCGTAGTGCTCCTGGACCATCTTGATCGCGTTGTTCAGGTACGGGAAGAGCAGCGCGTTCACGATGAAGCCCGCCCGGTCGCCGCAGTCCACCGGGTGCTTGCGGACCTTGGCGCACACGGCGCGGACGGTCGACTGCACATCGTCTGCAGTCAGCACCGTACGGACGACCTCCACCAGCTTCATGGCCGGCGCCGGGTTGAAGAAGTGCATACCGATGACGTCCTGCGGCCGCGAGGTCGCCCGCGCGCAGGCCACGACCGGCAGCGAGGAGGTCGTGGTGGCCAGCACCGCGCCCGGCTTGCAGACCTTGTCCAGCGTCCCGAACAGCTGCTGCTTGATCTCCAGGTCCTCGGCCACCGCCTCGACGGCCAGATCCACCTCGGCGAAGGCGTCCAGCGAGCCCGCCGGGGTGATCGCGGCGAGCGCCGCGTCCCGCGCCTCCTCGGTCATCCGGCCCTTGGCCACCGACCGGCCCAGCGACTTCTCGATCCGTGCCTTGGCCTTCTCCGCCTTCTCCTGGCTGCGCGCGGCGAGCACGACCTCGTAACCGGCCTTCGCGAAGACCTCGGCGATGCCGCTCGCCATCGTCCCGGAACCGGCCACGCCGACGCTGCGGACCGTACGGGCCCCGGCCTGCTCCCCGGCCGCGGCCGGAGTGGCCGCGTCCGCCACGACGGTCGCGGAGCCCGGCGCCTCGTACGTGTAGAAGCCGCGGCCCGCCTTGCGGCCCGTCAGCCCCGCCTCGGCGAGGTGGCCGAGGATGGGCGCCGGCGCGTGCAGCCGGTCGTGCGAGGCCGCGTACATCGCCTGCAGCACCGTACGGGCGGTGTCGATGCCGATGAGGTCCAGCAGCGCGAGCGGCCCCATGGGCAGCCCGCAGCCCATGCGCATCGCCGCGTCGATGTCCTCACGGGTCGCGTACCTCGACTCGTACATCGCGGCGGCCTGGTTCAGGTACCCGAAGAGCAGGCCGTCGGCGACGAAGCCGGGGCGGTCGCCCACCGCGATCGGGTCCTTGCCCAGCTCGCGGGCGAGCTCGGTGACGGCGGCCACGGCCGTGGGCGCGGTCAGCACGGAGGAGGCCACCTCGACCAGCTTCATGGCCGGCGCGGGGTTGAAGAAGTGCAGACCGAGCACGCGCTCGGGGTACTGCGAGTCGGCGGCCAGCCGGGTCACGGAGAGGGAGTTGGTGCCGGTGGCCAGCACGGCGTCCGGGCGGACGATGCCGTCCAGGGCGTTGATGATCTGCCGCTTCAGCTCGTAGTCCTCCGGCACCACTTCGATCACCAGATCCGCCTCGGCGGCGGCCTGCAGATCGCAGAAGGTACGGAACCGGGCCAGCACATCGGCCCGCTCGCGCTCGGTGATCCGCTCGCGGTGCACGGCGCGGGCGGTGGACGCCTCCAGGGCGGTGACCGAGCGGCGGACCGCGGCGTCGTCGATGTCGATGCCGATGACCTCGCGGCCGGCGCGGGCGAGCACCTCGGCGATGCCGGTACCCATCGTGCCGAGGCCGACGACGGCGACGGTGGCGATACCGGAGGCGGCGGTGGCGGGGGACAGGGGCGAATCAGGGGTGGACGAGAGGCCCATCGCGAGACTCCTGAGGGTGTTCCCCTGCGGGCAGGGGAGAAGTGACGACTGAGGGTGAGCGCACACGTGGTCGCCGCGGTCGATGCGGTCGACGCCATCTAGGGCCACGGTCGAGGGGCGTGTACGGAAGGAGCTGCGCGGCGGGCCCTGTCCCGGGGCCACTGCCGGTCACTCCGCTGATGTCGTGCTGTGCGGTGCCGAACCGACTTCACTCATGGCGGCTGCGTCACCAGGCCGCCGGAGCAGGGGTGCTGCTCGTACCGGCAGATTAACCGCCGGGTAATGGCGAGCGCCAGGGGGGAATGGGGGAATTAATCTGTGGCGCGGGCCACGCCGAGGCGGCGGGGGAGGAGCATCGCAAATGGAAGACCGATTCCACGAGTTGACCGACCGGGTACGAGGAGAGCTGCAGTCACCTGCCGATCTCGTCACCTACGAACGCCTGCTCGCGCTCGCCCGTAAGAACACCCCCGCGGGCCGCGAGGAGCTCGCGCGCATGCTCACCGCCGTCGAGCGGCCCCTGTGGACCCGCGAGATCGCCGCCTTCTCCCTCGGCTGCGCCGGCGACCGCCGCGCCTTCGAGACCCTCGTCCTGCTCCTCAACTACCGCGACCCGGTCCGCTGCGCCACCGCCGCGCACGCCCTGGCCCGCCTCGGCGACCCGCGCACGGCCCGCGCCGCCGCGGCCCTCGCCACCAACCCCCTCCGCACGGCCTACGCGCTCCACCCCGTACGCCTCCTCGCCGACCTCCGCGCCCCCGAATCCGTCCCCGCCCTGATCTCCACCCTCGAACGCCTCCTCACCCCGCACACCCCCTACTGGCGCGTCGCCCTGGCCTGCGTAGAGGGCCTGGGCGCCCTCGGCGACCGCCGAGCCGTCCCGGCCCTCACCACGGCCCTGGACCACCCCCGCCTGGCAGCCGCGGCGGCAGCGTCCCTGGCGAGACTGGCCCCGGGGACCGGCTGAGCGCGGCGCTACAGGGTGCGCGCGTAGCGCACCTCCGGTACGAGGGCGCCGGCGAGCTCGAAGGACTCCTCGGCCCCATCGGGGGCGAAGCCGGCCCGCTCGTAGAAGCGGCGCGCGTGAGCGTTGTAGCGGAGCACCCACAGGCGCACGTCGGTACAGCCGTCCTCACGGGTGCGGTCGAGGCAGGCGGCCATCAGGGCGCGGCCGACCCCGGTACCGATGTGCTCGGGGCGCACGTAGAGGGCGTACAGCTCCGCGTGCGCGGGGTCCCGGTGGCCGGTCGTCTCGTCGCGGTACGGCCCCAGAGCGGCCCAGCCGGTCACCGAGCCGGCGTGCTCGGCGACGAGGTTGACCACCCCGGCGGGGGCACGGGCGAAGAACTCCCGGCGCCGCTCGGTCTCTTCGGCGATGTCCAGCCCGTCGAGGTACGCCTGCGGCACCAGGCCCGCGTAAGCCCACTGCCAGCCGCGGACCCGGACGGCACAGACCGCGCCGATGTCGTCCTCGGTCATCTCACGTATCCGCAGTCCCTCCATGCGGGCAGGCTAGGTCACTGCCCCGGCCGCAAAGTCGCGCTTTTACAGGAGAGTGAGCTGAGTGGGCACCTCGGGGGCGGCGGGGGTGCGTTGGGGCGGGATGCGCCGGTGCGTTGCGGGGCGGGACGGGCCGATGCCGTATTCGGTGGCCAGGTCGTGGACCTGGCGAGTGATGCGGCGTTGGTACCACTTGGGGGCGTAGGCGCCGCCCGCGTACAGGCGCTCGTAGCGCGGCACCAGGTGGGGGTGGTGTTCCGTCAGCCAGGTCATGAACCACTCGCGGGCGCCCGGGCGGAGATGCAGCACCAGGGGTGTCACGGAGGACGCGCCGGCCGCCGCGATGGCCCGCACGGTGGCGCGCAGCTGGTCGGGGTGGTCGCCCAGGAAGGGGATGACCGGGGCCATCAGGACGCCGCAGCCGATGCCGTGCTCGGTCAGGGTGCGGACCGTGTCCAGGCGGCGCTCCGGGGACGGTGTGCCGGGCTCGACCGTGCGCCACAGCTCGCGGTCCAGGAAGCCGACGGACATCGAGATGCCGACATCGGTGACCTCGGCGGCCGCGCGCAGCAGGTCCAGGTCGCGGAGGATGAGCGTGCCCTTGGTGAGGATGGAGAAGGGGTTCGCGTGCTCGCGGAGAGCCTCGATGATGCCGGGCATCAGCCGGTACCGGCCCTCGGCCCGCTGGTAGCAGTCGACGTTCGTGCCCATGGCGATGTGGTCGCCGCGCCAGCGTCTGCCGGACAGCTCGCGTCTCAGCAGGTCCGGCGCGTTCACCTTCACCACGATCTGGCTGTCGAAGCCGAGGCCGGTGTCCAGGTCGAGATAGCTGTGGGTGCGCCGGGCGAAGCAGTACACACAGGCATGAGTGCACCCTCTGTATGGGTTTACCGTCCATTCGAACGGCATACGGGAGGCGCCCGGGACCCGGTTCACGATCGAACGGGCGCGTACTTCGTGGAAGGTCACCCCGGCGAACTCGGGGGTGTCGATGATCCGGCTCACTACGTCGGTACCGAAGAGCGCGGCGGTGCGCGCCGGGCCCGAGGGGTCCGCCGTCTGCTCGCTCAAGTTGTTCCAGCGCATCGCGCCTCCTCCTGGGTGGTGCCGGGGCCCCCGCTCGAGATAATAGAACAGGTGTTCCCGTCAATGCTGTCAACCCGGATTTGGGCGCGCCGCGCCGGAGTGGTTGGCTTGCCCCGCACAGCGCACGACCAGCGAGCGAGCACCGGAGGGCAGCACACATGGGCCAGGTCGAAGCCACCACGCAGCGGGAGATCGCGGCGAAGCCGGAGGACGTCTTCGACGCGCTCGCGGACTACTCCGGTACCCGCCCGAAGCTGCTGCCCGAGCACTTCAGCGAGTACGAGGTCCGCGAGGGCGGCGACGGCAAGGGCACCCTGGTGCACTGGAAGCTCCAGGCGACCAGCAAGCGCGTCCGCGACTGCCTGCTGGAGGTCGATGAGCCGGCCGACGGGCAGCTCGTCGAGAAGGACCGCAACTCCTCGATGGTGACCACCTGGACCGTCACCCCGGCGGGCGAGAACCGCGCCCGGGTCACCGTCACCACCACCTGGCAGGGCGCGGGCGGCGTCGGCGGCTTCTTCGAGCGGACCTTCGCGCCCAAGGGCCTCGGCCGGATCTACGACGCGATCCTCACCAACCTCGCGGCGCACGCGGAGAAGTGAGCCGCGGCGCACACGGAGAAGTGAGCCGCTGAAAGAGGCTTGAGCGCTCACCGGATCGGGTGGTTTCCCGTCGTGCCCGCATGACGCGGACCACCCGTGCTCCGGAGGTTAAAGCCCTGATGAGGGCCCGATAGGGCGCCCCCGTACGGCCGTTGACGGGTGATCCCGCCACGAACGCGCCGTTTCCTCACGCTTGATCGCAGTTGTCGCCCGATGCGAGAACAGGGCGCGGCACAGGCGTGACGAGGGGAGCAGCACGTGGGCGGGACCACCCTGGCGGAGCCGGACGAGAGGTCCGGACCGCCGGCGACCGGAGCGGTGACGGCCGTACTGGACACCGGCGGCCCACCCGAGCCCGGTCACGCGCAGGAGCGGCCCGGACCCCGCCGCTTCCGTCCCGTACTGCTCCTCGGCCTGCTGCCCGCGCTGCTGCTCGCGGCGCTCGGCCTGACGATCGTCGCCGCCCCGCTCCCGGAGATCGCCGGCGAACTGCGCGCGCCGGGCCGGATGTCCTGGCCGGTGACGTCGTACCTCCTCGCCGCCGCCCTCGGCCTGCCGCTCCTCGGCAGGCTCGGCGACCACCTGGGCCGCAAGCCGGCCCTCCTCCTCGCGCTCCTGGTCTTCGTCGCCGGTGCTGCCTCGGCCGGACAGGCGCACACGATGGGCGAACTGACCGCCTTCCGCGCGGTCCAGGGCTTCGGCGCCGGCGGGGTCGTGGCCGGCGTACAGGCCGCCCTCGCCGCTCTCGTACCGGCGCGTGCGCGCGGACGCGCCCTCGGGCTGGCCGCCGCCGTCTTCGGGCTCGCCGCCGCCGCGGGCCCGGTGCTCGGCGGCCTCCTCGCCGACCACGCCTCCTGGCGCTTGTGCTTCACACTCAACGTCCCAGTAGGGCTCGCCGTCTTCCTCGTCCTGGCCGTCGCGCTGCGGCTGCCCCGGACGGACCGCCGCCCGCAGCCGGACGTCCTCGGCGTCCTGCTGCTCGCCGTCCTCGCCACCTGCCTGTCCCTGCTGGCCAGTTGGGCCGGTACGGAGTACGCCTGGGACTCGCGGATCGTCCTCGGGCTCGGCTGCGGCGCGCTCGGCAGCGCCCTGCTCTTCGTGGCCGTCGAACACTTCGCCGCCGAACCGATCCTGCCGCCCGGCCTCCTCCGCGACCCGGCCTTCCGCATCACCGGCCCGGTCGGCGCCGCCCTCGGTATCGCGCTGTACGGGGCCGCGGCCCACCTCCCGGCCTTCCCGCACGCGCCCGGTGGTGCCCCGGCCACCGAGGCCGGGCTGCTCATGCTGCCCCTCACGGGCGGCGCCGCGCTCGCCGCCGCCGTCGCGGCGCGCCTCATCGGCCGTACCGGACACCACCGGATCTTCGCCGTACTGGGCTGCGCCCTCGCCGCCGAGGGCATGTGGCTCCTGGCCCACCTCCGCGCCGACACTGGCCGCGCCACATACGGCCTCTGGACGGCCATCCTCGGCCTCGGACTCGGCTTCGTCCTCCCGGTACTCGCGCACGCCGTACGGCGCGCCGCCCGGCGCACCGGCCGCGCCACCGCCCCCGGCGCGTACATCCGGCAGCTCGGCGGCAGCGCCGGCGTGGCCGTCCTCGCCGCCCTCCTGGCCGCCGTCCCGGCCGAGCGGGCGGCCCGCCGCCTCACCCTGCCCGGACCGCTGCACGACGGCCCCGTCGCCGCATACGTACAGGCCGTGCCCGGCCCCTTCCCCTACCTCGTGCCCGTGCTCCTCCTCGGGCTACTGCTCGCCTTCTTCCTCAAGGAGAACCCCCTGGTGACCCACGCCCCCCACTCCCCGCACGGCCCGCACAGCACACTCGGCGAGGGGAGCGCGGAGGCCGTCGCGACCGTCCCCGCCGCCCGCACCGCGCCCGCCGCTGCGCCGTATGCCCCGGCCGGCGTGCCCGTCTGCGGCACCGTGCAGCACCACGACGGGTCCGTCGTCCCACGCGCCGCGCTCACCCTCATCGACGTCTCCGGCCGCCAGATCGGCCGCGGCGCGACCGGCGAGGACGGCCGGTACGCGCTGAGCACCCCGGGCACCGGCGCGTACGTACTGATCGCCTCCGCAGGCGGCCACCAGCCGCAGGCCGTCAGCGTCACGGTCGGGGACCGGCCGGTCGACCTGGACGTGGTCCTCGGCGGCGCGGGACGGCTCGCGGGCACGGTCACCACGGCCGACGGCACACCCGTACGCGACGCCATGGTGACGCTGACGGACGTACGCGGCGAGGTCGTGGCGACGACCCGCAGCGGGCGTGAGGGCGGGTACGTGATCGGCGAGCTGGTGGCGGGCGAGTACACGCTCGCCTCCAGCGCCCCCGCCTTCCGGCCCGCCGCGCTCCCGGTGACCGTCCAGGCGTCCCGCGAGACCCGGCAGGACGTCGAACTGGCGGGCGGCGCCGTGCTGCGCGGCACCGTAAGGGCCGGTGGCGGACGCCCCGTTGAGGACGCCCGGGTCACGCTCCTGGACGCGGGCGGCAACGTCGTGGACACCGCGACCACGGGGCCCGACGGTCTGTTCCGGTTCGTGGACCTGGCGGCCGGCGAGTACACCGTCATCGCCGCGGGCTATCCGCCGGTCGCCACGGTCCTCCAGGTCGCGGGCGGCGGCCGCACGGAGCGCGACCTCCAACTGGGCCACGAGGACTGACTCCTGGGCCGGAAGGCCGCTTCTGAGGGTTTTTCAGCGATGGCTCCCGAGGGCGCGGCCGGGTGCGCTCGCGGGCGCGCGTGCTCCCCGAGTGCACGCGCATCCGCGGCGCGCACAAGGCGGAAATATGCACCCTCCTGCGTCCGCGGCCACCGCGCGGCGCTCCTTTCCGCTACGGTCCCGTGCCCATGGGCGACCGTCGTCCATGGGGCCACAGGGAGGGGTGCGGAGTGCCGAGCAAGCACGGTCGCCCGGGAGTAATGCGAGGCCGTACGGCCTGCGCCCCGGGTGCCGCAGTTCGCGGAATGCGCCCCGTCCGGCAGCGCGTGGCCGTACCGTGGTAGCGGGACGCAGATCATGCGTACGCGTACGAAGGAGCAACCGCCCATGGAGCGTGGCCCGTCGCACGGCGACGACATGGTGAGCGCGGCACCAGGGGTGCCTGCGCCGCGGGACCCTGAGCCCGGCCGGATCCCGCTGGCCGTCGTCGTGGTCGACGCCCGTGGTCTGGTCTCCCACTGGAGCCGGGGCGCACGCCGGCTCTTCGGGCCCGCGCGCGAGGAGGCGGTGGGCGCGCCCGCCGTGGACCTGATGCCCGTCTCGGGTGCGCTCGGCTCCGACGAATGGCACAGCGCGGTCGGCGCCGAGGACCCGCACGGCCCCGACCTGGAGTCCTCGCTCGGCGGCGAGACGTCGTTCCCGCGGGCCGGTCGGGCCCGTACGACGGACCCGGAGCGCGGCCGCGTCGACATACTGTGGTGGGCGTATCCCCTGGTCGGACCGGGTGAGGAGCGGCTGCTGGTGCTGGCGGCCGACGCCGGGCAGCTGCACGGCGAGAGCGCGGATGAGGGCGCGGGCGAGCGGGAGCGCGAGCGATTCGCGCCGGGTTTCGCCCTGCACACGGACTTCCCCGAATCCCACGACCTCGCCCGGCGGCTGCCCGAGATCCTGCCGAGCATGAGCCCGCAGGAGAGCGCCCGCATCGTCTCCCAGGTACTCGAACTGGGCTATCCCGTCCTGGAGATCAGCCAGCAGGAGCGCTTTCCGGTCACGCCGGACTGGGGCGTGCCGCGGCGCGTCGAGCGGCGTGCGCGGCTGCTGCGTACCGCCTCCGCGGCCACCGACCCGCAGACCGCGGCGGCGGCCGCCGCCGAACTGGAGTCGGACCTCGAATACGCCGCGGTCCGCGAGCGCCTGGAGTTCTTGAACGAGGTCAGCGGCCGCATCGGCTCCTCCCTCGACCTGGCCCGCACGATCCAGGAGGTCAGCGAGGCGGTCGTACCGCGCTTCACCGATGTCGCGGGCACGTATCTGCGCGAGCAGGTCATCGCCGGTGAGGGCTTCCCCGACGGCCCGCCGGACACGACGACGATGTGGCACCGCGTCGCGGTGGAGCACAACGACGAGCCGGGCCGCTGGGACGACGTGGTGCCGGTCGGCGAGTCCATGCCGTTCCCCGCCCACACGCCGTTCTTCCAGTGCATGACCACGGGCGAGCCGGTGCTCATCCCGCGCATCAGCGAGGAGATGGGCAACGCCATCGCCGCGCAGTTCGAGAAGCGCGACATCAGCCCGCTGATCAACCTCCGCTCGATGCTGGTCGTCCCCCTGAAGGCGCGGAACGTCGTACTGGGCTTCATGATCCTGCTGCGCCACCCGGAGCGTACGGAATTCAACGACATGGACCGGGTCACGGGCGCCGAACTGGCCGCGCGTGCGGGCCTCGTGCTCGACAACGCCCGCATGTACACGTATCAGGAGAACGTCGCGGAGACGCTGCAGGACAGCATGCTCCCGCACATCGAGCCCCGGATGGCGGGCTGCGACACGGCCACCCGCTATCTGCCCGGCACCCGCCTCGGCCGGGTCGGCGGCGACTGGTTCGACACGATCAAGCTGCCCGGTTCCCGTACGGCACTGGTGGTCGGCGACGTCATGGGCCACGGGCTGAACTCCGCGGCGATGATGGGCCAGTTGCGGACGGCCGTGCAGACGATGGCCGCCATCGACATGCCGCCGGCGCAGCTGCTGCGCAGCCTGGACGACCTCGCCCAGCGCCTCGGCGACAACTACCTCGCGACGTGTCTGTACGTCGTCTACAACCCGATCGAGTCCCAACTGACCCTCGCCAACGCCGGACACATCCCGCCGGTGATCGTGCGCGCCGCCGACGGCCGCAGCGAGCTGCTCGACCTGCCGACGGGCGCGCCGATCGGCGTCGGCGGCGTGCCGTTCGACGCGGTGACCGTGCCCGTCGCGCCCGGTGACCGGCTGGTGCTCTGCACGGATGGGCTGGTCGAAGTGCGCGGCGAGGACATCGGCGTCGGGCTCGCGGCGCTCGCGGAGTCCGCCGCGCACCCGGCCGCCTCCATGGACGAGGCCTGCGACACGATCATCCGCGCGCTCGCCACGACGTTGAACAAGGGGCGCGGCGGCCGCAAGGACGACGTGGCGCTGCTGATGGCCCGGCTGAACGGCATCGAGCGCGCGGACGTCGCGGAGTGGCGGCTGCCCATCGAGGCCCGCGAGGTCTCCCGGGCCCGGCTGCTGGTACGCGCCCAACTCTCCCGTTGGGGCCTCGAATCGGCGGCGGACACCGCCGAGCTGCTGGTCAGCGAGATCGTCACCAACGCCGTACGGCACGCCCACACCGAGCATGTCGTGCTGCGCCTGGTGCGTACGGACGCGCTGCTGTGCGAGGTGTCGGACGACGATCACAGCCTGCCGCAGCTGCTGAGCGTGGGGGACGAGGACGAGTTCGGGCGCGGTCTGCGGGTGGTGAGCCGGCTGGCCCGTGAGTGGGGTACGAGCCGGACGTCGACGGGCAAGACGGTGTGGTTCGAGCAGTCGTTGCCGCGGACGCGGCGCGGATCCCGGTAGCCACTGCGGCACGCATCCCGTTGGTGCGTGCGGCGCGCAACACGTTCGAACATCAGGTGACGGAGCGGTCATCGCTCCTGAAAGAACGGTTACCACTCTTGCGCCTGGCCGAGCCCCGGCAGTAGCAATTGGCCATGAGCGCAACGAGCCACAATTCGACGGCGTGGGAAGGCTTCTGGCGCGACGCGCCGGCGGGCGAGGGCGAGGTCTTCTGGGACGCGGCACCGGCACTGGCGGTCGCCCGCCATCTCCCGTTCTTCGCCGAGCACTTCGACCCTGCCCTCCCGGTCGTCGACCTCGGCTGCGGGAACGGCACCCAGACACGCTTTCTGGCTGAACACTTCCCCCGCGCGATCGGTATCGACGTATCGGCGTCCGCGATTGACCGGGCTCGTCGCGAGGACCCGGAGGGGGTGGCCGAATTCCGCCAGGCGGACGCGGCGGACGCCGACCAGATACGGGCGCTGCACGACGACGTAGGTGATGCCAATGTCTACGTGCGCGGCGTACTGCACCAATGCGCCCCCGAGGAACGGCCCCGCATCGTCGCGAACATCGCCCACCTCCTCGGCAAGCGCGGCCGGCTCTTCCTCGTCGAGCTGTCCGAGGACGCCAAGGGCGTCCTGATGTCCCTGGCGCAACGCCCGGAGGGCCCGCCGGCCAAGGTGCGCGCGATCTTCTCGCACGGCATAGCGCCCGCCGAGATGGCCGACGGCGTCATACCGGACCTGCTGGCCGGCCACGGCCTGGAGACGACCGGCTCCGGCCGCCTCCCGCTGATCACCACCGAGACCCGCCCCGATGGCACCCCGGTCGAGATCCCCACCAACTGGCTGGTGGCGAGACCACGGGTGGCGTGAGGCGGCGTGCGGCGGCGTGGGGCGGGCAGGTCACGGGGTCTGTGCCGCGCGCACGGTACGCACTATTTTTGGCAGGGCTTCTTACGGTGGGCCGGTGGTACTGGGCGGTGGTACGGGCGGGCGGTGCTGACCGGTGGTCCAACTGGAGACGACGAGGTGCGGGACGCCGATGCCAGCAGTGCGCAGTGACCTCCGGCGGCGCAGGGCCGCGCTGGAGAGCGAATGGTCCCGCTGGGTACCGGAGCTGCGCGCGGCCCGGCGGGCGCCGGCCGGGACGGCGCCGCTGCGCCCCGAGGTGACCGACTCCTGGGTCCGTTCACTGCATACCGTCGACCCCGGCGCCGTCAGCGCCCCGGTCACCGACGGCGGCGAGGTACGCCCCCGCTGGGCCGACTCGCCGCTGCGCCGCCCGGTCAGCGATCTCGCGGCCGAGCTGAACAGCATCGCGGACGACGCCGGCTTCGTCGCCGGGGTCACCGACGAGTCCGGCACCCTCCTGTGGACCTGCGGCGGCCGCGTCATGCGACGCCGCGCCGAGCAGGTCAACTTCGCGCCAGGCGGCCGCTGGGACGAGCCCGCCATGGGCACCAACGCCCTCTCCCTCGCGCTGCGCACCGGCCGCCCCAGCGCCGTCTTCTCCGCCGAACACCTGGTCGCCGCGCTGCACGGCTGGGCCTGTTACTGCGCCCCGATCCACGCCCCCGATGGCCGCATCCTCGGCGTACTGGACCTCTCCACCACCTGGGACCGCTCGCATCCGCTGGCGATGTCGACCGTACGCAGTCTGGTGTCGACGATCGAGACGCGGCTGCGGGCGGATCTGGGCGCGGGTCGCTCCCGTACCGCGGGCGGCGGGGCCGGCGCGGCCGCCGCGGACGGTGTGCGGCTGACCTGCCTGGGCGCCGGGCAGGCCGTGCGCGCCGGTGCCCGGCTGCGGCTGCGTCCCCGCCAGCTGGAGATCCTCACCCTGCTCGCACTGGAACCGGCGGGCTACACCCCCGAACGCCTCCGTGACGCGCTGTACGGAGAACGCCCGGTCACCGCCTCCACCTTCAAGGCCGAGGTCTCCCACCTGCGCCGCGCCCTCGGCGGCGCGATCACCACCCGCAAGTACGCCCTCACCACCTCGGTGCACTGCGACGCCGTCGAGGTACTGCGGGCGCTGGCGGCGGGCGATACGGAGGGCGCGCTCACCCGGTACAGCGGTCCGCTGCTGCCGCAGTCCGAGGCGCCGGGCATCCTCGCCTGGCGCGAGCACCTGGAGGTCGCGGTCCGCGAGGCCGTCCTGACCAGCGCAGTACCGGAACATGCCCTGGCCTACGGCACCCGCGCCCCGCACGACGCCGAGATCCACCAGCACGCGCTGCACGTCCTGCCCCCGCACGACCCCCGCCGAGCCCTCGCGGCGGGCCGCCTGAGCACCGCCCTCCGCGACTGAACGACGACCGGCGACCGACGACGACTGGACGACAACCGCAGACCGCAGACCGCAGACCCCATATCGCATACGGACAACACGAGGTGACGCCGACGCCAACCTTTCGCCAACCTCCCCGCGTGAAGGTGTGCCGCACCCGCACTTCATCCGTACTCCCCTAGGAGCGCCGACAATGGTGTACGCGCAGCCCGGCACAGAAGGCAGCATCGTCAGCTTCAAGCAGCGCTACGACAATTTCATCGGCGGCGACTGGGTCGCGCCGGTGAACGGCCAGTACTTCGACAACCCCTCACCGGTGGACGGCCGTACGTTCACCCAGGTCGCGCGGTCCACGGCGGCCGATGTCGACCTCGCGTTGGATGCCGCGCACGCGGCGGCCGAGAAGTGGAGCCGCACCTCCACCACGGAGCGCGCCAACATCCTCAACAAGATCGCCGACCGCATCGAGGAGCACCTCGAAAAGCTCGCGGTCGCCGAGACCTGGGAGAACGGCAAGCCGGTCCGCGAGACCCTGGCCGCCGACCTGCCGCTGGCCGTGGACCACTTCCGCTACTTCGCCGGCGCCGTACGCGGCCAGGAAGGCTCGATCTCCGAGATCGACGCCGACACCGTCGCGTACCACTTCCACGAGCCGCTCGGCGTCGTCGGCCAGATCATCCCGTGGAACTTCCCGCTCCTGATGGCCACCTGGAAGCTGGCGCCCGCGCTCGCGGCCGGTAACTGCGTGGTCATCAAGCCCGCCGAGCAGACCCCCGCCAGCATCCTGGTCCTCATCGACCTGATCGCCGATCTGCTCCCGCCGGGCGTGGTCAACATCGTCAACGGCTTCGGCGTGGAGGCGGGCAAGCCGCTGGCCTCCAGCCCGCGGATCGCCAAGGTGGCGTTCACCGGCGAGACCACGACCGGGCGCCTGATCATGCAGTACGCCAGCGAGAACATCATTCCGGTCACCCTGGAGCTGGGCGGCAAGAGCCCGAACATCTTCCTGCCCGACGTCACGGCCGCCGACGACGACTTCCTGGACAAGGCCGTCGAGGGCTTCGTGATGTTCGCGCTCAACCAGGGCGAGGTCTGCACCTGTCCTTCCCGCGCGCTGATCCACGCGTCGATCTACGACGAGTTCATGGCGCGCTGTGTCGAGCGGACCAAGGCGATCGTCAGTGGCAGCCCGCTGGACCCGGCGACGATGATCGGCGCGCAGGCCAGCAACGACCAGTTCGAGAAGATCCTCTCCTACATCGACATCGGCAAGAAGGAGGGCGCCGAGCTGGTCACCGGCGGCTCCTCGCGCACCGTCCCCGGCCACGAGGGCGGTTACTACATCGAGCCGACGATCTTCCGCGGCACCAACGACATGCGGATCTTCCAGGAGGAGATCTTCGGTCCGGTCGTCTCGGTGACCACGTACGACTCGGTCGACGAGGCCCTGAAGATTGCCAACGACACGCTGTACGGGCTGGGCGCCGGCGTGTGGACCCGGGACGGCAACACCGCGTACCGCCTCGGCCGCGAGATCAAGGCGGGCCGGGTGTGGACCAACTGCTACCACGCCTACCCCGCGCACGCGGCGTTCGGCGGGTACAAGAACTCCGGCATCGGCCGGGAGAACCACAAGATGATGCTCGACCACTACCAGCAGACCAAGAACCTGCTGGTCAGCTACTCGGCGAAGAAGCTCGGGTTCTTCTGATGGGCGGCCTCACCAGGCGCGTCGACCTGACGCCGGCCGCCGAGGATCTCGTGCGGCGGCTGACGGAGACGCACGGTCCGGTGATGTTCCATCAGTCGGGCGGCTGCTGCGACGGCAGCGCGCCGATGTGCTACCCGCGCGGTGAGTTCAAGGTCGGTGGAGCCGATGTCCTCCTGGGCCACGTCTTCCACGACGACGTGCCCATCTGGATGAGCGCCGACCAGTTCGCCTACTGGCAGCACACCTACCTCACCATTGACGTGGTGCCGGGCAGGGGCAGCGGCTTCTCGCTGGAGGCACCCGAGGGCGTACGGTTCCTGGTCCGCTCCCGGCTGCTGACCGACGAGGAGCTGGCGGACATCGAGGCCGAGCCGCCGCTCCCCACGGGGGCCGACACGTCCGGTTGAGGGCCCGCCTTCGTATGCGGCCGCGCGGCCTTCGGGCTGCGCGGCCGCATACGTTGCGCGCGTACGTTATGCAGGCAGCGGTCGTTCGTATACAACATGCTTCATCACGAGCGTGGAGCTGAGCCGCTGCACCCCCGGGAGCGTCGCCAGCTTCTCGTCGTACAGCCGCTGGAAGGCCGGCAGGTCGGCGCTGACGATGCGCAGCAGGTAGTCCGGGTCGCCGAAGAGGCGCTGCGCCTGCAGCACCTGAGGGATGTCCGCGACCGCCTCCTCGAAGGCGGAGACGGTGCTGCGGTCCTCCTGACGCATGGTCACGAAGACGAGCGCCTCGAACTTCAGCCCGACCGCCTCGGCGTCCACGACCGCGCGGTAGCCCCGGATCGCGCCGCTGCGCTCCAGCTCGCGCAGCCGGCGGTGGCACGGCGAGAGGCTGAGCCCCACCCGGCCCGCCAGCTCCGTGACGGTCAGCCGCCCGTCCTCCTGCAGCTCGGCAAGAATTATCCGGTCCAAGTCGTCCATGGGGAAAATCCTTCCAGTGTCACCTCGTGTAGCGACACTATCGGGAAACACTTTCCGCGCCCTCGCGTCTATTCTCCCTTTCGGCCCGTCCGAACAGAGAGAACCAGCGAGAACCACTTCATGGCCGCCAGCTCCATAGCCGCCTTCTGGGCCGTGTCCGTCCTCCTCGTCCTCGTACCGGGCGCGGACTGGGCGTACGCGATCACCGCCGGCCTGCGTGACCGGTCCGTCCTGCCGGCGGTCGGCGGCCTGATGCTCGGCTATGCGGGACTCACCCTGGTGGTCGTCGCCGGCCTGGCGGCCGTGGTCGCGAGCAACCCGTCGGTGCTCACCGCCCTGACGGTGCTCGGCTCCCTGTACCTGATGTGGCTCGGCATCATGACTCTGATACGGCCCGCGGCGCCCGCGTCGGCCGACCCGTCCGAGGTCCCCGCCGGCGCGGCTCCCGGCGCCCGGCTCCTCAAGGGCGCCGGCATCAGCGGCCTCAACCCCAAGGCGCTGCTGCTGTACATCGCCCTGCTCCCGCAGTTCGCCGCCGCTCACGACAGCGGGAACGGCTGGCCCCTGGCAGCGCAGATCGCCGTACTGGGCCTGGTGCACATGGCAAACTGCGGAGCGGTCTACACGGGCGTCGGCGTGCTGGCCCGTACCGTGCTGCGCGCCCGGCCGGTCGTCGCCCGCGCCGTCACCCGCGTCTCGGGCGCCGCCATGATCGTGATCGGGGCCTTCCTGCTCGTGGAGCGCCTGGCCTGACGACGGCTCGGAAGGCTCGGACGACTCAGCCGGCTCACGGGGCGAAGCGCCGGACGTACCGTTTCTGCCACGGCGTCTCGACCGCATGGCGGTCATAGTTCCGGCGCACGAACTCCACCGCACGCTCCGGCGGTACGCCGTCCAGTACGGCGAGGCATGCCAGCGCCGTCCCCGTGCGCCCCCGGCCGCCGTCGCACGCGAGCTCGACCCGTTCGGCGCCGGCCCGGTCCCATGCCTCGCCGAGCGCCGCCCGGAGCTGCCGCCCGTCGCGGGGCAGCCAGAAGTCCGGCCAGCGCAGCCACCGCGCCTCCCACGGCACCTCGGGCGGCTCCTTGCCGAGCAGGTACACGGCGTACGACGGCAGCGGCCCGGTCGGCAGCGGCCGCCGCAGTCCGCGCCCCCGCACCAGCCGCCCGGACGGCAGCCGAAGCACCCCCGTACCGCCCTCGTTCCACGTCTCGTTCACCCACTCACCGTACTGGCGCGAGTCGCCCCGCAGGCGGTGCTCACCGCCTTCGCCGCACGGCTCCGGGCACCGCCATCGGTCTGGACCTCCGGAGTTATCCACAGGCATGGTCGGAGCCTGCGCGGTCGCGTAACGTGCGGCTCATGAAGATCCTCATTTCCGCGGACATGGAAGGCGCCACCGGCGTGACCTGGCCTGCGGATGTGCTGCCGGGGACGAGTCAGTGGGAGCGCTGCCGTCACATGTTCACCTCCGACGTCAATGCGGCGATCGCCGGATTCTTCGACGGCGGTGCCGATGACGTGCTCGTGAACGAGGCGCATTGGACGATGCGCAATCTGCTGCTGGAGCAGCTGGACGAGCGGGCGCAGATGCTGACGGGGCGGCACAAGTCGCTGAGCATGGTCGAGGGCGTGCAGCACGGCGATGTGGACGGCATAGCCTTCGTCGGCTATCACACGGGCGCCGGTACGGAAGGCGTGCTGGCGCACACCTACCTCGCCAATTCGATCACCGGCGTCTGGGTCGACGGGACCCCGGCGAGCGAGGGCTATCTGAACTCGCTGGTGGTCGCGGAGTACGGCGTGCCGGTGGTCCTGGTGACCGGCGACGACCGGACGTGCGAGGACGCCAAGGGGTACGCGCCCGGGGCGCGGGGCATCGCAGTGAAGGACTATGTGTCACGGTATGCGGCGGTCTGCCGGCCGCCCGCGCGCACGGCCGCCGACATCCGGGCCGCGGCCCGGGAAGCCGCGGCGCTGGCGCGGCGGCACGAGCCCATACGGCGCGGCCCGTTCACCGTGGAAGTGGAGTTCGACGCCGAGCACTTGGTGGGCGCCGCGACCTGCGTCCCGGGTGTGGAGCGCAGCGGCACCCGCCGCGTCAGCTACGAGAGCGCGAACATGTACGAAGGTATCCGCTGCTTCAAAGCGGTCACCACCCTCGTCTCGTCCCATGTGGAGGAGCAGTATGGCTGAGCAGATGATCGATGTGGAGGACGCGCTCGCGGGCGAAAGACCCGCGCCGGGCATCCGGCAGGACAGCGCGGTGGATGCCCAGGCGCTGGACGAGGTGGTCCGCTTCACCTCCGAGCTGATCCGCATCGACACCACGAACCGAGGAAACGGCGACTGCCTGGAGCGCCCGGCCGCCGAGTACGTCGCGGAACGGCTGGCGGAGGCGGGCATCGAGCCGACCCTCCTGGAGCGCAGCCCGGGCCGGACGAACGTCGTTGCCCGTATCGAGGGCAGCGACCCGGGCGCCGACGCGCTGCTGGTGCACGGCCATCTGGACGTGGTGCCCGCCGCGCCGCACGACTGGAGCGTGCACCCGTTCTCCGGCGAGATTCAGGACGGCGTGGTCTGGGGCCGCGGCGCGATCGACATGAAGAACATGGACGCGATGGTGCTGGCCGCCGTACGCGCCTGGGCGCGGGCCGGCGTCCGCCCCCGGCGCGACATCGTGCTCGCCTTCACCGCGGACGAGGAGGCCAGCGCCGAGGACGGCTCCGGCTTCCTCGCCGACGAGCACCCGGGCCTCTTCGAGGGGTGCACGGAAGGCATCAGCGAGTCGGGCGCCTTCACCTTCCACGCCGGGGACGGCATGCAGCTGTACCCCATCGCGGCGGGGGAGCGGGGCACGGCCTGGCTGAAGCTGACGGCGACGGGCACGGCGGGTCACGGCTCGAAGGTGAACGGCGCGAATGCGGTCAGCCGGCTCGCCGCCGCCATCGCCCGCATCGGCGAGCACGTGTGGCCGGTGCGGCTCACCCCCACCGTCCGCGCCGCGCTGCGCGAGCTGGCCGCGCTGCACGGCGTCGAGGCCCGGCTGGACGCCACCGACCCGTACGTTCTCGCGCACGACGTCGACGCGCTGCTCGCCGCGCTCGGCCCGGCCGCCGACCTGGTGGCGCCGACCGTGCGCAACAGCGCCAACCCGACGATGCTGGACGCCGGTTACAAGGTCAATGTGATCCCGGGGAGCGCCACCGCCTTCGTGGACGGGCGGGTGCTGCCCGGCGGCGAGGAGGAGTTCCGCACCACCCTCGACCGGCTCACGGGACCCCATGTGGAGTGGGAGTTCCACCACGGCGAGGTGGCGCTGCAGGCCCCGGTGGACGGGCCCACGTACGCCGCGATGCGCGCCTCGATCGAGCGCTTCGACCCGCAGGCCAAGGTCGTGCCGTACTGCATGTCGGGCGGCACGGACGCCAAGCAGTTCTCCCGGCTGGGCATCCAGGGGTACGGCTTCTCGCCGCTCAAGCTGCCCGAGGGCTTCGACTACCAGGCGCTCTTCCACGGCGTCGACGAACGGGTGCCGGTGGAGGCACTGCACTTCGGAGTGCGGGTACTGGACGACTTCCTGGTGCACAGCACGGGGTGACCGCCCCGGGCCGGGCCCCGCTGACACGGACCGAACGGACCGAACGGACTGAGAGGACACCGCCATGGTGACCACGGCGCCCTACGGAGCCTGGCCGTCGCCCATCGACGCCCGGCTGGTCGCCGCCCACGACGGCCGCCCCGAGTACCTCGGCGTGGTGGGCGACGAGGTGTGGTGGACCGAGCCGCGCCCCGAGGAGGGCGGCCGCCGGGCGCTCGTCCGGCGCACGCCGGAGGGCGCGGAGCAGTCGGTGCTGCCCCCGCCGTGGAACGTCCGCAGCCGGGTCATCGAGTACGGCGGCCAGCCCTGGGCCGGCGCCCTGGACGCGGACGGCGCGCCCCTCGTCGTCTTCGTCCACTTCGCCGACCAGCGGCTGTACGCGTACGCGCCGGACGGCGGCGGCGAGCCGCGCCCGCTCACCCCGGTCTCCGCCGTCGGCGGCGGCCTGCGGTGGGTGGACCCGGTCGTGCTGCCCGACCGGGGCGAAGTGTGGTGCGTACTGGAGGAGTTCACGGGCGAAGGGCCCACGGACGTGCGCCGGGTGCTCGCCGCCGTACCCCTGGACGGCTCGGCCGCCGAAAACCGGGGTGCGATAAGGGAGTTGAGCGACGACCGGCACCGCTTCGTCACCGGTCCGCGGCTCTCCCCGGACGGCGGCCGGGCCGCCTGGATCGCCTGGGACCACCCCCGTATGCCCTGGGACGGCACGGTCGTCATGGTCGCCGAGGTGACCGGGGACGGCGCGTTCACCGGCGCCCGCGCCCTGGTCGGCGGCGCCGAGGAGGCCGTCGCGCAGATCGAGTGGGCGGCGGACGGCTCGCTGCTGTACGTCTCGGACGCCGACGGCTGGTGGGAGCTGCGGAGCGCGGACCCGGACCTGGCTGCGGGCGCGGGAGCGGACGGCAGTACGACACCCGGCCGACGCCTGTATCCCGCCCGGCAGGAGGAGTTCGGCGGGCCGCTGTGGAAGGTGGGCCTGCGCTGGTTCCTGCCGCTGGAGGGCGGCACGATCGCCACGCTCCACGGCCACGGCACGAACCGTCTCGGCATACTGGATCCGGTCGCCGGCGAGCTGGTCGACGCGGCCGGACCATGGACGGAGTGGGCCCCCTCGCTCGCCGTGCACGGCACCCGCGTCATCGGCATCGCCGCCAGTCCGCGCAGCTCGTACGAGATCGTCGAGCTGGACACGCTGACCGGCCGCTCCCGGGTGATCGCCGCCCGGCACGTCGACGCGCTCGACCCGGCGTACTACCCCGAGCCGCAGATCCGCACATTCACCGGCCCGGACGGCCGGGACATTCACGCCCACGTCTACCCGCCGCACAGCCCCACCCACGCCCCGCCGGACGGCGAGCCCGCCCCCTTCGTGGTGTGGGCGCACGGCGGCCCCACCGGCCACGCCCCGCTCGTCCTCGACCTGGAGATCGCCTACTTCACCTCACGCGGCTTCGGCGTCGCTGAGGTCAACTACGGCGGCTCGACGGGGTACGGCAGGGAGTACCGCGAGCGGCTGCGCGAGCAGTGGGGCGTGGTGGACGTCGAGGACTGCGCCGCGGTCGCCCGGGCGCTGGCCGACGAGGGCACGGCCGACCGCTCCCGGCTCGCCATCCGGGGCGGCAGTGCCGGCGGCTGGACCACCGCGGCCTCGCTGACCGGCACCGATCTCTACGCCTGCGGCACGATCAGCTATCCGGTCCTGGACCTGACGGCCTGGGCCGGCGGCGAGACCCACGACTTCGAGTCGCAGTACCTGGAGTCCCTGGTCGGCCCGCTCGCCGAGGTCCCCGACCGGTACCGTGACCGCTCGCCGCTGCACCAGGCGGACCGGATCTCCGCGCCGTTCCTGCTGCTCCAGGGCCTGGACGATGTGATCTGCCCGCCCGCGCAGGCCGAGCGGTTCCTCGCCGAGGTCGCCCGCTGCGGCATACCGCATGCGTACCTGTCCTTCGAGGGCGAGGGCCACGGCTTTCGCCGCGAGGACACGATCGTGCGCGCCGTCGAGGCCGAACTGTCCCTGTACGCGCAGACCTTCGGCATCGCGCGGACGGACGTACCGACGCTGGAACTGGGCAAATGAGGGGTGGGCCGGGCAGGCCGGCGACAGGGCGCGAGGCGACGGGGGTACGCCGGTGACCGTACGGCAGGGGACCCGGCCGCCCCGGCTGCGGCCCGGCGACCGGGTGGCCGTCGTCGCGCCCAGCGGCCCGGTCGCCCCCGAGCGGCTGGACGCCGGCCTGGACATCCTGCGCGGCTGGGACCTCGACCCGGTACTGGCGCCTCATGTCCGCGCCGGACACGGGGAGTTGGCGTACTTGGCGGCGCCGGACGACTGCCGCGCCCGCGACCTTCAGGACGCCTGGTGCGACCCGGCGGTGGCCGCGGTGTTCGCCGCACGCGGCGGGTACGGCGCCCAGCGCATGGTCGACCTGCTGGACTGGGAAGCGATACGGGCGGCGCCGCCCAAGCCGCTGATCGGCTTCAGCGATGTGACCGTCCTGCACGAGGCGTTCGCGCTGCGGGCCGGGCTGGCGACGCTGCACGGCCCCGCGGTGGCCGGCGAGATCTTCCTCAAGGACGAGCCGACCCGCGACCACCTGCGGCGCACGCTCTTCACCCCCGAGGATCCGGCCGTCACGACCCTGGCTCCCCACTCGGCGCGCACGCTGGTGCCGGGCCGGGCGCACGGCGTCACCTTCGGCGGCTGCCTCGCACTGCTGGCGAGCGAGGCGGGCACACCGGACGCGCGCCCGGACGCGGCCGGCGGTCTCCTGCTGCTGGAGGACGTGGGCGAGTCGCCGTACGCCATCGACCGCGCGCTCACCCAACTGCTCCGCTCCGGCACGCTGACCGGCGCGACCGGCGTCCTGCTCGGCTCCTGGGCACGCTGCGGCCCGTACGAGCGGGTGCGTGCGGTGCTCATGGACCGGCTGAGCGGTCTCGGCGTGCCCGTGGTCGAGGATTTCGGCTTCGGCCACGGGGACTCGGCGCTGACAGTACCCCTGGGTGTACGGGCGTGGCTGGACGCGGACGCCGGCACGCTGACGTTGGACGCACCGCCGCTGACCTGACGCAGCCGCCTCAACTGGGCTTCGCGGCGATGACCGTGTCGAGCATCGCGCGGGACGCCTGCAGCTCGCCGATGGCCCGGCTGATCCGCTCCCTTTCCTCCTCCAGTCGGGCGACGAGATCCGGGCAGGTGGGAAGGAGGCGGCCGTCGTCCGTACGGACGCAGGGCAGTACCTCTGCGATCAGCGAGGTCGTGAGGCCCGCCGCCAGCAGGGAGCGGATACGGTGCACCGTTTCCACGTCCGACTCGTCGTACACCCGGTAGCCGCTCGGCAGCCGCTGCGGTGCCAGCAGCCCCTGCTGTTCGTAGTAGCGCAGCAGCCGCTCGTGGACGCCCGTGCGTCGGACCATCTCCTTCATCCGCACGTGGTTCGGCCCCCCGGTGCCGCGACTTGACTCTGACATGGATGTCAGAGTTTAGCGTCATCGACATGAATACCGACGTGAACACCGACATGAACATCGGCGTGAACGCTGAGCGTCCCGCACTGCTGCTCGCGCACGGCGCCGGCGGCAGCATCGCCGGCAACTTCGGCCTGGTCCTCGACGACCTCGCCCGCGACTACACCCTCATCGGCCCGCACTACCCGGGCGCGGGCGACTCCCCAGTGGCCGCCGAACCCCTGGAACTGGACGAACTCGCCGACCAACTGGTCGCCACCGCCGTCGCGGCCGGGCAGGAGTCGTTCGCCGTACTCGGCGAGTCGCTCGGCAGCGCCGTGGCCGTACGGGTCGCCACCCGGCATCCCGCGCGGGTCAGGGCGCTCGTCCTCACCGCCGGGTTCCCCGTCGCGGACCCGGTCCTGGCGCTGGCGGCGCAGCTCATCAAGTCCCTTGCTGCTGCGGGCCGTTGGGAAGACGTGGCCCGGCTCGCCTGCGTTTCGTGCCTGTCACGGGCGGACCTGGCGGAGCTGGCGCCCTCCGACCTCGACGCGCTGGTGGAACGCACCCTGGACGGGATGCCGCCCGGGATGGTGGACCACTTCGATCTGGTGTCCCGGGTGGACGTCCGGGCAGACCTCGCAAAGGTGGCCGCGCCCACGCTGGTGGTGGCCCCGATGGGCGACAGGCTGGTCCTCCCCGACAGCTCGTACCGCTTGGCGGCCGGCATCGCGGGTGCCGAACTGATCGAACTGCCGGGTGCCGCCCACATTCTGAATGCGGTCGACCGTGCGACGTGGCTGCGGCACGTCCGGGCGTTTCTCGGCGCTCTCCCCGCTGTTTCCGCGATGGCCAACTCTCCTGTGACCAGCGGTAACTGACTCGCCGGTAATAACTCTTGTCAACTCCGTTGACATGTCCGAAATGCATGCCGGACCATGAGCGCGCCGTACTGACTGGTAGGTATGGCGTGTCTCTGTGGAGGTCAGCGTGTACCCAGCAGTGTCCCGCCCCGTTCTGCGCACGTCCCTCGCCCTGTTGGCGGCCGTCTCCCTGGCAAGCCCCCTCGCGCTCGCGGCGCCGGCGGCGGCCGCCGATCCGTATGAGGTCACCGCCGTGAAGCTGACCGTGCGGGCCGGTGACCGCGACTGCACGGTGGACGCCGATCTCTACCGCCCGGCCGGCGTCGACGCGGCACACCCCGCCCCCGCCGTCCTGACCACCAACGGCTTCGGCGGCAGCAAGGCGGACGGCTCGACCGCCGCCACCGCCCGCGCCTTCGCCGAGCGCGGCTACGTCGGTCTGGCCTACTCCGGTCTGGGCTTCGGCAAGTCCGGCTGCCCGATCTCGCTCGACGACCCGCGGATCGACGGTCAGGCGGCCAGTCAGCTGATCGACTTCCTCGCCGGTGCGCGCACGGCGGATGACGGCACCCGCGTCGACTACGTGACGAAGGACGGCGGGGACGGGAAGGCTGCGGGGATCGGCGAGAAGGCCGCGGGGACCGGCGGGAGGGCCGCAGGGGCGGCCGGTGCGAAGGGCGCCGATCCGCGCGTCGGCATGATCGGTGGCTCGTACGGCGGTGCGATACAGATGGCCACTGCCTCCGTCGATCACCGCGTGGACGCCCTCGTCCCCTTGATCACCTGGAACGACCTGGCGTACGCCCTGGACCCCAACAACGCCGACCAGCCGTCGGGCAGCGTCAGCAACGATGTCCCTGGTGCATACAAACACCAGTGGACCAACGGATTCTTCCTCATAGGCGAGGCCCAGGGGCTGCTCAACCCGAGCCTGGATCCGTCCCGGCTCGGCGGCGCCGGCTGTCTGCACTTCGTCGCCAAGGCGTGCGAGACCAAGCGCTGGCTGGACTCGGGCCGGTATACGGACGACAGTAAGCAGTCGATCCTCGACTACGCGCGCAGCGTCAGCCCCGTCTCGTACCTGAAGTCCGTGAAGGCGCCGACCCTGCTGGTCCAGGGTCAGGCGGACACGCTGTTCAACCTCAACGAGGCGGCGGCCACGTACCGGACGCTCACCGAGCAGGGCACCGAGGCCAAGATGATCTGGCAGTCCTGGGGCCACAGTGGCGGCATGACCGACCCGGCCTCCGGCGAACTCAACCTCGCCGAGGGGAACTTGGAGACCAGTTACGTCGGCCAGCGCATCCTGGCCTGGTTCGACCGCTACCTCCAGCACAAGAAGGGCACCGACACCGGCCCCGCGTTCGCCTACTACCGGGACTGGATGCCGGCCGGGCAGACGTACGGCACATCGGCCACGTTCCCCGCGAGCGGCGACGCCTGGAAGCTGTACCTCTCCGGCGACGGCAAGCTCGTCGACAACCGGTCGAAGGTGGCGCGCGGCAGCCGCGAGTACCGCAACGCGCTGCTGCCCACCAGCCACTCGGAGAGCTCGCTGGCCGGGCTCATCGGGCTGAAGGATCCCGAGCCGTACGACCTCAAGGGGACCCACCTGGGCTGGACCTCCGAGCCGGTCGAGGGCGCGCCCGTCGATGTGGTGGGTGCCCCGAAGGCGACCCTGAAGGTCGTCTCGCCGCGCACCGAACGGGTGCAGAACTCCGGCGACGCGGCCGACAAGCTCGTGCTCTTCGCCAAGCTGTACGACATCGCGCCCGACGGCTCCAAGACGCTCGTGCACCGGCTCGTGGCGCCCGCGCGGGTGCCGGACGTGACCCGCCCGTTCACCGTCGAGCTGCCGGCCATCGTGCACCGCTACCAGCCCGGCCATCGCCTGCGGTTCGTCATCGCGGCGAGCGACACGGCGTACTACGGCAATCGCGGCATCAAGCCGGTGACGGTGACCAGCGCGCCCGAGGACACGGGCACGCTTGAACTCCCGCTGGCGGAGCGGTAGTCGGGCGGACCGGGCCGGACTCTCAGTCCTCCGCGACCGTGATCGCCTGTACCGGGCAGGCGCGGGCTGCCTCGCGCGCGAGGGGGTCGGCGGGGGCGTCCTCGGCGTGCGGGAGCAGCGCGCTGAAGCCGTCGTCGTCCTGCGTGAAGGTCTTGGGCGCGGTGAGGGCACACTGCCCCGAGCCGATGCAGCGGTCCGTGTCGATGCTGATGTGCTGGGTGGTCGGCATGGTCTGTCCCTGAGTCCGTGAGTGGCTTGTGGGGGAGGAGGGGAGGGGCCGGCCCGGCGCGGAGGTGGTGCTGCCGTGTCGGGGACGGGGCCGGCTCCGGTGGTGCGGTGGTGCGGTGAGCGGTATGCAATTGCCGGTCGGCAACTGTCGGTCGGCAATTGTCGGTCGACTGCTACCAGGCGACGGGGAGTTCCACCATGCCCTGGAGGGTGTCGCCGGGCTTGAACGGGATCTCCTCGGCGGGCGCCGCGAGGCGGAGGCCGGGGAAGCGGTCGAGGAGCGACTGCAGCGCGATCTCCAGCTCGGCGCGGGCCAGGTTCTGACCCAGGCACTGGTGGATGCCGAAGCCGAAGGCGACGTGGTGCCGCGCGGAGCGGTGCCAGTCCAGCTCGTCCGGCGACTCGTACGCCGCGGCGTCACGGTTGACGAGCGAGGTGGAGAACACCACGCCGTCGCCCTTCTCGATCGTCACGCCGCCGACCTCGATGTCCGCGGTCGCCACCCGCATCATCCCGTCCGCGATGGAGAGGTACCGCAGCAGCTCCTCTACCGCGGTGGGCATCAGCGACGGATCCGCGCGCAGCGCCGCCAGCTTCTCCGGCTGCTGCAACAGTGTGAACACGCCCAGCGAGATCATGTTGGCGGTCGTCTCGTGCCCGGCCACCAGCAGGATCATCGCCATGCTGACCAGCTCGTCGCGCGGCAGGTCGCCGGTGCGCAGCCGGTCGGCGATCAGCTCGTCCAGCAGCCCGTCGCCCGGCTCGTCCTCCTTCCGGGTGATCAGTTCGCCGAAGTACTCCTCCAGGTCGTCCAGGGCCTTCCGGGAGTCGTCCGCGGTCGGGCCGCGCAGCAGACGGCGCGACGCGTCCTCGAAGAACTCGTGGTCGGCGTACGGCACGCCGAGCAGCTCGCAGATGACCATGGACGGTACGGGCAGGGCGAACGCCGAGACCAGCTCGGCCGGCTGCCCGGCGGCCACCATGTCATCCAGTAGCCGGTCGACGATCTGCTGGATACGCGGGCGCATCCCCGCGATCCGCTTCAGGCCGAAGCTGGGGATCAGCATCCGCCGCTGAACGTTGTGCTCGGGATCGTCCACCCCGAGGAGCGTGGTACGGCTCTTGCGCTCCTCGTCGCGAAACCCCTCGAAGCGGGCGCTGGGGATCGGGAAGTCGGGGTTCAGCCGGTCGGACGACAGGCGCTGGTCGGTGAGCAGGGCGCGCGCCTCGGCGTGCCCTGTCACCATCCACACCTCCCGGCCGTCGTAGAGCTGGACACGGGAGAGCGGCCCCTGGTCGCGCAGGGGTGCGTAGGCGGTGGGCGGGTGGTAGGGACAGGCACGGTCCTGCGGAAACTGGACGGTTTCCGCGACCGCTTGCGTTATGGCTTCCGACACGGCGTACCTCCGGTGCGCTAACTCGGGTGTGCCACTTCTCATTTCATGTCATTTCAGGGGAAACCACTATGCGAAGTTCGGCCAAGTGGCGGTTACTGACACAAGTTGGCCGGCGCGTCTGCTAGGGGGCGGCTGAGCTGGGCGTACTGCAGCGGGGTGGGCGGCCGGGATGCCCGGAGGGCGGCCCGGCGGAGGCCGCCGCTCCTCCGCGGCGCTGCCCGGCCGGGCCCGGGGTGGCCGAGAAGTGCCGGGCGCGGCGTGCGGTTCGCGCCGATCCGGTACCGAGGGCCGTAGAGGGGCACGCGCGGCCGGGGGCGGCGCGCGTCGCTCCGAGCGGTGCTCTTCTCGCGGGTGGCACTCAGTGCCACACTGGCGGCATGAACGACGACGCGGGGTATCGAGGTGGCGCGGGGTATAGGGGTGACACGGCGGCCCTGGTCTGGGCGGCGCTCGGCGGGCCGGCCGGGTTGACCGGGCGGGTGCGGTACGGCGGTGCGCGCGGGCTGCTGCCCGCTCGGCTGCCGGTCATGGACCTGGCCAGGACGGCCGTCGCGGTCTGCGCGCTGGCCGGCGCGGAACTCGCCGCAACCCGTACCGGCGGCCCCGTCCCCGCCGTGACCGTCGACAACGGCGCCGTGGCCACCGCCTTCCTCAGCGAGCGCCATC
Source organism: Streptomyces sp. NPDC050315 (assembly GCF_040655775.1). NCBI lineage: Bacteria > Bacillati > Actinomycetota > Actinomycetes > Kitasatosporales > Streptomycetaceae > Streptomyces > Streptomyces sp. NPDC050315. The sequence continues at coordinate 340,992 of NZ_JBFAKN010000008.1, forward strand.
TGCGCATCGACGGCCGGGCACCCACGGCCTTCGCGCCGCTCTCCGGTTTCTGGCACACCGCCGACGGTCGACTGCGTACGCACGCCAATTACCCGCACCACCGCGACCGCCTGCTCGCCGCCCTCGGGCTGCCCGGTGATGCCGGGCCCGAGGCGCTCGCGGCCGAGCTCGCGGGCCGGAGCGCCAAGGACGTCGAGGAGACGGTGTACGCGGCGGGCGGCCTGGCCGTCGCCGTACGGGACGCGAAGGAGTGGGCCGCCCATCCCCAGGGTGCCGCCGTGGCCCGCCGCCCGCTGCTCACCCTCGCGCCGCTCGGCACCGCCACGCCGCCGGTCCGGCCGCCGGGCCTGGCCGGCGACCCGCTGCTGCCCGCCGCCGGGCTGCGCGTACTGGACCTGACGCGGGTGCTCGCCGGGCCGGTCGCCACCCGTACGCTCGCGCTGCTCGGCGCCGACGTGCTGCGCATCGACGCACCCGGCCTGCCGGAGAGCCGGGACACGCACGGCGACACCGGCTTCGGGAAACGTTCCGCCGTACTGGATCTCGGCGCGCGGGCCGGGCGGGCGTCCTTCGAGGAGCTGCTGGCGCTCGCCGATGTGGTCGTCACCGGCTACCGGCCGGGCGCCCTGGACCGTTTCGGGCTGGCCCCCGAAGCGCTCGCCGAACGCCGCCCCGGCATCGTTGTCGCGCGGCTGTCCGCCTGGGGCGACTACGGCCCGTGGGGCGACCGCCGCGGCTTCGACAGCCTCGTCCAGGCAGCCACCGGCATCGCCGTGACCGAGGCGGCGGCCGACGGCGCGCCCGGCGTCCTGCCCGCCCAGGCGCTGGATCACGCCACCGGCTACCTGCTGGCCGCCGCCGTACTGCGGGCGCTCACCGAGCGGTCCCGTACGGGCGGTTCCCGGCTGGCGACGCTCGCCCTCACACAGACTGCCGCGCTGCTCACCGACGTACTGCCGCGGCGCGCCCCCGGTACGGAGGGCGCCGCCGACGCGTACGACCAGGAGGCCGGGCTCTCCGACGCGTACGACCCGGAGGCCCGGCTCTCCGACGCGTACGACCCGGAGGTCCGGCTCGCCGACGTCGACAGCCCCATGGGCCGTCTGCGGCACGCCCTGCCGCCCGTCTCCTTCGCCGACGGGCCGGTCAACTGGTCGCGCCCGCCGAGCAATTGGGGCAGCGACGCGCCTGAGTGGTGGTGAGGGGACGCGAACGCGCGACTCCAGTGACGCGCCCCCTGAACGCACAGCGCCGCACCTCGCACACCTGACCGATATCATCCGACGATGGCCGACGATCGACACCCCGCGCCCGCGTCCGTCGCCGCGGAGGAGCCCGACCCGTACCTCGCGCGCGGCCACCGCGTGGGCATCCGGCCGTTCCGGCCGACGGACCGCGCGGAGTTCACCGCGCGGGCGCGGGAGAGCGTGGAGCTGCACCGGCCCTGGCTCTTCCCGCCCGCCGACGAGTCGTCCTACGACGCGTACTACGACCGGTTGCAGGACCCCTCGCGCGCGGGCTTCCTGATCTGCGCCCTCCAGGACGGCGGCCGGATCGCGGGCTACCTCACGATCAACAACATCGTGCACGGCGGCTTCCGCTGCGGCGCCGCCGGCTACGGTGCCTTCGCGCACGCCGCGGGCCGCGGGCTGATGAGCGAGGGGCTCCAGCTGATCCTGCGGTACGCCTTCGGGCCGCTCGGCCTGCACCGCATCGAGGTCAACGTGCAGCCGGAGAACACCGCCTCGATCGCGCTCGCCCACCGCAACGGCTTCCGCAAAGAGGGCTATTCGCCCGACTTCCTCTTCATCGACGGGGCCTGGCGGGACCACGAACGCTGGGCCATCACCAGCGAGATGATGGCCCCGGAAGGCCCGTGATCCCCGCACCGTCGGCCCGCCCCCTCAGCGCCGTTTCCGGTTGACCTTCATCGTGTCCATGTCCGTGGCCGAGGAGCGCAGGTCGCGGTAGCCGTACCCGGCGGCGCGCAGCGCGTGCTCGGCCTTCTCCTCGGCGAGCGCGGCCGCCATCTCCTCGCCGTCCGCCGCGTCCGAGACGACGACGTACCGGTATGCGAAGGACGTCATCGAGGGGTCGCACGCGAGTGACCCTTCGGGCGTGAACTGCAGCTGCGTCAGGCCCTGTTCATCGGCCTCGGCCCGCAGCCGCGCCCTGGCCTCCTCGGTCAGCCCGTCCCACTTGCCGCGCACGATCACGCGGTAGGTGTGCTCGGTGGCCATCTCGTCCGTCCTCGCCTTCGTCGGAACCGCAGCGTTGCGTCATACGGTGTACGGGGTCAGCATTCACCATCCTCCTTCGTCCTGTCGTCCGAATTGTTTTTGCGCAACCCTGACCGGAGGACGCCCTGTTCAGCACGGCTGGGAGAAGGTTCCATGGTCACCAGACGGCCGCCGTGAACGGGGCGGCCCGGTCCGACTGCGAGGCGCTGTGGCCACGAGTGTGCGACGCACCACCCTCTCCCTGCCCGCGGCGGCCGTCGGCCCCGACAACCCGCTGCCCGCGCTGGCCGGCCCCCGTGACGTGCACCGCATCACCGTCCCCGAGGACGCGGGCGTGCCCGCCGACATGGCCCGGCAGCTCGCCTACCGGCCACTGGACTCCCTGCTGCCCGTACGCCGCAGGGACGGTTACGGCCGCGGCCGTACCCCCACCGACCTCGACGCGCTCGTGATCGAGAACGACCGGCTGCGCGCCACTGTCCTGCCGGGCCTCGGCGGCCGCGTCCACTCGCTGCACCACAAGCCCACCGGACGCGAACTGCTCTACCGCAACCCCGTGTTCCAGCCCGCCGACTTTGCGCTCAACGGCGCGTGGTTCTCCGGCGGCATCGAATGGAACATCGGCGCTACCGGACACACCACGCTCTCCTGCGCTCCCGTGCACGCCGCGCGGGTGCCCGCGCCGGACGGCGGGGAGATGCTGCGCCTGTGGGAGTGGGAGCGGCTGCGCGATCTGCCGTTCCAGGTCGATCTCTGGCTCCCGGACGGATCCGATTTTCTGTATGTGGGCGTTCGCATACAGAATCCCCACCACCACACCGCGCCCGTCTACTGGTGGTCCAACATCGCCGTCCCCGAGGACGAGCGCACCCGCGTCCTCGCCCCCGCCGACGAGGCGTGGCACTTCGGGTACGAGCGCACGCTGCGCCGCGTCCCGGTCCCCGAGTCCGGCGGCGCCGACCGCACGTACCCGCTGCGCAGCGAGTACCCCGCCGACTACTTCTACGAGATCGCGCCCGGCGACCGCCCCTGGATCGCCGCCCTCGACGCCGAGGGCCACGGCCTCGTGCACACCTCCACCGACACGCTGTGCGGCCGCAAGCTCTTCCTGTGGGGCGCCGGCCGGGCCGGGCGGCACTGGCAGGAGTGGCTGACCGAGCCGGGCACGCCCGGGTACGCCGAGATCCAGGCCGGGCTGGCGCGCACCCAACTGGAGCACGTACCGCTCGAAGGCGGCGCGGAGTTCGCGTGGCTGGAGGCGTACGGGCCGCTGGCCACGGACCCGGGAACGGTGCACGGGGCGGACTGGAGCGCGGCCCGTGGTGAGGTCGCGGAACGGCTCGAAGCGGTACTGCCGCGCGCCGAGGTAGCCGCCGCGTACGCCGCCTGGCGGCCGTACGCTGACCTCGAACCGAAGGAGCGGCTCGCCACCGGCTCCGGCTGGGGCGCGCTGGAGGTGGCCCGCGCCGGGTACGACCTGCCGGGCACGCCGTTCAGCGAGGACACCCTGGGCGAGGAACAGCGGCCCTGGCTGGAGCTGCTGCGCACCGGCGATCTCCCCGACGAGCCGGGCGTACCGGGCCCGTCACTGGTCGCCCCGGCCTGGCGCGACCTGCTGGAGTCCGCGCGGCCGGGCGCCACGGCCGACCTGCACCTCGGCATCGCCCAGTGGCACGCGGGCGACCGCGCCCAGGCCGTCCGCAGCTGGGAACGCGCGCTCTCCCGCGGCCGGAGCTGCTGGCCGCTGTACTGCCTGGCGGTCGCGGAGGCCACGGCGGGGGAGACGGCCCGGGCGGCACAGCGGTACGCCGAGTCCGTCGCGTGCGCGGCCGAGGGCACCGCGGAGGTGCGGCGCACCGTACTGCCCGCGCTCGCTCGCGAGGCGGTGCCCGCGCTGATCGCGGCGGACCGCGCCGATGAAGCGGCCGCCGTCCTTGCCCGGCTGAGCCCGGCGGACCGCGCACGCGGCCGCTTCCGCCTGCTGACTGCACAGGTCCTGCTCGCACAGGGCGACGCGACCGGCGCCCGCGCGGTCTTCGACGAAGGCTTCGAGGTCGCGGACCTCCGCGAGGGCGACGAGACTCTCAGCGACACTTGGTATGCAATCGCCGAACGACTGTCTGCCGGCGACGGCCCGGTCACGGACGAGGTATGCGCCCGGGCCCGCGCCGCCCATCCGCTCCCGGAGCGGTACGAGTACCGGATGCGCCCGGCCTGAAAGGGCGTGTGCGTTTCACCCACCCGAGCGACGAACGGAATGATCAGGCGGGGACATTCGTTCACCGCGATATGAAGGCAATCACCGCGAACAGCTACGGCGACCCCGACGTCCTCGAACTCACCGACCAGCCCGACCCGAAGGTCGCGCCCGACTCCGTCCTGATCCGGGTGAAGGCGGCCGGTGTCAATCCGGTCGACTGGAAGATCCTCGCCGGTTACCTCGACCCGATCATGCATGTGCACTTCCCGCTGATCCCCGGGTGGGACGTGTCCGGCGTCGTCGAGGCGGTCGGCGCGGACGCGACGGAGTACGCCGTCGGGGACGAGGTGTTCGGATACGTACGCAAGGACGAGGTCCAGCACGGCACCTTCGCCGAGCTGGTCGCGGCCCCGGTGCGCACCCTCGCGCGAAAGCCCGCGGCGCTGGACTGGCAGCAGGCGGCGGGCGTGCCGCTGGCCGGGCTCACGGCGTATCAGGCGCTGAAGCGGCTGGGCGTGGGCAGCGGCGACACCGTGCTGGTGCACGCCGCGGCGGGCGGCGTCGGCGCGTTCGCCGTGCAGATCGCGGTCGCGCAGGGCGCCCGCGTCATCGGCACGGCGAGCGAGCGCAACCACGACTTCCTGCGCTCACTGGGCGCCGAGCCGGTGACCTACGGGGACGGCCTCGCCGACCGGGTGCGCGCGCTGGCCCCCGAGGGCGTGGACGCGGCGACGGACTTCGTGGGCGGCGACGCGATCGACGTCTCCCAGCAGGTGCTCAAGGACCCGAAGCGGGTGGCGTCGGTCGTCGACAACGAGGTCACCGACAAGGGCGGACACCTCGTGTGGGTGCGGCCCGACAGCGCCGACCTCACCGCGCTCGCCGACCTCGCCGAGGCCGGCAAGCTCACCGTCAACATCGACACGGCGCTGCCGCTGGAGCAGACGGCCGAAGCCTTCCGCCGCAGCCAGTCCGGCCGGGCCCGCGGCAAGATCGTCCTCGACCTCTCCTGAGAGCCCGGGCGCAACTGAAAGCCCGCGCAAGCCGGCCCCGCGTCCCCCGAAGCCCCGTCAGCTGATCGCCACCCGGTCCACGTACTCGAAGATCGAGCCGTCCGGGTGGCGGGCCACCATGTTGCGGCCTGCGGGGCTGGCGAGCGGGCCCGCGATGACCTGCCCGCCGACCGCCTTCAGGTCGTCCACCGCCTGGTCCACGTTCGACACCGCGATCGTCGCGGTGATCTTGCGGAGTACGGACAGCTCCGCCTCGGGGCCGCTCATCAGGAAGAAGCAGCCGACCGCGGCGACGGACACGCCGCCGCGCTGGAAGCGCTGCGCCTCTGCGCCCGTCAGCCGTTCGTACACGGGGATCGCGGTGTCCAGGTCGTCGACGCACACCCGCAGGGAGGTACCGAGAATGTCCATGCGGAGGAGCCTAGTTGGCGCGGCCCGACAACGCGATCATCCGACGGAGCCGCCAGAAGGACCTCCGGAAGGCCCTCACACGCGGCACAGGATTTCTCCGTGCACCATGGCGAACCAGCCGTCCTCCCGGGTGCCCCACTCGCGCCAAGCGGCGCTGATCGCCCGCAGCTCCGCTTCGGTGGCGTGCCCGCCCTCGGTCGCCCGCTGTGCGTACGTCGAGGCCAGCGTGCGCTCCGCCCACAGGTCGCTCCACCAGGCGCGTTCCTCGGGCGTCGCATAGCACCAGCCGCTCACGGTGGACGTGACGGCTTCCGGGGCGAAGCCGGCCGCCAGCGCCCAGGAGCGCAGCCGACGCCCGCCGTCCGGATAGCCGCCGTTGGCCTGCGCCACCCGCTGGTACAGGTCGAGCCACTCGTCCATGCCCGTGACGTCCGGGTACCACGTCATGGTCCCGTAGTCCGCATCGCGGACGGCGACGATCCCGCCCGGCGCGGTCACCCGGCGCATCTCGCGCAGCGCCTGGACCGGGTCGCCGACGTGCTGCAGCACCTGGTGGGCGTGGACGACGCAGAAGGTGTCGTCCGGGTAGTCCAGTGCGTGGACATCGCCGACCGCGAAGTGGACATTGGTCAGGCCGCGGCCGTCCGCCACGGCTCGGGCCTGCTCCAGTACGCCCGGCGCGTGCTCCAGGCCGGTCACCGAGCCGTCCGGCACCAGCGCCGCCAGGTCGGCGGTGATGGTGCCGGGGCCGCAGCCGATGTCCAGGATCTTCATGTGCGGCTTGAGCGAATCCAGCAGGTAGGCCGCGGAGTTGGCGGCTGTGCGCCAGGTGTGCGAGCGCAGTACGGACTCGTGGTGACCGTGGGTGTAGACGGCGGACTCCTGCGACATGGCTGCTCCTTCGCATGCTCGATGCGGTCGTCGATGCGGTCACGGCACGGGGGCCGCGCCGTGATCACACCGTACGCCGCCATCTCGCACTATGAGAGTCCCGTCTCAATATATAGACGTCACATGTGCGATTCACTCCGGCAGCAACCGATAAACAACCAACGCCTCGTTCTCCTTGTCGATCGTCAACTCCTTGCCCGCAGCGGTCACTTCGCCGTCGTACGCAAGATCCGTCCCGGTCGCCAGCCCGCCGATCCGCAGTGTCCGCAGCCGCGCCTCGCTCAGTACGGGCGTGTGCCGCAGCGCGCCCGTCAGTGCCGCGGTGAGCAGCCGGGTGCGGGCCAGGCGGCCGCCGTGCACCATCCGTACGTCCAGCACGCCGTCCGCCAGGTCGTGCCGTCGTACCGGGGCCGAACCGAGCCCCCGGTACGCGCAGTTGCCCACGAACAGCGTCCACAGTTCGCGCCGCCGGCCGTTGATCTCCACGGTCACCGGCTCGGCGGTGCGCAGCACCTGCCACGCGGCCAGCACCCCGGCCGGCCAGGCGCCGATCTTCCCGGCCCACTCCTCCCTGATCCGCACCAGCTCCGGGTAGGCCCCGATCGAGAAGGTGTTGAGGAAGTACGTCGGCTCCTGCCGCGGCCCCGTGCGGAACCGCGCGAGGTCCACCGCGACCGCCTCGCCCGTCTGCACCGCGCGGGCCGCTTCGGCCACGGTCTCCACGCCCAGGTCGTACGCGAAGTGGTTGTGCGTTCCTCCCGGCAGCACCGCGAGCGGTACGCCGTGCCGCACCGCGACCGCGGCCGCCGCGTTGATCGTGCCGTCGCCGCCCAGCACGCCGAGCGCCCCGCCGCGCTCGGCGGCCCGCTCGGCCGCGGCCTGCAGGGCCTTGTCCAGCGGCACCGCGCCCTGGTGACCGCACTCGGTCACCTCGGCCAGCGGCAGTACGTCGTGGATGACCTCGGTCCGGTCGCTGTGCGCGCCGGTGCGCTGGCCCGAGCCCTGGTTGGTGACGACGTACAGCCCGTCGCCGTCCGGCAGCGCGGGCGCGTCGGCGCGCGGCCGGGCGGGCGGCGCCATCTGCGCGCGGGTCGGCGCGAAGCCGCGTACCGCGAAGGCCGCGCCCGCGCCGAGGGCTGCGCCCGCAAGCACATCGCCCGGATAGTGGACGCCGGTGTAGATGCGGGAGAAGGCGACCGAGGCGGCGACCGGCGCCAGCGCCAGTCCCCACCACTTGTTCTCGAAGGCCACACCGGTCGCGAACGCCACGGCGGAGGCGGCGTGCCCCGAAGGGAAGGAGGTCGTGAAGGGCTGCCGGGCGAGCTGCCGTATCACCGGCACCGCGTCCAGGATCGGCCGGTCGCGGCGTACCGAGCGCTTGCCCAGCGTGTTCACCGTCAGGGACGCCACCGCCAGCGAGGCGACGCCGCGCAGCGCGGCCCGGCGTGCGGGCCGCCCGCCCAGCGCCGCCGCGCCCGCCGCAGCACCCAGCCACAGCAGCCCGTGGTCGGCGGCGCGGCTCAGTTTGGGCAGCACCCGCTCGGCGCCGGGCCAGTGCCGGGTCGCGACCCCGTTGAACGTCGTGCGGTCCCACGTGCTCAGTACAGTGCGCATGAGCCACATGTACCCCAGCGGAACCACCGCAGACGGCAACGGGCCGGCAGACGGTAACGGACCGTCTTCCGGACGGATCACCACCGACCCGGCGATCCGTCCGGCGCGGCCCGGCTGATGTCCGCCAGGGCCGAGTCGGGGTCCTGGTCCCGCGCCAGGTCACCGATGCTGACCATGCCCACCGGAGCGCCGTTCTGGACCACCGGCAGCCGCCGTACCGCGTTCCGGCGCAGCAGCGTCACCGCGTCCGACACCGGGTCTTCCGGGCCGACCGTGACCGGCTCCGGGGTGCACACCGAGTGGCACTGCACGCTGAACGGGTCCACTCCGTCCGCCACGGCGCGCAGCACGATATCCCGGTCGGTCACGACGCCCACCAGCTTGCCGTCCTCCGCCACCAGGACGTCTCCGATGTCGTGCGCGCGCATGAGCTGAGCCGCCTCCACCAGCGAAGCGTCGGGGTGTACGGCGGTGACGGCCGGCGTCATGACTTCCCGTACCAACTGTGCCATTGCCTGATCGCCTTCTTCCTTCTCCTGCTCTCACGGCCGGCCTCCTGCAGGGGGAGTGCTGGCAGCAGTACCCAAGACGCCCCCGGACATGCCCGCTGCGTGCTTCGATGGGCCGATGATCAGACCTCGCGGCGCGTGGGATCTGCCCGCGTGCATACGTGTGCTGCGCGCGGTGCACCTGGAGAGCGGCTATCCGTACGCCTGGCCTTCGGATCCGGCGGGCTGGCTGACTCCGGAGGGGCTGACCGGCGCGTGGGTCGCCGAGGACCCGGACGGCCGCGTCGTGGGCCACGCCGCGCTGCGAGGAGGCGAGGTGAACCGGCTCTACGTGGCGCCCGAGGCGCGCGGCCGGGGGCTGGGCGGCCGGCTGCTGCGCCAGGTGACGGGCGAGGCGGTGGCCCGCGGGCTGCGGCCCGTACTGGCCGTCAACGCCACCGACACCGCCGCGATCGCCCTGTACGAACGCCTGGGCTGGCGGCCGGTACGGACCGAGCGGCAGGACTGGGGCGGGCCGGAGCCGGTCACCGTACGGCATTACGAAGCATCGTCGACACCGCCGACCGGGCAGCGGACGGCGGGCTGAAAACCGGCTGCGCCCGGTGGCGGAGCGCCCGGCGGGCGGAATCCGTACGAAGTGCGTGGTGTGCGGCGCGCGCGGGCGGTTACCTGGGCGGCGGGCACGGCCGGTCGGCGGCCCGTCCGGTCCGCGCAGGGGACCGTGCGGCCCGAACTCACTTGGCGGGGAACGGGTTTACGCAGGGGGCGGCCGGGCACGCGACTAACCGTGCTTCGGACCGGAGGCACGCCCGTGGAAGACGTTTCACGCTTTGCGGGCGCGCCTGTCTGGCCGCGCTTCCACGGGATCTGACGAACTCTGAGTCGACGGATCAGGGAGCCCAGACCATGCCCATGACACCCCAGGCCGAAGAACAGCACACCTCGATAGAACCCACCCCCGAGCAGCGCACCGATCAGCGCGCCGCGGAGCTGCGCGCCGCGCGTCGGCGAGCAGACCAGGCCCCGAGCCGGCCGCCCGGCAAACCCGTACGCCGCACCAAGCCGCGCAGGGTCACGTCCAGCAAGGCCCCGCCGGGCGGGGGTCGGCAGCGGGCCCGCCACTCCCACCACGACGCCCCCGACACCGCGGCGGACTTCGAGCGGCTGACCACCCTCCCCGAAGGCCCCGAACGCGACGAGCTGCGCCGCCGCGTCGTCTGCGCCTGGCTGCCCATGTCCGAGCGGCTCGCGCTGCGCTTCCGTAACCGCGGCGAGTCCGCCGAGGACCTCCAGCAGGTCGCGGCGCTCGGCCTGGTGAAGGCCGTGGACCGGTACGACCCCGAGCGCGGCTGCGCGTTCGAGAGCTTCGCCGTGCCCACCATCGTGGGCGAGGTCAAGCGGCACTTCCGCGATCACATGTGGGGGCTGCACGTACCGCGCCGTGTCCAGGAGCTGCGCAACCGCGTCCGCGCCGCGCGCCAGGAACTGACCCGCAGCGTGGACGACCGCGGGCCCACCCCCGAGGAGATCGCCGAGCACACCGGCATGTCCCTGGAAGAGGTACTGCTCGGCAGCCAGGCGCTGGAAAGCTTCACCACGCTGTCCCTGGACGCCGAACTGCCCGGCGCCGACGACGGTTACTCGCTCGCCGACACGCTCGGCGCCCCCGAGGCCGGCTTCGACCTCGTCCTGGACCGCGAGGCGGTCAAGCCCAAGCTGCGCAATCTCCCGGAGCGCGAGCGGGAGATCCTCTACATGCGGTTCTTCTGCGACATGACCCAGAGCCGGATAGCAGACCGGCTCGGCATCTCCCAGATGCATGTCTCGCGGATCATCAGCCGGACCTGCCGCCGCCTCGCCGACCAGGTCGGCGGCCGTCAGGAGGAGTGCGCCGCCACCTGACGGCCGCCACCTGACGCCGGAACCCGAACCGCCGGACCCGGCGCCCGTACCGCTCTCACCTGCTCTCGCGGACGGGCGCCGCTCTCAGGGCCGGGTGTCGCGCAGCGCCAGCGCCAGGTGCCGCGACACCCGGTCCACGACACCGGCCTCCGGGAGGCTGAACGCCCGGCGGGCCCCCGTACGGAAGAGCGTGAGCACACCCCGTACGGGGCCGCCCGCTTCCCGCAGCGGAACGCACAACAAGGAGGTGACCGACGCGCGTACCAGAAGCGGTGCCCCCTGCGCGTCGTGGCCGAAGGCCGCCACGTCGTCGGGCCGCACCTGGAGCGCCGAGCTGCCGGTACGGGCCGCGTCCTCCGGGAGCGGACACCGCGCCGGGTCCTGCCCGGCGAGCGCCGCGGTGAGGTCCTCGCTGTCGTCCGGGCCGAGGACCAGGGTGCGGCGCAGGGCACCGGACCCGTCCGGCGTCGTCTGGTCGAGGACCGCCCAGTCGGCGAACCGGCCGGTCAGCTCCCGCAGGGCCCGCTCCACCGCGGCCGGCGGCCCGCCCGCCTCCGTCGCCGCACCGCCCGACGGCCCCGAGAGCAGCGCGGTGGCCGTGTCGTCGAGGAGATCCATCAGCTCGGCGCCCTGCTTCACCTCAGCGAGGTGCGCGCGCTGCCCTCCGTGTTCCCCCTGCTGTTCATCCCCGAGCCATATCCCGTTAATTGACGGTATTTCGTGCGAAGGGAACGCACCGCCCCCCGTATGGAAAACCGTGAGGACGGCCGTGCCCGGCTCCCCCGGCGGGCGCAGCGCCGTCATCGTCACGCGCAGCGGCTCGCCGGGCCCGTCGGGCGTCCGGAGCAGCCGTACCACCATGCTGCGGTCGCCTTCGTTACGGGCCACGGCGGCGACCTGCGACCGGAAGGCCGCGCGGATCTCCGGGGCCAGCGAGCCGGTGAGCGGGCGCCCCGTGGCGTACCCCGCGCGCATCCCGAAGAGGATCGTCCCGGCGAAGTTCAGCCGCCGCACGACCGTGTCCGGATCCAGCAGCGCGACCACGCACGGGGTCCGCTGGAACAGCGCCCGCAGCAGCTGCTGCTCCTCCGTCCCCGCCCGCGAGCCGTTGTTACGGCCGGCCGCGGCCAGCCCCTCGTACCGCGGCAGCAGTACGTCGACGACGTGCTGCAGCTCGAAAAGGGCAGCGTCCAGCATCGGCTGCTGCTCCTGCGACGGCAGCGCCCGGGCGCTCCGCAACTCCTCCACACGCTTGCGGAAATCCGTGAGATCTCCGCCCGCTGACTGCTCTACCCCGGCCATGCCCACACCGTATCCGGACCCGCCGGTACCGGCCCCGCGCGGAACCCATCACGTCCGGAAGAGCCCCATGACCACCGGAAAGAACGGGGGTCATAGATGCAGGACGGGACGTGCGTGCCGGGCCCGGAAGACCGTCTTCCGAACGATTGCCGAACGACGGGATACCGGCGTTTTCGGCCCCCGTCCGCCGGGCATCCGACTCCCTACGGGCCGGGCCTCCGACATATGCGGCCGGCCGCGACGGTACCTCCGCTGAGCTGCACCGCCGCACCGCCGGCCCGGGGCACCGACCGAGGACCGACAAGGACCGAGGGACTGACAAGCAATGGCGACCCACACCCTCTGCCCGGTGGACGAATCCGGCGACGCGCGCGGTTCGTCCGCCCGGAGCCTGGTGAACCTCGCGGACGTTGCCGCGCGGTGCACCCCGGAAAGCTGCGGCGCCACCGCGACCGTGACCACCGGCGAAGCGGCCGCCGACCCGCCCGCCGCCGTCACCCACCCCGACCTGACCTCGCTCGTCAGCGTCCAGTGGGAGTCCGGCGAAGGGCCCATCCAGGCCGCCCTGGCCTCCGGACGCCCCGTCACCACCGACGACCTGCTGCACGACGACCGGTGGCCCGCGTACCGCACCGAGGCGCTGGAGGCCGGCGTACGCTCCAGCACCACGCTGCCCTACCTGCGCGACGGACTGGCGGTCACCGTCACCGTCTACAGCTTCCGCCCCGGACTCACCGCGGACCCCGGCGACTGCGCGGCCGCCGCGCTCGGCGACCTCGCCGCCACCGGCCTGGCCCGCGACCGGAACTACCGCCGGGCGCTGGCGGAGGTCGGCCGGCTGGACGCCGCGCTCCGCTCCCGCCCGGTCGTCGACCAGGCGTGCGGAATCATGATGTACGTGCTGCGCTGCGACGCCGACGAGGCGTTCGCGATGCTGCGCCGGCTCTCCCAGCACACCAACCGCAAGCTCCACGACCTCGCCGCCGCCGTCGTCGAGACCCGCGGCCGCGGCCTGGAACGGGAGCTGCGCGGCCTGCGCGAGGAGAACGGCGCACGCGGACGGGAGGCCCGCGGCGCCGAGCGGTGACGTGTCGTCCCCCGCCGCACCTCCGTGATCTGCAAGGGTGGTCGGGGCCCGGCGCCGCGCGGGCCCCGACCGTCTGCCGTGGACAGTGGAGGTACGGATGCAGCCGAGCGCCCTGGAGCCGCACCCGGATCCGGACCCGCCCATGGGGCTGCCCATCCTTCCGGAACTGGCCGCGCACCTCGCCGCGGCGGCCGACCGCACCGACCCCGAACCGCCCGGCGGCTCCCTGCCGTTGCGCGCCGCCGCCTGCGGCTACTTCGAGCGCCGCGGCCTGTGGACCGCCGCCGAACGCGTGCTGGCCGGACCCGGCGCGCCCGCCCTGCTGCTCGCGCTGCTCGCCGCGACCGGCGGCGACGTCGTACTGCCCCGCCCGTGCGCCGCCTGGTACGCCCCGCAGGCCCGGCTGCTGGGCCGCGCCGTGCACCCGGCGCCGGTACCGGCCGAGTCCGGCGGCCTGCCGGACCCGTTCACGCTCCTGGAGACCGTGCACCGCGCCCGCAACACCGGCGGCGACCCCCGGGTGCTGCTGGTATCCGTCGCCGACGACCCCACCGGCACCTGCCCGCCGCCCGAGCTGCTGCACGAGGTGTGCGAGGTGGCGGCCAGTGAGGGGCTGTGGATCATCAGCGACGAGACCCGCCGCGACCTGCTGCACGACCCGCACGACACGGTGGTGCTCAGCCCCGCCGAGATGCTGCCCACCAGCGTCGTCGTCCTCGCCGACCTGCGGGCCACGCTCGTACCGGCCTCCTGGCCCGCCGCGCTCGCCCGCTTCCCCGCCACCGATCCCGGCGAGGTGCTGCGCGCCGCCGCGCTCGACGCGCTGACCGGCCTCGCCACCCCGCTGCCGGGCCCGCTCGCCGCCGCCGTCGGTCACGCGCTGGGCGAGCCCGCCACCGTACGGGAACGGATCACCGCGGCGGCGCGGCTGCACGGCCGGCTCGCCGCCGGGCTGCACCAGACCCTCACCGCCGCCGGTGCGCTCTGCCGTCCGCCGCACGCCGGCAGCCACCTCTACGCCGACCTCGAACCGCTCCGCCCCGCCTTCGCCGCCCGCGGCGTCACCGGACCGGCCGCGCTGGAACGGGCCCTGGCCCGCTGGGCGGCCCGCGGCGGCCACCGCTTCGGCGACGACCCCAAGGCCCTCCGCGTCCGCCTGAGCACGGAGGCCCTCTTCGACCCGGACCCCGACCGCCGCAGACGCCTCCTGGCCGCCCCCGACCCCCTCGAAGCCCCCGGGGTGGGGGAGGAACTCGGGGCACTGGGCGAGGCATTGGGGATGACGAGGGGGGCGGAGGCCTGACGGCCCGTCAGGTGGGTTTTCCCTAGGGGCCCCGAGGGGGTTTTCCCCCTTTGCGATCCGGGGGGTCGCTCCATGTCCCGGCGGAGCGGCCGACGGGCATGATCCATCCATGACTTCACGACGCACAAAAATCCGGATTCTGGCTGGTGCGGCGGCCCTCGGCAGTGCGTCCGCCCTGATGGCTCCGGTCTCGGCGGCGACCGGCTCCGACAGCGAGCGGGCGCAAGGCGGGGCCGTCGTCTCCGTCGAGCAAGCGGCCGACCTCACAGCGGAGGAAGTGGCCGGAGAACTCCGGGGAAAGATCGACTCGTCCCAGGTCCGCCACGGCGTGACCGCCTATCGGATCACCTACCGCACCACTGACAGCGCGGGCGCCCCCACGACCGCGAGCCAGCTCGTCGCCCTGCCCAAGAACGGGGCGCGCCACCTGACCACCGTCTCCTGGCTGCACGGCACCACCGTGTACCGCAAGGACGTCGCCTCGGAGAACCCGAAGTCGAACGACCGGCTCGTCGCCCTGCTGTTCGCCTCGACCGGGCGGGCCGTTTCGGCGCCCGACTACGTGGGCCTCGGCTCGGGCGAGGGCTTCCACCCCTACGGTGATCCTCGGGCCACCGTCGCGGCCTCGGTGGACGGCCTGCGCGCGGCCCGGACCTTCGCCCACCGGAGCGGCCGGGAGCTGAAGCGGAAGGTCGAGGTCAGCGGGTTCTCGCAGGGCGGCCCCGCGACCATGCTGGTAGGCCGGGCGCTGCAGCAGAAGGGCGCCGACCGCTACTTCCGGCTGGGCGCACTCGCCCCGGTCAGCGGCCCCTACCACCTCTCGGCCTTCGAGGCCGCCGCGGCCGACGACAAGATCGCCAAATCCGCCCTCTACCTCGCCTACTTCGTCACCGCCTGGAACAAGATGTACGGCCTTTACACGTCACCCGGCGACGTCTTCCGCGCCCCCTACGACAGCAAGGTGGAGGGTCTCTTCGACGGCCATCACACCGCCGGCCAGATCGCCGGCGAACTCCCGGCGGCCTCCAAGGACCTGTTCACCGAGGCCTTCCTGAACAAGATCCGTAAGCCCGACGGTGTCCTGAAGGACAAGCTGCGCCCGATGGACCACACGTGCGACTGGCGGCCGAACGTACCGGTGGAGATCTTCCACGGCCGGGGCGACAAGGACGTCGACTCCAGTCACGCGGCTTACTGTGCCGACCAGTTGACGAGGAACGACGCCGCACATCGGCTCACCGACGTCGGCGACCACGACCACAACGAATCGGTCCGGCAAGCCCTGCCCCGGATCGTCAGATTCTTCGACGAGTCGGCGAAGACCGACTGAAGCGCGCCACCGGCAACGAGAGGGCAGGGGTGTGTCAGGCCGAGTGATCGTGCGGGCGGCGGAGCCGGCGGATTCGGCGCCAGGCCGCAGGGGCCGCGCTGAGCAGGACCGTCAGGCCGACCGCCGCGGCCACGCCCTGCCACGGCTCGCTGAAGAGCGAGCCGCCCAGAATGCCGATGAGCTGGTACGTCGCCGCCCAGGCGAGGCAGGCCGGCAGGTCGCCGCGGGCGAACCAGCGGACCGGCAGCTTCGCCAGCAGGCACGCCAGCATGATCGGAATGCGCCCGGCCGGCACCAGCCGGGACAGTACGAGCACCTGCACCCCGTGCTCGTCCAGCCGCGTCCGGGCCTGCGCCAGCCGCTCCGGCGCCGACCGCTCGCGCAGCCGCTCCAGCCACCGGGACCCGTTCTTGGACCGCACTCCGCGCGCGCCCAGCCAGTACAGCGCCATGTCGCCGAGGAAGGCCGCGGCCGACGCGATGAGGAAGACCAGCAGCAGCGAGAACGGCGCGGTGTGGTGGAAGGCCACCGCCGCCGCCGAGCTGACCAGCGCCCCGGTCGGTACCACCGGCACCAGCGAGCCGAGCACCACCAGCACGAAGAGCGACGGATAACCGGCCGCCTGCTGCGTGGACTCCGGCGGGACGGCGGCCAGCGCGAGGACCGGTGCCCAGGAAGCGCTCACCGGCCCGCCGCCAGCCGCACTGAGGCGCCGTGCTCCAGTTGGTGCACGGTCACCTCGGGCGCCAGCAGCGCCGACTGCCGTACGAACTCCTGCCCCGGCGCGTGGAATTCGTGCGGCCGCACGGCGTCCATGCCGATCGGCCAGTACGTGCCGTAGTGCACCGGGACCGCGTCACGCGGCGCGATCCGGGCCGCGGCCTCCGCCGCGCGGCGCGCGTCCAGATGCCCGTGCCCGAGGAACGGGCCCCAGCCGCCCACCGGCAGCAGCGCCACGTCGCACGCCCCGACCTCGTCCGCCATCCCGTCGAACAGCCCGGTGTCACCCGCGAAGTACGTCGTCGCCGCGCCCCGCATCACATAGCCGAGCGCCGGCACCCGGTGCGGCCCGTACGGCAGCCGCCGCCCGTCGTGCGCCGCGGTGACCGCCCGTACGGTGACCGCGCCGACCTCGGTCTTCTCGCCGGGGCCGAGCTCCGTCACGGGCAGGTCGTGGGCGTCCGCGGTGCGGCGCAGCCCGGGGAGTGCGGCGGGCGCGCCACGCGGCACGATCAGCCGCGTACCGGGCGCGAGGCGGGCCAGCGAGGGCAGATGGAGATGGTCGGCGTGCAGGTGCGAGATCAGTACCGCGTCCGCCACGGTGGCACGGCTGTCAGGTACGGCCCCACGCCGTCGCCGCAGATGCGCCAGGCGCCGTACGAACAGCGGGTCGGTCAGCAGCCGCGTCCCGGAGTCCTCGACCGTCGCGGTGGCATGTCCCCACCACGTGACCTCCACCGACACGGCTGACCTCCGTTCGCCTTATGCCCCGCTCCTCGACCCTACGCGCAGCTCCGGGCTGTCGATGACGTACACCCGGACCGTGCGGCCGCACGTCGGGTCCACCGTTTCGCGGTCCAGTCGCATGCCCAGCTTGCGCATGATGCGTTCGGAGGCGTCGTTGCCGCGCTGCGCGATGCTGATGATCCGCTCCAGGCCGCGCTCGCGGAACCCGTAGTCCAGCGCGGCCCGCGCCGCCTCCGTGGCGATGCCTCGTCCCCAGTACGGCCGGCCCAGCCGCCAGCCGATCTCCACGGCGGGCAGTACCTCCGGCAGGAAGTGCGGTACCGACAGCCCGACGAACCCGGCGAGCTCCCCCGAGGCGCGCAGCTCCACCGCGAACAGTCCGAAGCCCTCGATGTCCCACTCCTGTTCCCAGGAGGAAATGCCGGACGCGGTCTGGGTCAGGCTGCGGGTCGCACCGTTCCCGATCCAGCGCATGACGTCCGGGTCGGCGTTCACGGCAGCCATCGGCTGGAGGTCCCCGGGGAGCCAGCGGCGCAATGTGAGCCGCTGCGTGTGCAAAGTGATCACGCTTCATCCTGCCAAATCCGGCTGCCGGGCCGCCGCGCGGGAAGCTGTTTCCCGCCGACCGCTTCCCCCTGCCGTTTCCATTGCCCTGGCCATTGTCTCGGTTATCCACAAGGGGCGATGTCGTGGTTTTCGAGTGGTTGTCCACAGGCATCCGACCGGTCCCGGCTCGTGTGGCACGCTGAAGCGCGGACCGGTGACACGTACCGGACATGTGGGAGGAAAGGTGAGTGCGGAGTGCGGCGACCTCGATGGCGGAGCGCGGGCGGTGCCCTGCTGCGAGTGATCGCGGTCTGGGCGGTGTCGACCGTCGCCATGCTCGTACTGGCCGGTGCGCTGCCCGACTTCCGGCTGCAGTCCGTCGACGGCGACAGCGCCACCCGTACGGCGGTGACCGCGGCGCTCGGTGCCGGGGTCTTCGGCCTGCTCGGCGCCCTGGTGTGGCCGCTTCTCGTACGCACCCTGCTCCTCGTGCCCGCGCTCGTGCTCGGCCTGCTGGTCTTCGCGCTCAACGGCTCGCTGCTGCTGGTCGCGCTCTGGCTGATCCCCGACGGGCGCGGCGCGGCCTCCCCGGAGACGGCCGTGGTGGTCGCCGCCGTGATGTCGGCGGTGTCCTCCGCCACCGGGGCGGCGCTCGCGGTCGGCGACGACGACGCGTACCGCAGACGGCTGGCCCGACTGGCCCTCCGGCGGCGCACCACCGTCGTGCAGGACCCGGCGGGCGCCCCGCCCGGGACGGTGTTCCTCCAGCTCGACGGGGTCGGGCACGACGTGCTCGTGGACGCGCTGGCGGGCCCCGACCCGCTCATGCCCACCGTCGCGAGCTGGGCCGGGAGTACCCACACGCTCACCCCCTGGCGCACCGACTGGTCCAGCCAGACCGGCGCCAGCCAGCTCGGCATCCTGCACGGCACCAACCACGACCTGCCCGCCTTCCGCTGGTACGAAAAGGAGACCGGCGAGGTCATCGTCAGCAACCGCCCGACCAGCGCCGCCGAGCTGCAGCGCCGCGCGATGGCCAGGACCGGCAGCGGCGGCCTGCTCTCCGTGGACGGCGCGAGCCGCGGCAATCTCTTCAGCGGCGGCGCGGCGCAGCTCGCGCTGGTGCTCTCGGTGGCCGCCCGGCGCGGCCGCTACAACCGCTCCCGGGCCGGGTACTTCGCGTACTTCTCCGACCCGACCAATGCCACTCGTACCGCCGCGTCGTTCGTCGTGGAGGTGTTCCGGGAGATCAAGCAGTCGCTGCGGGCGCGCTTCCGGGATGACGGGCCGCGGGTCAAGCGCGGCGGGCTGTACCCCTTCGTGCGGGCTTTCGCGACGGTCGTCGAGCGGGACGTGGTGGTCGCCGCGGTGATCGGCGACATGCTGGTCGGCCGGACCGCGATCTATGCCGATCTGGTCGCGTACGACGAGGTCGCGCACCACTCCGGGCCGGAGAGCCGGGACGCGCGGCTGGTGCTGCGGCGGCTGGACCGTTCGCTCGCGCTCATCGCGAAGATCGCCCCGCACGCGCCGCGCCCGTACCGGATCGTGCTCCTCTCCGACCACGGCCAGAGCGCGGGCGAGACGTTCGCCGGGCGGTACGGGCTGACGCTGGAGGACCTGGTGCGGGCCGGCTGCGGGCTGCCGGTGTCCCGGCGGGCGCGGCGCAGCCCCACCGGCGCCGAGGCCAGGAACACCGCGCGCGCCGCGCTGCACCGCCCCGAGGAGGAGCCGGAGGAGACCACGCGGCGCGCCCGCCGCGCCGCCGAGCCGATCGTGCTGGCCTCGGGGAACCTCGGCCTGGTGTCGCTGCCCTCGATACCGGGCCGGGCGACGCGCGAGCAGATCGACCGCCGCAATCCGGCGCTGCTGAGCACCCTCGCCGAGCATCCGGGCATCGGCTTCCTGCTCGTACGGTCCGAGGAGCACGGTGCGGTCGTGCTCGGGCCGCGCGGGGGCGCGCACCACCTCGACACCGGGCGGATCGTCGGCGAGGACCCGCTGGCGCCGTTCGGGCCGGGCGCGGCGGACGCGGTACGCCGCACCGACGGCTTCCCGCACGTCGCCGACATCATGATCAATTCCTCGTGCGACCCGGAGACAGGAGAGGTGCACGCCTTCGAGGAACAGATCGGCTCGCACGGTGGCCTCGGCGGCGAGCAGTCCCGCCCGTTCCTGCTCTGGCCCGAGGAGCTCACGCCGCCGGTGGCGGAGGGCGTGGAGCTGGTCGGTGCCGAGCGGCTACATCGCGTCTTCCGCCGCTGGCTGGGAGAGGGCGGCGGGCCGGCGGTGCCGATAGGGGAGCGGCCAGGGGAGGACGAAATACGGTCGCAAGGGGGCGGGCCCGAAGCTTTTTCGTCCGCCGATGGCGCCGCACAGGACAAAAAGCGTTGATTTGGAGGCGGCCTCCGGGGTCGCGGACCATGGTGGGGCGCCCGTTGCCACCCGGCCGGGCGCGGCGCGTGCCAGGAGCCTGACGCAGGCCAGGTACGCAGGGCGTCCGGCGACCTCGGGCGCAGAGCACAAGCGCTCGAACGCAGAGCACAAGCGCTCGGACAAAGAGCACAAGAGAGAGCCACCACTCGCCATGCACGACCGGCACACCCGCCGCTTCGGTCTGGGGACCGCCACCGCCCTGGTGATGGGCAACATCATCGGCGGCGGGATCTTCCTGCTCCCCGCCTCGGTTGCCCCCTACGGCACCGTCAGCCTCGTCGCCTTCGGCGTCCTGACCCTCGGCGCCCTCGCGCTGGCGCTGGTCTTCGGACGCCTCGCGCAGCGCCACCCGGACACCGGAGGCCCGTACGTCTACGCGCGCGAGGCGTTCGGCGACTTCGCCGGCTTCCTCTCCGCCTGGTCGTACTGGACCATGTCCTGGGTCAGCAACGCGGCCCTCGCCGTGGCCGCCGTCGGCTACGTCCACGTGCTCTTCCCCGGCCACGACTCCAAGGGCATGGACCTGGCCGTCGCGCTGATCGCCCTCTGGCTCCCGGCGATCTCCAACTTCGCCGGCACCCGCTACGTCGGCGCCGTACAGCTGATCGCCACCGTCCTGAAGTTCCTGCCGCTGCTGTTCATCGCGATCGCCGGCCTCTTCTTCTTCGACCCGGACAACCTCGGCAACTTCCACGAGGGCAGCGGCAGCTCGCTCGGCGGGCTCTCGGCCGCCGCCGCGATCCTGCTGTACAGCTACGTCGGTGTGGAGTCCGCCGCGATGAGCGCGGGCGAGGTGCGCAACCCGCGGCGCAACGTCGGCCGGGCCACCGTCCTCGGTGTCCTCGGCGCCGCCGTGGTCTACCTCCTCGGCACCCTCTCGGTCTTCGGCACCGTCCCGCACGACAAGCTGGTGGACTCCCAGGCCCCGTTCTCCGACGCGATGAACGCGATGTTCGGTGGCACCTGGGGCGGCACGCTGATCGCCGCGGCCGCCGTGATCTCCATCCTCGGCGCGCTGAACGGCTGGACGCTGATGAGCGCCCAGTCCCCGTACGTCGCCGCCGGGGACGGCCTGTTCCCGGCCGCCTTCCGGAAGAAGCGGCGCGGCGTGCCCACCTTCGGCGTGCTGGCCTCGGTCGTCCTGGCCTCGGCGCTCACCGTGTGCAACTACGTCTCCGGTGCCGGCGGCGTCTTCGAGATCCTCGTCCTGATCACCACCTTCTCGGCCACCGTGCCCTACCTCCTCGCCGCCGGCGCGCAGGTGTACTTCCTGCTCACCGGGCGCCGCGACGAGGTGCGCCCCGGTCGCTTCGCCCGTGACCTGGTCCTCGCGCTGGCCGCCTTCGGCTTCACCTTCTGGCTGGTGGCGGGCGCCGGGTACGCGGCGATCTACCAGGGCGTGCTGTTCCTCTTCGCGGGCATCCTGGTGTACGCGTGGATGCGGGCCCGGCGGACGGCACGCGAGCGGGACACGGCCGAAGCCTCCGTAGAGGCCGAGGTCTCCGCTGAGGCTGAGATCGCCGCGACCGCCGCGACCGCCGCGACCGCCGACGCCCCCGCAGCGGCCGAGGACTCGCCGAAGGGGATACTGGCGCCCTGAGAGCGCCGTACCGAACGGAGAGTTGAGAGCACATGCCCCGCACCCTCGCCACCGCCCCGATCCTCGTCCTCAACGGCCCGAACCTGAACCTCCTGGGCCAGCGGCAGCCGGAGATCTACGGCTCCGACACCCTCGCCGACGTCGAGGCGCTGTGCGCCAAGGCCGCGGCCGCGCACGGGGGCACGGTCGACTGCAGGCAGTCGAACCATGAGGGGCAGCTCGTCGACTGGATCCACGAGGCCCGGCTCAGCCACGCGGGCATCGTGATCAACCCGGCCGCGTACTCCCACACCTCCGTCGCGATCCTCGACGCGCTCAACGCCTGCGACGGGATGCCGGTCCTGGAGGTACACATCTCCAACATCCACCACCGCGAGGAGTTCCGGCACCACTCCTACGTCTCGCACCGCGCCGACGGCGTCATCGCGGGCTGCGGCGTCCAGGGCTACGCCTTCGCGATCGACCGGGTGGCGGCGCTGGTGGCCGCGGCGCACCAGTAACTCGCGCGGCACGCCCGTCCGTACATTGGCGCGAAAGCGGGTTCGGCGTGCGAAGGTGGGTGGAAATGCTGGATGCAGTATCCAGGTGACGGCAACCTGCAATGCAGTATCCAGGCGACGGCTCGCTGTACACACGCGACGGCTGAGAGGCGGACGGCATGAACGGTCAGGTGGATCCGCTCACCGACAAGGAGATCGAGGACCGGCTGGCGGAGCTGCCCGGCTGGACGGTCGCCGACGACAAGCTGACCCGGACGTACGGCTTCGACAGCCACCTCCCGGCGGCCGCGATGGTCATCCACGTGGCCCAGATCCAGGAGGAACTGGGCCACCACTCCGAACAGACGCTGGGCTACAACAAGCTGACGATCGCGGTGAACACCCACAGCGCCGGCGGCCGCGTCACCGAGAAGGACTTCGCTCTCGCACAGCGGATCGAAGCCGTCGCAGCGGGCCACGGGGCCGGCTGACCCGGTCCCGGTCCCGGTCCCGCCCGGCGCGCGGCCCCGCAGCCCGCGACAGCTCCGCGTTGAACTGCGCGCCGGTCAGCAGGGACAGGTGGGAGAACCACAGCCAGATCAGGAAGACCACCGGGCCGGCGAGCGACCCGTACAGCCGGTTGAAGGTCCCGACGTACGACGCGTACAGCGCGAAGCCCGCCGAGGAGACCAGCCACAGCAGGACCGCCAGGACGCCGCCGGGCACCCCGCGCCGCACCCCGCGCGAGGCCGGCGGCCCCGAGCGGAAGAGGACCAGTACCAGCACGGTCACCAGGCACAGCAGCAGCGGCCACTTGACCACGCTCCAGGTCACCTCGGCCGCCCGGCCCAGCCCCACGGCGCGCCCCATCGCGCGCGCCAGCGGCCCGCTCGCCAGCAGCGCCACCGCGCTCAAGATGAGCGAGGCGAGCAGCACCAGCGCCGTACCGAGGATGCGCGGCGCCTTGCGCCACGGCGGCCGGTCGTCCTTGACCCGGTGCATGGCGTGCAGCGCCCGCCGGAACACCGCGAGATAGCTGCACGAGGACCACACCGCACTGACCGTCGCACCGCCCACCACCAGCCAGGCCGCGGTCCGCTGGTGGGACATGGAGATGAGCGCGCGGTGCAGCGTGGCGCCGGACTGGGCCGGGGCGAGCGCGCTGATGTGCTCGATCAGCTGCCCGGTCGCGGGCGGATCGGCCAGCCCGATCAGCGACACCGTCACGATCATGGCGGGCAGCAGCGCCAGCACCGAGTAGTACGTCAGGCTGGCCGCCCAGTCCGTCAGATCGTCGCGCCACACGGACAGCGGCGTACGGCACAGCGCGGTCCGCCACTGCCGCCAGTCCGGCAGCGAGCGCACGACGTCCTGTACCGCTCCGCGCACCGGCCCGGCCCGCTCCGGCGTCTGCTGTTCCGGTACCCGGCGCTCATCGCCGACCTCCATCGTGCTGGTCTTCCTTTCCGTACGGACCGTTCCGCTCATGGTCCGTTCCGCTTACGGCCCGCGCCCCATCCTGCCCCGTGCGGCGGACCCTTCCGTACCGGGCCCGTGCCCAACGGTCCCGGCGAATGATCGGAAAGCGGGAAAATCACCGCGCTTTGCGCGTGCCGTACCGGGACTTCGGGAGCGGAGCGTGCCCCAATGGGTACCGGGGCAGTGATGCCTGGCACGCATGTTCCGCGGTGCCGACCGAGAGGAGCGGACGGGTGCCCGAACCCGGCGATGCCCTCCTGGCCGCGCGGGCCGGAGAAGGGGACGAGGGGGCGTTCGAGATGCTCGTACGCCGGCACGGCCCGTCCCTGCTGCGGCTGGCGACCCGGCTCCTGGGCAGCCGGACGGACGCGGAGGACGCGGTGCAGGACGCATTCGTCAACGCCTGGCGCCGGATTCCGGAATTCCGCGGCGACGCTTCGTTCCCGACCTGGATGTACCGCATCGTCACCAACCGCTGCCTGAACATCCTGCGGGCCCGCCGCCCCACCCAGGACCTCGGCTCGGTCCCCGAACCGCCCGCGCCCGAACACGCCTCGTCGCCGGTCCGCGCGGCCGAGTCGCAGGCGGCGGTACGCGCACTGAGCGACGCCATGCAGGGGCTCACCCCCGAACAGCGCGCCTGCTGGGTCCTGCGCGAGCTGCAGGGGCTGCCGTACGAGGAGATCGCCGAGATCGTCGGCAGCACGCACCAGGCGGTGCGCGGCCGGGTTTTCCGGGCACGCCGCTATCTGACGGAGGCGATGAGCTCATGGCGCTAGGCGACGCGTACGAGGGCGAGGACCCGGCACTGCCCTGCGGCCGCACGCTCTCGGAGGTCTGGGAGGCGGCGGAGGAGGCCCGGGACGGGACGCGGGACGGTGCATGGGGTGATCTGCATACAGCCGACTGCCCGCACTGTCAGGCAGCGCTGGCGCAGCTCGGGATACTGGACGACTACGTACGCCGGGCCCGGGACCGCGACGTGGACGAGGCGGCCGAGGCGGCGGCCGCCGACCGGATCACGGCGCGGGTGATGGACCTGGTCAGGACCGACCTGCGGCCCGGCCGCACGCTCCCGCTGGGCGAGCCGACGGACGACGCGTGGATCACCGAGGCGGCGGCCGCGAAGGCGTTCCGCGCGGCGGCCGACGCGCTGCCCACGGTGTTCGCGGGCAGCTGCAAGGTCACCCTGCAGGCACCCGGCGGACCGGCGACCGTGACGATGGAGGTCGCGGCGGGCCTGGAGTGGCCGCTGCCGGAACTGGCGGAGCGGATCCGGGAGCGGGTGCTCGCGGCGGCGGACGAGGCGGTCGGCATGGCCGTCTCCGAAGTCGACGTCGCGGTCGTGGACCTCATCGACGCGGACGCGGGGGAGGAGCCGGCATGAGCGGCGCACACCGGACCGAGGGCCTCGGCAGTACGGAACGCGAGCTGCGGGCACTGCTGCAGCGCACCGCGGCCGAGGCCGCACGGGCCACGTCCGGGGTCGCGTACCTGCGTCCGGGCCTCGGCGATCTCGTACGCGGTGCGGTCCCCCTGCTCGGCCCCGCCGACGGACAGCCACGCGTCACGGGCGTCCGCGCGGAGCCGGGCGAGGCACCGGGGCTGTGGCGGCTGCGGATCCACCTCGCGGTGCGTCGCGGCCACCGCGCGCTGGACGTGGTCCGCGCGGTACGTACGGAAGTAACGGCCGCGGTCCAGCAGGCGTTGGGGCCGGAGGAGCCGGACCGGCACGGCGTCGCGACACTCACCGTCACGGTGACGGTGACGGACCTGGCGTGACCGGAGGCGGCCCATGAACGACAAGCACCCCCACGACCACTCCAAGCCGCACTCCCACTCCCACTCCCACTCCCACTCCGCGGAGATCGACTGGGAAGAGCTGGCCCCGGTGCTGGAGCGCGAGGCCGAACTCGCCACGCCCCTGTACGAACAGGCCGCCGACTGGCTGCGCACGCTGCTCGGCGGGGCCGAGGAACGGGCAGCGGGGCAGGCATCCGTACGCCGCGTCTGGGACGTCGGCTCCGGCCCCGGCGTCGTCACCTGCCTGCTGGCGCGGGCCTTCCCGCACGCGGAGGTGGTGGCGGTGGACCCGGCGCCGGAGCTGCTGGCCCGCGCCCGGGACCGCGCCGCGCGGCTCGGCCTCGCCGACCGGTTCCGCACCCACGAGGCCGAACTGCCCGGTGACGCTCTCGAAGGGCTCGGCACGGCCGACCTCATCTGGACGAGCAAGGTGCTGCACCACGTCGGCGACCAACGGGCCGCGGTGGCACTACTGGCCGGGCGGCTGCGACCCGGCGGGGTACTCGCGGTGGCCGAGGGCGGGCTGCCCATCCGGGTACTGCCGCGCGACATCGGCATCGGCCGACCCGGCCTGCAGGCGAGGCTGGACGCGGCCCAGGAGGAGTGGTTCGCGCAGATGCGGGCGGAGCTCCCGGGGTACCGGGAGACCGTCGAGGACTGGCCCGCGTTCCTGGCGCACGCGGGGCTTGCCGACACCGGCAGCCGCAGCTTCCTCCTCGACCTGCCGGCGCCGCTCGACAGCACCGCCCGCGACCACATCGCGGCCCGTCTCACCCGAGCCGCCGACCAGTACGCCGACTTCCTGGACGAAGCCGACCGCACGACGCTGGCCCGCCTCATCGACCCGACCGACGAAGCGGCCATCGCCCACCGCCCGGACGCCTTCCTGCTCACGGCTCAAACGGTCCACGCGGGCCGGGCGGAGTGAGGGGCGGGTGACCGGCCCGGACCGCCACGGTTGCTGACGTTGCGTCAGTCGCCGGTTACTCGTCCGTGCACTTGATGGCGGTGACCGTCAGGCGTGCGTGCCCCGATTCCGCCGGCGGCTTCGCCTCGCCGGTGAGGCTGAGGTCGGGGGCGGGGCGGGTGGGAGGTGCGGAGGGACAAGGCGAGAGGGACCCGCCGTCCGGAGTGGGCGTGGAGCCCGTCGGCGCGGGCGTGGAGCCCAACGGAAACCATCCGAACTCCGGCTCCGGCGTCGACGTCTCCAGCCCGCCATTGAGCCCCAACGTCATCCCGCCCCCGGCGACCACCAACGCGCCCCACGCACCGATCAGCCACCGCTTCCCCCGCCGCGACACCGCGCCCCCTCATCCGTCGACCGTCGATCATCCTCAGTCGACCGCCGATCACCCACCGTCGATCGCATACCGCCGACTGCCGCCGATCGTACGGCAGTTCGGCCGGCGCGGCCGCCGCCGCGCTGCCGTTCTCGCGCGTCAGCGGCGCCGGCCCGGCCGGGCGGTACCGCGACGCCTACCGGGGCATCGTCGCCTCCGCCGTCACCGAGGCGGACGCGCGCCTCCACGACGACGTTCTGCCCTTCGACGACTACATGGAGCCGCGGCTCACCAACTATGGCGAACGGCGCCGCCGCCCCGGCGAATGGGGCGGCGGCGCCGTACCGTGAACCGGAGTGGCTCAGGCCACGTCGAACGTGGCCGGGTCCGGGCCCAGCCGCTTGTCGGCGTTGAGGCCGGCGAGCGTGTCCATGTCGGCGGCGTCCAGCTCGAAGCCGAAGACGTCGAAGTTCTCCTTGATCCGGGACGGGGTCGCGGACTTGGGGATGACGACGTTGCCGAGCTGGAGGTGCCAGCGCAGCACGACCTGGGCCGGGGTCTTGCCGTGCTTCTCGGCGAGCTTGCCGATCGTGGCGTTCTCCAGGAGGCCCTTGCCCTGGCCCAGCGGCGACCACGCCTCGGTGGCGATGTCGTGCTCGGCGTGGAAGGCGCGGGTCTCGGCCTGCTGGAGCTCGGGGTGCAGCTCGATCTGGTTGACCGCGGGGACGACGGAGGTCTCGTTCAGCAGCCGCTGGAGGTGCGGCGGCTGAAAGTTGGAGACGCCGATGGCCTTGGCGCGGCCGTCCGCCTGGATCTTCTCGAACGCCTTGTAGGTGTCGACGTAGGTGTCCCGGGCCGGCAGCGGCCAGTGGATCAGGTACAGGTCGACATAGTCCAGCCCCAGCTTGGCGAGCGAAGCGTCGAACGCGCGCAGGGTCGAGTCGTACCCCTGCTCGGTGTTCCACAGCTTCGTCGTCACGAACAGCTCGTCACGGGCGATGCCGGATGCGGCGAGGGCCTTCCCCGTGCCCTCCTCGTTGCCGTAGATCGCGGCGGTGTCGATGCTGCGGTACCCGGCCTCCAGGGCGTGGCCGACAGCGGTGAACGCCTCGTCGTCCGGAATCTGCCAGACACCGAAGCCGAGCTGCGGCATGGTGACGCCGTTGTTGAGGGTGATGTGGGGAACCTTGCTCACGAGCGAATCGGTCCTTTGGTCGGCGTACAGGTTCTACGGGTACACAACGATCTTCCGGACCCATGCATTCCCGCGCACGTCGACTGCACATCGAATGCCGTCGACCGAATGCGGTGTCACCCGTTCCGCGGACCGAGCTACCGCTGGTACAGCGCCGCCACCTCGGCCTCGTACGCCGTCTCGATCGCCTTCCGCTTCAGCTTCAGCGACGGCGTCAGCAGCCCGTGCTCCTCGCTGAACTGGTGGGCCAGAATGCGGAACGTACGGATGGACTCGGCCTGCGAGACGAGCGTGTTCGCGGCGACCACGGCCCGCCGGATCTCGGTCTCCAGATCCGGGTCGCGCACCAGGTCGGTGGCCGGCAGGGACGGCTTGCCGCGCATCTGCAGCCAGTGCGTCACCGCCTCCGCGTCCAGCGTGACCAGCGCGGCGACGTACGGCCGGTCGTTGCCGATCACTATGCACTGGGCGACCAGCGGGTGCGCCCGTACGCGCTCCTCCAGTGGTACCGGCGAGATCGTCTTGCCGCCGGAGGTCACCAGGATCTCCTTCTTGCGGCCGATGATCGTGAGGTACCCGTCCTCGTCCAGCTGCCCGAGGTCGCCAGTGGCCAGCCAGCCGTCGTGCAGTACGGCGTCGGTGGCCTTGGGGTCGTTGAGGTACCCCTGGAAGACCTGGCCGCCGTGCACCCACACCTCGTTGTCGTCCGCGATGTGGATCGTCGTACCGGGGATGGGCAGCCCGACCGTGCCGAACCGGGTCTGCTCGGGCGGGTTGGCGGTGGCCGCGGCGGTGGACTCCGTCAGGCCGTACCCCTCATAGATCGTGACGCCCGCGCCCTCCCAGAAGAGACCGAGCCGACGCTCCATGGCCGAGCCGCCCGACATCGCGTGCCGGACCCGGCCGCCCATCGCCGCGCGGACCTTGCTGTAGACGAGCTTGTCGAACAGCTGGTGCTGCATACGCAGGCCCGCACCGGGCCCGGAGCCGGTGCCGAACGCCTTGTGCTCCATCGCCTCGGCGTACCGCCGCGCCACGTCGACGGCCTTGTCGAAGGGGCCGACCTTGCCGTCCGCCTCGGCCTTGCGCCGCGCCGCCGCGAACACCTTCTCGAAGATGTAGGGCACCGCGAGGATGAAGCTCGGCTGGAAGGACTGCAGGTCGGGGAGGAGCGCGGTGGCCGAGAGGTTCGGCTGGTGGCCGAGCTTCACCCGGCCACGGATCGCGGCGACCTGCACCATCCGCCCGAAGACATGCGCCAGCGGCAGGAAGAGCAGGGTGGACGCCTCGTCGCCGGGCTTGGAGTGGAAGACCTTCTCGTACCGGGCGACGACGTTGTCGGCCTCGGCCATGAAGTTGGCGTGGCTGATCACGCAGCCCTTGGGGCGGCCGGTGGTGCCGGAGGTGTAGATGACGGTCGCGGGCGCGTCCGGGGTGACGGCCATCCGGTGCCGGTGCACGACGTCGTCCTCGATGTGCGCGCCCGCCTCGGTCAGCTCGGCGATCGGGTCGGCGTCCAGCTGCCACAGCCGCCGCAGGTGCGGCAGCCGGTCGATGACCGAGCCGACGGTCATGGCATGGTCCTCGTGCTCGACGACGCACGACGAGACGGCCGAATCGTGCAGCATCCAGAAGACCTGCTCGGCGGAGGAGGTCGGGTACAGCGGTACCGGCTGCGCGCCCACCGACCACAGGGCGAAGTCGAACAGCGTCCACTCGTACCGTGTCCGAGACATGATCCCGACACGGTCGCCGAACCGCACGCCCTGGGCCAGCAGCCCCTTGGCGAGCGCCATGACCTCGTCGCGGAACCGCGCGGCGGTGACATCCTCCCAGCGTCCCGCGTCGTCCTTACGGCAGAGTGCGACCTGGTCGGGGCCGGACTCGGCATTCTCGAAGACGGCGTCCGCCAGACCGCCGACCCGGGGCGCCGTCGCCAGTGGGGGGACGGAGTACTCGCGCAATGACCCGCTCCTCGTGGTGCTCCATGCAGCGCCGCGACCGTACCCCACATGAGCGTCCGAACGGCAGCGACTGCCAAACGTCCGAACCGTGGCCATAGGCCCTGGTCATCCGACGAAAACGGGCTACTCTCGGAGAACCCCGGACATGAACCCGCGAGTAACCTGCCCGACGATCACGTCACCGGGACCGTTTCTGCACCAAATCTTTCCGATCGGAATCAGCCACGGCTAGCCAGGGCGTGGCCGACTTGTCGGGGTGCGCTCGCGCTCACGCCGGAAGGGATCGTTGCGGACGAAGGGCGAGGAGGGTCTCATCGACGTCCTCACGGCAACAGCGAAGGCCCGGGTCCTCAGGACCCGGGCCTTCACTTTCGTAGCGGGGACAGGATTTGAACCTGCGACCTCTGGGTTATGAGCCCAGCGAGCTACCGAGCTGCTCCACCCCGCGTCGGTACGCTGAACTGTACGGCATCGGCCCGGATAGGCCGAATCGCGAACCGGCCCGGCCGGCTGCCGACCGGGCACTGCCGTGTCGCACCCCCCGCCACGAGTAACCACCACCGGCTGCTCGCCCAACGGAATGCGGAAGCAAGTGGCCCGCTCTCGGCAGTCGGCCGGCCTGTAGCGGTCAGGGTGGAGCAGGTTTGCGCGGCTTTCATGTAGTCGGTGTCATCACGCCACGCTCTGCGGCTGAGGGGAGATGCTGTCAAGGGTGGGCAGCCTTCCGGGACCGCGTACGCGACTGATCGGGCGCACAGTCGAACTGGAGCGATTGGAACGCCTTGTGTGCCATCGGTCCCGGGTGGTGACGCTGACCGGGGTCGGCGGCGTGGGGAAGACGCGTCTCGCGTTGGCAGCCGCAGATGCCGTGCAGGTGCAGTTCCAGGACGGGGCCTGGTTCGTCGAGCTGTCGCCGTTGACGAACGGTGTGCTGGTCGCGCATGTCATCGCCGAGACGCTGCCGCTGGCCGACCAGACGACCCGGCCCATGATTGACGTGGTGGCCGAGTACCTGGCCGAGCGGGAGACACTGCTCGTCCTGGATACCTGCGAGCACCTCGCCGATGCTTGTGCCCTGGCGGTGGAGGTGCTGCTGCGGGCCGCGCCGGGTCTGCGGATCCTGGCCACGAGCCGGTGCCCGCTGAATCTGGCCGGCGAGGAGGTGGTCGTGCTCGACCCGCTCCCGGTGCCGGGGGAGGGCGAGAGGGTAGAGGGCGAGGGGGATGCGCTGGCGCTGTTGGCCGAGCGGGCCGGGGAGGCCGTGCCGGGCTTCACCGTCACCGATGCCAATCGGCCGGATCTTCTGTGGCTGTGCCGCCGCTTGGAGGGGCTGCCGCTGGCGATCGAGCTGGCTGCGGCCCGGCTGCGTGAGCTGAGCGTGGCCGAGCTGGCCGAGGGGCTGGACGACCGGTTCAGCGTGCTGGGCAACGACCGCGAGTCGGTGCATGACGCCGATCCCCCGTGGCATCAGGCGCTGCGTACCGCGATCGGATGGAGTCACCAGTTGTGCACGCCCGGGGAACGGCTGCTGTGGGCGCAGCTCTCTGTGTTCGCGGGAAGCTTCGACGCCGAGGCGGCGCGTCAGGTGTGCGCCGACGAGTGGCTGCCCGGCGATGAATTGCCGAGGCTCTTGGGCGAGCTGGTCGAGAAGTCGATCCTGGCCTGGCTGCCCACGGGCGGCGACGAGCGGTACGGGATGCTGGACACCATCCGTGAGTTCGGCGGCCACTGGCTGCGCGCGCTGGGGGAAGAAGACGTGCTGCGTCAGCGCCACCGGGATCATTACCTGGCGTTGGCACGTCGGGGCGACGCCGGCTGGCTCGGGCCGGACCAGTACGCCTGGTGCGGTCGGCTGGCGGACGAGCACGACAACGTGCGTGCTGCCGTGGAGTTCTGTCTGGAGCGGCCGGCGGGGCATGTCGCCCTGGAGCTGACCGGGAGACTGTGGTTCTTCTGGCACTGCTGCGGGTTCACCCGGGAAGGGCTCCACTATCTGGAGCGGGCCCTGGCCCTCGATACCGAGCCGAGCCGGGCACGTGCGCAGGCGCTGTGGGTCTGCTCCCTGATCCTGTCGGACCTGGGTGACGCGCCGCGAGGGGAGCGCCGGGCCACCGAATGCGCCGACCTGGCCGAGCGCCTGGGCGACACCGAGCTGGCGGACGAGGCACGGGCCATGGTCGCCTTCGCCGCGGTGATCAGCGGCGACATCCAGCGCGCCAAGGGCCTGGCGCAGGGCCTGTTCGACGGGCACCGGTGCGAAGGTGGACTCGTCCATCCAGTGTTGGCGGCCGCCCTGTTCCTCGGATACGCGTACACCTTCGAGGGAGAGATCGATAAAGCTGTCGCCGTCCTTGAGCATCTGCGCAATGACTGCGAGCGATACGGCGAGTTCTGGATGCGTGCCTACGCGGATTACCTGCTTGCCCGGGCCGAGCTGGCCCGCGGCCACCACGCAGCGGCGCGACACCG
Source organism: Streptomyces sp. NPDC050315 (assembly GCF_040655775.1). Taxonomy (NCBI): domain Bacteria; kingdom Bacillati; phylum Actinomycetota; class Actinomycetes; order Kitasatosporales; family Streptomycetaceae; genus Streptomyces; species Streptomyces sp. NPDC050315. The sequence continues at coordinate 373,512 of NZ_JBFAKN010000008.1, forward strand.
CGGCCGGGCGGCTCTTGAGGTCAAGCATGGGCTCAACGACTGCTTGGGCATGGCCATGTGCCTGGATGTGATGGCCGCCGCGACGGCCGGCGCGGGCCTCGGCGAGCGTGCCGCCCGCCTGCTCGGCCTGGCCCAGCAACTGTGGGACACGCTGGGCAAGCCGCAGCTCGGACTGCCCGATTGGGTCGCCGCACGCGAACGGTGCGAGCAGCAGATCCGCCAGGCCATCGGCGACCACGCCTACGAGGCTGCCTACGAGGCAGGGCGTGCGGCCACGTGGGACGCGGGGATGGCCTACGCCCTCAGCTGCTAGGCGATTTCGTTTGGATCACCTGGTGGTCCCGAGGAAGATGCGTAGCCCTGCGGAAGTCCGGAAGGGCCATGCGGCAGATGCGGGCCCAGGTGGAGGCGTACTGCTTCAGGAGCGGGCCGGTGGTGTAGGGGATGCCATGCGCCGTGAGGACTTCGCGGACTCGGGGGGCGATCTCGGCGTAACGGTTGCTGGGCAGATCCGGGAAGAGATGGTGCTCGATCTGGTGACTGAGGTTGCCGGTGAGGACGTGGAAGACGGTGCTGCCCTCGAGGTTGGCCGAGCCGAGGGCCTGGCGCAGGTACCACTGGCCGCGGGTCTCGTTCTCGGTCTCCTCTTCGGTGAACGAGTGGACGCCGTCGGGGAAGTGGCCGCAGAAGATCACCATGTGCGCCCACAGACTGCGTGCGGTGTTGGCGGTGAAGTTGCCGAGCAGGCAGGGCACGGCGGAGGGGCCGGCGAGCAGCGGGAAGAGCAGGTAGTCCTTGGCTGCCTGGCGGGCCCCCTTGCGTAGGGTGTTGGTGACGTCGCGGAGGAAGGCCCGCAGGGGTTTGCGGCGTTGGAGGACGGCGTCGGCCTCCAAGTCGTACAGGGCTGCCAGCCACTCGAAGTAGGGCGCGCTCAGGGCCGTGTAGAGGGGCTGGAAGAGGTGGACGGGGTACCAGGGCTGGTCCTTGCTCATCCGCAGGACGGTGAAGCCGAGGTCGCGGTCGCGGCCGACGACGTTGGTCCAGGTGTGGTGAATGTTGTTGTGAGTGTGCTTCCAGGCGTAGGCCGGGGTGGGGTTGTCCCATTCCCAGGTGGTGGAGTGGATTGCCGGGTCGCGCATCCAGTCCCACTGGCCGTGCATGATGTTGTGCCCGAGTTCGAGGTTCTCCAGGATCTTGGCGGTGGCGAGGGCGGCGGTACCGACGAACCAGGCCGGGGGCAGCAGGGAGACGGCCAGGGCCGCGCGCCCGCCGATCTCCAGCCGGCGGTGGACGGCCACGACGGTGTGAATGTAGCGGGCGTCCTCGGCGCCACGGCGGGCGAGGACATCGGCACGGATACGGTCGAGTGCGCGGCCGAGGGCTTCGGTGTCCGTACTGTGCGGCGGCGCGTCGGGCGAGTGGGGCAGGGCCGGATCGGTCGTAGTGGCAGTGGCCATGGTGGACGGCTCCTCCAGTGAGGCACACAGTGATACAGCGGTGGTTCACAGGTCCAGGGTCACGGGGCCGCAGGGGGCCGAGATGCAGGTCTGGATCAGGTCGCCCGGCTCGCCGTGCACCTGGCCGGTGCGCAGGTCGCGGACTTGGCCGTGCAGGAGCGGGCTGACGCAGCCGAAGCAGATGCCCATGCGGCAGCCGCTCGGCATGGCCACCCCGGCGGCCTCCCCGGCCTGGAGCAGCGGCGTACCGGTGCCGGCGTCGGTCTCCACGTCGCTTGCGGCGAAGCGCACCCGTGCGCCCGGGGCCTTTCTGCCGAGAGGCCCGGACGGTGCGGGCGGTGTGGGGCGGAAACGCTCGATGTGGAGGCGGTCTGCGAGTCCTGCCACGGCCCAGTGGCGTTCGGCGGCCTCCAGCAGGGCGGCCGGGCCGCAGGCCCAGGTGTCGCGTTGGCGCCAGTCCGGGCAGACGGCGGGCAGCTGTGCCGGGGTGAGGTGACCGGCCGGGCGGGCACCGGCGCGGGTGTGGTGCTCGTACAGCCGGAACCAGGGCAGACGGTTCTCCATCGCCCGCAGTTCCGGGCCGAAGACCGCGTGGGTGGGGTCGGGGGCGGAGTGCACCAGTAGTACGTCCGTGCCCGGCGCGAGCCGTACACCGTCGCCGGCAAGGGCGCGCAGCATTGCCATGACCGGGGTGATGCCGATTCCGGCGGTGAGTAACAACAGCCGCCGGGGAGGTGGATCGGGTAGGTGGAAGTCGCCCTGGGCCGGGCCGAGGCGCAACACGTCCCCCGGGCGGACGCGGTAGGCCAGGTGTCGGGAGACGCGGCCGTCCGGCAGGGCCTTGACCGTGATCGAGAACGGGGCTCCGGGTGCGCCGGGTGGCGTGGTGAGCGAGTAAGTACGCCAGTGGAGCACCCCGTCGATCCACACCCCCACCGGGACGTACTGCCCGGCCCTGCGCGCGGGCCGCCAGCCGCGGCCGGGGCGGATCACCAAGGTGGCCGTGTCCGTCGTCTCCGTCCGTGCTTCTTCCACCCGTCCGGCCGGCCGGTGCCGGGACAGCAGCGGATCGGCCAGGGCCAGGTAGTCGTCCGGGAGCAGGGGCGTGGTCAGCCGGCCCGCTGCTCCCAGCGCCAGACGTACGACACGCTCGGACAGCACAGTGCGGTGCAAGAGGTGGGCCATGCTCCAGATGTCCTCTCCTCGTCGACGAGGAACTCGATCACTGGGCCGGTGCAGCACGCGCTACAGCGCGCCAGGCCGTCCACTGTTGCGGCCCCGGGGCGGAAGGCAAAGTGCCAGGGCCGGTATTTCGCCGCAGTACGCCGCGGCCGGACCATGCGCGTGGCGCCGCCCTTCTGCGAAGGTCCCCTGCCGGACGGACCGCCCGATGCACGAACCCGCTGGTCCTCGGACGGCAACGGCAGTCGAACGTCTTGACCGGAACCCGTACATCCCAAGGCCCTACGCATGCCGCCCGGAACGTCCGGCCGCCGCCTGTGGCAGAAACGCTGCGTCCGGAGGCAGCCGATATCTGTGGCCGCGGGGAGAGAAATCGGCGCGAGGCGCGCTGAGGGATTCTTGTGCGGCAGGCGGGGTGGAATTATTCACCACGCAGAGCCGGCTGTGCCGTGCTACTGTCGGTCTCAGTTGCAGTTGTGGTTCCCGAAAACTTCAAGTGCCCGCACCGTGTTTGTGCCGGTGGGAGCGCTTTTGTATTTCCGGTCATTTCCGGCGGGGTGATCATCGCGGCGACGCGGAGTCCGCAAGGCGTGGACTCCGGGCACTGCCCCGAAGGAGATTTGACATGGCTGCTGGCACCGTGAAGTGGTTCAACGCGGAAAAGGGCTTCGGCTTCATCGAGCAGGACGGCGGCGGCGCCGACGTCTTCGCCCACTACTCGAACATCGCCGCCCAGGGCTTCCGTGAGCTCCTCGAAGGCCAGAAGGTGACCTTCGACATCGCGCAGGGCCAGAAGGGCCCGATGGCGGAGAACATCGTTCCCGCCTGACGCTGACGCGTACTTCGCAGCTGGGGCCCGCACCTAGGGTGCGGGCCCCAGCTCGTTGCTTTTCGGGGCGCACCCCTCTCACGCCGCTCGCCGCGCGGTCTATTTTTCCTGGACGCACAGTCGCCATAGGGCGCATGCTCCACGCGGAACTGCGGATTCAATTCGCTTTATTGGGGTTGCGCTTGGGTGGCTCGCTCGCTCAGAGCGCGCCAGTTATTCGACCGCGTCGGCTCTTCGGTCATGCATCGTCTGGCAGGCCGGCTTGTATTTTTCTCGGCTCGTTCTCGCAATTCTCCGCTCTGTGTACTCGCTGCGGGAATTCCTTGATACGCGCCGCATCGAGGAAGGTTTCGCATGAACCGCACACGCACGAACGATCGCTTCGCCCGCACCCGCTCCGGTGGTTCCGGCGGCGGCCGTTTCGGCGCCCCGCGCCGCTCCGGTGGCGGTAACGGACGCCGGCCGGCCGCTCCGCAGGGGGAGTTCGCGCTGCCGGTGACGGTCACCCCGGCGCTGCCCGCTGTCGAGGCGTTCGCCGATCTCGACATGCCGGCGCAGCTGCTGGCCGAGCTCGGTTCGCAGGGCGTGACCGTACCGTTCCCGATCCAGGCGGCGACGCTGCCGAACTCTCTGGCGGGCCGGGACGTACTGGGCCGGGGCCGCACCGGTTCGGGCAAGACCCTTGCCTTCGGCCTCGCGATGCTGGCCCGCACGGCAGGGCAGCGGGCCGAGCCGCGCCGCCCGCTGGCCCTGGTCCTCGTACCGACGCGTGAGCTGGCCCAGCAGGTCACCGACGCGCTCACCCCCTACGCCCGCGCCCTGAGGCTGCGGCTGGCCACGGTGGTCGGCGGGATGTCGATCGGCCGGCAGGCCGGTGCGCTCCGCGGCGGTGCGGAGGTGGTGGTCGCGACGCCGGGCCGCCTGAAGGACCTCATCGACCGCGGCGACTGCCAGCTGAACCAGGTCGGCATCACCGTCTTGGACGAGGCCGACCAGATGGCCGACATGGGCTTCATGCCGCAGGTCACCGCGCTGCTGGACCAGGTGCGCCCCGAGGGCCAGCGGATGCTGTTCTCGGCCACGCTGGACCGCAATGTCGACCGGCTGGTCCGCACCTACCTGACCGACCCGGTGGTCCACTCCGTCGACCCGTCCGCGGGCGCGGTGACCACGATGGACCACCACGTGCTGCATGTGCACGGCACGGACAAGCACCGGCTGACCACCGAGATCGCGGCCCGCGACGGCCGGGTGATCATGTTCCTGGACACCAAGCACGCCGTCGACAAGCTGACCCAGCACCTGCTGAACAACGGCGTCCGGGCTGCCGCCCTGCACGGCGGCAAGTCCCAGCCGCAGCGCACCCGCACCCTCGCCCAGTTCAAGACCGGCGATGTGACGGCGCTGATCGCCACCAACGTCGCGGCGCGCGGCATCCACGTCGACAATCTCGACCTGGTCGTGAACGTCGACCCGCCCCAGGACCACAAGGACTACCTGCACCGCGGCGGCCGCACGGCCCGCGCCGGCGAGTCCGGCAGCGTCGTGACCCTGGTGACCTCCCAGCAGCGCCGCGACATGAGCCGCCTGATGGCCACCGCGGGCATCACCCCGCAGATCACCCAGGTCCGCTCCGGCGAGGCGGAACTCAGCCGCATCACCGGCGCGCAAGCCCCGTCAGGTGTCCCGGTCACCATCCCCAAGCCGGCCGCCGCGGAACGCCCCCGCAGCGGCAGCCCCTCCTCCTCCCGCGGCCGCCGCAGCCGCAGCGCCCAGAACCGGCGCACCGACCGCACGTCGCGCCGCACGGCTCAGTGGCAGTCCGCCCCCGCCGCGGCGGCCTAGAGCGATCGTTTCCAGAAGGCTCCCCCCATTCTGCAGGAGGCATCTTTGACCCCGGTTCAGACGCAGCCCCGCCCAGCGGGCCCCATACCCACCGCCCTGACCGATGCTGCGGACGTGTCCGGACCGCAGGTCGGCAGCGACATGACCGTCGAGGTGGCGCTGTCCGTCATGGCGGGCGCTCGCGCCGGTCATCTGTTCCTCTGTGACGACGACGACCAGTGCACGGGCATGATCAGCCGGGCCCAGCTCACCGCCGTCCGTGACAGTCCCGCGTACACGGACCAGGTTCGCCTGCGGGACGTCATCGCCACCGGCGAGCCGTTCACCCCGTCCGTCACCACATCGGCCGGAACGGAGCACGGGATGTCGTACTGGCAACGCCGAGGCCTGCCGCTCGTCGCTGAACGCACCGGTGTTCCGGGTGCTCCTGCCCTTTTCCGCTGATCGCCGCACGCCCGTCAGCCGGCTCCTTCGCTCCCTTACCTGTGAGGCATCATGCGCTGCGTCATCGCACGTTTCCCCTTCGACCTCTGCAAGAGCGGAGTACTGGCTTCGATGCACGGCATCGAGCCGGAGCCCATCACGGGTGACAGCGTGGTCATCGGCCGCCGCCACTACCCCGTCAAGCAAGTAGGCGCGGTCATCACCAGGCAGGACCGCCGTGACTTCACCGCCGGGGAAGTCACGCGGGCCATGACTCGCCTCGGTTTCACGTGCCGCACCCACCCCGAGGCCGCACCCACGCGCACGCTCACGCCGCTCCAGAACGCCTCGGCGCTGCTCGGCGCCCCCACTCTCGGGTAGCGGAAGACGGCGAGGGACAACAACGGACCTACGAGGAGGGCCCTGCCGGCGCGCGCCGGCAGGGCCCTCCTCTACGGCAGCTCGAACGGGAGGCGGATGCCGTCGAGGGCTCGGGCGCAGTGGCAGGTGCGGTGCTCGGGGAGGACCTCCACCGTCTTCAGGACGATGTTCCGGAGGCGGTCGATGTTCTCCGCGAACACCGCGAAGACCTCTTCCTGGGAGACGCTCTCCGTCGCGTCGATGCCCGCGTCGAAGTCCGTCACCAGCGCGAGGGAGGTGTAGCAGACCGCCAGCTCGCGGGCGAGGACGGCCTCCGGGTGGCCGGTCATGTTGACCAGCGACCAGCCCTGCGCGGCGAACCACTGCGACTCGGCCCTGGTCGAGAAGCGCGGGCCCTCCACCACGACCATGGTGCCGCCGGTGCGCACCTCGCCGCCCGCAGCGGCGGCCACCGCCGCGCCGCCCGCCGCGCAGTACGGGTCCGCGAAGGGTACATGCACCGCGCCCTCGTCGATGAACGTCTGGATCCGGCCGCTGGTGCGGTCCACCAGCTGGTCCGGTACGACGATGGTGCCCGGCCCCAGCTCACGCCGCAGCGAGCCGACCGCGCACGGGGCGAGGATCTGCCGTACGCCCAGTGAGCGCAGCGCCCAGATGTTCGCCCGGTAGTTGATGCGGTGCGGCGGGAAGCGGTGGTCCTTACCGTGCCGGGGCAGGAACGCCACCCGGCGGCCGGCGACGGTGCCGACGGAGACCGGACTGGACGGCTCGCCGTACGGTGTCTCGACGCTGATCTGCTGGGCGTCGTCGAGCAGCTCGTAGAAGCCGCTGCCGCCGATGACGCCGATCTCCGGGCGGGTCTCGGTCATGGTGTGTTGTGCCTCGCTCACTGTCGCGCCAGCCGTATGCCGGCCAGGGTCCGGATCGTGGGGTAGCTGCTCGCGGCCTCCGGGTGCGCGTCCTCGGGGCGCTGCACGAGGACGGCCTGCCAGCCCGCGGCGGTGGCGGCGTCGAGTTCCGCCGGTACATCGCTGAGGAAGAGCGTGCTGCCGGGCGGCACACCGATGGCGCGGGTCAGCGCGCGGTAGGACGCCGGGTCGCGCTTGCCGCCGGCGTTGTCCAGGTCGAAGTAGCCGTCGAGGAGCCCGGTGAGGTCCCCGTGCGCGGTGTGTGCGAACCAGTTGCGCTGGGCCTGGCGGGCGCCGGAGGAGTAGATGTACCGGGCGATGCCCGCCTTGGCCCAGCGTTCGAGGGCCTCGGGCACATCGGCGTACACGTGCCCGGTCAGGGTGCCGTCCGCGTAACCCTCGGCCCAGATCAGCGACTGGACCGCCTTGAGGGGCGCGGCCTTGACGTCGGCGTGCGACCAGTCGAGCAGCGCCCGGACCGCGCCGGTCTCGTCGAGGTCCGGCTCGCCGCGGGCCGCCCCGATCTGCCGGACCAGCTCCGCCTGCCGCTCGGTGCCCCGGTGCGCGGCGAACCAGTCGGCGAACCGGTCCCGGGCGTACGGGAAAAGCACGTCGTGCACGTGGGAGGCCGAACCGGTGGTCCCCTCGATGTCGAGGACCACCGCGTCGGCCGTGACGAGCGGGACGGTGGTGTCGCTCACGCCGGCTCCGCCAGCAGCGCGTCCAGGCGGGGGAAGCGCCGGGCGATCGGGTCGCCGGTGAAGTCGCCGACCCAGCCGTCCTCCTCCTCGAAGAAGCGGACGGCACAGAACTCGGGACGCGGCCCCATGTCGAACCAGTGCGTCGTCCCGGCCGGTACGGACAGCAGGTCACCCGCCTCGCACACGACCGCGTACACCCGGTCGGCCACGTGCAGGTAGAAGCAGCCGGTGCCGTGGGCGAAGAAGCGGACCTCGTTCTCGGCGTGCCGGTGCTCCTCCAGGAAGGCGCCGCGGGCTGTGGCCGCACGTTCCCGCCACTCGGGGCTGTCCTCGGGGTGCAGCTGGACGACGTCCACCAGCCGCAGGCCCTCGCGGGCGCACAGGTCGTCCACCTCCGCTCGGTACCGCTGGAGGACCTCGTCCGCATCGGTGCCGGGGGCGACCGGCCCGCGCACCGGCCAGTGGCGCAGCTCCACGTCACACTTGGCCAGCTCCGTGGCGATGGCCTCGGGGTCACGGGTGCGCAGCAGTACGGTGTCCGGCGCGTCCTGCGGCATCACTTGGAGCAGGGTCACGACAGTGCCTCCTCTTCGTCTCGGGCGTCTTCGCGGGCACGGCCGGGGCTTTCCGCGCCGCCGCGGCCTCGGGCGCCGCCGTGCGGCACCCCGGTGAGCAGCATCAACTGGCAGATGGATTCCAGGCATTCCAGCCGGTTGCGTGCCTGGGACAGGTCGCTGCCCCAGACCGTTACGCCGTGGTCGGTGATGAGCAGGCCGGGGGCCGGCTGCTCTGTACGGCCCAGGTGTGCGGCGACCTCGGCCGCGATCCGCGGCACGTCGGGCCAGTTGGCGAAGACGGGCAGCGCGGTGCGGGACGGGTCGGCCAGTCCGAGGCCCTTGAGCAGCTCGTACCGTTCGAGCGGCACGGACGCGGTGCCGGAGGTGTCTCCGTACAGCGAGGCGACGGCGGTGGCGTAGGGGGAGTGCACATGGATGACCGCACGGGCGTCGGTGGTGCGGTAGACCGCGGTGTGGATCGCGGTCTCCGCGGACGGCCGCAGGTCCGTGGGCTCGGTGCGCTCGCCCGTCTCGGCGTCCACCCGCAGCATGTCCCGCGGTGTGAGTTCTCCCTTGTCCCGTCCGCTGGCGGTGATGAGCGCGTGGTTCCCGGGGCCCGGCAGCCGTACGGAGAGGTTGCCGGAGGTGCCGGGCATCCAGCCGCGTTCGTACAGGTCACGGGAGAAGCGGGCGAGGTCGGCGGCGAGCCGTTGCCGTGTCTCGTGCGGGCGTACGGTCTGCTTCTCTGAGACGTGCGCGGTGACCAGCTCCGCCGGTGTGACGTCGAAGGCGGGGTTGTGGACGCGGGCGTCCGCGGGGGCGACCGCGGTGTCCGCGAAGCGCGTCACTTCCTCCGGGGCGCGTTCCTCCACCACGATTCCCGAGCCGTCGGCCAGCGCCGGGTCCCAGGTGGACTCGGGGGCGACGACGAGGAAGGGGATGCCGTGCCGGGCCGCGGCCACCGCGAGACCGTATGTCCCGATCTTGTTGGCCACATCGCCGTTGGCGGCGATCCGGTCGGCCCCGACCAGTACGCAGTCCACCAGCCCCCGGGACATGGCGGCGGCCGCCGCCGAGTCCACGCACAGCCGGTACGGCACGCCCGCCTCGCCCAGTTCCCAGGCAGTGAGCCGGGCGCCCTGCAGCAGCGGCCGGGTCTCGTCGACCAGGACCTCCTCGACGTGCCCGCGCCGGGCGAGCTCGACGATGGTCCCCAGTGCCGTGCCCACGGCGGCGGTGGCGAGCCGGCCGGTGTTGCAGTGGGTGAGCAGCCGCAGCGGCCGGCCGGGGGCGAGCGACAGGACGAGGTCGGCGGCGCGCTCCACGGCCGCCCGGTTGACGGCGATGTCCTCGTCGAGCATGGCCCGCGCCTCGGCGAGCACCGCTTCGGGCCCCTCGCCGAGCCGCTCCAGCGCGCGCCGCACGCCCCAGGCGAGGTTGACCGCCGTGGGCCGGGCGTCGGCCAGCCGGGCGGCCTCCGCACGCACGGTGTCCCGGCCGTCCGGGGCCGACGCGTGCTGCCGGGCGGACATCGCCACGCCGAGCGCGCCGGCCAGGCCCAGTGCCGGGGCGCCCCGTATCGCCAGCGACCGGATGGCGTCGATGAGTTGTTCTTGAGTCGTGAGGCGGAGGGTGCGGTAGGTGTGGGGCAGCGCACGCTGGTCCACTGCGAGCACAGCGCCGTCGTCCCACTCGAGCGAGGGCCGGGCCGGGGGAGAGGTCACTACTCTGCCTTTCTGCGCGGGGCCGGGACGGCCGGGGAGCTTTCTGGGGGGCCGGTCAGCAGAAGCGTGCGATGACGCACTGGCCGAGCCGGTTCCAGGTCCGCCCCACGACCGTGGCGTTGGCCTTGTCGAGCAGCTGGTTCATACTCTCCTCGCTGAAGGACTGGGACCTGAAGCCGCCTTCGCCGCGGAACACAACGCCACCGTAATCGCCCGGGGCCTCTTCGATGTGCTGAATTCCGCAGGAGGTGTAATAGGCGCGGCGCACCGCGGTGGTCGACGGCTGCTCGTTGAACACCGATATCAGGCCGGTGCCGCCGATGCCGCTCAGGCCGGCGATCACCTTTTCGGGCTCGGTGAAGTTGCCCAGCAGGTTGAACGGCAGCAGGTGCAGGGGGTGTTCGCCGGTTATTTCGCCGGCCCACTCCGCGCTGTGCAGTACGTCGCCGAGCACGGCGCGCGCCTGCTCCTGCAAACCCTCTTCGGCGATCCGGCAGTTGAGCCGTCCGATGGCGCCGCTGCTGATGTCCACGCCCAGGTACGGAATGCGGGCCGCCTTGGCGACTTCCAGTGCCCGCCCGTCGTAACAGCCGAGTTCGACCAGGCTGTCGCACTGGTGGCGGGAGACCGCGTCCAGCGCGGCGAGCCCTTCCATCTGGAGGAAGAACAGGAGCTCGTCGGGGAAGTGGGCGGCCCGCATGATGGCGGGGGCGCCGCCGTCGCGGTAGAAGGATTCCGCACGGGCCTCAGGGGTACTGCTGGTGGTTCCCCCATGCGTGAATGCAGTGGGTTTCACTGGTTGTTCACCTCTCGAGAAGCCTGTGCGGCTCGTGGTACTCACTGCGCCGCGCCGTCCGGACAGCTGCCGGGTGCACGGGCCGGTTCCGGCAGATCGGCACGGAAGCGGTTGATGGCGTCGAGGTGCTTCGCGCGCTTCTCGTGGTCGCGGACGCCCATGCCTTCCTCGGGGGCCAGCGCGAGGACGCCGACCTTGCCCTGATGGAGGTTGCGATGGACGTCATAGGCGGCCTGCCCGGTCTCTTCGAGCGGGTAGACCTTGGACAGCGTGGGGTGGATCCTGCCCTTGGCGATCAGGCGGTTGGCCTCCCATGCCTCGCGGTAGTTGGCGAAGTGGGAGCCGATGATGCGCTTCAGGGACATCCACAGGTAGCGGTTGTCGTACTCGTGCATGTAGCCGGAGGTGGAGGCGCAGGTGGTGATGGTGCCGCCCTTGCGGGTGACGTAGACGCTCGCGCCGAAGGTCTCGCGGCCGGGGTGCTCGAAGACGATGTCGATGTCCTCGCCGCCGGTGAGTTCGCGGATGCGCTTGCCGAAGCGCTTCCACTCGCGCGGGTCCTGAGTGTGTTCGTCCTTCCAGAACCGGAAGTCCTCGGCGGCGCGGTCGATGATCGCCTCGGCGCCCATGGCACGGCACACTTCGGCCTTCTGCGGGCTGGAGACGACGCAGATGGGGGTGGCGCCGCCGGCCAGTGCGAGCTGGGTGGCGTACGAGCCGAGCCCGCCGGACGCGCCCCAGATCAGGACGTTGTCACCCTGCTTCATGCCCGCGCCGTTGCGGGAGACGAGCTGGCGGTACGCGGTGGAGTTCACCAGCCCGGGGGCGGCCGCCTCCTCCCAGCTCAGGTGATCCGGCTTCGGCATCAGCTGGTTGGACTTGACCAGCGCGATCTCCGCCAGGCCGCCGAAGTTGGTTTCGAAGCCCCAGATGCGCTGCTCGGGGTCGAGCATCGTGTCGTTGTGACCGTCGGAGGACTCCAGCTCCACCGAGAGGCAGTGCGCGACGACCTCGTCACCGGGCTGCCAGCGGCGGACGCCGGGGCCGGTGCGCAGCACGACGCCGGCCAGGTCGGAGCCGATGACGTGGTACGGCAGGTCGTGGCGCTCGGCGAGCGGCGAGAGCTTGCCGTAGCGCTCCAGGAAGCCGAAGGTCGGCAGCGGCTCGAAGATAGAGGACCACACCGTGTTGTAGTTCACGGAGCTGGCCATCACCGCCACCAGGGCTTCGCCCGGGCCCAGTTCAGGTACCGGCACCTCTTCCAGGTGCAGCGACTTGCGCGGGTCCTTCTCGCGGCTCGGGATGCCCTCGAACATCGCGGTGTCCTCCTTGCGGAGGGTCACCGCGCGGTACGACTCGGGCAGCGGGAGCGCCGCGATGTCGTCGGCCGTACGGTCCGTGGCGAGGACGGCGTCCAGGATGTGCTTCACTCGGCGGCCCCCTGCCCCTCGGTGCGGGCCCCGGCGGAGTGCCGCTGGGGCCTCTTGTCGCGCGGCGTCACCCGCACCCGCATGGGCCCCATCGCCTGCATGGTCATCGCCAGGCCCACGGGTATGTCGTGGTCGACCGCGGTGAGTTCGAAGCGCTGGAAGAACGTGGCGAGCGCGATGGTGGCCTCCAGCATCGAGAAGTGCTGGCCGATGCAGGCGCGCGGGCCGCCGCCGAACGGGAACCAGGCGTAGCGCGGCCGGGCCGCCTCGGCCTCCGGCGCGAAGTGGTCCGGGTCGAAGTCCTCGGGGCGGGCCCAGTAGTCCGGGTGGCGGTGGGTGACCCAGGGGCTGAGATAGACATCGCTGCCCGCCGGGATGTGGAAGCCCTCGACCTCGGCGGCTTCCGCGTTGCGGCGCCCCATGATCGCCACGGACGGGTAGAGCCGCATCGCCTCCTTCAGGACCTGTCCGACGTACGGCAGGGTGTCGAGGTCGGCTGCCTCCGCAGCCCGTCCACCGAGTACCGAGTCCACCTCTTCGCGCAGCCGGGCCTGGGCCTCGGGGTGGCGCGCGAGCAGGTGCAGGGAGAAGGCGAGCGCGGTCGCGGTGGTCTCGTGCCCGGCCAGCAGGAAGACCAGGACCTGGTCGCGCACCGCGTCGGCGTCGAGCGCGGCACCGTCCTCGCCCCGGGCCTGTACCAGCAGCGAGACCATGTCCTGCTCGCCGGTGTCCCCGGCGGCGGACCGCTCGGCGATGATGCGGTCGCAGACCTCGTACAGTTCGCGTTGGGCCGCGGCGACCCGGCGGTTGGCCGGCGTCGGCCAGGTACGCGGAATGCGCAGCGGTGCCACGCCGCGGCGCAGCACGCTGTCGCCGAGCACCGGGAAATTCCGCCGCACCACGTCGATGGCGGTGTCGATGTCGGAGCCGAAAAGAATTCTGGTGACCGCGCGCAGCGCGAACTCCGCCATTTCCTTCGAGGCGTCTATGAGCCCGTCCGGCGAGGCGGACCACTTCTCGGCGGCCGCTATCGCCTCCAAATGGACCGCGGCGGCATAGCCATTGACCCGGCGCTGGGTGAAAAAGGGCTGCACCATACGGCGCTGGAAGCGGTATTCCTCGTCCTGGCTGGTGAGCAGACCGTTTCCGATGGATTCCCGGATCTCGGTGTACACGGCGTTCTCCTTGCGGAAGTTCGCCGCCTGTGACGCCAGGATCTGCTGCACGCCCTCAGCCGAGAAGACACCGTACACATCGGCTCGCATGCCGGGTGGGCCGGCGCTGAAACGTACCACGTCACCGTAGGTTCGCTGGGCTCTGAGGTACGCCCCGAGCGTATCGCTGCGCAGTTCTTGCAGCGAGCCGAGCACGGAGTTGGCGGCGACCAGGGGCACTTGCCTGCTCACGGGCTTCCTTTCTGGCCGAGGGGAAGACGGAAAAGCACTGCGAGGCTGGATTCTTGCCGGTTCGAGCAGGGCTCCGCCAGGGGGCAGTGGAACTGTTCCATATTTTTCCGCTGGAGCCAGGATCCGCCGGAACGGGTGCTCCGAGGGAGGGGCTCGGCTGCCTGGTATCGGGACTACCAGGCAGGGCGCTTTCTGGATTGGGGCGGCCGGCCGGGTCAGGGTGTGAGCCGTCGAGACTGGACTCCGCGATCGAACGGGCAGAGGGAATCGTGAATTCATCCGAGTGGTCAGCATTGACGGCACACCAGCGTGACATCTGGGTGGCGCATTCGATGTTCCCAGAGCTGCCCCAATTCAACATTTTCCTGTCCCGGCGGTTCGAGGGAGCGGTGGACACCGAGGCGCTGTCGGCCGCGCTGATCCGGGCCGCGCGCGCGAACGACGCCTTCCGACTGCGGTTCCGGGAGGCGGGCGGGACGCCCCAGCAGCGGGTGAGCGACGACGAACCGCTGGTGGAGTTCGTCGACTTCGCCGCCGACGCCGACCCGCGGGCCCGCTGCGCGGAGTGGATCGACGCCGACTTCGACCGGCCCGTCGACCTGGGCGAGGGCGCGGTCCGGCTCGCCGTGCTCAAGGAGAGCGGCTCGGCCGTCCACGCGTACGTGAAGGCCCACCACATCGTGGCCGACGCCTGGGCGCTGAACCAGTTCTTCGCCCAGGTCACCGACGAATACGCGCGGGCCACGGGCGGCGCCGCCGGCACCCCGGCCGAACCGCCCCGCTACCTCGCGTGCCTGGAGGACGAGGCGAAGTACCGCACCTCGCCCCAGTACGACAAGGACCGCGCGTACTTCCGCGACCTGCTTTCCGGCCTCGAACCGCCGCTGTTCGCCCGCAAGGCGGGGCGCGGCACCCGGCGGTCGGCCCGGCACTCCTTCGATCTGCCGCGCGAGGCCGTGGAGCGGATCCGGGAGCGCGGCGAGTCGCCGTTCGCGTTCATCGCCGCCGCCTTCGCGGTCTACCTCTCCCGCGTCCATCTCACCGACGACGTGGTGCTCGGTGTACCGCTGCTGAACCGCCGCGGCCGGGACCAGCGGCGTACGGTCGGCCACTTCGCCAACACCCTGCCGCTACCGGTACGGGCCGCGGGCGGGCAGTCCCTCACCGAACTCGTCGGCACCGTTGGGACCGCGGTCCGCGAACTCCAGCGGCACGAGCGCCTCCCGTACGGCGAGGTGCTGCGCGAAGCACCGGCCGGGACCTCGCGCGGGCTGTTCGACGTGACGCTGTCGTACGTCCAGTGGCCCAGCGCAACGGAGCTGCCCGGGCTGCGCCAGGAGACCACCGGCGGCACCCGCGCGCACGACCACGACGTGCTCGCGGTCGTCGTGAACGAGGGCGACGACAGCCGGAACGTGCGCATCGACCTCGACTACGCGCAGGACGTCTTCGACGCGGACTTCCCCGTCGAGGCGCTCGCCCGGCACCTGCGCAACCTCGTGCTCGGCGGCCTGGAAACCCCGGACCGGCCGCTCGCCGAGCTGTCCATGCTCGACGCCGAGGAGCGAGAGGAGCTGGTCGTCGGGCACAACCGCACCGCCGCCCCGTTCCCGGACGAGCAGACCCTGCACGGGCTCTTCGCCGAACAGGCCGCGCGTACCCCCGACCGCACCGCCGTCGTCGGCCCCGACGGGGACCGCCTCGGCTACGCCGAACTCGACACCCGCGCCGACCGCCTCGCGCACGCCCTGCGCGCCGACGGGGTGGGCACCGGCGACCGGGTCGCCGTGGTCATGGAGCGCGGCACCGCCATGATGACCGCGATCATGGCGGTCCTGAAGGCCGGCGCCGCGTACGTGCCGGTGGACCCCGGGTATCCGGCCGAGCGCATCCGCTTCCTGCTGGAGGACAGCGGCGCCGCGGCGATCCTCACCGGGCCCGGCACGCCCGAGCTCCCCGCCGGGCTCGACGCCGTCGTCCGCCGCGCCGACGAGCCGCTCGACGGGCCGGTGGACCCGCTGCCGGAGACGGCCGGGCCGCGCGACCTCGCGTACGTGATCTACACGTCGGGCTCGACCGGCCGGCCCAAGGGCGTCATGGTCGAGCACCGCTCCGTCGTCAACCGCCTGAACTGGATGCAGCGCAACTACCCGCTCGGCGAGGGCGACGTGCTGCTGCAGAAGACCCCGGTCTCGTTCGACGTCTCCGTATGGGAGCTGTTCTGGTGGGGGACCGCCGGCGCCCGGCTCGCCCTGCTGCCGCCCGGCGCGGAAAAGGACCCCAGGGAGATCCTGCGCGCCGTGCGGGAACAGCGGGTCAGCGTGGTGCACTTCGTCCCCTCGATGTTCGGCGCGTTCCTCGAACTCCTGGAGAGCCGGCCCGAGCTGCTCGCCGGTACGGACTCCCTGCGCCGTGTCTTCTGCAGCGGCGAGGCCCTGCCGCCCGAGCAGGTCAACCGCTTCAACCAGCTCTTCGCCGCGGCCGGTGACCGGGCACCCGCGCTGGTCAACCTGTACGGGCCCACCGAGGCGACCGTCGACGTCTCGTACTACGACTGCCCCCGCGACGCGCAGCAGCAGGTCGGCAGGGTGCCGATCGGCCGCCCCATCGACAACACCGCGCTGCACGTCCTGGACCCGCACGACAACCCGCAGCCCGTGGGCGCGCCCGGCGAGCTGTGCATCGCGGGCGTCGGCCTCGCCCGCGGCTACCTCGCCCGGCCCGAACTGACGCGGGAGAAGTTCACCGGCGACCCGTTCACCGCGGACGGGCGGCTGTACCGCACCGGTGACCTGGTCCGCCGGCTGGCGGACGGCAGCCTGGAGTACCTCGGCCGGCTGGACGGCCAGGTGAAGATCCGCGGCAACCGCGTCGAGCTGGGCGAAATCGAGCACCAGCTGTCGCTGCTGCCCGGCGTGCGCGGCGCCGTCGTGCTGGACCGGGCGGTGCACGGCACCCGGCAGCTGGTCGGCTGCTACGTCGCGGACGGCGAGCTGGAGCCCACCGAGGCCCGCGCCCGGCTCGGCGACGTACTGCCGGAGTTCATGGTCCCCGCCCGGTACCTCAAGCTCGACCGGATCCCGCTCACCCCGAACGGGAAGGCCGACCGCAAGGCCCTGCTGCGCAGCATCCCCGAGCAGCCGGACGCCCCGGACACGGAACGCACCGCGCCGCGCAACGACGTGGAGGCCGTACTCGTCGAGATCTGGTCCGAGGTGCTCGGCGTCGCACACGTCGGCGTGCACGACGACTATTTCGTCCTCGGCGGCGACTCCATCCTGATGCTGCGGATCCGCGCGGTGGCCGAAAAGCGCGGCCTGCGCATCGCGCTCGCCGACCTCGTACGGAACCCGACCGTGGCCCGGCTGGCACCGCACGCCGAGCGCATCGCGGCCGGCGCGCCCAGCGAGCCGCAGGACGAACCGTTCGCCCTGGTCACCGGCATGGACAAGGCACGCCTCCTGGGCCGCGGCGCGGTCGACGCCTACCCGGCGACCCGGCTGCACCTGGGCATGCTGTACCACAGCAGCGAGGACGAGGCCTCCACCGTCTACAAGGACGTCTTCCGCTACCGCCTCGCCGTCGACTGGGACGAGCAGGCGTTCCGTACCGCCTTCGCGAAGCTGGTGGAGCGCCACCCGGTGCTGCGTTCCTCCTTCTCCCTGGGCGGCTACAGCGAGCCGCTCCAGATCATCCACGACCGGGCGCCCGGCACCCTGGAGATCACCGACCTGCGGGACCGCGACAGCGCGGCGGCCGAGGCCGTCGTGCTCGCCCACATCGAAGAGCGGCGCCACCACGCGTACGACTTCGAACAGCCGGGGCTGTACCACTTCCGCGCCCATGTCCGCGACGGGCTGCTCGACCTCGTCCTCAGCTTCCACCACGCGATCCTGGACGGCTGGAGCGTGGCCAACCTGGTCGGCGAACTGCTCCGGGACCATCTGCACGCCCTGGGCGCCGCGGTGGCGCCGGTGCCCGCCGCCGACCCGCCCTCGCAGGCCGCCTACGTACGCGCGGAGCGCCGCCTCCTCGCCTCCGAGGACGCGAAGCAGTACTGGCTGGACCGCCTCGACGGCGTGGAGCTCGTCCAGCTCGACCCGTTCGTGCCGTACGAGGCGCCGCGCGGCGCGGCAGCGGACGAGTCGATCGTCCACCACGTCGAGCTGAGCGAGGAACTGGACGACGCGGTCAAGGAGTTCGCCCGCGCCCACGCCGTGCCGCTGCGGCTGGTCCTGTTCACCGCGCACTGCCTGACGCTGCGCCTGCTCGCGGGCGCCGACGACGTCACCACGGGCCTGGTCACCCACGGCCGCCCCGAGGTCGCGGGCGCCGACCGGCTCACCGGGCTGTTCCTCAACACCATGCCGTTCCGGCTCGGCACGGGCCACCAGACGCTGCTCGACACGGTGCGGGACGTCGTACGCCAGGAGCGCGAGGCCCACCCCTACCGGGCCTACCCGCTCAGCGCCATCCAGACCGACCGCGGCGGCGCCCCGCTGCTCGACTCCGCCTTCACCTTCGTCCGG
Source organism: Streptomyces sp. NPDC050315 (assembly GCF_040655775.1). NCBI lineage: Bacteria > Bacillati > Actinomycetota > Actinomycetes > Kitasatosporales > Streptomycetaceae > Streptomyces > Streptomyces sp. NPDC050315. The sequence goes on from NZ_JBFAKN010000008.1 coordinate 391,680, forward strand.
CTGCACAACCTGGAGCCGCTGTTCGAGGCGGCCGGGGGGATCGAGCTGCTGGACCTCACCACGTACGAGGAGACGAACTTCTCCCTGCTGGTCAACGCGCTCGTCGACCCGCGCAACGGCCGTACCCGGCTGCGTCTGAACTGCGCGGGCCGCGCCTTCACCGCCACCCAGGCCAAGCTGTTCGCCGACTCCTACACCGCGATCCTGCGCCGCATCGCCGAACAGCCCGACGCCGCGGCCGACTTCGACTTCCTCGCCGGCACCGAGATCCCCGCGAACCCCGCCCCCGAGCCCGCGGACGTCATGAGCCGCTTCACCGCGAAGGCCGCGGAGCAGCCGGACGCCGAGGCCGTCGTCTTCGGCGAGGTGCGCTGGAGCTACCGCGAGCTGGACCGGGCGGCCCGGCAGGTCACCCGCCGGCTGCGCGGGCTCGGTGTACCGCGGGGCGCGGGCGTCGGCATCGCCCTCGACCGCTCGCCCGAGATGATCGCCACCGTCCTCGGCATCCTGCGCGCCGGCGCGGCCTGCGTTCCGCTGGACGTCAGCTACCCGCCGGAGCGCATCTCCCGGATGATCGAGCGGGCCGAGCCGTTCCGTGTCATCGCGCACCGGGCCCATGCCCACCTCGTGCCGGACCCGGCGCTGGTCCTGCCCGTGGAGTCCATCCCGATGCCGGGCGCGGAGGACCCGGGCGCCCTGGGCGAGCCCGAACCGGAACTGCCGCTCGACAGCCTGGCGCTGATCCTCTTCACCTCCGGCTCGTCCGGCGAGCCCAAGGGCGTGGAACTCCCGCACCGGCTGTGGGCCAACTACACCCAGTGGCAGGTGCGGATCGAGACCGCCGCACCCGGCGCACGGACCCTGCAGTTCGCGCCGCTGAGCTTCGACGTCTCCTTCCAGGAGATCTTCTCCACGATGGCGGTCGGCGGCACCCTGCACCTCATCTCCGACCCGGACCGGCGGGACCCCGCGACCCTCCTGCGGATCCTCGACGAGCAGGAGATCGAGCGCTGGTTCATGCCGTTCGTCGCCCTCCAGCAGATGGCCGAGGCCGCCGACCTGCTCGGCATCCGGCCCAGGGCGCTGCGCATCCTCATCTCCTCCGGGGAACAGCTGCGGGTGACCGAGGAAGTACGCCGCCTGTGCGCCGGCCGGCCCACCCTCCTGGAGAACCAGTACGGGCCGACCGAGACCAACATCGCCAGCGCCTATCTGCTGTCCGGCGACCCCGCCGAGTGGCCCGCGCTGCCGCCCATCGGCACACCGATCGACGGCGCCGAGATCCACGTACTCGACGAGCGGCTGCGCCCCGTGCCCACCGGCGTCCAGGGCGAGATCTACCTCGGCGGCGCCTGCCTCGCGCTCGGTTACCGCGGCCGCAAGGACCTCACCGAGGAACGCTTCGTACCGCACCCCTCCGGCAAGCCCGGGGTACGCCTCTACCGCACCGGTGACGTGGGCCGCGTACTGCCGAACGGCGAGACCGTCTGGCTCGGGCGCGCCGACAACCAGGTGAAGGTGCGCGGCTTCCGCGTCGAGCCGGCCGAGGTCGAGGTCGCCATCACCGGCATGGCCGACGACTTCCCCGGCATCCGCTCGGCCGCCGTGGTGGCCCGCAAGCGGGGTGACGGCGTCGACTCCTTCCTCGTCGCCTACCTGCTCGGCGACGAGCAGGCCAGGAAGAACGTCGACCTCGACGAGCTGCGCGCCCGGCTGCGCGGCGTACTGCCCGAGTACATGGTGCCCGCCCACCTCGCCTGGCTGGACCGGCTGCCGATGACCCCCAGCGGCAAGCGCGACGACGCGGCACTGCGCCGCATTCCGCTGGAGACCGGACCCGCCGCCGCCCCGACCCCGCCGCGCGACGACCACGAGCGGGCCCTCGCCGACATCTTCGGCGAGATCCTGGCCCGGCCGGCGATGGGCGTGCACGACGACTTCTTCGAGAGCGGCGGCACCTCGCTGACCGCCATGCGGCTGGTCGTCACCATCGAGAAGCGGTTCGGCGTACGCGTCCCGCTGACCGCCTTCGTGGCGGCCCCGACCATCGCGCAGCTCGCCGAGCGGCTGCGCACCGGCGACGCGGCCCCGGCCTTCGACCCCGTCGTGCCCATCAAGACCGGTGGCACCAAGGCGCCGCTCTTCCTCGTCCACCCGCTGGGCGGCAACGTCCTGTGCTACGTGCGCCTGGCCCGGCACCTGCCCGACGACCAGCCGCTGTACGCGCTCCAGGCGGCCGGCGCTGAGCCCGGCACCGAGCCGATCGCCACCATGAGCGGACTCGCCAAGAGCTACCTGGAGGCGATCCGGCGCGTGCAGCCGGAGGGCCCGTACCGCCTCGGCGGCTGGTCGTTCGGCGGCTTCGTCGCCTTCGAAATGGCCCGGCAGCTGCGGCACTCGGGCGCGGACGAGGTGGCCCAGCTCATCCTCCTCGACTCCATCGCACCGGACCCCGGCGAGCGCCCCGACGTGGCGGAACGCGCCATGATGGAGTGGTTCTTCTGGGAGCTCATCTGGGTCGACCGCGGCGGCAGCGCGCCCATCGAGCGCATCCCGGACAACCTGGAGAGCGACGACGAGCGGCTCGACTTCATCGCGGACCGCGCCGGCCGGGCCGGCATCGTCCCCGAGCAGACCGCGCGCACCGCGATCCGCCGACTCTTCGAGGTCTACAAGGCCAACTGGGGCTCGCTGCGCGACTACGCGCCGCACCCGGACCCCGTCGACCTCACCCTCGTCAAGGCCACCGCGCCGCTGCCCGACGCGCTCAAGCCCATGCACGGCGCCGCGCGCACCCTGCACCAGGCCCCGGCCAACGGCTGGGCGACCCTCACCAGCGGCCGCATCGACGTCGTCGAGGTCACCGGCGACCACCTCCTGCTCCTGGACGAGCCGCACGTCCAGCAGGTGGCCCGGGCCATCGCCGCGGAAGGAGACACCAAGTGAACGCGGCCGGACGGAAGAGAAAGGCCGTGGTCATCGGCGCGGGCATCGGCGGGCTCACCGCCGCCGCCACCCTGCGCAGCACCGACTGGGAGGTCGAGGTCCACGAACGGGCCAAGGAGCTGCGCCCGGCCGGCGGAGCGCTCTCCGTGATGACCAACGCGGTCCTCGCGCTGCGGACCCTCGGCATCGACCTGAAGCTGGCGGACCACGCCGAGATCCTGGAGGAGCTGCACTTCCTCACCCACCGCGGGAAGCGCATCCGCACACTGCGGTTCAAGGAGATCTGCGACCGGCTGGGCGCGCCCAGCTTCGGCGTCTCGCGCACCCTCCTCCAGCAGCTGCTCCTCAAGGAGATCGACGACTGCCCCGTCCGGCTCGACGCCCGGGCCACCGGCTTCGAGCCGGACGGGGGCGGGGTACGCGTCCGCTTCGCGGACGGCAGCGAGACGCACGGCGATGTCCTCATCGGCGCCGACGGCTTCCACTCGGCCGTCCGCCGGCAGCTCGCAGGCCCCGAACAGCCCCGCGAGACCGGCTACATCTGCTGGGTCGCCACCCCGCAATTCACCCACCCCCGGGTGCCCAAGCAGTACGGCGGCCACTACTGGGGCCGCGGCAAGCGCTTCGGCATCGCCAACATCGGCGGCGGCGAGATCTACTGGTGGGGCACCAAGAACATGCCGCCCGAGCGGGCCCGCGACTGGCAGGGCGACAAGGACGAGATCCTGCGCACCTACGCCGGCTGGGCACCCGAGGTCGTCGCCGCCATCGAGGCCACCCCCTTCGAGGCGATCACCGCATTCCCCGCCAGGGACCGGCCGTTCCGCAGTGAATGGGGGAAGGGCCCGGTCACCCTCCTCGGCGACGCGGCCCACCCCATGATGACCAGCCTCGGCCAGGGCGCGTGCATGGCCATCGAGGACGCGGTGGTCCTCGCCCACCACCTCAAGGACGCCGACGACCCCCAGCGTGCGCTGCGCGCCTACGAAGCCGCGCGCCGACCCCGCACGCGGAAGATCGTCGAAGGGGCCCACGCCCTGAGCGCCCTGGAACAGACCGAGCAGCCGCTGCGGGTCCTGGGACGTGACCTGTTCTTCCGCTTCGCGCCCGCGTCGGTCGTGGACAAGCAGAACGCGGAGTACCTCGACTTCCACGCCGTCGGCAGCCCCGACGACCGTACTTTGGAGACACAGCCGTGATGCTCGACCGACAGACCGGGGCGGGCCGCCCACTGAGCCCGCTGGAGCGCTGGTACTGGATCTGCGACCAGCGCTCGCCACTGAACGTCCTCTCGCACGCCCGGGTGTACGGACCGCTGCCCGAGGAGCTGCTGGCACAGGGACTGGACGCGCTCCAGCGGCGGCACCCGCTGCTGCGCGCCGCCGTCCGGGCGGACGCGACGGGCCGCAACCCCCGCTTCGTGCCCGCCGGTTCGAAGCGGGTGCCGCTGCGCATGGTCGCCGCGGGCGACGGGCCGGAAGCGGGCGCCGCGGAGCGCTGGGAGACCGAGGTGAACGAGTACGAGCTCACCACTTCCGTCGACTGGCACAAGGGACCGCTGGCGCGGGCCACCGCCATCACCCGGCCGGGGGACGGCGACGGGGCCCAGGACGTCCACGACCTGGTGCTCACCCTGCCGCACTACATCGCGGACGGCACCACGGCGCTGACCCTGATGCAGCAGTGGCTGGAGCTGGCCGCCGAGATCGGCAGCGAGGAGCTGGGCCCCGAGCACTGCAAGGTCGTCTCCCGGCCCGCGCTGCCCGCCCCCGAAGCCCTGCTGCCGGCCGGCCATCGCGGTCTCGCCGGGCTGCGCAAGGTCGTCGGGCAGCAGTTCACCGACCAGGGCGCGGCGCGGCGGCTGAAGCCGCGGCGCATGGAGCCCACCCGGCGGGTGCCGTTCGACGAGCGCACGACCCGGCTGCTGCCCCGCTCGCTGACCGCCGAACAACTCGCCGACCTGGTGGCGGCCTGCCGCCGCGAGCAGACCACGGTGCACGGCGCGCTCGCCGCCGCCATGGCGACCGCCGCCGCACAGGACGCCGGCCTGACGGCCGGGCCCCTGACGATCGGCTCGCCCATCACCTTCCGCGACGCGCTCGATCCCGCCGTCTCCGAGCGGGACATGGGCACCTACGTGGCCACCGTGCCCACCATCGTCGACTACCGGCCGGACGCGCCACTGTGGCCGATGGCCCGCACGATCAGCCGCGACCTGATGCGCCGCAGACGGCGCGGCGAGCACCTGACGGCCGTCGCGAGCCTGGGCCCGGTCGCCCCGAAGTCGGTCGCCAAGAGCGAGCGGTTCCTGCGCTTCATGGAGGACAAGGGACCGATCACCCTGTGCGTCTCCAACATCGGCCGCTACGACTTCCCGCAGGCCATCGGCGCCTGGCGGGTCTCCCACGCGGAGTTCATCGCGGGCCTGTCGGTGAACGCGTACTACTGCGCGGCGATCAACACCAGCCATGGCCGCCTCGCCTGGAACTTCACCCACGTCGACGGCGCGGTGCCGGCCGAACGCGCCGAGCGGCTGGCAGCGGCCTCGCTCGACGCGGCCCTGTCCGCCGCCAAGTCCTGAACCACCCGCGCATCGAGTCGGAGGAACACGTGTCGAACAGGTCGGAACCGCTGTCCCCCCAGGGGCGGGCCGTCGTCATCACCGGGGCCTCGACCGGCCTCGGCGAGAGCTGCGCCCACCACCTGGCCCGGGTCGGCTTCCGGGTCTTCGCCGGAGTCAGGCGCGAGGCGGACGGCAAAAGGCTGCGCGAGGCGGCGCCCGCCGACCTCACCCCCGTCATCCTCGACGTGACCGATGAGGAGGGCGTCGCGGCCGCGGTGCGCCGGGTCACCGACGAGGTCGGCGACGACGGCCTGTGGGGCCTGGTCAACAACGCCGGTATCGCGGTCACCGCGCCGCTGGAGTGCGTACGCCCGGAACTCCTGCGCCGCCAGCTCGCCACCAACGTCGTCGGCCAGCTCACGGTGATCCAGGGCTTCCTGCCGCTGCTGCGTGCCGGGGCCGGCCGCATCGTCAACGTCACCTCGGGCGTCGGCAACGTCGCCATCCCGTACCTCGGGGCCTATGCCGCCGCCCAGTTCGGCAAGGAGGCGCTCAGCGACGCGCTCCGCCGCGAGCTGGCGCCCTTCGGCATCCCGGTCTCGGTGGTCCAGCCCGGCGCGATCATGACGCCCATCTGGGACAAGATGTCGGCCGAGGGCCTGCGGACGATCGAGGATGCCCCGGAGCCGGTCCAGGAGCTGTACCGCGACAGCTTCCTGCGCTTCCTGGAGACGAACGAAAAAAGCGCCCGTACGAGCAGCAAGACCCCCGAGGACGTGGCCCGCGTCGTCTTCCGCGCACTGGTGACCAGGCGCCCCCGGACCCGCTACGGCGTCGGCAAGGACGCCACCGGCGGGCGCCTCCTCGCCCGGCTGCTGCCCGACCGGGCCATCGACCGGGTCTTCGGCGGCATCGTCGCGCCCTCCCGCTGACCCACCGACAGTCCAGATCGTCCCGCCCCCTTCCGGAAAGAGAAACGCATGACCACCGCACGGCCGCAGGAACTGAAGGACACGTTCGCACACAGCCTGAAGCTGCTGGAGAGCGGACGGATCGAGGAGTGGGTCGACCTCTTCGCGGCGGACGGCATCCTCGAATTCCCGTATCCCGCTTGGGGCTTCCCGGCGCAGATGCAGGGCAGGGAGCAGTTGCTCGCCCAGATGACGATGTTCGGAGAGCAGCTGGAAATCGCCTTCTCCGCGCCGGAGTTCTACACGGCGACCGAGGACGGCCTGGTGATCGCGGCGTTCACCGCCGACTGCACCCTGGTCGCCACTGGCGGCAAGTACCACCAGACGTACCTGTCCGTCGTCCGCTTCGAGGACGGGAAGATCAAGCTCTTCCGCGACTTCTGGAACCCCTGGCTGCTGATGGAGGCCGCCGGCGGCGAACTCGCCTGGAAGCAGGCGCTCCAGGCACTGGCCGGCAGCTGACCCCACCGCCCGGCACCCACCGGGTGCCGGGCCACACCCGGCCCGCCACCGCACCTCCGGACTCCGCCCCCCAGTTCACCCGCCTCAGCGTCACACACACCGAGGGACAGCACCGCATGAACGACCAGCACGGCAGCGACAGCAGCACCGCGGCACCGGCGCCGGGGGAGCCCATCGCGGTGATCGGCATTGCCTGCAGGCTGCCGGGAGCCCCGGACCCGCAGGCGTTCTGGGAGCTGCTGCGCGACGGCCGCGAGGCCATCGGCGAGGTGCCGGAGGGCCGCTGGGGCGACTTCGACACACCCGCCGGGACCGGCGCCGACCTGCGCAGGGGCGGATTCCTCGACGGTGTGGACGGGTTCGACGCCGCCTTCTTCGGCATCTCACCGCAAGAAGCGCTCACCATGGACCCGCAACAGCGCCTGATACTCGAACTCGCCTGGGAAGCGCTGGAGGACGCCCGGATCGTCCCCGGCGGCCTCCAGGGCAGCGACACCGGCGTCTTCATCGGTGCCATCTGGGACGACTACGCGAGGCTGCTCCACGAGTACGGGCCGCAAGCCGTCAACCAGTACAGCGTGACCGGCGTCCACCGCGGCATCATCGCCAACCGCGTCTCGTACGCCCTCGGCCTGCGCGGCGCCAGCCTGACCGTCGACAGCGCCCAGTCCTCCTCGCTCGTCGCCGTGCACGCGGCCTGCGCCAGCCTGCGCAACGGCGAGTCGTCCGTCGCCCTCGCCGGCGGTGTGAACCTCAACCTGATCCCGGAGAGCTCCCTCGGCCTCGCCCGGCTCGGCGCGCTCTCACCCGACGGCCGCTGCCACGTCCTCGACGCCCGCGCGAACGGCACCGTACGCGGCGAGGGCGGCGCGCTCGTCGTCCTCAAGCCGCTCTCCGCTGCCCTCGCCGCCGGCGACCCCGTGTACTGCGTCATCCGCGGCAGCGCGGTCAACAACGACGGCGCTACCCAGGGGCTGACCACGCCCGGGTCCGAGACGCAGAGCGCTTCCCTGCGCGCGGCCTGCCGCCGCGCCGGAATCGACCCCGCACAGCTCCAGTACGTCGAACTCCACGGCACCGGCACCCACGTGGGCGACCCGATCGAAGCCCGGGCCGTGGCGGCGGTCACCGCACCCGGCCGCGCCGCCCCGCTGCGCGTCGGCTCCGCCAAGACGAACGTGGGGCACCTGGAGGGCGCCGCCGGCATCGTCGGCCTGCTCAAGACCGCCCTCAGCATCCGCCACCGGCAGCTGCCGGCCAGCCTGAACTACGAGACACCCAACCCCGCCATTCCCCTGTCCGAGCTGAAGCTGAGCGTCCAGCAGCAGCTCGGCCCCTGGCCGCAGGAGGACGCCCCGCTGCTGGCGGGCGTCGCCTCGCTCGGAGTGGGTGGCACCAACTGCCATGTCGTGCTGGGGGACGCGCCGGAGGCAGCGGACACCGGCGCGACCTCCGCCGACGGGCCTGCCGTCCCCCTCCCGTGGGTCCTCTCCGCGCGTACGGACGCGGCACTGCGGGCACAGGCCGCCCGGCTCGCCGACCACATCGAAGCCCGGCCGGATGCCCGACCCGCCGACGTGGGCCTGACACTGGCCACGGCCAGGACCGCCTTCGAGCGCCGCGCCGCCGTCGTCGGCACCGGCCGCGACGAACTGCTCGGCGGCCTGCGCGCGCTGGCCACCGGGATGCCGTCACCCAGCACCGTCTCCGGCCCGCCCGCCGGTCGGAGCCCCGCGACCGGGGCCGAGGGCGGCCGGCTCGCCGTCCTGTTCGGCGGTGGCGGCAGCCAGCACATCGGCATGGGCCGCGAGCTGTACGCCGCGTATCCGGTGTACGCCGCCGCATTCGACGAGGTCTGCGCGCATCTCGACCGGCACATGCAACGGCCCGTCCGCGCACTGGTCTTCGCCGAACCGGGCACCGCCGACGCACAGCTCCTCGACCGCACCGACTACGCACTGCCCGCCCTGCTCGCCGTCGAGGTCGCCCTCTACCGGCTGTACGAGAGCTGGGGCATCACCCCCGACTACGTCACCGGCCACTCCATGGGCGAGCTGGCCGCCGCCCACGTCGCCGGCGTCCTTTCGCTGCCCGACATCTGTGAGCTGGCCGCGGTCCGCGCCCGCCTCATCCAGTCCCGCGCCGGCGGCGCCATGGCCGCCGTACAGGCCGCCGAGGAAGAGATACTCGCCCACCTCGGCGACCACGCCGACGCCGTGTCGATCGCGGCCATCAACTCCCCCGACGGCACCGTGATCTCGGGCGACGAGGACGCTGTACTCGCCCTGTGCGCCGCATGGAAGGAACGCGGCCGCAAGACCAAGCGCCTCGCCGTCACCGTCGCGGGCCACTCCCCGCACATGGACGGCATCCTCGAAGAATTCGGCCGGGTGGCCGCCGGCCTGACGTACTCCCCGCCGCGCATCCCCGTCGTGTCGAACGTGACCGGACGGCTCGCCACCGACGAGCAGCTGACCTCGCCGGAGTACTGGGTCCGGCACATCCGGGCCACGGTCCGCTTCGCCGACGGCATCCGCACCCTGCGGGACGAAGGCGTCACCACCTTCCTCGAACTCTCCCCGGCCCCCGTCCTCACCCAGGCCGTCACCACCACCCTGGAAGGAGCACAGCCCCGCCCCGTCACGGCCGTCGCCCTCCAGCGCGACCGCTTCGAGCCGCAGGCCGCGGTGCTCGCCCTGGCCCAGCTGCACACCGCGGGCCGCACCCCGGACTGGTCGGCCGTCTTCCCCGCCGGGGCGCGGCACTGCGCCCTGCCCGGCTATGCCTTCCAGCGCACGAGCTACTGGCCGGACCCGGCGGGACGGCACCGCGGTACGGGCGCCACGGGCGGACTGCGGCCGGCGGGCGGCCCGACGGCCGACGCCGACCACGACGGCCCGGCCGCCGCCCTCCGGCAGCAGCTCTCCGCACTGCCGGCGGCCGAGCAGGAAGAGGCCCTGCGCGAGCTCGTACAGCGGGCTGCCGCGGCCGTCCTCCAGCAGCCCGACGACGCACCGGTCGACCCGGAAACTCCCTTCAGCGACCTGGGCTTCACCTCGCTCCGCGCCGTCGAGGCCCGCAGCCACCTGGAGTCCGCGACCGGCCTGAGCCTGCCCGCCTCCCTGCTCTTCGACCACCCGACCGTGGCGTCGGTCGCCGAGCGGCTGCGTACGGACCTGGTGGGCGCGGCGGAGCCCGACGCCGGTACCACTGCCGCGACCGATGACCGGCCGGTGCCCATGACGGCGGACGAGCCGATCGCGATCGTGGGTGTGGGCTGCCGTTACCCGGGTGGGGTGAGCAGCCCCGAGGACCTGTGGCAGCTGGTCGCCGAGGGTCGGGATGCGATCTCCGGTTTCCCGGAGAACCGCGGCTGGGACCTGGACGCGCTGTACGACCCGGATCCCGAGCACCGCGGCACGTCGTACGCACGGCACGGTGGCTTCCTGTACGACGCCGACCTCTTCGACGCGGAGTTCTTCGGTATTTCGCCGCGGGAGGCGTTGGCGACCGATCCGCAGCAGCGGTTGCTGTTGGAGACGGCGTGGGAGGCGTTCGAGCGTGCGGGCATCGACCCGCACTCGCTGCGCGGCAGCCGCACCGGCGTCTTCACCGGACTCATGGCCCCCGACTACGGCCCGCGGCTGCACGAGGCAGCGGACGGCACGGACGGCTATCTCCTCACCGGCAGTTCGAGCAGTGTGGCTTCGGGCCGGGTCGCGTACACCTTCGGCCTTGAGGGCCCGGCGGTGAGTGTGGACACGGCGTGCTCGTCGTCGCTGGTGGCCATGCATCTCGCGGCGCAGGCACTGCGGCAGGGGGAGTGTTCCCTGGCGCTGGCCGGCGGTGTCACGGTCATGTCGACCCCCGGCACCTTCGTCGAGTTCAGCCGTCAGCGTGGGCTGTCGGAGGACGGCCGGTGCAAGGCGTTCGCTGCGTCGGCGGACGGCACGGGCTGGGGCGAGGGCGCGGGTCTGGTGCTGCTGGAGCGGCTGTCGGACGCGCAGCGCAACGGTCACCCGATTCTCGGTGTCATTCGTGGTTCGGCGGTGAATCAGGACGGTGCGTCCAACGGTCTTACCGCGCCCAATGGTCCGTCGCAGCAGCGGGTGATCCGGCAGGCGTTGGCGGATGCCGGGCTGGGCCCGCATGACGTGGATGCGGTGGAGGCGCATGGCACCGGTACGCGGCTGGGTGACCCGATCGAGGCGCAGGCTTTGCTGGCGACGTACGGCCGGGAGCGTGCGCTGGAGACGCCGCTGCACTTGGGCTCGATCAAGTCCAACATCGGGCACACGCAGGCCGCGGCGGGTGTGGCGGGTGTGATCAAGATGGCGATGGCGATGCGGCACGGTGTGTTGCCGCAGACGTTGCATGTGGATGAGCCCTCGCCCGAGGTGGACTGGTCCGCGGGCGCCGTGTCGTTGTTGACCGAGCCGGTGGCGTGGGAGCGTGGCGACCGGCCGCGCCGGGCCGCGGTGTCCTCCTTCGGCATCAGTGGTACCAACGCCCACCTCATCCTCGAAGAACCCCCCGCAGCCAACGAACTGGAGTCGGCTGAAGAACCGCAGGCCGCCGGTCCCGTGCCGGACCGCGCGCCGGCCGCCTGGCTGCTCTCCGCGGCCGGGGAGACCGCGCTGCGTGCGCAGGCCGCCCGGCTCCACGGCCACCTCGTACGGAACGCCGATGCTGACCCGCACAGCGTCGGGCACGCCCTCGCCACGACCCGCGCCCTGCACGGCCACCGGGCCGTCTTCGTCGGCGCGGACCGGACCGAGCTCCTCGCCGCCCTCGACGCGTTCGCCCTCGGGGAGACCCCGGCCACCGCCCGCAGCGGGCTGGTCGCCCGCCCCGGAAAGACCGCGTTCCTCTTCTCCGGACAGGGCAGTCAACGGGCGGGGATGGGCCGTGAGTTGTACGCGGCGTATCCGGTGTTCACGGCGGCTTTCGACGAGGTGTGTGAGCACTTCGACGGGCTGCTGGACCGGCCGCTGCGGCAGGCGGTCTTCGCCGACCCGCAGACCCCCGACGGGTCGCTGGTGGATGAAACGCGCTACACGCAGCCGGCGTTGTTCGCTGTCGAGGTCGCGCTGTTCCGGTTGTACGAGTCCTGGGGCCTGCGTCCGGACCTGCTGGCCGGTCATTCGATCGGCGAGGTGACCGCCGCGTACCTCGCCGGTGTCTGGTCGCTGCCCGACGCGTGTGCGCTGGTGGCGGCGCGTGGTCGGCTGATGCAGTCGGCGCGTGCGGGTGGCGCGATGGCGGCGTTGCAGGCAACGGAAGAGGAGGTACGTGCCGAGCTGCCGGGCGATGTGTGCATCGCGGCGGTGAACGCACCGAACTCGACCGTGGTGTCGGGGGACCAGGCCGCGGTGGAGGAAACGGTTGCCCTCTGGAAAGCACGCGGCCGCAAGGCGACCCGTCTGCGGGTGAGCCACGCCTTCCACTCCTCTCACATGGATGCGGTGCTGGAGGAGTTCCGGGCCGTCGTGGAGAAGCTGTCGTTCTCCTCGGCCGCCATTCCCCTCGTGTCGAATGTGACGGGTGGCCTGGCGACGGACGAGGAGCTGACCTCGCCGGAGTACTGGGTCCGCCACATCCGGGAAGCCGTACGCTTCGCCGACGGCATCCGTACGCTCGGCGAGGCCGGTGTCACCACGTACGTCGAGATCGGCTTCGACGCCGTCGTCGCCCCCGCGGTCGCCGCCACGCTCGACGACGAGCGGGTACGGATGATCCCCGCCCAGCGCCGCGGCACCGCGGAGGCGTCCGCCGCCCTGCTCGCGCTCGCCGAGGCCCATGTCCAGGGCGTTCCGGTGAACTGGCGGGCCGTGTCGGGGCCCGGCCCGCACCGGCCGGTGGAGCTGCCGACGTACGCCTTCGAGCGCGAGCGGTACTGGCTGGCGCCGACCCGGCGGGCCGGTGACCTCACCGGGCTCGGCCTCGACGGTACCGGCGACCACCCCCTGCTGGGAGCCACCGTCGAACTCGGTGACGAGCGTGGCACGCTGCTGACCGGGCAACTCTCCCTGCGTACGCACCCCTGGCTCGCGGACCACGCCGTACGCGGCACGGTCCTGTTGCCCGGCACCGCCTTCGTCGAACTGGCTCTCCAGGCGGGCCACCACGTCGGCTGCGCGGAGCTGGCCGACCTCACCCTTGAGGCACCGCTGGTGCTGCCCGAACACGGGGCGGTACAGCTCCAGATGGCGGTGGGCGCCCCGGACGCGACCGGTCGCCGGCCGGTGACCATCCATTCCCGTCCGCAGAGCGCCCAGGGCGAGCCGAACGAGGCGTCCTGGACGCGTCATGCGGGCGGCTCGCTCACGCCCGCGGAGGGGACCGGCGACGGTGCCGACGCGGCTGTTGCCTGGCCGCCCGCCGGAGCGGTCCGGGTGGAACTTGCCGATGCGTACGGCGAGTTGGCCGAGCGCGGGTACCACTACGGTCCGGCCTTCCAGGGGCTGCGGGCCCTCTGGCGGCACCGTTCCGACATCTTCGCGGAGGTGAGCCTGCCGGCGGAACGGGAGGACGAGGCCGGTGGCTTTGGCCTGCATCCGGCGCTGCTGGACGCCGCACTGCACGCGCTGGTGCTCGGTTCGTCCGGCCCCGGCCGTGCCGACGCGCCGCGGCTCCCGTTCGCCTTCTCCGGCGTGCGCCTGCACGCGGTCGGTGCCACCGCACTGCGCGTACACATCTCTCCGACCGGCGAGAACACCGCGTCCCTGAACCTCACCGACGGGCTCGGCGGCCCTGTCGCGGAGGTCCGCGAACTGGTGTTGCGGCAGCTCACGGACGACCCGTCCGCCCTTGCGGGCGGCAACGCCGACCAGTCGCCGCTGCTGCGGGTCGAGTGGAGTGCGTTCGACGCGCCCGAGGGGCCCGACGTGCCGACGGATGCGGTCGCGTCGCGGATGTGGGTCATCGAGCCGGGCCGTACGGTCCGGGAGGCGGTGGCGCACGCGTTGGCGGGCGTTCAGGAGCACCTGTCCGAGGACGCGGCTGCCGGGCCGTTGGTCGTGGTGACCCGGGGTGCGGTGGCGGTGTCGTCGGGGGAGGGGGTGCGGGATCTGCCGGGTGCAGCGGTGTGGGGTCTGGTGCGGTCGGCGCAGACCGAGCATCCGGGCCGGTTCGTCCTCCTGGACCTGGGGGACGGTACGGATGCTTCCGAGGACGTGCTGCGGGCGGCGTCGGTGTCCGGTGAGCCGCAGCTGGCGGTGCGGGCGGGGGAGTTGTTCGTCCCGCGTCTGACGCGCGTGCCGCAGGCGGCGGGTGCCGGTAGTGGTCTGCCTTCCGGCGGTACGGTGCTGGTGACGGGCGGTACCGGGGCGCTGGGCCGCCTGGTGGCTCGGCATCTGGTGGCCCAGCATGGGATACGGCATCTGCTGCTGGTGTCCCGGCGAGGTCCCGAGGCCGAGGGCGTACCCGAACTCGTCGCGGAATTGGCGGAATTGGGCGGCGAGGCATCCGTCGTGGCGTGCGATGTCGCCGACCGGGACGCGCTGGCGGCGCTGCTGAACGGCATCCCGGCCGACCATCCGCTGACCGCCGTCGTCCACACCGCGGGCGTCCTGGACGACGCCACGGTCGAGTCGCTGACGGCCGACCGGTTCGAGTCGGTCCTGCGGGCGAAGGCCGACGCGGCCCGGCACCTGCACGAGCTGACCCAGGACCTGGACCTGTCGGCGTTCGTGTTGTTCTCGTCCGTCGCGGGCACCCTGGGCACGGCCGGTCAGGCCAACTACGCGGCGGCCAATGCCTACCTCGACGCGCTCGCCCAGCAACGTCGTGCCCAGGGCCGCGCCGCCACCTCCCTGGCCTGGGGCCTGTGGGCCGACACCAGCAGCATGGCCGGCGGGCTGGCCGGGGCCGACCTGGCCCGTATGCGGCGGGCCGGAATCGCCGCCCTGCCCACCGAGCGCGGACTCGACCTGCTCGACCACGCGCTCACCGGCACCGGCGAACACGCCGCTCTGGTGGCGGCCCTGCTCGACCTGCCGGCGCTGCGGTCCCGGGCGAGCAGCGGCACCCTGCCCGCCCTTTTCCGGGGCCTCGTACGGGCCCCGGCACGCCGGCGCACGGCCGCCACCGCCACCGACAGCCCGTTGGCGGACCGGCTCAGCGGCATGTCCCGGCCGGAGCAGGACCAGGCCGTGCTGCACCTCGTACGGACGCAGGCCGCGGCCGTGCTCGGTCATGCCCGCGCGGAGGCGGTCGCGGCGGACCGCCCGTTCACGGAGCTCGGCTTCGACTCGCTGACGGCGGTCGAGCTGCGCAACCGTCTGAACGAGGCGACCGGCCTGCGGCTGCCCGCTTCTCTGGTCTTCGACCACCCGACGGTCAACGCGATCGCCGGATACCTGCGCGATGAACTGCTCGGCACCACCGGTACGGCTGCCGCGGCCGATGCCCAGCCGGTGCCCGTGTCGGCGGACGAGCCGATCGCGATCGTGGGTGTGGGCTGCCGTTACCCGGGCGGGGTGAGCAGTCCGGAGGACCTGTGGCGGCTCGTCGCCGAGGGCCGGGACGCGATCTCCACCTTCCCGGAGAACCGCGGCTGGGACCTTGACGGCCTGTACCACCCGGACCCCGAGCACTTGGGCACGTCGTACACCCGACACGGCGGCTTCTTGCACGACGCCGGTCAATTCGATGCGGAGTTCTTCGGGATCTCACCGCGGGAGGCGCTGGCGATCGACCCGCAGCAGCGGTTGCTGTTGGAGACGGCCTGGGAGGCCTTCGAGCGCGCGGGCATCGACCCCCGAACGCTGCGCGGCAGCCGTACCGGTGTCTTCGCCGGCGTGATGTACAACGACTACGGCTCGCGGCTCCAGCCCGCACCGGCCGGATTCGAAGGCCTCCTCCTCGCGGGGAACACCGGCAGTGTGGCTTCGGGCCGGGTGGCGTACACCTTCGGTCTGGAGGGCCCGGCGGTGAGTGTGGACACGGCGTGCTCGTCGTCGCTGGTCGCCATGCATCTGGCGGCGCAGGCACTGCGGCAGGGGGAGTGTTCCTTGGCGCTGGCCGGCGGTGTGGCTGTGATGTCCACCCCTAATACCTTCGTCGAGTTCAGTCGTCAGCGTGGGTTGTCGGAGGACGGCCGGTGCAAGGCGTTCGCGGCGTCGGCGGACGGCACGGGCTGGGGCGAGGGCGCGGGCCTGCTGTTGCTGGAGCGGCTGTCGGACGCGCAGCGCAATGGTCACCCGATTCTCGGTGTCATTCGTGGTTCGGCGGTGAATCAGGACGGTGCGTCCAACGGTTTGACCGCGCCGAATGGTCCGTCGCAGCAGCGGGTGATCCGGCAGGCGTTGGCGGATGCCGGGCTGGGCCCGGATGACGTGGATGCGGTCGAGGCCCACGGTACGGGCACCCGCTTGGGTGACCCGATCGAGGCGCAGGCGCTGCTGGCCACGTACGGCCGGGAGCGTGCGCCGGAGACGCCGCTGCATCTGGGCTCGATCAAGTCGAACATCGGGCACACGCAGGCCGCGGCGGGTGTGGCGGGTGTGATCAAGCTGGCGATGGCGATGCGGCACGGTGTGCTGCCGCAGACGTTGCATGTGGATGAGCCCTCGCCCGAGGTGGACTGGTCCGCGGGCGCCGTGTCGCTGCTCACCGAGCCGGTGGCGTGGGAGCGTGGCGATCGTCCGCGTCGGGCCGCGGTGTCCTCTTTCGGCATCAGTGGTACCAACGCCCACCTCATCCTCGAAGAACCCCCCACCGCCGAAGCACCGCAGGCCACGGACGCGTCACCGGTGGCACTCGCACCGGCGCACGGCGTGCTGCCGCTCACCTTCTCGGCCCGCGGCGAGCAGCCGCTCCGCGAACTCGGCGCCCGCCTCCGCGACCTGCTGCGGCAGGCCCCCGAGCTCGACCCTGCCGAGGTGGCCCGCGCCCTGCTCACCGCCCGGACCACCTTCGACCACCGGGCCGTACTGATCGCCGCGGACAGCGCGGGTCTTCAGGAGGCCCTCGACGCGCTCGCCGGCGGCCGCCCCGACCCGCGGATCGTGACCGGCACGGCCGTCGAGGCCGCGCCCGGTGCCGTCTTCGTCTTCCCCGGCCAGGGGTCGCAGTGGGTGGGCATGGCCACCGCACTCATGGACACCTCGGAAGTGTTCCGCGAGCGGATGCACGAGTGCGCCACCGCACTGGCGGAGTTCACCGACTGGTCGCTGCTCGACGTGCTGCGCGGCGCCCCGGACGCTCCGGGATACGACCGCGTCGACGTCGTACAGCCCGTGCTCTTCGCGGTGATGGTCTCGCTGGCCGAACTGTGGAGGTCCCTCGGGGTGCGTCCCAGTGCAGTGGTGGGCCACTCGCAGGGTGAGATCGCCGCGGCCTGCGTCGCCGGTGCGCTCACACTCCAGGACGCCGCCCGGGTGGTCGCCCTGCGCAGCCAGGCACTGGCCGGGCTCGCCGGGACCGGCGGCATGGTGTCCGTACCACTGCCGGTCGGCCGGACCGAGGAGCGCATCCGCCAGTGGGGCGACCGGATCGCCGTCGCCGCCGTCAACGGCCCGGACTCCACCGTGGTCGCCGGCGACCCGGAAGCGCTGGACGAACTGCTCACCGCATGCGCGGCCGACGACATCCGCGCCCGCCGCGTCCCGGTGGACTACGCCTCCCACTCACCGCACGTCGAGGCGATCGAGGCGCGGCTGCACGACCTGCTCGCACCGGTCGCACCGCAGTCCGGCGACATCCCGTTCTTCTCCGCCGTCACCGGCGCGGAGCTGGACCACCTGGCGCTCGACGGGGCGTACTGGTACCGGAACCTCCGGCAGCCCGTGCGTTTCGACGCCGCCACCCGGGCCCTCCTCGAACAGGGGCACCGCATGTTCATCGAGTGCAGCCCGCACCCGGTGCTCACGACGGCCCTTCAGGACTCCTTCGCCGCCATGGACGATCCCGACGCGGCCGAGGCCACCGCGATCGGCTCGCTACGGCGCGACGACGGCGGCCTGGACCGCTTCCTGACCTCGGCGGCGACCGGGTACGTACGCGGCCTCGGCATGGACTGGTCCACGGTCCTGGGCGGCGGCGACGCCAACGGGACCGCCGCTCCGCGGACCGTCGGCCTCCCCACGTACCCCTTCCAGCACCGCAACTACTGGCTGGAACCGGCCGCCAGGACGGGCGACATGACCGACGCGGGACTCCGCTCGGCCGACCACCCGCTGCTTGGCGCCGTCGTCGAACTCGGCGACGACCAGGGGCTGTTGCTCACCGGCCGGCTCTCGCTGCGTACCCACCCGTGGCTCGCGGACCACGCCGTGCACGGCACGGTCCTGCTGCCCGGCACCGCCTTCGTCGAACTGGCCCTCCAGGCAGGACGGGAGACCGGCTGCGAGCGCGTCGAGGACCTCACGGTGCTCGCACCCCTCGTACTCGCCGCGGGCGCCGCGCTGCAGATCCAGGTCGCGGTGGGCGAGGCCGGACCGGACGGGGCGCGCAAGCTGACCCTCTACTCGCGGCCCGACTCCCACGATGAGAGCGGCGAGCGGCCTTGGACCCGGCACGCCACCGGTGTCCTCGTCGGATCCGTCGAAGCGGCACCACAGGCGCTGCACAACGCGGAGGGCGGCTCCGCTGCCGCCGCCTCGGGCGTCTGGCCCCCCGCCGGCGCGGTCCCGGTCGCCCTCGACGGTGCCTACGACCGGCTCGCCGAGCAGGGGTACGAGTACGGTCCCGCCTTCCAGGGGCTGCGCGCGGCATGGCAGCTCGACGGCGAGGTGTACGCCGAGGTGGCGCTGGGCACCGAAGAGCGCGCCGCGGCAGACGGACTGGGGCTGCACCCGGCGCTCCTGGACGCGGCCCTCCACCCGGTCGTGCTCGGACTGCTCGGTATGCAGGAGGAAGGCGCGCTGCCCTTCTCCTGGAGCGGCGTCTCGCTGCACGCCGAAGGCGCCACCTCCCTCCGCGTCAGGCTCCGTACGGCAGGCAACAACGCCGTCCGTGTCCTCGCCGCGGACCCGCTCGGCGCCCCCGTGGTCACCGTCGACTCACTGGCCCTGCGCCCGCTCGACAAGGACGCGCTGCGGGCAGCCGGACAGGACCGGGTACCGCTGCTGCGGGTCGAGTGGATCGGCTTCGATGATTCCGAGGTGCCGGTGAGTGCGGCTGCGGACGTGGAAGCGTCGCGGGCGCTGGTCATCGAGCCGGGCCGTACGGTCCGGGAGGCCGTGGCGCACGCGTTGGCGGGTGTTCAGGAGCACCTGTCCGAGGACGGGGATGCCGGGCCGTTGGTCGTGGTGACCCAGGGTGCGGTGGCGGTGTCGCCGGACGAGGACGTGGCGGACCCGGCGGCCGCGGCGGTGTGGGGTCTGGTGCGTTCGGCCCAGACGGAGCATCCGGGCCGGTTCGTACTGCTGGACGTGGACACGGAGACGGACGGTACGGGTGCGCCTGCGTCCGGTCTTCCCGCGGCCGCTGCCGCGGCCGGCGAGTCGCAGCTGGCGGTTCGCGCCGGCCGGACGTACGTACCGCGTCTTGCGCGGATACCGGCCGTTGCGGAAGGTGCCGGACTCCCCGCGTTCGCTGCCGACGGTACGGTGCTGGTGACCGGTGGTACCGGTGTGCTGGGCCGGCTCGTGGCGCGTCATCTGGTGGTCGAGCACGGTGTGCGGCATCTGCTGCTGGTCTCGCGGCGCGGCCCGGACGCCGAGGGCGCCGCCGAACTCGTCGCGGAGCTGGCCGAGTTGGGCGCCGAGGCGGAGGTCGTGGCGTGTGACGTCGCCGACCGTGAGTCGCTGGCCGCACTGCTGGCCGGGATTCCGGCGGATCGTCCGCTGACCGGCGTCGTCCACACCGCGGGTGTGCTGGACGACGGCACGGTGGAGTCGCTGACGCCGGACCGTTTCGAGTCCGTACTTGCGTCCAAGGCCGATGCGGCCTTGCATCTGCACGAGCTGACCCAGGACCTGGACCTGTCGGCGTTCGTGTTGTTCTCGTCGATCGCGGGCACGCTGGGCACGGCCGGTCAGGCCAACTACGCGGCCGCCAATGCCTACCTCGACGCGCTCGCCCAGCGGCGCCGGGCGCAGGGCCTCGCGGCAACCTCCCTGGCCTGGGGCCTGTGGGCCGACACCAGCAGCATGACCGAGGAGCTCACCAGCGCGGACCGCGCCCGTATCGGCCGGGCAGGCGTCGCACCGCTCACCGCGGAGCAGGGCCTCGCCCTCTTCGACGACGCGCTCGCCGGACAGGACGCGGTCACGGCCTCGGCCCGCCTCGACACCACGGCCCTCGCACGCGGTGGAGCGCCGGTACCGGTCATGCTCCGCGGCCTCGTCCCTCCTGCCAGGACCCGCAGGACCGCCGCGGCGGAAGGCACGGCGAACCCGGCCGGCCTGCCGGACCGGCTGCGGCCCCTCGCCGCCCCCGAGCAGCTGCGCCTGCTGCGTGACCTGGCCGGCGGCCAGGTGGCGACCGTACTCGGCTACACGGATGCCGACGCGGTCCCCGCCGACCGCCCGTTCACGGAGTTGGGCTTCGACTCGCTGACGGCGGTCGAGTTGCGCAATCGCCTGAACGAGGCGACCGGCCTGCGGCTGTCCGCCTCTCTGGTCTTCGACCACCCGACGGTCAACGCGATCGCCGGATACCTGCGCGGCGAACTGCTTGACGGCGCATCAGCGGAAGAGGCAGCGGTGGAGACCGCAACACACCGGGCAAGCGCGGCGGTGGCGGACGAGCCGATCGCGATCGTGGGTGTGGGCTGCCGCTATCCGGGCGGGGTGAACAGCCCCGAAAGCCTGTGGCAGTTGCTTGCCGAGGGCCGTGACGTCATCGGGGACTTCCCGGACGGCCGCGGCTGGGACCTGGACGCGCTGTACGACCCGGACCCCGAGCACCGAGGCACGTCGTACACGCGGCACGGCGGCTTCCTGCACGACGCCGACCATTTCGACGCCGAATTCTTCGGTATTTCGCCGCGGGAGGCGCTGGCGACCGATCCGCAGCAGCGGTTGCTGCTGGAGACGGCGTGGGAGGCGTTCGAGCGTGCGGGTATCGACCCGCACTCGCTGCGCGGCAGCCGTACGGGCGTCTTCGCGGGCGTGATGTACAACGACTACGCCTCCCGGATCACTCAGCCGCCCGAGGAGCTGGAGGGGTACCTGGTCAACGGCAGTTCGAGCAGTGTGGCTTCGGGCCGGGTGGCGTACACCTTCGGTCTGGAAGGCCCGGCGGTGAGTGTGGACACGGCGTGCTCGTCGTCGCTGGTGGCCATGCATCTGGCGGCGCAGGCGCTGCGGCAGGGCGAGTGCTCCCTGGCGCTGGCCGGCGGTGTCACGGTCATGTCGACCCCGAGCACCTTCATCGAGTTCAGCCGTCAGCGGGGCCTCTCGGAAGACGGCCGGTGCAAGGCGTTCTCGTCGACCGCCGACGGCACGGGTTTCTCGGAAGGCGCGGGTCTGGTGTTGCTGGAGCGGCTGTCGGACGCCCGGCGCAACGGTCACCGGGTGCTGGCGGTGATCCGTGGTTCGGCGGTGAATCAGGACGGTGCGTCCAACGGTCTGACCGCGCCGAATGGTCCGTCGCAGCAGCGGGTGATCCGGCAGGCGCTGGCGGATGCCGGGCTGGAGCCGGGCGAGGTGGATGCGGTGGAGGCGCACGGTACGGGCACGCGCTTGGGTGACCCGATCGAGGCGCAGGCGCTGTTGGCCACATACGGCCGGGAGCGTGCGGCCGAGGCTCCGCTGCACCTTGGGTCGATCAAGTCGAACATTGGGCACACGCAGGCCGCGGCGGGTGTGGCGGGTGTGATCAAGATGGCGATGGCGATGCGGCACGGTGTGCTGCCGCAGACGTTGCATGTGGATGAGCCCTCGCCCGAGGTGGACTGGTCCGCGGGCGCGGTGTCGCTGTTGACCGAGCCGGTGGCGTGGGAGCGTGGCGATCGTCCGCGCCGGGCCGCGGTGTCCTCCTTCGGCATCAGTGGTACCAACGCCCATCTCATCCTCGAAGAACCCCCCGCGGTCGAGGCCCCGCACGACGCCACCGAACCGGTGCCCGTCGAAGAGCTCGACGCCCCGTTGCCCTGGGTCCTCTCGGCGCCCACCGAAGCCGGACTCCGCGCCCAGGCACTGGCGCTGGCCGCCCATGTCGAGGAGCGGCCCGGCACCGATGTGGCCGGGACCGGGCTGGCGCTCGCCACCACCCGGGCCGCTTTCCCCCACCGCGCCGCCGCCATCGGACGCAACCGCAAGGAACTCCTCGACGGCCTCCGGGCCCTCGCTGACGGCAGGAGCCTGCCGTACACCGCCTCCGGAACCGTCACCAACGGCCGGCTCGCCATGGTCTTCGCCGGTCAGGGGAGTCAGCGGCCGGAGATGGGGCGGGCGTTGTATGCCGCGTATCCGGTGTTCGCGGCGGCCTTCGATGAGGTGTGCGCGCACTTCGACGGGTTGTTGGAAGTGCCGCTGCGGGAGGTCGTTTTCTCGGAGGCCGACAGCGTGCAGGGACGTCTTGTCGACGAGACGGGGTTCACGCAGCCGGCGTTGTTCGCGGTCGAGGTGGCGTTGTTCCGGCTGTACGAGTCGTGGGGGTTGCGGCCGGATGTGCTGGCGGGGCATTCGATCGGTGAGGTGACTGCCGCGTATCTGGCGGGTGTGTGGTCGCTGGCGGATGCGTGTGTGTTGGTGGCGGCTCGTGGCCGGTTGATGCAGTCGGCGCGTGCCGGCGGTGCGATGGCGGCGTTGCAGGCCTCGGAGGAGGAAGTACGGGCGGAGCTTTCGGGCCGGGACGATGTGTCTGTTGCGGCGGTGAACGCGCCGGATGCGACGGTGGTGTCCGGTGACCGGGCGGCGGTGGCCGAGCTGGTCGCGCGCTGGTCGGAACGGGGCCGTAAGGCCACGTTGTTGCGGGTGAGCCATGCGTTCCACTCGCCGCGCATGGAGGAGGTGCTGGCGGAGTTCGGGGAGGTGGTGAGCGGGTTGTCGTTCGCTGCGCCGAGCATCCCCGTCGTGTCGAACGTGACCGGACGGCTCGCCACCGACGAGGAGCTGACCTCGCCGGAGTACTGGGTCCGGCACATCCGGGAGACCGTCCGCTTCGCCGACGGCATCCGCACCCTGCGTGCGCAGGGCAGCACGGTGTTCCTCGAACTGTCGGCCAAGCCGGTGCTCGCCCAGGCGATCGAAGCGACACTGGACGAGGACTGGAAGCACCGCCCGGTCGTCATCGCCGCCGACCCCGACCCGGCCGCCGTTGTCACCGCCGTCGCCCGGGCACATGTGGCCGGTGTGGAGCTCGACCGGTCCGCACTGTTCCCGGCAGGGACGGTGCCGGCGGAGCTGCCGACGTACGCCTTCCAGCGCCAGCGGTACTGGCTGGACGCGACGCCGGCTCCCCGCCCGGCCGTGCCCCCGGGCACCACCGACCACGGCGTACTCGGCGCCGCGATCGAACTGGCCGACGGCAGCACGGTCCACACCGGCCGGCTCTCCGCGCGTACACATCCGGAGCTCACCGGGCGCCCGCTCGGCTCGCACGACCTGCTGTCCGGCGAGCAGCCGCTCGTCTTCAGGGAGTACGCCGAGCTCCGGCTGCCGGACACGGACGACGCGGCACTCGATGTGCAGCTCACCCTCGCGCGGCGGGACGCCCGCGGGCACCGTGCGGTGACCGTGCATTCCCGCCCGGTCGCCCCGGCGGGCACCGAGGGAGGGGAGTGGACCCGGCACGCGGAAGGCGTACTGGCCCCGGACCCGGGCGCTGCCGACGGGCCGTCTCTCTACCGCCTGGACTGGGTACGCCTGCCCGCGAACGCTCCTGCGGACCGGCCGGCGTCCGATGTGAAGTTCGTACGGTGCGCGGGCGGCGACGATGTGCCCGCCGCACTGCACGCCGTGGTCCGGAACGCCCTGACCGAGGTGCAGCAACTCCTCACCGAAGGTGCCGGGTCCGCGCGGCGCCTGGTCCTGGTGACCGAGGGAGCGGTCGCAACGGGAGCCGAGGGGCTCTCCGATCCCGCCGCTGCCGCGGTATGGGGACTGGTGCGGTCGGCACAGGCCGAGCACCCGGGGCGGTTCGTGCTCCTGGACGTGGAGCCGGGCACGGGCGGTACGGACGGTACGGACCTCCCCGCTGACCTGGTCCGGGCGGTACTGGCCTCCGGCGAGCCGCAGGTCGCGGTGCGGGCGGGCGAGTTGTTCGTGCCGCGGCTGGTGCGTATGCCGCACGAGCCCGGTGCCGGGGCCGGGCTGCGTCCCGGCGGTACGGTCCTGGTGACCGGTGGTACCGGCGCCCTGGGCCGCCTGGTGGCGCGCCACCTGGTGACCGAGCACGGCGTGCGGCATCTGCTGCTGGTCTCGCGCCGCGGTTCGGATGCGGCGGGCGCCCCCGAACTCGTCGAGGAACTAACCGAGTTGGGATCCGACGCGGAGATCGTGGCGTGTGATGTGGCCGATCGTGAGGCGCTGGCCGCGCTGCTGGCCGGTATTCCCGCGGACCGTCCGCTGACCGGGGTCGTCCACACCGCGGGCATCCTGGACGACGGTACGGTCGAGTCACTCACACCGGAGCGGTTCGATGCGGCCCTGGCGCCGAAGGCGGACGCGGCCTGGCATCTGCACGAGCTGACCGCGGAGCTGGACCTGCCGGCGTTCGTCCTCTTCTCCTCGCTCGCAGGGACGTTGGGCACGGCCGGGCAGGGCAACTACGCGGCGGCCAACGCCTTCCTCGACGCGCTCGCCCAGCAGCGGGCGGCAGGCGGCTCGGCGGCGGTGTCCGTGGGCTGGGGGCTGTGGGAGAACAGCGACGGCATGGCCGGCGGTCTCAGCGACGCGGACCGGGGCAGGATGGATCGGGCGGGAGCTCGGCCCATGAGCGGTCCCGAGGCGCTCGCCCTGCTCGACGCCGCGCTGGCACGGGGCCATGCCCAGGTCGTGGCGGCCACCCTCGACGGGGCGGCTCTCCGGGACCGGGCGGATGCCGGCACCCTGCCGGCCGTACTGGAGGGCCTGCCCTCCCGGCCCGCCGGGGGCGGCGCCGGTGACCCCGCCGAGGCCGATGTCCCGCAGCGGCTCGACGCGGCGGCGCTGTACGACCTGGTGCTGACCCACGTCGCCGATGTGCTCGGCCATGACTCGCCCGATGAAGTGGAGGCCGAGGAGGAACTGCTCGACCTGGGCTTCGACTCGCTCATGGCGGTCGAGCTGCGCAACCGGCTCAACAAGGCCACCGGCCTGCGGCTGTCCGGCTCGCTGGTCTTCGACTTCCCGACCGTGGCCGATCTCGCCGGACACCTCGAAGAGCAACTGGCCGCCGGGGGCGGCGAGGAGGGGGCCCCATCACACGGCGAACAACCGACTGCGCTTCCCGTCCTCATGCTAGTCGGGACGGGCAATGTCGCGCTGCTGCCGCCGGC
>NZ_JBFAKN010000009.1:0-402250 GCF_040655775.1 Streptomyces sp. NPDC050315
GGCGCGGACGCCATCCACCCCGGCTACGGCTTCCTCTCCGAGAACGCCGAATTCGCCCAGGCCGTCCTGGACGCCGGACTGATCTGGATCGGCCCCCCGCCGCAGGCCATCCGTGACCTGGGCGACAAGGTCGCCGCCCGGCACATCGCCCAGCGCGCCGGCGCCCCGCTGGTGGCGGGCACCAAGGACCCGGTCTCCGGCGCCGAGGAGGTCGTCGCCTTCGCCGAGGAGCACGGCCTGCCGATCGCCATCAAGGCCGCCTTCGGCGGCGGCGGCCGCGGCCTGAAGGTCGCCCGCACGCTGGAGGAAGTACCGGAGCTGTATGACTCGGCGGTGCGCGAGGCCGTCGCCGCCTTCGGCCGCGGCGAGTGCTTCGTCGAGCGGTATCTCGACCGGCCGCGGCATGTGGAGACCCAGTGCCTGGCCGACAAGCACGGCAACGTCGTGGTCGTCTCCACCCGGGACTGCTCGCTGCAGCGCCGCCACCAGAAGCTGGTCGAAGAGGCCCCCGCGCCGTTCCTCTCCAAGGAGCAGAACGCCGAGCTGTACCGCGCCTCCAAGGCCATCCTCAAGGAGGCCGGCTACGAGGGCGCCGGCACCTGTGAGTTCCTGGTCGGGCAGGACGGCACGATCTCCTTCCTGGAGGTCAACACCCGTCTCCAGGTCGAGCACCCGGTCACCGAAGAGGTCACCGGCATCGACCTGGTCCGCGAGATGTTCCGCATCGCCGACGGCGAGGAGCTCGGCTACGAGGACCCGGCGGTGCGTGGGCACTCCTTCGAGTTCCGCATCAACGGCGAAGACCCGGGCCGTAACTTCCTCCCGGCCCCCGGCACGGTGACCAAGTTCGAGGGCCCCAACGGCCCCGGCGTGCGCCTGGACGCGGGCGTGGAGTCCGGCTCGGTCATCGGCCCCGCCTGGGACTCGCTGCTCGCCAAGCTCATCGTCACCGGCGCCACCCGCCAGCAGGCGCTGCAGCGCGCCGCCCGTGCGCTGAACGAGTTCACCGTCGAGGGCATGGCCACCGCCATCCCCTTCCACCAGACGGTCGTGAAGGACCCGGCGTTCGCGCCGGAGCTGACCGGCTCGGCCGAGCCGTTCCAGGTGCACACGCGCTGGATCGAGACCGAGTTCGTCAACGACATCAAGCCGTTCACCGCGCCCGGCGCGGACGAGGCCGAGGCGGACACCCGCGAGACGGTCGTGGTCGAGGTCGGCGGCAAGCGCCTGGAGGTCTCCCTCCCGGCCTCGCTCGGCATGCCGCTGGCGCGCGCCGCGGTCGCCGGCGGCGCCAAGCCCAAGCGCAAGGCATCCAAGAAGTCCGGCTCCGCCGCCTCCGGCGACGCGCTCGCCTCGCCCATGCAGGGCACCATCGTGAAGATCGCGGTGGAGGAGGGCCAGGAGATCAAGGAGGGCGACCTGGTCGTCGTCCTGGAGGCGATGAAGATGGAGCAGCCGCTGAACGCGCACCGCTCCGGCACCGTCAAGGGGCTGACCGCCGAGGTCGGCGCCTCGCTCACCGCCGGCGCCGTCATCTGCGAGATCAAGGACTGAACGGGCGACCGGTCCGCCGACCGGTCTCAGAGGCTCCCGCACCCACCGGTGCCGGGAGCCTCTCCCGTACCGGGGCACTCGCGTCGTACGGACAGTGGCATCCTGGACCCATCACAGCAGGGAGGACGGCGATGGCGACCGACACGGCGCAGGACACGGCCGCACGCCCCATGCGTGCCGACGCGCGCCGGAACTACGAGCGGCTGCTGGCGGAGGCCCGTACGGCCTTCACCGAGCGCGGCACGGACACCTCTCTGGAGGACATCGCGCGCCGCGCCGGCGTCGGCATCGGGACGCTCTACCGCCACTTCCCCAACCGCACCGCGCTGATGGGCGCCGTCTTCCAGGGGGAGGTGGACGCCCTGCTGTCCCGCGCGCGGGAGCTGGGGGACGCGCCGCAGCCCTGCGCGGCGCTCGTGGAGTGGCTGCGCGCGATCATCACGCACGCCAGTACCTACCGCGGCCTGTCGCGCGCGCTGATGGCGGCGCCGGCCGACGAGAGCTCCGGGCTGGCGCGGTGCAGCCGACCGATGCGGGAGGCGGGCGATGTGCTGCTCACCCGCGCCCAGCGGTCCGGTGCCGTACGGCCCGATGTGGACATCCGCGACCTGATGCAGCTGACCAACGGCATCGCGCTGGCCGCCGAGGAGTCACCGGACGACCCGGAACTGGCCGACCGGCTGCTGACACTCACCCTGACCGGCCTGAAGGCCGGCCGGTGAGCGACGGCGTACGAACTCTGCTGTGAGCGGCGTGCGCATTCGGTTGTGAGGCGGCAGCGCGTGCCGAGCGGCTGGGACCCCGCGGTTCCCAGTGCTCAGCGCCTGCGCGGTGCCAGGTCGGCGACCCGGCCGCCTTGTGGATCGGCGGTCAGTGGGGCCGAGCGCAGCTGTGGCGCGGCGCCGGGCCCCGCCGTCGGATGGCTGCGGCGCTGACCGGGCAGTGGTACCTCCCTTCTCGGCCCCCGGCGGTCGGCCGCCGGGGTACCCTCCGCGCCTCCCTGGCCCTGGGCGGCCGCGGCCGCGGCCCCGCCGGCCACCGTGATCTGTACGCCCTGGTCGGCCAGGGCCTGCAGTTCGGTGGCGGCACGGTCGTCGTGGCCGGGTGGCTCGTCGGTCACCAGGCGGGTGATGACATCGGTCGGCACGGTCTGGAACATGGTGTCCGTGCCGAGCTTGGTGTGGTCGGCGAGGACGACCACCTCCGCCGCCGCCTGCACCAGCGCTCTGTCGACGCTGGCGGAGAGCATGTTGGAGGTGGAGAGTCCGCGCTCGGCGGTCAGGCCGCTGCCCGACAGGAAGGCACGGGACACCCGCAGCCCCTGAAGGGACTGCTCGGCGCCGCTGCCGACCAGCGCGTAGTTGGAGCCCCGGAGCGTGCCGCCGGTCATCACGACCTCGACGCGGTTGGCGTGCGCCAGGGCCTGGGCGACCAGCAGGGAGTTGGTCACCACGGTCAGCCCCGGGACCCGGGCGAGCCGGCGGGCCAGCTCCTGTGTGGTCGTCCCCGCGCCGACGACAATGGCTTCGCCTTCTTCGACGAAGCCCGCGGCGAGATCGGCGATGGCCGTCTTCTCCGCGGTTGCTAGATGGGATTTCTGCGGAAAGCCGGATTCGCGGGTGAAGCCACCCGGCAGCACCGCACCGCCGTGCCGGCGGTCGAGCAGTCCTTCGGCCTCCAGTGCCCGCACGTCCCGCCGTACGGTCACTTCTGAGGTCTGGACGACACGGGCGAGCTCACGGAGCGAAACCGCTCCGTTCGCTCGCACCATTTCAAGGATCAATTGGCGACGTTCTGCAGCGAACACGAAACTGACAGTAACGCCAACGACCGTCTGTTTTCAGCAGGTTGCACCAATTATCGGAAGTTGTTCGTCTGCGGTACCCGCGAGTGATATAGGGCGGGCGTCCGTGCGAATGTGTTCGCGACGGACGCCCGGACTCACTCCCCGGCGCTCTTGCGTGTGTGCAACTGCCGTGCGACCTCGGCTATCGAGCCGGAGAGGGAGGGGTAGACCGTGAAGGCGCTGGCGATCTGCTCGACCGTCAGGTTGTTGTCGACCGCGATCGATATCGGATGAATCAGTTCGCTCGCGCGCGGTGATACGACCACACCGCCCACGACGATGCCCGTGCCGGGGCGGCAGAAGAGCTTGACGAAGCCGTCGCGGATGCCCTGCATCTTGGCGCGCGGGTTGCGCAGCAGCGGCAGCTTCACGACGCGGGCGTCGATCTTTCCGTTGTCGACGTCGGCCTGGCTGTAACCGACCGTGGCGATCTCCGGGTCGGTGAAGACGTTCGCGGAGACCGTCTTGAGGTTCAGCGGGGCCACCGCGTCGCCGAGGAAGTGGTACATGGCGATACGGCCCTGCATGGCGGCGACCGAGGCGAGCGCGAAGACGCCGGTGCAGTCGCCGGCCGCGTACACGCCGGGCGCCGAGGTGCGGGAGACCTTGTCGGTCCAGATGTGGCCGGAGTCCTTGAGCTTGACGCCGGCCTCCTCCAGACCGACGCCGGCGGTGTTCGGGATCGAGCCGACGGCCATCAGGCAGTGCGTGCCGGAGATCGTCCGACCATCCGAAAGGGTGACCTCGACGCGGTCGCCGACGCGCTTGGCGGAGGCGGCGCGGGAGCGGGACATGACGTTCATGCCGCGGCGGCGGAAGACGTCCTCCAGGACGGCGGCGGCGTCCGGGTCCTCGCCCGGGAGCACGCGGTCGCGGGAGGAGACGAGGGTGACGCGGGAGCCGAGGGCCTGGTACGCGCCGGCGAACTCGGCGCCGGTCACACCGGAGCCGACCACGATGAGCTCCTCGGGGAGCTCGTCCAGGTCGTAGACCTGCGTCCAGTTCAGGATGCGCTCGCCGTCGGGCAGCGCGTCGGGGATCTCGCGCGGGTGGGCGCCGGTGGCGATCAGTACGGCGTCGGCGGTGAGCGTCTCCTCCGTACCGTCGGCGGCGGTCACCGTGACCTTGCGGGAGCCGTCCGTGGCCTGGCCCGGCTCCAGCCGTCCGCGGCCGCGCACGACCCGGCCGCCCGCACGGGTGACGGAGGCGGTGATGTCGTGGGACTGGGCGAGCGCGAGGCGCTTCACACGGCGGTTGACCTTGCCGAGGTCCACGCCGACGACGCGCGCGGGGCGGTCGATGTGCGGGGTGTCGTCCTCGACGATGATGCCGAGCTCTTCGTACGACGAATCGAAGGTGGTCATCACCTCGGCCGTCGCGATCAAGGTCTTAGAAGGCACGCAGTCGGTGAGCACCGATGCGCCGCCGAGGCCGTCGCAGTCGACGACGGTCACCTCCGCGCCGAGCTGGGCGCCCACCAGCGCCGCCTCGTAGCCGCCAGGTCCGCCACCGATGATCACGATCCGAGTCACGTACTCCATTGTCTCGCACGCTCCTCTCGCGGTCAGCGTGGGGGCCGCCGTACGGACCGCGCGCCTCATGACCGCAGGCCGGACGCGGTGGCCCCGGCGGATCCACGGGACGCGGCCCGCCCTCCCGTACTCTCTGACCCATGTCGCTCTACGCCGCCTACGCCGGCAACCTCGACGCGCGGCTGATGTCCCGCCGCGCTCCCCACTCACCACTGCGCGGCACCGGCTGGCTGAACGGCTGGCGGCTCACCTTCGGCGGGGAGCAGATGGGCTGGGAGGGCGCGCTCGCCACGCTCGTGGAGGCGCCGCGCTCCCAGGTCTTCGTCGCGCTGTACGACATCGCTCCGATGGACGAGGAGTCGATGGACCGCTGGGAGGGCGTCGGGATGGACATATACCGCCGGATGCGGGTGCGGGTGCACACCCTGGACGGCGACGAGGCGGCCTGGCTGTACGTCCTGAACGGGTACGAGGGCGGGCTGCCCTCCGCCCGGTACCTCGGTGAGATCGCCGACGCCGCGGAATCTGCCGGCGCGCCCCACGACTACGTGATGGAGCTGCGGAAACGGCCTTGTTGAGGGGCTGACGGGGCCCGGTTCATAGGAAGACACAAAAGGGACCACCGCAGGTCCGTGACGAGACACATCTACGCGCGTAGGCGATTACCGGCTACTCTCGTCCGCGTGAACGCATCAGTTACCCCGGACCTGGCGAGCGACCCCCGTACCGCCGCCGCAGACGCCGCCGACCGCCTCCGCGAGCTGACCGGCGCCGAGACCCACGACGTTGCCCTGGTCATGGGCTCGGGCTGGGCCCCGGCCGCCGAGGCGCTGGGCGAGCCCGAGCACGAATTCCTCGTCACCGAGCTGCCGGGCTTCCCGCCCCCGGCCGTGGAGGGCCACGGCGGCAAGATCCGCTCGTACGCCCTCGGCGACAAGCGCGCACTGGTCTTCCTCGGCCGGACGCATTACTACGAGGGCCGCGGAGTGGCGGCGGTCTCGCACGGCGTCCGTACCGCCGTGGCCGCCGGCTGCAAGACCATCGTGCTCACCAACGGCTGCGGCGGCCTGCGCGAGGGCATGCGCCCCGGCCAGCCGGTCCTCATCAGCGACCACCTGAACCTCACCGCCACCTCCCCCATCGTCGGCGCGAACTTCGTCGACCTGACCGACCTGTACTCGCCGCGGCTGCGCGCGCTGTGCAAGGAGGTCGACCCGACCCTGGAGGAGGGCGTCTACGCCCAGTTCCCCGGGCCGCACTACGAGACCCCCGCCGAGATCCGCATGATCCGTACGCTGGGCGCCGACCTGGTCGGCATGTCCACCGTGCTGGAGGCCATCGCCGCACGTGAGGCGGGCGCCGAGGTGCTGGGCCTGTCCCTGGTGACCAACCTCGCCGCGGGCATGACCGGCGAGCCGCTCAACCACGAAGAGGTGCTCCAGGCCGGCCGCGACTCCGCGACCCGCATGGGCAGCCTGCTCGGCCAGGTGCTCACCAAGATCTGACCCGTTCGGCACGGGACCGGCCGGTGTGGCCGGTTCCCGCCGTCCGCACCGGGCGCGGGGTATGGGTGACGAACCGGGGCACGCGCCGCCCCGTACGCCTTGGGCACGCGCCGCCCCCGTACGCCTGGGCGCGCGCCGTCCCCGTACGCCTGGGTACGCGCCGCACGCGGGTATCCCCGGAAGGGAACCAGGGCGCACGCCGGCCCGTCCGTAGGGCACGCACGCCCCGGCCCCGTACCGCACCCGCACCGCACCCACAGGCACCCCTCACGCACCCACAGGCAGGAGCATCACCGTGGCAACCGTCCCCGAGGAGCTGGCCGGCCGGGCGAAGGTCTGGCTGGCCGAGGACCCCGACCCGGAGACCCGCGAAGAGCTGGCCAAGCTCATCGCGACCGAGGACACCGACGAGCTGGCGGAGCGGTTCGCCGGCACCCTGCAGTTCGGCACCGCGGGGCTCCGCGGCGAGCTGGGCGCCGGCCCGATGCGGATGAACCGCGCCGTCGTCATCCGCGCCGCGGCCGGGCTCGCCGCGTACCTCAAGGACCAGGGCCGGGGCGACGGCCTGGTCGTCATCGGCTACGACGCGCGCCACAAGAGCGCCGACTTCGCCCGGGACACCGCCGCGGTGATGGTGGGCGCCGGCCTGAAGGCCGCGCTGCTCCCCCGCCCGCTGCCCACCCCCGTACTCGCCTTCGCGATCCGCCACCTGGGCGCGGTGGCCGGCGTCGAGGTCACCGCCAGCCACAACCCGCCCCGCGACAACGGCTACAAGGTCTACCTCGGCGACGGCTCGCAGATCGTGCCGCCCGCCGACGGCGAGATCGCGGCCCGCATCGCCGCGGTCGGCCCGCTCGCCGACGTGGCGCGCCCCGAGGACGGCTGGGACGTGCTCGGCGAGGACGTCCTGCGGGCCTACCTGGCCCGTACGGAGGCGGTCCTGACCCCCGGCACGCCGCGCGACACCCGCGTCGTCTACACGCCGATGCACGGCGTCGGCCGCGACGTCCTGGTGGCCGCGTTCGAGCGGGCCGGATTCCCGGCACCGGTGGTCGTGGCCGAGCAGGCCGACCCCGACCCGGACTTCCCGACGGTCGCGTTCCCCAACCCCGAGGAGCCGGGGGCGATGGACCTGGCCTTCGAGACGGCCCGTACGGCCGCCCAGGCCCCCGACATCGTCATCGCCAACGACCCGGACGCGGACCGCTGCGCCGTCGCCGTACCGGCCCCGGAGACGCCCTCGGGCTGGCGGATGCTGCGTGGCGACGAGGTCGGCGCGCTGCTCGCCGCCCACGTGGTCGGCTCGGGCGCCCAGGGCACGCTCGCCACGACGATCGTCTCGTCCTCGCTGCTCTCCCGGATCGCCGCGGCGGCCGGCCTGCCGTACACCGAGACGCTGACCGGCTTCAAGTGGCTGGCCCGCGTCGACGGCCTGCGGTACGCGTACGAGGAAGCCCTCGGGTACGCGGTCGACCCCGCCGGGGTGCGGGACAAGGACGGCATCACGGCCGCCCTGCTGATCACCGAGCTCGCGGCCGTCCTCAAGCGGGACGGCCGCACGCTGACCGATCTGCTGGACGACCTGGCCGTGCAGCACGGGCTGCACGCCACGGATCAGCTCTCCGTACGCGTCGAGGATCTGTCGGTGATCGCCGATGCGATGCGCCGACTGCGCGAGCAGCCGCCGACCACGCTGGGCGGCCTCGCGGTGTCCGCGGCGGAGGACCTGTCCCAGGGCACGGACGCGCTTCCGCCGACGGATGGGCTCCGGTACACGCTGTCCGGGGCGGGCTCCGTCGCCGCAGGCCGAGTCGTCGTCCGGCCCAGCGGGACCGAGCCGAAGCTCAAGTGCTACCTGGAGGCTGTGGTCCCGGTCGCGTCGCGGGAGGACCTCCCGGAGGCGCGCCGCACGGCGGACGCGGCGTTGGTCGCGGTGAAGGCGGACCTGTCGGCGGCCGCCGGGCTCTGATCGCCCGGGGGGGGCGGGCCGCCGGGTTTTTCTCCCCGGCCCCGCCCCTTCCCGAAAACCGGGGGCGCTGCCCCCGGACCCCCGGTCCTCAATCGCCGGACGGGCTGGAAAATCCAGCCCGTCCGGCGCTTGAGGACGAGCCCGCAGGGCGATCAGGGGGGTCCAGGGGGCGAAGCCCCCGGTTTCGGGAAGGGGCGGGTCCGGGGCACATTTCCCTCCCGCCGCGCCTACAGCGCGACCAGTACCGCCAACGCGACCCCGCCGACCACGATCGGCGCGATGACCTCGTACGCCCAGCGCACCGAGACGGCCCCCCGTGGCGCCTCCCCAGACGCGCCCCGCTCCCGCAACTCCCGCAGCTCATCCAGCGCCTGATCCGCCGAAGCCCGCCGCACCTCGACCGGCTCCCCGCCGCGCCCAGCGGCCCCCGCGGCCTTCGCAGACGCGCGATTCGCCCGCTTGCGCTGCCGCAGCGAGACCGGGATCGACCACAGCTGGTACTTCGTATCCGCCGTGAAGACCTCACACGAGAAGGACGCGCGCAGGTCCTCGACGGCGCCCCAAGGCAGCACGATCGTACGGAACGGATTCCGCACCGTGAGCCGCTCCTCGTTCGCACGGACCACCGGCCGCAACGTAAACGCGGCCACCAGCGGCACCGCAAACACCAGCCCCGCCACCGCCAACAGCCGGGTGCGCCCCGCGCCATGCACCAGCGCGTCAATGCCCAGCCAGGCGAGCAGCGCAAGCAGCAGGACGCCGCCGACAAGCGCGGCGGGCGACCGGTAACTGCGGTCCGCGTAGGACTGCGCGGGCGTACTGGAGGAGTTGTCCGGGCTCGTCATAGAGGCGATTGTGCCCGAGAGTCCGGCATTCGGACGTTGCGGTCCGGCATCGATGCACAACGGCCCCACGGCGGGGGTGTCCTGTCACTACGCGCGTAGATATGCTCCCCTCGTGACCATGCCCACCACAGTTCCCGCATACGGCAAAGAGGCCGCGGGGCGTCTGGCGACGATGGCGGACGTGACCGCCGACGACCGGGCGCTGCGCCGCTTCCTGCACGGACTCCCCGGCGTCGACGCGGTAGGGCTCCAGGCCCGCGCCGCCGCGCTCGGTACCCGCTCGATCAAGAACACGGCGAAGGCGTACGCCATCGACCTCGCCATCTCGATGATCGACCTGACGACGCTCGAAGGAGCGGACACCCCGGGCAAGGTCCGGGCCCTGTGCGCCAAAGGCGTCAGCCCCGACCCCACGGACCGCACGGTGCCGCAGGTCGCCGCGATCTGCGTGTATCCGGACATGGTGGCGACCGCCAAGGACGCGCTCGGCGCCTCCGGCATCCATGTCGCCTCCGTGGCCACCGCGTTCCCCGCGGGCCGCGCCGCGCTGCCGGTGAAGCTCGCCGACACCCGGGACGCGGTCGCGGCCGGCGCCGACGAGATCGACATGGTGATCGACCGGGGCGCGTTCCTCTCCGGCCGGTACCTGGAGGTCTTCGAGGAGATCAAGGCTGTCAAGGAGGCCTGCGTCCGCGCGGACGGCAGCGCCGCGCACCTCAAGGTCATCTTCGAGACCGGCGAACTCCAGACGTACGACAACGTCCGCCGCGTCTCCTGGCTCGCGATGCTCGCGGGCGCCGACTTCATCAAGACCTCCACCGGCAAGGTGGGCGTCAACGCCACTCCCCCGGTCACCCTGCTGATGCTGGAGGCCGTACGCGACTTCCACGCCCAGCTCGGGGTGCAGGTCGGCGTGAAGCCGGCCGGCGGCATCCGCACGTCCAAGGACGCGATCAAGTACCTGGTCATGGTCAACGAGACGCTGGGCGAGGAGTGGCTGACCGCGGACTGGTTCCGCTTCGGCGCGTCCAGCCTCCTCAACGACCTGCTGATGCAGCGCCAGAAGCTCAGCAGCGGCCGGTACTCCGGCCCCGACTACGTGACGGTGGACTGAGAGCCATGGCAATGGACAAGCAGATTTTTGAGTACGCGCCCGCGCCCGAGTCCCGCGCGGTCGTCGACATCGCCCCGTCGTACGGCCTGTTCATCGACGGCGAGTTCGCCGAGGCGGCCGACGGCAAGGTCTTCAAGACCGTCTCGCCCGCGAACGAGGAGGTCCTCTCCGAGGTCGCGCAGGCCGGCGCCGCGGACGTCGAGCGCGCCGTGAAGGCCGCGCGCAAGGCGTTCGAGAAGTGGTCCGCGCTGCCCGGTGCCGAGCGCGCCAAGTACCTCTTCCGGATCGCGCGCATCATCCAGGAGCGCTCGCGCGAGCTGGCGGTGCTGGAGTCGCTGGACAACGGCAAGCCGATCAAGGAGTCGCGCGACGCCGACCTGCCGCTGGTCGCCGCGCACTTCTTCTACTACGCGGGCTGGGCCGACAAGCTCGGCCACGCGGGCCTCGGGCCCGACCCGAAGCCGCTGGGCGTGGCCGGGCAGGTCATTCCCTGGAACTTCCCCCTCCTCATGCTGGCGTGGAAGATCGCCCCGGCGCTGGCCTGCGGTAACACGGTCGTCCTGAAGCCCGCCGAGACCACCCCGCTCTCCGCCCTCTTCTTCGCGGACGTCTGCCGCCAGGCGGGGCTCCCCAAGGGCGTCGTCAACATCCTGACCGGTGACGGCTCGACCGGCGCCGAGCTGGTCGCGCACCCGGACATCAACAAGGTCGCCTTCACCGGCTCCACCGAGGTCGGCAAGGCCATCGCCCGTACGGTCGCGGGCACGGACAAGAAGCTCACCCTGGAGCTGGGCGGCAAGGCCGCGAACATCGTCTTCGACGACGCGCCGATCGACCAGGCGGTCGAAGGGATCGTCAACGGGATCTTCTTCAACCAGGGCCATGTGTGCTGCGCGGGCTCCCGGCTGCTGGTCCAGGAGTCCGTCCAGGACGAGGTACTGGACGCGCTCAAGCGGCGTATGCAGACCCTCCGGGTCGGCGACCCGCTGGACAAGAACACCGACATCGGCGCGATCAACTCCGCCGAGCAGCTCGGCCGCATCAAGGAGCTGGCCGCAGCGGGCGAGGCCGAGGGCGCCGAGCGCTGGGCACCGGCCTGCGAACTGCCCGGCGAGGGGTACTGGTTCGCGCCGACCCTGTTCACCGGCGTCACGCAGGCGCACCGCATCGCGCGCGAGGAGATCTTCGGCCCGGTGCTGTCGGTGCTGACCTTCCGTACGCCCGAGGAGGCCGTGGCCAAGGCGAACAACACGCCGTACGGCCTGTCGGCGGGCATCTGGACCGAGAAGGGCTCCCGCAGCCTCTGGATGGCGGGCAAGCTGCGCGCGGGCGTCGTCTGGTCCAACACGTTCAACAAGTTCGACCCGGCCTCGCCCTTCGGCGGCTACAAGGAGTCCGGTTTCGGGCGTGAAGGCGGTCGGCACGGTCTGGAGGCTTACCTCGATGTCTGATCGACTCTCAGTTCTCAAGACCTACAAGCTGTACGTCGGGGGCAAGTTCCCCCGGTCCGAGAGCGGGCGGGTGTACGAGGTGACCACAGCGACATCAGCCACTGACGCGGCGGGAAAGGGCAAGTGGCTCGCCAACGCCCCGCTCGCCTCCCGCAAGGACGCCCGCGATGCGGTGGTCGCCGCCCGTAAGGCGTTCGGCGGCTGGTCCGGCGCCACCGCGTACAACCGCGGGCAGATCCTGTACCGCATCGCCGAGATGCTGGAGGGCCGCCGCGAGCAGTTCGTCGCGGAGGTCGCCGACGCCGAGGGGCTGTCGAAGTCCAAGGCGGCGGCGCAGGTGGACGCGGCGATCGACCGCTGGGTCTGGTACGCGGGCTGGTCCGACAAGATCGCCCAGATCGCGGGCGGCGCCAACCCGGTCGCAGGCCCGTACTTCAACCTCTCCACGCCCGAGCCGACCGGCGTGGTGGCCGTCCTCGCGCCGCAGGAGTCCTCGTTCCTGGGGCTGGTCTCGGTGATCGCGCCGGCGATCGTCACCGGCAACACCGCCGTGGTGGTGGCGAGCGAGCAAGCCCCGCTCCCCGCGCTCTCCCTGGCCGAGGTGCTGGCCACCTCCGACCTGCCGGGCGGCGTGGTGAACGTACTGTCGGGCCGTACCGCGGAGATCGCCGGGCCGCTGGCCGCGCACCAGGACGTCAACGCGATCGACCTCGCGGGCGTGTCCGGCGACGCGACGGAGGCGACCGCGCTGGAAACCGCCGCGGCCGACAACCTGAAGCGCGTCCTGCGTCCACAGGCTGTGGACTGGTCCGCAGACCCCGGCACCGGCCGCATGCTGGCCTTCCTGGAGACCAAGACGGTCTGGCACCCGATGGGCGTCTGAGGACGCCGCACGGCGCACGTGAGGCGCCCGCAGCCGTACGTACGTACCGACGGCTGCGGGCGCCCTTTCGTGTAAGCCGCCGGGCTATCCCGGCAGGGCCTGCGTCAGCTGGCCCACCACGGGCAGCTGGCTCAGCGACGCGCCACTGGCCAGCGGGGCGGTCAGGACTGCCGTGCTGATCGGCTTGAAGTCGGCGATCTGGGTGCCGACGGCGTTGTTCAGCGGGTCGGTGCCGGTGCCCGCGAGGGGGTTCAGACGGAGGTTCTTGACCGTGCCCAGGCCGCTCGCGGTGGCCTGGTTCAGCGCGCCGACCGTGGATTTCGTGGCCGCCCGGATGTCCTCCAGGCTCGCCGGGTCGGACTTCCCGTCCCCGTCGGCGGCGGTGGCGGACGGGGCGGCGACGGCGAGTGCGGCGCCCGCCACGGACACCGCCAGCCCGGCGCGCAGCAGCAGCCCGCGCGCGGTGCGGCTCTGGTGGGGAGGACGTGCGTGAGAGGCCATGAGCACCTGCCTGGGGATCGCGTGGCGGCGGCGATGCCGACCACCGCACCGCCGCCGGTGTCCTGATCGTACGTAATGGGTCGGATGCGCAGAGTAGTTGACGGATGTGTCCACATTCCACCTTGTGCGGCCGGGGTAGCTCACACGGGCGAATGCGGGACAATGAGTGCCCGTGAGCTTTCTCCTCGGTGAACCGTGCGCGCGCGTCATCCTGCTGACCGGCCCCTCCGGCTCCGGAAAGTCCTCCCTCGCCGCCCGCACCGGCCTGCCCGTGCTGCGCCTGGACGACTTCTACAAGGAGGGCACGGACGCCTCCCTGCCGCAGCTCCCGGACGGCGGCGGCGCCGACTGGGACTCGCCGCTCTCGTGGGACGCGGCCGCCGCGCTCGCGGCCGTCGAGGAGCTCTGCCGTACGGGCCGCACGGCCGTCCCCGACTACGACCTCGCCAGCAGCTCCCGGGTCGGCGAGGGCAAGCTGGAGCTCGCGGGGGCGCCGCTCTTCATCGCCGAGGGCATCTTCGCGGCGGAGATCGTCGCGGGCTGCCGGGCGGCGGGCGTACTGGCCGACGCGCTGTGCCTGCGCGGCAGGGCCACCACGACCTTCCGGCGGCGGCTGCTGCGGGACCTGCGCGAGGCCCGCAAGCCCGCGGGGTATCTGGTGCGCCGGGGGCTGCGGCTGCTGCGCGCCGAGCGGTCGGTGGTGGCGCGGCAGACCGCCCTGGGCGCGTACGCCTGCGCGAAGCCCGAGGCGCTGGCCCGGATAGCGGCGGCGGACGGGGCCGACGCGCGGGCGGCGTAGGGCGCAGGCCATCCAGCGGACAGCATGAAAGAGCGGGAATCGGCAGACCCCCCGACTGCCGGTTCCCGCTCCTTCTTCCCCCGTGTTCTCCCCCGTTTTCCGGCCCCCCTCGGGCCGGTCCCTCAGGCCACCAGCTCGCCGAAGGACTCCTCCTGGTCGCGGCCGAAGCTGAGGACCTCGTCCTCGCGCAGCCGCCGCAGCGAACGCCAGATGCTCGACTTCACCGTGCCGACGCTGATGTTCAGTATGTCGGCGATCTCCGGGTCCGTCCGGCCCTCGTAGTAGCGCAGGACGAGCATCGTGCGCTGCGTCTCGGGCAGCTTGGCCAGCGCCTGCCACAGCACGGCGCGCAGCTCGGTGCCGCGCATCGCGTCGGTGTCGCCGGCCGTCTCCGGCAGCTCCTCGGTCGGGTACTCGTTCAGCTTCCGCCGACGCCAGGCACTGATGTGCAGGTTGGTCATCGTGCGGCGCAGGTACCCGCCGACCGCCCCCTTGTCGCTGATCCGGTCCCACGCCCGGTAGGTCGAGAACAGCGCGCTCTGCAGCAGGTCCTCGGCCTCGTGACGGTCGCCGGTCAGGTGGTAGGCGGTGGCGTACAGGGAGGCGCGGCGCTCCTGGACGTAGGCGGTGAACTCGGCTTCGCTGTCCACCGCCGGCGACGCGGCGCTCCGCTCCTCCGTGACCTCCCCGTACGCGCTTCCCCCGTCGCTTCCCCTGTCATTTCCCCCCACGACGGTGTCAACGGCCTCGACCGGCGTCACGAAGAACGCGGTCTGGCGCTGACGTCCGGTGCCGCGAGCGCACCCCCGCCCGATCGCGGCACCGGACTTCTCCCCGGCCCGTACGACATCGTGGAGCCGCGTGATTACTGCGCTGTTGGCGGTGCTGTGCAGTGTGTTCATCTCGCGCCCCCCGTCGGTAGAGCCGGCTCGTTCAGCTGCGTCCCGGGCCGTCTTTCCCACCCGGTGCCAGAAACTCTGCCGCGGCAGTTTCATCGCGTTGTCCGCCGACTGTCACAGCCCTGTCACAGGGAGCCGCGCGAGGTTCACAACGCCCGCTTCCGGCGTACGCCGGTGCAGGTGGGGCGCCTGTGCGGCGGTGCGGGGGCCGCCGCCGGTCGAAGTCCGGCCTTGCCATGCGCCAGAATGGCGCACGTGCCTTTCCTGTTGCTGATCGAGGACGACGACGCCATCCGCACGGCCCTCGAACTCTCGCTGTCGCGCCAGGGTCACCGTGTGGTGACCGCGGCGACGGGCGAGGACGGCCTGAAACTGCTGCGCGAGCAGCGCCCCGACCTGATCGTCCTGGACGTGATGCTGCCGGGGATCGACGGTTTCGAGGTGTGCCGGCGGATCCGCCGTACGGACCAACTGCCCATCATCCTGCTGACCGCACGCAACGACGACATCGATGTGGTCGTCGGACTGGAGTCCGGCGCCGACGACTATGTCGTCAAGCCGGTGCAGGGGCGGGTGCTGGACGCCCGCATCCGGGCGGTGCTGCGCCGCGGCGAACGCGAGTCGAGCGACTCGGCGACGTTCGGGTCGCTGGTCATCGACCGTTCGGCGATGACCGTCACCAAGAACGGCGAGGACCTGCAACTGACGCCGACCGAGCTGCGGTTGCTGCTGGAGCTGAGCCGCCGGCCCGGGCAGGCGCTGTCCAGACAGCAGCTGCTCCGCCTGGTGTGGGAGCACGACTACCTCGGCGACTCGCGCCTGGTGGACGCGTGCGTGCAGCGGCTGCGCGCCAAGGTGGAGGACGTACCGTCCTCGCCGACGCTGATCCGCACGGTCCGCGGGGTCGGTTACCGGCTGGACACCCCGCAGTGAGCGAACCGGCCCCGGGCCGGCTGCGCGGTGTCGCCTCGGGCCTGCTGCGCTGGACGAGCCTGCGGCTGCGGCTGGTCGTGGTCTTCGCGCTGGTGGCGCTGACCGCCGCGGTCTCGGCGTCCGGCATCGCGTACTGGCTCAACCGCAACACCGTGCTGGACCGCACGCAGAACGCCGCGCTGAAGGACTTCCGCACCCAGCTCGCGGAGCGCACGCGGTCGCTGCCGCTCCACCCGGCCTGCGAGGAACTGCGGGACGCCGCGCGCCAGATGGCCGCGGGGCCGCAGAACTACGCGGTACTGCTGATCGCGGAGGACGGCACGGGCAAGCCCTGCACCGCCACCACCGACAAGGAACTGCTCAACCTCACGACCGTGCCGAAGTCGCTGCAGAAGGCCGTGGAGCAGCGCCGGCCGGTGGACGCGTCGAACAAGTCGGCGTACCACCTGTACTGGCAGCGGCAGGAGATCGACGACAACCCGTACTTCGTGGCCGGGGCGAAGCTGAACGGCGGCGGCCCGACCGGTTACATGCTGAAGTCGCTGGCCACGGAGCGCCAGGACCTCAACTCGCTCGCCTGGTCACTGGGGGTGGCGACGCTGCTCGCGCTGGTCGGCTCGGCGCTGCTGGCGCAGGCCGCCGCGACGACCGTGCTGCGGCCCGTGCAGCGGCTCGGGACGGCCGCGCGGGAGCTGGGCGAGGGCAAGCTGGACACCCGGCTGCGGGTGACCGGCACCGACGAGCTGGCCGATCTCTCCCGTACGTTCAACCGGACCGCCGAGCGGCTGCAGCAGCGGGTGGAGGAGCTGAGCGCCCGGGAGGCCTCCTCGCGGCGGTTCGTCGCGGACATGTCGCACGAGCTGCGGACGCCGCTGACCGCGATCACGGCCGTGACGGAGGTCCTGGAGGACGAGGCCGACGCGCTGGACCCGATGATCGCGCCCGCGGTGCAGCTCGTGGTCAGCGAGACCCGGCGGCTGAACGACCTGGTGGAGAACTTGATGGAGGTCACCCGCTTCGACGCGGGGACGGCGCGGCTGGTCCTGGACGACGTCGACGTCGCCGACCAGGTGACCGCGTGCATCGACGCGCGGGCCTGGCTGGACGCGGTGGAGCTGGACGCCGAGCGCGGCACCATGGCGCGGCTGGACCCGCGCCGCCTGGACGTGATCCTGGCGAATCTGATCGGCAACGCGCTCAAGCACGGCGGGTCGCCGGTACGGGTGGCCGTCCGTACCGAGTCCCGCGCGGACGGGGACTGGCTGCTCGTACGGGTACGGGACCACGGGCCCGGCATCCCCGAGGAAGTCCTGCCGCACGTCTTCGACCGGTTCTACAAGGCCAGCGCCTCCCGGCCGCGCTCGGAGGGCTCGGGCCTGGGCCTCTCCATCGCCATGGAGAACGCACACATCCACGGCGGCGAGATCACGGCCGCCAACTCCGAGGAGGGCGGGGCGGTCTTCACACTGCGGCTTCCTCGGGACGCGTCGCGGCTGACGGCGGATGGGGACGGGAAATCCGGCTCCGGCTCCGGAGCGTCCGCCGAGCGGAAGCAGCCGGACGACGACGGCGGTACGGCTGCGGAGGGTGAGCGATGAGGCGGGCCACCGGGCGACCGGTCCGGCGGGCCGCCGCGCTCCTGGCGCTCGCCCTCACGGCCGCCGGCTGCGGCATCCGCGGCACGACGGTGCCGGTGGACGCGGGCGGCGCGCCCTCGCGGGTGAGCTGCCGGGCCGAGGAGCCGGCCGGGGTGCCCGAGGTGCCGGTCGGCGACCCGGTCCGGATCTACCTGGTGTGCAGCTCGGCGCTGGTCCCCGTGGAGCGGACCGTGTCGCTGCCCAAGGGCGGTACGTCCGAGGACCGGCCGGAGGTGGCCCGTACGCTCCTGGACGAGCTGCGGCAGCGGCCCGCGCCCGGCGAGGAGGACGCGGGCTTCGACACGGCGGTACCGGACGATCTGGCGGTCTCCGGGCCGCGTGCGGACGACCCGGACGATGCCCTGCGGCTGAACATCCGCCCCGAGGACCTGCCGTCGTTCGCGCTCGCACAGCTGGTGTGCACGTACGGGACGCGGCTGCCGGTGGACGGGAAGCGGGCCGCGGTACTCGGCGGCCCGGACGACGCGACGCCGCGCCACTACGACTGCTCCGACGCCGTCCTCCGCCACCCGGACATCACCCAGCACACCGACTGGGGCAGCCCGGTGTGACCTCCCGCACGGAACCGCCGCCGCCGGTCACGGCGTCTGGGCGGGTGTGCAGCGTCATGGCCCCGGCGGGATGGCCGGTTTCCGTATGCGCGCCGCGGGCTTCGTCCTCCTTCTGGCGCACCTGTCGATCGTCTACTCGGTGATGCTGCGTCCACGCGCGGTGCCCTGGGTACCCGCCGCCAATCTCCGGCCCCTGGAGACGATCCGCGCCGCGCTGGCGCTGGGGCCCTGGGAGGCCGTGCACCAGCTGGGCGGCGCGGTGCTGCTGATGGCGCCGCTGGGCGTGCTGCTGCCGCTCGCGGGCGGCCGGCTGACCGCCTCGGCGCTGGGCTCCTTCACCCGTACCGTCTTCACGGGCGCGATGATCGCGTTCGCCGTGGCGGTGCTGCAGAGCACGGTGCCGGGGCGGGTGCCGGACGTGGACGTGGTGCTGCTGAACACGCTGGGGGTGGCGTTGGCGCACCTGTTGGTCGTCCCTGTGGTCAGGGCCCGGCTCCGCCGTCGGGAGTACGCGGGGGCGGGGCCGACCCCGAGGATCGCCAGGGTCGGTCTCGCTCCGCAGGCCGACGCCCTGTCGGGCTCGCGGACCTAGCGTGGAGATATCGGGTCGCACCGGAAGCGGACCCGGAAACCGAGCAAGGAGTCGAGCCCCATGGCCGCCGCACTGGTCCGCCCCCGCAACAACAGGATGATCGCCGGAGTCTGCGCGGGTCTGGCCCGGCGCTTCGGCACGACCCCCACCACGATGCGCGTGATCTTCGTGCTGTCGTGTCTGCTGCCCGGCCCGCAGTTCCTCGTCTACCTCGCGCTGTGGATCTTCCTCCCGACGGAGAAGAAGTACAGCGAAGCCTGGTGATCCGCGCGCCGGCCCGCCGCTACGGCCGGCCGCGCGCCGCAGTACCCGGGCAGAGCCGCGCCCCGGTCCGTACGGATGCGTACGGACCGGGGCGCGGTGCGTGGCGGTGCCTCAGCCGCCGAGGGGGAGGCCGCCGCCCAGCCCCTTGGTGACGCCGCCGGCCGGCAGTCCGCCGAGGAGGTTGCCCTTGGCGTTCGTGGTGCTCTTGGTGCTGCCGTCGCCGGAGGACGGCGCGGCCTGGCCCGTGAGGCTCTGCAGCGGGCCGTTGGCGGCACCGGTGACCGGCTCGGCCACGGAAGCGGCGGAGGCGGTGCCGGCCGCGGTGGCGGCGAAGGCCGCTCCGAGGGCCGCGGCACCGATGATCTTGACGGTTCCCTGCTTCATCAACTTTTGTCCTCGTGACGGGGTTTTGTCCGGCACTTGACGCTAAAGACATGATCGCCCAAGCCGCAAACATCCCACATGCCCGGTTCGGCGCCTCGACGGGCATCCCGAACTCCCCGCCCCAGCACCTCACTCAGCGTCAGGACGCCCAGCTCACGCGGACCCCGCGAGGCCCTTCGGGAAGAGCCATTCCGACTTCAGTTCGGCGTAACCGGGCTTGATCACGTCGTTGATCATGGCCAGACGTTCATCAAAAGGAAGGAACGAGCTCTTCATCCCATTGACGGTGAACCACTGCATGTCGTCGAACGTGTAGTGGAACGTCTTGACCAGGTGCTCGAATTCGCGCGACATGCTCGTGCCGCTCATCAAGCGGTTGTCCGTATTGACCGT
Organism: Streptomyces sp. NPDC050315; assembly: GCF_040655775.1. Taxonomy (NCBI): domain Bacteria; kingdom Bacillati; phylum Actinomycetota; class Actinomycetes; order Kitasatosporales; family Streptomycetaceae; genus Streptomyces; species Streptomyces sp. NPDC050315. Next base: position 19,674 of record NZ_JBFAKN010000009.1, read on the forward strand.
CAGCCGGAACTGCAGCCGGCGCAGCAGCCCGATCGGGTGCTCGGCGTACGAACTGGCCGCGCCCGTCTGGAGGTTGGAGGTCGGGCACATCTCCAGCGGGATGCGCTTGTCGCGTACGTACGACGCCAGCCGGCCCAGCTTCACGCCGCCGTCGTCGTCGACCTGGATGTCATCGATGATCCGCACGCCGTGCCCGAGCCGGTCGGCGCCGCACCACTGCAGCGCCTGCCAGATGGACGGCAGCCCGAACGCCTCGCCCGCGTGGATCGTGAAGTGGTTGTTCTCGCGCTTGAGGTACTCGAACGCGTCCAGGTGGCGGGTGGGCGGGTAGCCGGCCTCGGCGCCCGCGATGTCGAAGCCGACCACGCCCAGGTCGCGGTAGCGATTGGCCAGTTCGGCGATCTCCAGGGCGCGCGCGGCGTGCCGCATCGCGGTGAGCAGGGCCCCGACGCGGATGCGGTGGCCGTTGGCCCGCGCCCGCCGCTCGCCCTCCCGGAAGCCCTCATTCACCGCCTCGACGACCTCTTCGAGGCTGAGCCCCTTCTCCAGGTGCTGCTCGGGCGCGTACCGGACCTCCGCGTAGACGACGCCGTCGGCGGCCAGGTCCTCGGCGCACTCGGCGGCCACCCGGGCCAGCGCGTCACGGGTCTGCATGACGGCGCAGGTGTGCGCGAAGGTCTCCAGATAGCGCTCCAGCGAGCCGGAGTCCGCGGCCTCGCGGAACCAGATGCCGAGCTTCTCGGAATCCGTCTCGGGCAGGCCGTCGTACCCCGTCTCACGGGCGAGTTCGACGATCGTGGCGGGACGCAGACCGCCGTCGAGGTGGTCGTGGAGCAGCACCTTCGGCGCGCGGCGGATCTGCTCTGCGGTCGGGAGATTGCTGGTCTGGCTCGTCATTGCGGCACTGTAGCCCCTACGCGCGTAGAACGCACTAGCGATTCGGCCGCGTCTTGGTGGCCCCTCGGCCCGCCTCCGTACGGCGCACGGCCGTGCCCGGCACCGATACGGAACAGTGACCCGTACACGGGGTGGGCCACCGACCCCCGGTCTGCCATCGTTCTGCTCATGGATGGGCAATCGTTGTCCGGGCGCACGGCCCGGCTGGGGAAACGACTGGGAGCGGGCACGGGACCGGCGGGCGGCGCGGTGAACGCGGTCGCCCTCTTACTGCCCGAGGGCGGCGAGACGGGCACCGGGCGCCTCTCGCCGGTGGCCACACTGACGGCCCGCGCGCTGGCCACGGGGCTGGCGCGGGCCGGCCGCAGGGACGGGCTGACCACCCACGTCCTGCACTTCCGCTGCCGCGGCTGGAACGGGGACGCGGCGCACCCCGCGCGGGACGCGGAGTGGGCGGTGGCCGAGATCGTCCGCCGCTACGGTGACGTACCGCTCTGCCTGGTCGGTACGGGCACGGGCGCCCGCGCCGCGCTGCTCGCCGCCGGCCACCCGGCGGTCAACTCCGTACTGGGCATCGCCCCCTGGCTCCCGGCCGGCCCGTCGGCTGCCCCGCCCGACCCGGTGAAACAGCTCGTCGGCCGCCGCGTACTGCTCGTACACGGCACCAACGACGAACGCGTCGACCCCGACCTGTCCTACCGCTACGCCGAGCGCGCCAAGAAGATCAACCGCGACACCTGCCGCTTCGAGGTCCACACCGATGGCCACGGCCTCCACCAGTACCGCTCCGAAGTCCGCTCCCTGGCCGCCGACTTCGTACTCGGCTCCCTCTTCCACCGCACCTACTCCCGCCCCGTCCAGGACGCCATGGCCGCACCCCCACCACTGGGCCTCCGAATGCCCTTGGCCGCGGGCTTCGGGGCGACACTGCAGGGGTGAGCCGGCTCGGGCCGGATTGTCAGTGGTGCGCGGTAACTTCGGGAGCAGTGTGGCGGAGGTGGGGGAGGGACCTCGTCACCGGGCTCCCGGGGCGCTGTCCCTCGCGGGGAGAGGGAGGGGCCCTGCCAGGAAACAAGCGAGCCGCCCCCACCGCCCCTCCCCCGTCGCCCCTCCCCCGCCCCACCCTCAATCCAGCAACTGCCCCCGTCGGCTGAGCAAGAACTTCTTGAAGGCAGCTACCGGCGGGGTGTCCACGTGGCCGTCGAGCCACGCCACGCCGATTTCGCGGACCGCGCGTGGGGCCGTGACGGTCAGTTCGACGACGCCCGGGCGCGGGACCGGTGGGGGTGGGAGCAGGGCTACGCCCAGACCCGCGGCGACCAGGCCGCGCAGGGTCTCGGCCTCCTCGCCCTCGAAGGCGACCTTCGGGGTGAAGCCGGCCTCGGCGCACAGCGCGTCGGTGATGCGGCGCAGCCCGAAGCCCGCTTCGAGGGTGACGAACAGCTCGTCGGCCGCCTCCGCGAGGCGGATGCGCTTGCGGGTGGCGAGGGGGTGGTCGTCGGGGACGACGAGCCGCAGCTTCTGTTCGTCCAGGCGGCGGGCGACCAGCTCGGGCGCGTCCGGCACCGGCGAGGTCAGGCACAGGTCCAGATCACCCGCCCGCAACCGGTCGAGCATCGCCTCGCCGTAGGTCTGTACGAGCTGGAAACGGACCTTGGGGTGGTCGACGCGGAAGGTGCGCAGCAGGCCCGGTACGGTCTCGGAGCCGAGGGTGTGCAGGAAGCCGAAGGCGACCTTGCCGGCGGTCGGGTCGGCGTCGGCGCGTACGGACTCCGCGGCCCGTTCGATGTCGGTCAGGGCGCGCTCGACGGAGCCGAGAAAGGCGCGGCCCGCCGGGCTGAGGGAGAGCGTACGGCCGTGCCGGGCGAAGAGGGCGACGCCCAGCTCCTCCTCCAGGCGGACGATCGCGCGGCTGAGGGTCGGCTGTGGCATGCCCAGTTCGTACGCGGCGCGCGTCACATGTTCGTGGCGCGCGACGGCCTCGAACTGGGCGAGGCGTGGCGCGAGAGCGAGCGCCCAGGACGAATCGGGGATGTCTTTTCTGTTGCGAAGCTGCAACAGGGGCCGCTGTGAGCTGTGATCATGCCGCATGGAATCGATTATCGCGTTTCTATGCATTGGACGCATGAAACTGATCGCCGTACGTTCGAGCCATGCCTCCTGCTGATACCAGGGCGTCCGCCGAAACCCGCGCGGACGCCTCTGCCCAGTCGTCCACCACTGCCGATTCCGCCGCCACCGCTGCCGACCCCGAGGCCGGCAAGCTGCGGCCCGGGGGCCCCGGCTATCGCCGGATGAGCTTCGCCCTCTTCGCGTCCGGCATCTCCACCTTCGCCCTCCTGTACTCCACGCAGGCGCTGCTGCCCGCCATCTCCGACGACCTCGGGGTGACGCCGGACCAGGCCAGCTGGACCGTGTCGGCGGCGACCTTCGGACTCGCGCTCGCGGTGCTGCCGCTGAGCGCCTGTTCCGAGCGGTTCGGCCGGCGCACGATGATGACGGTCTCGTTGAGCGTCGCCGCCGTGATCGCGATGCTCGTGCCCTTCGCGCCCTCCCTCGGGGCGCTGATCGCGCTGCGCGGCCTCCAGGGCGTGGCGCTGGCCGGCGTCCCGGCCTCGGCGATGGCCTTCCTGGCGGAAGAGGTACGGGCCAAGGCGCTGGTTGCCGCGGTGGGCCTGTTCGTCGCGGGCAACAGCATCGGTGGCATGTCGGGCCGGATCGTGACCGGCTGGGTGGCGCAGGCGTGGGGCTGGCGTGCGGCGCTGGCCGCGGTCGGGCTGCTGGCCGTGGTGTGCGCGGTAGTCTTCCGGATGCTGGTGCCGAAGGCGCGGCACTTCGTACCGAAGGCGGTCGGCCCGAAGGCGCTCGGCCGGACCATCCTCGGCCACCTCTCCGACCCGCTCCTGTGCCGTCTGTACGCCATCGGCGCGCTCTTCATGACGGTGTTCGGCGCGGTGTACACGGTGATCGGGTACCGCCTCGTCGGCGAGCCGTTCTCGCTGCCGCAGGGCATCGCGGGCTCGGTCTTCCTGGTGTACCTGGTCGGTACGGTCTCCTCGGCCGCGGCGGGCCGCCTGGTCGGCCGCCTGGGCCGGCGCGGCGCGCTGTACCTGGCGGTGGGCACGACGGCCACGGGCCTCCTCCTCTCCCTCGCCGACGTCCTGGTCCTGGTCGTCCTCGGCCTGGTCCTGATCACCGCGGGCTTCTTCGCGGGCCACGCGGTGGCGTCCTCGGCGGTCAGCCGCACGGCCAAGACGGCCCGCGCGCAGGCGTCGGCGCTGTACCAGAGCGCGTACTACCTCGGCTCCAGCGTGGGCGGCGCGCTCGGCGCGGCCGCCTTCCACGCCGGCGGCTGGCCCGCCACGGTCGCCCTCGGCCTCCTGGCCATGGTCGCGGCGGCGTCGGTCACCCTGTACGCGACCCGCAAGGCAGTCGCGGAGCGACGCGTACTGCACATGCAGAAGGCCGCGTAACGGCGCGCAAGCGCCACCTCAAGCCCGAAGGGGCCGCCCCGCCACCTGTCCTGGCGGGACGGCCCCTTCGTCTTCGGTACCCGCGGTCAGTCACCGCCGAAGGGGAACAGGCTGGTGTCGATGGTGAGGTCGAAGGGGGCGGGAAGGCGGACGGACTCGCCGAACTTCACCTTCTGGAGCTCGCGATAGACGTTGCCCTGCGGATCCCCGAAGAGCGTGACGGTCGGCCCGGGCGGGGCGAAGCGATCGATGAGGAGGTACAGCGGGACTGCTGCCTGCGCATAAGCAGCCGCCTTGTTGATCCGGTCGTAGCTCGCGTTGGGCAGCGAGGTGACCTCGACGACCAGTTCAGCAGCCGTGAGCGGTACGGCGTTGCCCCCTTCCACCTCGTCCACGGCGGCATGAGGGACCACGACAAGGTCTGGGATGTAGAGGCGCCCGTACGGGGGATGTGCGACCCCGAGAGTCTCGTAGGCCCCCCAATCCGCAGGCAGCACTGTGTACATCAAGCGATGGAGCGTCTCGGCAATGCGGTTGTGCGGCGCAGCGGGCGGTGGTGACACAACGATGATCCCCTCGATGATCTCCACCTTGCTGCCCTCGGGCCAGTCCGACTCCTCCCAGAAGCGGAGAAGCTCGTCCCAGCGCCGGCCCGGAGCAGGGTCGACGGGGAGTGCACTCATGGCGGTCTCCTAACTCGGTGCGTCACCGATCCCAGCATGCCGAACAGGACCCGAACCGGTCCACCGATCCCGTTCACCCGTACGAGGAAACCGCAGGTCAGGCGATACGTTCCAGCACGACGGAGGCCGGCGTGGCGGGGGGCGCCTCGGGGGCGATCAGTACGCCGCCGTCCAAGGCCTCGATGGCGGACGGGAACTTTTCCGGGGTGTCCGTGTGGAGGGTGAGGAGGGGCTGGCCGGCCCGGACCTCGTCGCCCGGCTTGGCGTGGAGTTCTATGCCTGCGCCGGGCTGGACCGGGTCCTCCTTGCGGGCGCGGCCGGCGCCCAGGCGCCAGGCGGCGAGGCCTACCGCGTAGGCGTCGAGGGTGGTGAGGACGCCGGAGGCCGAGGCGTTCACAACGTGCTGTTCGCGGGCTACCGGGAGGGGCGCGTCGGGGTCGCCGCCCTGGGCCTGGATCATGCGGCGCCATACGTCCATCGCGGAGCCGTCGGCGAGCGCCTTGGCGGGGTCGGCATCGCCCAGACCTGCCGCGTCCAGCATTTCGCGGGCCAGGGCGAGGGTGAGGTCGATGACGTCGGAGGGGCCGCCGCCCGCCAGGACCTCGACCGACTCGCGGACTTCGAGGGCGTTGCCGGCCGTCAGGCCCAGTGGCGTGGACATGTTGGTGAGGAGGGCGCGGGTGCGTACGCCGTGGTCGGTGCCGAGTTCGACCATCGTGGCGGCGAGTTCGCGGGCGTCGGTGAGGTTTTTCATGAAGGCGCCGGAGCCGACCTTGACGTCCAGGACCAGGGAGCCGGTGCCCTCGGCGATCTTCTTGGACATGATGGAGGAGGCGATGAGGGGGATCGACTCGACCGTGCCGGTCACGTCGCGGAGGGCGTAGAGCTTTTTGTCGGCGGGGGCGAGGCCCGCGCCTGCCGCGCAGATGACGGAGCCGACATCCCCAAGGATGTCCAGCATCTCGGGGTTGGTGAGCGACGCGCGCCAGCCGGGGATCGCCTCCAGCTTGTCCAGCGTGCCGCCGGTGTGGCCGAGGCCGCGGCCGGAGAGCTGGGGTACGGCGGCGCCGCAGGCCGCGACCAGGGGGGCCAGCGGGAGGGTGATCTTGTCGCCGACGCCGCCGGTGGAGTGCTTGTCGGCGGTGGGGCGGGGCAGGGAGGAGAAGTCCATCCGCTCGCCGGATTCGATCATCGCCGCCGTCCAGCGGGCGATCTCCTTGCGGTTCATGCCGTTGAGGAGGATCGCCATGGCGAGGGACGACATCTGCTCGTCGGCGACCTCACCGCGGGTGTAGGCGTCGATGACCCAGTCGATCTGGTCGTCGGTCAGCTCGGCGCGGTCGCGCTTGGCGCGGATGACGGAGATGGCGTCCATCGGCGTCCTTTCACAGCGGAAACGGTCAGCGGGACAGGTGCTCAGGGCCGAAGGCGTCCGGGAGGAGTTCGGAGAGCGGGCGGATGCCGGACTCGGTGTCGATGAGGAGGTCCGGGCCGCCGTGTTCGTACAGGAGCTGGCGGCAGCGGCCGCAGGGGATGAGGACCTTGCCGTACCGGTCGACGCACGCGAACGCGGTGAGCCGGCCGCCGCCGGTCGCGAACAGCTCGGAGACCAGGCCGCATTCGGCGCACAGGCCGAGGCCGTAGGAGGCGTTCTCCACGTTGCAGCCGGTGACGGTGCGGCCGTCGGCCACGAGGGCCGCCGCACCGACGGGATAGCCGGAGTAGGGCGCGTAGGCCCGGGACATCGCGTCCCGGGCCCGTTCGCGCAGCTTCTCCCAGTCGGGAGTCACGTACGCCGGCCCCCTCGGGTTCCACAGACCTCGTTCGTCACTTGCCCTGGCCCCTTCGGTACGCCTTGCCGATGGCTTTCGGTGCCCGCAGCCGCTGTGCGGCCAGCGACAGGACCAGCAGCGTAGCGATGTACGGCGCCACGGAGACGATTTCCAGCGGGACCGTGTCGGTCGTGGCGTACCAGACCGCCAGCAGGGCCGCGACGGCGATGCTGGCGATGCCCTGGATGCGGTGGCCGCCGCGCAGCTTCCAGATCGCGAGGCCGACCAGCAGCACCGCGAGCAGGAGGAGCAGCGCGTGCACGGTCGTGCCGCCGCCGCGCAGCTGGAAGGCGTCCATGAAGCCGAAGAGGCCCGCGCCCATGGCGACGCCGCCGGGCCGCCAGTTGCCGAAGATCATGGTGGCGAGGCCGATGTAGCCGCGCCCGCCGGTCTGGCCGTCCTGGTAGATGTGCACGTAGATGGCGAGGAACGCGCCGCCGAGGCCGGCCAGCGCGCCGGAGACGATCACCGCCGCGTACTTGTACGTGTACACGTTGACGCCCAGCGACTCGGCCGCGACCGGGCTCTCGCCGCAGGAGCGCAGCCGCAGTCCGAAGGACGAGCGCCACAGGACGAAGAAGCTGAGCGCGAAGACGGCCGCGGCCAGTACGGCGAGCCAGGAGACATTCGTGACCAGCGAGCCGAGGATGCCGGCCAGGTCGGAGACCAGGAACCAGTGGTGCTTCTCGATGGACAGCAGCCAGTCGGAAAGGCCGGGGACGGTGAAGGTCGGCATGTCGTCCATCGGCGGGGACTGCTTGTCGTTGCCGCCCGCCTGGGCAGCCGCGCTGCCCTCGGCGCCGAACCACAGCTTGGCCAGGAACTGCGTCAGGCCGAGCGCCATGATGTTGACGGCGACGCCGGAGATGATGTGGTCGACGCCGAAGGTGACGGTGGCGATCGCGTGGATCAGGCCGCCGAGCGCGCCACCGAGGACGCCGGCCAGCGCCGCCGCCCAGGGCCCGTACTCCCAGCCGACGAAGCCGGCGGAGAACGCGCCGAGCATCATCATGCCTTCGAGGCCGATGTTGATGACGCCGGAGCGCTCGGCCCACAGGCCACCGAGGCCCGCGAGGCCGATCGGTACGGCGGCGTTGAGGGCGGCCGTGTACTGGCCGGAGCCGGTGAGGTCGGTCGCGCCCGTGACGGTGCGCAACACCGAGAGCAGGACGAGGGCGCCCGCGATGATCAGCAGGACCTTGGGGTAGGTCAGCTTCGCGCGGGCGGCGGCGAGCTTGCCGCCCTTGCCGCCGGGGTCCTTCGCGACCGGGGCCGTGAGGTTCTGGCTCACGCGGACACCTCCGCCTTGTCGGTCTTGCGGGCCTGCGCGGCGAGTTCCTCGCCGACCTTGCGCTGCTGGATCCGCAGGCCGTAGCGGCGTACGACTTCGTAGGCGATGACCACGCACAGCACGATGACGCCCTGCATCACGCCGACGATCTCCTGCTCGTAGTCCTCGAACTCCAGCTGGGTGCCGGTGCGTTCCAGGAAGCCCCAGAGCAGCGCGCCGGCGGCCATGCCGAGGGGGTGGTTGCGGCCGAGCAGCGCGATGGCGATGCCGGTGAAGCCGATGCCGACGGGGAAGTCGGTGCCGTAGTTGTACGAGACGCCGAGCAGCGTCGGCATGCCGATCAGGCCCGCGGCGGCGCCGGACAGCAGCATGGACGTGATGACCATGCGCTTGACGCTGACGCCGCCGGCCTGCGCGGCGGACTCCGACCGGCCGACCGTACGGAGGTCGAAGCCGAAGCGGGTGCGGCCGAGCACGAACCAGTACGCGACGCCGACGACGGCCGCGACGACGAGGAAGCCGTCGAGCGGGTCGGGCTGGGTCGGGATGGTGAAGAAGTGGCTGGAGGCCGGGATGTTCGGGGTGTGGAAGAGGTTGCCGTCCTTCACCGCGAGCCGGCCTTCCTGGAGGAAGTAGCCGATCACGGCGGCGGCGATGGAGTTCAGCATGATGGTCGTGATGACCTCGCTGACGCCGCGGGTGGTCTTCAGTACGCCCGCGATGCCCGCCCAGACCGAGCCGACCAGCATCGCCACGATGATGATGATCGGGATCTGGAGGAAGCCGGGGAGGGTGAGCGCGCCGCCGACGACCGCGGCGAAGAAGGCCGCGATGCGGTACTGGCCGTCCACGCCGATGTTGAAGAGGTTCATCCGGAAGCCGATGGCCACGGCCAGCGCGGAGAGGTAGTACGGCACCGCCTTGTTGATGATCCAGACCTGGCTGTCGCTCTTGGAGCCGAAGTCCACCATCACGGCGTAGGCGTGCAGCGGGTCCTTGCCGGTGGCCAGGATGATCACCGAGGTGATGACCAGGGCGGCGACGATGGCGAGGACCGGGGCCGCGATGCCCAGCGTCAGCTTCGTACGGTCGATCTTCTTCACTCCCGCTCGCCCCCTTCCGCGTCCTCGGCGTGCTCCAGGTGGCCGCTGGCGGCGCCGGTCATGGCCGAGCCCAACTCCTCGGGGGTGATGGTGGCGGGGTCCGCGTCCGCGACCAGCCGGCCGCGGAACATCACCCGCAGGGTGTCGGACAGGCCGATCAGCTCGTCCAGGTCCGCGGAGATCAGCAGTACGGCCAGGCCCTCGCGCCGTGCCTCGCGGATCTGGTCCCAGATCTGCGCCTGCGCGCCGACGTCCACGCCGCGCGTGGGGTGCGCCGCGATCAGCAGCTTGGGGTGGTGGCTCATCTCGCGGCCGACGATCAGCTTCTGCTGGTTGCCGCCGGAGAGCGAGGCCGCGGTGACCTCGATGCCGGGGGTGCGCACGTCGTACTCGGCGACGATCCGCTCGGTGTCGGTGCGGGCGGCCTTCAGGTCCAGCAGCTTGCCCTTGGAGTTGGGCTTCTCGGTGACATGGCCGAGGATGCGGTTCTCCCAGAGCGGGGCCTCCAGCAGCAGGCCGTGCCGGTGCCGGTCCTCGGGGACGTAACCGATGCCGTCCTCGCGCCGCTTGCGGGTGGGCGCGTGGCTGATGTCGGCGCCGTCCAGGGTGATGGTGCCGCCGTCGGGGTCGCGCATGCCCATGATGGCCTCGACCAGTTCGGCCTGGCCGTTGCCCTCGACGCCGGCGATGCCCAGGACCTCGCCCTTGTGGATGGTGAAGCCGATGCCGTCCAGGACGGCGCGTACGACGCCGTCGGGGTCGGTGGCGCTCAGGTGCAGCCCGTCGACCGTCAGCATCGGGGTGTCGGTGACGGTGGACTCGCGGGTCTCCGGGGAGGGCAGTTCGCTGCCGACCATCAGCTCGGCCAGCTGCTTGGGAGTGGTGTCCGCCGGCGCCACGGAGGCGACGGTGGTGCCGCGTCGGATGACGGTGATGTCGTCGGCGACGGAGAGCACTTCGCCCAGCTTGTGGGAGATGAAGATGACGGTGAGGCCCTCGGCCTTGAGCTCGCGCAGGTTGTCGAAGAGCGCGTCGACCTCCTGCGGGACCAGTACGGCCGTCGGCTCGTCGAGGATGAGCGTACGGGCGCCGCGGTAGAGGACCTTGAGGATCTCCACGCGCTGCCGGTCGGCGACGCCGAGGTCCTCGACCAGCACGTCGGGGCGTACGTTCAGCCCGTACCGGTCGGAGACCTCGATGACGGCCGCGCGGGCCGCCGCGCCGATGCCGTGCAGCTTCTCGGCGCCCAGGACGATGTTCTCCAGGACGGTGAGGTTGTCGGCGAGCATGAAGTGCTGGTGCACCATGCCGATGCCGCGCGCGATGGCGTCGGCGGGGCTCGCGAAGCTCACCTGCTCGCCGTCGATCGCGATGGTGCCCTCGTCCGGCTTCTGCATGCCGTAGAGGATCTTCATCAGGGTGGACTTGCCCGCGCCGTTCTCCCCGACCAGGGCGTGCACGGTGCCGCGCCGGACGGTGATGCCGATGTCGTGGTTGGCGACGACGCCGGGGAACCGCTTGGTGATGCCGCGGAGTTCGACGGCAGGGGCCGCGGCGGGGGCGCGCTCTGCCGTGGTGCTGCTGGACGCTGTGATGGCGCACTCTCCTCGGAGAGAAGGAGCGAGGGCGGGGCGGAGCAGGGCCCCGCCCTCGGACACAGGCTCGTGGAGCTCTTACTTGGCGGGGTTCTCGGCGACCTTGACCTTGCCGTCGACGATCCGCTTCTTCGCCGCGTCCAGCTCGTCCTTGAGGTCGTCGATGTGACCGCCGGAGGTGGCCAGGCTGACGCCGTCCTGCTTCAGCGTGAGGTGGACGGTGCCGGTCAGCGGCTTGCCGTCCTTCACGCTCTTGATCACGTCGTAGACCGCCACGTCGACGTTCTTCACGACGGAGGTCAGGATGTGGTCCTTGTACTTGGCCAGGCCCGGCTGCGCGTACTGGTCGGAGTCCACGCCGATCGCCCAGGCGCCCTTCTTGCCGGCGACCATCTCGATCGCGCCGGCGCCGGACTGGCCCGCCGCGGTGTAGATGACGTCCTTGCCGTCGTCGAGCATGCCCTTGGCCTTGCCCTTGGCGGCCGCCGGGTCGTTGAAGCCCTTGTCGTCGTTGGCGTAGAGGTACTGGGACGTGACCTTGACCTTCGGGTCGGTGTCCTTGACGCCCTGCTCGAAGCCGGCCTGGAACTTCTGGATCAGCGCGTTGTTCACACCGCCGATGAAGCCGACCTTCTTGGTCTTGGTCTTCAGGGCCGCGGCCACGCCGGCGAGGTAGGAACCCTCGTTCTCGGAGAAGTTGATGCCGTAGACGTTCTTGGCGGTGGACCCGGAGTCCACCACCGCGAAGGTGGTCTTGGGGAACTTCTTGGCGACCTTGTTGATGGAGTTGCCGTAGTTGAAGCCGACGCCGATGACGGGGTTGAAGCCGGCCTCGGCGAGGGAGGTGAGCCGCTGCTCGCGGTCGGCCTCCGTCTCGCCGTTCTTGGCGGTCATGAGCTTGGACTTCACGCCCAGCTCTTTCTCGGCCTTGTCGGTGCCGCGGGCGGCGGCCTCGTTGAACGAGTGGTCGTCCCGGCCGCCGACGTCGAAGGCGAGGCCGACGCCCTTGTTCTTGCCGGCGGCCTCGGTGGACGATTCACCGCATGCGGTGAGCGAGAGAGCGAGGGCCGCGGAGGCTATACCCGCGGCAGCGATCTTGGTTACCCGGCGCACGAGGGGTCCCCTTCGGCTCGTAGCGCCTCCTACGGCGCTGATTCCGCCGCATCGTAACGCGCGTAGATGCCAGATAAAGGGGCGTCTGGAAGCCGTTATCGGATCGTCGCGAAGCGCGGCCGACGGCTGGGTTTACAGCACGTTCCGGTCCAGCAACGCGGCGGCCGTGAACAGCTCGACGCCCACCCGGATCGCCTCTTCGTCCACGTCGAAGTCGCCCTGGTGCAGGTCGCGTCCGATCGGGTCGCCGACCGGCTTCACACCCAGCCGCGCCATCGCGCCCGGCACCTTCTCCAGGTACCAGGAGAAGTCCTCGCCGCCGAGGGACTGCTCGGTGTCCTCCACCGACTCGGGGCCGCGGCGGGCCGCCATGGCGTTCTGCAGGAGCGAGGTGGTCATCGGCTCGTTGACCACCGGCGGGACCCCGCGCACGTACGTGATCTGGGACTTGGCGCGGTGCAGCGTGGCGATCTCGTCGATCGCGGCGTAGACCAGGTCCGGCGCCTGCCGCCAGGCCTCCAGGTCCAGGCAGCGGACCGTGCCGGACAGCTCGGCGCGCTGCGGGATGACGTTGCACGCGTGACCGGTCTCCAGGCGGCCCCAGGTCACGGCGAGCCCGGCCCGCGCGTCGACCCGGCGCGCGATCAGCGACGGCACGTCGACGGCGACCCGCGCGGCGGCGGTGACCAGGTCCGTGGTCAGATGCGGGCGGGCCGTGTGGCCGCCGGGGCCCTCCAGCGCGACCTCCAGCCGGTCGCAGGCGGAGGTGATCGGGCCCGTGCGCAGCCCGATCCGGCCCACCTCGACCTTCGGGTCGCAGTGCACCGCGAGGATGCGGCCGACGCCCTCCAGGACGCCGCAGTCGATCGCGTCGGTGGCGCCGCCGGGCAGCACCTCCTCGGCGGGCTGGAACAGCAGCCGTACGGGCCCTGGCAGCAGGCCCTGCGCCGCGAGGTCGGCCAGTACCAGCCCGGCGCCGAGCACGACGGTGGTGTGCACGTCGTGGCCGCAGGCGTGGGCGCGGTCGGGCACCGTGGAGCGGTAGTCGACGGTCTTGGTGTCCGGGATGGGCAGCGCGTCGATGTCGGCCCGCAGCGCGAGCATGGGGCGCCCGGCGGCCGGTGTCGTACCGGGGTCCCTGCCGATGTCGCAGATCAGCCCCGTACCGGTGTCCAGTACGCGGGGTGCGAGGCCGGCCTTCTCCAGCCGCGCCCGGAGCGCCGCGGTGGTCCGGAACTCCTGGTTCCCCAGCTCCGGGTGCATGTGCAAGTCCCGCCGGAAGGCGATGAGTTCGGCGCGCAAGTCCTCGGTGAGCGCTCCGGGCAGGGAACCGGGTACGGGGCTGGCATCGGCTTCGGGTCCGCGGGACATCAGTTGGTTCACCCGCTGAAGGTTACGGGGCCGAGCGGGGCAACTGTCCGTCGATCAACAAAAGTTCAGCCCGTTAGGGGAAGACAATCTAGGCCGCCCGGCGCATGGACAGGTCATCGAGGGGGTATGACGAAGGGTTTCACGTATCGGCGAAACCCAAACCCCGGTCCTGTCCGCGGCACCCCGCCCGGCGACCGTCAGCCGGTCGCCGCGTAGGTGAGTCGCTGCACGTCACGGGCGGTGCCGGTGACGCCGGAGAGGAATCCCTGGGCGCGCGGGGACGCCTTGGTGGTGAGCCAGGCCGGGTCCACGTCGCACACCGCGACCTTCACGCCCGTGCCGACGAGTGCGAGCGGCAGGGTGTGCACCACGGTGGACGGGAAGCTGAGGATCGTGCGGCCGATCGGGCCGCGCCGGGCGATCAGTTCGAGCGGCAGGTCGGGCCGGACGATCTCCAGGCCGGTGGCCGCGGCCAGCGCGTGCAGCTTGTCGGCGCTCTCCCGGCGGTGCGCGAAGTAGCGGGTGGCGCCGTGCGTACGGGCCAGGGCGCGGACGGCCGCGAGGTAGTGGTCCGGGTCGACGACGCCGGTCTCCACCAGGGAGGTGCCGACGATGTCGGTGCCGCGGGTGAGTCTGGGCGGGCCGAAGCGGGCCCGGGTCCAGGAGAAGTCGTTGGCGGTGACCGTCACGCCCGGCGGGGGCTCGACGGGCATCGAGGAGAAGACGCCGACGGAACGGCGGTCGCTGTCGGGTACGGGGGTGAGCCGGCGGCGTGCGGTGGCGGAGAACGGCGCGAAAACGAGGTCGCGCGCGCCCCGGCTGCCGCCGCTGCGGTGCCAGCGCACCAGCCGCTCGCCGCGCGCCAGCTGGGAGATGAACTCCATGGTGGCGGTGCCGTCGTCGACCACGACGAGGTCCCGCGCCTTCCCGATGGTCAGCAGCAGCTGGACGTACCGGGAGAACGGGTCGCCGATGACGATGCGGCGCGCGCGGCGCAGCAGCGGGGCCAGGCCCCCGATGGTCCGCAGGGGGGCGGCCGCGCCGCCGCGGGCCTCCTCCCAGCGGACCGTGCATCCCTCGTCCCGGGCCAGCTCCGCCATCCGGCGCAGCTGGCCGCGGGTCATCGGGTCGTGCGGGGAGAGCACGACGACGGTGAGCGCACCGTCCTGCACCACACTCTCGGTGTGGGCCCATTCCAGGACGTTGAGCAGCTGTACGGGGCTCTCGACGAAGGCGAGGGTGGCCCCGGCGGCGTCCGAGTTCCGCCGGGACGCCCTCCAGGGGCGCCGGGCCCCCTCTGCTGCGCTCACGGTGTCGTCGCGCTTTCTGCTCAGACCGAAGCCGGCTCGCGGTCGGCCTCGGCGGCCTCGGTCTCGGCGACGACGCCCGCGACGCGGCGGAGCTTCTTCATCGGGCCGAGCTCGCTCTCGTACACCTTCTTGACGCCGTCACCGAGGGACTCCTCGATGGTGCGGATGTCGCGGACCAGGCGGGACAGGCCGCCCGGCTCGACGGAGGCGGCCTGGTCGGAGCCCCACATGGCGCGGTCGAGGGTGATGTGGCGCTCGACGAAGGTGGCGCCGAGGGCGACGGCGGCGAGGGTGGTCTGCAGGCCGGTCTCGTGGCCGGAGTAGCCGATCGGGACGTTCGGGTACTCGTCCTGCAGGGTGTTGATCATCCGCAGGTTCAGCTCCTCGGCCTTGGCCGGGTAGGTGCTGGTGGCGTGGCAGAGCAGGATGTTGTCGCTGCCCAGGACCTCGACCGCGTGGCGGATCTGCTTCGGGGTGGACATGCCGGTGGAGAGGATGACCGTACGGCCGGTGGCGCGCATGGCCTTCAGCAGCTCGTCGTCGGTCAGCGAGGCGGAGGCCACCTTGTAGGCCGGGACCTCGAACTTCTCCAGGAAGTCGACGGACTCGACGTCCCACGGGGAGGCGAACCAGTGGATGTTGCGCTTCTTGCAGTAGTCCGAGATGGCGCGGTAACCGTCCTCGTCGAACTCCACGCGGTGGCGGTAGTCGATGTAGGTCATCCGGCCCCAGGGGGTGTCGCGCTCGATCTCCCACTGGTCGCGCGGGGTGCAGACCTCGGGGGTGCGCTTCTGGAACTTCACGGCGTCGCAGCCGGCGTCCGCGGCGGCGTCGATCAGCGCGAACGCGTTCTCCAGGTCGCCGTTGTGGTTGATGCCGATTTCACCGGTGACGTAGACGGGGTGGCCGGGGCCGACGAGGCGGTCACCGATGGTACGAACGCGGTTGTTGCTGGTCATGGAGGAGAGTTCCTTCGTTGTTGAGAGTGTCTCTCGGAGAGACAGGGACGACGGTTGCCTCCGGGGAGGCGATGAGTCTCAGAGAGACGGGCCGAGGAGCCAGGAGGCGATCTCGCGGATCGCCCCGCTGCCCCCGGGAGTCGAGGTGACGGCGCGGGCAGCGCCGCGTACGACGTCGTGTGCGCTCGCGACCGCCACGGGCCAGCCGACGAGGCCGAAGCACGGGAGGTCGTTGACGTCGTTGCCGACGTAGAGCACGCGCTCGGGCGCGATGCCCTGGTCCTCGCACCACTGCTTCAGCGCGAGGTCCTTGCGGTCGATGCCGTGCAGGACCGGGATCTGCAGCTTCCGGGCCCGCGCGGCGACGACCGGGTTCTGTTCCGTGGACAGGACGAGCAGCTTCAGCCGCTCCGACTTGCGCAGGGCCGCGATGCCCAGGCCGTCGCCGCGGTGCACGGAGACGAATTCCCGTCCGTCGGAGTCGATCAGCACCCGGTCGTCGGTCTGGGTGCCGTCGAAGTCGAGTACGACCGCGTCCACGTCGTCCACCGTGGGGAGCGCCCCGGGGCGGGGAGCGTCCAGGAGGGGCGCGAGGGCGCGGGCGCGGGCCAGGTCGTGCGGGTCGTCGACCTCCAGCACGCGGGCCGGGTCGGTGCGCACGAGCTCCGTACGGCCGAAGAAGCGGTGGCCCGCGGTGCGGAAGCCGGCCGCGTCCATGGCGTACGCGGCGCCGGTCTCCAGGAGGTCCTGGGGACGGTCCTGGCGGCGCGGCCGGAAGGACTTGTCGTGGTTGACGCCGTAGCCGCCCTCCGTGGTGGCGACGGTGGCCACCGGGGCGTCCGGCCCGTCCGCCGTCCGCGCCTCGCGGCCCTCGCCGATGCCCGAGGAGGCGTCGTCCGCCGCGTCCCGCCACACGAAGCCGTGGAAGGGGGCGACGGTCAGCGCGGAGTCGGCGCCCTGCTCGACGACCGCGGACGCGACGCCGTCGATGTCCTCGCGGGCGATGAAGGGGCTGGTGCACTGGACGAGGAGGACCGCGTCGACGGC
The DNA here is from genome assembly GCF_040655775.1 of Streptomyces sp. NPDC050315. Lineage (NCBI taxonomy): Bacteria > Bacillati > Actinomycetota > Actinomycetes > Kitasatosporales > Streptomycetaceae > Streptomyces > Streptomyces sp. NPDC050315. Next base: position 36,348 of record NZ_JBFAKN010000009.1, read on the forward strand.
GGTGCCGTGCTCGGTCTCGTACGCGTCCATGGCGTGCAGGACGGCGGCCTCGCTGGTCGCGGTGTCGCCGGCGATGGCGCCGGGGCGGCGGACGATCACGGCGCCCGCGCCGCGCGCCGTGGCGGCGATCGCGTCGTCGTCGGTGGAGACCACGACATCGGTGATCAGGCGGGACGCCAGGCACTCGCGCACCGCGCGGGCCACCAGCGGCACGCCGCCGACGGCGGCGAGATTCTTGGCGGGCACGCCCTTCGATCCGCCTCTGGCGGGGATGACGGCCACCACGGTGGGCCGGTCGGTCTGCGGCATCTCAGGCTCCTTCCGGAGACCGGTAGAGGGGGAGTTCACAGCTGGCCCCAGCGGCGGATGGCGGGGGCGACGCGCTGGACGCCGTGCCGGTAGGCGCCGCGGGCCGCCTCACGGACGGTGTCGCGGGCCACCCGGCGCAGTCCCGTCGGCTCCGCGGCCTCGGTCGCGTAGCCGGGCAGCGGCTCGCCCGTCGCGTCCAGGCCGTGCCGGGCGAGGATCCCGGGCAGATAGCCGGGGGCCGTACGGGGCGTGTAGTACGGGGCGAGCGGCGGCAGCGTGTCCGCGTCGAGCAGCTCGGTGACTCGGGCGCCGGCCGCGTCGAAGGCGTTCTCGTACGAGCCGTCGGCACAGACACCCTGGGCCGCGACCCACTCCGGGTCCGGCTCGGGCAGGTATCCGGCGTCCAGCTCGTCCCAGGAGGCCAGGCAGCCGGAGCCGAGGAAGTGGTGGTTGCCCAGCGCCTCGCGGATGCCGAGGTCCGTGAGGACGGCGGTGGGGACGCCGCGGTGCAGGGACTCCAGCGCGGCGGTCGAGGAGACCGTGACCATCAGGTCGGTGCGGTCCAGGACCTCGCCCATGTTCCCGTACACCAGGCGGCAGTTGGCGGGCAGGCCGCCGGGGATGCGGGCCGCGAGCTTCTGGTACGGCAGTTCCTCGATGTGCGTGGTGTGCTCGCCCGGCTTGCTGCGGAGCTTGATGAGCACCTCGCGGCCGGGGTGCCGGCGGGCGTGCTCGGCGGCGCGGCGCAGCAGGTAGGCGCGGTCGTTGCGGTTGTCCGGCACGGAGGGCTGGACGGCGAAGACGACGGTGCGCACCTCGCTGCCGCCTTCGTGCCGGGCGCCGCCCAGGAAGGGCAGCGCGCACTCGACCACGCTGCGCTCGTCCGCGTTCACGCCCCGGTACACCGCGCGGAAGCGGTCCGCGTCGTGCCGGGAGTTGGCGAGCACCACGTCGGCGCCGTGCCGCAGCAGCAGCCCGTCGGCGAGCTTCTCGTAGACCACGCCGACGTAGCCGGTGACGACGACGGGGCGGCGGGCGCTGCCCTCCCAGGCGTGGGCCAGGCCGTGCAGCATCGCCTGCACCGCGCCGCCCACGCAGGACAGCAGGACGACGTCATAACCAGTACGGTCGATGGACCGCACGAAGTCGACCCCGCGGATCTCGCGCAGCGCGTCCGCCCGGGCGCCGACCTCGTCGAGCTGGCGGACCGTGGGCGTGGCGCGGCCGCGGAGCAGAAAGCCGTCGAGCCGGCAGCCGGGCTGGAGACGGTGCGCCGTGAGGGCGCCCCATTTCCACCGGGTGTCCGAGTCGGCGAGCACCGCGACCCGCGGCTGAGAAGGTGTACGTGATGGCACGTCGAAGACGCTAGGAAGGCATTTCGATTCGCGGGCCAACTGGTGCGCAACAAAGGGTTAACAGCACATCGACGAACGGCGAACCGGCAGGCCGGAAAGGGCGGTTAACCATTCCGCCATTCTTCGTTCACCCAAGCGCCCCCATACGGCAAAGACGAATGCCGGAGCCGCACCTAACGTCTCCTGAGTGGTTAAGCTCTCCGTCATCGTGCCGTTCTACAACGTGCAGACATACGCGCCCGACACCCTGAGAAGTCTCGCGGCCAATGCCCGTGACGACTTCGAATTCCTGCTCGTCGACGACTGCTCTCGCGACGGGACGCCGCAGATTCTGGAGCGCGCCGAGCGCGAGCTCCCGGGCGCCCGGCTGCTGCGGCACGAGCAGAACGGCGGCCTGGCCACCGCCCGGAACACCGGCCTGGACGCGGCCCGGGGTGAATACATCACCTTCCTGGACGGCGACGACTGGCTGGCGCCGGGTTATTACCAGGAACTCCTCGGCGCGATCGAAAGCCTCGGCTGCGATTTCGTCCGCACCGACCACGTGCAGTGCACCGCGCGGGCACGCTCCGTGCACCGGGTGCCGTACGGCCGCCGCAACGTCGTCCTGGACCCGCGCGAGCTGATCCTGCCCGCCGACCGCTCCACCTCGGTGGACTACGCGTTCGCCTGGGCCGGGATGTACCACCGGCGGCTGCTGGACGACGGGGTGCTGCACTTCCGTCACGGGCTGCGCACGGCCGAGGACCGGCCGTGGATCTGGCGGCTGCACCGCGAGGCGGAGTCGATGGCGGTGCTCGGGATGCTGGGCGTGTTCTACCGGCGCGGCGTGGCCTCCTCGCTGACCCAGATCGGCGACGTCCGCCAGCTGGACTTCATTCGCGCATTCGACCAGGTCATCGATGAGACGGCCAAGGACCGGGACGCCGATGTGCTGCTGCCGAAGGCGGTCCGGACGTATTGCGCGATCATTTCCCACCACCTCGGTTCGATCGACCGTTTCGAGCCGCAGGTGGCCCGTAAATTGCGTTCGATGAGTGCCGCGGCATTGAAGCGAATGCCGCAGGACGTTTTGAAGGAAGCCCTCGATTCCATGGATGTACAGCGCGCTTCCCGGCTGCGTCGGCTCCGCCGCAAGCCGGTCCCGGCGGAGGTGGCCGCCTGATGTCCGCCGCCGGATTCTCCGCGTGGTCCGCCGGGCCGCGTACGCAGATCTTCTTCGCGTCCACGCTGTACGGCGCCGCCACGCTGGCCGCAGCCCTGGACGCCGACCGCTTCGAGCCGGCCGACCGCCGGATCCTGCTGGTCAGCAACAATGCCGCGATTCCGGAGACCACCCCGTCGGTGGACACCATGCCGGGCTTCGAGCGGCTGCGCGGCCGCTTCGACGAGGTGCGGTCCTGGAACGAGGCGATCAGCCCGTTCCACCCCGGCGGCTGGTCCCCGCGCGGCGACGACGCGCCCCTGTGGGAGCGCCATCTGCGCCTCCTCTGGGACCTCGGCGACTCCCCCGTCGAGCTGATCGTCGAGTCCATCCAGGTCAACCCGGCCCTGGCCCTCTGCCAGATCTTCCAGGGCGCGCCGGTCGAGGTCTACGCCGACGGCCTGATGAGCTACGGCCCGACCCGCTCCAAGCTCGACCCGCTGGTCGGCACCCGCATCCGGCGGCTGCTCCACCTGGACCTCGTATCGGGCCTGAAGCCGCTCCTCCTCACGGAGTTCGGCGTGCCCGCCGAGACCGTGCCCACCGAGCCGTTCCTCGCGGTCCTCGCCGAGCTGGCCGAGGCGGCGGACCAGGGCAGTACCGCAGTCGTACCGGCCGAGGGCGGCGCCCTGCTGCTGGGCCAGTACCTCTCCGCGCTCTCCATCCTCACCCCCGAGGAAGAGGAGGAGCTGCACGTCCAAATGCTGCGCGGGGCCGTTGATCTGGGCCACCGTCAGGTGATCTTCAAGCCGCACCCGACCGCGCCCGCGCGCTGGTCGCGCGTCCTGGAGGAGGAGGCGGAGCGGCTCGGCGCCGAGCTGACCGTGCTGGACACTCCGCAGCTCGCCGAGGTCCTGTACCAGCGCCTCAAGCCCGCACTGGTCGTCGGCTGCTTCTCCACCGCGCTGCTGACCGCCACCGCGTTCTACGGCTTGCCCGCCGCCCGCATCGGCACCGACCTGCTGCTGGAGCGGCTCGCCCCGTACCAGAACAGCAACCGCATCCCGGTCACGATCGTCGACGCGCTGCTGCCCCCGCTGTCCGACGCGACCGCGGTGGCCCGCTGGACGCCGCCCACCGAGAGCGAGGTCGCGCGCGACCTGACCGGCCTGGTCAAGGCGGTCGGGTACGCGATGCAGCACCAGATCTACCCGAACCTCCGCCCGGCCGCCGAGCGTTACCTCTCGGCCCACCTGGACGAGACGACCTGGCGCTACTTCAAGCGCCGCCGGCTCACCGCGCTGGCGCTGCCCGGCGGTGTCCCGGTCCAGTTGGCGTTCATCCCGCGCAACGCCACGGTACGCAGGGTCGCGAGGCGCGCCCGCTCCGTGCAGCGCAGGCTGAAGAAGCGGGCCGCGTTCGGATGACCACCGCACCGGCTCCCCCCACGCTCCCCCGCACCACGGGAGCGCCTGCGCCTTCCACCGCCGTTCCGCCGCGCGCCGCCGGCCCCACCCGGCTGCGCGCCCTGGACGGACTGCGCCTGCTCGCCGCCCTGATGGTCGCCGCGTACCACTACGGCGGCCGGGACGGCGAGATCGGCGACGCCTGGGGCAGTTCGCCCGCCTACCAATTCCCCACCGCCTCGGGGTACTTCGCGTACGGCTGCCTCGGCGTCCAGATCTTCTTCGTCATCAGCGGCTTCGTCATCTGCATGAGCGGCTGGGGCCGCCCACTACGCGCGTTCTTCGCCTCGCGCGTCTCGCGCCTGTTCCCGGCGTACTGGGCGGCGGTCATCCTCGTCACCGTGGTCTTCGCCCTCCCCTGGGTCGCATACGAGGCGGTCTCCCCCACCGACGCCCTGACGAACCTCACCATGCTCCAGATGCCCCTGGGCGTGGACCGCGTCCTCGGCGTCTGCTGGACCCTCTGGGCCGAGATGCGCTTCTACGCGCTCTTCGCCCTCTGCGTCGTCCTCCCGGGCGCCACCCGCAGCCGCGTGGTGCTGTTCTGCGCGGGCTGGACTCTTGCGGCAGTCATCGCCGAGGCGGCGAACAACTCCCTCCTCGACATCGTCCTGATGCCCGAATACGCGCCGTTCTTCATCGGCGGCATCGGCTTCTACCTGATCCACCGCTACGGCAGCCGGGACACCGCCGGCTGGGCGATCGTCGCTGTCAGCTGGCTGCTCGGCCAGCACTACGCGGTCACCCGCCTCTGGCACCCGGCGGACATGCCGGACGCCTTCTCCTACCGCCCCTCCCTCGGCATCGTCGCGGTCATCACCCTCGGCTACCTCCTGATAGCGGCCATCGCCCTCGGCAAACTCCGCTGGGCGAACTGGCACTGGCTGACCGTCGCAGGCGCCCTGACCTACCCCTTCTACCTGATACACGAACACCTGGGCTGGGTAGCCGTACAACTCCTCCACCAGGACCTCGGCCTCCCCGCCGCAGCCACATTCCCCCTGGTCCTGACCCTGATGCTCACCCTGGCCTGGTGCCTGTACCGCTTCGTGGAACGCCCACTGACACCCCGACTGAAGCGCGCGATCATGGGCTGAGCGGTTCGCCGGCACATGCGTAAGGGCCGTACGGGCGGGGTGCCCGTACGGCCCTTCGGGGTTACTGGTGGCGCGGCTACAACACCAGTGACAGCAGCAGCACGACCACGATCGAGACGACGGAGATGACCGTTTCCATCAGGGACCAGGTCTTGATCGTCTGGCCGACGTTCATGCCGAAGTACTCCTTCACCAGCCAGAAGCCCGCGTCGTTGACGTGACTGAAGAAGAGGGAGCCGGCGCCGACGGCGAGGACCATGAGGGCCGCGTGGGTGGGGGTCATGTCGGCGGCGAGCGGGGCGACGAGGCCGGCGGCGGAGACCGTGGCGACCGTCGCGGAGCCGGTCGCGAGGCGGATGGCAACCGCGATCAGCCAGGCCAGCAGCAGTGCCGGCAGGCCCCAGTCCTTGGACATGTCCAGGATCATCTGACCGACACCGACGTCGACCAGGGTCTGCTTGAAGCCGCCGCCCGCGCCGACGATCAGCAGGATGCCGGCGATGGGGGCGAGGGACTTCTCGACGGTGGAGGAGAGGCGGCCGGCGCTGAAGCCGGCGGCCTTGCCGAGGGTGAACATGCCTACCAGGACCGCTACCAGCAGGGCGATCAGCGGGGAGCCGATGACGTCGAAGACGCGCTGCACGTGCTGCTCGGGGTCGTCGACGATGATGTCGACCAGGGCCTTGGCGAGCATCAGGACGACCGGCAGCAGGACGGTGGAGAGGGTCGCGGCGAAGCTGGGGCGCTTTTCCAGGTCCTCGGAGGGGCGCTGGGGGATCATCTTCTCCGGCGGGGCGATGTCCACCCAGCGGGAGGCGAAGCGGGCGAAGACCGGGCCGGCCAGGATCGCGGTCGGGATGGCGACGAGCACGCCGAGGCCGAGGGTGAGGCCCAGGTTGGCCTTGATCGCGTCGATGGCGACGAGCGGGCCGGGGTGCGGCGGGATCAGCCCGTGCATGACGGAGAGACCCGCCAGCGCCGGGATGCCGATCCGCATCAGGGAGAAGTTGCCGCGCTTGGCGACCAGCAGCACGACCGGGATCAGCAGCACGATGCCGACCTCGAAGAAGAGCGGCAGACCGACGATCGCGGCGATCAGGACCATCGCCCACGGCATCATCCGCCGGCTGGACTTGGCGAGGATCGTATCGACGATCTGATCGGCGCCGCCCGAGTCGGCGAGCAGCTTGCCGAGGATCGCGCCGAGCGCGATCAGTACGCCCACGCCCGCGACGGTCGAGCCCAGGCCGTTGGTGAAGCTGGTGATCGCCTTGTCCAGCGGCGCACCGGCCGCCGCGCCGAGCACCAGCGAGCCGATGGTCAGAGACAGAAAGGCGTGCAGCTTGAATCTGGTGATGAGCAGGACGATGACGGCGATGCCGACGAGCACGGAGATGCCCAGCTGCGCGTTGCCGGCCGAGGTGATCGGCTCGACCGCGTCCGCTGCCATCATCTCGACGCTGAGATGGGTCACGGCTTTTCCTTCGGTTGGAGCCCGGTCTCACGATCGGAGCTCATGGGTACGGCTCGGGACCGGACCCCGTGGGAAGGGGCCGGTTCAGAGCTCGGGGATGCGGCTCCTGATCAGAGCTCGGTGGTGGCCGGAGCGGTGCCCTCGTCGAGCTGTCGCAGCGCGGCGACGGCCCGCTCGGTGATCTCTTCGGGGGTCCCGGAGACGTCCACCGCCACGCCCCGCTCGTCGTCGCCGAGCGGCTGCAGGGTGGCGAACTGGGAGTCGAGGAGCGCGGTCGGCATGAAGTGCCCCTTGCGCTCGGCCATGCGGCCCGCGATCAGCTCGCGGGAGCCGGTGAGGTGCAGGAAGACGATGCCGGGGGCCTCGGCCCGCAGCCGGTCGCGGTAGGCCCGCTTCAGCGCGGAGCTGCTGACCACCCCGCCCTTGCCGGCCCGGCCGTGCGCCCAGGCGCCGATGGCGTCGAGCCAGGGCCAGCGGTCGGCGTCGTCGAGCGGGGTGCCGGCGGACATCTTGGCGATGTTGGCCGGGGGATGGAAGTCGTCTCCCTCGGCGTACGGGACATCCAGCGCATCGGCGACGAGCGGTCCGATCGTCGTCTTGCCGGTGCCGGCGACTCCCATCACGACGATGACATGGGGGGTGCTCATCGCGGTCTACCTCGCTCGTTCGTCCTCATTGACTTGGCGTTCCGAGCCACCTGAGTGGCTCGAATGCATCGCCCTACTGAAACTCATTAGGTACGACGTATTCAAGAGCCTGTGACATAAAAGTCATACTTAAAGTGCCGGGACCCCGGGAACGTAGGCTTATCCCATGGAGAACACGGGGCAGGGGCTGCATGCCAGGGTGCTGGAGTCCCTCGGGCCGGAGATCACCGCGGGCGAGCACTGCCCGGGCACGGTGCTCCGCACCGACGAGCTGGCCCAGCGCTTCGACGTCTCCCGCACCGTCATCCGCGAGGCGATCCGGGTCCTGGAGTCCATGCACCTGGTGGAATCCCGGCGCCGGGTGGGCGTGACCGTACGCCCCACCGAGGAGTGGAACGTCTTCGATCCGCGGGTCATCCGCTGGCGGCTGGCCGGCGCCGACCGCCCCCGCCAGCTGCGCTCGCTCACCGTGCTGCGCTGCGCCATCGAGCCGGCCGCGGCGGGCCTGGCCGCCCGGCACGCCACGCCCGACCAGTGCGCGGCGCTCACCGAGCACGCCATGGGCATGGTCGCCACGTCACGCGGCCAGCAGCTGGAGGCGTACCTCGTCCACGACACGGCCTTCCACAAGACCCTGCTCACGGCCTCGGGCAATGAGATGTTCGCCCGGCTCAACGACGTGGTGGCGGCGATCCTGACCGGCCGCACCCACCACCACGTGATGTTCACCGACCCGGACCCGGCGGCGGTCACCCTGCACGTCCAGGTCGCGGAGGCGGTACGCACGGGCGACGCGGCCCGCGCGGAGGAACTGACGCGCGAGATCACCGTCGGCGCGATGGCCGAGCTGGACATTCTCGCGCCGTAAGCGCCGTAAGCGCCGTAAGCGCCGTAACAAGCTCAGACCGCGCCCGCCGCCCGTAAAGCTTCAGAACAGCGGCTGCTGCCCCGGGAACGGCGGCTCCTCCGGGTCGAACAGCTTCTCCGCCGGCGCCATCATGGGCGCCATCCGCCGCGAGCCGGGGCAGGAGATGAGCTCCAGCCCCGTACGCCGCCCCGGCGGGTCGTGCCGGGCGAACCGCCCGCCGACCACGGCGATCTCTCTGGTGCAGACGGGGCAGGTGCGGCGCGGTGACGACATACGAACAGTTTGACGCAGGGCGCGGGCGACATCGCCCGCGCCCACTCATTCACAAAGCAGGCTCGCTCAGAAGGCGTCCGTCGGGACGTAAGCCCCCCACACCTCGCGCAGCGTGTTGCAGACCTCGCCGACCGTCGCCTTGGCCTTCAGCGCGTCCTTCATCGGGTACAGGACGTTGTCCGTGCCCTCGGCGGCCTTCTTCAGGTCGGCCAGCGCCGCGTCCACCGCGGCCTGGTCCCGCTCGGCGCGCAGCTTCTTCAGCCGCTCGGCCTGCTGCGCCTCGATGGCCGGGTCGACGCGGAGCGGCTCGTACGGCTCCTCCTCGTCGAGCTGGTAGCGGTTGACGCCGACCACGACGCGCTCGCCCGAGTCGGTCTCCTGGGCGATGCGGTACGCGCTGCGCTCGATCTCGCTCTTCTGGAAGCCGTGCTCGATGGCGGCCACCGCGCCGCCCAGCTCCTCGACCTTGCCCATCAGTTCGACGGCCGCGGCCTCGACGTCGTCGGTCATCTTCTCGACGACGTAGGACCCGGCGAACGGGTCGACGGTGGCCGTCACGTCCGTCTCGTACGCCAGCACCTGCTGCGTACGGAGCGCCAGCCGCGCGGACTTGTCGGTCGGCAGCGCGATGGCCTCGTCGAAGGAGTTGGTGTGCAGCGACTGCGTGCCGCCGAGGACCGCACCGAGGCCCTGGACGGCGACGCGGACGAGGTTCACCTCGGGCTGCTGGGCCGTCAGCTGCACGCCCGCGGTCTGCGTGTGGAAGCGCAGCATCAGCGACTTGGGGTTCTTCGCGCCGAACTCCTCCTTCATCACCCGGGCCCAAATGCGGCGCGCCGCACGGAACTTGGCGACCTCTTCGAGGATGGTCGTGCGGGCGACGAAGAAGAACGACAGCCGGGGCGCGAAGTCGTCCACGTCCATGCCGGCCGCGACGGCGGTCCGTACGTACTCGATGCCGTCCGCGAGGGTGAAGGCGATCTCCTGCGCGGGCGAGGCACCGGCCTCGGCCATGTGGTAGCCGGAGATCGAGATGGTGTTCCACTTCGGGATCTCGGCCTTGCAGTACTTGAAGATGTCCGCGATCAGCCGCAGCGACGGCTTGGGCGGGAAGATGTACGTGCCGCGGGCGATGTACTCCTTCAGCACGTCGTTCTGGATGGTGCCGGTGAGCTTCGCGGGGTCCACGCCCTGCTCCTCGCCGACGAGTTGGTACAGGAGCAGCAGCAGGGCGCCGGGCGCGTTGATGGTCATCGAGGTGGAGACCTTGTCCAGCGGGATGCCGCCGAACAGCACCCGCATGTCCTCGATCGAGTCGATCGCCACGCCGACCTTGCCGACCTCGCCGCTGGCGATCGGCGCGTCGGAGTCGTGGCCCATCTGGGTCGGCAGGTCGAAGGCGACGGAGAGGCCCATCGTGCCGTTCGCGATCAGCTGCTTGTACCGGGCGTTCGACTCGGCGGCCGTACCGAATCCGGCGTACTGGCGCATCGTCCAGGGGCGTCCCGTGTACATCGTCGGGTACACGCCGCGGGTGTACGGGTAGGCGCCGGGCTCGCCCAGCTTCTCCGCCGGGTCCCAGTCGCCGAGGGCGTCCGGACCGTAAACGGGCTCGATGGGCAATCCGCTCTCGGTGTGTCGAGAGCTGCCGGACTCGCGCGCCATGGTGCCTGCCTCCCGCTGTACTGCTGCTCAGTAACGCTGGACAACTACTCAGTGGACTACTACTCAGTAATGAAGTGCCTTCGCGACGGACTGTAGCGGCGACCGTGCGCCCCGTGGAGGGGCGCAGGCTAGGACCTTGCTCACAGCATGACTCCCAGCATGGCCGCAGGTTCGGCGGGCCGCAGCGCCGGGAAGCATGGGGAGGGGCGGGTGAGACCACAGGGGTGGGATATGCGTCGCATGTGTCGCAGGCGCCGTGGACGCCGTGGGCGTCGCAGCAGGACGGTCCGCGCGCTGGCCGGGACGCTGGTGCTGACCGCCACGCTGTCGGTGACGACCGGCTGCAAGGAGATGCGGGTACGGATCGACGACGGCAAGGGCGCCGCGCCTGCGCCGAGCGCCTCGCTCCCGACGACACCGGCCGCGCCGCCGTCCACGCACGCGCCCGCGACCCGGCCGCCGACGACGCCGCCGAAGCCGGTGCTCGCGCCCGGGGCCCGCAGCGAGCGAGTACGCGAACTGCAGGCCCGCCTCCGCCAGTTGAAGCACTTCGACCGCAACCCGACGGGGTACTACGGCTCCGTCACGGCCGCCGCGGTCACGGCCTTCCAGCGCGCCCAGGGCCTCCCCCGGACCGGCAGCGTGGACGCGGCAACGCTGAGCGCCCTCCGCGTACGGACGCACTCTCCGACGCGCGACGAGCTGTACCCGCCCACGAGCCGGCCGGTCGCGGCTCCCGACAAGCGGTGCCTGACGGGCCGGGTGATCTGTATCAGCAAGAAGAGTGACACGCTGGCCTGGATGGTTGACGGCAAGGTCGTCTCGGCGATGGACGTGCGCTTCGGCTCGCAGTACACCCCCACCCGCGAAGGCACCTTCGGCATCACCTTCAAGAGCCGCCACCACGTCTCGACGATCTACGACACACCCATGCCGTACGCCATGTTCTTCAGCGGCGGCCAGGCGATCCACTACTCCAGCGACTTCGCCGCCCGCGGCTACACGGGCGCGTCCCACGGCTGCGTCAACGTCCGCGACAAGAAGAAGATCGCGGACCTGTTCCAGCAGGTCAGCCCGGGAACGAAGGTCGTCATATACAAATAACCCAGCAGCTCAAACAGCAACCATCAATTGAGCAACCACAACGGCGAGAACCACATCCGCGAGAGCGGCGCCGGCTTAGGCGCAAAAAAGGGCGCGAGCGGGGCCGGGGGAACGTGCCCCGCTCGCGCCGAACGCGCGGTGCCGTAGGTACGGGGGGAACCCCGGCTCCCGCGCAGCCGATGACCAGTCGGCTTCAGTACGTACAGCGTCACCGGCTCGAAAAACGTCACACCCGATGGTCAGGAGGGGTGTCAGCCGACCGGGGACGGTGTGGTGGAGGGGGTCGGCGTGGTGGTGACCGGAGCAGTCGTGGGGCTCGGGGAAGTCGTCGTCGGGGCGACTTCTGGGTGGCTTTCGTCGTCGCCCGTCTTGCTGTCGTCGCCCGAGTCGCGGCCGTCGGAGGAGTCGTTGCCGCCGGAAGTGCCGCCGTCTTCCGTGGAGCCGGAGCCTCCGGTGAGGCCGGAGTCGGGGGTCGGGTCCGAGCTGCCCAGGCCGCCCGTGAGGCCGTTCTGCTGGAGGTACTGCTTGCAGAAGGTGTGCAGCTTTTCCGCGCCGCCCATCGTCCGCTCCAGGCGCTGGCGGTCCTTGGGCGACGTGCGGCCCGCTTCGTAGTCGCGGCAGAGGGCGAGCATCGCCGCCCGGCGCTTCGCCTTGTCGGTGTTCAGGCCGCCGCCTCCGGGAGTGAGCTCCGGCAGCGGGAGCGTCGAAGAGTCCCCGGTGCCCTCACGGCCGGGCGTCGACCCGCCGTCCGACGCGTCGGGGGACGTGGGCCTGGCGGGCGACGAGGAGTCCGGGCTCGCGTCGGGGGACTGCGCGGCGTCGTCCGAGGAGTCCGCATCGGGGCCCTGGCTCTCCAGGAGGCTGGGCGTGGCGGCCGACGTGACGCTCGGCGACGGGCCGGGGTGGCCGCCTTGAAAGGGAGAGGGGAGGACGCCCGTACCGGCGGCCACCGCGACGCCGCCGAGCGCGCAGCCGGCGAGGGCGACGGCGAGGCCGCGCCGGAACGGGCGGCCGAAGCGAGCGCGTTCAGCGGTGCGGGACGCGCCGCCGCGCGGCACGGACCGCACCACGGGTATGCCGTCCTCCGCTGAGGCCCGCGCCGCGCCACCGGCCGCGGCAGTGTCGCGCGTAGACCTTCCCGACGAAACCTGGCGGAACGCGGCGACCGCGGCCTCCTCGCCGGGCAGCGGGGCCTCCGCCGACGGGCGGGTACCGGCCACCGCGGCGGCGCTCAGCAGGTCGTTCAGCTCGTCCGCGCCGAAGCCGCCGGCGGCATCGACCCGTTCGCCGCGCAGCAAATTCTCCGCGGCGTTCTTGTCGAGCCAGCTGTACCGGTCGTCGGCCATCACATGTCCTTCTGCGTCCGTGCAGCCGTTTCCGTCACACCTGGTACGTACGATTCCGTTCCGCCGGTCCGGCAGCCGCGGCGCGGGAAGGGCACCCCTCCCACGGGCCCGCCGGCCGGCCTGCTCCCTGGTACAGGACGGTCCGGAAGCCCTTCCGGTTGCTCCGGCGCGGCCTCTTCACGGGCGGTCGGATCGTCGTCGCGGTCGGTGATCAGTTCGGCGAGCCGGCGCAGTCCGCGGTGGGCGGCCGTGCGGACCGCGCCCGGGCGCTTGCCGAGCACCCCGGCCGCGCTCTTGGCGTCCAGCCCGACGACCACGCGCAGCACGACCGCCTCGGCCTGGTCCTGCGGGAGCTGGCCGATCAGCCGGAACGCGCGTCCCGTACCGAGCGACTCCAGCGCCTCGTCGACCGTGTCGGACGGGCTCGGCTTCTCTGTGAGCTCGCTCTCGTCGCCGCCGATGGCCGGGCGGCGGCCGCGCATACGGATGTGGTCGAGCGCGCGGTTCCTGGCGATGCGGGCCGCCCAGCCGCGGAAGCGGTCGGCGTCGCCGCTGAAGCGGGCGAGGTCCCGGGTGATCTGCAGCCAGGCTTCGGAGGCGACGTCCTCGGCGTCCGCTTCGCCCACCAAGGTCCGTACATATCCCAGCAGACGGGGATGTACAGCCCGGTAGACGGTACGGAAGGCCGTCTCGTCACCGTCCTGTGCCGCCTGTACGGCGACCGTCAACCGGCTGTCGTCCGGCTGAGTGTCGTCCCCTTGCACGGGTCCATCCTGTCGCACGCGGAGCATCCGCCGCCCGGTCGTTGCTGCCTACGTCTGCTGCCGGCATCCGGCTACCGCAGGTAAAGGAACATCTTCTGGCGCCGACGGTATCCCGTGGTGCCCCCTACGCCGAAGTAAGTACGCCTGGCTCTCGTCCACCGGACCCGCAGGGCCGCCGCAGGACGCGTGGCAAGCGCACCGACCGGCGCGGACCTGCACGTTACGGGCATCGGCCGCTCTGCGTCCAGAGTCGCCGGGATGCGGGCACCCGTACGGCGCGTGACGCCACTGTGACGCTTTTGGACCCGGCGGCGCTGTAGATGATGAGGGCCCGGTGCGGCCCTCCCTCGAACGACGGCCGGGGCCTCTCCTGTGGGGGGTGGCGGCCCCGGCCGTCCCCCTTTTCTTCTTTATTTGTTCGCCTTGGGCGCGTGCGGCGCCTTTTCCCGATGGGGCTGCGGGGGCTTCGCCTTGCCGTGGTGGGGCTTCGGGGGCGTCTTCTTTTCCTGCTGAGGCTTCGGCGGCTTGCTCTCCTTCGCCCCCGGCCCCGGCTTCGGCTTGGGCTGCGGCTTCGGCCTGTCGTGGTGACTGGGCTTACCGGGCCCGTCGGGCGTCCGCGGTGCATCCGGCGAGGCGTCCGGGGGCCGGAGCAGCGGGACGGTCGGACGCGCCGGGAGGGTCGGGCGGTCGGAGGGTGGTACGGCGTGAGCGGGTGCCGTGCGGGACGGGGCGGGGCGGTCCGGAGTACTGCCGGAGAACGCGCCCATCGACGCGGCCGCCACGCCGCCGAGCATCACCGACGCCAGCAGCGTGCCGAGCGCGGCGCGCACCGGCAACCCGGTACGCCTCGGGCGCCGGCTGCCCCGCAGCCGGCCGCCCCACAGCCGGGCACCCGCCGTCGACGCCCGCGCGTCCCGCGCCGCGCGGAACGCCGCGACCGCCCGCTCCTCCCCCTCAGGCGTCGCGGCCGAGTCGGCCCGCACCGTGACGCCGAGTAGTTCGGCCAGCTCGGAGAGGCCGCCCGTGTCGTCTTCTCCGGACGCCGCACCGGCGTTCCTGGAACCGCCGCCCATGCGTGGCTTCCTCACCTTCGCCTCTTGTCCATCGTTCCGCTTCGTTCTTCCCCGTTCCGCCGTACTCCCAGCTGTTCCGCCGGCCGCTGCAGTCCGCGGTGGGCCGACGTGCGTACGGCGCCGGGCCGCTTGCCCAGGACGCGGGCGGCGGCCGGGCCGTCGAAGCCGACCACGACGCGCAGCAGTACGGCCTCGCCCTGGTCGCGCGGGAGTCCCGCGATCAGGGTCGGCACCCGTTCGGTCGAGAGCGTCTCCAGGGCCTGCTCGGAGGTGCTGTGCGGGCCCGGGAGCTCGACCGGGTCCGGCTCGAACGCGGCAGCGCGCGGCCGTACCTTCTGGCGGCGCAGCAGGTCCAGCGCCCGGTGCCGGGCGATGGTCGCGGTCCGGCCGCGGAACCCGGCCCAACCCCGTTGTCCTCTTCTCGGCGGATCCGCGGCGGTCGCGGCGGCGCGGCACGGATCAGGGCACCTGTGCCTCCACAGTCATCAGCGTCCGAGCGGACGGAAATGTCACAGTAGACGGAAATGGCGCAGCGGACGCGAATGTCACAGTGCGGCGGCATGGACGCGCTGACCCAGTCGAGCGCGGGTGTGCCCGGCGCGAACGAGTCCGGCGACCAGTGGGGCGCCGCGACCGCCTGGGGCGACCTGAATGGCGACGGCCACGCGGACGTGGCGCTCAACTACCGCGACACGGGCCTCGTCGGCCGCGTCGTGTGGTTCAAGGGCGGCCCGACCCGGCTCGGTACGCCGACGGGCGCCCGGCCGGGGCAGCAGCTGACGCCCTGATCCGGTAATCCGGCCCGCTGATCAGGCGGCGCCGCGTGCCTGCCGCGAGACCACCGCGCGCAGCACGCGGCGCCCCTCGGCGGAGATCTCCACCGCCTGCCGCAGGCCCGCGGGGCCGTGCCCGGCCAGCAGCTCCAGGATCGTCGTCTGGCGCCGGAGCTCGGCCTCGACCAGCGGGGTCATGCCGTCCGTACGGCCCGCGCGGCGGTCCTCCAGGGTCTCCGCGCCCTCGTACGGCTTGCCGGCGGCGTCCAGCAGGTGGTGGACGCGGAGTGCCGCCTGCGAGCAGTCGTCGGCCCAGGCGCGGACCGCGCCCTCGTCGGAGCGGTCGGACGGCGCGCCGTCCGCCATCCGGCGGGCCAGCGCGGCCGGTTCCTCCTCGTCCGGCGACGCCTTGGGCAGCAGGGCCCGTACGGCGGTCAGCTCGATGCCCCACTCGGCGCCGTCCGCCGTCAGGCTCGCCCACAGCGGGCGCAGCGCGTCGTCGTCCGCGCCGAGCAGCGGCAGGCAGCGGTCCAGGCAGGCGAGGCCGCTCGCCGCCAGCCCGCGCGCATCAGCACGCGCGACCAGTTCCACCAGGCTCATGACGTACGCCTTCCCCTTCGCACCGGGCACTTCCCTTGCTGCGCCGTACAGCGTGCCGGAGCGCGGGAACGTCACAGCGGACCGTGACATACCGGGGTGAAGGCGTACGTCCGTACCACTCCTCCGTACCGCTCAGCGCGCGGGCGCCACCGTCGCCGCGCGGGTCTTGAAGTCCGTCCAGGACAGCGACGGCTTGCGCGGGTCCCAGACCTTCTGGGAGAGCGCGGCGAGCGGCAGCCGGATGCCGCGGGCGACCTGCTCGGTGGTCTGGGACTGGGCGAGGTCGCACCAGACGCCGAAACGCGCGCCGGGGATGCGGTCGGGCCCGGCGAGCGAGGCCGGGACCGGCTTGGTGCCGCGCAGCACGGCCGGGGTCCACTCCTTGTAGATCCGCTCGCCGGTCGGGTAGGTGAAGTCGTTCGGCTGGCCGAGGACGTAGTACAGGTATTCGTCGTTGAGGTTGACGACCCTGCGGCCCTCCTTCAGGAACGCGGCCGGGTCGTTCGCGCCGATCTCCTTGCCGGTCCAGTACGCGACCGTGCGGTCCTTGTCCGGGGTGACCACTTTGGAGTCGTGGAAGCCGTCGTTCCACGCCTCGACGTGCTGCACGCCCGCCTTCCGCAGGGTCTTCTCGCGGTCGTTGAGCCAGCCGGTCGTCAGGTCCTGGACGGTGGCCTGCGCGCCGTACTTCTTGGTGGCGGCGCGCGCGAGCTGCGGGTAGGTGGCGCCGGGCGACTTCACGGTCAGGGCGCGGTACTCGTCGCCGCCCAGGTGCCAGCGCGGTCCCGGCACGCCCTCCTCGGCGAACAGCTTGGCGTACTCCTTCAGCAGGTCGTCGACGATCTGCGCGGCCTTGGGCTGCGAGATGTCGATCGCGCCGCGCTGGGACACACCCGCGGCGCTGCGCAGCTGGAGCTCGGGGTGCTTGTCGATCACCGCGCCGAGGTGGCCCGGCGAGTCGATCTCGGGGATGACGGTGATGTGCAGCTCGCGGGCGAGCTTCACCAGGTGCCGGACCTGGTCCTTGGTCAGATGGTCCTTGGAGACGATCTCCGGGTGACTGGAGCTCTCGATGCGGAACGCCTGGTCGTCGGAGAAGTGCAGCTGGAGCTGGTTGAGCTTGAGATCGGCCATCTCGCGGATGCGCTTCTCCAGCCAGTCCGCGCTGAAGTGCTTGCGCGCGGTGTCGACGAGCAGGCCGCGCTGGGCCCGGTCGGGGCGGTCCTGGACGGTGCCCTCGGGGACGCCGCCGGAGGCCCGTACGGACTGCACGACCGTGCGGGTGGCGTTGAAGATTCCGGTGTCGGTGGGCGCGGTCAGGGTGAGGCGGGTGTCGCGTGCGGTGATCGTGTACGCCTCGTCGGAGGTGCTCGCGGGGGCCGCGTTGTTCTCGCCCGCCGCCTTGCCCTTGCCCGAGAGCGTCAGCTCGACGTCGCCGGGGCGCGCGTCGTCCTTCCAGGACAGTTTCAGGCCGCCGAGGTCGGCGGCGAGCCGGCGGGCCTCGTCGGCGACCGGGCTCTGCTGCCCGGCCGGGACGACGACGCGGGCGTTCTTCGAGACGCGCCAGCCGGTGCCGTCGGCCGCCTTGAAGCCGCGGACGGCGGGGATCGTGCGCGGGGGCCCCTTGACCGCGGCCCAGCGGGGTGTGGGCGCCGCGGAGGACGCCGCGGACGTGGGCGACTTGGAATCCTGCTCTCCAGCGCCGCTGCCGCCGCCGTGCTGCGCGGAGCCGTCCGAGCAGCCGGTGATGGCCAGGGCCGAGGCGGCCAGTGCCACCCATGCCGTCAGCTTCCTCATCTACGCAAACCTCCCTTTCCAGGGCGAAGTATGGCCAGCTAGAGAAATGTCCCGTCCACTACGCGCGCGAAAGCTCTCTCATCCGGGTGAAATTCGCGCATCCGTCGGACAGAAGACGGCTTGCGTCGTTACGGTGACGTCTCATCTGCCTCCCCTTTCCCGGAGCCCTCGCCGCCCCCGACGGCGCGCAGGCTCTATCGGAGTCGTCCCGGTCCGCGCCCCATGCGCGTAGTCCCCTGTTTCCCGAGGAGATCACGCTGACCAGCGAGCCCCCGGCCGCCCCGCCGACCACGCTGCACGCTCCCCGTTCCGGCATACCTTCGCAGAAGTGCCGGCCGCGGCGGACGCTGCCCGACGGCGCGTCCGGACTCGACCGCTTCAATTCGGCCGCCGCGGGCGCCGCCGAGGCCGCGCTGCTCGGCTGCTGCGGCAGCCACCGCTGGGCCCGCCGGATCGCCGCGCACCGCCCGTATCCCGACCTGGAAGCGCTGCTGGCCGCCGCCGACGAGGCCAGCTACGACCTCAGCCCGGGCGATCTCACCGAGGCGCTCGCCGAGGAGTCCCTCTCCCCGCAGCCGCTCGCCGGTGCCCGCGGCCGCGGCACCCTCGCGGCGCACACCGCGCTGCGCGCCGCGCACGCCGAGTACGAGCGCCGCTTCCGGCACGCCTTCGTGATCTGCCTGGACGGGCTGCGCGAGGACGAGCTGCTGGACCGCGTGCTGAGCGGGATCAGGGACCGGCTGGGACACGAGCCGGACGAGGAGCGCGCCATCGCCGCCGACGAGCTGCGCCGGATCGCCCGGGGGCGCCTTGCCCACCTTGCGGGCGAACACCTTGCGGGCGATCACCTTGCGGGCGAAAGTCCGTGATGATCGCCTTTCTCCCCGTGCGTTAGGCCGTCCGATCGCCCGTCCGTGCTTGATTGATCACACATGAGGACCCCGGCGGGAGGAACCGACAAGTCGTCGCTACGATGGCCAGGGCCGGTGGACCGTACCCGGCCGGGCCAGACCGACAGTGAAGCCGGCCGGCCCCAGTCCCCGCTCCCGGAGGGTTTTTCCGTGCCGGCTGGAACGCTGTATCGCGGCCGGGAAGGTATGTGGTCCTGGGTGGCTCATCGAGTCACCGGCGTCCTCATTTTCTTCTTCCTGTTCGTGCACGTGCTCGACACCGCTCTCGTTCGTGTCTCCCCGGAGGCCTACGACGACGTCGTCGCCACGTACAAGACGCCTCTCGTCAACGTGATGGAGTACGGCCTCGTGGCCGCCATCCTCTTCCACGCGCTCAACGGCCTGCGCGTCGTGGCCGTGGACTTCTGGTCCAAGGGCACGAAGTACCAGAAGCAGCTGCTGTGGACCGTTGTCGGTGTCTGGGCCGTCCTGATGGCCGGCGCCTTCTACCCCGTGCTGCAGCACACCCTGCGCACGCTGTTCGGGAGCTGATGAAGCGCGATGTCCTCTGCTGAGACGACTCCTGTGAACGACTCCGTGTCCCTGTACGACGTGGACAACCCGGCTCCCGTCATCGAGCCGCCCCGCGCCCGTACGAAGAAGACGCCGAAGTCGACCCGGACCAACTTCGAGCTGTACGGCTGGCTGTTCATGCGGCTGTCCGGCATCGTGCTGGTCGTCCTGGTCCTCGGCCACCTGCTGGTCCAGCTGGTGCTGGACGGCGGCGTGAGCAAGATCGGCTTCGCCTTCGTGGCCGGTCGCTGGGCCTCGCCGTTCTGGCAGGCATGGGACCTGATCATGCTGTGGCTGGCGATGCTGCACGGCGCCAACGGCCTGCGTACGGTCATCAACGACTACGCGCAGCGGGACAACACCCGCTTCTGGCTGAAGATGCTGCTGTACGCCGCCACGGTGTTCACCGTCCTTCTGGGCACGCTGGTGATCTTCACCTTCGACCCGAACATCCGCTAAAGCCGGGGCTGACTGGAACAATGAAGATCCACAAGTACGACACCGTCATCGTCGGCGCGGGTGGCGCCGGTATGCGCGCGGCCATCGAGTCGACCAAGCGCAGCCGCACCGCCGTCCTGACGAAGCTCTACCCGACCCGCTCCCACACCGGCGCAGCGCAGGGCGGCATGGCCGCCGCCCTCGCCAACGTCGAGGAGGACAACTGGGAGTGGCACACCTTCGACACGATCAAGGGTGGCGACTACCTGGTCGACCAGGACGCCGCCGAGATCCTCGCGAAGGAGGCCATCGACTCCGTCCTCGACCTGGAGAAGATGGGCCTGCCGTTCAACCGCACCCCGAACGGCACGATCGACCAGCGCCGCTTCGGCGGTCACTCCCGTAACCACGGTGAGGCCCCGGTCCGCCGGTCCTGCTACGCCTCGGACCGCACCGGCCACATGATCCTCCAGACGCTGTACCAGAACTGCGTCAAGGAGGGCGTGGAGTTCTTCAACGAGTTCTACGTCCTGGACCTGCTGCTCAACGAGGTCGACGGGGTCAAGAAGTCCGCCGGTGTCGTCGCCTACGAGCTGGCGACCGGCGAGATCCACGTCTTCCAGGCGAAGTCGATCATCTTCGCGTCCGGCGGCACCGGCAAGTTCTTCAAGGTGACCTCCAACGCGCACACCCTGACCGGTGACGGCCAGGCCGCCGCCTGGCGCCGCGGGCTGCCGCTGGAGGACATGGAGTTCTTCCAGTTCCACCCGACCGGCATCTGGCGGATGGGCATCCTGCTGACGGAGGGCGCCCGTGGTGAGGGCGGCATCCTCCGCAACAAGGACGGCGAGCGCTTCATGGAGAAGTACGCGCCGGTCATGAAGGACCTCGCCTCGCGTGACGTCGTCTCGCGCTCCATCTACACGGAGATCCGCGAGGGCCGCGGCTGCGGTCCCGAGGGCGACCACGTCTACCTCGACCTCACGCACCTCCCGCCGGAGCAGCTGGACGCCAAGCTGCCCGACATCACCGAGTTCGCGCGGACCTACCTCGGTATCGAGCCCTACACGGACCCGATCCCGATCCAGCCGACCGCGCACTACGCCATGGGCGGCATCCCGACCAACGTCGAGGGCGAGGTGCTGGCCGACAACACCACCGTCGTGCCGGGCCTGTACGCCGCCGGCGAGGTCGCCTGTGTCTCCGTGCACGGCGCCAACCGCCTGGGCACCAACTCGCTGCTCGACATCAACGTGTTCGGCCGCCGCGCGGGCATCGCCGCCGCGGAGTACGCGCACAAGAGCGAGTTCGTCGAGCTGCCCGAGAACCCGGCGAAGCAGGTCCAGGACCAGGTCGAGCGGCTGCGCGACTCGAACGGTACGGAGAGCGTGACCAAGCTCCGCACCGAGCTGCAGGAGTGCATGGACGCCAACGTGATGGTGTTCCGCACCGAGCAGACGATCAAGACCGCGGTCGAGAAGATCGGCGAGCTGCGCGAGCGCTACCTGAACGTCTCCGTCCAGGACAAGGGCAAGCGCTTCAACACCGACCTGCTGGAGGCCATCGAGCTGGGCAACCTGCTCGACCTGGCCGAGGTCATGGCGGTCTCCGCGCTGGCCCGCAAGGAGTCCCGCGGCGGTCACTACCGCGAGGACTACCCGAACCGCGACGACGTCAACTTCATGCGGCACACCATGGCGTACCGCGAGGTCGGCGCTGACGGCAAGGAGTCGATCCGCCTCGACTACAAGCCGGTCGTCCAGACCCGCTACCAGCCGATGGAGCGTAAGTACTGATGAGCACCCCCACGCTTGAGAAGCACTCGGACGCGCTGGACGCAGCCGAGAGCACCGCACTCCAGAAGATCACCGTCACCTTCCGCATCCGCCGGTTCAACCCGGAGGTCTCGGACGAGGCGTCGTGGCAGGACTTCCAGCTGGAGCTGGACCCGAAGGAGCGCGTGCTCGACGGGCTGCACAAGATCAAGTGGGAGCAGGACGGCACCCTGACCTTCCGCCGGTCCTGCGCGCACGGCATCTGCGGCTCCGACGCCATGCGGATCAACGGCAAGAACCGGCTGGCCTGCAAGACGCTGATCAAGGACATCAACCCTGAGAAGCCGATCACGGTCGAGGCCATCAAGGGCCTGACGGTCCTGAAGGACCTGGTCGTGGACATGGAGCCGTTCTTCCAGGCGTACCGCGACGTGATGCCCTTCCTGATCACGAAGGACACCAACGAGCCGACGCGCGAGCGTCTGCAGTCCGCCGAGGACCGCGAGCGCTTCGACGACACCACCAAGTGCATCCTGTGCGCCGCGTGCACGACCTCGTGCCCGGTGTTCTGGAACGACGGCCAGTACTTCGGCCCGGCGGCGATCGTCAACGCGCACCGCTTCATCTTCGACTCGCGTGACGAGGCGGGCGAGCAGCGCCTGGAGATCCTGAACGACAAGGACGGCGTCTGGCGCTGCCGTACGACCTTCAACTGCACGGACGCCTGCCCGCGCGGTATCGAGGTCACGAAGGCGATCCAGGAGGTCAAGCGAGCGCTCATCACGCGGCGCTTCTGATCTCGGCCTGAGCCTGGGAAGAGCCCCTGTCCGGTTTTCGTACCGGGTGGGGGCCCTTCGCGTAGGTACGCACCTCCTGCCGGGGAATGCTCATCCGTATGAGGAACGACACCACCCCCCTTTCCCCGCACCGGCCCCTGCCTCCGCTCTCCGCCACCGTCACCGGTTCCGGCCCGGGCATCGTCCTCGCCCACGGCGCCACCGGCAGCATCGACGAGAACTACGCCCGCCTTTTACCGGCGCTCGCCGCCGGCCACACCGTCGTCGCCCCCGACTACCCCGGCTCGGGCCGCACCCCGCGCGCCGTCGGGCCGCTCACCCTGGACGGCCTCACCGACGCGGTCGTCGACGGCGCGGTAGCCGCCGGACTGGAGACCTTCACCTTCATCGGGTACTCGCTCGGCGCCGCCGTCGCGGTCCGCACCGCCACCCGCTACCCGCAGCACGTCAGCGGCCTCGTACTGACCGCGGGGCTGGCGGTCCCGGACCGCCGTACCGACCTCTGGCTCGCGCTCTGGCAACGCCTGCTGGCGCAGGACGACTACACGGGCCTGGCACTGGCCCGCACGCTCAGCAGCTGGTCCCCCGGCCGTCTCCAGGACCTGCCGCACGACGACCTGGACGCGCTGCTGGACCCCTGCCCGGAGCTGGTGCCCGACGGCTCGGCGGACCAGGCGGCGCTCGTACGGTCCCTGGACATCCGCGCCGACCTGCCGGGGATAGCCGTCCCGACGCTGGTCATCGCCCCTCTCCACGACCAGCTGGTCGACCCCGCGCACTCACGCTACCTGGCGACGCACATACCCGGCGCGCAGTACGTCGAACTCGCCGCCGGCCACGTGCCGATGCACGAGTGCCCCGAGGAGTGGGAGCGGCTGATCACCGGCTTCCTCACCGCGCACGGCCTGTAGGCAAGCCCCTGCGGTCCCCCACGTCCCGGCCGCTCGCTTAGGGTCGGGGCGTGGACGACGCGAAGCAGGTATCCCGGGGAGAGCAGACGCGGGCGCTGATTCTGGCCACCGCGATGCGGCTCTTCGAGGAGCGCGGGTACGACCGGACGACGATGCGGGCCATCGCCCAGGAGGCGGGCGTCTCCACCGGCAACGCGTACTACTACTTCGCCTCCAAGGAACACCTGGTCCAGGGGTTCTACGACCGGATCGCCGACGAGCACCGGGCGGCCGCCCGCGAGGCGCTGGCCACCGAGACGGAGCTGGCCGGGCGGATCCGCGGGGTGCTGCTGGCCTGGCTGGACGTGGCGGCGCCGTACCACCGGTTCGCCACGCAGTTCTTCAAGAACGCCGCCGACCCCGACAGCCCGCTCAGCCCCTTCTCCGAGGCGTCCCGGGGCCCCCGCGAGGCCGCCGTCGCGCTGCACCGCGAAGTGCTCGCGGGCGCGGGCGTGAAGGCCGCGCCGGAGCTGGCGGACCAGCTCCCGCGGCTGCTGTGGCTGCACCAGATGGGCCTGGTGCTGTTCTGGGTGTACGACCGGTCGCCGGACTGCGCCCGCAGCCGCGCGCTGGCCGCCCGTACGGCGCCGCTGATCGCCCGCGCCGTCGCCGCGTCCCGCTACCGGCTGCTGCGGCCGCTCGTACGCGAACTGACCGATCTGCTGGACGACTTCCTCACGCCCGGCCCTGACCGGCCTTCGTCTCGGTGACCTTGCCGTCGGTGACCTTGTCGAGGAAGGCGTCGAGGTTGGCGGTCATCCGGGAGACCTTCTCCTCGACGCTGAGCTGCTCCTCATAGCGCGCGGCGAGATCGGGCTGCTTCTTGCCGCGGAGGTACAGCGGGCACGCCAGGTCCGCGCAAACGTACGCGCCGACGGTGTTGCCCTGGCGGCCCGCCGCGCCGGCCCGGGGCGCGGCGAGGAGGCTGACGCCCGAACCGCCGTGCCCGGTCAGGCAGAAGGAGCAGACCGTGGTCTTGGTGAACGTGCGGCGGACGTTCGTGGGGCGGCGCAGCGTGACGCCGAGCGGGCCGTCCGCGCGCGGTACGACGAGATAGGCGCGGTCGGGCGCCTGCGGGTCACGCCAGCCGAGGAAGTCCAGGTCGGGCCAGGGCAGTTCGGCGAGCCCTGCGGGGATGTTCAGCCGACGGGCCTCGCCCTTCGAACAGTTCACGAAAGAGGCGCGGATGTCGGATTCTGCCAGGGGGTCCATGATTCGAAAGCTAACAGGCGGTACGGAGGGGCGTCGCCCGATTTTTTCCTGGGTCGTGCCCGGCCTAGGCCTGCAGGGACGCCAGCTGGACGATCGTGACGTCCGGCGGGGCGCCGACGCGGACCGGTGGGCCCCAGGCGCCCGCGCCGCGGCTGACGTAGAGCTGGGTGTCGCCGTAGCGGTCCAGGCCCGCGACGGTGGGGTTGGCGGCCGCGGCGACCAGGTTGCCGGGCCAGAGCTGGCCGCCGTGGGTGTGCCCGGAGAGCTGCAGGTCGACGCCGTGCCGTACCGCCTCGTGGATCATCACCGGCTGGTGCGCGAGCAGCACGGAGGCGCGGGACGGGTCGCGGTCGCCCAGCGCGCGGTCGTAGTCCGGCCCGTCGGCGTGATTCTCGCCGGAGATGTCGTTGACGCCGGCGAGGTCGAAGCCGGGCATCTCCACGCGGGCGTTCTCCAGCGGGTGGACGCCCAGTTCGCGTACGTGGTCGACCCACTCCGCCACGCCGGAGAAGTACTCGTGGTTGCCGGTGACGAAGTACGCGCCGTGCCGGGCGGTCAGCGCGCGCAGCGGCTCGGCGGCCGGGCCCAGGTCCGCCACGCTGCCGTCGACGAGGTCGCCGACGATCGCGATCAGGTCGGGGTTCGCGCGGTTGACGGTGTCCACGACCCGCTGGGTGTGCGCGCGGCCCAGGATGGGGCCGAGGTGGATGTCGCTGACGACGGCGATACGGAAGCCGTGCGCGGCGCGCGGCAGCTTGGCGAGCGGTACGGTCACCCGCTTCAGCCGCGGGCCGCTGAGCACGCTGTACGTGCCGTACCCGACGGTCGCGGCGGCGGCTGCCGACGCCCCGACGGCCACCGAGCGGGCGACGAAGAGGCGCCGGGAGGGGGCGGCGGGGGCCGGGGCGGGAGGCGCGCTCGCGGCTGCCGTGTCCGCGTCTGCGCCCGTGTCCGCGCCTGCTTCCGCGCCCGCTTCCGCGCCCGCGAGGACCGGCTCGGGCTCGCGTATCTGCTCCTGCACCGGCCCCGGCACTGCCTCTCGCACCGGCACCCGCAGCCACACCGCCCGTACCACCTCGCCGACGAGAAGCGCGAGGGTGAGGTACAGGACGACGGCGAGCCAGAGGTAGCCCGGCCAGGCGAAGAGCTGTTGGAGGGGGAACGGGGCGCCCGCGCGGGGCGCGACGAAGGCGCCGAGGATCAGCAGCGGCAGCACGAAGGCGAGCACGGTGCCGGCCCGACGCGCGCGGCTGCCGGGAGAGGTCGTGTCGCGGACCAGTCGGCGCCACAGGTACCAGTGGACCGCGCCGAGCAGCGCGAAGATCGTCGCGACGACCAGGAGGAAGATCACTTACCGGACGTCTCACTCGTCGGGGCCGCGGTCTCGCGCCGCAGGGCCCGTACTCCGCGGAACCCGATCACTCCGATTGCCGTCCCCAAGAGAAAGGACGTCACGGCGAGCGCCAGATGCACCCAGAAATAGGCAGTTGGGTCACCTGCGTCATCGAAGGCGAGACCACTTCCGTCCTTGACCAGATTCTTGACGAAAGTGATCCAGATGAACCAGCTCCAGACCCCGAAGGCGAGCAGGAACCAGGAGACGGGGCGCGAGAGCTTCATGCCTTCCAGTATGAGCGGCGACTTCGTAAGGCTGCCGTCAGGGGCCGCGTCGTGCGGGGTGGCGGCGGTCGCGCCGGGCACGGCGGGTACGTTCACCGTCGTGCCGACGATCTCGCCCTCCCCCGCCCCGTCCCCCGCCCGCCGCCGCACCGCCCGTACGGCCGCGGCCGCCGCCCTGGTGTGCGCCGCGTTGACGGCGCCGCTGGCCGTGGCCGCGCCCGCATACGCCGACGACGCGAAGCCGACGAAGTCGAAGGCGCCCGCGCCGCCCGCCACGATGTCCGCCGTCGGCGGCGACCTGCTGGCGAAGCCCGGTACGCAGGTCCAACTCAAGGACGGCGCACCGAAGCTGCCCAAGGGCCTCTCCGCGCGCTCCTGGATCGTCTCCGACCCGGAGTCCGGGGACGTGCTCGCCGCGCACAACGCGCACTGGCGGCTGCCGCCCGCCTCCACCCTGAAGATGCTCTTCGCCGACACCCTGCTGCCGAAGTTCCCCAAGACCGAGCAGCACAAGGTCGCGCCCGAGGACCTGGCGGGCATGGGCGAGGGCAGCAGCCTGGTGGGCATAAAGGAGAACCAGACCTACTCCGTCCACGACCTGTGGCTGGGCGTCTTCCTGCGCTCCGGCAACGACGCGGTGCACACGCTGGCCGCGATGAACGACGGCGTCGAGCAGACGGTCCGCGACATGCAGGCCCACGCGGACGAGCTGAACGCCCACGACACGCACGTCGTCACCCCGGACGGCTATGACGCGAAGGGTCAGGTCTCCAGCGCGTACGACCTGAGCCTGTTCGCCCGCTCCGGGCTGCAGAACGCGGACTTCCGGGAGTACGCCTCGACGGCGTTCGCGCAGTTCCCGGGCGAGGCGAAGAAGGGCAAGAAGCGCCCGACCTTCGGCATACAGAACACCAACCGGCTGCTGACCGGCGCGTTCGGCATGAAGCCGTACAAGGGCATCGCGGGCGTGAAGAACGGCAACACCACGAACGCGGGCTCGACCTTCACCGGCGTCGCGCAACGCGGCGACAAGGTCCTCCTCGTCACGGTCATGAACCCCGCCAAGAAGGACATGAACGAGGTCTACAAGGAGACCGCCGCCCTCTTCGACTGGGGCTTCGCGGCCCGCGACAAGGTCGAGCCGGTGGGCCGCCTGGTAGGCCCGAAGAGCAAGGAGGGCGACGCCGCCCGGCCCGGCGCCCCGAAGCACCACGGCAAACAGGGCGCAGCCCACCTCTCCACCACAGAGAGCGAGGCCGAGCGAGGCGGCGCCTGGACAGCGCTCGGCATCGCGGGCGGCGCACTGGTGGTCCTCGGCGGCGTTGCGTTCGCGGTACACCGCCGGTGGCCGCTTCCGGATCTGGTACGGCGCCGCGGCCGCTGAGCCGTCCCGCCCTGTGCCCCACGGGAGCGGGTTCGGACTCGGCCCTCCTTCATTGCGTCGCCTCCAGGTCCGCCCACACGCGTTTCCCCCACGGCAGCGGGTCAACGCCCCACTGATCTGCCAGGGCGGCGACGATGGCGAACCCGCGGCCGCTCTCGTCTGCCGGATCAGTGGGGCGTGCTGCGGGCCGGGACGGATCCTTGTCGATGACGGCAATGCGGACCCGGGCTCTGTGGCGGGTCACCCTGACGCGGATCGCCTCGCCCCTGGTGGCATGGGTGACGGCGTTCGCGACCAGCTCACCCACGACCGAAGCTGCCTCGTCGGACAGTGAGATGAGCTTCCAAGTGACGAGCGCGGCTTCTACCAAGTGCCGGGCTGCCGAGGAGGACGCCGGCACGCGGGGGAAGTTCTCGGCGTACGTGTCCGTAGCCCGTGGCCGGGACCCGAGGTTCAGGGGGCGCGACGCGGCGTGGCCATGGCGTGGCGGCTCGGTCGCTGCTGTTGGGTGCGTCATGAGGTGTCCCCGTCATCGGTGATCGAGTGCAATCAGCGTGACGGGGGCCAGGCCCCTGAATGCTCACAAATTTGTGAGCGTGTGAGTGTGCTCCTCGGCCTACACGCCGACCCACGCGGCCATGTGGTTCAGCGTGTCCGGCGTGCGCCGGGCCATGTGCACCAGGCCTCTGACAGCGGCCCGCGTCCCCGGGTGGTAACGCGTCTGTTCCGGCGCCGCGCGACGCGCCTCCACCAAGTGTTTGAGGGCGGCTTCGGTGTGCCCTGTCTCCATCTCGACCACCGCACGGTCCACCAGGAACCGGGCGCATCGGGAGGTCAGCGTCGTCGGCGGGAGCTTCATCTTGCGCGCCTGCTTGAGGGCCTGGTCGTACTGGCGCATGGCCAGCGAGGCGCCCATCTCGTGCAAGGCAATGTTGCGGTACCCGAAGGACAGCCAGTGCACCTCTCCCGCCTCACCTCCTACCCGGCCGGCGAGGTCTCGGGCGGCAGTGATGTGCGTCGTGACCGCGTCAGCGTCCTCGGCTCGGGCCGCGACCGCGGACATGCCCAGGTGCAACTGTCCACGGACCACCAGCGCTTCACGAGACGTCTGGCCGTCCAGGAGCATGTGCCCCGACGCGATCAGACGCTGCCCGAGAGCCGCCTCACTGCCTCCCGCCTTGTAGACGAGTGCCCGCTTGTACTGGCGGATCGCGGCCAGGCAAGGGTCCGAGGCACGTCCGGCGGCCCATCCCATGCGGTCCAGAGCGACGCTGGAGAGGTCGGGAAACCCCAACTTTAGGGTGATGTCCGCCGCGGTGCGGTAGCTGGACGCCAGGGCCTGCCACGTTTCCGTCGTCGGTGTGCGGCCGGCCAAGCGGGTGAGGTCGGTGATGATGCCGGGCAGGACGGTGGCGGCCTTCCGCAGATGCGTCGCGCGTACCTGCCGACATACCTCGTCGGCTGCCATACCCAATTTCCGGCTCGTCCGTGTGACCGTTCCTGACGGCTCCAAGTCGTACAGGTCGAGGGCCGCCCGGATCGGGCGCACCAGGGCGTTCAGGCGGTCATCATCCATGGTCTGCTGTCTCGTCAAAACGGTGACGTCGATGTCCAGGGCGCGGGCCACCTCGTTCAGGAATCCCTCGGATGCCTGTCGGGCACCGCACTCGACCTGATTCAGCAGGCTGTACGAGTACGGAATCCGATCAGCCAGGCCACGCTGGGTCAGATGCGCGCGCCGTCGCGCTCGCCGAATTCGGGCGCCCGCGTGATCGTCATCCAGAGAGGGCATACTTGCCTCCGTTCCCGACTCGGCATCCGGAACATACCCCGCGCCCAACGGCGTTGGACCACGATCGCCCCCGATTCCGCCCGAATCGACGGCGGTCCCGTGTGGTCGGATAGGCCTCATGACGTCGCGTGTGCTCTACCTCTTCGGGTCGGCAGCCCCTCCTGTTCACGACCTCGCTGCCGTTGTCCAGACGGCGCAGAGCCGTGGGCTCACCGTGTGTCTCGGCCTCACCCCGACCGCCACTGAGTGGCTGGCCCCGCAGCTGACGGAGCTGGAACGGCTGACGGGGTATCCGGTGCGCTCGCAGTACAAGCAGCCCGGTACGGCGGACGTGTGGCCCAAAGCGGACGTGATCGCGTTCGCGCCGGCCACCTTCAACAGCATCAATGCCTGGGCGCTGGGCCTCACCCAGAATTTTGTCGTCGGCGTGGTCGCCGAAGGCATCGGCAAGAGAATCCCGATGGTGACGATGCCGTGTGTGAACGCGGCCTACGCCGCCCACCCGCAGCTCGAGCGCAGTATCGAGACGCTGCGAGGCGCCGGCGTCCGTGTGCTCTACGGGGAGGGCGGCTTCGTACCGAACGCTCCCGGCCAGGGCCGGCCGCCGGAGTATCCGTGGCACCTGCTCCTCGACGCCGTTGAACGGCCATGACCTGCAGACGTTCGTGGCCCTCGGCGCATCCGGCGCAGGGTCACGCAGAGTGACCGTTCCGGCGGCCTGACACCGACCTCGGCCAGGACGCGCACCCCTGCGGCGGGGCGGCGGCCCCGGGGGGCGCTACGCGGCGTCCTCCGCGGCCCCGCCGCGCCCGCCCGGTGCGGCGGCCGGCACCTCCACCGGCTCGTCCGCCGGCTTCTGGGTGGCCGTCCACGCCGCGCAGAAGACCAGGAGTTTTGCGGTGAAGTTGATCCACAACAGCAGGGCGATGGGGGTGCCGAAGGCGCCGTACATGTTTTTTGCCGCTACGCCCTGTAGGTAGCCGCTGAGGGCGTACTTCAGTACCTCGAAGCCGACCGCGCCGATCAGGGCCGCGACGGCCACCGCGCGGCGTGGCGGCTCCGCGCCGGGGAGCTGGGTCAGGACGTATGCGAGCAGCAGGAAGTCGGCGAGTACGGCGATCAGGAAGCCCGCCAGCGTCAGCAGGACGCGGCCCGCTCCGTTCTCGGGGATGCCGATGGCCTCCGCCACCCGGCCCACCGCCGACGAGGCGAACGCCGAGCAGGCCAGCGAGACCACCGCCACCCCGCCCAGGCCGAGCAGCAGCGCGCCGTCCCGGGCCTTGGCGAGGAAGAAATTGCCGTCCTCGTCGTCGTTCTCCCACACCGCGCGCAGACAGTCCCGCAGCGACTGGACCCAGCCCACGCCGGTGAAGAGCAGCGCGGCACCGGCGATCACTCCGACCGTGCCCGCGTTGTCCACCAGCGCCCCGATGTCCAGCTGCCCGGCGATGCCGGGGACCTGCTCGGTGAGCTGGTCCTGGAACCTGCGCAGCTGCGCGTCGGTGAGCGTCGCGGCGCCGATCGCCGCCGACACCGTGAGCAGCGGAAAGAGCGCCACGAAGCTGGTGAAGGTGAGGGCGGCGGCGAGCCGGGTCCAGTGCACGCGGTCCATCCGCTGGTACGCCCGCCACAGGTGGGTGCGCATCAGCCACACCACCGCGGGTCCGATCAGCGGCAGCCTGGTCAGCCACTCCATGAGCCGCGGGTACCCCTTCCCGTGCCGTTGTCCCCCATATGGCGGAACACTAGCCTCCGGTTGGCCGCATACGGCGCAGACGCGCCAGGGCGCGGCGGGTTACCGGGAGGGAGCCGGCGGCCGGGTCAGGTCGGCCTGCCGCGGTACACCGCCGACCGGCGCGCCGAAAGGGTATTCGCGCTCCAGCCGCCACACGCCGTCCGCGCCCTGCTGGTACAGCGCGAAGCCGCCTATCGTCCAGGCGGCCTCGAAGTCCGCCAGCTCCCGCTGCGCCCGGTCCATCGCCTCCTCGGAGATGCCGTGCGCGACGGTGATGTGCGGGTGGTACGGGAACTGCAGTTCGCGGGCGCACGGCCCGGACGCGGCGCGGATGCGCTCCTGCAGCGCCGTGCAGCCCGCCTTGCCGTCGACGAGCCGGACGTAGACGACGGGCGAGAGCGGCCGGAAGGTGTCGGTGCCCTTCAGACGCAGCGTGAAGGGCGCGAAGGCCGCCGCGACCTCCGCGAGGTACTCCTCGATCCGGGGCAGGTCCGCCGGGTCGGCCTCGGTGGGCGGGAGGAGGGTGATGTGGGTGGGGATGGCGTGCGCGGCCGGGTCCCCGAAGCTCGCGCGCTGCTCCTGGAGGAAGCGGCCGTACGGCTCCGGGACCGCGATCGAAACGCCGAGCGTTACGGTCCCCACTGCGTTCTCCTCCCTGAAACGAATGGTGTCCCCGGATGCCAGTGTGCCGGGTGCGCCGCCCTTCGGCGAGCGCCGTCGGTCCTGCCGCCGGCGGGGCCCCGGCCCCCCCCTGTGCGGGGGCCGCGGCGCCCGCCCGGCGCGCTGTCAGTGCTTGGCGGGCAGGAAGCCGATCCGGTCGTACGTCGTGGCCAGCGTCTCGGCGGCCACCGCGCGCGCCTTCTCGGCACCCTTGGCCAGGATCGAGTCCAGCGTCTCGGGGTCGTCGAGGTATTCCTTCGTACGGTCCCGGAAGGGTGTGACGAAGTCGACCATCACCTCGGCGAGGTCGGTCTTGAGCGCGCCGTACATCTTGCCCTCATAGTCCTTCTCCAGCTGCGGGATGTCCGTGCCGGTGAGGGTGGAGAGGATGGTCAGGAGGTTGGACACGCCCGGCTTGGCCTCGCGGTCGAAGCGGATCACCGTGTCCGTGTCGGTCACCGCGCTCTTGATCTTCTTGGCCGTGACCTTGGGCTCGTCGAGCAGGTCGATGATGCCCTTCGGCGAGGACGCCGACTTGCTCATCTTGATCAGCGGGTCCTGAAGATCCTGGATCTTCGCGGTCTCCTTGACGATGTGCGGGTTCGGGATCGTGAAGGTGTCACCGAAGCGCTGGTTGAAGCGGTCCGCGAGGTCGCGGGTCAGCTCCAGGTGCTGGCGCTGGTCCTCGCCGACCGGGACCTGGTTCGCCTGGTACAGCAGGATGTCCGCGACCATCAGCACCGGGTACGTGAACAGGCCGACCGTCGTACGGTCCTGCCCCTGCTTGGCCGACTTGTCCTTGAACTGCGTCATGCGGGACGCCTCGCCGAAGCCGGTGAGGCAGTTCAGCACCCAGCCGAGCTGGGCGTGCTCCGGCACATGGCTCTGGACGAAGAGGGTGCAGCGCTCGGGGTCCAGACCGGCGGCGAGCAGCTGGGCGGCCGCGACGCGGGTGTTCGCGCGCAGCTCCTTCGGGTCCTGCGGCACGGTGATCGCGTGCAGGTCCACGACCATGTAGAAGGCGTCGTGGGACTCCTGGAGCGCTACCCACTGGCGGACGGCGCCGAGGTAGTTGCCGAGGTGGAAGGAGCCGGCGGTGGGCTGGATACCGGAGAGCACACGCGGACGATCGAGAGCCATGGCACTCATTCTCTCAGGTCCGCGGCCCGTCCTGGCCGCCGGTGGGAATACCGGCAGGTACGGGGCGGACGCCCTGCTTCCGTCACGGAGCGGAGCGGCCGCTTCCACGGAGAGTACGGCCAGGGAGTTACTGACGGATCATGCGGCCTTCAAAGGATCACGTGCGGCAGGAAGCGGGCGTACTCGTCCGTGATCAGCCCCGACGACTCCCGGATGCCCAGGCCCGCCGCCTCGTCCTCGACGACCCACGCGCCGAGCACGACACGGTTCCCGTCGAAGTCGGGCAGCGGGGCCAGCTCCTGGTAACAGACCGGCTCCTCCCGTACGGCGGTGTCCTCGGCGCCCGGCTCATGGATGGTGACGCCCGCGCCCTCGCGGCCGAGCAGCGGCTTGGCGACGTATCCGGTGGTGCGGGCCAGGTCGCGGGGTCCGTCGAGGTAGGCCGGGAGGAGGTTCGGGTGGCCCGGGTAGAGCTCCCACAAGATCGCCAGCAGCGCCTTGTTGGACAGCAGCATCTTCCAGGCGGGCTCGATCCAGAGGGTGGAACCCGTACCGCCGCCGTTGTCGAGGGTGTCCAGGACGTGCGGGCCGAAGCGGTCGGTGGCCAGCCACTCCCACGGGTAGAGCTTGAAGCAGGAGCGGATGAACTTCAGCCGCTGGTCGACGAAGCGCCCGGCGAGCCGGTCCCAGCCGATGTCCTCCATGGAGATCGCGACCGTTTCCAGGCCGGCCTGCTGGGCGGTCTCCTCCAGGTAGGCGACGGTCATCAGGTCCTCGCCCAGCTCGTCGCCCGCGGAGTGCGCGAAGTGCAGCGGGGCGCCGGGCGGCAGCAGCTTCGCCTGCCGCCGCCATGCCTCCACCAGCCGTTCGTGCAGCGAGTTCCACTGGTCCGCGCCGGGGAAGCGGTCCTCCATCCAGAACCACTGCGCGCTGGCCGCCTCGACCAGGGAGGTGGGGGTGTCGGCGTTGTACTCCAGCATCTTCGCCGGCCGTCCGCGGCCGTCGTAGTGCAGGTCGAACCGCCCGTAGAGGGAGGGCAGTTCGTCCCTGCGGTGCCACGCCTCAGCGATCAGTCCCGCCAGCCGCGGGTCGTCGATGCCGAGGTCGGCGAAGCGGTCGTGCTCGACGATGTGCGCGGCCGCGGCCAGGCACATGCCGTGCAGCTCCTCGACGACCTCCTCCAGGGCCTCGACCTCGGGGAGGGTGAATTCGTAGTACGCGCTCTCGTCCCAGTACGGGCGCAGCGAGTCGTCCGGGAAGCGGGTCAGGGGGTAGATCACCCCTTGCGCTTCGACCGTTTCCTGCCAGCCGGGCCGGGGTTCGATGGTGTGGCGTTCCATGGTGCGTTCAGCCGCCCGGCCGCTCAGCCGCCGGACGAACCCGAGCAGCCGAAGCCGCCCCGGTCCACGGCCTGGCTCTTGCTGAACGTGCCGTAGTCGGCGTGGCGCCCGGTGACATCGGCGTCGTAGTACCACTGGCCGTCGACCTGGCGGCCACCCGCCTTGCCGCCCTTCTTGCCGCCCTTGGCCGCCGACGTGCCGCTGCTGCTGCCGCAGTTCTTGCTGTCGACGACCCGGTATCCGTTGAGCGCGTCGTAACTGTTGCGGTCCACGCAGCGCTTGTCGGGCTCGGAGCCGCAGGAGGTCAGGGCCGCGGCCAGCGCGCCCATCCCGCCCAGGATCACCGTGCTCGACCGCAGCCTCCGTCGTGCCTTTTCGGCCATGGTGCGTTGTCCCCCGTAGAAGCGGTTGTCGTGTTCCCGCGTAGAAGCGGTTGTCGTGTTCCCGCCAGCCTAGGGGGCGGTCGGACGCGCCGCGCAGGCGGCCTCCACCGCGAGCCGGACGGCGAGGGCGCGGCCGAGGGCGTCGGCGAGCCTGACGGGGGTGCAATCCCCGGCCAAGGGCGGGAAGGACCCTACCCAGTGGCCAGGAGCGTCGTAGCGTCGGACGCATGACGATGAACACGACGGTCGGCGGCGACGCCGGAGTCCCTCGCGTGAGCGCCGCGGCGCTGCGCGCCCTGCATCTGCGCCGGGCGCCGGAGGACCCGCTCGTGCTGCCCGGCCCCTGGGACGCGGCGAGCGCGCGGGTCTTCGTGGAGGCCGGGTTCGAGGCGCTGGCCACGCCGAGCGCGGGGATCGGCGAGTCCTTGGGGTACGGGGACGGGCACACGCCGCCGGACGAGATGTTCGCGGCGATCGCCCGGATCACCCGGGCCGTGGACGTGCCGGTCAGTGCCGACGTGGAGGCGGGGTACGGCCTGTCGGCGAAGGAGCTGGTCGAACGGCTGCTGGACGCGGGCGCGGTGGGCTGCAACCTGGAGGACTCGGACGCGGCGACCGGCACTTTGCGCGATCCGGAGGAGCAGGCCGACTGGCTGGCCGAGGTGCGGGCCGTCGCCGGGGACGCGCTGGTGATCAATGCCCGCATCGACACGTTCCTGCGCGGGGAGTCCGGCGCCGCACCGGCCGTGGCGCGCGGCCTGCGGTACGTCGCCGCGGGCGCCGACTGCGTGTACCCGATCCTCGCCCCGCCGGAGCTGCTCCCCGAGCTGGCCACCGGCATCGGCGCCCCGGTCAACGCCATCGCGGTCCCGGGCGGCCCGTCCCCCCGCGCCCTGGGCGCCGCGGGCGCCTCCCGCATCACCTTCGGCGGCGGGCTGCAGCGGCAGGCGATGGACACGCTGCGCACGGTGGCAGCGGAGCTGCGGGCGGGCTGACCCCTGAACACGGCGCGGCCGCCTCCGTACGAGCGTACGTACGGAGGCGGCCGCTTCTCATGCGTACCGTCGCCCGGCCCGCCTCACTGCCCCGCGTACTTCTTGCTGATCGCGTCGAAGACGCCCTTTGCCTCGGGGCCGAGGTGCGGCCCGGCCAGCCAGGTGTGGTCCAGCGAGCCGATGGAGCTGTTGGAGACGAGGGAGAGTTCGCCGTTGTGGTTGGCGAGCCAGCCGCCGCCGGAGGTGCCGCCCGTCATGCTGCAGCCGATCCAGTGCATGGCGGGGGTGCCGGGGGCCATCGTCAGCCGTACCGGGCGGTCGAGGCAGTTCATCATCTTCGCGCCGTCGTACGGGGGCGCCGCCGGGTAGCCGATCGCCTTGGTGGAGCCGAGGCCGGTGACGCCGTTGCCCGAAGGGGCGCCGAACCAGACGGGCAGGGACGCGCCGACGGTCTCCTCCAGGGACTTGCCGCCGCCGTTCTCCGGCTTCACGTGCAGCACGGCGAAGTCGTAGGCGGATGCCGCGTTGCCGCTGTGGCCGCCGCCGTCGATCCACTGCGAGGAGGTCTGCGACCAGTCCGCCCACCAGGTGCCGTACGGGGTGACGTTCTGCTGCGAGGAGGCGGAAACCTGGTTCGCGGGCAGCCCGTTGTCGTTGTACGAGGGCACGAAGACGATGTTGCGCATCCAGCCGCCGTTCTTGCCGGAGTGCACGCAGTGGCCCGCGGTCCATACGAGGTTGGACTTCCCCGGGTTGGCCGGGTCGGAGACGACGGTGCCGGAGCAGACCATCGGGCCGTCGGGGCTGTCGAAGAAGATCTTCCCGATGGGCGCCATGTGCTGGTGGTACGGGCGCTCGACCTGCTGCGCGGTCACCGGGCGCGGCTCGGGGTCGGTGGCACCGGCGCCGCCGGAACCGGCGCTCTGCGTGGTCACCACGGGAGCGTCCGCGGCCTTCGCCATCCGGGACGGCTTCCAGAGGTCCTTGATGACCGGGTTGGCGAATTCGGACGCCTTCCGGGCCCAGGTCTCCTTGTCCCAGTCCTTCCAGCCGCCCTGCTCCCACTTCTTCAGCGAATCGAGGTCCTTGGGCAGGCCGTTGGGGAGCTTGAGCCCGTCCGACTTCCCGCCGCTCCCGCCGGCCTCCGTCGCCCCGTCCTGGCCCACGGCCTTGGTGTCCTCGGGCCCGCAGGCGGTGACGGTGACAAGCAGCGCGGCAACCGCCACGGCGGCAGCCGCGGTTCGGCGTATGGATGGCATGGGTCCTGCTCCCCCTGGTGACTCTGCATCTCTGTTTTTGTCATGACCCCATTCAGGGGCGGGCCCCTACTATGCCGGTACGGAGGGGTAGACGCGCGAGTAGGGGGCTGTGATGCACGTCTTACTGGAGACGGAACGGCTGCGTTTGCGCGCTTTCACCGGGGCGGACCTGGACAATCTGCGTGACCTGCACAGAGATTCCCAAGTCATGCGTTTCCTGGACGCCGGACACCCGACGCCCGAGCTGCTCGTCACGCAGTACGCCCGCCCTGCCCATTTCGGATACTGGGCCGCCGAGGAGCGGGCCACGGGCGCCTTCCTGGGCTGGTTCGAATTCCGGCCGACGGACGAGAACGGGGAGCGGGAGCGCACGGCGGAGGTCGAGCTCGGATACCGACTGCGGCGCGCGGCCTGGGGAAAGGGGTACGCCACCGAGGGCGCGCGGGCCCTCGTCGACAGGGGTTTCGGGGAATGGGGCGTCGAGCGCGTCATGGCCACCACCATGGCCGTGAACACCGGGTCCCGGCGGGTGCTGGAGAAATGCGGGCTGCGGTATGTCCGTACGTTTCATGAGGAATGGGCCGAGCCGCTGCCGGGGGCCGAGCACGGGGATGTGGAATACGCGCTGATGGTCGGGGAATGGGTGCGGCCGGGCACCCCCTGAAAAGGGTGCCCGGCCGCGTTACTCGCGCCGCTTCAGCGGGTTACTTCTTCGGGAGCCACTTCTTCCAGACATCCGGGTTCTTCTTCGCCCAGCTGGCTGCGGCGTCGTCCGGGGACATGTGCTTCGAGGCGATGAGTTCCGAGACGTAATTCTGGTCCTCGGTGGTCCACTTGAAGTTCTTCAGGAACTTCGCGGCCGAGCTGTTGCCCTTGGCGAAGTCGGCGTTGAGGAACTTCTGGAGCGGAGTCGTCGGATAGGCGCAGTCGATGGACTCCGGGTCCTTCTCACCCTTCGCCGCACACTCGTCGGTGTACTTCGGAAGCTTTACTTCCTTCAGCGGCAGCTGGTTGAAGAGCCAGTGCGGCGCGTACCAGTACGTCAGGAAGGGCTTCTTCTCCTTGGCGAACTGCTGCATCTGCGTGATCTGGGCCGCCTCGGAGCCGGCGAAGACCACCTCGAAATCGAGGTTCAGATTCTTGACCAGGGCCTTGTCATTGGTGACGTAGGACGGCGAGCCGTCCATCAGCTGGCCCTTGTCGCCGCTCTCGGCGGTCCGCAGCTGCTTGGCGTACTTGTTGAGGTTCTTCCAGTTCAGTACGTCCGGGTGCTTGTCCGCCCAGTACTTGGGGACCCACCAGCCGATGTGGCCGTCCACGCCCAGGTCGCCGCCGTTGACGATGGTCTTCTTCTCGTCGACGTACAGCTTCTCCTGGGCGGGGTGGCCCCAGTCCTCCATGATCGCGTCGACCCGGCCCTGGCTGAGCGCGTCCCAGGCCGGGGTCTCGTCCACCTGGACGGTGTCGACCCGGTAGCCCAGCTCGTGCTCCAGCAGGTACTTGGCGACCGCCACGTTGGACTGCGCGCCCACCCACGTCTGCGTGGAGAGGGTGACCGTCTTCGTGCCGGCGGCCGCCGCGAACGGCGACGTCTGCTTGGTCATGTCGGCCTTGCCGCAGCCGCTGAGGGCCAGCAGTACGGCTCCGGTCAGTGCGGCAGCGCCGACCGCCGTGGTGCGCTTGCGCGTGAGAATCATGCTCGGGCTCCCTTCCCCGCGCGGCGGTCCGTCGGCTGCGTCACCCGGTCGAGCATCAGGCCGAGGCAGACGATCGCGATACCGGCGATCATGCCGAGGCCCAGGTCACCGGTGGACAGGCCGGCGACGACGTCGTAACCGAGCGCGCCACCGCCCACCAGGCCGCCGATGATGACGACGGCGAGGACCAGGACGACGCCCTGGTTGACCGCCAGCAGCAGCGCGGGGCGGGCCAGCGGAAGCTGTACCTGGCGCAGCTGCTGCCAGCGCGTCGCGCCGAGCGACTGCGCGGACTCCATGGCCGCGGGGCTCACCTGACGCAGGCCCTGCGTGGTGATGCGGATGACGGCGGGCAGCGCGTAGACGACGGCCGCCGCGGCGGCCGGGGCGCGGCCCACGCCGAACAGCGCGACCACCGGGATCAGGTACACGAACTGCGGCATGGTCTGGCACACGTCCAGCACCGGCCGGAGGATCTTCTCCATCCGAGCGCTGCCGGCCGC
Organism: Streptomyces sp. NPDC050315; assembly: GCF_040655775.1. Lineage (NCBI taxonomy): Bacteria > Bacillati > Actinomycetota > Actinomycetes > Kitasatosporales > Streptomycetaceae > Streptomyces > Streptomyces sp. NPDC050315. The sequence continues at coordinate 75,246 of NZ_JBFAKN010000009.1, forward strand.
GAGCACGCCCACGCCGATGCCGACGACGAGCGTGACGACCAGGGCGGCGAGCACCTGCGAGAGGGTGTTCATGGACGGTACCCAGACGCCCAGCACGCCGATGACGGCGAGCGCGACCGTGGCGGTCAGCGCGGTGCGCCACGTACCGATCAGCCAGGCCAGCGCGGCGACGATCAGCAGCGCGCCCCACCAGGGCAGCGCGGTCAGGCCGTCGCGGAGCGGGTTGAGCACCCAGGAGGTGAAGCCCGCGGCCCAGTCGGCGGTGCCGCCGACGACGGGGATGCCGGAGTAGATGTGGTCGACCATCCACTCCTTGAAGTGGTTGACCGGCGGCGCGATGTCGACCACCGAGGCGGTCGGCCACACCAGCGAGCCGGTGAGCCGGCCCGCGACGACCGCGAGCGCGGTCACCACGGCCACGGCGGGCCAGACGAACCGGCCGCGCAGCCAGGCGGCGGGGCCGCCGCCCTGATCGGCGCCGAGCCGCTCGCCGGCCTTGGCCGTGGTGCGGTCCATGACGATGGCCAGCAGCACGATCGGGATGGAGGCGGCCAGCGCGGAGCCGACGTCGACGGAGGCCAGTGCCTGGTACACGCGGTCACCGAGACCGGCCGCGCCGATCATCGAGGCGATGACGACCATGGACAGCGCCATCATGATCGTCTGGTTGATGCCGAGCAGCAGTTCCTTGCGGGCGAGCGGCAGCCGGGCGGTCAGCAGCCGCTGCCGGCCGGTGGCGCCGAGCGAGGCGACGGCCTCCAGGACGCCGGCGTCGGCGCCGCGCAGGCCGAGGGCCGTGAGGCGGGCCATCGGCGGGGCCGCGTAGATCACGGTGGCGAGCAGCGCCGCGGGGACGCCGATGCCGAAGATCATGACGAACGGCAGCAGGTAAGCGAAGGCCGGCAGCACCTGCATGGTGTCCAGGACCGGCCGCAGGAGGCGGAACATCCGGTCGGAGAGGCCGCCGGCGAGGCCGAGCACCGCGCCCACGATGATCGAGGCGAGCACCGCGACGACCATCAGCGCGATGGTCTGCATGGTCGGCACCCACATCCCGAGCACGCCGCTGACCAGCAAGGTGATCAGCGCAGTGGCGGCGATGCGCAGGCCCGCGACGCGCCAGGCGACGAGGGTGACCAGCGCGGTCACCCCGGTCCAGCCCAGCGCGAGGAGGCAGAGGTAGACGGCGCGTACGCAGATGACCGCGGCGTTGCTGAGGTGGCCGAGGAAGTAGACGAAGAGCCAGTGCGAGTCGCGGTTGTCCACGATCCAGGTGCTGGCGTCGCCGAACGGACCGGAGAGGTCGACGGTCAGCGCGTGCGGCCAGACGCCGCTCGACCACTTGGCGTGGGCGAGGGGGACGAGGACGGCCGCGGCGACGGCGAGGATCAGCAGCTTGCCGAGGGCGCCGTGGCGGAGGGAGGCGAGGAGACGGGACGGGCCCTGGGAGGAGGTGCCCGGTGCGGTCGTGGTGGGGCTGGTCGTGGCGGCACTCACACGCGCCCCCGCTTCGCGGTACCGGTCGGCACGTTCAGCGCGGCGGCGCGCTGCGCTTCGTGCCAGTACCGGCGGGCCGCGGCACGCAGCCCTCGCAGGGTCAGCGGCCGGGCGGCCGCGGGGCGGGCTCCGAGGTTCAGCGCCACGGGGACGGTGGGGACGGTACGGGGATGCATCAGGCGGCCGCCTTTTCCTCGGCGGACTCGCCTTCGTCCAGCCGGGCGACGACGTTGAGCAGGCAGGCGTGGTCCACGATGCCCAGGCAGCGGCCGTTCTCGACGACGCGCGCCGCACCGCCGGAGCGGGCCACGGCCTCGATGGCGTCGGAGATCAGCGTGTCGGGGGCGAGCGCGGCGCCCTCGTCGGCCTCGCCGGACTCGGCGGGCCGCATGGCGCGGCGCACGGTCAGCACCTGCTCGCGGGGCACGTCACGGACGAAGTCCCGTACGTACTCGTCGGCCGGCGAGCCGACGATCTCCTCGGGGGTGCCGAGCTGGACGATCTTCCCGTCCCGCATCAGGGCGATGCGGTCGCCGAGCAGCAGAGCCTCGGCGAGGTCGTGGGTGATGAAGACCATCGTGCGGCCCTCCTCCTTGTGCAGGCGGATGACCTCCTCCTGCATGTCGCGCCGGATGAGCGGGTCCAGCGCGCTGAAGGGCTCGTCGAAGAGCAGGATCTCGGGGTCGACGGTGAGCGCGCGGGCCAGGCCGACGCGCTGCTGCTGGCCGCCGGAGAGCTGGCCGGGCTTGCGCTGCTCCAGGCCGGCGAGGCCGACCTTCTCGACCGTCTCCATGGCGCGGGCGCGGCGTTCGGCCTTGCCGACGCCCTGGATCTCCAGCCCGTACGCGACGTTGTCCAGCACCGAGCGGTGCGGCAGCAGACCGAAGTGCTGGAAGACCATGGCGGCGCGGTGCCGGCGCAGCTCGCGCAGCCCGGACCGGTCCATGCCGCGTACGTCCTCGCCGTCCATCTCCAGGTCGCCGCTGGTCGGCTCGATGAGCCGGGTCAGGCAGCGGACCAGGGTGGACTTGCCGGAGCCGGAGAGGCCCATGACGACGAAGACCTCGCCCTTCTTGACGTCGAAGGAGACGTCACGGACGGCGGCGGTGCAGCCGGTCTTCTCGCGCAGCTCCTGCGCGGACAGCTCGGCGAGCGAGGTGTCCTCGGGGATCTTCTCGGCCTTGGGGCCGAAGACCTTCCACAGGTGGCGGACGGCGAAGACCGCGTCCTGCTCGGTCGCCGAAGCGGCGGTCGTGGCGGTGGACTTGTCGTTGGCGGATGCGTCGACGACGGTGCCGGCCATCACGCATCACCTCCCTGGGTCGGGGTCTCGGTGAGAATTTCGGCGCACTTCTCCCCCACCATCAGCACGCCGATCATCGGGTTCACGGCGGGCATCGTCGGGAAGACGGACGCGTCCGCGATACGGATGCCGTTCAGGCCGCGGATCTTCAACTGCGGGTCGACGACCGCGAGTCGGTCGTCGGCGGCACCCATCTTGCAGGTGCCGGCGGGGTGGTACACGGTGTGCGCGGCCTTGCGGACCAGCTCGCTGATCTCCGCGTCGTCGGTGACGTCGGGGCCGGGGAAGACCTCGCGCTTGAGCCACTTGGCGAACGGCTCGGACTGCGCGACCTTGCGCGCCAGCTTGATGCCGTCGACGAGGGTCCGACCGTCGTAGTCGCCCTCGTCCTCGAAGTACTTGAAGTCCAGCGCGGGCTTGACCTCGGGGTCGGCGGAGGTCAGGTAAAGACGGCCGCGAGCTCGGGACTTGGGGATGTTCGGGGTCATCGACACGCCGTGCTCGGGGCGTTCGTAGCCCAGCCGCTCGGGGTTGTCGGTGAAGGGGATCTGGTAGAAGTGGAACATCAGGTCCGGGCCCTTGTGGTCCGGGTCCCGCTTCACGAACAGACCGGCGTCCGAGTCCATCGCGGAGTTGCCGGGGAGCGGCCCGTTGGTCTCCCAGACGATGACCGACTCGGGGTGGTCGATGAGGTTCTCACCGACGCCCGGCAGGTCGAGCTTGCACTCGATGCCCAGCGCCTCCAGGTCCTTCTTCGGACCGATGCCGGAGTGCATCAGCAGCCGCGGGGTGTCCACCGCACCGGCGCAGACGAGCACCTCGCGGCCGGCCTCCAGGTAGATCTCCTCGCCGTCCTTGGTACGGACGTGCACGCCGCGCGCCGTCGTACCGTCCAGCTCCAGCTTGTACGCCCAGGTCTCCAGCAGCAGCGTCAGGTTCGGCCGGTCGCCGGCCTCCATGTGCGGGTGCAGGTAGGCGACGGAAGCCGAGGACCGCTTGTTGTTCTCCGGGTGGTAGGAGAGGTCGAAGAAGCCCACACCCTCCTCGAAGGGCTGGTCGTTGAAGCCGACGACCTCGGGGACGTCCAGGGCGTCCTTGACGGCCTCGATCCAGTCCGTGGCGATCTGGTTCTGGTCCTTCTTCGCCACCCGCACGATGTTGTTGCGCAGCTTGCCGAAGTACGGGTCCATCGCCTTGGCGTTCCAGCCGGTGGCGCCCGCCTCTTCCCACTCGTCCCAGTCGGACGGCAGCGGCTTGAAGGAGATCAGGGTGTTGTGCGAGGAGCAGCCGCCGAGGACCTTGGCGCGGCTGTGCAGGATGTGCGAGTTGCCGCGCGGCTGCTCGGTGGTCGTGTACTCGTAGTCCAGCTCGCCGCCGAGCAGGCCGAGCCACTTGCGCAGCGTCAGCACGTCCTCGCGGTCGATGTCGCTCGGACCGCCTTCGATGACGGCGACCGTGACGTTCGGGTCCTCGGTGAGGCGGGAGGCGATCACCGAACCGGCGGTGCCGCCACCGACGATGACGTAGTCCGCTGACATCTTCTTCGCTGCTGCGGGAGACATGGGTAGCTCCTTGTGTTTTCCAAAGTGCATGCGGTGCGCAGTACTTGCGAGCGGGTGCGCTCTGCGGGGCTGCGGATCCGCTGGGCCGCGTCCTTGCGGCCGGGGAAGTTCAGGGGTGCGGGCCGGGCCTGCCGGATACGGGTGGCCGGGCCCGCTTCAGGGGGCGGGCTGCGGGTGACCGGGCGGGGTGCGGGGTGCCGCTGCCCCGCCCGGTCATCGCGGTCTCGTCAGCCCGCGAACCAGCGCACCGGCTCCGGGCGCAGGTTCTCGTAGATGTGCTTGCTCTCGCGGTACTCGTCCAGGCCGGCCGGGCCCAGCTCGCGGCCGATGCCGGACTTGCCCATGCCGCCCCACTCCGCCTGCGGGAGGTAGGGGTGGTAGTCGTTGATCCACACCGTGCCGTGGCGCAGCCGGGCCGCGACCCGGCGGGCGCGCGCGGTGTCGCCGGACCACACCGCGCCGGCCAGGCCGTACTCGGTGTCGTTGGCGAGCGCGACGGCCTCGTCCTCGGTGGTGAAGGTCTCCACCGTCAGGATCGGCCCGAAGGTCTCCTCGCGGACGACCTTCATGTCGCGGTGGCACTGGTCCAGGATGGTCGGCTGGTAGAAGTAGCCGCCCTCGGGGCGGACGTCGCTCGGCTTGGGGCGGGAGCCGCCGCAGCGCAGCCGGGCGCCTTCCTTGAGCGCGGACTCGACGTACGCCTCGACCTTGTCCAGCTGCTGCTGGGATACGAGGGGACCGCACTCGACGCCCTCTTCCGTACCCCGGCCGAGCTTGATCCGCTCGGCGCGGCGGGCCAGCTCGGCGACGAACCGGTCCTTGACGGAGGCCTGGACGATCAGGCGGGCACCGGCGGAGCAGACCTGCCCGCTGTGGATGAAGGCGGCGTTCAGCGCCTGGTCGACAGCGGTGTCGAACTCCTCGTCCGTGGCACACGCGTCGGCGAACACCACGTTCGGGTTCTTGCCGCCCAGCTCCAGCGCGACCTTCTTCGCGCCGGACACGGCCGCGGCACCGGCCTTGGTACCGCTGACCAGCCCGCCCGTGAAGGAGAACAGGTCCACGTCCGGGTGCTCGGCGAGGCGCTGGCCGACGGGCAGGCCCGCGCCGGTGACGATGTTCGCCACGCCGGTCGGCAGACCGGCCTCCACGCACAGCTTCACCAGATGCACGGTGGACATCGGCGTGACCTCGCTGGGCTTGATCACGAAGGTGTTGCCCGCCGCGAGCGCCGGGGCGATCTTCCAGCTGGCCTGCAGCAGCGGGTAGTTCCAGGGCGTGATCATCGCGCACACGCCGACCGGCTCGTACACGACAACGCTGTGCACGTCCTCGTTGCCCGCGTCGACGACCCGCCCGCCGCTCTCGTTCATCACGAGGTCGGCGAAGTACCGGAAGGCATTGGTCACGTCGTCGACGTCGACGCGCCCCTCCTCCAGCGTCTTACCGGTGTCGCGGCTCTCGATGAGCGCGATCTCCTCGCGGTCCCGCTGCAGGAATTCCGCGACCCGGCGCAGCAGCGCGGCGCGCTCGGCCGCCTGGGTGCGGGGCCACTCGCCCTGCCCGCCGTCGAAGGCGCGGGCCGCCGCGGCGACCGCCGCGTCCACATCCTCGACGCCGCCCTCGGACACGGTGGCCAGCACCGTCGCGTCGGCGGGGTCGAGGACCTCCCGCGTGGCGTCGGATGCGGCGCCACGCCACACCCCGTCTACGTGAATGGTCTCGATTGCCGACACGTCCGCTCAGCCTTCCACTTTCACTTGCCGTTTTTGCCCGCTGGTCACGCCAGCAACATCGACCCCTCCCCTCTTATGTGATCCTCATGCGCAAAACTTCACGGAAGGTGACCGGAGTCACGGCTCCCTGGTGGAATTGTCCGAGTTCGCGGCGCTTTTTCGGGGGCTCAGCTCATGGCGCGGGTTCGAAGAAGCGCAGGGCGATGCTTTCTCTGGTGCGCTGAGTGGGCCAGTCGGTGGCCGGGCCGGAGCTGAGGACGGCGTACTTTCTGCCGTTCGGGGCGGTGAAGGCGCGGTCGATGACCTGGGCGCGGTCGCCGTCGAGGCGCTCGCTGTCGTACGCGTACACCAGCTCGGCGCCGCCCAGGCCCGAGTCGTCCTCCTCGACCTGCTCCTGCAGGGACAGCTCTTCGTAGCCGTCCTCCCTGGCGAGGTTGTCGGACGCCTTCTGCAGGGCTTCGTAGGGCGTGTAGTAGTCCTCGGTGATCTCGAAGATCTGGATCAGGCTGCGGCCGTCGGGGGCGGTGTAGAACGCGCTGCTGCGGGCCGTGGTCCGCTCCCAGCCCTCGGGCACCACAGTGGTGAAGCCGTAGTCGTCCTGCACCCGCTCGTAGCCGTCCGGGACGGCGCCGTCGGTCCCCGCGGCCTCCGACGCGTCGGAGGCGCCGGGGTCCGCCGTGTCCGGGTCCGCGGTCCGGTCCGTGTCACCGGCGGACGCGGAGACCGACGCCGTCGGGGTGGCCCGCACCCGGCCGTCGTCGCCCTGACCCCACAGGAGCCAGCCGACACCGCACCCGGCCACCAGGATCGCCACCGCCGTCGCACCGATCATCACGGGCTGCGTCAGCCGGGAGCGCCGGCCGGACGCCCCCGCACCGGAGGGGCCGGCCGGGGCGGGGCCCGTGGTGAGGTCCGGGTGCGGAGCCGTGGGAGGTACCGGCGGCGGGGCCGTGGGCATCGGCGGCGGGGCGACGGGGTGCGGCGGCGGGGCCGCTTCGGTCCGTTCCCAGCTCTGGGTGTCCTCGTTCCAGCGCGCGCCGCCCCCGTTGCGTGCCATTGTCAGCCTCCCAGCAGACCGGTGACGGACTGGACCACCGCGGCACCGGACGCCAGCAGCCCCGTCACGGCCCCCGCGTCCGCCAGCGCGGTACGCAGCCGCTGGAGGCGGCCCGGACTCGCGCTGCCGGTGCGCTCGATCTCGTCCTGTACGTCCGCCAGTTCGGCACCGAGGGCATCGGTCTCCGGTGCGGGCGTCAGCCGCTGCAGGTCGGCGCGGAGCTCCCGTACGGCGTTCAGCAGCTCTTCCTGCGCCGGGTCGCGGGCGGGCTGCTGCGGGGCCGCGTAGTTCGTGACGGTGTTGTCATTGCCCACGGCGAAGGCGCCGTGCACCGAACCGATGTGGACGCCGCCGCTGTGGGCGGGCCCGGGAAGGTCCCGGCGCGGGTCGTCACTTGGCACTGGAGCCTCCCGACTCGGGGGTGGTGTTGTTGGTGATGGTGTTGTTGTTGCCGACGCCGACCGCACCCTGGGCGGAGCCGATGAAGACGCCGCCGCTGCCGACGTTCACTATCTGCTGCTCGAAAGCGGCGGTCTGCCAGCCGGCGTCGTACAGCGCCAGCCGCACCCCGCCCGCCACCCGGTCCTGGATGCTCTTCAGATACCGCTCGGCGTCCATCTCCTGGAAGAGCGAGGGATCGTCCGCGGAGGCCAGCTCGCGGACGGAGAACGCGGGGCCGTCGGGCAGCGCGCCGCTGTTCCCCTCCGTGGACAGTCCCCACACGGAGCCGATGCCGCGCCCCAGGGTGACGACCGCGCCGGTCAGCGCGGCGGGGGTGTGCAGCAGGGCCCAGACCGCCTTGCCGAACGGGCTGTTGTGCCGGTGCCGGTGCGCGATCCGGTCGGCGTTCACGAACTGCGGCCACAGCGGCCACAGGACGTGCGGGACGACCTCCAGGACGAGCATCCTGCCCTGGGTGTGCACCCGCACGAAGACCGTCACGACCAGCCCCTCGCCCCAGCCGCCGACCCGGATGCGCAGGAAGTGCCGACGCGTCTCGCCGCCCTCCTCGATCGCGCGGTCCATGTGCTCCCGCACCGCATCGGGGGCGTACGGCGCGGCGTCCCGGCTCGGCAGCCCGTCCACCGGCAGGAAGACGCACTCGTCGAGCTCCAGCGCGCGCAGCCGGTCGCGCACCGCCGCGGCCGCTTCGGGCGAGCCCTGCGGGGACGGGACGCGCAGGTCCTCGACGAGGGGGTGGATCCGGCGCAGCACCGCGGCGTTGTCCACCGGCTCCGGCTTCCGGTCCCGGCGCGGGCGCAGCTCCACGGAGAGCGACCACGGCTTGAAGGGGGTGCCCGCGCCGCAGAAGGGGTCCGCTTCGCCGTACATCACCAGCGGGCCGTGCTGCTCCGTACGGATACGGTCGCGCAGCCGCCGGAAGCGCACCCCTTCGGCCCGCTCGGCGGGGTCGGCCGCGAAGTCACGGAAGCGGGTCCGGGACAGCTCGTGCGCCACCACCCTGGCGAACTGGCCACGCTGCAGGCCGACGATCCAGGCCAGGAGGAAGGGAATGGCGAGGGTGATCCACGCGTGCACCGGGAGGAGGGAGAAGGCCGCGCCGTACCCCTGGCCCGTCAGCAGGCCGAGCCCGACGATGTCCGACGGGTCCCCCACCCGCATCGAGTTGCCCACCTGCGTCACGCCCGCCAGCGTCGAGGAGCTCTGCAGGCCGAGGGCCACCAGGAAGACGACGGCCAGGACGAGGTTGATCCGGCTGTACCAGCGGATGACCAGGGCCACGAAGCGGCGGGCCATGCCGATCCGCCCCTTGAGCCGCCCGGTCCCCCGGATGCGTCTGGCGATGGCGAGCCACACGACCGGGGTGATGAGCATCAGGAGCAGGCCCTGCGTCAGCGGGACGGCCACGATGCACAGGAGCAGGACCAGCAGCGCCCAGCCGAGCTCCAGGCGGCGGGCGCGCAGGGCGTGGGCGAGCACGCGGGCCGCGTCGAAGCCGTACGAGGGAGCGACGATGCGCTCGTCGTGGTCGTACAGCTCCTTGATCACCCGGTCGCGGAAGGCGCCGTCGAGGTAGACCCCGGAGCAGAGCAGCCGGCACGTCTCGCTGAAGGCGGGCGGCACGAGGCCCACGGGGCCGCCGGGCACGGAAGCGGAACCGGCGCCGGGAATGTCCCCGCCGCCGGGGCCGTCCGGCTGCGGCGGCACAACGGCTTGCGTCATCAGTTCCCCCATGAACTCGAACGCACCCGCGGGGCAGGCGAGTTGACTGATGTATGAGGGAAGCTTACCGAGCGGACGACCAGCGGCGCAGCAGAAAAACCAGACGTCGCTCAAGGGAACACGAGAACGACGAAGCCCGTACGCCCCACCCGTTCAGGGGGACGTACGGGCTCGCGTTGTCCGGCCGCGGCCGGACAATCGGAATCAGATCAGGCCCAGGCCGCGGACCGCGTCGCGCTCCTCGACCAGCTCCTGCACCGAGGCGTCGATGCGGGCGCGGGAGAAGTCGCTGATCTCCAGGCCCTGGACGATCTCGTACTTGCCGTCCTTGGTGGTGACCGGGAAGGAGGAGATGATGCCCTCCGGCACGCCGTAGGAGCCGTCCGACGGGATGCCCATCGAGGTCCAGTCACCGGCGGCGGTGCCGTTCACCCAGGTGTGGACGTGGTCGATGGCGGCGTTCGCGGCCGAGGCGGCCGAGGAGGCGCCACGGGCCTCGATGATCGCCGCACCGCGCTTGGCGACGGTCGGGATGAAGTCCTCCGCCAGCCACTGCTCGTCGTTGACGACCTCGGCGGCGTTCTTGCCGGCGACCTCGGCGTGGAAGATGTCCGGGTACTGGGTCGCGGAGTGGTTGCCCCAGATCGTGAGCTTCTTGATCTCGGAGACCGGGACGCCGGTCTTCTTCGAGAGCTGCGAGAGCGCACGGTTGTGGTCGAGGCGGGTCATCGCGGTGAAGCGCTCGGCCGGTACGTCCGGGGCGGCGGCCTGGGCGATCAGCGCGTTGGTGTTGGCGGGGTTGCCGACGACCAGGACCTTGATGTCGTCCGCTGCGTGGTCGTTGATGGCCTTGCCCTGCGGCTTGAAGATGCCGCCGTTGGCCTCCAGCAGGTCACCGCGCTCCATGCCCTTGGTACGGGGGCGGGCGCCGACCAGCAGCGCGACGTTCGCGCCGTCGAAGGCGACGTTCGGGTCGTCGGTGATCTCGATGCCCTGGAGCAGCGGGAAGGCGCAGTCGTCGAGCTCCATCGCGGTGCCCTCGGCGGCCTTCAGACCCTGCGGGATCTCCAGGAGGCGCAGCTTGACCGGCACGTCGGCACCGAGGAGGTGACCGGAAGCGATGCGGAAGAGGAGTGCGTAGCCGATCTGGCCGGCGGCGCCGGTGACGGTGACATTGACGGCAGTGCGGGTCATGGCGATCTCCTGCGGCGTGTTTTTTCTGGGGGCGAGCCCCAGAGCCACCATGTTGCGGTGGGCGGTGGGTGTCCCTGCCCATGTATACGGAGCCCCTCGATGTATCTCGGTATCAAGAGACCCGGGCGTCAGGCTATCGGACGGCGGCGCCCCACCGGTGACAGGCCGGTGTGTAACTCCTCACCGGCCGTCACCCCGCAGGTCACCGGCCACCCGTACGAGGACGCCCGGCCGGGCCGCGGCGGACGGAGAGCGGCCGCTCGCGACAAGGAGGGGAGCGCGAGCGGCCGCCGGGCGGTGCCACACCCGTGGGGGGGTCGACCGGGCGCCTGCCCCGTTCCGGCCGGGTCATGCCCACGGTTCCGCGGTAGGCCCCGAATGGCCCAACGAGGGTCGTGGCGGGCGCGGTCAGGGTGCGGTGGCCGGGGCCGGCCCGGTGCCCTGCGCGGCTTCCGGTTCGGTGCAGCTCTGGTAGCCCGCGTTCGTCGTGCCGCACGCCCTGACCTTCTCCGGCGCGCCGCTGACCCGCACCATCGTGGTGTACGCCGAGCCGTCCCGGCCCGCCTTCGCCTCCTCCGTACGGCCGTCGGAGGTGACGGTGGCGCGGTCGCCCTGCGCGGCGCCCGTGAGCCGGGCCCAGGCGGCGCCGCAGACCTTGCTGTACCGGACCTCGATCAGCGCGCCGCCCATCACACCCCGGGACGGGGTCGTGGCGTGCGTGCCGCCGCAGCCCATCTCCTCGGGGTCCTTGCCCGTGCAGTCGGCGCCGCTGCACTTCACGCCGGCCGGCAGGTCGGGCGCCTGCGACTTCGTGGGCGCGGGCGCGGGCTTCGCCTGCTGCCCGCCGCTCCCGCCGCCGAGCAGCAGCACGGCAGCGGCGATCAGCAGCAGCGCTCCGACGACGCCGGTCACGAACATGGTGATACGACGGCGACGCTCGGGGTCGGGCGCGGCGGGCGACGCGGTGGGCGGTGCCGTCGGCGGGGAGACGGGCGGGGCGGGCGGCGGGCTGACGCGCTGGTGCGGCACTCTCGAAGTGCCGGGCGCTTCGGACACACCAGGCGCACCGGGTGCTTCGGACCCGGCGAGCACCGGCGCCTCGGGAGTCGGCGCCTGGGGTGCCTGGGGAATCGGCGCAGCCGGGGCCGCGGCCACCGACCGCTTGCCGAGGCCCCCCTTCGGCTCGTCCGGCGCCGGGCCGAACTCCCCGAGCGCGGCCCGCGCCTGGGCCACCCGGATCGCCTCCATGGTGACGTCGTGCCGCATCTCCGAACGGCTCCAGGCCCGTTCGGCCAGCTCCCACATCGTCGTGAGATGGCCGGTGTGCGCGCCCGTCACCTCGGCCAGCGCCACCACCGCGCGCTGCGGCGGCAGCAGCCGCCCGTTGAGGTACCGCTCCCACGACGTCTTGCTGTAGCCCGTGCGGTCCGCGACGGCCGATATGCTCAGGCCGCTGCGCTCGACCTGCCTGCGTAACTGTCCGGCGAACTCCCGCACTTGCGGATCCAGTTCCTCCGGTAGCGCCCTCCAGCGAGGCATTGCCTCCCCCTATCCCCCCGAACTGCTGCGGCTACCCGTTGGGATGCCACCAGTCAGGATGCCAGTTCCCGTGAACGGGGCGCACGGAAGCATTCACGCTTTGGACACGCGCCTCCGCACGCGGCGCACGTACGGAACCCTCACTTCCCTTACGCGCGCGGGGCCCGGGACTCTCAAGAGGCGGTACTCCGGAACGGCCGTCAGCGCACCGTGAAGTGCACGATGTCGTCCAGGAAGGGCAGCGACAGCCACGGCTTCGGCTGGATCATGAGCGCCAGCATCACGATGACGAAGCCGAGCCCGCCGTACGTGGCCATGTCCGTGAAGCGGGACCGCACGGCGAGCATGCCGACGGACGGCAGGACGCGTCGCAGTACGGCCCCGGCCAGCAGGGACAGCCCGATCAGCAGGATCCCCGCACGGAAGGCGTCGAGGGAGAGCACCAGCAGGCCGAGCGCGACTCCGCCGATCACTGTGAGCAGCGGCCACTGCCGGACCGGCGCCGGCGCGTCACCGGGCGCGGCGCGGCCGCCGCCCTGGGGGCGCGCGGTGTCCTTGGTGATCAGCGGAAAGCGTCGCGTGAGGCGCTGCGGCCTGGACACCCCGTCCGAGTGCGCTCCGGCGTTCATGCGCTGGCTGCCCTTCTGTCGTCCGTACCGTCGTCGGCCCGCCCGTGGCTCAGCCGGCCGCGCGCTCGGCGGCCTCGACGACGTTGACCAGCAGCATCGCGCGGGTCATGGGGCCGACGCCACCCGGGTTCGGGGCGACCCAGCCGGCCACCTCGCGCACGCCCGGGTGCACATCGCCGACGATCTTGCCGCTCTCGTCGCGGCTGACGCCGACGTCCAGTACGGCCGCGCCCTCCTTGACGTACTCCGGCTTGATCAGGTGCGGCGAGCCGGCCGCCGCCACGATGATGTCGGCTTCCTTGAGGTGCTTGGCGAGGTCCCGGGTGCCGGTGTGGCACTGGGTCACCGTGGCGTTCTCGGACTTGCGGGTGAGCAGCAGCGGCATCGAGCGGCCGATGGTCACGCCGCGGCCGACCACGACGACCTCGGCGCCCTTGATCTCGACGCCGTACTGGCGCAGCAGCCGCAGGATGCCGTTCGGGGTGCAGGGCAGCGGGGCCGCCTCGTTGAGCACCAGGCGGCCGAGGTTGGTGGGGTGCAGACCGTCGGCGTCCTTGGCCGGGTCGATCAGCTCCAGGACGCGGTTCTCGTTGATGCCCTTGGGCAGCGGCAGCTGGACGATGTAGCCGGTGCAGGCCGGGTCCTCGTTCAGCTCGCGGACGGCCGCCTCGATCTCCTCCTGGGTGGCCGTGGCGGGCAGCTCGCGCTGGATGGAGGCGATGCCCACCTGCGCGCAGTCGCGGTGCTTGCCCGCGACGTACTTCTGGCTGCCGGGGTCCTCGCCGACCAGGATGGTGCCCAGACCGGGCTGTACGCCCTTGGCCTTCAGGGCCTCCACGCGGACGGACAGGTCGGACTTGATCGCGGCGGCGGTGGCCTTGCCATCGAGAATCTGGGCGCTCATGGCTCCTATCCTCCCGGATGACGGCGCCGCCGTACCAATCAGGGGCGGGTTCGGGGGTTGACGCGCGTAGAAGCACTGTGGTTGTCGCGAAGGAGCGACAGTGCTGTCCAATCTCGGTAACAGGAACAGCACATATCGGGATCACCTGGGGACTACGGCTTCTCCTCCGCTGGACAAAGTCTTTATCCGGACTTCACGATGTTGCGACACGTGCTGCGGTTGCAGGAGGGGCCGAATGCGACGGCGGCACGCTCGGGGGAGAACACCAAGCACTCTTCACAGCTCGCGCGGCGCGCCCGCGGGGGCGGTCCGGTGGCTTCCCGTAGTAACCGTCGGCCCGCCACGTCCCCGCCCGAAGGATGCTTTCCGTGAGTTACCCCCCGCCGCCCGCCGGCGACCCGAACAACCCCTACAGCCAGCAGCCGCCGCAGGCCCCCCAGGGCCAGCCCGGCTACGGCTACCCCCAGCAGGCCCCCCAGGGCGTCCCGCCGCAGCAGGGCTACGGCTACCCGCAGCAGGCCCCGGGCGCGCCGCAGCAGCCGTACGGCCAGCAGCAGCCCGCCGGCAGCTCCGTCCAGGCCAACAACGGCTACATCAACCTCGTCAGCGGCCCGGTGCTGCTCGCGACGATGGGCCAGCGCTTCCTGGCGCGACTGCTGGACGGCGTGATCGTCGGTGTGATCATGACGATCGCCATGGTCGCGGGTCTGGGCAGCGTCGTCGGCATAGCCGGCAACGCCGCCGAGGAGTGCGGCAGCTACATGGACCCGGGCTACGACGCCTGCATGAACGAGGCCGCCGCGCAGGCCAGCAGCGGTGTCGCCGTCATGTTCGGCATCCTGGGCATCTTCGCGCTCTTCATGCTGCTCTACGAGTGGCTGATGATCGGCCTGAAGGGCGCCACCTTCGGCAAGATGGCCCTCGGCCTGCGCGTCGTCAAGGAGGCCACCGGCGGCGTTCCCGGCGTCGGTGCGGGCTTCATCCGCTACATCATCCCGATGGTCGGTGCCTTCCTCTGCTACATCGGCATGCTGCTGACCTACCTGTCGCCGTTCTTCGACAACAGCGGGAAGCTGCAGGGCTGGCACGACCGTGCCGCCGGCACCGTGGTGATCAAGAAGTAGCGGTGAGCAGGAAATAACCGCCGCACTCAAGGCCCCCGTTCGCACCTCGCAAGCGGGGGCCTTCGCCGTGCGCGCGCTACCCCACCCGCGCCCCTCGTGTCACACTCCGTAACAGAATCCGCATGTCAGGCTGATTTCGATCACTCTCCGCCGTTACCCTTCCGCTGATCCACCGGGGGAAGGGACGGCTCATGTTCAGCATCATCGTGGTGCCCTCGCCGTACGGCGGGAGCGCGGAGCAGATCCGGCTGGAGCCGGGCGAGACCTTGGGATTCGGCCGCTCGGAGCGGCGTACCGACGGCGGCCGCCAACTGACCATCCCGCACTGCGGAGTCTCCCGTACGGCCGGGGAGATCACCGCCACCGGCGCGTACTGGACGCTGACCAACCACAGCGCCCGCCAGACGTACGTCGTGGAGAACCCGGAGGGCGCGGGTGAGCACATCAAGGTGGCGCCGGGGCGGATCGGCGCTCCGGTCCCGTTCGAGTTCGCACGGGTCGTGCTGCCCGCCGCCGACGAGCTGCTGAGCTTTGACGTCTGGGCGCCGCGGCACGACTACGCCGACCCGCTCACCGGCTCCGACGGCGGCGAGGCCACGGCCCTCGCCTTCCCGCTCGACCGCACCAAGCGCTACTTCCTCGTCCTGGCCGCGCTCTGCGAGCCGCGGCTGCGCGGCGCGCCGCACGCGCCGCTGCCCACCACGGACCAGCTCGTCGAGCGGCTGCGGCCGGTCTGGCCGGCCGCCGGACGGGCCGCCGTGCAGTGGAACATCGACTACCTCGCGGTCAAGCTGCGCCTCAAGCAGCCGCCGGAGTCCGCCGACTGCGGCCCGCGGCTGAACGGCAAGAAGGAGTCCGTGGTCTCCCTCGCGCTCCGCTTCGACCTCGTGCGCGAGGACGAACTGGGCGTGCTGGAGCAGGTGCCCGCATGACGGCGGACGGCCCGTCAGGCGCCTTCGCCGTCACCGTGCCGCCCGGATACCGCGTCGGCGGCTGGGAAGTGCTCCGGCCGATCGCCTCCGGCGCGTTCGGCAGCGTCTACGCCGCGCGGGCCGTCGAAGACCGGGCCGAGGTGGCGCTGAAGTTCCTGCCCACCGGCACCAGTACACCGCGCCGGCTGCACCATCTGAAGGAACTCACCCGCCGCGAGCTGGAGTTGTACCGCAAGTTGCAGCGCCCCCGGCTGATCCGTATGTACGAGGCGTTGACGGTCGACGACCCCGGGCAGCCGGCGCTGGACGGCGCGACCGTACTCGTACTGGAGCGCGCCGAGAGCTCACTGTCCGCGGCGCTCTCCCTGCTCTCGCTGGTCTCCCCCGCCCCGGCCCCGCGCGCGGGCACACTGCTGGCACAGATCTGTGAGGGCATCGCCCAGCTCCATGAAGCGGGCTGGGTACACGGTGATCTCAAGCCCGGCAATGTGCTGCTCATGGCCGACGGAACGGTCCGGCTGGGCGACTTCAACCTCGCCGCCGAGATGGAGGGCACCCACGCCTACTCCCCCGCCTTCTCCACACCCGACTACACCCCGCCCGAGCTGCTGTGGGCGGAGGTCGGCGAGCGCGGCCAGGTCATCCGCCCCAGCGCCGACATCTGGGCGTTCGGCGTGCTCGCCCACCTCGTGCTGACCGGTTCTTTCCCGTTCCCCGGCGGCACGCCCACCACCCGCCGCGAGGCCGCGCTGCGCTATGCGAGGGGCCGGGAACGGCTCCAGTTGTCGCCCCGGCTGCCGGACGCCTGGGTGGACATCGTCCGCGACTGCCTGGCCCGTACGCACGAGGAGCGCGCCCGGCACGGCGCGCACGAGCTGCTGCGCCGCGCGACGGCGGCGGGCGGCACGGTGCCCGCGCCCCGGCCGCCGCTCACCCGGCGGCGGCGCATCCGCCGCGCCGCCCTCGCGGCCGGGAGCGCCCTGCTGCTGATGGCCGGGACCGCGGGGGTCACCGCGATGGTGCTGGGCGGCGCGTCCGGAGCCGCCCAGCAGAGCAAGCCCCCGGCCGGCTACGACCGCTGCAAGAAGGGTCACGTCTGCTTCTTCACCGAGTCGACCGGCAAGGGCGACATGTGCAGCTGGTTCGGCTTCGACGAGGACTGGCGGACCGGCACGATCTCCTGTCCCTGGAGCGGCAGTACGCCGCCGCGCTCGGTGTTCAACAACGGCGTCGACGGTTCGTACACGGCCGTCTCGTACTACCCCGGCGACGACTTCCGCGGCCGGCCGGGCTGCATCAGCCGCCTCGGCCGCACGGACCTCCCGGCCGGCCAGCAGACACTCCGCTCCCACCGGTGGGTCAAGCGCTGCTGAGCGGACCCTGAGAGTTCCGAGGTACCGGCCGTTGCACCGCTCCGGGATGGTGAGGACATGCCATCACGGGGGTGGCAGTCAACGGAGGGAAGTACGACCATGATGCGCAGGATCGCGATGACGGTGGCGACCGCGGCGGTGGCCGTGGGCACGCTCGCCATGGCCCCGGCGGGGGCGGTCGCACCGGTGGAGTCGGCCGGGTCGGGCCCGGTGGCCAAGGGCTGGAAGGACTGCCCGAAGGGCGCGGTGTGTCTGTACACCAAGCCGAACGGCCAGGGAAAGGTCTACCCGGTCTGGGGCAACAGCAACCGGAACTACAAGCACATCAGCTCGATGTGGAACAACGGGGACACCAGCCACCCGCGGGACCACGTCAAAATCAAGCGGTTCAACAACAAGTGGATGTGCCTGGCGCCCGGCGGGTGGGTCAGCGGCCTCGACTACACCGTCGATGCCGTCCGCTGGCGCGGCGGCTGCTGAGCGGCTGTTGAGCCGTCACCGCGGACGGGCCCGGCGGAGCGCTCCGCCGGGCCCGTCCGCGTGGTGCGCGGGCTCTTAGTGGAAGAAGTGGCGCGTGCCCGTGAAGTACATCGTCACGCCCGCCTTCTTGGCGGCCTCGATGACCTGCTCGTCACGGACCGAACCGCCGGGCTGGGCGACGGCCTTCACGCCGGCCTCGGTGAGGACCTCCAGGCCGTCGGGGAAGGGGAAGAACGCGTCGGAGGCGGCGTAGGAGCCGCGCGCCCGCTCCTCGCCCGCGCGCTGCACCGCGAGCTTCGCGGAGTCCACGCGGTTGACCTGGCCCATGCCGACGCCGACCGTGGCGCCGTCCTTGGCGAGCAGGATCGCGTTGGACTTCACGGCGCGGGAGGCGCGCCAGGCGAAGGCCAGCTCGTTGAGCTCCTCCGGGGAGAGCGCCTCGCCGGTCGCGAGCGTCCAGTTCGCCGGGTCGTCGCCGTCGGCCTGCAGACGGTCGGTGACCTGGAGCAGCGCGCCGCCGTCGATGGCCTTGACCTCGACCGGGTTGGCCGGGGCGCCCGGGGCGCGCAGCACACGGATGTTCTTCTTCTTGGTGAGCGCCTCGACCGCGCCCTCTTCGTAATCCGGCGCCACGATGACCTCGGTGAAGATCTCCGCGACCTGCTCGGCCATCTCCTTGCTGACCGGGCGGTTGACGGCGATCACGCCGCCGAAGGCGGACAGCGGGTCGCACTCGTGGGCGCGGCGGTGCGCCTCGGCCACGTCCGCGCCGATCGCGATGCCGCAGGGGTTGGCGTGCTTGATGATCGCGACGCAGGGCTCGGTGTGGTCGTACGCGGCACGGCGCGCGGCGTCCGTGTCCGTGTAGTTGTTGTACGACATCTCCTTGCCGTGCAGCTGCTCGGCGTCGGCCAGGCCGCCCTTGCCGTCGACGTACAGCGCGGCGCCCTGGTGCGGGTTCTCGCCGTACCGCAGGACGTTCTTGCGCTCGTAGGTGGCGCCGGTGAAGGACGGGAAGCCGCTGTCGTCGGCGGCCGCGTAGTCGTCGGCGAACCAGGAGGCGACGGCCACGTCGTACGAAGCGGTGTGCTGGAACGCCTCGGCGGCCAGCCGCTTACGGGTGGCGAGGTCGAAGCCGCCCCCGGAGGCGGCCGCGAGCACGTCCTCGTACCGCTGCGGGTTGACGACGACGGCCACCGACGGGTGGTTCTTGGCGGCGGCGCGGACCATCGACGGGCCGCCGATGTCGATCTGCTCGACGCACTCGTCCGGGGTCGCGCCCGAGGCGACGGTCGCGGCGAACGGGTAGAGGTTCACGATCACCAGGTCGAACGGCTCGACGCCCAGGTCGGCGAGCTGCTGCTGGTGGTCCTCGAGACGCAGGTCGGCGAGGATGCCCGCGTGCACCTTCGGGTGCAGCGTCTTCACGCGCCCGTCCAGGCACTCGGGGAAGCCGGTCAGCTCCTCGACCTTGGTGACCGGGACACCGGCCGCCGCGATCTTGCCCGCGGTGGAGCCGGTGGACACGAGCTGGACGCCCGCCGCGTGCAGCCCCTTCGCCAGCTCTTCCAGCCCGGTCTTGTCGTAGACGCTGACCAGCGCGCGGCGAATGGGCCGCTTGGTACCTTCGGCGGTCTCGGTCACGGGATAACTACCTTTCGTCCCTCAGTGCGGTAGCCGTTACGGGCCAGACGCCCCACGACATCGACGAGCAGCGAACGCTCGACTTCCTTGATCCGCTCGTGCAGCGCGGATTCGTCGTCCTCGTCCCGGACCTCGACCACGCCCTGGGCGATGACCGGACCGGTGTCGACGCCGTCGTCGACGAAGTGGACGGTGCAGCCGGTGACCTTCGCGCCGTACGCGAGCGCGTCGCGTACGCCGTGGGCACCGGGAAAGCTGGGCAGCAGCGCGGGGTGGGTGTTCACCACGCGGCCGCCGTACCGGGCCAGGAACTCCTTGCCCAAGATCTTCATGAAGCCCGCGGAGACGACCAGGTCCGGCTCGTACGCGGCGGTCGCCTCGGTGAGCGCGAGGTCCCACGCGGCGCGGTCGGCGTGGTCCTTGACCCGGCAGACGAACGTCGGCAGCCCGGCGCGCTCGGCGCGCTCCAGGCCGGCGATGGCGCCGCGGTCCGCGCCGACGGCGACGATCTCGGCCCCGTACGCCTCCGCGCCCTGCTCGGCGATGGCGTCCAGCAGCGCCTGGAGATTGGTGCCGGAACCGGACACCAGCGCGACGATCCTGGCCGGGCGGCCGGGCCGGGCGGGCGCGGGGACGGTGAGTGGGGAGGAGGCCACGGCGGTTCTTTCTCGGTCTCGCGAGCTTTGTGTGGTCGTACAAGGCCGGGGGTACCGGAAATCCGGGGAACCCTACGAAGCGCCGACCGTCAGCAACGATACCGGCACACCGAGCGGCCCCCACGGGACGGGGGCGGACGCGGAAGGTAGCGTCGGGCGTAAGACCACAAGTGATCTGTGCAGATCGCGTGTGATTCGTGGTGGACCCGCCGCCGGACCGATGGACCGGCGATCGGACGAGACAAGGGGAAGACGCACCTCAGATGACGGACCGACGCCGCCGGGCGGCCCTCCTTCTCCCCCTGCCCGCCACCGCTCCCGGGGCGGCGGTGCTGCTGCCGCGCGAGCACAAGCAGTCGCCGTCCTCCTCGGAGGGCGCTTCGGGGGGCTCTTCGGCGGGCGACCGAGGTACGGGGGCCGGCGGCCGGGGCGGCACGGACGGCCGGGACGGGGACCGGGACAACCCCTTCGCCGCGCCGCCGGCCGGGACGCCCGACCGGGAATGGCGGCCGCGTCACGCGCACTCGGGACATCCCGAGGACTCGGGGGACTCCGGGAACTCGAAGGACGATTCCGAGGGCTCCTCCTCCGGCGAGCACGACGGCCGGCATGCCTGGGGCAGCCAGTGGAGCAGCCGGCAGCCGGGGCGCCAGGGCGGCGGATTCGGCAGCCGCCCCGGGCGCGGCGGCCCGGAGGGACCGGGCGGCCCCGGCGGCCCCGGCCAGACCGGGCTGCGCTGGGACCCGACCGACCCGGCCCAGCGGCGGGCGCGCTATGCCCTGCTCTCGGGCATGTGGGCGTTCTTCTTCTCGCTCTTCAGCCTCCCGGAGATCGCCCTGCTGCTCGGCGCGCTGGCGCTGTACTGGGGCATCAGCGCGCTGCGCGCCAAGCCGCGCGCGGGTAAACCGGGTCAGGCGAAGCCGGAGGGCGCGAAGGCCACGGCGGCGGACGTCGCGGGCGGCGGGCCGCCGCACGAGGACGCCACGCCGACGGCCGGGCCGCCGCACGCGACCGCCGGGAACACGGGCGCGCCCGCGGGCCCCGGCAGCACCCGGCCGCAGACCACCGCGGCGCTGAGCGGGCTGGTCACGGCGAGCCTGGCGCTGTGCATCGTGGCCGCGGGCTTCACGCTCCAGCTCGTGTACAAGGACTACTACACCTGCGTCAACGACGCCCTCACCCAGTCCGCCCGGCACTCCTGCGAGGAGCTCCTCCCGGAGCAGCTGCGGCCGATCCTGAGCGTGCAGGATTGACAATTCCCGCCCCCTGAAGGAGGCGGTTCCCTTCGACTACCCGGAGGTTGTCGGAAGGGCTTCACGCATCCGCCTCCGCCCGTGGGCGGGACTCGGCACCGCGGGGTGCCTGCGCGTGCTGTTGATGACCGAGCCACCCGTCCGGCGGGCTCGAGCCTCGATCTCCACTGAGGCATTGTGGTCGGCGTCGTCCTCGTGCCCACACTGCGTGCACGAGAAGAGGCGCCCGCAGCCCTCACGGCTACGAGGGTCGATTGCTCCGCAGGCGGCGCAAGTCTGAGAGGTATGGAATGGTGGCACGACCACCAGGCGCGATCCGTATAGCGAGCACTTGTACTCCAGTTGACGGCGCCGTTCGTCGGGGCAGTTGTCCAACACGGAACGATTGAGCCCACTCTTCTGGGCCACGCGTGTGCCGGGGCTCGCCACTGTGCCCCGGGCAGACTTCGTCATGTTCTTCACGCGCAGGTCCTCAATACCGATGAAGCCGTGGTTTTTGGCGAGGTCGGTCGTGAGCTTGTGCGTGAAATCCAGTCGGCGGTTCGCTTCCCGGGCTTTCAACTTGCCGATCGCAGCAATCGTGCGCCGCAAACGGTTGCTGTACCTGCCTTTCCGGCGTTTCTTCGCATAGGTGACCTGACGGGCCTTACGCCCCTCAAGTGTCCTCAGCCGCTTCCTCTCGTTCACGGTCAGGCCAGGCGGTTTGACGCGCGGCGCATGCTCGGTGGACACGTACGCCGAAGCAGCCACACCGAAATCCACCCCGCATCCGGGCTTGCCGTTGGGCAATGCGGAGCCGAGTCCGATGTGGACGCCGAAGCTGATGTGCCAGCCTGTTCCGTCCCTGCTTACGGTGGCATTTCGGACCGGGCCTCCGAGTGCGCGGGAAAGGCGGAGGCGGACCCAGCCGAGCTTGGGCAGCCGCACCTCGGCCACTTACGGTTCACCTTGCGGACTGCCACTGCCTGGCCCGGCAGTGAGATCGACAACCGAGAACTCCGCTTCTTGTACACCGGGAAGCCGGCCGGGTGCCCCGGGTCCCAGAAATTGTCGTACGCACGGTCCAACTGACGCAGCACCTGCTGAGCTGCCTGCGCGGGCAGCTCGGCCAGCCACGGCAGTTCCCCACGCGCCCGTGTCAGTTCCTTGCACTGCTCGACAGCTCGCATCGTGTACCGGCGCTGCTCCCAGATGTACACCCGCTGTGCCAGCGCCATGTTCCACACGGCTCGCACGGTATGCCCCCACCCAGTCAGGATCTGCTCCTGCTGAGGAGTGGGGTACAGCCGATATCTGCGTCCCGTGTCCGCCTTCACCTCGCCATGATTAATGGCCGCTACTGCCCGTCGAGAGACGTGTTCACTCGTTCGGGGATGCGGAAACGATCCTGTTCCGCTCCGACCGGCCCGTACATGATTCGCTGCCCCGCTATCCCCCGCGGGTCTCACTGGCCCGAGGCTTCGGCCGACGTGACCGGAACGTCCGCAGTCTCGGCATCGGCAGGCGGCCGACCGCGCGTCGCACGTGCCACTCGCGCAGGACGAGCGCGCCCGGTACGGCGACGGCCGCCGTCCAGCCCGCCGCTGCCGCGCCGGTGAGCCACCAGCTCGGGCCGACGTGCTGGAGCGCGGCGGTGCCGAGCGCGCCGCCAGCGGCCGCCGCGAGCACGGCGGCCCCCGCCCCGCACATCAGCGCCGCGAGCGCCGCGACGGTGGCGGTGGCCCGGCGGTTCCAGCGCAACAGCCGGGCCTCGGCCGCGCGCGCCCGGCGTCGCCCGGCCGCCGTTTCCCCGGCCCGTTCCGCCGCGGCCCGCACCCCGTCCGCCGCCGCGCGTGCGGGCCGCGCCGCGTACCAGGCCGCGACCGCCCCCGCCGCGACCGGCCCGACGGCCACCGCCCAGGTCAGCGGCGACCCGGCGGCCTCCTGCGGGACCGCGCCGAGCAGGGGGAAGGGCGGCAGGCCCGCCGGGTAGCCGGCGGCGCCGAGCGGGCCGACCGTGCTGCCCGCGCCGAGCGTGAAGCCGGGGCCCAGCGCGTACGCGGCGCCCCAGACGGCCGCGTTCGGCAGCAGCAGGAGGCAGACCAGCAGGACCGTACCGCGCCCCGGCCAGTCCGGGGCGACGTGGAGGAGGCCGTGGCGCACCGCGCCCGCGTGCCACACCAGGCCGGTCAGGACCAGCAGCGCGCCCGTGGCGAGCAGCACCGCACCGGCCGCACAGGCGGCACGCAGCGCGGCGGCGCAGCGGGGCGGGGCCAGGACACCGCCCAGCGCCGCGCGCACGCCGGGCGGCAGTCCGACCCAGACCCGCCGGGCCCGCGCGGGCAGCGGCAGTACGGCGCGCAGCCCGACCGTGCGCGCCGCCACCACGGCCACCGTGCCCGCTGCGGTGAGCGGCACGCACAGCAGCGCGCTGACCGGCGCGACCCGCAGCGCCCCGGACGCCGCGTACACCACGGCGGCCGCGGCGGTCAGCAGGTACCCGCCGAGGAACCGGCCGAGCACGGCGCCGGGGGAAGCGGGGCGGCGCAGGGCGCGCCGGGCGCAGCGGTACAGCAGCCATACCGGCACGGCGACGAGGAGCAGCGGCGTCACGCCCACCGGCACGGCGGCCGCGCCGGGGCCCGCCGTCCGTACAAGATCCGCGCCGTGCGCGAGCAGCCACAGGTCGGCGGCGATGTGCAGCGCGCCGGAGGGGCTGCCGGCGACCGGCGCCGGCGCGACGATCCACAGGAGGAGGACGGAGACGGTGCAGACGCCGAGGCCCAGCCCGGCGGTCACCGCCCCCGCGAGGAACGCGCCGCCGGTCGTGGTGGCGGGCTGCGCGGCGGCCCCGCCCGGCGCGGCCGCCGGCGGTCCGTTGTCGGTCGTCTGGCTCACGCCGCCATGCTGCCAACAACACCCGTTTCCACTACGCAGCGGGCGAATGCCGGACGTGTCGCCCAAGATACGTTTATGGGATTTACAACCCGGAGAGCCCGAAAGTCCCAGCAACTCCGATCGACCGGTGCGGGCCCCGGCCCGGCTGACGTACCGTCACCCGCGACCGGTGACGTGCCGCCACCCGCGACCGGTGACGTGCCGTCACCCGCGGCCGCCTTCGACGCGCTGTACGTCCGGCACGCGCCGGCGCTCGCCCGGCAGGCGTTCCTCCTCACCGGGCGGCCGCACCTCTCCCGCGAGGCCGTCGAGTGGGGCTTCCAGCTGGCCTGGCAGCGCTGGCCGGAGGTGGCCCGCGATCTCGACCCGGCCGGCTGGGTGCGGGCCGCGACCCACGAGTACGCCCTCTCCCCCTGGCACCGCTTCCGCCCCCGCACCCGCCGGTCCCCGGTGAAGGCGGCGGGCAGCGACCGGCCCGACCCGCTGCTGACCGCGCTGCTGCGGCTGCCCGCGCCCTACCGCCGTGCCCTGCTGCTGCACGACGCCGTCGGCCTGGAGCTGTCCGAGACCGCGGCCGAGATCGAGGCGAGCACGCCGGCCGCGCACGGGCGGCTCACATATGCCCGCGAGGCGCTGGCCGGACGGCTGCCGGAGCTGGGGCTGACCGGCGAGCCGCCGGCCCGGCAGCGGGAGATCCTGTGCGAGCGGCTGGCAGGGCTGGCGGCGGCGCACCCGGTACGGACGGCGAACGCCCGTGCCGTACGGACCGGCGGTGAGCGCAGCACCCGGCGGATGACGCGCAGCGCGATCGGGCTGACCGGGCTGATCGTCGCCCTCACCGCCACCGCGCTGTGGACCGGGGGCGGCGAGCGGTACGTCCCGCCGCCCGGGCAGCAGCCCGGCATTCCCGCGGCCGGCGACGCCCACGCCGAGCGCGATCCTGCCAGGTCAGGACCGTAATCACGACAGTTTCCCGACGCCTTTTGGCCACCTGCGGTCGACCTGTGGATAAAAATCGACCGCTTCTCAGCCCTTGACAGTGGTTCACCACGCAATCAACGATCCTGCATGTGAACCTGTCAGACAGCCAGACACCTCCCCCTGTGCCCCGGCGGATCAGTGCGATGGAAGCCGTGCTGGCCCATCTGCGTGGCGCCATCGAGCGCGGCGACTACGCCGTGGGCGACAAGCTGCCCTCGGAAGCGGAGCTCTGCCGTCGCCTGGAGGTGAGCAGGCCCGTGCTCCGGGAGGCCCTGCGCGCCTTGCAGACGATGGGGCTCACCGCCTCGCGTACCGGCAAGGGCACCTTCGTCGTCTCCACAGGCCCGGCGGAGGACCCCACCTTCGGCGACTACACGGCGAGCGATCTGCTGGAGGTCCGCCACCACGTGGAGATCCCGGTGGCCGGATACGCGGCCCTCCGGCGTACTCCCGAAGACCTCGACCGGCTCACCCACCTGCTGGACCGCATGGAGCAGGAGACCGACACCACGGCGTGGGTGGCGATGGACAGCCTCTTCCATCTCACCGTCGCCCAGGCGGCTCAGAACCCGGTCTTCCGCCGGGTCATCGAGGAGATCCGCGACGCGCTGGCCCACCAGTCGGCGTTCCTCAACGACCTCGGCGGCCGGCGCGAGCAGTCCAACCGCGAGCACCGGGCCATCGTCGAGGCCCTCGTCGACCGGTCCGAGCAGGACGCCATCGATGCCATGACCCACCACCTCGAACGGGTCGAGACGACCCTCACCGCAATCGTGCGCCCCCACCGCACCGCCCCCACCGATCCCCTCACGGAAGGCGGAGAGCAAGAGTGAGCGAGAGAACCCTGCAGCAGACGGCACACGAAGCGGATCAGCGGCAGGCCGCCGTGCCGCTCGATGCCGTCGACGCCGGCGATGTCGGTTACAGCAAGTCCCTCAAGAGCCGGCACGTCAGCATGATCGCCATCGGCGGCGCCATCGGCACCGGCCTGTTCCTCGGCGCGGGCGGCCGGCTCGCGGGCGCCGGTCCCGCCCTCGCGCTGGCGTACGCGGTCTGCGGGGCCTTCGCCTTCCTGGTCGTACGGGCCCTGGGCGAGCTGGTCCTGCACCGCCCGTCCTCCGGCGCCTTCGTCTCCTACGCCCGCGAGTTCCTCGGCGAGAAGGGAGCGTTCGTCGCGGGCTGGATGTACTTCCTGAACTGGGCCACCACCGGCATCGCCGACATCACGGCCGTGGCGACGTACACGCACTACTGGGGCATGTTCAGCGACACCCCGCAGTGGGTCATCGCGCTGATCGCACTCGCGGTCGTGCTGGCCGTGAACCTGATATCCGTGAAGATCTTCGGCGAACTGGAGTTCTGGTTCGCGATCATCAAGGTCGGCGCGCTGGTCTGCTTCATGGCGATCGGCATCTTCCTGCTGGTGACCCAGCAGCCGGTGGACGGCCACTCCCCCGGGCCCTCGCTGATCACGGACAACGGCGGCCTCTTCCCCGCCGGCGCGCTCCCCGTGCTGCTGGTCATCCAGGGCGTCGTCTTCGCCTACGCCTCGGTCGAGCTGGTCGGCGTCACGGCGGGCGAGACCAGCGAGCCGGAGAAGATCATGCCCAGGGCGATCAACTCCATCATGTGGCGGGTGGCCCTGTTCTACGTCGGCTCGGTGGTACTGCTGGCGATGCTGCTCCCGTGGAACGCGTACTCGGCCGACGAGAGCCCCTTCGTCACCGTGCTGTCCAACATCGGGGTGCCCGCGGCGGGCGGCGTGATGAACCTCGTCGTCCTCACCGCCGCGATGTCCAGCCTCAACTCCGGGCTCTACTCGACCGGTCGCATCCTGCGCTCGATGGCGATGTCGGGATCCGCGCCCCGGTTCACCGGCGTGATGAGCCGCAACCACGTCCCGTACGGCGGCATCCTGCTCACCTCGTTCTTCTGCGTCCTCGGCGTGGGCCTCAACTACGTCGTGCCGAGCGACGCGTTCGAGATCGTGCTGAACTTCGCGGCGATCGGGATCCTGGCCACCTGGGCCATGATCATGATCTCGCACCTGCTCTTCTGGCGGAAGGCACGGGCCGGCGAGCTCGTCCGCCCCGGCTACCGGCTGCCGGGCTCGCCCTGGACCGAGCTCGTCACGCTCGCGTTCCTCGCCTCCGTCCTGGTCCTGATGTGGGCGGACGGCGGCCCCGGCCGGATCACCGTGATGTCCCTTCCCGGGATCGCCGCGGCCCTGGTGGTCGGCTGGTTCCTCGTACGGGGCCGGGTGCGCACCGTACGGAGTGCCGCGGAGGCCGCGCGGACGGACGCCGGGCGGACCGAGCCCAAGGACAAGGACGAGAAGTGAACGGGACAGCGGAAACAGCGACACCGGCGGTCGCGACGGCGCCCCCGGCCCGCGAACCGGCCCATGTACCGCTCGCCCATGTGGTGCGCGGCGGCCTGATCGAGGGCGTCCACCACGGCTCGGTCGTGGTGCTGGGCGCGGACGGCAGCGTGGAGTTCCAGGCCGGCGACATCGAGGCCGCGTTCTATCCGCGCTCGGCGCTCAAGCCGGTCCAGGCGGTCGGGCTGCTCCGTGCCGGGCTGCGGCTGGACGGTGAGCTGCTGGCCCTCACCGCGGCCAGCCACTCGGGCGAGGCACGGCATCTGGCCGGTGCCCGGCACATCCTGCGCCGCGCCGGGCTGACCGAGGACGCGCTGCGGAGCGTTCCCGATCTGCCCTACGGCGCCGAGCAGCGCGAGGAATGGCTCCGCCGCGGCCTCGGCCCGTCCCGGCTCGCCCAGAACTGCTCGGGCAAGCACGCCGCGATGCTGATGACGGCCAGGGCCCGCGGCTGGCCGCTGCGGGACTACACCGACCCCGATCACCCCCTGCAGCGGGCCATCGCCGGGACGGTGGCGGAGCTCACCGGGCAGGAGATCGCCCAGGTGACGATCGACGGCTGCGGAGCGCCGCTGTTCGCGGTGTCCCTGCACGGGCTCACCCGGGCCGTCGCCCAGCTGGCGGCGGCCGCGCCGGACACCCCCGAGGGCCGGGTCGCACACGCCGTACGGGAGCACCCCGAGATGGCCTCCGGCACGGACCGGGACGTCGCCCGGCTGATGCGGGCGGTACCGGGCCTGCTCGCCAAGGACGGATTCGAAGGCGTGCAGGTCGCGGCGCTGCCGGACGGGCGGGCCATCGGCGTGAAGATCGCCGACGGCGGTGACCGCGCCCGGATGCCGGTGGCCGCCGCGGCGCTCGCCCGCTGCGGGGTCGCCCCCGAGGTCCTCGCCGGATTCGCCAGTACGCCGGTCATCGGCGGCGGCATGACCGTCGGCACCCTGCGGGCCGCGGGCGCGCTCGTCGGCCCGTAAGCGCACCTCGCCGGGACCGGCCCCCGGCACCCCACCCGGCTCCACCCCTCAGCACCTCACAGAAGAAAGACCTGCCATGTCTGCCGACCACCGCCGCGAGCACGATCTGCTCGGCGACCGCGATGTGCCCGCCGACGCGTACTGGGGCATCCACACCCTGCGCGCCACGGAGAACTTCCCCATCACCGGTACGGCGATATCCGCGTACCCGCATCTGATCAACGCCCTCGCGGCGGTCAAGGAGGCCGCGGCCCGCGCCAACGAGGATCTCGGGCTGCTCACCCCGGAGCGGGCCGACGCCATCGCCGCCGCCTGCCGGGAGATCCGGGAGGGCCGCCTGCACGACCAGTTCGTCGTCGACGTCATCCAGGGCGGCGCCGGCACCTCGACGAACATGAACGCCAACGAGGTGATCGCCAACCGGGCGCTGGAGATCCTCGGCCACGCCAAGGGCGAGTACGCGCACCTCCACCCGAACGAGCACGTCAACCTGAGCCAGTCCACCAACGACGTCTACCCGACGGCCCTCAAGGTCGCCACGATCACCGCCGTGCACGGGCTCGGCGACGCGATGACCGTGCTGGGCGAGGCGTTCGCCGCCAAGTCGGAGGAGTTCCGCGACGTCCTGAAGATGGGCCGCACCCAGCTCCAGGACGCGGTGCCCATGACGCTGGGCCAGGAGTTCTCGACGTACGCGGTGATGCTGGAGGAGGACCGCAGCCGGCTCGCCGAGGCCGCCCTGCTCGTCCACGAGATCAACCTCGGGGCGACCGCGATCGGCACCGGCCTCAACGCCCCGGCGGGCTACGCCGAAGCGGCCCGCCGCCACCTCGCCGCGATCACCGGCCTGCCGCTGGTGACCGCCGTCAACCTCGTCGAGGCCACCCAGGACTGCGGCGCTTTCGTCCATCTCTCCGGCGTGCTCAAGCGCATCGCCGTCAAGCTCTCCAAGAGCTGCAACGACCTGCGGCTGCTCTCCTCCGGCCCGCGCGCCGGGCTCGCGGAGATCAATCTGCCGCCGGTCCAGGCGGGTTCCAGCATCATGCCCGGCAAGGTCAATCCGGTGATCCCGGAGGTCGTCAACCAGGTCGCCTTCGAGGTCATCGGCAACGACGTCACCATCACCATGGCCGCCGAGGCGGGGCAGCTGCAGCTCAACGCCTTCGAGCCGATCATCCTGCACTCCCTCTCGGAGAGCATCACGCATCTCGGCGCCGCCTGCCGCACCCTGGCCGAGCGCTGCGTGGCCGGTATCACCGCCAACACCGAGACGCTCCGCGCAAGCGTGGAGAACTCCATCGGCCTGGTCACCGCGCTCAACCCGCACATCGGCTACACGGCCGCCACCGGCATCGCCAAGGAAGCCCTCGCCACCGGCCGCGGCGTCGCCGAGCTCGTTCTGGAGAAGGGCCTGCTCCCGGCCGACCGGCTGGCCGCCCTGCTGCGCCCGGACGAGGTCGCGGGCACCGCTGTCGGCGCCCGCTGACATCGGGGGCGCAGGGCCGGCCCCATAAACGCGCGCGGACCCGTACTCCCCCCAAGGGAGTACGGGTCCGCGTAGGGAAGCTACGCGTGCGGCACGTCAGGGACGCAGCGCCGCGCCGCTCCGATTCAGCCGTTGAGCAGCTGGCGAGCGAGCTCGGCGGTCTCGGTCGGGGTCTTGCCGACCTTGACACCGGCGGCCTCGAGGGCCTCCTTCTTCGCCTGGGCGGTGCCGGAGGAGCCGGAGACGATGGCGCCGGCGTGGCCCATGGTCTTGCCCTCGGGGGCGGTGAAGCCCGCGACGTAGCCGACGACCGGCTTGGTCACGTTCTCCTTGATGAAGTCCGCCGCACGCTCCTCGGCGTCGCCGCCGATCTCACCGATCATGACGATCAGGTCGGTGTCGGGGTCCGCCTCGAACGCCGCGAGGGCGTCGATGTGGGTGGTGCCGATGACCGGGTCGCCACCGATGCCGACGGCCGACGAGAAGCCGATGTCACGGAGCTCGTACATCATCTGGTACGTCAGCGTGCCGGACTTCGAGACCAGGCCGATGCGGCCCGGCTTCGTGATGTCGCCCGGGATGATGCCGGCGTTGGACTGGCCCGGGGTGATGAGACCGGGGCAGTTCGGGCCGATGATGCGGGTCTTGTTGCCCTTGGACTTCGCGTACGCCCAGAAGGCGGCGGAGTCGTGGACGGCGATGCCCTCGGTGATCACGACGGCGAGCGGGATCTCGGCGTCGATGGCCTCGATGACGGCGGCCTTGGAGAAGGCCGGCGGCACGAAGAGGACCGAGACGTTGGCGCCGGTCTTCTCCATGGCCTCGGCGACCGTGCCGAAGACGGGGATCTCGGTGCCGTCGATGTCGACGTTGGTGCCGGCCTTGCGCGGGTTCACGCCGCCGACGATGTTGGTGCCGTCACCCAGCATGAGCTTGGTGTGCTTCATGCCCGTGGCACCGGTCATGCCCTGGACGATGACCTTGCTGTCCTTGTCGAGGAAGATAGCCATTGTTCTGGAGTCCCTCTTCCCTTACTTCGCAGCCGCGAGCTCGGCGGCCTTGTCGGCCGCGCCGTCCATGGTGTCCACGCGCTGCACGAGCGGGTGGTTCGCGTCCGACAGGATCTTGCGACCCAGCTCCGCGTTGTTGCCGTCCAGGCGGACGACCAGCGGCTTGTTGACGTCCTCGCCCTTGGACTTCAGCAGCTCCAGGGCCTGCACGATGCCGTTGGCGACCTCGTCGCAGGCGGTGATGCCACCGAAGACGTTGACGAACACGGACTTGACGTCCGGGTCGCCGAGGATGATCTCCAGGCCGTTCGCCATGACCTCGGCGGAGGCGCCGCCACCGATGTCGAGGAAGTTGGCGGGCTTGACGCCGGAGTGCTTCTCGCCGGCGTACGCGACCACGTCCAGGGTGCTCATGACGAGGCCCGCGCCGTTGCCGATGATGCCGACCTGGCCGTCGAGCTTGACGTAGTTCAGGCCCTTGGCCTTGGCGGCAGCCTCGAGCGGGTTGGCTGCGGCCTTGTCCTCCAGGGCCTCGTGCTCCGGCTGGCGGAACTCGGCGTTGGCGTCCAGGGACACCTTGCCGTCCAGCGCCAGGATGTCACCGGAGGCGACCTTGGCGAGCGGGTTCACCTCGACGAGGAGCGCGTCCTCGGCGACGAAGGTGTCCCACAGGGTCACCATGACCTCGGCGACCTTCTCGGCGACCTCGGCCGGGAACTTCGCCTGGGCGACGATCTCGCGGGCCTTCTCGATGGTCACACCCTCGATGGAGTCGACCGGAACCTTCGCGAGGGCCTCGGGGGTCTTCTCCGCGACCTCCTCGATGTCCATGCCGCCCTGCACCGAGGCCATGGCCAGGAAGGTGCGGTTGGTGCGGTCGAGGAGGTACGAGACGTAGTACTCCTCGAGGATTTCCGGAGCGGTCTCCGCGATCATCACCTTGTGGACCGTGTGGCCCTTGATGTCCATCCCGAGGATGTCCGTCGCGCGGGCGACGGCCTCGTCCGGGGTGGCGGCGAGCTTGACGCCGCCTGCCTTGCCGCGGCCGCCGACCTTCACCTGGGCCTTGACGACAGACTTGCCGCCCAGCCGCTCGGTCGCCTCGCGGGCCGCCTCAGGCGTGTCAATGACTTCACCGGCCAGCACCGGTACACCGTGCTTGGCGAAGAGGTCCCTCGCCTGGTACTCGAACAGGTCCACGCGCGTCCGTCCCTTTGCTAATCAAGTAGCCCGCGAGTCGTGGTGATCGCGGATTCGTTGTCTGCGCGGGCGTGCCGCGAGGGCAGGGTGACAACGCAGTCACAGCAAGGGCGTACATCGTCAGCCGGTACGCGGCATGTCCGTCTCGCAGGTTATCCCCGCTGCACCGGCCCTCCTAAATCGCAGATCACACTGCGGCGGTGATTACCGTCACAGATCACGCGGACGGAGGCGCGCGTCACACCGGCCGGCCGGACTCGGCCGAATCTCGCCGGTGGCCCGCACCACCTCCTCACACGGAGTACACCCCTCCGCTGCCGTACCTCCCCGCGCGGCGCGCAACCGGCGCCCGGTATGCACCGGGGCGACCCGCTCACGGGCGGTACGGCCCGGACACCCACCGCAGCCGTCCGCTTACCGTCCCGTTCCGGCCCACACAACTCCTTCGCAAAAGCTGACCGGAACGCGTTCTTGACCCTCCAACTCACAGCGCTGGAGACTGCGTTGTGCACTTACGCATCAGGAGTCACAGGGCGGCGTCACAAGCGGCGGCCTGGTCCCGGAAGACCGAAACTCGCCGGGGCGGACGGGGGAGACTGATGAGCAGTGCGCGGCCGCGTAGGGGCGCGGTGGCGTCGGCTTGGCCACCTCCTCCCCACCTCCCTCTTGGTGCCCTCTTACTCGGTGCCTGAAGGGATTGGAGGGGGAATGCCGACAAACGCGACCTATCCCGGCGTCTACGTCGAAGAGCTTCCCAGCAGCGTCCGTACCATCGCCACCGTCACCACCTCGGTGACCGCCTTCGTGGGACACACTCGCCGGGGTCCGCTCAACCACCCGGTGCGCGTCACGAGCTTCGCCGACTTCGAGCGCCGCTTCGGCGGGCTGACCTCGAAGAGCCCGCTGAGCTACGCGGTACACCAGTTCTTCGGCAACGGCGGCACCGTCGCCGTGATCGTCCGGGCCGTCAAGGCAGGCACCGGCGAAGAGGCATGCGTCACCCTGGAGTCCACCGAAGGGCACAGCGAGTGCCCGGTGCTGGAGGTGCACGCCAAGGAGCCCGGCATCTGGGGCGACGGCCTGCGCGTGGCCGTCGACCACGACACCACCGACTGCGAGGCCACGTTCAACCTCCAGGTCCTCGACGCCAAGGGCACCGCGCGCGAGTCCTACGGCAACCTGTCCATGGACCCCGAGAGCGGCCGGTACGCCGAGACCGTGATCAACGCCGGCTCGCAGCTGATCCGCGTCAAGGTCCTCGACGAGGGGCGCCCCGACCCCTCCGGCACGGTCTCCAAGCCGTTCGCGCACGAGCTGCCCGACCTGGCCGTGGACCTCACCGTGAAGATCGGCGAGGTGGAGCGCGAGTTCACGCTCTACGACCCGGACCAGGACGGCGAGGCCCCCTGCACCGTCACCGAGCTCGCCCTCCTCCTGGAGCGCAAGCTGCGCGCGCTGCCGGACGCCCCGGGCAAGCACGCCTTCGCGGGCGCCCAGGTCACCGCCTTCGGCCGCCGTCTCCAGGTGGTCGCCGGGTCGGCCGACCCCGAGGACGTGGTGCGGTTCGTCGGCGAGTGCGCCAACGACCTGGGCCTGGAGGCCTCGGTCAACCCGCCGGTCTTCCCGCTCTCCGGCGGCGTGGACGGCGACGCGCCGGGACCGCGCGACATCATCGGCAGCGAGGCCCGCAAGACCGGCCTGCAGGCGCTGCGCGACGTCGACGACGTGAACCTGCTGTCGCTGCCGGAGCTCTCCGCGTACGAGAACACCGAGGACATGGTCACGGTGCTCTCCGCCGCCGAGCGGCTCTGCCAGGAGCGGCGCATCTTCCACCTCGTGGACGCGCCCTCCACCTGGGTCTCCGTGGACTCCGCGCGGGCCGGCATCGGCGCCCTGGACTCGGTCCGCGGCAACCACTCCGGCCTGTACTTCCCGCACCTCCAGCTCACCGACCCGCTCACCGGCCGGCTGCGCAGCTTCCCGCCGTCCGGCGCCATCGCGGGTGTGATCGCCCGTACCGACGGCGAGCGCGGCGTATGGAAGGCACCGGCGGGCACCGAGGCGCGCCTGGCGGGCGTGCACTCCCTCTCGGTCAAGCTCACCGACCGGGAGAACGGCCTGCTCAACCCGCTGGGCATCAACTGCCTGCGGACCTTCCCGATGGTCGGCCCGGTGGTCTGGGGCGCCCGCACGCTGCAGGGCGCGGACGCGCTGGACAGCGAGTGGAAGTACGTACCGGTCCGCCGCCTCGCGCTGCACGTCGAGGAGTCCCTGCTGCGCGGCCTGCAGTGGGTGGTCTTCGAGCCCAACAACGAGCAGCTGTGGCAGCAGATCCGGCTCAACGCCTCGTCGTACCTGCACGGCCTGTTCCAGCAGGGCGCGTTCAAGGGCGGCACGCCGCGCGAGGCGTACTTCGTCAAGTGCGACAAGGACACCACGACCGCCGAGGACATCGACAACGGCATCGTCAACGTCGTCGTCGGCATCGCGCCGGTCAAGCCCGCGGAGTTCGTGATCGTCAAGATCCAGCAGATGGCCGGGCAGTTCGAGCTCTAGGCCCTGAGGAATCAAGGAACGAAGGAACCGAAGGAATCCGATGGCTGAGTTCACAATCAACGCCCATCGCTTCGACCCGTACAAGAACTTCAAGTTCCTGGTCCTCTGGGACGGTCGTACGGTCGCGGGCATCAGCAAGATCTCTCCGCTCAAGCGCACCACCGAGGTGGTCAAGCACCGCCACGGCGGCGACCCGAGCTCCCCGCGCAAGTCGCCGGGCCGCTCGGAGTTCGAGGGCATCACCCTGGAACGCGGCGTCACCCACGACCCGGAGTTCGACCGCTGGGCCAACAAGGTCTGGCAGGTCGGCGCGGGGCTGGGCTCGGAGGTGTCGCTCGCGGACTTCCGCAAGGACATCGTCATCCAGGTCCTGAACGAGGCCGGCCAGGTCGCCGTCTCGCACAAGATCTACCGGGCCTGGCCGAGCGAGTACCAGGTGCTCGGCGAGCTGGACGCCAACGCCAACGCGGTGGCGATCCAGAGCCTGAAGCTGGAGTGCGAGGGCTGGGAGCGGGACTACGAGGTCGAGGAGCCGCAGGAGCCCTCGTTCACGCACCCCGCCTGACCGACGGAGCAATGAATGGCAGTCACCGGGCCCGCTGAGCTGCTGGCCACCTGGGAGGCCGGGCTGGCCCTCCAGGACAGCGGCCGCGCCCTGCTGCTGCACCGCGCCGCCCGCCCCGAGACCGGCACCGACGCACTGTTGTCGGTGCCGGCCGGGGAACGGGCCGCCGATCTGTTCGCGCTGCGCCGCGCGCTGTTCGGCGAGCGGATGCAGGTCAAGCTGGCGTGCGCGGACCCGGAGTGCGGCGCGGCGATGGAGTTCGAGCTGGACGCGGCCGAGCTGGACGCGGTCCGGCCCGCGCCGCCCGAGGACGGCCTGCGGGTCGCCGAGGACGGCTGGTCGGTGACGTTCCGGCTGCCCTCCGTCGCCGACCTCACCGAGACCGCGGCCGCCGCCACGGACGCGGCGGACGCCCGGCGCCTGCTGGGTGCCCGGTGTGCCGTATCGGCCCGTAAGGACGGACGGGAGGCCGGGCCCGAGGAGGTGGCGCGGCTGCCGGAGGCGGTACTGAAACGGTTCGCCGAGGCGGTCGAGCAGGCCGACCCCGGTGCCGAGGTGACGCTGAACATCGCCTGCCCCGAGTGCGGCGCGGCCACCCCGGC
Source organism: Streptomyces sp. NPDC050315 (assembly GCF_040655775.1). Lineage (NCBI taxonomy): Bacteria > Bacillati > Actinomycetota > Actinomycetes > Kitasatosporales > Streptomycetaceae > Streptomyces > Streptomyces sp. NPDC050315. Next base: position 110,944 of record NZ_JBFAKN010000009.1, read on the forward strand.
CGAGCTGGACATCGCCGCCTACCTGTGGACCGAACTGGACGCCTGGGCACGCGATGTGCTCCTGGACGTCCACCTGCTCGCCTCCGCCTACGGCTGGAGCGAGCCCGAGATCCTGGCGCTCAGCCCGCTGCGGCGCCGCTACTACCTGGAGCTGTGCGCTGATGTCTGACGACTACTTGGGGCGGCTGGTGGCGCGGTACGCGGTGCCGGGCGCGCCCGGCGGTGGTACGGGGGCGGCCCGGCGCACACTCGTACAGCCGCGCCTGCCCGGCCCCTTCGAGCGCATCGAGTCACTGGGCAGCGCACCCGCGGAGCCGCACGCCCCGGCCACGCGGTACCCGTACGCGCCGCCGGCCACTCCCTCCGAACAGGTCGTCGTCCAGCGCGAGTTCCGGACCACCGAGCGGGAGACGACGGTGCTGCGGCCCGAGACCGCGCGCCCGGACACCGCGGAGCCCGCCGAACGGCCCGCACGGCCGACGGCCCCGCTGCTGCGGCCCGCCGCACGGCCGGAGCCGGGGCCGCGGCCCGCCGCACCCGAGGGGCAGCGCGCGAACGCCCGGCGTACGGGCGGCCGCCCGGAGGATCCGGGGGCGCCTCGTCCGGCGGTCACGCCGGTACGCGCGGACACGGACGCCGCCCCGCGCGCCGTGGCGCCCGCACTGCGCCCCCGTACGGAGGTGCCCGCGGCCCGCGACACGGCACGCGCCGCGGCCGCCGGGCGACGCGGGCAGCGGCCGGCCGAGCGCGTCGTCCACGTACAGATCGGGCGGCTGGAGGTCAGCGCGGCCGGTCCGGACCGGCCGGCGCCGGGCGGTCGTACGGCGCGTGGTGACCGCCGCGGCCCCGCGCTGAGCCTCGCGGACTACCTGGCACGCGGGGAGAGGACGAGCTGACGGCCATGCCCACGACGCCCACACGTCCTTCAGGGACGCCACGAACTTCACGGACCTCACGGGGATTGGATTCATGAGCAACGCACTCGCCGTCGCGACGGTCACTCAGGCCCTTGCGCTGCTGATCGAACACAATCTGCACCCCGAGATCGACATGGCCGTCTCGGTGGAGACCCGCAAGCCGCCGGCCGACCCGCCGACGGACCCGACGATCACCGTCTTCTGCTACCAGGTCACGCACAACCCCTCCATGCGCAACAACGACCTGGTCACCCGCGCCCCCGACGGCACGCTGCTGAAGCGGTCCGCGGCGGCGCTGGACCTGCACTACGTGATCAGCGCGTACGGCGAGGAGACGGAGCTGGTCGGCCAGCGCCTGATCGGCAGCGTCGTGCGCACGCTGCACGAAATCCCGGTACTCCCGAAGGAGTTGATCGAGGAGGCGGTGCAGCGGCCGTACCTGGAGGGCAGCGACCTGGCGGAGGCCCTGCAGAAGGTCCGCTTCACACCGACCCAGATGGACGTCGACGAGACGTCGAAGCTGTGGGGGATGCTGCACAACACCCCGTACTCCCTCTCGGTGGTGTACCAGGCTTCGCTGGTCCTGCTGGACGGGCATGAGAAGCCGGCAGCGGCGAAGCCGGTCAGGAGACCGGAGGTGCGGGTGCTGCCGTTCGGGGCGGCGGGGGCGCCGGTGCCGCCCAGGGTTCCGGCGCCGAGGGACGCGTCGGGGCCGGCCGGGGGCGCTGCGCCCGTGGAGGCTCGGCCCGAGGCTCCTTCGGGGGCTCGCTCGGCGGCCCCTTCGGAGGCTCGCTCGGAGGCTCCTTCCGAGGCGGTCGAGAAGCCCGCGAAGAAGGCGTCGGCTCCGGCACCGGCCAAGCGGGGCGACGCCAAGTCCGGTACTCCAGCGGCACGTTCACGTCCCCGTACCCGCAAGGCGACCGGCGGCGCCAAGGGCGCCACAGGTACGGACGACGGCAAGGAGAGCTGAGGCAGGGTGCGTGAGACGGGGGCGGAACAGGACATGGGCAGCGACAACGGACCGGGCACGGCGGACGACGGCGCGAACGACGGCGCCGTGCTCGCCGCTGCCGTACGTTCCGTACTGGCGCGCCTGGACGCCCATGCCGCGCGGGCACGTACGAGCCGTACGGACACCTCGCCCGCCGAGGACGCGGCAGACGCAGCGGACGGGGCGGAGAGGGCCGACGGGGCGAACCCGACGGCCGAACCGGCCGGTTCCGCCGTCGCGCCCGTGCCCGCACCGGCCCCCGCCGCCGCGGCAGCGCACTCCCCCGCCGCCCTCGAAGCGCTCGCCACCTGCTTCGGCCTCAGCACCTTCGAACGCGAGGTCGTCCTGCTGGCCGCCGCGGCCGAGCTCGACCCCACCACCGACGCCCGCTGCGCCGCCGCGAGCGGCGACCCCACCCGTACGTACCCGACCTTCTCCCTCGCCCTCGCCGCCCTCGCCGACCCGCACTGGAGCGCCCTCACCCCCGTGGCGCCGCTCCGCCGCTGGCGCCTGATCGAGCTGGACGACGAGACGCGGCTGACGACCACCCGCCTCCGCCTGGACGAGCGCATCCTGCACTTCCTGGTCGGCGCGCCGTACTTGGACGCCAAGCTGCACGGGCTCGTGCGTCGCACCGCCGCGCCCGGCGGCCTGCCGCCCGCGTACGAGACGGCCGCGGGCCGGGTCGCCGCGGGCTGGACGGGCGCGGGGCCGGACGCGCCACTCCGCGTCGAGCTGGTCGGCGGCGACCTCCGCACCCGCGCCGACATCGCCGCCACCGCCGCCCGCCGCTCGGGCCTCGGCCTGTACTCCATGGCCGCCGACGACGTGCCGACCGATGCCGCCGAGCGCGACCGCCTCGCCCGCCTCTGGCAGCGCGAGGCGATCCTGCTGCCCGCGGCCCTGCTGGTGGAGGTCGGCGAGATGGACCGGGACCAGCACGCCGCGGCCGACGCGTTCATCGCGAGCTCCGCCGTGCCGCTCGTGGTCTCCAGCCCGGACCCGCGCCAAACAGGCCACCCGCGAGGCGAACGCGTCACCGTCCCGAAGCTGTCCGACGAGGAGCAACTGGGCCTCTGGGCGGACGCCTTCGCCGACGTACCGGATGTGACAGGCCGTCACCTCCAGTCGCTCGTCGCCCAGTTCCAGCTCCCACCGCACGTCGTACGCTCCGCCGCCGCGACCGTACGCCGCGACCTGCCCCACTCCGACACCCTCGACGCGGCCGAACTCGCCTGGCAGGCCGGTCTCACCGAGGCCCGCATGGGCCTGGACGAACTGGGCCGCCGCATCGAACCGCGCGCCGGCTGGAACGACCTCGTACTCGCCGACCGCCAGCTGCGCATCCTCCAGGAGATCGTCGCGCACGTACGCCAGCGCAGCACGGTCTACCAGGACTGGGGCTTCGCCAAGGCCCTCCGCAGCGGCCTCGGCGTCACAGCCCTCTTCGCGGGCGGCTCCGGCACGGGAAAGACCCTCGCGGCCGAGGTCATGGCCAAGGAACTGGGCCTCGACCTCTTCATCATCGACCTCTCCCAGGTCGTCAGTAAGTACATCGGCGAGACGGAAAAGAACCTCAGCCGAGTCTTCGACGCAGCTGAGCGAGGCGGCGCGCTGCTGCTCTTCGACGAGGCAGACGCCCTCTTCGGCAAGCGCAGCGAAGTCAAAGACAGCCACGACCGCTACGCGAACCTCGAAGTCAGCTACCTCCTCATGCGCATGGAGGCCTACCGCGGCCTGGCGATCCTCACCACCAACATGAAGAAGGCCCTCGACTCCGCCTTCATGCGCCGCATCCGCTTCGTCGTCGATTTCCCCTTCCCGGGCGAGAAGGAGCGCGCCGAAATCTGGCGCCGCGTGCTCCCTTCCCAAGCCCCCATGAAGGACATCGACCCGGCCCTGCTCGCCCAGCTCACGGTCGCGGGCGGCTCCATCCGCAACATCGCCCTCTCGGGCGCCTTCCTCGCCGCGGAGGAGGGCGACCGCGTCCAGATGCGCCACATGCTCGCGGCAGCCCGTACCGAATACCTCAAGCTGGAACGCTCCTTGACGCCGTCGGAGGTCCACGGATGGGTCTGAACGAGCCCGAGCCGCAGCGCTCTTTCCGTATCGACATCGGGGAACTCGTCCTGGACGGCTTCGACGCCCGCGTGGACCCGGACCGCGTCACCGCGTCCTTCGAACGGGAGCTGACCCGACTGGTACGGGACCGGGGCGTTCCCCTGGCCGCCGACGGCACACCCGTACACCTCGACGCCCTCGCGGGCCTGCCGCCCCTCCCCCGTACCACCTCCCCCGCCCGCCTGGGCGAGGCCCTGGCCCGCTCGGTCCACGCGGGCCTGACAGGCCGAGGGGAGGCCCGATGAGCACCTCTCAGTCGTCGCGCGACAGCGCTCAGTCCACCGCCGCCGAAAAGCGCCGCAAGCGCCGCGAACGCAACGCCAAGTCCCGCACCCCCGAACCGAAGAACATCGTCAGCGGCGCCGGCCAGCCCCTCGACCTGAGCGTCCGCCGCGACCTCGAAGAACAACTCGGCCACGACTTCAGCCAGGTCCGCCTCCACACGGACCGCGACTCCGGCCAACTGGCGGAAATGATGGGCGCCGACGCCTTCGCCGTCGGCCAGGACATTTTCTTCCGCGAGGGCACGTACCGCCCGGGCACGGCGGACGGCCAGCGACTGCTGGCGCACGAGCTGCTGCACACGGTCCAGAACCCGCACGGCCTGGGCGCACTGCGGGCGGGCCGAGACCTGGGCTCCGTCAGCCTCCCGCAGGAAACGATCGAACGGGAGGCGGAGTCGGCGGCACAGTCCTCCGTACTGGGGGCGCTGCGGGATTCCGTACGTACGGAGGAAACCCCTGCGACCGAGGTCGAGGAGGGGCAGGCGACACCGGGGTGGCTGCGGTACGCGACGGTGGATGCGGACCGGATGCGGATGGAACAGCTGGACCCTGCGACGCTGGTGGACCGGCTGGCTAACGGGGTCGTCCGGTCGCTGCGGGGCGATCCGGAGGACCGGTCCAAGCGCACCCGTATGCAACTGGCGCGCCTGCCGGAGGAACTGCAGGACACGGTTCTTGAGCGGCTGGAGACCCGGCTGCTCGGCTCGGAACACGACCGGGTGCTCGACCTGGTCGAGGAGATCGAGACACAGGGCGACCTGGGAGCCGACACCGCCGAGTGGGCGGCGCAGGACGCCCCGGCGGTCGAACCCGACATGGCCGACGACCTGCGCATCGAGCGGGACAGCGAGCGACGCACGGCCGAGGAGGAGCGAGCCCGGCAGGAGAAGCCCGCCGTGGCGCCCGGACCCGAAAAGGACCGGGCCGAGGCACCGGCCACGCCCGGCAGTACGCCGCGCAACGGCGGTACGCCGCAGAGCGGGAGCACCCCGCAGGGCGGAGGTGCGCCGCGCGGCGAACAGGAGTCCGAGGCGGGCGCGGGCAAGGAAAGTGCCTCTTCCGCCGGGAAGGAGCAGCCGGGCTCCGCCGGAGGCTCGGCCGCCGAGGAGAAGGCGTCGTCGTCGGGCACGGCGGCCGAGGGCGGCAAGGAAGACGGCCGGCAGAAGCCCGAGAGTGCCCAGGAGGGCAAGAAGGACAGCGAAGGCAAGAAGAACGGCGAGGACAAGAAGAGCGGGGACGAGAAAAAGAGCGCGGAGGACAAGAGGGACGCGGCGGGCAAGGAGGAGTCCGGCCAGCGGGGCGCGGCAGCCGCGAGCAAGGAGGAGTCCGCGGCGAAGAACCGCCCGGAAGCCGCCGAGCAGCACGCGGCGGGCCAGCAGGTGAAGCAGGAGGACAAGGGCGGCAGAAACCAACCCGAGGGCTCCCCCACCGCCCCCGGCAAGGACACCGAACTCCCCGGCAGGACCAGCAGGCTCGACGGCGTACGCAACCAGGACCTCGACGGCCCTGAAGGGGCAACCGACGACGATCCGTTCGGCTCCGGCAGCGCATCGGAGGTGGAGGTCGGCGGCGCCGAGAAGAGCGCCTGGGACATCAAGCTCCAGCCGGAGGACTTCCTGCCCGAGCAGGACCTCGACGTGTCCGGCATACCGACGGCGGAGAACCTCGCCCCGAACGCGCCCGCCACCCAGTCGATGCCCTCCTTCCCCGCTCCGCCGCCGACCAGGGCCGACAAGGTGCAGGCCGAGCGGGACGCGGAGGACGCCGAGGACGAAGCGGCCGAGGCCGAGCCGGAGGAGGCCGAGGCGGAGGCCCCCCTGGAGTCCGAGCCGTCGGTGGAGACCGAGGGCGGCCCCGACGATGCGTTCTCCGGCGACCCGGACGCGGAGCGTCTGGCCGACTCCCGGCCGGGCGCGGGCGCCCCGTCGAAGGACCCGAAGAGCGGGGACGACCCGAAGGTGGGCCCCGTCGCCGCGCAGAAGGCGGTTCAGGAGTCACCGGGCAGGGCGGACGGCGGCGGCGAGGAGAAGGAGTCCGCCGCCAAGGAGGAGAAGGGCGCCAAGGCCGGCGGCGACAAGACCAAGGGTGGGCAGGAGAAGGAGTCCCAGAAGGCGGCGGGCGGCAAATCCGCAGCACCTGAGACGGCCGGCAAGGGCGACGAACCGAAGAAGGACGAGCAGAAGAACGACGGCCAGAAGAAGGCGGAGCCGGCCACCGCGAGCCAGGACAACGGCGATACGGCGGACAAGGGCGAAGACAAGGGGCAGGACAGCAAGTCGCCATCGCCCGCGCGGGACACCCATGTCTCAGGCGGTTCGAACGCGGATACGCCGGGCGGTGCGAGCAGCCAGGCGTCCTCGGGTACGCAGAACGACACGTCGTCGTCGGAGACGGAGAAGACCGGGCAGAACTCACCTTCGGAGGGCGCGAACTCTCAGGGGACCGGGTCTCAGGGGGCGAAGGAGCCATCGCCCAAGGAACCGGCGAAGGGCCCCGCGGCCGCGCCCAAGGACAACCCGCAACCGCCGAAGACACCCAAGGAAGAACCGGGGGCCAAGGACGAACCGGGCGCCAAGTCCGCGGCGCCCAAGGCTGCTCCCGCACCCAAGGCGCCTCGTGGCGGCGGTGGGGGCGGAGGTGGCAAGGGCAGCGCACCTGCCAAGGGGAAGAAGAAGGACTCGGGCCCCGCGCCGAACCTCTCACAGGTGTCCCCTGAGGCGGGCCTGTCCTCGGCCGCCAAGCTCAAGCCCCACAAGGCGCTTGAGGCCATGGGCGGTGTGGGCGGCTCGGTGGACCGCACGGTCGGAGACGAGCACAAGCAGCTCGCCGCGGCACCGCCGAACATGCAGCGCCCGGCAGGCGCGCCCCAGACCCTGGAGGGAAAGCCCAAGGCGGACGCCGCGGCGCAGTACTCCCAGGACCCCGCTCAGAAGTCCGACGCGCCCAAGGACGAGAAGGCCGAGGTCAAGGGCGAGAAGAAGCCCGAAGGGCAGATCGAGGCCGAGAAGGCGGAGGAGCCCGGCGGCTGGGACACCTTCAAGATGGCCCTCGGCTTCGGCGTCGGCTGGGTCGCGGAGAAGCTCGGCTTCAAGGTGGACAAGGAGGAGCTGGCCGCCAAGTTCGCGGGGCTTCCGACGAAGGACGAGGCGCTGAAGCAGGCCCAGGCGGGCAACGCGCCAGGCGTGAACATGCAGGGCGCCGCCGACGACAAGGCCAGTGAGCAAGGCCAGGCTGTCGACACCAAAGGCCAGGAGGCCGTCACGACGGGCCGTGACGACGCCGGGCGCCAGATGGGCGAGAACCAGGTTTACCCCAACGCCCCCAAGGAGGAGCTGAAGGGCAAGGTACCCGGCCGCGAAGGCGGCAAGGGTGGGGTGCGCACGGGCAAGGCGTCGACGGGGGCGGTACCGGCCGAGGCGGCGTCGACCGTGGCGGAGCACGACCGGAAGCCGCAGTTCCAGCAGGCGTTCAGCAAGGGCCAGAAGGAGATGTCCGACGGTCGTCAGACCAAGGACAAGAACTTCCGCCAGTCGCAGGCGAAACACAAGCAGCAGGTCGCCGGCGAGGTGGCCAAGAACACCGCGGAACAGACGGGCGAACGCGCGAAGGCCCAGTCGGAGGTCACGTCGCAGCGCGCCGACTGGCGCACGGAGCAGGACCAGGAGCTCAAGAAGCTCGGCACGAAGAAGACCGAGAAGCACGAGAAGGTCCGCAAGGACGTCAAGGAAAAGGAAAAGAAGACAGACGACGACACAAAGAAGGAGAAGGAGGACAGCGACAAGAAGATCAAGGACAAGGGCGACAAGGCGGAGACCGACGCCAAGCAGAAGACCGACACTGCGGCCAAGGACTCGGGCAACTGGCTCACGAAGGCGTTCGACTGGCTCAAGGAGAAGGTCCTAGAGATCAAGAACGCGATCGTCCGGATCATCCGGGAGGCGCGTGACGCGGTCGTCAACTTCATCAAGAACTTCAAGGAAAACGTCGAGCGCTGGATCAACGAAGCCCGCAAGTGGATCGTTGACACGGTCAAGAACCTGATCAATGACCTGATCGAGTTCGCGAAGAACATGGTCAAGGCGATCATCGACCTTGCCAACCGCATCAGGAAATTCATCACGGACCTGATTGCGGCGGCGATCGCTCTCGTCACGAAACTCGCGGCACTCCTCAAAAAAATAATCACGGACCTGCTCAACCGGATCGCGAAACTTCTCAGCGACATCCTGAACGTCCTGAAAAAGATGCTCATGGACGTCATCAAGGCGGTCGTGGACGCGATCAAGACCGTTCTGGAGTACGCGTCCAAACTCCTCGGTGCACTGGGCGAGTTCATGATGATCGCGATCGACTTCATGGACGACCCCGGCGGCTGGCTGAGCGGAGCAAAGAACTCGGCAGTCGACGGCGCGAAGAATCACCTGTTCCGCGAGGTGCAGGCAGCCGTCAAATCCTGGTTCCAGTCGAAGATCGAGGAGATCATCGGCGTCCCGAAGGCGATCATCCAGAAGCTCATCAAGGGCGGCTTCACTCTCGAGAAGATCGTGAAGGAGACCTGGGACGCGATCGTCCCCATGCTCCCCTTCATCATCGGCGAGATCGTCATCACCAAGGTCGTCGCGAAACTGATCCCCGGCGCGGGCTGGGTCATGGCGGTCATCGACGCCATCCGCACGGCCATCGGCGCCCTCAGCGAGATCCTCCGCGCCATGGGTGCGGTCCTCGACTGGCTGAAGGCGGTACGCCAGGGCGGCGCGGGCGTCCTCTTCGCCAAGGCGGTAGCCGCCGGCATCGTCGCCCTCCTGGAACTCGCCTACGAGGCGCTGCTGAGCGGGATCGGCAAGTACGTCGCAAAGGTCGGCCGCCGCCTGAAGGCAGTGGCGGCAAAGCTCGGCAACGGAGACAAGCCCGGCAAGGGTGGCCCCTCGAAGGCCGGCGCGGGCGACGACAAGGGCGGCAAAAAGGAACAGCCGAAGACCGCTCCCAAGGACGGCCGCGAATCCCCCGCCCTGCCGAAGCCCGGCAAGACCACAGGCCCGGACACCAAGCCCAACACCAAGCCCCACCCCACGTCCGACCCCAACAAGCCGACCACCAAGGCCCCCGACAAGGACAAGCCCAAGACCGGCGGCGACAAGGACACCCCCGGCAGGCCGAAGCACACGGAGCCGGGCAAGCCGAAGCACGACAAGGACGCCACCGGCAAGCCCAAGGCCGGCGACAAGGACGCTCCGACTCGCCCCAAGGACCAGGACACTGCCACCAAGCCCAGGGACACGGACAAGCCTGGCCCCCCGAAGAACGACAAGGACGACACCCGCCCAACCTCCGCCCCGAAGTCCAAGCCGAAGGCGGAGCCTCAGCCGAAGCCGAAGCCCGACCCGGACACCAAGCCGAAACCCAAGGACGACAAGGGCACCCCGAACAAGCCGCAGGACGACAAGGACGGCCCTGACACCACCAAGCCCAAGGACGGCAAGGACACCGACGGCAAACCCAAGGACGGCGACAAGGACACGCCGACCAAGCCCAAGAACCAGGACCCGACAAAGCCCAAGGGCAAGGACGCCCCGGGCAGACCGAAGGACAACGACCGGCCGGACAAACCTGGCCGCAAACCGGACAAGGACGGCCCCGACAAGCCGGGGAGAAAGCCGGGCAAGAAGGGCCCCGACAAGACCGGGCCCAAGCCGGAGAAGAGCGGCCCGGGGCGCCCCAAGTCCAAGCCGGAGAAGGAAAAGCGGAAGAAGGAAGAGGACAAGAAGGACTCCAAGGACGAGCGGCTGCGAAAGATCGTCGCCCGCATCCGCCCCGTACTGCGCCGCACGCTGCGCAAGGGCGTGGGGCGACCCGCCCATCGCACGCTCCTCGCCGGCCTCCGGGCATGGCACCGGTTGACGGCCCTCAACTTGACCGGCGACCGGCGATTCGACGTCACCGCGGTCCTCAACCCCCAGGGCCCGGTCATTGCCGGCGTCGAGCTGGACCGGGACGAGCTCCTCAACTTCATCCGCGAAGAAGCCGCAAGGGTGCAGCAATCGCAGCGTCGGCAGCGCGCCGAGTCCCAGGTCGACACGAGCGACCCGGCGAACGTGTCCTTCGACGGAACCGCGCAGGTCGGCGGAGTTCCCCGCGCACTTCGCGAGAGGGGCCTCGGCAGCGGGCGCATGGGCCGCATCACGGACCGCACGACGGGTGCCAGCGCCAAGGTGCAGCAGGGTTTCAGTCCGCGAAACCAGTACGCCATACAGGTCGACAACGACGAGAGCAACCTCCTGCCCGACGACTACCGCAACATGTTCTCGGGAATGGCAGAAAGTCAACAGCGGACTCTTGCTGCAGACATGCGCAGCGATCTGAGCGGTACAGCAACGGCGGCGACCACCCCGCCCAGCCAGATGATGTTCCTCCGGGCCTTGGCGGCGATTGAGGAGAACCGCTCCAGAAGCGACCTCGTCTACCGCGCATTCGCCTACGACGCCCCGTTGTCGCAACAGCCGGGCCAGGTCACCTCCAGCCAGCGCGAAAACGGCATCACTACACTGCATGACGCCTTCACCAGGCTGCCTCTCGCCCCGAAGGGCGCACAGGCGCAAGCCCGTCAGCTCGATCTCCACTACGTGTTCCAGGCGCTGCACCAGGACGGTCTCCCCCCTGCACAGATCGCCCGAGTAATGACCCAGCTCAGTCGCGAGACCGGCCTCACCTACACCGATATGCAGAAGATGACCGCGCGGACGGGTCGCCCCACCATGAACGCGTTCCTCAAGAATAATCTGAAGATCAGCGAGAACGACCTGAAGGACGTCAAAAGAAAAAAGAACAGAAAGAAGGGGGACACCTCAATATCGGACGAGGACATGCGCGCAGCGCGCGCACAATGGAAGCAATGGGAGGATGAGTACATACAACACACCTGGTCACATGCCGCCCAACTGGAGCACAACAAACCAGGTAGCGTACGCATGTCCGGGCCCGCCAACAAGATAGCCGCACGCGAAGTGGAGTTCCTGGAGAGGTGGGCACGGACCCTGCAACTTGATTACTCCGACCTGCCGACGGCGGAAGAGGGGAAGAAGGCTCTTTTCCAGAGAATTTCTGCCGAGATCAACAGAATCTACGGCCTGTAGCGCAACGAGCAAGAAGGGATGGCTGTCGTGAACGGACGTAGCCATTACAGTCGTCGGCTGGCACTCAAGGACCACGTGACGATGGCTGAGGTGAATCAATACGCCGAGACTCGGGGGTGGGATTCGATCGGAATCATCAACAGGAATCCCGACGAGGGCGTGTTCTACGAGAAGAAGTGGCAGGTCCGAGACGGCCTTTCGTTCCACTACATCGTCGATGACTTCATGGGCGAACGATATGTCATGGCCGTCAGCCAGACGCCGGACGCAGATGAGAAGTTGACGGAGTTGAGCTCCGGTCTGGACACCTGGACCACTGACGAAGCCACCTTCAATTTCGATGCCAGTGTCTACGGGGCCGACAAGGAGAGGGCCGTATCCCTCCTGGGGATCGTCTCCCCCTTGCAGTCGGACCAAGCCATCATCGAACGGGTCTGCAAGGCCGCTCGAAGCAAGTATCCCGGTGTTCGCCAGGCAGCCGTCTGGGCCATGGCGTACAGCAAATGGTCCGAATACCGGGAGGAGTTGACCGCGCTCATCGAACGAGAGGCGGATGAGCAGTTGGTTCAAGATGCAGAAGCCGTGGTATCGACGCTGGGAACGGACGGTGACTCCGCATGACTCGTTACGCCGACATTCCCAAGCCCATTCGCTCCGGGCTCGTCATCGTTGATCCCGAGCGGGGGACGCCGCAGCGGATCATTGTGCTGCAGTTCAATCCCGACACGTTGGAGCGGTCCGTGGCTCCGCAAGCCGCCGGCGGGGAAGGTGGAGGCGGGGGTGGAGACAGTGGTGGGGACCGTAACGAAGCGCTGCGATTGAAGGGGCCGGCGCAGGAGTCGTGGAAGTTTACTGCGGAGATTGATGCCACGGATCAGTTGGATGTGGCTGCGCCGGATGGGATTCATCCTCAGCTTGCTGTGCTGGAGATGTTGGTGCAGCCCACCACGGCGCAGCTTCGAGCTGCCTCCAAGCTCAGTAAGAAGGGGACTATTGAGATTAGTCCTATTGAGATGCCGTTGACGCTCTTTACTTGGGGGAGTAAGCGGGTTATGCCCGTGCGGCTCACCGAGTTGTCGGTGAATGAGTCGGCGTTTGACGTCAACCTTAATCCGATTCGGGCTTCGCTCTCCATCGGGATGAAGATTTTGACGGTGAGTGATTTGCCGGCGGGGCATCGGGGGGCTGAGCTTTATCTGGCTCACCTTGCGCAGAAGGAGCAGTTGGCGCGGCGGGCTCGGGCTGGGAGCTTGGCGCAGCTTGGGCTTGGGGGAGGGATCTGAGCGTGATCGAGCCGTATGAGAGTGCGTTGGATGATGTGCCGGGGGCTCATCCGTATCCCAGGAGTAGCCGGTATCACGATGTGGAGATCGGCGTTCACAGAAACGATGACGGTAGTGAGGTGAAGTTTGCCAAGCGGAGGTTGTTGCCGCCCCTCACACACGACGCCGACGAGACCGTGCCGCATACCGTCAGTGCTGGGGAGCGGGCCGATCAGCTTGGGCAGCGGTATTTCGGGGATTCGGGGCAGTGGTGGCGGATTGCTGATGCCAATCCGGTGCTCGGGCCGCGGGAGTTGACCGATGAGCCGGGTGAGGAGATAGCCGTGCCGTTGCCCGGTGGGTTCCCCGGTGGGATGGGTGGGCCGGGGGTGCGGAATGGCTGATGACCTGCCTGTGGGCGGCGGGCCCATTCATGTGTCGCTGTACATGGGGCCCAAGTTGGCGCGGTTGGTGCCGCAGGAGGTGACGGAGGCGCTGCTGTCCGCGCAGATCACCAGTACGGCGGGTGAGAGGAGCGGGTTCCAGCTTGCTTTCGACCTGACGAAGAAGGGGGCGATTGTTCAGCGGTTGCTGCCTGAGGGGTTTTTTGATCCCAAGACGCGGGTGGTTCTGACCGTTGCGGTCAAGGGGACGCCGGTGGTGCTGCTGGACGGGTTGATCGTGCGGCAGGAGGTGGGGGCCAGTAACCAGCCCGGGCAGACGACCTTGACGGTCACGGGTGAGGATCTGACGCTGCTCATGGATCTGGAGGAGCGGACGGATCGGTATCCGAACCTGGCGCCTTCGCAGCGGGTGGAAAGGATTCTGGCGAAGTACGCGGATTACGGGATTGATGCCCGGATCATTCGCGAGCAGGTTCCGCAGCCGCCGAGGGAGCGGTTGCGCGTCGATTACCAGACGGGGACGGATCTGCAGTATGTGAATGAGTTGGCCAGGGCCAACGGTTACACGTTTTATCTGGATCCTGGGCCTGTGCCCGGGAGGTCGACCGCGTTCTGGGGGCCGGAGCAGAGGCTGGGCCAGCGGCAGCATGCCTTGAACGTGAACATGGATGTGAATTCGACGGTTGATCAGCTGACGTTTGCGTACGACGGGACCGCGAGGGAAGAGCCGCAGGCACGCGTGCAGGATCCTGTGACGCGGCGGGCGCCGTTGCTTGCCCAGCCTGACATCAGTCCGCTGCGGCCGCCGCTCGGGCGGCGCGCCTCGCCCGCCCTCAAACGCAAGACCCTCAGCGGGACGGCCAAGAAGGATGAGGCGTTGGCGAAGGCGGAGGCGTTGGGGCGGGCCGCGACCAGTGCCGATGCTATTTCCGGGTCGGGGCAGTTGGACGTGAATCGGCATGGATATGTGTTGCGGCCGCGGGAGTTGGTGGGCGTGCGGGGCGCGGGGGTCACGTATGACGGGGATTACTACGTGAAGAGCGTGACCCATAACCTCCGGCCGGGGTCCTACCAGCAGAATTTCACGCTTTCGCGGGAGGGGCTCATCGCCCGCAGCAACGTCGTTCGCCCGTAACGCCCACTCGTACCACCCAGGAGAAAGACACCGCAGATGGCTGCTGCATCGAACAATCGCTTCCTCGGCAAGTTCCGGGGCCGGGTGGCGAGCAACAACGATCCGTTGCGGATCGGCCGGATCACGGCGCACGTGCCGGATGTGCTCGGGGACGAGGCGTCGACGTGGGCCATGCCGTGTTTTCCGTTCACGGGGGCGCAGGCGGGGCAGTACGTGATCCCGAGCGAGGGCGCGGGTGTGTGGATCGAGTTCGAGCAGGGCGATCCCAGTTTCCCGGTGTGGACGGGGTGTTGGTACGGCGCCGAGGCCGAGATGCCGGTGGATGCGCAGGCCGGGGCGCGGGCCGGGGCCGAGCCGGTGGTCATCGAGACGCAGGGGCATCACAAGATCGTGCTGTCGGATGTGCCGGAGGAAGGGATTCTGCTGCAGGCGCCGGGCGGTGCGTACGTACGGATCAATGCGGCAGGCGTGCAGATCAACAACGGGGCGGGCGCCTCGATCCTGCTCCAGGGCGATCAGGTCGACATCAACGAGGGCCGGCTGACCGTGCCGAAGAAGCGATGACCCAAAAAGTCACGGCCCAAGAAGCGACGGCCCAAGAAGCGATGACCCAAAAAGCCACGGCCCAAGAAGCGACCACCCGAGAAGCCATGAACCAGGAAGCGACAGCGAAGACGGGGGAACGAGAGACGTGGTGACCGGGAATCTCCTCCACGGCGGTGCCGTGATCAGCTGTCCGCACGGCGGCCGCGCGGTGTCCACCGCGGCCGTCGGCACGGGCGTACGGATCGACGGCGCGCCCGTGGCCACCGCCGCGGACCTCTTCACGGTCAGCGGCTGTCCGCACACCGTGGACCGGGTGCCGAGCCCGTGTACCAGCGTGCGCTGGACGCCGGCCGACGGCAAAGACGAGGTACGGATCGACGGGGTGCCAGTACTCATGGACACCTCGGCCGCGATGTGTTTCAGCGCCGGGCTGGTGCCGCAGGGCCCGCCGGTCGTGGCGTCCGTCCACCAGGGCCAGGGGGTGTCCAGCCGATGAGGGCTGTGAAGAAAGTACGGAGTGAGATCGCCTTTCCGTTCCGGACGGACCGGCGGGGGCGGACCGCGCACGCGGACCACGATGACCATGTACGGGATCTGATCGAGCAGTTGCTGTTCACCAGCCCGGGTGAGCGGGTCATGCGGCCGGACTTCGGGTGCGGGCTACTGGATCTGGTCTTCACGCCGAACAGTCCGGAGCTGGCGTCGGCCGTGGAGCTGTCCGTGCAGGCGTCGCTGCAGCGGTGGCTCGGCGATCTGATCGAGGTCGAGTCGCTGGACGTGGTGAACGAGGAGAACGTCGTACGGGTGTATCTGCGCTATGTGGTGCGCTCCACCGCGAGCAGGCGCGACGAAGTGTTCGAGGGGCGGGGCGAGATATGAGTGAGCAGCTCATCAGCGGTGGCATCAGCGGGGAGCTGGTGTGCCGTACCGATCAGCGGCGCGGGCGGATCAGAGCCGCGCGGCTGAACGGCATCGATGGGGTGGAAGTCGCCGACGACGGGGTGACGTTGACCGTCACCTTCCTCGGGAAGGCGCCGCACGGGCTGTGCCCGGAGAACGTCCGGATCGACGGCGGGCGGCGGATCACCGGCCTGGAGGCACTGGAGGTGTCGGTCGAGCGGGAGGAGGATCCCGAGCTCGACGACCGGCTGCACGTGGTGCTGGACCGGACCGGGGACACGTCCCGGTACCGGCTGTCGATCGTGGACACCGACCCGTACGGGCGGCCGGGGACGGAACCGTACGAGGGTTTCGACCAGCGGTACTTCGCCGCCGACTTCCGCTTCCGGACCGACTGCCCGAGCCCCTTCGACTGCGTGGACGAGGACGACGGGGACTGCCCCGACACCTTCGAGTCCGCCCCCGTCATCGACTACACCGCGCGCGACTACGAGACGCTGCGCCAGCTGGTCCTGGACCGGCTGCGGCTGACCACGCCCGACTGGGTCGAGCGGAACCCCGCCGACCTGGGGATGACGCTGGTCGAGATGCTGGCGTACACCGCCGACCAGATCAGTTATCAGCAGGATGCGGTCGCGACCGAGGCCTATCTGGACACCGCGCGAAAGCGGGTGTCCGTACGGCGGCACGTACGGCTGATCGACTACCCGATGCACGACGGGTGCAGCGCGCGGGCCTTCGTGTCCGTGGAGGTGGCCACCGATCTCGTACTGCTCCCGGGCACGTTCCGTTTCGCGGCGGTGGACTTCCGTACGTACGGGCCGCGCGACCGGCCGGCGATCGGGACCGTCATCGACGACCGGGACCTGGCCGTACTGGACGAGCGCGGGTCCGTGGAGGTCTTCGAGCCGGTCGGTGACGCGCCGCTGCGGCTGCGTGCGGAGCACAACGCCATCCGGTTGTGGACCTGGGGCGACGAGGTCTGCGCGCTGCCGAAGGGCGCGACCTCGGCGACGCTTCGGGACGAGTGGACCGACGAGTCCTGCGAAACGCGAGCCCTGAAGCTCTCCCCCGGTGACCTGCTGCTCTTCGAGGAGGTCAAGGGTCCGCGTACGGGTACGCCCGGCGACCAGGACCCGAGTCACCGGCAGACCGTCCGGCTGACCTCCGTCACCCCCGCCGTCGACCAGCTCGACGGGCAGCCGGTGCTGGAGATCACCTGGGCGCAGGAGGACGCGCTGACGTTCCCGCTGTGCCTGTCCACGCGGGGCGGTACGGACTGCGCGCCGGTGGCCGACGTGAGCGTGGCGCGCGGCAATGTCGTACTCGTCGATCACGGGCGGTCGCTGACGTTCGGGGAGTGCCCGGAGGGCGTGCCGGAGACGGTGACCGTGCCGCCCGTACCGGCCGTGACCGGTTCCTGCGAGCCGCCCGTCTTTGGGTGCGCGGACCACAGGGGCGACGGGAACGCCACGGCGCGGACCATCGAGCACCTGATGGACAAGACGAAGCGCCACCAGGCGCTGACCGCCGAGGACATCCGTGAGCTGTTCGAGGTGGTCGGCGAGGAGGCGACCGTACGGGCCGGGCTCGCTCTGGAGCTGGCCGGGCAGCGGCGCGAGAAGGTGGTGCCGGGGACGGTGTACGCGCAGGCCGAGGCGTTGCGGACGCTGCTCGCGCAGTCCGTGTACCCGGGCATCGAGGCGCGCTTCCGGCCCGTGCTGCACCGCTCCCCCGTCGCCCAGACCGTGCCGTTCCCGCGGCCCGAGCTGGTGGCCGCGGGGCAGGCGGAGCGGCTGGCCGGTATCCGGGAGCGGGTGCGGGCGCGGGTGGTGGAACTGTGGCGCAGCGCCCGGGACCGCGACGGTCTCGCGGAGGGAGAGATCGCCGAGCTGACGGTGATCTTCGGCCTCAAGACGCTGGAACACCTCGAACTGCACCGGCACCCCGTACGGGCGCTGCGCGAGCTGCTGCACCGCGCCGATCGGCTGCTGGCGGCCAAGCTGCGCCGCCTGGACGTGCTGAGCGCGCGGGCGCGGGCCGGCGCGGTGCTGGACGCGCGGATCGCCTGGGAGATCGCGCACAGCTGGGGCCCGGCGTACGCGGCGGGGCTGCACCCGGACGAGCCGGTGCTGCACGGCCCGGCGGCGAGCCTGGCGCCCGACCCCCGGGCCGCGCTTCCCGCCGTACGGATCGAGGGCGGCGAGCACATCTGGGAGCCGCGCCGCGACCTGCTGGACAGCGGGCCGCGCGACCGGCACTTCGTGGGCGAGCTGGAGGACGACGGGCGGATCGCGCTGCGCTTCGGGGACGGCCGGTACGGCGCGCGCCCGGAGCCCGGCAGCCGGCTCACGCTGCACTACCGGCTGGGCGGCGGCACGGCGGGCAATGTCGGCGCCGAGGCGATCAACCATCTGGTGCTGAGTCGGGATGCGGCGGAGTCGGACGGGGGTGACCCGATGCCGGTGGCGGGGGTGCGGAATCCGCTGCCCGCGATCGGCGGGGCCGCGCCCGAGTCCGTCGAGCAGGTACGGCAGCTCGCGCCGCTCGACCTCAAGCGCACCCGCCGGCGGGCCGTCACCGCCGCCGACTACGCGGAGCTGGCGTCCGCGCTGCCCGGTGTGCAGCGGGCCGCGGCCGAGATCCGCTGGACCGGCAGCGTGCAGGAAGCGCACATCGCGATCGACGCGGCGCGCACCGGCGAGCCCACGCCGCAGCTGCTGGACTCCGTCGCGTACGCGCTGGAGAGCTACCGGCGGATCGGGCACGACCTGGTGGTCGAGCCCGCCCGGACCGTGCCGCTGGACATCGAGATCGAGGTGTGCGCGGCGCCGGGTCATCAACACGGCCGGATCCTGGCCGAGTTGACCCGGGTGCTCGGCAACCGGCGGCTATCCGGCGGGCGGCTGGGCTTCTTCCATCCGGACGCGCTGACGTTCGGCGAACCGGTACGGCTGAGCCGTCTCACCGCGGTCGCCGCTGCCGTACCGGGCGTGGAGAGCGTACGGGTGACCCGCCTGCAACGGCAGTTCCACGAAGACCACCTCGACAACAGAGCGCTGGAGGACGGTGTGCTGCGGCTCGGCCCGCTGGAGATCGCCGTGTGCGACAACGACCCGGAGCGGCCGGAGAACGGCCGCCTGGTCATCGAGCTCGGAGAGTCCGGAGGTGCGCGATGAGCGCCACGTGCGGCTGCGGCTGCGGGGGCGGCAGCGACGAGCGGCGCGCCCCGGACGCCCTGTACAACCCGCCGGCCCGGACGGCCCTGGACTACCGCGTCGGTACGTACGGCACGTTCCTGGCCGGGATGCTGGACCGGCTCGCCTCGCCCGCCTACCCGGCGCTGCGCGGCCTGACCGTCCGCACCACCGACGACCCGGCGATCGGGCTGCTGGACGCCTGGGCCGTGCTCGGTGACGTACTGACCTTCCACAGCGAGCGGATCGCGGACGAGGGGTATCTGCGCACCGCCAATGAGCACCGGTCGCTCGCGCTGCTCGGGCGGCTGGTCGGGCACCGGCCGCGGCCCGGCGTCGCGGCCGACACCCACCTCGCGTACACCCTGGACAAGGACCCGCGCGCCGAGGACCTGCCGGTCGTCATCCCGCGCGGGGCGCGCAGCCACAGCGTGCCGGCGGCCACCGGCGAGGAGTCGCAGACCTTCGAGACGAGCGAGGACCTCACCGCGCGCTGGGCGTGGAACGAGCTGAAGGTCCGCAGGCGGCGGCCGGCGCTGCTGGTCCCCGAGGACCTGAAGAAGCGCTCGGAGCTGTACGTCTCGGGCACCTCCACCTCCCTGCAGACCGGTGACCAGCTGCTCTTCGACTTCGGCGGCAAGGAGCAGCAGCTGCTGCCGGTCGCCAAGGTGCGCATCGACCGGGAGGAGGACATCACCGCGATCGGGCTGCAGCAGTCCGCGCCGCCCACGCTCAAGGAGCTGGTCGACGAGCTGAAGCAGTGGATCACCGAGCCGGAGGACGGCGGCGACCCTGACGATCCGGACGAGCCCGGGCCGCCCACCGCGGAGACCCCGAACCCGCGCCCCATCAGCAAGATCATCGAAACCTTCGACACGCAGGTGCTGGCGCCGCTGCGCAAGGACCTGGAGGGCGATGCGGCCAAGACGCCCGCGGCCTTCGCGGCGCGGCTGGCGGGTCCGCACGACCGGCTGGCCGAGGCGCAGGTACTGGCCGCGCCGTACGAGGACGTCGCGGCCTGGTTCGAGCAGCTCGAGGCGGTGATCGGGGAACTGCGGGAGCGGGCCGGGGACTTGGAGCCGGCGCGGACCGTGCCGCCGTCGGAGCCGAAACCCAAAAACAGCGGGCCCACGCCCGCCCTGCGTGCCCTCGACGCCGTACTGCCCGCTCTCCGTACGAGCGTCGTGCGGCCCCCGTCCGGCGCGCGGGCCGTCTCGCGCGACCCCGGGCGCCTCTTCGCGCCCGGCTCGGACCTCACCGCGCGGCTGCTGTCCGCGCTGGACCCGCGGCTGTCCGACCGGATGTACACGGCGTGGCGGCAGGCCGCGCCCGCGACGCCCGCCGCGCTCCGCGCGCTGCTGGCGATGCGGGTGACGGCCGCGCCCTTCGGGGCCACCGCGCCGCTCAAGCCCGTGCAGGACAAGGCGGGCCGGGTGATCCGTACCGCCGACTGGCCCCTCACCGGCGGCGTGCTGACCAGCGTGCGGATCGTCTTCGACACGGCGGGCAAGGTGCCGGTGAAGGCGGAGTTCCAGCACGTCGAGACCGGCAGCTCGGTGCAGTACTCCGAGAACCTGCCGTCCGAGAACTCCTTCGACCTGGGCCCCGGCCGGGTCCAGGTGTCCACCCGTACCGGGCAGGACCGCGACCTGAGCTGGCTGGGCCGCCGGCCGACCGAGTCCCAGGAGCCCGGCGTCACCGTCCGGCTGCTGGCCGGGCTGCCCGAGCGCTCCCTGTTCGTGGCCCGCCCGGACGAGGACGGGAAGATCGAGGTCGCGGTCAACAACGGCGAGACCAAGACCTGGGACCTCGCGCCGGGCGACAAGCACCAGGTCCGGCACGGCGAGTACGAGGTGACCGTGCGGCGCACGCCGGGCAGCGAGCCGCCCGCCGTGGAGATCGGCATCGCCACCGTGCCCGAGCCCGCCAACCGCTACGTCCTGCCGCTGGAGTCGGTGCAGGACGGCATCACGGTCGGCAGCTGGGTCGCGGTCCAGCGGCCCCGCAAGGGCGCCGACGGACCGGACGGCATCCCCGGCGACAAGAAGCTGGCGTTCGTCACCACCCGTGTGACGGCCGTCCGCACCGCCGCGTACACCAACTTCGGGATCACCGGGCGCGGCACGGAGCTGACCCTCGCCGACCCGTGGCTGGACGAGCACGACGTCGTGCTGTCGGCGATCCGGGACACGACCGTGCACGCGGGCGGCGAGCCGCTGCGCAGCGCGGACGAGCCGCTGGGCGAGGACGTGCACGGCAACGAGCTGGAGCTGGCCGACCTGTACGAGGGGCTGCGCCCCGGCCGGTACATCGTCGTCTCCGGCGAGCGCACCGACATCCCCGGCTCGGCCGGGGTGCGCGGCACGGAGCTGGCGGTGATCGCCGCGGTCGACCAGCGGCTGGACGAGAACCTGCCGGGCGACCACGTCCACACGGTCCTCACGCTCACCGCCGACCTCGCCTACCGGTACCGCCGCGACACCGTCCGCATCCAGGGCAACGTCGTACCGGCCACCCACGGCGAGAGCCGGGACGAGCCGCTGGGCAGCGGGAACGCGGAGCAGGCGAACCAGGCGTTCGCGCTGTGGCAGTCCCCGCTGACCTGGCTGCCCGACGACAATCCGCTGGGCGCGGTGCCCGAGCTGGAGATCCGGGTCGACGGGCTGCTGTGGCACCGGGTCGACAGCCTGGCCGGGCGCGGGCCGCGCGAGCGGGTGTACGTACTGGGCGCGGCCGGGGACGGCCGGACGACGGTGACCTTCGGCGACGGCGTGCACGGCGCGCGGCTGCCCACGGGCCACGAGAACGTCCGGGCCCGCTACCGCTTCGGCACCGGCCGCGCGGCGAATGTGAAGGCCGGTCGCATCACTCAGGCGATCACCCGCCCGCTGGGCGTCACCGGCGTCACCAACCCGCAGCCCGCCACGGGCGGCGCGGACGCCGACGGTCCAGGGCTCACCCGCCGCACGGTCCCGCTCGCGGTCTCAGCCCTGGACCGGCTGGTCTCGCTCCCCGACTACGAGGACTTCGCGCGCTCCCGGGCCGGTATCGGCCGGGCCGCGGCGGCCGAACTGTACGACGGGCGGCGGCAGGTGCTGCACCTGACGGTGGCCGGGGTGGACGACAACCCGGTCGCGGCCGACGCCGAGGTACTGCAGGCGCTGCGGTCCTCGCTGGCGGAGTACGGAGACGCGGCGCTGCCGGTGCGCGTCGACGTACGGGAGCTGGTCCTGCTTCTGCTCGTCGCCAAGGTCAAGGTCGCGCCGGACCATTCCTGGGCTGCGGTCGAACCCCGGGTGCGCGCCGCCCTGCTGCGCAAACTCGGCTACGAGGGGCGCGAACTGGGGCAGCCCGCGCGGCTGTCGGAGGTGCTGGCCACCGCCCAGTCCGTGCCCGGCGTGGACTACGTGGACGTGGACGCCTTCACCGGCGTACCGGCTTTCGCCTCGCCCACCGACCTGGCCGGGCTCGGCGAGCGGCTGGCGGCCCCGCAGACCACGGTCCCGGCCCGCCGGGCCACGTACGACGAGCAGACCTACCGGGTCACCGACGAGAAGGGCGAATCGCTCTCCTCGGTCGCGGCCCGCAACGGCATCCCGCTCGCCGAACTGCTGCGCCTGAACCCGGACATCACCGACACCCGGGCGCTGCCCAAGGGCCGTTCGGTGTGCGTCTTCCGCGGCATCCGGCCCGCTCAGCTCGCGCTGTTCTCGCCGCAGGTCGCCGACACCATGATTCTGACGGAGGTCAAGTGATGTCCAGGGAGCCGGACGGGCTCGCGGAGCTGCTCCCGCAGTGGCACCGGCTGAGGGATGCCGAGAACGGCGAGCCGCTGCGCGCCCTGCTCGCCGTCATCGCCGAGCAGGTCGACCTCGTACGCGACGGGGTCGAGCAGCAGTACGACGACTGGTTCGTGGAGACGGCGGCGGAATGGGTGCTGCCGTACCTCGGTGACCTGGTGGGCTACAAGCCGCTGCCCGGCTACGAGCGAGTGCTGGCCACCGGCCTGAAGGACGGCGGCCTGCCGGACTCCTCGCGGCGGCGACTGGCCGAGGCGCTCGCGCCGCGCCGCGACGTGGCGGCCACGGTCGCCAACCGCCGCCGCAAGGGCACCCTCGCACTCCTGGAGGAGCTGTCCGCCGAGGTGGCGAACTGGCCCGCGCGGGCCGTGGAGTTCTCCCGGCTGATCTCCCACGACCAGCCGGTGAAGCTGTACGGCTCGGGGACCGCGGCCGTCAACGGGCGGCGGGCCGCGCGCGGCCGGTCGGTGGACGTGCGGGACTCCGCCGCGCTGGACCTGGCGGGCGGCCCGTTCGGCGCGACGGCCCGCTCGGCGGACGTCCGCCGGGCCGACTCGCGGCGCCGCCAGGGCGGCCCGACCCCGGCCGGGGTGGGCCTGTACGTATGGCGCCTGAAGCCGTACTCGGTGACCCGCGCGCCCGCGTACTGCATCGACCGAGCCCGCAACCTGTACACGTTCTCCATCCTCGGCAACGACACCCCGCTCGTCACCAAGCCCGAGCCGGAGCCGTCCGCCACCCACATCGCCACCATCGACAACGTCCCGGCGTACGTCCGCCGCCGTCAGCTGCACGACCGGCTCGCGGACTACTACGGGCCCGGCAAGTCCTTCACGATCTGGCGGGACGGGCAGCGCGAGCCGGTCGACCCGTCCGACATCGTGGTGGCCGACCTCAGCGACTGGCGCTACCGCCCCAAGCGCGGGCAGGTCGCGGTCGACCCGGAGCTGGGCCGCATCGCCTTCGGCTCGCGCTCGGCGCCCCGCCAGGGCGTGTGGGTGACGTACCACTACGCCTTCGGGGACGACCTGGGCGGCGGCGAGTACCTCCGCGAGCGGGCGACGCCGCCGGACGCGGCCGTGTATCGAGTCGGCCCCGGCCAGACGTACCAGCGGATCATGGACGCGTACGGGCAGTGGCAGAACGACCGGCGGGCCGGGCGCTGCGGCCCCGACGGCATCATCGAGATCACCCACAGCGGGGCCTACCAGGAACAGCTGGACTTCGACCTGGACCCGGGCGACCGCCTGGAGGTGCGCGCGGCGGAGGGCACGCGGCCGGTGATCCGGCTGCTGGACTGGTACAGCAACCGGCCCGACGCGCTGAACATCCGGGCGCGGGACGAGGAGTGCGCGGCGGGCGACCGGCCTCGCATGGTGCTGGACGGGCTGCTGATCACCGGCCGCGGGATCAACGTCCAGGGCCCCGTGGGCGCGCTCGCGCTGCGGCACTGCACGCTCGTCCCCGGCTGGTCGCTGGAGCCGGAGTGCGATCCGCACTCCCCCGAGGAGCCCAGCCTCGTACTGGACCGGACGAGCGCCTGCGTGGAGATCGACCGGACAATCCTCGGCACGATCGAGGTCATCGGGGACGAGGTGTCCACCGACCCGCTGCCGATCCACATCCGGGACAGCATCCTGGACGCGACGGGCCATGACCGCGAGGCGCTGTCGGCGCCCGACTGCCGCCACGCGCACGCGGTCCTGCACGCCCACCGCACCACCGTGATCGGCGAAGTGCACGTCCACGCCGTGCAGATCGCCGAGAACTCCCTCTTCACCGGGCGGCTGCACGTCGCCCGGCGGCAGCTCGGCTGCATCCGGTACTCCTACGTGACACCGGGCTCCCGGACGCCGCGCCGGTACCGCTGCCTGCCGGACCTGGTCGGCGCCGAACAGGCCGGTGCCGTACGGCCGGTGCTGCGCAGCGAGCGGTACGGCACGCCCGCGTACGGGCAGCTGACCGCGCCGCGCGCGGACGGCCCGGCGGGCGAGGGATGCCGGCGCGCCGCCGAGGACGGGGCCGAACTGGGCGCCTTCCACGACCTGTACCAGCCGCAGCGCGAGGACAGCCTGCGGGCGCGGCTCGCGGAGTACACACCGGCCGGAACGGATGCGGGGATCTTCTTCGTGACCTGATGCCACTCCTGGGCGTCAAGCCGCCGCGCCCGCACCCGACTTACCGCCACGAGCTTCTTCACGAGGGGGAACCCTTCCCATGCACGCAGATCTCTCCCGCATCACCTTCCGGCCGCAGGCCCACTACTCCGCCGTCCTCGCCCAGCAGGGCCGCGTCCAGCTGGACGCGGACGCCAACGAACAGACCGCGATCCAGCTCTACCAGGCGCGGGTGACCGCCACGGACCTGATAGGGCAGCACGGCGGCCCGGCCGGTGACGCCGGGTTCAAGATCGATATGACCGGCGGCAGCCGCGAGCTGGACGACCTGTCGATCAGCCCCGGCCGGTACTACGTCGACGGCATCCTGGTCGAGGCGTACCGGCCGCAGCCGGGCGTCCCGGTGCCGGACACCGCGGAGGCCGACACCGACGACGACGCCAAGGACGGCGAGGGTGCGGCCGCCGAGCCGCCGGCCACCTGGACGTACTGGGACCAGCCCGACGCGTACCGCGACGCCGAGCGCCCCGAGGACCGGCTGCCCACCCGGTTCCCGTACCTCGCCTACCTGAAGGTGTGGGAGCGCTCGGTCACCGCGGCCGAGGACCCGGCGCTGCGCGAGGTCGCGCTCGGCGCTGCGCTGCCGGACACCGCGGCCCGGCTCAAGGTCGTCTGGCAGGTGCTGCCGCTGCCGGGCAGTGAACTGGACATCGAGGGCGACGAGACGAAGAAGGCCCCGGTCCGCGAGGCGTTCCGCAAGTGGGTAGCCGAGCAGCGCAAGGCCACCGCGCGGCTCGCCGTGCGCAGCGAGCGCCCCGACCACGCCGACGACGACCCGTGCCTGGTCAAGCCGGACGCCCGGTACCGCGGCCCGGAGAACCAGCTGTACCGGATCGAGATCCACGACGGCGGCGCGGCCAAGGACGCCACCTTCAAGTGGTCCCGCGAGAACGGCTCGGTGACCTTCCCGGTCGACGGCCTGGACGGCACCTGGGTCGAGCTGGCCACGCTGGGCAACGACGACAAGCTGGACCTGGACGTCGGCGACTACGTCGAGTTCATGGACTCCGCGGTCGCCTCGCGGCTGGACGCCCATCCGCTGCTGCGGGTCGAGGAGCTGGACCTGCCGGGCCGTCGGGTACGCCTCTCCGACGAGCCCGCGCAGGGCGTCGGGCGGCGGCCCGAGCGCAGCCCGTACCTGCGTCGCTGGGACCACCGCGAGGGCGGCCGGGCGCAGGAGCGGCAGACGAAGAAGGGCGCGGCCGGGCAGCTGAAGCACGGCGCGGTGCGCATCGAGGAAGGCGCCTGGCTGCCGCTGGAGGACGGCGTCGAGGTGTACTTCGCGGCCGGCAGCACCTACCGCAGCGGCGACTACTGGGTGGTACCGGCCCGCACGGCCACCGGCAGCGTCGAGTGGCCGACGGACGCCGCGCGCCGCCCGCTCCTCCAGGGCCCGCTCGGGCCGCAGGTGCACTACGCGCCGCTGGGCTGGGTGATGGGCGAGAAGACCGTGTCCGACCTGCGATTCGCCTTCAAGCCGCTGGCCGGGGAGATCGCCGCGGCCAGCGACGAGGAGCTGGCGGCCGAGGAGGAGGCGCGCGCCGCCGACGCCGCGGCGGACGCCGAGAACGAGCCCGCCGACGTGGCCTCCGCCGGCCCTGCGCACGGTGCGGCACTGCGCTCGCAGACGACGGCGGAGGCGGAGTCGCTGACGGAGGAGTAACACCGGCGGGTGGCGCCACGGGGAACGCGCCACCGCGTACGTACAAGGCGGCGCGCGGGTGATTCCGCGCGCGGGTGACGTCGCGCGCCGCCGACCGGGGGACCGGCCCGCCCGGGCGGGCCGAGGAAGGAGCACAACGATGGCCGAGCCGCTGAGCGCGTCGCGCCTGGTGGAGGTCCTGCGCAAGGAGGGCCTGACCGTCCACGAGGTCCGCAACTGGCGCCGCCACAACAGAAACAGCAAGGGCCCGTGGGGCCCGCTGAACGGCGTGATGATCCACCACACCGTCACCAAGGGCACCGAAAGCTCCGTCAACCTCTGCTACGAGGGCCGGTCCGGGCTGCCGGGGCCGCTGTGCCATGGCGTCATCGACAAGAAGGGCGAGGTCTGGCTGGTCGGCAACGGCCGCGCCAACCACGCCGGGCTCGGCGACTCCGACGTCCTGCGCGCGGTGGTCAACGAGTCGAAGCTGCCGCGCGACAACGCGGCCAACAGCGACGGCAACCGGCACTTCTACGGCTTCGAGTGCATCAACCTCGGCGACGGCGACGACCCCTGGCCCGAGGAGCAGAAGGCCGCGATCGAGAAGGTGTCGGCGGCGATCTGCCGGGCGCACGGCTGGACCGAGAAGTCCGTCATCGGCCACAAGGAGTGGCAGCCGGGCAAGACGGACCCGCGCGGCTTCACGATGGACGGGATGCGGGACCGCATCAAGAAGCGGCTCGCGGGCAAGCCGAGCGGGAGCGGCGGCGGTAACGGCGGCGGTGGTGGCGGCCAGGGCGAGAAGCCGGCGCCCGAGAAGCCCGCACCGGAGCGGCCGCGGCCCGGCACCCGGTACGAGCGCTTCCCCGGCGGCGGCTTCTTCCAGGCGGGCGCGCACAGCCCGGTCATCACGGCGATGGGCAAGCGGCTGGTCGCGGAGGGCTGCTCGCACTACGAGGACGGTCCGGGGCCGTACTGGACGGAGGCCGACCGCAAGTCCTACGCGGCGTGGCAGCGCAAGCTCGGCTTCGGCGGCAAGGACGCGGACGGGATACCGGGGAAGGTGAGCTGGGAGCGGCTGAAGGTGCCGAAGTCGTAGTTCCCGTACTGGCTTTGGCTCCGACTCGCTCCGGCAGCGAAAAAGCCGCTGGACGGCCCCCTCCCCAAAGAGGGCCGTCCAGCGGCTCGTACTGCTTATAGGTGCTTCCGGTTACCGGGGGCCGTGCGGGCGGCGTCCCCACAACGCCGGCCGGTGGGCACCCGGGTACCGGACCCGGGTTCCGGGATTCAGCCCGCCAGGACCGGCAGCGCCGAGAAGGCGGGGATGTTGGCGGGGTTGGTCAGGTCGGCCTGCGCGACGTCGACGGGGATGATGCGCTGCACACCGGCGGCGGCGTTGCCCGCGGTCTCCTGGCCGTGGGCGGCCACGGTGGTGGCCAGGCCCTGCGAGAACGGCACGGCGTCGGTCGCGACACCCTGCGCGAACGGCTGCGCGTCGGCGGCCACACCCTGCGCGAACGGCACCGCGTCAGCGGCCGCGCCCTGGGCGAAGGGGATCGCGGTGGTGGCGGTGCCCTGGGCGAAGGGGATCGCGGTGGTGGCGGTGCCCTGGGCGAAGCCCTGCGCGTCGGCGACGGTGCCCTGCGCGAACGGCACGGCGTCGGCGGCCGCGCCCTCGGCGAACAGCTGGGTGTCGGCGACGGTGCCCTGCGCGAACGGGGTGGCCTGGTCGGCCGCGTCACCGGCGAGCAGGCCCACGCCGCCCACCGCGTTCTGGGCGACCGGCACGACCTTGCCGACGGCGCGCTGCGCGACGGGCGGCAGCACGTCGGCGGCGGTCTGGTCGACGACCGGGCGGGCGGTGGCCAGGGCGCCCTGGGCCGGGTTGGTCAGCGTGCCGGGACGCAGGTCGGTACCGGCGAGCGAGGTGACACGGTCAGCGGCAGCGGAGGCGTCGGGCAGGCCCGGGGTGTTGGGGAGCTCCGCGGGCAGCTCGGCGTTGGGGAGCTGGACCGGCAGGCCGGTGGGCAGCTCGGCGTTCGGGGCCTCGACCGGCAGGCCGGTGGGCAGCTGGGCGATGGGGGCGTCGACCGGCAGGTTGGCGGGGAGCTCGGCGTTCGGGGCGTCGACCGGCAGCTGAGCGGGCAGGCCGGCGGGCAGCTCGGCGTTCGGGACCTCGACCGGCAGGCTGCGGAGGTCGAGGGCGGGCACGCCCTGGACGGGCACGTTCGGGAAGGCCGGCAGGCGAACGTTGCCGACCTGCTGGACCTGCTTGGCGGCGCCCTTGACGGTCTTGCCCGCCTTGCCCGCGGCCTTGGTGGCCTTGCGCGCGTCCTTCGCGGTCTTGGTGACCTTCTTCAGGTCGGCCTTCTTCTGCACGTCGTTCAGCGTGCCGGTCGCGTCACCGATACGGCCGGTGGGCAGGCCGTCCGTGGTGGGCAGGCCGCCGCCGAGCACGCCGGTCACCTTGTCGGCCGCGCCGCCCACGGTGTTCTCGACGGTGCCGGTCGCCTGGCCCGCGGTCTCCTCGACCGTGCCGGTCAGCTCGCCGGCCGGCAGCGTCTGCTGGACGGTACCGGTGACGGCACCGGTGTCAGGGGCGTCGACGGGCAGCTCGGCGGCGTTGGCGCCCGCGGTGCCCAGGGCGAACAGACCGGTGGCGGCAGCGGCGACGAAGATGGAACGACGGATGTTGTTGCGCATGGTGGCGATGAGCCCTTCGAATTCCAGGAAGATGTGACGGGCAGACCTGTCCCGCCCCCGCGCGGCAGGTCTAGGGGGTGCTGACGGCCGTCGGATCGGAGATCCGGCGGGAGGTCTGCCCTAGCCCGGGAATTCGAGGATGTCGGTGCTGCGCTCGCGCGTCGGCGCGCCGCTCGCCGCCCGTACGCCACCGGGCACCAGCCCGAAGCGCGGGTCCGTGCCCGGCAGTACGGCGTGCTGGTCCCCGCCTCGGGGGCCGTTGCCGTCGCCGGTGAGGTGCGGGGCCGGTGCGACCGGGCCCTGCGGAAGCTGGCCGGGCAGTCCGCCCTGGCCGGGCACGTCGCCGGCACCGTCGGCCGCGACCTGCGCCGCCGTCCGGTCCGGACCACCGGTGGCACCCACCGGAGCCGCCGACAGGTCGCCGCCGGTACGGTCCGCACCGCACCGGTCCGCTACGACCGCATGCCCGCGGCCGCCGTCCCGGACGTCACCGTGCTGCGACCGCTCGCCGTCCCGGCCCTGCCCCGCGCTGACGCCGGAGAGGTCGATCGGGAGGCCGGTCGCGTGCTGTACGTCCTGCACGACCTGGTCCACCGGAGCGGTGACCGGGTCGGTGACGGGCGCCAAATGGTCCGCGAGCGGGCGGACGGCGTCGCCCAGCCGCTCCCCGGTCGCCTGCGCGCCGTCGGACAGCCGAGCACCGGCCCGCTGCGCGGCCCCGGCCTCACGCTCCGCGGCCTCACGCTCCAACGCCGCACCGGAACCGTCGACCGACGGCGAACCGCCATCGGTCGTCGCGGTGTTGGCGCCGGAGTCGGAGGTGGCCGAGTCAGAGGTGGCTGCGTCGGAGGCGGCCGAGTCGCCGGTCGAGGTGCCGGTCGTGGTGCCGGGCATACCGGATGTGGAGCTCGCCGTGGCGGACTCGAATCCGGTGTCCGTGGCGGAACCGGCGTCCGCCGCGTGTGCCGTACCGCCGCCGAAGACAACGGCGAGGACGACGAAGCCGATCAGGAAGAGCCCGCTCAGCAGCGCACGCCGCACGACCGCGGTGCGCGGCAGGCGCACGGCGGCAGGCAGAGCGAACACAGCAGGCAAGGGAGGACCTTCCCGTACGGACGGCGACCGGGCGCGAGGTACTCAGGGCACCCCGCATCACACAGCACGTCTCGGGTGATCGAGCGATGCGCAGATCCTTGCACGAGCAGCCATGTGCCGCGCAAGTCGATCGTGCGACCTGTCACTGTTACTCCGTCATGTCCGGTATCGACAGGTGGCGGAGAGCTGACGGAAGGCCGACGGGATCCTGACGGAAGGCTGTACGACCTGCGAACACGCCGCCGTGAACGGCTCGTCGGACGTGTAAGCATCAGCCCGTCGGGTCCGGTATCGGCAGCGGCCGCTTCTCCAGCGCGGCCGCCATCACCTCCGGGAACAGATCCGGCGTACAGGCGAACGCCGGTGCCCCCAGGGCCCCGAGGGCCGCCGCGTGCTCCCGGTCGTACGCGGGCGCCCCCTCGTCCGACAGCGCCAGCAGCGTCACGAACTGCACGCCCGACGCCTTCATCGCCGCCACTCGCTTCAGCATCTCGTCGCGTATCCCGCCCTCGTACAGGTCGCTGATGAGCACGACGACCGTCTCGGCGGGCCGGGTGATGCGCGACTGGCAGTACGCCAGCGCCCGGTTGATGTCCGTACCACCGCCCAGCTGCGTACCGAAGAGCACATCCACCGGGTCGTCGATCTGATCGGTGAGGTCGACGACCGAGGTGTCGAAGACGACCAGGCGGGTGGCGAGGGCGCGCATGGACGCGAGCACGGCCCCGAACACCGAGGCGTACACGACGGACGCCGCCATCGACCCGGACTGGTCGATGCAGAGGACGACCTCCTTCTTGACGGACTGTGCCGCCCGCCCGTAACCGATCAGCCGTTCCGGCACGACCGTGCCGTACTCGGGGAGGTAGTTCTTGAGATTCGCGCGGATCGTGCGGTCCCAGTCGATGTCGCGGTGCCGGGGGCGGCTGATCCGCGCCGAGCGGTCCAGCGCGCCGGTCAACGTGGCCCGCGTCCGGCTGGCCAACCGCTTCTCGAGGTCCTCGACGACCTTGCGCACGACCGCCCGCGCGGTCTCCTTCGTCGTCTCGGGCATGGCCTTGTGCAGCGAGAGCAGCGTGCCGACCAGGTGTACGTCGGCCTCCACGGCTTCGAGCATCTCCGGCTCCAGCAGCAGCGCGGACAGGCCCAGCCGGTCTATCGCGTCCCGCTGCATCACCTGGACGACGGGGGTGGGGAAGTACCGGCGGATGTCCCCGAGCCACCTGGCCACGACGGGCGCGGAGCCGCCGAGCCCCCCGGATCGTTGCCGTGCCCGGTCCGCGCCCTCCTTCCGGCCGACACGTCCGCCGGGCCCCTCGCCGTACAGCGCCCCGAGCGCGCCGTCCATCGCGGCGTCCCGTCCGCGCAGTTCACACCCGGTCCCGTCACCGTCTCCCCCGCCCAGCACCAACCGCCAGCGCCGCATGCGCTCTTCGGCCTGAGCACCGTTCTCCGCCTCCGTCGTCGTCACCGGTTCCTTCGTCACCGGTTCCGTCGCTACCGGCTCTGCAGTCATCGCATCTCCCCCGTAGATGTGTCCGTAGCTGTGCCCGTAGAGGTGTCCGTAGCTGTGCCCGTGCCTGTGGTGCCCAACAGGGCCCGCAGGGTCGGCAGTACGGCCGCCGCGCGGTCACGGTCCAGGCCCGGGCCGAAGCCGGGGGCCGCGGCCTCCTCGCCACCGACCGCCGTACCGCCACCGGCCACCCCGCCGGCCGCCCCGGCAGCCACCGGCCCGCGCCGTATCAGCTCGCCGAGCGTGCGCCGCACCCCCGGCTCGTACTGCGAGAACGTCCGGCGCAGCAGCGGCAGTACGTCCGTGAACGCCTCCCCCGGCACCCGCGTCAGCCAGCCGTCCACCAGCGCCAGCAGCCGCTCGTCGTGGACCAGCAGCATTCCCCCGGCCCCGCCCCCGACGAACCCCTCGATCCAGGCCGCGGCGTCGGCAGGCGGCACGCCCGGCGAAAGCGCCAGCCCCATGAGCCGAGCGGCCCCGCCGTCCTCCAGCCGGCCGTCGTCGACGAGGATGCGCGCCGCGCGCCCCCGTATCAGCCCCGGTATCGCCTCCCGCTCCGCCAGCACGCGCAGCACTTCGGTCCACCGGCCGAGGAGCCCCCCGCGGAGTCCCCCGTCCCCCGCCGCCTGGGACAGCAGTCCCACGGCCTGCCGCGTCGCATCGAGATGCGTCCGCATCTCCGCCGCGCCCTCCGCATCCAAGGAGGCGCAGGCCGGTGGCAGGCCCACGAAGACCCGCTCGGCCAGGCCGACCGCGACCTCGCGCAGCGCCGCCGCGTCCGTGCCGCGCACATCGCCGTACCGTACGGACCGCACCAGTGCGGGCAGCGCCTGAGCGAGGTGCCCGACATCGGCGTCGAGCGCCGCCCGGTCGGCCAGCACCCGCATCACCACCGGCAACGCCTCCGGCAGCTCGGCCAGCAGACAACGCTCGGCCAGCGCCGTGACCTCGGCGAGCGCGCTCGCGTCCGCCGCGTCCGACGCCGCCCGCGCCGTGGCCGCGGCGAGCACCGTCGTCCCCCAGATGCCCGCCTCCGCGACCCGTACCGACAGCTCCGGCTCCCAGCGCAGCCGCCATGTCTCCCGGAACGTCCCCGTGCTCGTACGCGAGTGGGCGGGCGCGCCCCACGGGATGTCCAGCAGCCGCAGCCGGTGCAGCAGTCGGCTGCGCGCGGCGTCGGTCTCCTTGCGCAGATCCAGCTCCAGCTCGCGCTCCTTCGCCTCCGGCTTGAGGCGCAGGGTGCGCTGAAGCCGTGCGATGTCGCGCTGGAGCGGCACGGCGGGCGCGGCCCGCGGCACCTCGCCGAGCACGTCGCCGACCACCAGCCGGTCGTGGATCAGCGAGGCGGGCACGTCGGAACCGTCGCTCAGTACGGCGCGCACCGCGTCCTCGGTCTCGGTGAGACCGGCGAGCGGGCGCCCGCGCATCGCGGCGAGCGACTCGGCGAGCCGCACCGCCTCGATGACGTGCGCGGTGGAGACGGCGTAGTCCTCCTGCCGGAGCAGCCCCGCGACCTTGGTCAGCCAGCGCTCTATGGGGCGGTCGGGGCTGCTGAAGAGGTGGCCGTACCAGCCCGGTGAGGCGATCCCCGCCCCGTAACCACTCTTCCGGGCCAGCCTGCGGTGTGTCCACGGGACCCAGGTGACCGACACCTTCGCCTTCGGCAGGCCCTTGAGGAGGGCGCGGTCGGCGGTGACGGTCGTCCGCTGGGCGAGCGCCGGCACGTGCCACGCCCCGCAGACGACCGCGATGTCGTCCCCGAACTCCCGCCGCGCCTCGCGCAACCGCAACCGCATGTGCGCTTCGCGCACGGCATCCCGGGAAGCCCCGCCCGCCTGGGCCTCCCGGCCCGCCTGGCCCTCCTGGTCCGGCTCCTGGCCCTGCTCCCGGAGTGCGCCCATCGCCTCGGCCAGCGCTTCGAAGGGCGCGAGCGCGTCACCGGCCGCGGCCGTACCGCGGTGTTCGACCACGTCCTCCCACCAGCGCTCCGCGTCGTCGTACCCGGCGGCTTCGGCCAGTACGCCAATGGGATCGACCCGCGCGTCACCGGCCGCCGGTCCGGGCTCCGACTCCGGCGCGGGCTGCGGCTCCGGGGCCCGGCCCGGGCCCGGGATCGGCTGCGACTCCGGGGCCGGGACCGACTCCGGGCCCGCGGGCGAAGGCTCCCCCGCCCCCGCGAGGGAATGCGCCGCCGGAAGGTCGATGAAGCGCACCGGGACGCCGCGCCGCAGTGCCCACTGGAGGGCCACCCACTCCGGGGAGAACTCCGCCAGCGGCCAGAACGCCGCACGTCCCGGGTCGTCGGTCACATGCGCGAGCAGCGCGACCGGCGGCCGCATCTCCTCGTCCGCGGCCAGCGCCACCAGCGCGTCCGCCTCCGGCGGCCCCTCGATGAGCAGCGCCTTCGGCTCGTACTGCGCCAGCGCCGCGCCGACCGCACGGGCCGACCCGGGCCCGTGATGCCGCACCCCGAGCAACCAGGGACCAGCCGCCCGACGCTCCCCCGTTTCGCGCTCCGTCATGCGCTCACCTCCCGGCAGGCGCGGTAGAAGTCCTTCCAGCCGTCGCGCTCGCGGACCACCGACTCCAGATACTCCTGCCAGACGACGCGGTCGGCCGCCGGGTCCCGGACCACCGCGCCCAGGATGCCCGCCGCCACGTCCCCCGGCCGCAGCACGCCGTCTCCGAAGTGGGTCGCCAGCGCCAGCCCGTTCGTCACCACGGAGATCGCCTCCGCCGTGGACAGCGTCCCGGAGGGCGACTTGAGCTTCGTACGCCCGTCCGTCGTCAGGCCGTCCCGCAGCTCGCGGAAGACCGTCACGACCCGGCGGATCTCGTCCATGCCGTCCGGCGCCGGCGGCAGGTCCAGCGAGCGGCCGATCTGCTCGACGCGGCGCGTGACGATGTCGACCTCCTCGTCCGGCGTGGCGGGCAGCGGCAGCACGACCGTGTTGAAGCGGCGGCGCAGCGCGCTGGAGAGCTCATTGACCCCGCGGTCGCGGTCGTTGGCGGTGGCGATGAGGTTGAAGCCGCGGACCGCCTGCACCTCCTGGCCCAACTCCGGTATGGGCAGCGTCTTCTCCGACAGCACGGTGATGAGCGTGTCCTGCACGTCCGCCGGGATGCGCGTCAGCTCCTCGACCCGCGCGGTCATGCCCTCCGCCATCGCGCGCATGACGGGGCTGGGCACCAGCGCGTCCCGGCTGGGGCCGTGCGCGAGCAGCCGCGCGTAGTTCCAGCCGTACCGGATCGCCTCCTCCGGCGTCCCGGCCGTGCCCTGGACCAGGAGCGTGGAGTCGCCGCTGACCGCCGCGGCGAGATGCTCCGACACCCAGGTCTTGGCCGTGCCGGGCACGCCGAGGAGCAGCAGCGCGCGGTCGGTCGCGAGGGTGGTGACCGCGACCTCGACGATGCGGCGCGGGCCGACGTACTTGGGCGTGATGACCGTGCCGTCGGCGAGCGTGCCGCCGAGCAGGTATGTCGCCACCGCCCACGGCGAGAGGCGCCAGCGCTCGGGCCTCGGCCGGTCGTCCGCGGCCGCCAGCGCGGCCAGTTCATTTGCGAATGCATCTTCTGCGTGCGGCCGCAGCGCCACCGCCGCACCGTCCTGCCGCCCGGCTTCCGCCGCCGTCCCCCGGCCGCTCCCCGTGCCGTTCTCCGTCATCGCGTAAGACATGACTCCCCCTGGTCCCAGACCGTGCGACCCACATCCCGCAACCCGCGGGCCGCTTGCGGATTCCAGACTGCACCATGCCACTGACAATCGGCCTCGCCGTGACAAATCTGCTGGTCAGAGCGATTGTCAGTGGCTGGGTCTAGCGTTTTCGACATGCTGGGAATGGACGGGGAGAAAACCCCGAACCCCCGAGCGCAGGGGGAACGCTGGACGACCGAGCAGGTACTGGCGGTGGCGCCCGACGCGGCGTCGCGCAAGGCCGGCGGCAAGCTCGCGACGCCCGGCCCGTGGTCGGAGACGGGCGCGGGCGACGGAGCGGTATGGGGAGTGTGCAAAGGGAGCGGGAGCGCCTCGTACCGCGCGATGGTGGACACGACGGGGCCTGCCTTCAAGTGCAGCTGCCCGAGCCGGAAGTTCCCGTGCAAGCACGCGCTGG
The DNA here is from genome assembly GCF_040655775.1 of Streptomyces sp. NPDC050315. Lineage (NCBI taxonomy): Bacteria > Bacillati > Actinomycetota > Actinomycetes > Kitasatosporales > Streptomycetaceae > Streptomyces > Streptomyces sp. NPDC050315. Next base: position 146,876 of record NZ_JBFAKN010000009.1, read on the forward strand.
GACTGCTGTTGCTGTGGGCGGGCGAGGCCGGATCCGAGGGGGACGACGAGGGTGACGGGGGTGTGGTGGTGACGGGCGGCGAGCCGCCGCAGTGGGTCGCCGAGTGGCTGTCCGGGCGGCGCGAGCACCGCGAGGACCGGCCGGGCAAGGGGGACAAGGACGGCGGCAAGGGCGACAAGGGCAGTAAGGGGCTCGCCGACCCGGAGGCCGCGCGCCGGCGGGCGGAGCGCCGGGCGCAGCGGGTCGGCGCGGGGGCCGAGGAGCTGGAGCGGCGCCTCGCCGACCTGCTGCGGTCCGGGCTGGCCGCGGCGGACCGCGCGGGGTACGCCGGCTGGGACGAGACGGCGGCCCGCATGGTGGACGCCCAGGCGCCCGGACTGGCCGCGCGTGTGCGGGAGTTGGGGTCCATTCCGGGATCCGGCGCGGACTGGCCGTCCCGGCTGCTGGAGGAGTGCGCGCTGCTGCACCTTCTCGACGAGGGGTTCCTTGGTATCGAGCGGCTTCCGGAGCCGCTGGCGGCCACGGTCCGCTCCCGAGTGGGCCTGCCGCCGGACACGAACGGCGCTGGGGGTGGCGCCGAGGACAACACTGGGGACCGCAACGCGGACCTCACTGGGAACGGCTCCGGGGAGAGTTCCGCGGAGCGCACGGTGCGGGACCGCTGGCTGGTCCTGGCGCAGCAGGACCGCGAGGAAGGCCCACAGGGCAAGCTGACGACGCGGCGCATATGGATGCGGGGCGAGCGGACGGGCCGGATGGCGCTGCACCTCTCCTTCGCGGGCCCCGGGCGGGCGCACGATCTCGCCCTGCCGCCGGGGCTCGTCCTGGACGCCGACCTGACGTACTACCCGGGCGCCCGCCCGCTGCGCGTCACCGTGGGCGAGCGGTACGCACCGGCCGTTCCCGGGGGCATACCGGCCGGGTGCGGCGCGGACGCCGCGCTCGCCGCGTACGGCGACGCGCTGCGCGACGACCCGTGGCTGGATGCCTGGCCGGTCGTACTGGCCGACGTCGTACCGATACCGGGCCGGCCGCCCACGCCGGGGCGGCCGGGCACGGGGTGGCAACTGGCCGACGCCGACGGCGAGTCGGCGCTGCCCGTGGACCCGCGCTGCGAGGGCAGTACGGGCCTGTGGCAGCTGACCGCGATATCCGGCGGCGGCCCGCTCACCGTGTTCGGCGAGTGCGGCCACCGGGGCTTCGTCCCACTGACGACGTGGGATCCGGAACCGGTGGCGCTGTGAGTACCGGAGCCGGGGTGGCGCTGTGAGTACCGGAGTCGGAGGCGCCGTGAGACGGCACCGAGGGCCCTGTGAGAACTGATCCGAACGGCCGACGAGAGGGGAGGAAAGCCGTGAGTGGGAGCGTGGCTTCCTGGGGGGAGCTGGTGAGCGCCGCGCTGCTCGGGACGGAGCGGCGGGCCGCGCCAGTGGCGGTGCGTGCGGGGCGGGAGCCCGCCGCCGCGCTGCTGGACGCGGCCGCGGTGAGCACCGTACGGCGGCGGGCGGGCCTGCGACCCGCGCCGGCCGCGGAGCGGCCGGCCGTCGCCCCGCCGGACCCGCGTCCCGAGCTGCCGGACGCGGCGCGGCGGCGGCTCGCCCTGCTGCTGGCCGACCGGGGCGGCCACGGCAGCCGGCGCGGCGCGGCCCCCGACCTGACGGAGCTGCTGCCGCAGTGGCTCGCGACGGCCGGGGAGCGGGGGTACCGCGCGCCCGCCGCGCTGCTGCCGGCCCTGCTGGACGCGGCCCGGGCCCGTACGGACCTGCGGCCGGCCGCGCTGGCGCTGGCCGGGCCACGGGCGCTGTGGCTGGCGCGGCTGAACGACGACTGGAAGTTCGCGCTGCGCGGGATCGGCGGCGCGGCGGCGCTGCCGGCGCGAGGGGACCGGGCGGCGAGCCAACGCCTCTGGGAGGAGGGCCTGTTCGCGGAGCGGGTCGCGCTGCTGTCGGCGACCCGCCGCCTCGATCCGGCGGCGGGCCTGGCGCTGCTCGCGGGCACGTGGTCCGCCGAACGGGCCGAGGACCGGCTGATGTTCCTGGACTCGCTCCGCGAAGGGCTGTCGCCGGCCGACGAGCCGTTCCTGGAAAAGGCGCTGTCCGACCGCAGCCGGAATGTCCGGGCGACGGCGGCTGAACTGCTGTCCGCCCTGCCGGAGTCCGCCCTGGCGTCCCGCATGGCCGAGCGCGCCACGGCCTGCCTCCGGCTCGACGGCCCGGTCGCGGATCCGGTCCTCGTCGTGACGCCGCCGCGGGCGTGCGATGCGGGGATGGAGCGGGACGGGGTGGTGGCCAAGGCACCGGCCGGCCGGGGCGAACGGGCTTGGTGGTTGAGCCAGTTGCTCGAGGCGGCGCCGCTCGGGGTGTGGACGGAGCTACTGGGGCACCGCACCCCGGAGGAGATCGTCGCGCTGCCGGTGGCGGACGGGGGCCGCACGGAAGTGCACGACGCCTGGTGCCGGGCGGCGGTGCGCCAGCGGAACGCCGCCTGGGCCCGGGCGCTCCTGGGCGCCCCGTCCGCGGCAGCTGCCCAGCCGACTGCCGTGCCCGAGATCGGCGCTCCGGGCAGCGGCAGTTCGGGCAGCGGCAGTTCGGGCATCGGGAGCCCGGGCGACGCTGCTTCCGGGGAGGCCGGGTCGTCGCGGGACGCGGCGAAGCTGCTGGGGGTTCTGCCGGAGGGGGAACGCGCGGCGTGGGTGGCGGAGTTCGTCGCGTCGCACGGGCTGTCGGACGCGTTCCGGCTGCTGGGAGTGTGCGCCGTACCGTGGTCCGAGCCGCTCGGCCGGGCGGTGGTCGACGCGCTGGACATCGCGCGGGACGCGGGCAGCTATCCGTGGAGCTTCAGCGGGGTGATGGGGCTGGCCGAACGGTGCCTGGACCCGGCCGCGGCGGACCGGCTCGACATGCTCACGGCACAGGGCGGCGAGCCGGAGGACGGCTCGCCCGGCGCGGACGGCTACTGGTCCGAAGCCTTCCAGCGCCTGGTCGGCACCCTCCGCCTCCGCGCCACGATGCACGCCGAACTGACCGAGGGGGACGCCACGCACGCGGAGGGGAACGCTCCGCACGCCGAGGGGGACAGCTCGCGCGCCGGGGCGGGCTCCGGGGACGCCGGAGCGCGGCCGTGAGCCCCCGGGCCGCCCCCTGGACGGGGGCTCGGGCGGGCACCCGGGCGCGGGAGTGTCCCGCGCCCGGCCCGGGGCCGACGTCGAAGCCGGGGCGAGTGGCGGCGCGCTCAGGCCGTCAGCTGGCGGACGTTGGCGTTTACCCATTCGACGATGGAGGCCGTCGTGGCGCCCGGGGTGAAGATCTCGGCGACGCCCTGCTTCTTCAGCGGCGCGATGTCGGCCTCCGGGATGATGCCGCCGCCGAAGACCTTGATGTCCTCCGCGTCGCGCTCCTTGAGCAGTTCGATCACCCGCGCGAAGAGGGTGTTGTGCGCGCCCGAGAGGATCGAGAGGCCGATCGCGTCGGCGTCCTCCTGGATCGCGGTGTCGACGATCTGCTCCGGGGTCTGGTGGAGCCCGGTGTAGATGACCTCCATGCCCGCGTCCCGCAGGGCCCGTGCGATGACCTTGGCACCACGGTCGTGGCCGTCGAGCCCCGGCTTGGCCACCACCACACGGATCGGACCGGTCACACCCATCACTGCCTCCAAGCCAAGCGCGGCACCGGCCTTGACCAGCGCCGTCGAGCCGACAACCGAATATGCGGCCGCCCGGGCGGCCGCCAGCGTGAACGAACGTTATCCCCAGCATCGCGTACGGAGCCGTTTCGCGACATGGAGGGAGGGGGAAATCACACGTGGGACACGTTCGCTACGCGCCGTACGCCGCATCTCCTCCGCCGCCGCAAGGCGGCGGGGGCGTCTGCGGGGCGGCGCAGGGAGCCGCAGCAAATTGCCGCACCGCCGCGCCGAAGCCGCGCGGCACGGCAGTGCGCATTTCGGGTACGTACAGGCCCCCATGCACACGCACGGTGTGCGGGGAAGAGGTACCGCGCCACGTACGGGCACGCCGGCCGGGAGAGACGGAACGGACAGGTCGGCCGGCCACGTACAGCAGGCGCAGCAGCCGCGGAGCGCCGTCGGGTGACACCCGTCGGCGGTCCGCGCCGGTACCGCAACGTCATCGGCGAGCACGGTGCACGGGGGCCGTGTACGCACCCAACGGCTCCCCATGAGGGCATGACGGGGGACAGAGGCGTCCTCCGCGTGCCGTTCGGAGGTCGGCCGATGAAGGCCCTGCCCTTTCTCTGCTGTCTGATCCGCCCCTCCGCCGCCATGCTCCGCGTCACGGTGTGGGAGCTGGCGGTACTGGCCGGGCATCTACTGCTGTACCCCACGGGCGTCTCGCAGGAGCAGGCCGAGGCGGTGCGCGATGCCGGACGGCCGCCGTCCGCGCGTACGAAGCCGGGGCCGAAAGCCGCAACGGCCACAGCAACCACGGCCACAGCAAGTACGACCAGAGCCGGGACGCACAAGGGAGCGCACGCCGGAGCGAGCGCCCCCAGACCAGACGCCTGGTCCCGGGCCACCGCAGACGCCGGAGCCAGCGCCGGGACCGCCGGGACCGCCGGGACGGGACGGCCGGTGGCCGAGACCGACTCGCTGCCCGCGCCCGCCATGCTGCCGACCGAAGGCCGGTCGCACCCCCCGGTGCTCCTGCTGCACGGCTTCATCGACAACCGCTCCGTCTTCGTGCTGCTGCGCCGCTCGCTGCGCCGGCACGGGTGGTGTCACCTCGAGGCACTCAACTACTCGCCCCTCACATGCGACATACGCAAGGCCGCCGAGCTGCTCGGCCGGCATGTGGAGGACGTCTGCGAGCGCACCGGTCACCGGCGCATCGACCTGGTGGGGCACAGCCTCGGCGGGCTGATCGCGCGGTACTACGTACAGCGGCTGGGCGGGGACGCGCGGATCCGGACGCTGGTCACGCTCGGCACCCCGCACGGCGGCACCCGGCTCGCCGCGCTGCTGCCCGCGCATCCGCTCGTGCGCCAGATGCGGCCGGATTCCGACGTGATCAAGGAGTTGGCCCGGCCCGCGCCGAATTGCCGGACGTCTTTCGTCTGCTTCTGGAGCGATCTCGATCAAATGATGGTGCCGACCGAGACCGCACAGATCAATCATGCCGATCTGCGGACCCGGAACATCCATGTCTCCGGTGTCGGACATCTGGCCTTTCCGGTCAACGGCACGGTCGCGGCCGGCATCCGCGAGGCGCTGGCCTCGACGGACCCGACGAATCCGGCGCAGTCGGAGAATCCCGGCGGCGCGGCGGACGAGGTCGCGTCCGACCAGGCATCCGTCGCCTGACCGCACCGCCCGGCCCGCCGTCCGACCCGCCTTCCGACCCGCCTTCCAACCGCCTTCCGACCCGCTTCGCGATCACGACGTCTACGCCAATCGATGTCGAACATTCATCGAACGTGGCGCCAAGAACGTGCCGGGCGTCCTCCGAAAGACGGCCAAATGCCCGGTCTGGAAGGGCCCGAAACCTACGGAAGATTGTCGCCGTCGCATACCGCCGGGTACAGTCGCCGCTAATTCTCCTGCTGCCGAGGCGAAAGAGAAGTTGGTGGTGAACGACCGTCACCCGTCGGGGAACCCAGACCCGACCGGCTCTGCTGCTGACGCCTCGTACGGGTCCTATCCCGGCTACGAGTCGCACGAGCAGCAGGACGCCCAGCTCGGTTACGCCGCGTACGACGGGTACACCACCGGCACGTACGACACCGGCGCGTATGCCGCCGGTACGTATGACACCGGCGCCTACGACGTGAGCGGTGCGTACGACGCCTATGGAGCGACCGCGTACGACACCGGTGCGTACGACACGGTGACCTACGGCGGCGGGACGTACGACACCGGCACGTATGACGTGAGTGGTGCGTACGAGGCGAACGGAGCGTACGACGGCGGTACGTACCCTGCGGGGTACGAGACCGGTGCGTACGACCCGTATGCCTACCCGTCGTACGACACCACGGGCACGTACGACGTGAACGCTGCGTACGACACCGGGACGTACGACGTGAGCGGCGCGTATGACACCGGTGCGTACGACGTGGTCGGCGGTGCGTGGCCGACTGCCGAGGGTTACGAGGCCGCCCCCCAGGACGCGCAGTTCGAAACGGGCCAGTTTGAAACAGGCCAGTTCGAAACGGGCCAATTCGAAGCGACCCAGTTCGGGACCGGCCCCTTCGACACGGGCCAGTTCGAAGCCGCCGCCGAGTCCACCGCCGTCTTCACCGCCGACGACCTGGCCGGAGCGGAAACCGGGGTCGAAGCCGAAGCCGACGGCGACGTGCACTCCGCCGTCACCGCGATCATCCCCACCCCCACCGTCTCCCCCGAAGCCGCGCCCGACGACGCTCCCCCCGGCGCCCCAGGAGGCGCTCCCGGAGCCGTCCCCGGCGGCCGACGGGCCGCCCGGCGGGAAGCGCAAGGGAACGGCGGCCGAGGCCGGCGGCGGACGCCGAAGAAGTCCGCGCTGCTGACCGTCGCCGTGCCGTCCGTGGCCGCCATGGGCGTGTGCGCCGTGGCTGCCGCCTCCGTGTCCGGTGCGACCGACAAGGAAGAGGACACCGCCGTACAGGCCGCTTCGGACGCCTCGGCGGTGAAGCCGTCGGCCGCGAACAACAAGCTGGACTCCCAGCTCTCCAACCTGAGCGCGGACGCGAACGACTTCGCCGACCGTGCCAGTCGTACGCAGGAACGTCTCGACCTGCAGGCCCGGGAGGCCGCCGAGAAGAAGCGGCGGGCGGAGGAGGCGGCGCGCAAGGAGGCGCTGCGACCGAAGTTCGCGCTGCCGGTCAAGCAGCACGGGCTGAGCGCGCTCTTCGGGCAGGCCGGCGTCAACTGGATGTCGCTGCACTCCGGCATCGACTTCCCGGTCAGTTACGGCACGCCGGTCATGGCCGCGACCGACGGCACCGTCGTCACCAAGTGGAACCCCGCCTACGGCAACATGATCGAGCTCACGGCGCCGGACGGCACCGAGACCTGGTACTGCCACCTGAGCAGCGCCAAGATCCGCTCGGGCTCGGTCAAGGCCGGAGATGTCATCGGGTACTCCGGCAACTCGGGCAACTCCACCGGCCCGCACCTCCACTTCGAGGTGCACCCCGACGGCGGCGACGCGATAGACCCGCTGCCCTGGCTCCGCTCCAAGGGCATCAACCCGAACTGAGCCGCGCGTACCGCGAGTACACGGACGGCCCGGAACCCCCAGCAGGGTCCCGGGCCGTTAGTACGTACGACCAGGCCTACAGCTTCTCCACCGGCGCATACCGCAGCAGCAGCCGCTTCGGCTTTTCGCCGCCGAAGTCGATCGTGGCCTCGGCGTTGTCGCCGCTGCCCTTCACGCCGACGACCGTGCCCAGCCCGAAGCTGTCGTGCGTGACGCGGTCGCCGATCGCCAGCGCGGCCACCGGGCGGTCCTTCGCCCGCCGGGTCGCGAAGCCGCTCGGTCCCGCCTTGCTCCGCGAGGAGGAGACGGACGACGCGGCCCCGAAGCCGCCGCCGGACAGGCCGGAGGACAGCCCGCCCATGGACGCGGACGGCGTCGCGGGGCCGGTCCGCTTCCACTCGACGTACTCGTCCGGGATCTCCTCCAGGAAGCGGGACTGCGGGTTGTACTGGGGCTGGCCCCAAGCGCTGCGCATCGTGGAGCGCGTGAGGTACAGGCGCTCCTGGGCGCGCGTGATGCCGACGTACGCCAGCCGCCGCTCCTCCTCCAGCTCCTTGGTCTGGCCGAGGGCGCGCATGTGCGGGAAGACGCCGTCCTCCATGCCGGTCAGGAAGACGGTCGGGAATTCGAGGCCCTTGGCGGTGTGGAGCGTCATCAGCGTGATGACGCCCGTGCCCTCCTCGTCCTCGTCGGGGATCTGGTCGGAGTCGGCGACCAGGGCGACCTGCTCCAGGAAGTCGGAGAGGGTGCCCGGATTGTCCTCGTCGCGGTCCTGCTCGAATTCGAGGGCGACCGCCGCCAGTTCCTGGAGGTTCTCGATGCGGGTCTCGTCCTGCGGGTCCGTGGATGCCTGGAGCTCGGCCAGATAGCCCGTACGCTCCAGGACCGCTTCCAGGACGGTCGCGGGACCGGCGCCGGACTCGGCGATGGTCCGCAGCTCCTCCATGAGCGTGTTGAAGCGCTTGACGGCGTTCGCGGAGCGCGCCGCCATGCCGTACGCCTCGTCGACGCGGCGCAGCGCCTGCGGGAAGGTGATCTTCTCGCGCAGCGCGAGCGCTTCGATCATGGCTTCGGCGCGGTCGCCGATGCCGCGCTTCGGCACGTTCATGATCCGGCGGAGCGGGACGGCGTCCTCCGGGTTGGCCAGCACGCGCAGGTACGCGAGGACGTCCCGGACCTCCTTGCGCTCATAGAAGCGCACGCCGCCGACGACCTTGTACTGCAGCCCGACCCGGATGAAGACTTCCTCGAAGACACGGGACTGGGCGTTCGTGCGGTAGAAGATCGCGACGTCGCCGGCCTTGGTCTCGCCCGCGTCCGTCAGCCGGTCGATCTCGTCGGCGACGAACTGCGCCTCGTCGTGCTCGGTGTCGGCGACATAGCCGATGATCTTCGGGCCCGTGCCGGCGTCCGTCCAGAGGTTCTTCGGGCGGCGGTTCTCGTTGCGCTCGATGACGGCGTTGGCGGCCGAGAGGATCGTCTGCGTGGAGCGGTAGTTCTGCTCCAGCAGGATCGTGGTGGCGTCCGGATAGTCCTCCTCGAACTGGAGGATGTTACGGATCGTGGCGCCGCGGAAGGCGTAGATCGACTGGTCGGCGTCGCCCACGACGCACAGCTCGGCGGCGGGCACCTCGGGCGTCCCGGGGCCGACCAGCTCGCGCACGAGGGTGTACTGGGCGTGGTTGGTGTCCTGGTACTCGTCGACCAGCACGTGCCGGAAGCGGCGGCGGTAGTGGTCCGCGACGTCCGGGAACGCCTGGAGCAGATTCACCGTCGTCATGATGATGTCGTCGAAGTCCAGGGCGTTGGCCTCGCGCAGCCGCGCCTGGTACATCGTGTACGCCTCGGCCAGCGTCTTCTCGAAGCCGTCCGCGGCCGTCCCGGCGAAGGTCTCCTCGTCGATGAGCTCGTTCTTGAGGTTGGAGACCTTGGCGCTGAAGGACTTGGGCGGGAAGCGCTTGGGGTCCAGGTCCAGATCGCGGCAGACCAGGGCCATCAGGCGCTTGGAGTCGGCGGCGTCGTAGATCGAGAACGACGACGTGAAGCCCAGCTTCTTGGACTCGCGGCGCAGGATGCGCACGCAGGCGCTGTGGAAGGTCGACACCCACATGGCGTTGGCGCGCGGGCCCACCAGGTCCTCGACGCGCTCCTTCATCTCGCCCGCGGCCTTGTTCGTGAACGTGATCGCGAGGATCTGGCCGGGGTGGACGCCGCGCGCGCCGAGCAGATGCGCGATGCGGTGCGTGAGGACACGGGTCTTGCCGGAGCCGGCGCCGGCGACGATGAGCAGCGCGCCGCCGCTGTGCACCACGGCGGCCTTCTGCTGGTCGTTCAGCCCCTCCAGCAGGGCGGCCGGGTCCACCGCGGGGCGGGCGGCGCCGTCGCGGTAGTACGGCTCCCGCTCCACGGGCGCGCCGAACTCGCCCCCGAAGAGGTCGGCCGGGCCCGCCTCCGGTGCCGGACGGGGATCGTCGTCCTCGGGAGGGGGCGGCTCCTCGTCGTGAGGCTCGGGAGGTCCGAGGTCCGCCAGGAAGCTGTCGTCAAAGAGGCTGCTCATCGCCCACCGAGTCTAGGCCGCCCCACCGACAACGCGGTCCCGGCCGCGGAATTCCGGGGAATCGCGGGGATACAGCGGGGATGCGGGGGCGCGGAGGATACGGCACAACGCGGGCGGTCACGGGCGGAGAACACCACCGGACAGCCCGTGATCGGAAGTGGTCCCGCATCGGACCGGACACGGCGAGATCACGGAAATGTATCGGGCATATCGAACATCAGCCTTCACAGGAGTCACACGAGTTGGTTACCGTGCCGACCGGGCAGCCCGCCCCACCGCCCGGCGAAAGCGCCGGCACGGGCCGCCCCGCCGAGTCCGTACCGCCGCACCCAGGGCGGCCGGAGCCGGGGACCCACACGCACCACCGGGGTGAATCGGGCCGCACGGAGCGATCCGTACGGACCGTAGGGCACCTTCCGTAGTACGCCGCAGCGACAGCGATGCGGCACCCGCCCGAACCCGACAGCTAACCCGGTAGGCGGTCCACGGAAGGAGTCGCCGGCCTTGGCGTCTCATCGCAAGCCGCGCACCCGCATTCTCGCCGTGCCCGCGCACCGCCGTACGGCGGCCGGGCTCACCACCGCGGCGCTCGCCTCCGTCACGCTGCTCACCCAGAGCGCGGACGCGGCCCCCGGAAACCCCAAGCCCTCCATAGAAGAGGTCAAGAAGAAGGTCGACGGCCTGTACCGGCAGGCCGAGGTCGCCACCCAGAAGTACAACGCCGCCAAGGAGCGCGCCGGCACGCAGCGCGAGAAGGTGGACGAGCTGCGGGACGCCGCGGCCCGGCGGACCGAGAAGATGAACGAGGCCCGGCGCGAGCTGGGCACCTTCGCCTCCGCGCAGTACCGCTCCGGCGGGCTGAGCCCGACCGCCCAGCTGATGCTGGCCCGGGACCCGCAGCAGTTCGTGGACCGCAACCACCTCATGGAGCGGCTCACCGGCCGCCAGCAGGAGGCGGTCGCCGACTACCAGGACCAGCAGGCGCAGGCCGGGCGCCAGCGGGCGCAGGCGATCCGGAGCCTGGAGGAGCTGCAGAAGTCCCAGGAGTCGCTGAAGACGTCCAAGCAGGACGTCCAGGACAAGCTGACCGAGGCCCGGCAGCTGCTGTCCCGGCTGACCGCCCAGGAGAAGGAACGGCTGGCGGAGCTGGAGCGCAAGAAGAAGGCCGAGGCGCAGCGCAAGGCGGAGGAGCTGGCGCGGGAGCAGGCCGAGCGCGAGCGGCGGGAGCAGCAGGACGGCGGGTCGGACACCGGGACCGGCTCGGGCTCCGACGCCGGGACGCCCGACGTGCCCGATGGTACGTACGCGACCAAGGCGGAGAAGGCGATCGCCTTCGCCCGCGCGCAGATCGGAAAGCCGTACGTATGGGGCGCGACCGGCCCCACGTCGTACGACTGCTCGGGGCTCACCCAGGCGGCCTGGAAGGCGGCGGGCGTCTCGCTGCCGCGGACGACCTGGGACCAGGTGAAGGTCGGCACGCGGGTCGCGACGGGCGATCTGCAACCCGGTGACCTGGTCTTCTTCTACGACGACATCAGCCACGTCGGGATGTACATCGGCGACGGCAAGATGATCCACGCGCCGAAGCCGGGCACGAACGTACGCGTGGAGTCGATCTACTACATGCCGATCTACGGGAGCGTACGACCGGCCTGACGCGACCGGACGTGAGTCGGACCCGGCCCTGTCGGGCCGGGTCCGACTCACGTCCAGAGGAGCGCGAGGAAGATGTTGACGACCGTGAGCAGGCCGACGAGCCCGAAGAGCGGCTTCTCCACCTTCTCCTCGTCGCGCTTCACGTAGACCAGCCCGAGGATCACGATCAGGACGGCGAGCTTGACGCCGATCTTGATGTTGTTGACCGAGTAGTCCTGCATCTGGTTCAGGCCGACCAGGATGACGCCGGTCACCAGCATCGTGATCGCGCCGTGCAGCATCGCGGGCACGAAGCGGGCGGTGCCCGCGCCCATCGCCTTCATCTGCGTGAGGAAGCCGCCGAGCAGCGAGGCGATGCCGATGATGTGCAGCGCGACGAACACATTGATCACTACGTCCATAGTGGTCGATCGTAGTCCCGCCTCCGTCGGTACCTGTCACCCGGTGGCCGGAAGCGAGCAATCCACGGCAGTGGAATGGACAAGTACCGGCAATGCCCCGCCTCATCGCCCCCGGGAGGTTTAGCGTCCTCGTCCAGGCGGTCGGCTCCCCATCGCCGTCGGATCCGCCCCGACGGCCGTCGACCGCCCCCGCCGAGGTACGGCGGCGGCCCGCTCCCCCTTGTCACGGGCCGCCGCCGTACCGAACCAGCCACGGACCTATCGGAAGCGCTCTGGTGCTTTGCTGTCGCGAGGGGAACGCGGGATAACTGGTGCCACACCAGTCACGAGAAACGATCCAGCGCTCAATCATTTCCGTCACGCGTCACGGAATTCGACCGTACGGTCGGAATTCCTAATGCAGCCGCGGTACATGGCCGCTCACCACGAAGTCCCGCAGCAGATCCATTGACCGTTTCGGCGCCTCGCGGAAGACGCCGTGCCCCGCCTTGGCCAATACGTGCAGCCGTACGTCCGTATGACTCAGCCGGTGCGCGAAGCGGCGGGCCGCCGAAGCGGTCGCCACCGGGTCGTGCTCGCCGGCCAATATCATCGTCCGGCACGCCACCTGGTCCAGCCCGCGCCAAGGGTCGAACTCCCGCGCCAGCACCATCCGGAAGTGGTCCAGCACTTCGTCGTTCCACCGCACCCGGCGCAGCCGGTTTCCGTCGGCCACGTCGTCCCCGCCCGGCTGCTGCGAGTACAGCGGCAGGCAGATCCGCTCCCACGCGTCGGTCATCTCGTCGCCCGTGTCCCCCGCCCAGTAGCGCAGCGCGACCTCCCGGGCCTCCGGACCTCCCAGCCGTTCGAACATCTCCAGCCGTTCGTACGTATCGCCGGGCATCACGCTGTCCAGCACCAGCCCCGCGAACCGGTCCGGGTGCCGGATGGCCGCCAGCAGCGCGACCCAGCCCCCGCTGGACGTACCGACGAGAACTGGCCGTTCGATCTCCAGCGCGTCGCAGAAGTCGATCGCGTCGTCCGCCCACCGCTCCCACGTCCACTGCAGCGGGCCGCTGCGCACGGAACGACCACTTCCGCGCTGGTCCAGATAGATGACCTGAGCGAAACCGGCCGCGGCGGAAAGCTCCGGTTTGAACAGGGTGTGATCCGCCCCCGGCCCCCCGTGGAGCAGCACGATCGTCGGCCGTTCGGCCATGTCCGGTCCGTCCGTCACCAGTTGGGCTCCCTCCACGTCGAAGTAGAGCCGAACACCATCACCGATATGTACCCGCACGGCCCTTGACCTCTCTCAAGTAGCCTGATTTTTGAAGGATTCGGGTGGCTTCGGCAGCGTTATGCAAGGGGGCCGAATTCCACCGTCACTATTGCGAAGCTCTCGCAATACGATCGTGTCCGTGGACACAATGACCGAGCACCACCGCGTGCCAGTGGCACGGCCGGAGGTCGTACGCGCCTGGGTGGACGGCTGGGTACGTTCGCGCGGCGCGGACGGCGCGGTCGCGGTACCGGGCGGCTTCCGGATAGCCGTCGGCCGCACGGACCAGGTCGCGCGGTACGTCCTGCCCGCGGCCGACCCCGCGGTGCTGCGCCGCCTGTCCGTCGCGCTCATCACGCCGGGCCTGTGGCTGAAGGTCTGCGCGCCCCGCTCGGCGGTTGAGCCGGCGCTGCCGGCGTCGTGGGACTTCCAGGCGCCGGAGTATCTGATGACCGCCCCACTGGGCCGTGCGGTGCGCACCGGGGTGCGCGATGGGGTGCCCGACGGGCTGCGGGACGGGCTGGTACCGGGGGCTGCGCCCGCGCCGCCGCCGGATCCGGCCGTGCTGCCCGGCGGATACGTCGTCGAGACGGTCGCCCAGGGCGGCCTCGTCGACGCGCGCGCGTTCAGCACGACGGGGGAGGTGGCTGCGGGCGGCCGCGTCGCACTCGCCGGTACGGTGGCGGTCTTCGACCGCGTGAGCACGGACCCGGCGCATCGCCGCCAGGGGCTGGGCCGGGTCGTGATGACGGCCCTGGCCGCCCGCGCCGCCCAGCAGGGGGCGACGCAGGGGGTTCTGGTGGCCCGGGACGACGGTCTGTCCCTGTACCGGGCCATGGGCTGGGAGCTCCACTCCCCGGTAACCACGGCAGTACTCCGTAGACGGGGGACGCGTTGACTACCCGCCCACGGCGGCGTACGCGACAAATGCCGCCCAGGCCGCGGGGGCTATCGCCAGACGGGGGCCGTCCGGCTCCGCCTTCGAGTCCCGCACGTATACGCGTGCCGCGTGCTGGGCGACCTCGACGCAGGCCCCGCCGCCGCTGTCGCTGTAGCTCGACTTCCGCCACTCGTGGGCGACCTCGACGCAGTTGGCCCCCTCGTCGTCGCTGTAGGTCGACTTCCGCCACTCAAGGGCGACCTCGACGCATGCGCCGCCCTCGTCGTCGCTGTAGCTGGACTTGTACCAAGCAAGCTCGTCACTCATGCTCCGCCGCCACCTTCCTGATGAATTCGGCCGACTCCTCGACGCAGAGGGCATGTTTGCGGATCATGCCATGCCGCTGAGTCAGCTCACTGGCCTTCTCCACGTCAGCGTAGAGAGCGCTCGTCCGCTGGCCTTCCACGTAGGCGTACCGGTCGTGCTCGGCCGTTTCCAGCAGGATGATGCCGCCGATCAGAGCCACCCCGCTGCAGCGGCCGATGGGGAGCACCTGAATCGATACGTTCCGCAGCTCGCCGACCTCCAGCAGCCGATGCATCTGCTGACGCATGGCCTTGGCGCCGCCCACCATCATCCGCAGTGCGGCCTCGTGGATCACGAAGTCGAACACGACCCGGGGGCGGGAGGACAGCGCCTCTTGTCGACGCAGCCGGGCGCTGACGCGCTCCTCGACCGTCTCGTCGTCCGCAGGCGGGTACGTCTCGCTCATCAGCACCCGGGCGTAGGCATCGGTCTGCAACAAGCCCGGGATCAGCAGCGGCTCGTACCAGTGCACAGCGATGGCCTCGGCCTCCAGCGCCATGTACTCATGGGAGCGGGCCGGGAAGGGCGCGGGCTTCAAGTAGTCCCGAGCGGCCATCAACAGGCCATGCGCCCCGCACATTTCGTCGGCGATTTCGAGGAGCTTCACCGTGGGGCGGCGGCGACCCTGTTCCATGGACTTGACCGAGTCCTGCGCGTAGCCGGACTCCGTGGCGAGGGCCTCGCGCGAGACGCCTGCGTGATTACGCCACAGCTTGACCTGGTTACCGCAGTAGCGCCACGCGTCCGTCACCGCGTCCACCTCCGGAGGGGTACCGGCCGGGTACAACAGCGGCGGTACCCGGTCCGTCACTCCCCAAGGCTATGACCAGGCGGTCACTCTGCGGCTATGACAGACGGAACACCTCAAGACATCGAGTGGCGTTTGCCGCGGAGCGCACGGAGTGTCGGGAGGGCGCGTACACTGCTCGCCGCACAGGCGCGGTCGTGGAAGGTACCCGACGAAATCGCGGACACCGCCGTCCTGTTGCTCAGCGAGCTGATGACCAACGCGTGCCGGCACGCCCACGTCTCCCCCGGCCGCGAGCTGCGCGCCCGAGCGCTCGTACGGGACGGCCGGCTCCGGGTCGAGGTCGCCGACGCCAGCAGCGAGCCACCGCGGCCACGAGTCGCCGGGCCCGGCGACGAGTCGGGCCGCGGCCTCGCCCTCGTAGAGGCGCTCGCGGACGCGTGGGGCAGCGAGCCCCGCCCGTACCGGATCGGCAAGATCACCTGGTGCGAACTCCGGCTGCCCTCTGACGAAGTCAGATCAGGCGGCGGGCCGTTGCCCAGCGGGTCAACTCATGCCGGTTGGAGAGCTGGAGCTTGCGGAGGACCGCCGAGACGTGGGACTCGACCGTCTTGACGGAAATGAAGAGCTGCTTGGCGATCTCCTTGTACGCGTACCCGCGCGCGATCAAACGCAGTACCTCGCGCTCGCGCTGCGTGAGGCGGTCCAGGTCCTCATCGACCGGCGGGGCGTCCGTGTTGGCGAACGCGTCGAGGACGAAACCCGCCAGGCGGGGCGAGAACACCGCGTCGCCTTCCTTGACGCGGAAGATCGCGTCCACGAGGTCCGTACCCGTGATCGTCTTGGTGACATAGCCGCGCGCGCCGCCGCGGATGACGCCGATGACGTCCTCGGCCGCGTCGGAGACCGACAGGGCGAGGAAGCGGACGGGGCAGTCGGGGTCGGCCATGAGGGACGCACACCGGCGCAGGACCTCGACGCCGCCGCCTCCGGGGAGGTGCACGTCCAGCAGGACCACCTCGGGGCGCGTGGCCGTGATGACCGTGACCGCCTGGTCGACATCCGCGGCCTCACCGACCACCTCGACGCCGGTCGAATCGGTCTGGCCGATCTCGGCCTGGACGCCGGTACGGAACATCCGGTGGTCGTCGACGAGGACCACCCGCGCCCGCCGGGCCGCCCCCTCGCCGCTCCCCTGTAGTGCTTCCGTCGCGCTCATTCCGCGGCCGCCCTCTCCATTTCCAGTTCCACTTCCGTGCCCCCGTCCGGCGCCGAGCGCAGCCGCGCCGTACCGCCGTTCCGCTGCATGCGGCCGATGATGGACTCCCGTACGCCCATCCGGTCCGCCGGCGCCGCGTCCGGGTCGAAGCCCGGCCCCCGGTCGCGTACGGACACGAACACCGTCCGGCCCTCCACCTCGGCGAAGACCTGCACCGCGCCGCCGCTGCCACCGTACTTGGCCGCGTTCACCATCGCCTCGCGCGCGGCCTGCAGCTGGGCGCCCAGCTTCTCGTCCAGCGCGCAGTCGCCGACGATCACGACCTCGATCGGCACGCCGTGCGCGTCCTCGACCTCCGCCGCCGCCTTCCGTACGGCGTCCGCCAGCCGGTCCGGCTCCTCGCTCTCCTCCTTGCCGCGCCCCTCCGGCTTGTACAGCCAGGCGCGCAGCTCGCGCTCCTGCGCGCGGGCGAGGCGGGCCACCTCCCGGGGGTCGTCGGCGCTGCGCTGGATGAGCGTGAGGGTGTGCAGTACGGAATCGTGGACGTGCGCCGCGACCTCGGCCCGCTCCTGCGCGCGGATGCGCATCAGGCGCTCCTCGGAGAGGTCCTGCGTCATGCGGACCAGGTACGGGCCCGCGAGCAGCGCGATGCCGACGACGACGGCGAGCGCGGCCTGCAGTACCGAGCCGAGGTTCCGGACGGAGCCCTGGAGGATCACGATGGCGGTGACGCCGATGCCGACCAGGAGGACGCCCGCCGCGCCGCGTACGACGGGGAGCACGCCCTTGCGGCGGCCGATCTCCAGCCACTGGGCGCGGCGGGCGTTGTCGGCCTGCCGCCAGACCAGGGCGACGCCCGCGCCGATCAGCAGGACCGGCCAGAGGTAGGCGCTGGCGCGGCCGAGCTGGAACTGCGAGGCGAGGAACGACGCGCCGACGACCAGCGCGATCAGGGCGAAGATCTGGCCCTTGTCGAGGCGACGGAAGCGGCGGCGCCGGCCCTCGGGGGCGGCGCCCTCGGAGGCGTACGGGCTGTACGCCGGGTACCGGTGGGTGTCCACGCCGCCGACCCCGAGGGGAACGAAGAACCAGAACGCGGCATACAGGAGCGCGCCCATCCCCTGCGCCACGAAGAGGGCGAGGAAGACGATCCGTACCCAGGAGACGGGCAGCCCCAGGTGACCGGCCAGGCCGCGGGCGACGCCGCCGAGGAGCCGGCCGTCGGCGCTGCGGTACAGGCGGCGCGGGGGCGCGTCGGCGGGGTCGGGCGCCGGGGCGTAAGGGCCCTCGGCACGGGGCGGAACGGTCGTCATGCCCCCGATCGTCACATGAGGACGGATGTCCGGGCATCAGGGTCGACCCTGATCGACCCCTGACGTCACTGTTGCTTGTTGATCTCGCGGAAGCCGTCCCGGGCCACCTGGAAGACCTGCTGGTACTTCGGCCACTGGTCCTTGGGCGCCGACAGGTAGATCGCGTACTCGTTCTCGCCCTCCTTGCCGAAGCCGAGGTCGATGGCGCGGAAGTCGCGCACCCGGCCCTTGAAGGTGAACTCCCAGATCGCCGCCGGCTGCCCCTGGAACAGGGTGTCCTGCAGCCGCAGCCGCTCATACCCCTCCGACTTGCTCTGCAGCTGCTGCTCGACCTGCTCGAAGTGGCGGACGTGGTTCGAACTGGCGAAGTTCAGGACGCTGACCTTCAGGCCGGCGAGGCCGGTGGGGGCCAGATAGTCGACCTCGTTGCGCTCCGGCATGTACTTGCGGGTCCAGCCGTTCGGCACGGGGAAGGAGACGCCGAACTCCTTCTCGGTGACGAGGTGGTAGCCCACCGGGACCTTCGGCTTCGGCGGGTTCGGCTTGTCCGCGCCGTCGTCGGCTCCGGAGGCGGTGGCGGAGGGCTTGGCGTCCGGGACCGCTCGGACTCCACCGCCGTCCCCGAGGAAGTGCAGCACCCCGGCCGCGACCGCGCCCGCGGCCACCACGCCCAGCGCGCTCCACAGGACGACACGCAGCGGGCGGCGACGGGCGGCGGGGGCCAGGACGCCGACGGGGACCTGGCTGGTGACGGCGGTGTCACGCGGGGCGGGGGTGGGGGTGGGAGCGGGAGCGGGGACGGGAGCCGGAGCGGGGACGGGAGGAAGGCGGTCGGCGCCGGTGCCGGTGCTCGTACTCGTACCGGTGGCCCCGGTCTCCCCGGTGTCCCGCCAGCCGCCCGTCGTCAGGAGTTCCGTCGCGGCCTCGGAGGCGGGCGCGCGGAGGGTGCGCTCGACGGTCTCGGCCGTGGGGCGGTCCGCGGGCTCCTTGGCGAGCAGCGCCTCGATGAGGGGCGTGAGGGGCCCGGCGTTGCGGGGCGGGAGCAGCGGGTCCATGGCGATCGCGTACGCCGTCTCGACCGCGGTGTTCTTGCGGAACGGCGGCCGGCCCTCGACCGCCTGGTACAGCGTCGCGCCCAGCGCCCACAGGTCGGAGGCGGGGCCCGGGGTGCCGCCCTTGACACGCTCGGGGGCCAAGTAGTCGATGGAGCCGACCAGTTCGCCGGTCTTGGTGAGGGTGGACGTACCGCTGGCCACCGCGATCCCGAAGTCGGTGAGCACCACCCGGCCGTCGTCGCCGAGCAGGACGTTGCCGGGCTTGACGTCGCGGTGCAGGACGCCGGCCGCGTGCGCGGCGCGCAGGGCGGCGATCATGCCGCGGCCGATGCGCGCCGCCTCGTCCGGCGGCACGCCGCCGCCGGAGAGCGCGGCCTCCTTGATGACGTCCCCGAGGGTCACGGAGGGGACGTACTCCATGACGATGCAGGGCAGGCCCGCGTCGTCGACGACATCGTGCACGCCGACGACGTTGGAGTGGTTGATGCGGGCCGCGGCCTGGGCCTCGCGGCGGGTGCGTTCGTTACGGGTGGCCAGCTCGTCCGGCTCCAGCTGGAGCGAGGCGGCGTGCAGGCGCTTGACGGCGACCTGGCGGCCCAGCAGTTCGTCCTGGGCCCGCCACACGGTGCCCATGCCGCCCTGGCCTATGCGTTCGAGCAGGCGGTACCGCCCGGCGATCAGCCGACCCTCGTCCACCGCAGCCTCCGACACCGCACGCCCTCCGGCTCCCCCGTAACCCGTCAGAGAACAACGATAGTCAACAGAGCCACACCTGTTACCGGCCGGTCGTCGCCGCGCCCGGGATCTCCGGGATCTCAGGGTCCGGCCAGGGTTGTCACTGATGCCCGATGCGGATTCCGCTTGTCACCATGGGCGCATGAACGATGCTTCGCCGTCCGGACCGCCGCAGGGCGCGACCGCCGATGCCCCTCCCCTGCCGCCGCCCGCGCCGCCGCTGCGGCGCAGCCGGCGGCAGAAGGTGGTGGCCGGGGTGTGCGGCGGGCTGGGGCGGCACTGGGACCTGGATCCGGTGATCTTCCGCATCGTGCTCGCCGTGCTGGCCGTGAGCAGCGGCATCGGCCTCATCGTGTACGGCTTCGCCTGGCTGCTGATCCCGATGGAGGGCGAGGAGGAGAACGAGGGGCGGCGGCTGCTGTCCGGGCGGGTCGAGGGCACGGCGCTGACCGCGATCCTCGTCGCGCTGGTCGGCTGCGGGCTCTTCCTGTCGGTACTGGGCCGGGGCGACGGCCTGGCGTTCACGCTCATGCTCGCGCTCGCGGTGGCCGGCTCGGCGTACTGGTCGAAGCAGCGGCGGACCGCGGCGCACGGTGCGGGGCCGGTGGACGCGGCGACCGCGCAGGCCGTCGCGGACGCGCCGCCCGAGACCCAGGCGCCGCCCGCGCCCGGCAGCCCTTCGTGGTGGCGGGATCCGCTGACGAAGGACGGCGCTGGGGCGGGTACGTCGGCGGGCGGGCGTACGGGGTATCTGTGGGGGCCTGCTGACACGCAGTCGTACGAAACGGCGTCATCGTACGAAGGGGCGTCGTCGTACGAAGGGGCGGCAGCCGGTGCGTACGACAGGGCCGGTGCGTACGACAGGAACGGCGCCCCGGGGCGCAGCGCAGCGCCTCGACGGCCCGTGCGGGCGCGGTCGATCGGCGGGCTGACGTTCCTGCTGGCGCTGGTGGCGGGCACGGTGGCCGCGACGCCGTCCTGGCACGGCGGCTCGCTGCCCGCGAGCCTGCAGGCGGGGCTGGCGGCCGCGCTGGTGGTCTTCGGGCTCGGCATGGTGCTCAGCGCGTGGCTGGGCCGGACCGGCGGCGGCACGGTCTTCATGGTCGTACTCACCGCCCTGCTCCTCGGCGCGACCGCCGTCCTGCCGCGCAACATCACCACCGACTGGGACTCCCGTACGTGGCCCCCGTCGACCGCGGCGGAAGTCCGGCCGTCCTACGAACTGGGCGCGGGCCACGGCCACCTGGACCTCAGCGGGCTGCGCCTGAAGGACGGGCAGACGGTCCGGACGCGCGCCGAGGTGGGCGCCGGGCTGCTGCGGGTGACGGTGCCGGACGGGGTACGGACGCGGGTACGGGTCGATGTCGGGCTCGGCGACATCCGGCTGCCCGGCGAGGCGGTCGACGACATCGACGTTGCCCCCGACCGGGCGCGCACCGTCACGCTGCCCGCGCACGGCCTGAAGAAGGGCGAGCGGCCGCACGGCACGCTGGACCTGCGGCTGGAAGTGGGGCTCGGGCAGGCGGAGGTGAGTTACGTGGGGGCGACACCGGAGGTACCGGCCAAGCCGGAGGCACCGGCGAAGCCGGAAGCGCCCGGACGTGAGGAGGTGGCCGACCGTGCTGCGGCATGAGTTCCAGCCCGCCCGGCTCGTCACGGGCCTGACCGCGCTCGGCATCGGCGGCGTCTACGTACTGGACACCGCCGGCCGGGTCGACGTGCCCGGCGCGTGGCCGCTGATCGCGCTCCCCGCCGGTCTCTTCCTCTCGGGCGGCGTCTCGGCGCTGTACGGCCTGGCCCGCCGCCGGAAGCGCAGGCGGCTGCCGCCACCCGAGGAGGGCGGGGCCGCCGTCAGCCGATGACCGGGCTCAGCCGATGAGCCGGCGGCCGAAGCGGCGGCGGCGCTTGGCGTAGAGCGCGTCGAGGGAGAAGTACGGCGTGCCGGCCAGGATCAGCGGCAGCCAGGCCATGAGGTACGCCAGGTCGTTGCCGAAGTAGTACGGCGTCGCCGCCCAGCTGACGGTCAGCCAGAAGCTCAGCGAGATCAGCGCGCCGCCGGTCGCCGCGAGCCGGCCGAGGAGGCCGAGCAGTATGCCGATGCCGACCGCCAGCTCGCCCGCCGCGATGATGTAGCCGAAGACCGCCGGGCTGTTCAGCGCCAGGTCGACCAGTTGCGGCACCCCGGCGGAGTCCCGGTTCTGCCGCATCAGCTCGCCGATCGAGCCGGTGCCGGAGGCCGCGAAGAACCCCGGCTCGGTGAGCTTGTCGAGGCCCGCGTAGACGAAGGTCACGCCGAGGAAGATCCGCAGCGGCAGCAGCGCGTACCGGCCCAGTGTCGCGCGCAGTCCCACCGGGCCCGCATCGCCGCCGGTCCCTCCGTGGCCCATCGCGAGTGGGCTTCCTCTGTGCACCATGGTGTCCTCCCGCCTCTGTGCCGCCGCCCGGCGCGGACGATTCTGCCCACGGTCTGCCCACGGGCGGGCGTTCGAAGACTGATACGGGCCGGACGTCACAGAACATTCAACGGAAGCGGGCGGCACCAGGATGCGCTCCGAATGATCGGAGACGCGCGTCACTCCTGGATGAACAGCGGATACGCGGCGGATTCGACGCCCGCGGCCGTGATGACGCGGACCTCGGCGCGGCCCGGCTCCACGTCGGCCGGTACCGGAACGACCAGCACGTCGTCCGCCGGGTTCGCGAAGCCGCCCGGGACCGGCACCAGCGGGACGTGGACGTCGACATCGCCGATGCGGACGACCGTACGGGCCAGCCGGTGCGGCGGCTGCGCGCCCGGCGGGACGAAGCCGGTGCCGCGGATCTCGATGTCGTCGCCGGTGCGGACCGGCCCGTCCAGGCCGCCGAACTCCCGGGCCCGTACGACGGAGAGCACGACCGGGCGGGCGCCCTCCGCGTACTTGCCCGCCAGGTACGTCGCCGCGCTGACCGCGGCCAGCGCCACCAGCCCCCATGGGAGGTCCGGGAGGCGGTCCGGTTCGGTGCCGAGGCGGACCGCGGCGAAGACCACGGCGACCGTGTTGAGCAGGACGTACTGCGCGTCCGCGAAGCTGCCGCGGCCGGCGTCGTCGGTCAGCAGGTCCCCGGCGCACGGGTACGCGGCGGGCACCTTCTGCTGCCGCCCGGCGGCGAGGCGTACGGCCACCAGCCGGGCCGCGACGGCCGCCGCCGCGCAGGCCAGCGCCACGACGGCGAGCAGCCCGGCGCCCCGCGAGAGTTCGAGCCCGGCCAGCAGGCGGCGGCGCGCGTCGGCGTCCGGGGCCAGCGCCAGCCGGGCCGCGAACATCAGTACCGCCCAGACGACGGGCAGCAGCCACGCGGCGGCGACCGTGCGGGAGGTGGACAGGCGGCTGTCCGCGCCGGTGACGGGCGCGAGGAGGCCGCCGTGGGCGCGATGCCGCCAGGCGAGCGCGGTGAGCAGCGCGGCCAGGACGACGGCCGCGGCCAGTGCCGCGGTACGGGCGTCGGTCCAGCCCGCGCCGATCGCGGTGAGCGCCTGCCCGATGAGCAGCGCGGCGACGGTGCCCCAGAGCACGAGCGGGGTGCGGCGCCAGAGCGTCTCGCGGCGGGCGCGGCCTTCGGCGGCGGCGCGTTCGGCGACCGTGCGGGCCGACTGGGCCAGCTCGTCGGAGATCCACTGGCGGGCCGCGCCGGCGGAGTGCGCGAGCGCGGCCGGTACGCCGTGCCCCGCGGCGAAGTCCTCCCGCAGCGCGAGGAACGCGGCGACCGCCTTCCGGTGCCCGCTCCGGGCCCCGTCCGGGCAGTCCCCGCAGCCGCACCCGCCCCGGCCCCCCGCGGCCTCCCTTTCCGTACTCGTACTCGCACTCCTACTCGTACGGGTATCCGCCCCTGCTCCCGCCGCCGCGTCCACCGACACTTCCGTACCGCCCGCTACCCGTAGTCGCCGTGCACCGCTCCCTGATGGCAGCGATGGCTGCGCATTGTGCCGAGGTGGCGGGGCGGGCGCCAACCGCGCTGTTCCGGGGCGTGCGGGCGGGGGCCTTCCGGCACCGGCCGGGGCGGTCAGCCGAACAACTCCGGCTCCTCGCGGCTGATCTGCTGGAACAGCGGCTGATAGTTGATCCACGCCACCAGGTCGCTGCCGAGCTGCTCGCGGGTGCGGAGCGCGTCGCCGTGCTCGATGAGTACGGGCTTGCCCGCGGCCTTCGCGGTGAGCTGCACCTGGCAGGACCGTTCCATCGTGAGGAACCACCAGGCCGCGGCGTCCACGGAGTCGCCGACCGTCAGCAGCCCGTGGTTGCGCAGGATCACCGCCTTGCGCGGCCCGAGGGCCGCCGCGATCCGCGCGCCCTCCGCCTCGTCCACGACGACGCCCGTGTACTCGTCGAACAGCGCATGGTCCTCGTAGAACGCGCAGACATCCTGCGTGATCGGCTCCAGCGGCTCGCCGAGCGCGGCCAGCGCCCGGCCGTACGTGGAGTGGCTGTGCGCCGCGGCGACGACGTCCGGGCGGGCGGCGTGGATCTGCGCGTGGATCGCGAACGCGGCCTGGTTGACGTGGTGGCGGCCGTCGACGACCTGCCCCGCGCGGTTGACGAGGATGAGGTCGCTGACGGTGATGTGCCGGAAGGACATCCCGAAGGGATTCACCCAGAAGCAGTCGGTGAACTCCGGGTCCCGGGCGGTGATGTGGCCCGCCACGCCCTCCTCGAAGCCGTACCGGCCGAAGAGCCGCAGCGCCGCGGCGAGCCGCTCCTTGCGGTACCGGCGCTCCTCCTCGACGGTCGCGTGCGTCGGCGGCATCGCGAACTGGAGCTGGTCGGTGGGTATCGGCGTCGGCTCGGGCATGGCGGTTCTCCTCTTCGTACGCGTGCCTACCTGTGGCTCGCAGGGAAGCTACGCCGCGGTAGGTGAAGAGGCCAGTGGGAGCGGTCAGTGAGAACGGTCAATGAGAGCGGTCAGTGAGAGCGGTCAGTTCTCTTCCTGGCCGCTCATCAGGCGGACGCCGCGGAGCAGCGCCGAGTGGTCCAGGTCGCCGTCGCCGCGGGCCACGGCCGAGGCGATGAGCTGGGCCGCGGTGGCGCCGACGGGCAGCGTCGCGCCGACCGTGCGGGCGGCGTCCGTGACGATGCCCATGTCCTTGTGGTGCAGGGCGAGCTTGAAGCCGGGGCGGTAGTCGCCCTCGAGGAAGTTCGCCTTCTTGCGGGTCAGTACGGCCGAGCCGGCGAGCCCGCCGTTCAGCACCTCCAGCGCGGCTTCCAGGTCCACGCCGGACTTCTCCAGGAAGCCGACGGCCTCCGCGCACGCCTGGATGTTGATCGCGACGATCAGCTGGTTGGCGGCCTTGACGGTCTGCCCGGCGCCGTGCGGGCCGCAGTGCACGATGGTCTTGCCCATGGCTTCCAGTACGGGCTTCGCCGCGTCGAAGTCCGCGGCCTCGCCGCCGACCATGATCGACAGCACGCCCTCGATGGCACCGGCCTCACCACCGGACACGGGCGCGTCCAGCACCCGCACGCCGTGCTCCTTGGCGCGCGCGGCCAGATCGATCGACGTCTGCGGCGTGATCGACGACATGTCGATCAGCAGCGCGCCGTCCTTGGCGTTCGCGAGGATCCCGTCGTCCCCGTACGCGACCTCTTCCACCTGCGGCGACGCGGGCACCATCGTGATGACCACGTCGGCCCCCCGCACCGCCTCGGCAATGCTCCCGGCCTCCGTACCGCCCGCCTCGACCAGCGCACCGGCCTTCCCGGGGCTGCGATTCCACCCACGGACGGTGTGCCCGGCCTTCGCCAGATTGACCGCCATCGGGCTCCCCATGATCCCGAGTCCGATGAAACCGATGGTGCTCATTGCGCGTGCCCCACTTACTTCCACGTGACGGATTCCGACTATCGTATGGCGGAATCCATTTTCCGTTGCGGGGCGGGTGACGTCAATGGCCGCGCCTCTTCAGCGCAGTGAGATCGATGTCGATCGGGAACGGGACGGTCACCTTGAGCCGGTTGTGATAGATACCGGTGGTCGCGTACGACTTGGTGGCAGGATCGAGCTCATAGACGTAGACGACCGGGAAGCCGTTGCTCTTCTCCACCCGCCAGAAATGCGGCACACCCGCTGCGGCGTACTTGCGCGGCTTGACCTCGCGATCACGCTCCTGGGAATCGGGCGAGACGACCTCAACGGCCAAGACGACGTCCTCGGGCCGGTACCAGGTCTGCTCGTCCTCGTCGTCGACTCCCGCCAGGCGGTAGACCACGATGTCGGGTTCCGGCTGATTCTTGTCATCCAGCCGCACCGCCATCTCCCGCTCGACCTCCAAGTCGTCCGGGAGCTGCGGCAGCAAGGCGTTCTCCAGCAGTCGCATGGTCCTCGTGTGAAACCGGCGCTGTGGACTCATGAAGACGAGGCTCCCGTCGATCAACTCCGTGTGCGGAGGGAGATTCGGAAGCCGGTCGAGATCGTCCGCTGTCCAGCCGCCCGGGGGCGGGACGGGCCAGTTGTACTGCTCGTCCTGCTCATCCAGCCCGTACTCGCGTGCGGCGCTCATGGTTGCTCCCATGCGACGGAGTCTCGCGTGTGCCCTCAGCGTACCCACCGGAAACGGCGACGCCGCCGCCCAAACGAATGAGCGACGGCGTTGGCGTTGACCGGGAGTGTGCCTACAGCAAGGTCACTCCCACTCGATCGTGCCCGGGGGCTTGCTCGTGACGTCGAGGACGACGCGGTTGACGTCCTTGACCTCATTGGTGATGCGGGTGGAGATGCGGCCCAGGACGTCGTACGGCATGCGGGTCCAGTCCGCCGTCATCGCGTCCTCGGAGGAGACGGGACGGAGGACGATCGGGTGGCCGTACGTGCGGCCGTCGCCCTGGACGCCCACCGAGCGGACGTCGGCCAGCAGAACCACCGGGCACTGCCAGATCTCGCGGTCCAGGCCCGCCGCGGTGAGCTCCTCGCGGGCGATCGCGTCGGCCTCGCGGAGGAGGTCCAGGCGGTCCTTCGTGACCTCGCCGACGATGCGGATGCCGAGGCCGGGGCCGGGGAACGGCTGGCGCTGGACGATCTCCTCGGGCAGCCCCAGCTCGGCGCCGACCATCCGGACCTCGTCCTTGAAGAGCTGACGGAGGGGCTCGATCAGCTTGAATTCGAGGTCTTCCGGCAGGCCGCCGACGTTGTGGTGGGACTTGATGTTGGCCGTGCCCGTGCCGCCGCCGGACTCGACGATGTCCGGGTACAGCGTGCCCTGGACCAGGAACTCCACCGGCTCACCCGCGGCGCCGGCCTCGGCGATGATCTCGGCCTGGGCCTGCTCGAAGACCCGGATGAACTCGCGGCCGATGATCTTCCGCTTCTCCTCGGGGTCGGAGACCCCGGCAAGCGCGGAGAGGAAACGCTCGGCCGCGTCGACGACCTTGAGCTGCACGCCCGTCGCCGCGACGAAGTCCTTCTCGACCTGCTCGGTCTCGTCCTTGCGCATCAGACCGTGGTCGACGTACACGCAGGTGAGCTGGTCACCGATGGCCTTCTGGACGAGCGCAGCGGCGACCGCGGAGTCCACACCACCGGACAGGCCGCAGATCGCACGCTTCGTGCCGACCTGCTCGCGGATCGCGGAGACCTGCTCCTCGATGATGTTGCCCATCGTCCAGTTGGGCTCGATGCCGGCGCCGCGGTAGAGGAAGTGCTCCAGTACCTGCTGGCCGTGCGTGCTGTGCATCACCTCGGGGTGGTACTGCACGCCGTACAGCTTCTTCTCGTCGTTCTCGAACGCGGCCACCGGCACGACGTCCGTGGAGGCCGTGACCGTGAAGCCCTCGGGCGCGGCGGAGCAGGCGTCGCCGTGCGACATCCACACCGACTGCTCGGCCGGGGTGCCCTCGAAGAGCGTGGAGCTGGTCTTGGAGACGGCGAGCGAGGTACGGCCGTACTCACGCGCACCGGTGTTGTCCACCGTGCCGCCGAGCTTCACGGCCATCAGCTGGAAGCCGTAGCACATGCCGAAGACGGGAACGCCGGCCTCGAACAGGGCGCGATCGAGGCTGGGGGCACCTTCCTCGTACACCGACGACGGGCCGCCGGAGAGAATGATCGCCGCGGGGTTCTTCGCGAGCATCTCCTCGACCGGCATGGTCGAGGGCACGATCTCGCTGTAGATCCGCGCTTCGCGGACCCGGCGGGCGATGAGCTGGGCATACTGCGCGCCGAAGTCGACAACGAGGACGACATCCGGGGCGGCGGCGGGGGGCGCTGCTGACACTTCGGCGGCCTTCCGGCGGTGGTGGTGCGATGGGGTTGGACTTTCGATTCTACCGGGCACATACTGGGCCCCATGTTCACGCAGCTGACCTTCGTCTTTACCTATGGCACCGGCCCGTCCGGCTGCCATGGTCGCGCTGCATGAACCGCTGATCACAGCGACAAGCGACTTCCCAGCCGCCCCGGGCCGTACAAGGCCCGGGGCGGCTGATGTTTCCCCTCCGGGCGGTGCGATTCCGGGGCCATGAGATCGATTCGAACCCTGAAGATCCTCAGAGCCCAGGAGACGGACATGAGCGACATGAGCAACAACACGGCCGGCAGCACGACCACCAAGCCCCGCCCGGAGACCGGTGCGCGTACCGAGGAGGCCGCCGCTCTGATCGGCGACGCGCGCCGGCGGATCGACGATCTCGACGGCCGGATCATCGGGCTCGTACAGGAACGGATGGCCGTCTCGGCCGTGATCCAGAAAGAGCGGATCGCCTCGGGCGGGCGCCGGGTGAGCCTCTCCCGCGAGATGGAGGTCCTGGAGCACTTCCGCGACCAGCTGGGGCGGCCCGGCACCGCGCTGGCGATGACGCTGCTGGAGCTGTGCCGCGGGCGCATCTGAGTTCGGGCGGCGCCACCCGTACGAGGTCCGGCGCTGCGCCTCACCCGTACGGACCGTGACCGGGCGGCGCGGGGCTTCGTTGTTCCCGGTGCCACGTCAGCCAGGCGCGGCCTGCAGGACTACGCGTAGACGCCGCCCCGTGGGCGGGAACGCCGAAGCGATGAGACGCCGTCCGGGTTGAAGCGGACGGCGCCGTGGGACCTCGCTGCGGTGCTGTGGCCGGTCGGCAGGGGACAGCAGCCCGGCCACATCCGATGGGGCGGTCGGCCCCGGGGACGCCTGGGGCCGACCGCATCCGGTCGAAACGGTTGCGCCGGATGTGGCGCATCCAGCACGATGCATGAAGAGCCGATTACCTCGCATCGAGGCGGCTTCTGGTACTGCCATTGGTCTACACCAGCAGAGGTCCAGGACCCGTAGAGCCTCATAGGCGTCCTCCCCCCGGGCGCCTTCCTTCGGCACCGTCGCTGCCCTGACGACGGCGCCGAGCAGCAAGGGCCCCGCGGTCGCCCGCACCCCCCTCGCGGACGGCACCCCGGGGCCCTTCGCTCTGTCCGGAGACGCCGGTCCGCAGATATGTGCAATCCCGTGTGCAACCTTTGCGCCAGTTGGCTGGTCATGTACGTGTAAACGCACGGCCATACCGCGCCCCACCGCGACGGCCCGCTACCGCTTTCGTGCCGCCCCCCTCGGCACTCCGGACCCCGAAGAGGTCTTGACACGATGAAGCTTCGCCGTGCACTGACGGCTGCCGCCGCGACGGCCGTCATCGCTCCCGCCGCGCTCATGGCGGCCTCCGCCGCGCATGCCGAGGACCCGTCGTCGGCGCAGGTGTCCACGACGACGGAGACGACGGCCCCGCCGACCGACCCCGCCGACCCCGGTGACACCGGTGGCACCAGCGGCGGCTCCGGCGAGGACACCGGCCAGAGCCCCGCGCCCTCGGAGAGCGCCCCGACGGACCCGTCCACCGACGAGCCGCCGACGGACGAGCCCGCGCCCAGCACCTCGGCTCCGGACGAGGAGTCCCCCAAGGACCCGACCGAGGACCCGACCGAGGAGCCCTCCGCCACCCCGCCGACCACGCCCTCCGATGAGCCCACCGAGCCCGCGGAGTGCGAGAACCCGTCGGACGAGGCGGCGATCACCACCACCCTGCGCGGCCTGCCCAGCAAGATCGTGGCCGGGTCGGGCTGGCACAACCTCACCTTCCGCACCACGAACGTCTCCGAGCAGACGATGAAGTCCGCCGACGCCTACGTCATGCTGTCGGCCATCGACAACGAGGACTTCGACGACGTCTCGCACCTGCTGACCGTGCAGTGGTACGACGAGGACGCCGGCACCTGGCAGAACGTCGACGAGTACGGCTACTTCGCCTCCGTCGCCGACCTCGCGCCCGGTGAGTACGCCGACGCCAAGCTGCGTCTGAAGGTCGATGCCAAGACGCCGGGCAGCTACGGTTTCGCCTTCGCGATCGGCGCGTACCAGAACGAGGACAACGACTGCGGTTACTCCGAGGGGTCGGAGTACGAGTTCGACATCCTGGTCGCGGGCAGCGACACCGGCACCGTGCCGCCGGCCAAGCCGCAGCCGAGCGACAAGAAGCCGAGCAAGCCCGCGCCGCAGGGCGGCATGAAGGAGCTGCCGGTCACCGGGAAGCTCGCCGAGACCGGTTCGTCCTCGGCGCTGCCGACGATTGCGGCGGTTGCCGGGGTCACGATGGCCGTGGGTGCGGGGGCGATCTTCGTTGTGCGTCGCCGTAAGACGGATGCTGTCGCGTAACGCCGGTTGAGCTGTGAGGGGCCGCGCCTGGGTTGCCGGGTGCGGCCCCTCGTCGTGCCGGTCAAAGATGTCCTCAATCGCCGGACGGGCTCAATTTGGGCACCTTCGGTACTGGGACGAAGGGCAGCTTCAGGGCCGCGAAAGCCTTTTCCGGGACCGCCGGGTGCTTCGGCTCGACCGGGGAGAGTCGCGCGTACGGGCGGCCCTGGGCCGGGCGCGGGTCCCCTTCGCCCTTGTTCGGCCAGAGGGACATGGCGCGTTCGGCCTGGGCCGTGATGGTCAGGGACGGGTTGACGCCCAGGTTCGCGGAGACCGCCGAGCCGTCGACGACGGAGATGCCGGGGTGGCCGTACAGACGGTGGTACGGGTCGATGACGCCGTGGTCCGCGTCCTCGCCGATCGGGCAGCCGCCGAGGAAGTGCGCGGTCAGCGGGGTGCCCATCAGCTCGCCGACGTTGCTGCCGGGGAAGCCGTTGATGTCCTCGGCGATCAGCGTGGCGGCCTGGGCGGCGGCCGGAATCTGCGCGGGGTTGGGCGCACCGTGGCCCTGGCGGGCCGTGAGCAGGCCCTTTCCGATGCCGCCCGGCTTGCGGTACGTGGTCAGGGAGTTGTCCAGGGACTGCATGACCAGGCCGATGATGGTCCGCTCCGACCAGCGGCGGTTGGAGAGGGAGCGGAGCGAGAGCACGGGGTGGCGCGCGGACTTGGCGAGGAAGCCGAGGACGCGGGCCGCGGCGCCGTCCCGTACGGGGACCTGGAAGAGCGAGAGGCCGCCCATCGCGTTGGAGCCCTTGCCGTAGCGGACCGGTTCGATGTGGGTGTCGGCGTCCGGGTGGATGGAGGACGTGATCGCCACGCCGCGGGTGAAGTCGACCTTCTTCTCGCCGGTCTTCTTGCGGTAGCGGCGGTTGTCGGTGAGGGCGCCCACCAGCGCCTCGGAGTTGGTACGGGTCAGCTCGCCCAGCTTGGGCGAGAGGTGGGGCAGCAGGCCGGTGTCCTTCATCTTGTGGAGGAGGGTCTGGGTGCCGTACGTGCCTGCGGCGATCACGACCCGGCGGGCGGTGAAGGTGCGGCCCTTGCCCTTGCGCTTGTCGTCGGTGGGGAGGGTCTTGACCGCGAAGCCGCCGCGGGAGTCCTCGGTGAGAGCGACGACGGAGGTCATCGGGTGGATGACCGCGCCGGCCTTCTCGGCGAGGTGGAGGTAGTTCTCGGTGAGGGTGTTCTTCGCGCCGTGCCGGCAGCCGGTCATGCACTCGCCGCACTCGGAGCACGCCTTGCGGGACGGGCCCGCGCCGCCGAAGTACGGGTCGGGCACCTCGCCGCCGGGCGCCGCCTTCGTCGTGCCGTCGGCGTCCTTGCCGTCGCCGAAGAAGACGCCGACCGGCGCCATGTGGAAGGTGTCGCCCACGCCCATCTTCTCGGCGGCGGCCTTGAGGTGGACGTCGGAGGGGGTCAGGGTCGGGTTCAGGCGTACGCCGAGCATGCGCTGGGCCTGGTCGTAGTACGGCTTGAGCTCGTCCTGCCAGTCGGTGATGTGGCCCCACTGCTGGTCGTCGAAGAACTGCTTGGGCGGGACGTAGAGGGTGTTGGCGTAGTTGAGGGAGCCGCCGCCGACGCCGGCGCCTGCCAGGACCATGACATTTCCGAGCAGGTGGACGCGCTGGATGCCGTAGCAGCCGAGGGCCGGGGCCCAGAGGTAGTTGCGGATGTCCCAGGAGTTCTTGGGCAGCGTCTCGCGGGTGAAGCGGCGGCCGGCCTCCAGCACGCCGACGCGGTAGCCCTTTTCGGTGAGGCGGAGGGCGGATACGGAGCCGCCGAAGCCGCTGCCGATGACTAGGACGTCGTAGTCGTAGGCGTCCGCGGGGTCCTGGTTTTGGGCAGAGTTCTCCTGCGGCATCGGCGCTCCTGGGGTGCGGTCGGGGCTGGGGACGGTCAGCGGAGGCGGAAGGCCTTCATCGCCTTGAGGCTGAGGGTCATGAAGGCGGCGTACTTTTCGTCGTCCATGCCGAAGGACGGGGCCAGGGGCATGACGCGCTGGTGGGCGACGGTCTGGGCCTCGGTGTACTTGAGGATGCCCTCGGAGCCGTGGCGGCGGCCGAGGCCGGAGTCACCCATGCCGCCCATCGGGGACTGGACGCTGCCGTAGCCCGCCGCGTAGGACTCGTTGACGTTGGCGGTGCCGGTGTTCAGCCGGGCGGCGACGGCGCGGCCGCGGCGGCCGTCCTTGGTCCAGACGCTGGAATTCAGGCCGTAGGGGGTGGAGTTGGCGAGGCTGATCGCTTCTTCCTCGTCGCTGAAGCGGTAGAGGGAGACGACCGGGCCGAAGGTCTCCTCGTTGCAGACGGCCATCGGGGCCTGGACGCCGTCGAGGACGGTGGGCTCGTAGAAGAGCGGGCCGATGTCCGGGCGCGGCCTGCCGCCCGTGAGCAGCTTGGCGCCCTTGGCGACGGCCTCCTCGACGTGCCGGATGACGGTCTCCAGCTGGCGCTCGCCGACGAGGGAGCCCATGTCGGCGCCGTACGCGAGGGCGTTGCCCAGCCGCATGGCCTTCACGCGGGCCACGAAGCGCTCGGCGAACTCGTCGGCGATGGACTCGTGGACGTACAGCCGCTCGATGGAGATGCACAGCTGGCCCGCGGAGGAGAAGCAGCCGCGGACGGCGCCGGTGGCGGCCTTGTCGATGTCCGCGTCGTGCAGCACCAGCATGGCGTTCTTGCCGCCGAGTTCGAGGGAGCAGCCGACGAGGCGGGCCGCGGCGCCCTGGGCGACCTCGCGGCCGGTGCGGGTGGAGCCGGTGAAGGAGACGTAGTCGGCGTGCTTGACGACCTCGGGGCCGACGACCGGGCCGTCGCCGAGCACGACCTGCCAGACCTCCGGCGGCAGGCCCGCCTCGATCAGCTGCTCGCGCGCCCACAGGGCGGTCAGCGCGGTCTCGGTGTCGGGCTTCATCACGACGGCGTTGCCCGCGACGAAGGCGGGGAGCGCGTCGCCGACGGAGAGCTCGAAGGGGTAGTTCCAGGGGGCGATCTGGCCCACCACGCCCTTGGGCTTGCGCAGTTCGGTGACCTTGGTGAGGGTCGGCACGACGCCGGTGTGACCCCTGGGCTTGAGGTACGCGGGAGCCTTGCGGCCGTAGTGGCGGGCGGCGACGGCAACCGCCTGGATCTCCTCGTGCGCGTGCAGCCGGGCCTTGCCGGTCTCCAGCTGGATGAGGTCCAGCACCTCGGCCTGGCGCTGCAGTACGAGGTCGTGGAAGCGGAGCAGGATCGCGGCGCGCTTGCGTACCGGGGTGGCCGCCCACTGGCGCTGGGCCACGCGGGCCCGCTCGAAGGCGTCGGCGACGTCCTCGGGAGTGGATTCGGGCAGCTCGGCGAGGACCTCGCCGGTGAACGGCGTGTGGTTCGCCGTACTGCCGCTGCCGACCACGCCACGGGTGAGGCGGGCGACCAGGTCCTTGGTGACCACGTCGGCGGCCGTACGGCTGCCCGCGGCGGCGGAGGCGACCGGGTTGCCGTCGGCGGGGGCGGTCTGTGCGGTGTCCAGCGAGTCCGTCATGGCGCCGAGGGTATGCCTCCGGACACACTTTGTGTACCCGGGAGTAATGAGTTTTCACCGGCTGCCCACAATTACGCCAGTGATCACTGGCCAGGAAGCAGCTGTACAGGGGTTTCGTACAGCGGCGATTAGTCGGCAGCGGGCGGCCGCAGCACCCGGAACGTGGCCAGCGCGGTGTCGAAGTGTCGTTTCGCCACGGTCCGGTCGCCGGCCGGCGCGGAGATCCACACGTCGTACATCCGGCCCCCCTCGTCCCAGCTGAGGTCGTAGGTGCGGCGCGGGCCGCCGTCCTCGGGCCCGCCGTCCCAGGTGAACTCCCACAGGGCCGCACGATGGCCGCCGTGGGTGGTCGCGGTGACCTTGCCGTTCCGGTAACCCCGGTAATTCTGCGGTCCGTTGATGTGCGCGTCGCGCATCGTGCCCAGCGGTCCGCCCGGCTGCAGCGGCTGCACATGGATGCCCAGCCGGAACTGCCGGCCGGTCGAGTAGTAGTACACCCGCGGCTTCTCGTAGGAGCGGGTGAACCCGTCCGGTACGGCGAGGGCGAAGCCCTGCGGGTCGCGGACGGTGGTGTACCCGGCCGGGACGGTGGGCTTGGGCGTGGGCGTGGGCGCGGGTGTGGCAGTACCGTCCTGACCTGGGCTCTCGGACGCCGTCGGGGTCGGGCGCGGGGAGCGCGTGGCAGGCGCCTTGCCGTCGTCCGCGCCCCGCCCGTTCAGGACCAGCGCGGCGATCCCGGCGCCCGCGGCGGCCAGCGCCAGCGCGGCCGTCACGGCGAGGAGTACGTTGCGCACGTTCCGGGTGCGTCCGGTGTGCGGGCGCGCGGCGGCGGCCAGCGCCCGGCCGTCGAGCGCGTCCCGGAGCGGCGCGGGCTGCCGGGCGGGTCCGGTGAGTAAGGGCGGCCGCTCCTCGGGGCCGATCTCGGCGCCCGGCTCCGGCATCCGGCCGGTCTGGAGGTAGCCGCGCAGCAGCCGCTCGGTGGCCGCGACGGTCAGCCGGCGCTCCGTGTCCCGCCGCAGCAGCCCGGCGACGACCGTGTACAGCGGCCGGGCCGCCTCGGGGATGCGGATGTCGTCGGAGACGACGGCGTGCAGCACGCCCCCGATGGAGTCACGGTGGAAGGGCGTCTCGCCGCCGCTCAGCACCGCGCACAGCAGCACCCCGAGGGACCACAGGTCGCCCTCGGGACCGGTGGCGCGGCCCGCCATCCGCTCGGGCGCGGTGTACTCGGGCGAGCCGACGAACGCGCCGCTCTCGGTCAGCGTCGTGGCGCCCGGCACCTGCGCGATACCGAAGTCGGTGAGGACCACCCGGCCCGTGCCCGCCTCCAGCAGCACGTTG
Source organism: Streptomyces sp. NPDC050315 (assembly GCF_040655775.1). NCBI lineage: Bacteria > Bacillati > Actinomycetota > Actinomycetes > Kitasatosporales > Streptomycetaceae > Streptomyces > Streptomyces sp. NPDC050315. The sequence goes on from NZ_JBFAKN010000009.1 coordinate 181,791, forward strand.
GCGGGCTTGATGTCGCGGTGCAGGACGCCTCTGGTGTGCGCCACGCGCAGCGCGCCGAGCAGCGCGACGCCGATCCGGGCCGCCTCGCGCGGTGCCAGCGGTCCCCCGCTCGCCAGCCGGTCGGCCAGCGAACCGCCGTCCACCAGCTCCATGACCAGCCACGGGCGCTCGTCCTGCATCACCACGTCGTGCACGACGATCACGTTCGGATGCTTGATCTGCGCGACCGTACGGGCCTCCCGCAGCATCCGCTCGCGCTGTACGGAGGTGTCGGCGTCGTCCCGGTCGTCGTCGAGGTTCAGCTCCTTGACCGCGACCTGCCGGCCCAGCAGTTCATCGGTGGCCCGCCAGACCGTGCCCATGCCGCCGCGCCCCAGCCTCCCGTCCAGCCGGTACCGGCCGGCGATCAAGCGGCCGTGTCCCCCGAAGCTCCCCATGGAGGCCATCTTGCCCCACGATCACCGAAGCGGAAGGAGCGGGCAGCCGCCCCCGCCCCTGCGGCCGCACGGCCTCGCCCCCTGTCGCCGCATGGGGCCACCCCCTGTCGCCGCACGGGGCCGGAGTGATCAACTGTCGCTATGGAGGCAGTTGTTACCAGCGTGGTGGCCGTGGTCGGCACGCTCCTCGGGGCCGGCATCACCCACTTCTTCCAGCGCCAGGAGACCGAACGCAGCCACGCCCTCGCGCGCGACGAGAAGCTGCGGCAGGAACGCATCGACGCCTACTGCGCGTTCGCGGGCACGCTGCTGGACTACCGCCGCGTACTGGTCCACCGGTGGTTCGTCGTGCACGAGGACGACGGGGCGCGGTGCGACGAGGACACACCGGAGCTGCGCGAGGAGCAGTACAAGACGCGGTACGCCGCGCACGAGGCGATGTTCCGGGCCCAGATGGTCAGCGACGACGCCGAAGTGGTGGAGCTGACCGAACGGCTGCTGGCGGATGTGACGCAATTGCACTGGGTGGAAGACCGGGACGAACTCACCGAACTCCGCGCCCGCACCCGTCAGGAGATCCGCGACTTCGTCACGGCGGTCGCGCGACGGGTGCGCTGAACGAGGCCCGAGGGGCCCGGGGGCAGGCGACACACAGGGGTGGAACCTCCGCCCGTACGCCCGCCGTCCTTGAACAATGACAGGTACGGCGATCGGGGGTCGGTCATGGTGATGCAGGACGGCGGGCTGCTCGATGTGCGGCCGGGCGCCGATCCCGGCCGGGCGGCGCCCGAACACAGCGGTGCCTACCTCGCGGCCGGACTGGCCCTCGGGCTGTACGCGGGCGCGCTCGTCGCCTGGGTGGTGACCGGCGTGGCCGACGCCCGGGTCGGCCCGCTGGACTTCGTCGAGGGACTCTTCAACCCGCTCGCGGGCCCGGTGGGCGCGCTGGGACCGCAGGAATGGGCGCTCGCCGTGGCGCTGACGGCCGTGGCCGCGGCCGCGCTGGCGCAGCGCACCCTCGCCCGCCCGGCCGCCCTGCTGCTCGCCTGCCTCGTACTGGCCCGCTCGCTCCGTGAGGGCATCGGACTGCTGCACCCGGACTACCGCTCCGCGTACAGCTTCGAGGCGATGGGCGGCTGGACGCTCGCCACCCACGTACTCGGCCTGCTGGCCGGGGCGGTCGTACTGTGCGTCCTCCTCCCGGCGCGCACGGAGCCGGGACCGGCCGCCGCGGCCTGGTGGCGCGGGCGGCTCTCCCGGATCTGCGGGGTGCTGTTCCTGCTGGCCGGGCTGGTCCAGGCGGCCTGGACGGTGCGGCTGCTGACCGACGGCACGAAGGGGGCCGGGGCCTGGCTGGCGGGCGCCGTGGACGCGGCCGTGCTCCCCTCGGCGGACGCACCGGTCACCGGCCCCGGCTTCGCCGCGCTCGCCGCCATCGCCGGCTGGCTGGTGATCGGCGCGCTGGCACTGAGCGGGCGGCGGGACATGCGCGGCGCGCTGCTGGCCTTCGCCGCGGTGCAGCTCTACCTCACCGTGCGGACGGTGGTGGGGTACGCGGTCACCGACGCCTTCAGCGCCGGGACGCGCAGCGCAGAGGGAACGCTGGACCTGGCCACCACCGCGTACTTACTGGCCGCGATGACCTCCGTACTGGTACTCACCACGGGGCGGGCGTTCAGCCCGAGCCAGGGCACCACGCACTCCTGGGCGCGCACCCGGCCGGAATGAGGGACGCGACACCGGCGCGCCGCATTCCGTACGGAAACACCACAGGCGGCCGTCGCGTGTGGGGGTCGCGGCGGCCGCCGGTGTGAGCTGCACCGCGTGGACGGCTTGTGGCCTCTTCAGTGGTGCAGCATGAAGAGCACTCTGCCCGCGGGTGCCGTCCCGCGGCATCCTCCGCAGGTCGCGTGCGGACCCCCGCCCGACGGCGGGGGTGGCACCCGCCGCGCGGAGTCGGTACGGCACGACAGGAAGGGGCGACCGGTGATCCGTGTCGCTGTGGTGGACGACGAGCGGCTGGTGCGGTCCGGGCTGCGGATGATCCTGGGGACGGCGCCGGACGTCGAGATGGTCGCGGACTGCAGCGGCGCGACGGCCGTGGAGACGGTCCGGCGCAGCGCGGCGGAGGTCGTGCTGCTCGACATCCGGATGCCGGACGTCGACGGTCTGACCGTACTCCGCGGCCTGCGCGCCGCCCCGGAGCCCCCCGCCATCGCCATGCTGACCACCTTCGACGCACAGGAGTACCTGACCGCCGCGCTCCGCGAGGGCGCGTCCGGCTTCCTGCTCAAGGACTCCGACCCCGAGCAGCTCATCCGCGCGGTCCGCACCCTCGCGGCGGGCGGCAGCGTGCTCGACCCCGGCGTCACCCGCGCCGTCATCGGCGGCTACCTCAACGCCGAGACACAGGCGGCGGCCGCCGAGGCCGTACGCGCCCTGACACCACGGGAGTCGGAGGTACTGGCGCTGCTCGGCGAGGGCCTGGGCAACGCGCAGATAGCCGCCCGGATGGGCCTCGCGCCCAGTACGGTCAAGGACCACGTGAGCGCCCTGCTGGGCAAGCTCGGCGGCATCAACCGGGTACAGGCGGCAATCGTCGCGGACCGGGCGGGGCTGGTCGCGGGGGGTCCCAGATGAACCGGCCCCCGGCCTCCGCGCGGACGGAGACGGCCCCGACCGGGACGGCTCCTGCGGCGGGCGCGGCGTCGGAGGCGGCCGCGGCGGACGCGGGGCGGACGCCGACGGCCTCTCCTCCGCCGACCGGCACCCGCGCGGCCCGGCTGCGGCAGCGCGCCGTCCTCCTCGTCCCCACCCTGCTCGGCATCGCCGACTCCTTCCTCGTCAACGACATCGACCAGCCGCTGGAACTGAGCGTTTCACTGCTCGCCGCGTTCGCGCTGCTGCTGCGCCGCCGGCTGCCCCTCACGGTCTTCCTGGCCACCCTGCCCGGCCTGTACATCGGCTACATCTGGTTCGCGCCGATGATCGCCCTCTACACCGTCGCCGCGCTGCGGCCGGGCCGCGCCCGCCTCGGTACGTGCGCGTTCTTCCTGATCGCCGCGCACTTCTTCCCGTACCCCATCTCCGACTGGGAGGCGACGGCGTACCGCGAGAACACCCTGGTACTGATCGACGCGTCGGTCACCTCGGCCGGGCCGATCGGCCTGGGCCTGCTGGTCCGCACCCGGCGCGAGCTGGCGGCGCGGGTCGCGGAGCTCACCCGCAGCCTGGAGCGCGAGGACCGGCTGATCGCCGACCGGGTACTGGCCACGGAGCGGGCCCGGCTGGCCCGCGAGATGCACGACGTGGTCGCCCACCAGGTCAGCCTGATCAGCCTGCAGGCCGGGGCGCTGCAGGTGGCCTCGGAGGACGCCGCGGCGCGGGAGGGGGCGCGGACCATCCGGCAGCTGTCGGTACGGACGCTGGAGGAGCTGCGGCACATGGTCGGCATCCTGCGCGCCGCGGGTGGCGGCCCGCGCGAGACGCCGGACGAGGCGGCGCAGTCGGACCTCGCGCCCCAGCCGGACCTGGCCGAACTGCCGCGGCTGATCGAGATGTCGGCGCTGGACGTGACGTACGAGAACGGCGTGGCCGGGGACGCGCCCACGGACCGCACCGTGGAGCGGGCGGCGTTCCGCACGGTGCAGGAGGCGCTGACCAACGTCCGCAAGCATGCGCCGGGGGCGCGGGTCCGCGTCCGCGTCGCCCAGCCGCACGCGGCGGACGCGGGCCTCCTGGTGGAGGTACGAAACGGCCCCCCGGACGCGGGCGCGGACGCCCCTGCGCTCCCCGGCGGCGGCCACGGCCTGGTGGGCCTGCGCGAACGAGCCCAGAGCCTGGGCGGCACGCTGGAGGCGAGGCCCACACGGGACGGGGGGTTCGTGGTGCGGGCGGAGTTTCCTCGGAGGGCGGGGTGAGGGGGGCTGGCGAGCAGGCGGCGGCCGTTGTCAGACCCTCCCGCTACTGTGTTGAGAAGGGGACCTCGCACCCCCCATGGGGGAGAAGAGGCGGGGGAAACGGTACGGCGGAAGCGAAAGGCGACAGGGGCGAGCTCAAGCCGACAGCGGCGCCGCCGCCTCGTCCACCGCCGTGGCCACGTCCGGGTACACCTCGAAGAGGCGGCGCACGCCGAGGGCCGCGAGTACGCGGTTCACGTGCGAGCCGTCGACCGCGCCCTGGGCCGGCAGGATCAGCCGCAGCCGTCCCTGGCACGAGCGCATCAGGCGGCGCGCGGCGATCAGTACGCCGACGCCGCTGGAATCGCAGAACTGCACGCCCGACAGGTCGAGCACCACACTGCGGCGCCCCTCGGCGACCGCGTCGTGCACGTGCTGGCGCACCGAGGGGGACGTGACCAGATCCATTTCACCGGACACCTGCAGGACCGCCCACCGGCCCTGCTCGTCTTCTGCCACCTTCAACGTCACGCGCTCGAAGCCTTTCGCTCGCTTTCGGACCGGACGCCTCCGGAGGCCATCCGGAACGCACCCTTCCCCGCATCGGCTGCCCGGCCTCGCTCCCCTGAAACTCGTAAGAATTCCACGCGCAACAGGCTGCCAGTACCCAGGCTATGCCCTGGATCATCGGCTTTTCTCTCCGCACCCGGTCACACACGAATAACGTGCGGGCAAAAACGGGCATGAACGGTCTGTATCAGTCGAGTTCTAACCGGGAGGCCAATCAGAAAGTGACGGGACCTATACCATCCGCAGTCGCCGTACGGCTCGTTTTGCCGTAAAGGAAGGTGCGCCGGCGGACCGGAGCACTACATTCGATGGCACGGTGGACGCACTGCGAACGCACAACGGACTCTGTGACGATGGACTTCTGTGACGGCGGGCACAGCGGCGGCGGAGAAGGGGGGCCGTGGATGGTGAACGAAGCGCCACCGCGCTGGGACAGGCGGATGCAGCAGCGGCTCGCGCGCGGCGAAGCGGCCGCGCTCGGCGAGCTGTACGACCGGTTCGCTTCGCTTGTGCACAGCCTTGCGCAGCGCGTTCTGGAGGACGAGGCGGCCGCCGACCGGATCACTCGCGAGGTCTTCGGCTACATATGGGAGAACCCGGACGCGTACGACCCCAAGCAGGGCTCGCTGCGTTCCTGGGTCGCCACGCTCACCCACCGCCAGGCCGTGCACCGGCTGCGCCAGGCCGAGGCCGCCTCCGCGCTGGACTGCGGCGCGGACGCGCCCGGACCTGCCGAGATCGAGCAGAAGATCAACGCCGCCTCGACCGCGGCCCGCGCCGACTACATCGTCACGTCCATGCCGGCGCCGCTGCGCGCCGCGCTGGAACTGGCGTACTTCCAGCGCCGCGACTACCGCCAGACCGCCGCCGACCTCGGCGTCACCGAGGACGAGGCGCGCCGCCGGCTCCGGCTCGGCCTGCAGCTCCTCGCCACCGCGCACAACCACCAGGCGGGACCGCCCGCTCCGGGCCGCCCCGCCGCGCCACCGCCGCCGGGCTCCGGATACGGACGGGCGCTGTGAACGGCCCCGAGGACTGGGACCGTTACGGCCCGCAGGACCCGGAGGGCCCCGGCCGCCCGTGCCCCGGCCGCGGCGAGCGCCCGCGCATACCGTCCCCGCGCCGCCCGGCCGAGGACCAGGGCCCGCTGCCGGACGTACGCGCGTCCCGGCCGGACGGGCCCCAGCGGGACAAGGACCAGCCGGAAGAGCGGGAGACCCCGCAGGAGCCGCGGACGCCGGAGCAACGGAGGACGTCCGAGGACGCCGCCACGGAGAAGGACGCCGCCACGGAGAAGGACGGGACTACGGACCAGGACCCCGCCGGCGCCGGCCTGCCCGAGCCGCCGCACGCCGTGCTCAAGTCGCTGCTGGGCGCCTGGGCGCTGGCCGCCTGCTCGCCCGAGGAGACCGCCGCCGTCGAGGCGCACCTCACGGACTGCGCCGCCTGCGCGGACGAGGCGCTGCGGCTGCGGGACGCCGTCGGCCTGCTGCACCCCGCCGACAGCCTGGACCTGGACCCGCTGCTGCGCAGCCGGGTCCTGGAGAACTGCCTGGGCCGCCGCCCGGCCCGTATCCCGGTGCCCGACTGGGCGGGCCCGTACGACGCGGAAACCGCCAAACTGGACGCGCTGCTGCGGGACATGGGCGAGTCGGAGTGGCGGGCCCCGGTACGGCTGCGGTGGTTCGAGAACGACCGCGAGGCCGGCCGCACCACGACCGTCGCGGGCGTCATCGGCCATCTGATGTCCGTGGACGGCCTGGTCGCCACGGCCCTCGGGCTCGCCGACCCGCTCGGCGCCGAGGTACCGGAGGAAGCGCCCACCGACCCGACGGAGCGCACGCTCGCGTACTGGCGCACGGGCGTGCACGAGGAGTCCCCGCTCGCCACCCGTGAGCCCTGGCGCGAGCAGAGCCACGCCCTCATACGTACGGTGGCTTTCGCGGGCCGTGGGGTCGCCGAACTGGCCGTGCCCTACGGCGACTTCCGGCTGCCGCTGCGCGACTCCCTGCTGGAGCGCGCCTTCGAGTGCTGGGTGCACGCGGGCGACATCGCCGATGCCGTGGACTATCCGTACGAGGCCCCGGCCGCGCACCACATGCACGGCATGGTCGACCTGGCGGCGCGGCTGCTGCCGTCCGCGCTGGCGGTACGGCGCCGGGCCGGGCTCGCCGCGCCGCCCCGGCGGCTGGTCGAGGCGGGCACACCGGGGCGCACGTTGCACCTTGAGGTGGAGGGCAGTGGCGGCGGCCACTGGTACATCGCGCTGGATTCGCCCGGCGCGCTCGGCACACCGGACCGCACGGTCGCGCACATCGCGCTGGACAGCGTGGAGTTCTGCCAGCTGGCCGCGGGGCACGTCTCGCCCGAGGACGCGGCGGCGGGCCAGCACGGCGAGCGGGACGCGATCCGCGAGGTGCTCTTCGCGACGGCGTCCCTGTCCCGGCTCTGAGAGGCCGGGACGGGGGCGCCGTATCGGGGTCAGCCGAAGACGACCGTCCGGCTCCCGTTGAGCAGCACCCGGCGCTCGCTGTGCCACTTCACCGCGCGGGCCAGCGCCTGGCACTCCACGTCCCGGCCGACGGCGACGAGCTGGTCCGGGGTGACGTCGTGGCCCACCCGCGCGACCTCCTGCTCGATGATCGGGCCCTCGTCGAGGTCGGCGGTGACGTAGTGCGCGGTGGCACCGATCAGCTTCACGCCGCGCGCGTGCGCCTGGTGGTACGGCTTCGCGCCCTTGAAGCTCGGCAGGAAGGAGTGGTGGATGTTGATGATCCGGCCCGACAGCTCCTTGCACAGGTCGTCGGAGAGCACCTGCATGTACCGGGCCAGTACGACCAGCTCGACCTGCTCGGCGCGGACCAGCTCCAGCAGCTGCGCCTCGGCCTGCGGCTTGTTGTCCTTCGTCACCGGGATGTGGTGGAAGGGGATGTCGTACGAGGCGACCAGCTCGGCGAAGTCGGTGTGGTTGGAGACCACGGCCGCGATCTCCACCGGCAGCGCGCCGATGCGGGAGCGGAAGAGCAGGTCGTTCAGGCAGTGCCCGAACTTGGACACCATCAGGATGACGCGCATCTTCTCGTCGCCCCGGTGGATCTGCCAGTCCATCTGGAAGGAGTCGCCGACCGCGGCGAAGCTGGCGCGCAGCTTGTCCAGTGTGACGGCGGTCTCGGCGCGGAAGTGGACCCGCATGAAGAAGAGTCCGGTGTCCCGGTCCCCGAACTGCTGGCTGTCCACGATGTTGCACCCGGTCATGAAGAGGTAGCTGGACACCGCGTGCACGATGCCCTGCTTGTCCGGGCAGGACAGCGTCAGGACGTACTGGTCGGAGAGGGCGGGCTGCGACTGGCTCATGAGGACAAAGGGTCGCACATTCCGGCCCGCCGGTCACCGCGTACTCCCCGCTCCCGGGCGCCGGGCGGCGTCCGCGTGGCGCGGCTCACTCCTGCGGTCTCACTCCTGCGGTTCCAGTCCCCTGGTGAGGATGGTCAGTACTTCGAGGGAGCGCGGAGGCTCGTCGGGGTCCTCGCCGTCGGCGGTCGCCATGCGGACGTGGGCGTCCCGTGCCGCCCGTACGGCCTCGGGCCAGCCGTGGTGCTCCAGGTAGGCGGTCACCGGGGCGTCCGCGCCGACCTGGTGCAGTATGCGCAGCACCCGCAGGACGGCGACATCCACCAGCGAGGCTTCCTGGGAGTCCCGGAATATCGTGCCGACATATTTCTCGGCGGACCAGTTGTCCAGCCAGGTGTCCTCCACCAGCCGGTACACGGCGTCGGTCACATCGCCGTAGCCGGGGAGGCCGGCCAGCCAGGTCTCCTGCTGGAAGACGGGGTCGGAAAGCATGTGCAGCGCCGAGCGCACATTGGCGCGCCAGCGCCACCACGGCATGTCAGTGAGCGGCATGGCGCCCATGGTGGTCGAGCGGCGGCCGCGACGGGAAGACTTCTCCGAACCTTGCACAGCAATCGATCGTACGTTCTCGGACACCGGACCACGGGCCGGGGGCCCGTGATCGCCTCTCACCTGCTGTTCACCTTCGTGTCACTTTCCGTTACCCGGACGGCACTCAGGTGTTATGCCCTGGCCGGAAGGGTGCCGGTACATGACCGGATGGCGACGTTCCTTTCCCCGCTTCTGCCACCGCGCCACCGTGACCCGCTCAGCGACGGCGGGCGCGGCGGCCATGGCCGCCCTGCTGACGGGCTGCGGCACGCTCCCCGGGGCCGACGGGAATGCCGCCGGAGCCGGTGACCAGGCGCCCATCACCGTGATGACCTGGGCGCCCGCCGGCACCAAGGGCACGAACATGGCCGGGATGCCCGCCATGGCCGAGGCGTACGCGCGCTGGGTCAACTCCAAGGGCGGCATCGCCGGCCACCGCCTGAACGTCATCACCTGCAACGAACACAACGAATCGGTGGCCGCCGCGCGCTGCGCCCAGAAGGCCGTCGCCGCGCACGCCGTCGCGGTCGTCGGTTCGTACAGCCGCCAGGGCCGTTCCTTCATGGCCCCGCTGGAGGCCGCCGGCATTCCGTACATCGGCGGCTACGGCGTCACCAGCGAGGAGTTCGACAGCCCGCTGTCCTACCCGGTCAACGGCGGCCAGGCGGCGCTGCTGGCCGGCAACGGGCGGCAGCTGGCCGCCGAGTGCAAGCGCGTCTCGCTGGTCCGCCCCGACACCATCCAGGGCGACCAGATGCCGCCGATCCTCAACGCCGGGCTGGCCACCGAGGGCCGCTCGCCCGCCCACGACATCCGGGCGCCCGAGAGCGCCACCGACTACACCGGAGCGGCGCAGAGCGCGCTGGACGAGGTCGGCGCCGATCCGGAGTTCTACGGAACGGCGGAGTTCGGCGCGCGGGCCAAGGGCTCCTGCGTGACCGCGACGCTCGGCGAGCACACCGACACCTTCTTCGACTCCTTCCGGCGCCTCCAGGAGGACAACCCGAAGGTGCAGATGGCGTCCGTGCTCGGCAGCGTGAACCAGACGCTGGTGGACCGTACGGGCGGCAAGTCCAGCCCGCTGGAGGGCGCGCTGGTCACCGGCTGGTACCCGGACGCGCGCGACCGGCGCTGGAAGCCCATGCGCGACGTGATCACCGAGCACGCCTTCAACGACAACCGCATCGACCCCGCCGACGCCGGGGTGCAGACGACGTGGATCGCGTACACCGTGCTGCGCCAGATGGTCGAGCAGGTCACCGAGGACGGCCAGGAGGTCACCGCGCGCTCGCTGCAGCAGGCGCTGGACCGCGGCGACCGGGCCGTCGACACGGGCGGCCTCACCCCGAAGCTGCGCTGGCGCTACGACGACATGCTCGCCGTGCAGTCCTTCCCGCGGATCGTCAACGCGATGGTGACCTACCAGGTCGTACGGGACGGCCGGCTGGTCACCACGCACTCCGGCTTCGCCAACCTCGCACGGACGCTGGAGAAGCCGCGCCGGGACGCCTGACCGAACTGAGGGGCCCCGGCGAGATCGGGGCCCGCTCGGCTAGAGCTGCTCGGGGCTGTGCTCGGTCAGGCCGTACTTCGTCGCGATCGGGTTCCAGAGCTTCGCGGCTTCCTTCTTGGCCGTGGTGGCCTGGCCGCTGGCGGTGTTGCCCGCCACCGCCGCCTTCGTGCCGCGCGCCTTGCCCTTGTGGCAGCCCTTCTTGCCCGCGTGCGCGACCTGGTCGGCCCAGGTCGCGTAATGGTTGTCGGCCGCCGCCGAGGACTTCCAGGCGTTGGTCAGCGCGGTGGTCAGCTCGATGTGGTCGGGCAGCTGGTCGGTGGAGAGCTTCCCGAGCCGGGTGACCAGGTCGTTCCGCTGCCCGGCCGCGTCCCGCAGGTCCTTGGCCGCGGCGCCGAGCTTGGTGCAGGACTTGATGTTGGCGACCGCCCCGATCACCGCGGAACGGCTGTTGTTGCTGTCCTTGAGCAGCGCGTCCAGCTCCTTGGCCTGTACCTCGGCGGGGTCCGCGGTCGGCGAGGGCTTGCCCTGCTTCACCGTGTCCGCCGACGACTTGCCGCCGTCCTTCTTCGCGTCGTCGTCGCTGCCGCTGAGCGCGTAGCCGACGCCGAGCCCGGCGCCGACGCAGACCACCACGACCGCACCGATGATCGCGGCGGGCGCGAGCTTGCGGCGCCGCCCGCCACCGCCGCCGTGGCCGCCGCCGTGGCCGGAGCGGCCCTCGGGCGGGTACGGGCCCTGGGGCGTGAACCCGGAGTGCTGCGGCGCGGGGCCGCCGGGCTGCTGCGCGGCGTGGCTGCCGGGGTACTGGGGGCCGGGGCCCGGCTGCGCGCCGTATCCGGGCTGCGCGCCGGGGCCCTGCGGCGCGCCGTGGCCCTGCGGCGCCGCGGGCGGCTCGAAGCGCGGCATCTGCTGGGTGGATCCGGCGGACTCGGCCTCGGCGGCACCGGCCCCGGCACCGCCCGGCCCGTCGCGGAAGAGGCCGTCGAACTCGGCCGGGGTCGGCCGGTCGCCCGGCATCCCCGGCCGGATGGCGAACGGCGCACCCGGCGGCGGCTGCGGCGTGCCACCGCCGACCGGCGGGATCAGCTGGGTCGCCGCCTCCGTGCCATCGGGGGAGGCGGGCGCCTGCGGCATGACGGGCCGGCGCAGCATCGTCGTGGACTCGGCGTCCGACTCGGGCCGCTTGTTCTCGGGCGGCAGCGAGCCGGGCATGGGGCCGGAGGCAGTGGGCCCCTGCGGCGCCGGCATCGGCTGCGCGGCGGGCCCGCCGGCGAAGGGCTGGATGAGCTGGGTGGCCTCGCTGTCGCCGCTCGCGGGCGGCAGCGGCCCGGCGTTCTGCCCGGCGTTCTGCGGCGGCAGCGGCGCACCCGCGCCCGCGCTCTGCTCGTCGGCGGCGGGCGGCAGCGGCGCGCCGGCCTGCCGCTCGGCACGTACGAGCGCGCCACCGGTGGCGCTTCCGGCCTCGTCCGCACCGGGCCGGTCGTCCGTAACGGGCTGGGGGGCGGCGGGCTGCGGCGGCTGTGCCGTCTGCGGCGTCTGCGGGTAGCCGTAGCCGGGGCTCGGGGCGGCACCGTAGGCGGCCTGGCCGCTGTACGGGTTCTGCTCCCCGTAGGAGGACTGCTGCGGCTGCTGGGCATACGGGGACGGCGCGCCGTACGAGGGCTGCGGCTCCCCGTAGGAGGGCTGGGCGCCGTACGACGGCTGCTCGCCGTAGGAAGCCTGAGCCCCGTAGGAAGCCTGGGTCCCGTAGGAGGGCTGGGCGCCGTAGGACGGCTGCTCCGGCGGCATCGGGGGTACCGGCGGCTGCCCCTGGGGCGGCGGCGGGTACGCGCCCGGCTGCTGCGGTGCGTAGGAGCCCTGCTGCTGCGGCGCCTGGGACGGGCCCCACGGCTCGCCCCACGGCTGACCGGCGGCCGGCGCGGACTGCTGGTCGGGGACGTACGGCTCGCCGCCGTTCGCGGGCAGCACCACGCCCTCGCGCGCGGGCCCGCCCGCAGGGTTCTGCGGGTCGCCGCCCTGTCCGCTCTGCGTCACCGGGACTCCTACTTCTGCTTCTTACGGAATCGTCGGCTCACGCTACCGGGTAGCAGTCACGTTCGACCACGTCCCCTGGTCACCGGCCACTTGACACACAACAGCCCCACCCGTCGATTACGGAGTATCGACGGATAAAGAGGGCGCTGGCCGGGATGCGCTCCGGGGCGGACCCGGGGAGGGTGCTGACGCGGAGCCTGGGGCGGGGCCCGACGTGCGGCCGCCCCGGGCCCGTCCGTCACGCCGCGCGCAGCTCCAGCCGCGCGGCGAACTCCCGCACCACCGCCTCCTCCCGATACGGCTCCAGGCGCGCCTGGAAGTCCTCCAGATACTCCGCGCCGCGCGAGGAACGCAGCCCGCTCAGCAACTCGGCCGCCTTCGTACCCGTATGGCACGCCTGCTCGATCTCGCGCTGCTGCACCTGCGCGCTCGCCAGCAGTACGAGCCCGATCGCGCGCCGCCGCGCCCGGCTCTCGGGGTGCCCGGCGAGCGCCTGCTCGGCCTGCTGCCTGGCCGCCGCCGCCTGCCCCAAGTCCCGGTGGCAGTGGGCCAGTTCATCGGCGAGATAGGCGGGGTCGAAGTGTGCGATCCACGCCGGGTCGTCGCCCGCGTCCGTACCGGACTCGGCCCGCTCCATCGCGCTGACCGCGCGCCCGGCCACGGACTGGAACGCCCGGGTGTCCCCCATCAGCGCGTGCCCGCGCGCCTCCGCCGCGCAGAACATCGCCTCGGCGCGCGGCGTCACATGCCCGCGGGTGCCTTCCTGCGCCGCGCGCGCGAGCTGCGCGATCTCCCGGGGGTTGCCGAGCGAGGCGGCGAGGTGACTCATGCTGGCGGCGAGCACGTACCCGCCGTAACCACGGTCACCGGCCGCCTGTGCCAGCCGCAGCGCCTGGATGTAGTACCGCTGCGCCAGCCCCGGCTGGCCCGTATCGACCGCCATGTACCCGCCCAGCTCGGTCAACCGGGCCACCGCGGCGAACAGTTCGCGCCCCACGGACTCCCGGTACGTGCCCGCGAGCAGCCCGGAGACCACGCTGTTGAGGTAGTGCACGACGACCGGGCGGACGTGCCCGCTGCCGTACTGATGGTCCAGCTCGCTGAGCGCACTCGTCATCGAGCGCACCGCCTCGACGTCCGAACGCCCCACCCGCGCACCGGCGTTGCGCGCGACCTGGGTGTCGGCGCCGGTGATCAGCCAGTCCCGGCTCGGCTCGACGAGCGCGGAGGCGGCGACGGTCGAGCCGCTGAGGAAGTCCCGGCGGCCGACGTCACTCCGCCACAACTCACAGACCTGCTCTATTGCGCCGAGCACAGTGGGCGAAAACTGCAATCCCACACCAGAGGCGAGATTCTTGCCGTCGGCCATGCCGATCTCATCGATCGTGACCGTGCGCCCCAGCTTGCGGCCGAGTGCCTCGGCGATGATCGCGGGCGCCCGGCCGCGGGGTTGCTGGCCGCGCAGCCAGCGGGCGACGGACGTCTTGTCGTAGCGCAGGTCCAGGCCGTGCTCGGCACCGCAGACGTTCACGCGGCGGGCGAGCCCGGCGTTGGAACAGGCAGCTTCCTGGATGAGCGCCTGCAGCCGTTCGTTCGGCTGCCGCGCGACGAGTGGCCTGGCGGCCATGCTGTACCCCCTGTGTACTGCGGCGCGTTCACCGTCGAACGCCGTCCCCGTCCATCATTTCCCGCCCATACCCGCGATATCCGCTTTTTGCGTCGCTACCGCGCGACATAAGCGATACTCACCAAATGCCGGACCAGCCCCCTTAACGCTCCTCGCCGCCCGCCGACGCGTGCACGAGTACGCACCGATACGCACTCGCGGAGTGGCTCACTCCTCGCCGCCGGACGGCCTTCCCGCCCCGTCACGCAAGTGGCTACCCAGCCTCCGCCGCACGGCCTCGTACGCGCCCCCGCCCGTGCATCCATGCGCCCCACGTGCAAGAACGTTGCGCCGTGCCGTGCCACTTGTTGGCCGTAACCCTTGGTGACAGCGGAAGTTGTCCCGTTCGTGGAACAGAGCAGCGGAGTCACAGGAGCCCCACAGGTCCCCCAGCAGCGCGGTGAGCGGCTGCTCGACATTGCGGTGCGTTACGCGGCGGAACGCCATTGGGACGTACTCCCCGGCGCATGGCTGGAAGACGACGGTGCGGCACCGTACTGTTCGTGCGGCGCCCGTGACTGCCGGACCCCCGGCGCCCACCCCCTCGCGGCCGACTGGCCCACGGCGGCCACCGGCAGCACGACAGCCATCCACACCCTGTGGACGCAGCACCCCCGTGCGGCGATCCTGCTCCCGACGGGCCGCACATTCGACGCGCTGGACGTACCGGAGACCGCGGGCTGCCTGGCCCTGGCCCGCATGGAACGGCACGGCCTCCCGCTCGGCCCGGTCATCCGCACCCCGGACCGCCGGATGCTCTTCCTCGTCCTCCCCGGCGCCGCCGCCGCGATCAAAGACCTGGTACGCAAGCAGTCCCGCCCCTCCCCCGCCACCCTCGACCTGACCACCCACGGCGAGGGCACCTACATCGCCGCACCCCCCACCCGCACCGGCCGCCACGCCCCCGTCCAATGGGCCCGCCACCCCACCCCCGCCAACCGCTGGCTCCCCGCCACAGAAGACCTCCTCGACACCCTCACGTACGCCTGCGGCCTGGAGGCATCGGCAGCCAGGGGGCGGTGAGGGGCGGGTGAGCGAGGGCGCGGGGAAGCGTCACTTGCGCCCCTGCCCGGCCGCCTCCGCGCGACGTACGGCCAACTCGGCTCACACCGTCTTCCCCCGCCCCGCCGCCACCCAGCCCCGCTGCCGACTCAGCGCACGGACGACCCCAAGCCCACGCCCCCGCTCGCAAAGACCCTCCGGATCACCGGGCCCGGGCTAACTGACCTTCGGCGATCGGGCTGCGGGGCGAGGAGGAGAGGGCCGGGGGCGCTGAGAGGCGGGGCGGGCCAGGGGCCCCCTCCCCCTCCCCCGCCGCCCGTTCCGTATGTACAGGTCGCTCCTCATCCCGCCCGGTCTCGCGTCCGCCGCATATCGTTGGAGCACGGCGGGGGCTTGACCGGGTCCTGCCTTGACGTCCGAGGACAGGGGAACCGAGTGACGACCGAAAGTTCGGGTGCTGGGGAACAGGCTGGCACGGCGGAGGCGCCGGCGGCGGTGCGTATCCACAGTCTCTGGAAAAAGTATGGAGATCACACCGCGGTTGCGGGGATCGATCTGACGTTGCCCGCAGGGCGGTTCATCGGGCTCGTGGGGCCGAACGGCGCGGGGAAGACGACCACGCTGTCGATGGTGACCGGGCTGCTGCGGCCGGACGCGGGCCAGGTCGAGATCGGCGGGCATGACGTGTGGCGCGACCCGGTCGCCGTGAAGTCGCGGATCGGGGTACTGCCCGAAGGGCTGCGGCTGTTCGAGCGGCTGTCGGGCGGCGAACTTCTCTCGTACATCGGGCGGCTGCGGGGGCTGCCCGGCGACGAGGTCGACAAGCGGGCCGGGCAGTTGCTGGACGTACTCGATCTGTCCGCGGCCCGGAACAAGCTGGTCGTGGACTACTCGACCGGGATGCGGAAGAAGATCGGGTTGGCGGCCGCCCTGCTGCACAACCCGGAGATTTTGTTTCTGGACGAGCCGTTCGAGGGCGTCGACCCGGTGTCGGCCCAGACCATTCGGGGCGTACTGGAGCGCTACACCGGGTCCGGCGCGACCGTCATCTTCTCCAGCCATGTGATGGAGCTGGTGGAGTCGCTGTGTGACTGGGTGGCCGTGATGGCGGGCGGGAAGATCCGGGCCGATGGGCCGATCGGCGACGTGCGCGGTGACGCGCCCTCGCTGCAGGACGCGTTCCTCGAACTGGTCGGCGCGGGCAGCCGCGCGCGGGCCGGGGAGAACCTGGACTGGCTGGGCGGGGGCGGCGCCCGATGAGCACGGCCACCCGCCCGGTGGGCACGCCGGCCGCCGCCCCGCCGGCCCCGGCCCTCACGCCCCTCTTCGTACGGCTCAAGCTGTCGCTCCTGAAGAACGGGCTGCGGCAGTCACCGGGGCGCACCGCCGCGTACGTCATCTCGATCGCCGTCACGCTGCTGTTCGCGGCCGGGCTGCTGCTGGGGCTGATCCTGCTGCGCGGCGTGTCCGGCGCGCCGGCGCTGGCCGTGCTGCTCACCGCGATCCTCACGCTCGGGTGGGCGGCGATGCCGCTGTTCTTCCCGACGGCGGACGAGACGATGGACCCGACCCGGCTGGTGATGCTGCCGCTGCGGCCCCGGCCACTGATCGGCTCGCTGCTGATCGCCTCGCTCATCGGCGTCGGGCCGGTCTTCACCGTCGTACTGGCGGCCGGTTCCGTGGTCGCCGTCGCGCACGGCGCGGCCGCGGTCATCGTCGGGATCATCGCGACCGTGCTGATCGTCCTGGTGTGCGCGGCGCTGGCGCGGGCCATCGCGACCGCCAACGTACGGCTGCTGACCAGCCGCCGCGGCCGCGATCTCGCCGTCCTCAGCGGCCTGTTCGTCGCGCTCGGCGCGCAGGGCGTGAACCTCGCCGCGCAGAAGCTCGCCCAGTCGCAGGGGCTCGCGGTCCTCGAACCGGCCGCCGCGGTGCTGCGCTGGATACCGCCCGCCTCCGCGGTGGACGCGGTGGACGCGGCGGGCCGGGGCGCTTACGGGCGCGCGGTGTTCGGCCTCGCGCTGACGGCGCTGGCGCTCGTCCTGCTGCTCTGGTGGTGGAGCCGCACGCTGACCACTGTCATGACCTCGCCCGACTCCTCCACCCTGCAGGCCATCGAGAAGGACAGCGGCCGCAAGGGGGACGGCCGCGCCGGCGGCTGGGAGCGGCTGCTGCCGGACGGCCGTACGGGGACGGTCATGCGGCGCACGCTGCTGTACGGCTGGCGCGACCCGAAGACGAAGATGGGCTGGGCCGCGGCGCTCGGCGTCGGCCTGATCCTCCCGGTCGTCACGGCGGTGCAGGGCGGCGGCAGCGTCTATACGGCGTGCTGGGCGGCGGGGCTGCTCGGGCTGCAGATGTACAACCAGTTCGGGCAGGACACCTCCGCCTTCTGGATGGTCGCCTCGACACTCGCCACGCGCCGCGACGCGTTCCTGGAGCTGGCCGGGCGGGCGCTGGCGGTGGCCGTGATCGCGGTGCCGTACGTGACGCTGGTGGTGCTCGGCTCGGCGGCACTCCTCGACGACTGGGCGGCCTTCCCCGAGGTGTACGGGGTGGCGCTGGCGCTGCTCGGTGCGCTGGTGGCGACGGGGGCCTTCGCCTCGGTGCGTTTCCCGTACTCGATCCCGTCCGACGGCAACAAGAACGTCGCACCGGGGCAGGGCGGGATCGCCTGGATCAGCATGATGGTCGGCGTGCTCATGGGCGGCCTGCTGTGTCTGCCGGTCATCGGCCTGACCATCGGGCTCCATGTGGCGGGGCTGCACGGGCTGTTGTGGCTGGTGCTGCCGGTGGGCGCGGTGTACGGCGCGGTCGTGGCCGTACTCGGGCTGCGGCTGACCGCGCCGGGCGTCCTCCGCCGGCTGCCGGAGATCCTGGTGGCGGTGAGCAAGGGCTAGCGGGGCGAGACGCTGAGAGCAGGCGGGCGTCCGTCCCTCAAGGGGGCGGGCGCCCGCTGCTTCGTGCCAAGAGCGGTCCGCTCAGGTCGGGATCGCCCCGTGCAGGAACGGTTCCAGTGCGCGGCGCCAGTCGTCCGGGCGCTCCCAGGGGAGGAGGTGACCGGCGTCGGAGATCTCGGCGTAGGCGCCGCGCGGGAGGACGCGGACCATCTCCTGGGCCTCGGCGCGGCCCAGTTCGCCGTCCAGGCCGCGGACGACCAGCGTGGGGCACTCGACCTGGGCGAGCTCCTCCCAGTGCGCGTCGTGCACCCATGCCTCGCGGACGGCGAGCATCTGGCGGCGGGAGAAGACCGGACGCCAGCCGTCGCCGCGCTCGGCCATCACCTCGGCGAAGTACTCGCCGCGCACCGGCTTCGGCCGCTCCAGCGTGGGGTCGTCCTCGCCGAACCACTTGCGGACGTCGGCGAGTGTGGCGAAGGGGACCGGCCAGGAGCGGAACCACTCCTCCCATTCGCGCTGCGATGCCGCACCCAGCGCCGAGGCCCGCATGTCGCAGATGACCAGCGCGCTGACCAGGTCGGGGCGGCGGGCCGCGAGCTGCCAGGCGGTGAGCGCGCCCATGGAGTGGCCGATGACGGCGGCCGGCGCGAGATGCAGCTGCTCGATGGCGGCGATCGCGTCGTCCACGTACGTCATGCGGTCGAACGGCCCGTCGGTGGGCTTCTCGCTGCGGCCGTGGCCGCGCTGGTCGAGGCCGACGGGGCGGTAGCGCGCGCCGAGCCAGCGGGCGGTCTCCGCCCAGTGCGCGGCCCGTCCCATCAGGCCGTGGAGGAGCAGCACGCCGGGGCCGCGTCCGTTGTGCTTCCGCTCCGCTCCTTCGCCGCCGGCCTTGGGAGGGTCGGTGAACTCCCAGGCCGCGAGCCGTACGCCCCCGGTCCCTGTCACGTCGATGCGCCGCACCATTGCCCTGGCACCCCCATCCGTCCCATTGAGCAGCCCCACACTATCGAACCCGTATTCGAATGTATCGCCGTCGCTCCCAACACCCCTCGTACGAGTGACCATGCTCAAGGATTGGCCGTCCGCGGCACGGGGAGAGTGTGAGCGGGAGGCGGGCCCTGACGGGAAGAGGGCCCGCGGGGGAAGACCCTGGGAGCTCGGGGCTCCGGGTCTTCGCGGGGGGACATGGGGAGGCGGGGCCCCGGCTGCTCGCAGCGCCGGGGCCCTCGCTGTCAGTGGCCCCCCGGCCCTGCGAAGCTGTTGTCCGGTGACTCATCCGAGCCCCCTCCCCCAGGGGACACGGCGAGCGGCCGGATGTTCCCCACACCCGCCGCGCCGCCCGGCCCCAGGTCCTCAACGCACACGTCATATGCGCCTGCGCGTATGCGACAGCGCCAGGGTGACACGGCCTCGCGCCCACCGCTCGCATTCCGCCAAGTCCGTGCCGGACAGGACATCGGGGCACGGCTCGGTACGGGCCGTCGCTCCAGGTCAGTGCGGCGGCGCGACGGCGGGGGCGGCCGAAAATTTCTCCGCGGGAAGGCGGGCGGCAGGGGGAAGCGGAATCTCCGCGGGGAGCACGGGACGGGATGTCGTACCGGGTGGGCGCCTGCGCGCGGGGCGCGGAGGCGGCGCCACACCGGTCAAGCGGAGGGGCGGGGCGCCGGGCCGGGAAGCGCACCGCCGAGCGGCCGGCGAGGAGCCGGAACGCTCAGCGCCTCGCCATGAACCAGAACCGTCAGCCCTTGGCCACGAGCCGGGCCATGAGCCGGAACGGTCAGCGCTTCGCCACGAAGACGTGCTGCGCGATGTCCGTGGCCAGCTCGGCGGCCTCGCCGCTGCTGCCGACCAGCACCCCGGCCGGCGACTCCGTCACGCTCACCACGGCCCCCGGCTGCACCCCGGCCCGCCGCAGCGTGTACATCAGCTGGGCGTCCGTCTGGATGGGCTCGCCGATCCGCCGCACGACAACGGTCTTGCCGTCGGCGCCCGGGTCGAGGTCCATCAGGCTCAGCAGCCCCTCGTCCAGGAAGGCATCGGCCTCGGACTTCTCGCCCAGCTCGTCCAGGCCGGGGATGGGATTGCCGTACGGCGACTCGGTCGGGTGCCGCAGCAGCTCCAGGACGCGGCGCTCCACCGCCTCGCTCATGACGTGCTCCCAGCGGCAGGCCTCGGCGTGCACCTGCTCCCACTCCAGGCCGATCACGTCGACGAGCAGGCACTCGGCGAGCCGGTGCTTGCGCATCACACGTGTGGCCAGGCGGCGGCCCTCCTCGGTCAGCTCCAGGTGGCGGTCGCCGGCGACCTGGACCAGGCCGTCCCGCTCCATCCGCGCCACGGTCTGGCTGACCGTCGGGCCGCTCTGGTCGAGCCGCTCGGCGATGCGCGCGCGCATCGGGACCACACCTTCCTCTTCGAGCTCAAGGATGGTGCGGAGATACATCTCCGTGGTGTCGATCAGTCCGGACATGCGTGCCCCTCGGCTGTGTCGTGCGGTGGCCCTGAACTCAATTCTGACGCATCCCGCTGACAACTGGACCGCGTGCGGCCCGAAGGCCGCCGCCGGACCCCGCGTCCGGCCGGTGACCGGGGGCCCTCGCACGGAGTCGCGCGGACTCCGGCCCGCGCCGGCACCTTTCGGCCGTACGGTGCGGGTGCCGTATTGACAGGGCACTGGTCCAGACCGCAACGTGAGCCGCGCCACGAGGGCGGTACCGGCCCGGGCCGGACCATACGAGGAGAGGGGCACTCCGCGATGGGCGAGAGCGGGAGCGGCGGGAGCAGCGCGAGCAACGGGCTGGCCGGGCAGTACTTCGATGCCGCGATCGACCTGCTGCGGACGGTGCGGGACACCCAGGGCGAGGTGATCGCCGAGGCCGGGACGCTGCTCGCCGACACCGTGGCGGCCGGCGGCCGGATCTTCTGCTTCGGCGCCGGGCACTCCTCGCTGCCCGCCCAGGACACCGTCTACCGGGCCGGCGGCCTGGCGGTGATGAACCTGCTGGCCGTGCCCGGTGTGGTGGGCGTGGACGTGATGCCCGCGACGCTCGGCAGCGCGCTGGAGCGGGTCGACGGGCTGGCCGCCGCCGTACTGGACAGCAGCCCCGCGCGGGCCGGCGACGCGCTCGTGATCATTTCGCTGTCCGGGCGGAACCCGCTGCCGGTGGAAATGGCGCTGAACGCCCGCGCGCTCGGCCTGAAGGTCATCGGGCTGACCTCGGTCGCGTACGCGGACGACACCAAGTCGCGGCATGTGTCCGGTACGTACCTCAAGGACCACTGCGACATCGTCCTGGACAGCCGCATCCCGGTCGGCGACGCGGAGCTGACGGCGCCGGGCATCGAGGCGCCGTTCGGGCCCGCGTCCACGGTCGTCACCAGCGCGGTCATGCAGGCGGTCGTGGCGACGGCGGCGGGGGCGCTCGCCGAGCGCGGCATCGACCCGCCGCTGCTCCGCTCCGGGAACGTGGACGGCGGACACGACTGGAACGGCCGGGTCATGCGGGAGTACGCGGACCGGATCTTCTACCGGCACTGAGGAACCGGGGCGCGAGATGAGCCGTACTCCCGCGCCCCGGGCGCCTCACCCCTTCCCCAGCGCCTCCGCCAGGTCCAGTGACGCGGCGATGCGGGAGGCGACCTCTTCGGCGTACGCGGCGTCCGCGCGGTCGAAGGGGCGGCGGGAGGCGCCGCGCAGGAACGTCGCCACGCCCAGCGTCCGGCCCCGGCTGCGCAGCACCACGCACAGGCCGTGCACCGTGCCCTCGGGCCACTTGCGGGCCGCCGCCCAGCCCTCCGGCGTGACCGCCAGGCCCGCGCTGGCCCGTACCGAACCGCGGCGCCGGTACGCCTGGACGGCCGGGTGCCCCGGTACGTACGTCAGCGGGATGCCGGTCCCCGTGATCGGCTGCGCCGGGCCGGGCGCGCCCGTGGGCGAGGCGAGGGCGCGGATCAGCCGGGGCGCGGGCTCGGTCGCGTCGTCGGGGGCCGCGGCCAGGTCCGCGTCCTCGATGGGCGTGGTCGCGTCCATATCGGAGAGCGGCGGGCCGGCGGGCGAGGCGGGCAGGGCGAGGTCGACCAGGCCGTGGTCGGCGAAGCCGGCCAGCGCGAAGTCGAGGTGGACGGCGGCCGCCTCCCCCGGGTCCTCGCACTCGGCGGCCGCGCGGCCCGCGCGGTGCAGCTGGTTGGCGCGGAAGCGCAGCAGCGAACTGTCCTGTTCGGCGCGCTTGAGGTCGGTGATGTCCTGGAAGAGCCAGCCGACGCCGAGCGGGACGGGCTCCTCGGCGAGCGGCGACGCCAGCCGCAGGAAGCCGCTGCGCCAGCACCGGCGCGGCTCCTCGGCCTCCTCGGAGCGGAGCGTCACCCACAGCTCGGTGGCGGCCGGGGGCGCGCCCTCCGCCAGTACGTGCTGGAGCGCAGCCTCCAGCTCCTCGACGCCCTGCACGAGCAGATCGCCCAGCGGGCGCCCGAGGACGTGCGTGCGCCCGAGGCCCAGGGCGCGTGCGGCGTGCGCGTTGACGACGGCGGGGCGCAGGTCGGCGTCGACGAGGACCACGCCCCAGGACGCGTCGTCGAAGAGGGCTTCGCTGAGCGCGATGGAGCGTTCGAGGTCGATCTGGGTGTGGACCTCGCTGAAGGCGCAGTACACGCCGGCGGGCGCGCCGTCGGCGCCGGTGACGGCGGAGGACTGGGTCCGTACGAGGACCCGGCCGCCGTCCTTGGTGAGCAGCGCGAACTCGTGCACCTGGCGGCCCGGGGAGGTCATCGCGGCCATCAGCGCCGCATGCACCTCGTCGGCGTCCTCGGCGCGCACCGCCCAGCCGGCCAGCCCCGGGCGGCCGACCGCCTCGGCGGCGGTCCAGCCGAGGATGCGCTCGGCCTCTCGGTTCCAGTGGGTGACGGTGCCGTCGGCGTCGAGGGCGCACAGGGCGGCGTCCATGCCGTCCAGGAGGGCGGCGAGCAGGCCGGAGTCCTCGCTGTCGGGTGGCGGCGGCGGGTCCGTTTCCGCTCCCTGGTCGTGGCTCTGGTCCGGGCGGCCCGGTTCCCCGGGCAGCGCGGCATTGAAGTGGCGGGACGAAGCAGTCACTGGCACCCCCTGCTGGACGCGGCTGCACGTGCTGCACGTCGGATCATTCAACTGGAACGTGACACAGCCCACACCCCATTCCGCGAAATCGGTGCCCGCCGGAAATTCGGTTGTGGGGCGCCGGTCGGGTTCCTAGTGTGTGGTGCACACGAGAAGGGAGGTGGTTCGGCAGATGTATGCATACCGGACGCGTGAGGTGGCTGCGGGCTAGCGGCCCGTCGCTTCACTCAGTGCAGCGCCGGACCAGCGCACGAGACCTGTGCGCAGCCGGCCAATCCCAAGCAGTCACCCGACCCGCGGGCCGCCGGTTCGTCCGACCGGCCCCCGACGCCTCCCGGCGCCGGGGAAATGGCCCGCGGGTCGTCTGCGTTTCCGGGCCCGCGCAGGCCCCGCAGGGCCGTTTCCCGCCGCCTTACGGCGCCAGCCGCTCCACCGCCCAGCCCGTCTCCGTACTCACGTACCGCAGCCGGTCGTGCAGGCGGTTCTCGCGGCCCTGCCAGAACTCCACGGATTCGGCGGCGACCCGGTAGCCGCCCCAGTGCGGCGGTGCCGGCACCTGCTCGCCCTCCGGATAGCGGGCCGTGAGCTCCGCGTACGCCCGCTCCAGCTCCTCCCGCGAGCCGACCACCGAGGACTGCTCGCTGGCCCAGGCGCCGAGCTGGGAGCCGTGCGGGCGGGTGCGGAAGTACGCGGCGGTCTCGTCGCGGCCGATGCGTTCGGCGGTGCCGCCGATGATGACCTGGCGGGCGAGCGGGTGCCAGGGGAAGAGCAGCGAGACGGCCGGGTTCCCGGCGAGGTCGCGGCCCTTGCGGCTGGTGTAGTTGGTGAAGAAGACGAAGCCGCGGTCGTCGAACGCCTTCAGCAGGACGGTGCGGGAGCTGGGCCGCCCGGCCTCGTCCGCCGTGGAGACGACCATGGCGTTCGGTTCATGTATGCCGCTCGCGGCCGCTTCTTTGAACCAGCGCGCGAACTGTTCGTACGGAGTGCCGGCGAGGTCTTCCTCGGCGAGGCCGTGCGCGCGGTACTGGGCGCGCATCGAGGCGGGGTCGGGGTGGTGGGCTGCGGATGCGGCGTCGGCAGAGTGCACGGGCATATCTTGCAGCATCGGCCGGGTCGCGCGGGCGGTCGGCGGGCTGCTCGTGAGCCACTTGTGGCCTGGCAGTCTGCCCGCCTTGGGTGGTGCGTAACCCTCCCGTTGGGAAATCGCACAGTGTGCCGGATGTCACGCTTCCCCGCACGTGGCGAACCCACCAAAATCATCTGCTGGGACGCTGTGGGCTCCGGACATCCGGAGATATGGTGTCCGCCCCTGAAACGCATTGGAACGCCGGAAAGAGCCGGTGACGTACCGTCACCGCCCGCGGTCCGACACGGAATGCGGGGACCGCCGGGCGAGCGCGAGCAGTCCAGGCAAGGAGCACCGACGACCGCATCACACGTGACCGCACGGCCCCGACCGAACGGCAGCGTGGCCACGAGCCGACGCGCCGTCCCTAGCTTGAGGAGCAGCCTGATGTCCGACTTCGTACCCGGGCTCGAAGGAGTCGTCGCGTTCGAGACGGAGATCGCCGAACCGGATAAGGAAGGCGGCTCGCTGCGGTACCGCGGCGTCGACATCGAAGACCTGGTCGGCCAGGTGTCGTTCGGGAACGTGTGGGGCCTGCTGGTCGACGGGGCGTTCAACCCCGGCCTGCCGCCGGCCGAGCCGTTCCCGATCCCCGTGCACTCCGGTGACATCCGGGTCGACGTGCAGTCCGCGCTGGCGATGCTCGCCCCGGTATGGGGCCTGAAACCGCTGCTGGACATCGACGAGGCCGAGGCGCGCGACAACCTGGCGCGCGCCGCCGTCATGGCGCTGTCCTACGTCGCCCAGTCGGCGCGCGGCCAGGGCCTGCCGATGGTCCCGCAGAAGGAGATCGACAAGGCGGACACGATCGTCGAGCGCTTCATGAAGCGGTGGCGGGGCGAGCCCGACCCCAAGCACGTGAAGGCCGTCGACGCGTACTGGACGTCGGCCGCCGAGCACGGCATGAACGCCTCGACCTTCACCGCCCGCGTCATCGCCTCCACGGGTGCCGATGTGGCCGCCGCGCTCTCGGGTGCGGTGGGCGCGATGTCCGGTCCGCTGCACGGCGGCGCGCCGTCCCGCGTGCTGGGCATGATCGAGGAGATCGAGCGCACCGGTGACGCGAAGGCGTACGTGAAGCAGGCGCTGGACCGCGGCGAGCGGCTGATGGGCTTCGGGCACCGGGTGTACCGCGCGGAGGACCCGCGCGCTCGCGTGCTGCGCCGGACGGCCAAGGAGCTGGGCGCGCCCCGCTTCGAGGTCGCCGAGGCGCTGGAGAAGGCGGCGCTGGAGGAGCTGCACAACCGCCGGCCCGACCGGATCCTGGCGACCAATGTGGAGTTCTGGGCGGCGATCACGCTGGACTTCGCCGAGGTCCCGGCGCACATGTTCACGTCGATGTTCACCTGTGCCCGTACGGCCGGCTGGAGCGCGCACATCCTGGAGCAGAAGCGGACCGGCCGGCTGGTGCGGCCCTCCGCCCGGTACGTGGGCCCGGGGTCGCGGAGCCCGCAGGAGATCGAGGGGTACGCGGACATCTCGGCCCGCTGACGGCCGCAGAGCCGTAGCTGACGCCCGGCGCCCTCAGTGGCCCAGTGCCCCGTCCAGGAGGCGGGACCACTGGGCCACTACGCGTTCGCGGCGGGGGGTGTCGTCGCTGAGGAGGGTGGCCAGCCCCAGGCCGCGCGCCATGTCGAGGAGGCCCTGGACGGTCTCGCGTACACCGGGGACGGTCTCGTCGGCGCCCAGGAGTTCCACGGCGATCCGGTGCGACTCGCGGCCGACGCGGGCCTCCAGTTCGGTGACCCGGCCGTGCAGCTGGTCCTCGTTGGCGGCGGCGACCCAAAGGTGCAGCGCGGCCCGGAAGAGCGGGCCGGTGTAGAGGTCCACGACGGCGGCGACCACGGCCCGGCGGTCGGCGGGCGCGGAGCCGGGGAAGAGGGCGCGCAGCGCCTGGGACCGTTCCTCCGCGACGTACTCGACCGCCGCGGTGAACAGGTCCTCGCGGGTCGGGAAGTGGTGCTGCGCGGCGCCCCGCGAGACGCCCGCACGCTCGGCCACCACGGACACCGTGGAGCCCGCCCAGCCGTGTTCGGCCAGGCAGGAGACGGCGGCTTCGAGGAGCTTGCGGCGGGTGGCGCGGCTGCGCTCCTGCTGGGGTTCTCGGCGTGCTGAGGTCATCGTGACCATGATGGCTCCCGGCGTTCGAGGAAGGCCGTCATGCCCTCCCGTGCTTCGTCCGAGGAGAATAGGCGGGCCGATTGTTCGGCCAGCGCGGCCGTGTCGCGGTCGAAGGCGCGGAGCGTTTCGGCCGTGGTGAGTTTCTTGGATTCGGCCAGTCCCTGGGGGGATGCCTTGCGGAGCCCGGCGAGGAGGGGCGCGAGCGCCTCGTCCACGTCCTCCGCGGCCAGGGTGATCAGGCCGGTACGGGCCGCCTCCGTGGCGTGGAAGCGTTCGCCGGTGAGGTAGTAGCGGGTGGCGGCCCGGGAGTCCATGCGGGGCAGTACCGGCATGGAGATCACGGCGGGGGCGAGGCCGAGCCGCGCCTCGGTGAAGGCGAAGGTCGCGGCGGGCCCGGCCACGGAGATGTCGCAGGCGGCCAGGAGGCCGAGGCCGCCGGCCCGTACGTGGCCCGTGACGCGGGCGACGACGGGCTTTGGCAGCTCGACGAGGGTACGGAGGAGGCGGGCCAGCCCCAGCGGGCCGTCCTTGGACGGGCCCGCTGCCGCTTCGGAGAGGTCGGCGCCGGCGCAGAAGGTGGTGCCGGTGTGGGTGAGGACCACGGCCCGGGTGTCGGGGTCCTTGGCGGCGTCGGCGAGTGCCTCGTACAGCTCGGTGACCAGGGCGGTGGAGAGCGCGTTGCGGTTGCGGGGCGAGTCGAGGGTGAGGGTGGTGATGCCGCGCTCGTGGGAGCGGGGAACGAGCGTCATGCGGTCCTCCTTTCCCGGGCGCGGAGTTCGCGCCGCAGGATCTTGCCGGTGGCGGCGCGCGGCACGGCGTCCGTGAACTCCACCCGCCGGATCTTCTTGTAGGGGGCCACCTGCGCCGCGACGTACGCGATGATCTCCTGCTCGGTGAGCAGCGCCCCCGGCTGCCGTACGACATACGCCTTCGGGATCTCGTTGCCGTCGGCGTCGGTCACGCCGATGACGGCCGCGTCGGCGATGTCCTCGTGCTGGAGGAGCAGCGCCTCCAGGTCGGCGGGGGCCACCTGGTACCCCTTGTACTTGATCAGCTCCTTGACCCGGTCGACGACGTGCAGCCAGCCGTCCGCGTCGCAGTAGCCGATGTCGCCGGTGTGCAGCCAGCCGTCCGCGTCGATCATCGCGTCGGTGGCCTCGGGGCGGCCCAGGTAACCCTTCATGACCTGGGGGCCGCGGATGAGGATCTCGCCGGTGGCGCCCGGCCCGAGGTCGGCGCCGCCGTCCAGCGCGAGGATGCGCATCTCGGTACCGGGCAGCAGCTTGCCGACCGCGCCGGGCGGCGCCTCGCGGGCGTCGCGCGGCACGACGTGGGTGCCGGGCGAGAGTTCGGTCATGCCGTACGCCTGGAGGAGCGGCGGCAGTTTCAGGCGCGCGGAACAGGCGGCCGCCAGGTCGGCGTCCAGCGGCGCCGCCGCGCTCAGTACGTACTCCAGCGAGGAGAGGTCCCGACCCGCGACGGCCGGGTGCTTGGCGAGCGCCAGGACGATCGGCGGAGCCACATAGACCGCGTTGACCCGGTGGGTCTCGATGGCGGTCAGGAAGGTGTCGAGGTCGAAGCGGGGCAGGACGACGACGGTGGCGCCCTGCCGCAGCGGGGCGTTCATCAGCGCGGTCATCCCGTAAATGTGAAAGAAGGGAAGAACCGCCAGAATGCGGTCGCCGGGGCCGCCGCTGAGGACGCCGTCGAGCTGGACGAGGTTGGTGGCGATGTTGCGGTGGGTGAGCATCACACCCTTGGGCGCGCCGGTGGTGCCGGAGGAGTACGGCAGACAGGCCAGGTCCTCCGCCGGATCGATGGTGACCTGCGGCTCGGGCGCCTCGGTGGCCAGCAGGTCGGTCAGCGACCGGTGCCCTTCGGCGCCGTCGCAGACGAAGATCTCCGTCACGCCGCCGCACTTCTCCGCCGCGCTACGGGCCGTGGCCAGCAGCATCGAGACCGTCACCAGCCAGCGGGCGCCGGAGTCGCGCAGCTGCTTCGCCACTTCGTCCGCGGTGGCGAGCGGGTGGACGGGCGTGACGACGGCGCCGCAGCGGGAGGCGGCGTAACAGACGATCGGGTACGCGAGGGAGTTCGGGCTGTGCAGGGCCAGCACATCGCCCTTGCGGACGCCCGCGTCGGCGAGGGCCGCCGCGAGCCGGCGGGTGCGCGCCTCCAGCCCGGCGTAGGTCAGGGTGGTGCCGTTCAGGCCGTCGACCAGGGCCACCCGGTCGGCGTGCGCGACGGCCGAGTGACCCAGTACGGCTTCGTGGATGGGCAGGTCGAGCGGTGCGACATCGGGGAACTCGCTGCGGAACACCATGGACTCACGGCCCTTCGCTCGATGGTCGGACGGCTGCCGGCTGCGGCGTGGGGGACGAACAATGGCGAACTATGGCGAACGACGACGGACGATGTCCCGCAGCATGACGCCCCTCAGTACGACTTGGGGAGCCCCAGGGACTGATGGGACACGAAGTTGAGGATCATCTCCCGGCTGACCGGGGCGATTCTGGCCACCCGCGCCGCGGTGATCATCGAGGCGAGGCCGTACTCCGTGCTGAGGCCGTTGCCGCCGAGGGTGTGCACGGCCTGGTCGACGGTCTTCACCGCGGCCTCCCCCGCCGCGTACTTGGCCATATTGGCGGCCTCGCCCGCGCCCATGTCGTCGCCGATGTCGTAGAGGTGAGCGGCCTTGTGCATCATCAGCCGGGCCAGCTCGATGTCGATGTGGCACTGGGCGAGCGGGTGCGCGATGGCCTGATGCGCGCCGACCGGCTCCTTCCACACCTGCCGGGTCCTGGCGTACTCGACGGCCCGCTCCAGCGCGTAGCGGGCCATGCCGAGGGCGAAGGCGGCGGTCATCACGCGCTCGGGATTGAGCCCGGCGAAGAGCTGCAGCAGCCCCGCGTCCTCGTCGCCGACCAGCGCGTCCGCAGGCAGCCGCACATCGTCCAGTACCAGCTCGAACTGCTTCTCCGGCGCGGCCAGTTCCATGGAGATCGGGTTGCGGGAGAAGCCGGGGGTGTCGCGGGGGACGATGAAGAGGCAGGGCTTGAGCTTGCCGGTCCTCACGCCTTTATCAGACACAGCCTCCGTACGGCCGACGATCAGCGTCGCCTCCGCGATGTCGACGCCGGAGACGAAGACCTTGCGGCCGTTGAGTATCCAGCCGCCGGTCTCCGGGTCGCGGCGCGCCGTGGTGGTGATGCGGTGCGAGTTGGAGCCCGCGTCGGGCTCGGTGATGCCGAACGCCATCTTGCGCGAGCCGTCGGCGAGGCCGGGCAGCCACTGCCGCTTCTGCTCCTCGGTACCGAAGCGGGCGATGACCGTGCCGCAGATGGCGGGCGAGACGACGAGCATCAGAAGGGGACAGCCCGCGGCACCCAACTCCTCCAGGACGATGGACAGTTCGGTGATGCCGCCGCCCCCGCCGCCGTACTCCTCGGGAAGGTTGACGCCGAGGTAGCCGAGCTTGGCGGCCTCGGCCCACAGCTCGTCGGTGTGCTTGCCGTCGGCGACGACCTGGGTGAAGTACTCGCGTCCGTACCGCTTGCCGAGGGCGGCTACGGCGTCGCGCAGGTCCTGGTGCTCTTGAGTCTCGATCAGGGGCGTACTGGTCACTACGGCTCCTTGAGATCAGTCGGATACGACGGCGAGCAGGGCGCCGACCTCGACCTGGCGGCCGGGCTCGGCGTGCAGAGCGGTGAGGGTTCCGGTGACCGGGGCGGTGATCCGGTGCTCCATCTTCATGGCCTCCAGCCACAGCAACGGCTGACCGGCCTCGACAGCGGCTCCCTCGGCGAGCCCGTCCGCCACGCGGACCACCGTTCCGGGCATCGGGGCCAGCAGAGACCCGGGCTCCTGGCGAGCCGTGGGGTCGGGGAAGCGAGGCAGCGCCGTAAGCGTGGTACCGCCCACGTACACCCGGTCGCCGTGCACGGAGACCTCGTACGTACGCCGCACGCCCTCGGCCTCCAGCACGATCCGGTCGGGGCCCGCGTGCACGACCACCACGCCCTCGGCGGCCAGGCCGCCCCGGGTGTGCCAGTAGCGGACTTCGTGCTCCTCGCCGTCAGGCTCGGTGCGGTACCGCTTGACCTGCGGCTGCGACGGCACGTTGCGCCAGCCGCCGAAGCGTGAGCGGCCGTGCGCGTCGGCGAGGGCGGCGGCCAGCGGCGCGTACGGGTCGAGGGTGACGGCCGTGAGGCCGGGCAGGTGCCGGTCGTAGAAGCCGGTGTCCATGCGCGCCTCGGTGAACTCCGGGTGGCGCAGGGACCGTACGAGAAGGTCGCGGTTGGTGACCGGGCCGTGGATGCGGGCCCGCTCCAGCGCACCCGCAAGCTTGCGGACGGCGGCAGTGCGGGTGGGTGCCCAGGCGACGGCCTTGGCGAGCATCGGGTCGTAGTGGATGCCGATGGTGTCGCCGTCGGCGTAACCGGAGTCCAGGCGGACGCCCGACACGGAGAGGCCGTGCAGGGTGCCGGTCTGCGGGGCCCAGCCGGCGGCCGGGTCCTCGGCGTAGAGGCGCGCCTCGACGGCGTGACCGCGCGACTCCGGCGGCGCGGCGGGCAGCGCCTCACCCTCGGCCACGCTCAGCTGCAGCGCGACCAGGTCGAGGCCGAAGATCTCCTCGGTGACGGGGTGTTCGACCTGGAGGCGGGTGTTCATCTCCAGGAAGTGCGCGGTGCCGCCGACGACGAGGAATTCGACGGTGCCGGCGCCGCGGTACTCGGTGGCGCGGGCGGCCTGCACGGCCATCTCGTACAGCTTCGCCGTCAGTTCGGGGGTGAGTCCGGGGGCCGGGGCCTCCTCGATGACCTTCTGGTGGCGGCGCTGGAGTGAACAGTCACGGGTGCCCAGCGGCCAGACCGTGCCGTGCGCGTCGGCCAGGATCTGCACCTCGACGTGGCGGCCGCCCTCGATGTACGGCTCGACGAAGACCTCGCCGTCCCCGAAGGCACTCAGCGCCTCGGCCCGCGCAGCCTCCAACTCGCCCTTCACCTCACCCAGTTCGCGTACGACGCGCATACCGCGTCCGCCGCCGCCCGCCGCCGCCTTCACCAGTACCGGCAGGTCGTCCTCGGTGACCTCGGCCAGCGGGGCGATGCCCAGCAACTCTTTGGCCCGGGTCTTGGAGGCCATCGCCTCGATGGCCTCCGGAGGCGGCCCCACCCAGATCAGCCCCGCGTCGATGACGGACCGGGCGAAGTCGGCGTTCTCGGAGAGGAAGCCGTAGCCGGGGTGGATCGCGTCCGCCCCCGCGGCCTGGGCGGCTTTCACGATCAGCTCGCCCCGTAGGTACGTGTCGGCGGGTGCGGCCCCGGGAAGCCGCACCGCCGCGTCGGCCTCGCGCACGTGCAGGGCGTCCGTATCCGCGTCGGAGTGCACGGCGACCGTGGATATGCCCAGGTCACGACAGGTACGGAAGATACGGCAGGCGATCTCGCCGCGGTTGGCGACGAGGAGGGTGTGGATCACTGCTCTCCTCACATCCGGAAGATGCCGAAGCCACCGCGTGCGCCCTCCACGGGCGCCGTGTGGATCGCGGACAGACACAGGCCGAGCACGGTGCGCGTATCGCGCGGGTCGATGACCCCGTCGTCGTACAGCCGCCCGGACAGGAACATCGGCAGCGACTCGGACTCGATCTGCTGCTCGACCATGGCGCGCAGCCCGGCGTCCGCCTCGTCGTCGTACGGCTGCCCCTTGGCGGCGGCCGAGGCGCGCGCCACGATCGACAGCACGCCCGCGAGCTGCTGCGGGCCCATGACGGCCGACTTCGCGCTCGGCCAGGCGAAGAGGAAGCGGGGGTCGTAGGCCCGGCCGCACATGCCGTAGTGGCCCGCGCCGTACGACGCGCCCATCAGCACGGACAAGTGCGGCACGCGTGAATTCGACACCGCGTTGATCATCATCGCGCCGTGCTTGATGATGCCGCCCTGCTCGTACTCCTTGCCGACCATGTAGCCGGTGGTGTTGTGCAGGAAGAGCAGCGGAATGTCGCGCTGGTTCGCCAACTGGATGAACTGGGCGGCCTTCTGCGACTCCTCGCTGAAGAGGACGCCCTGGGCGTTGGCGAGGATGCCGATCGGATAGCCGTGCAGCCGTGCCCACCCGGTGGTGAGCGACGGCCCGTACAGCGGCTTGAATTCGTCGAAGTCCGAGCCGTCGACGAGACGGGCGATGACCTCGCGCGGGTCGAAGGGGATCTTGAGGTCGCCGGGGACGATGCCCAGCAGCTCGTCCTGGTCGTACTTGGGCGGCTCGGCGAGGGGCGGATCCTCGTGTGCCTTGCGCCAGTTGAGGCGGGCGACCACCCGTCGCGCCTGGCGCAGCGCGTCCGGCTCGTCCACCGCGAAGTAGTCCGCAAGACCCGACGTACGGGCGTGCATCTCCGCGCCGCCCAGCGATTCGTCGTCGCTCTCCTCGCCGGTGGCCATCTTCACCAGCGGCGGCCCACCGAGGAAGACCTTGGCCCGCTCCTTGACCATGATCACGTGGTCGGACATGCCGGGGACGTACGCGCCGCCCGCCGTGGAGTTCCCGAACACCACCGCCACGGTCGGAATCCCGGCCGCCGACAGCCGCGTGATGTCCTTGAACAGTGCCCCGCCCGGGATGAAGATCTCCTTCTGGCTGGGCAGGTCCGCGCCGCCCGACTCCACCAGCGACACCACGGGCAGCCGGTTGGCGTACGCGATCTCGTTGGCGCGCAGTGCCTTCTTCAGCGTCCAGGGGTTGGAGGCGCCGCCCCGTACGGTCGGGTCGTTGGCGGTGAT
The DNA here is from genome assembly GCF_040655775.1 of Streptomyces sp. NPDC050315. Taxonomy (NCBI): domain Bacteria; kingdom Bacillati; phylum Actinomycetota; class Actinomycetes; order Kitasatosporales; family Streptomycetaceae; genus Streptomyces; species Streptomyces sp. NPDC050315. Next base: position 214,869 of record NZ_JBFAKN010000009.1, read on the forward strand.
CAGGCACTCCACGCCCTCGATCACGCCGATCCCGGTGACCAGCGAGGCGCCCACCTGGTAGTCGCTCCCCCACGCGGCGAGCGGCGACAGCTCCAGGAAGGGGGTGTCGGGGTCGAGGAGCAGCTCGATGCGTTCGCGGGCGAGCAGCTTGCCGCGCTTGCGGTGCCGCTCGACGTACTTCTCGCCGCCCCCGCCGACCGCCTTGGCCTGCTCGGCGGCCAGCTCGTCCAGCTTGGCGAGCAGCGCCGCGCGGTTCTCCGCGTACTCGGGGCTCGCGGTGTCCAGCCCTGTGCCGAGCACGGTCACAGCAGTACCTCCGGTATGTCCAGGTGGCGGGCGCGGAGCCACTCGCCCACGGCCTTGGCCTGCGGGTCGAAGCGGGCCTGCGAGGCCACGCCCGCGCCCAGCAGTCCGTCGATCACGAAGTTCAGCGCCCGCAGATTCGGCAATACGTGCCGCTCGACGGGCAGGTCCGCGGCTTCCGGGAGGAGCGTGCGGAGCCGGTCGGTGGTCAGCTCGTGTGCCAGCCAGCGCCACGCCTCCTCCGTGCGCGCCCACACCCCGACGTTGGCCGCGCCGCCCTTGTCGCCGCTGCGGGCCCCGGCGACGAGGCCGAGCGGGGCGCGCCGGGTGGGCCCGTCGTGGTGCAGCGGCTCGGGCAGCGGTGGATCGGCCTCGCGCACCAACTCCCTTGTCTTCGAAGGCGCTTGGATGGGCACGCGACGGCCGTCCGGCAGTACGGCGACGTGCGGGACCTCCCCCGCCGGTACGTACGCCGCCTCGAAGACGCCGTACGGGGCGCCCTTGCCCGGCGGCGCCGTGACGTGGAAGCCCGGATAGCTGCCGAGGGCCAGCTCGACCGCCGCGCCGCTGATGACCCGGCCGACCGCGTCCTGATCGGGGTCCCGGACCACCAGCCGCAGCAGCGCGCTGGCCTCCTCCTCGGAGGCCGCGTCCTCGTGGTCGGTGCGGGCGAGCCGCCAGTCCACCTCGGCGGGCCGCCGCCCGGCCGCCGCGAAGGCCGCCTCCATCTGCTCGCGCACGAGCTGGGCCTTGAGCTCCACGTCCAGCCCGGTGAGCACGAACGTGACCTCGTTGCGCCAGCCGCCGAGCCGGGTCAGCCCGGTCTTGAGGGTGGGCGGCGGCGCCTCGCCGACCACGCCGTCGAGGCGCACCCGGCCGGGGCCGTCCTCCGACAGCCGTACGGAGTCCAGCCGGGCGGTCACGTCGGGCCCGGCGTACCGCGCGCCCGTCGTCTCGTACAGCAGCTGGGCGGTGACCGTGCCGGGCGTGACGGCGCCACCGGTGCCCGGGTGCTTGGTGATCACCGCGGAGCCGTCCTCGGCGATCTCGGCGAGCGGGAAGCCGGGGCGATGCACGTCGAGGGCGCCGAAGAAGGCGTAGTTGCCACCGGTGGCCTGCGTACCGCACTCCAGGACGTGCCCGGCGAGCACCGCGCCCGCCAGCCGGTCGAAGTCGTCGGGCCGCCACCCGAAGTGCGCGGCCGCGGCCCCGCTGACCAGCGCGGCGTCGGTGACCCGGCCGGTGACGACGATCTCGGCACCGGCCCGCAGGCACTCCGCGATGCCGCCACCGCCGAGGTAGGCGTTGGCGGTCAACGTGCCGGCGGGCCAGCCGGGGCGGGCGAGCAGGTCATCGCCCTCGACGTGCGCGACGCGCACCGGGACGCCGACCTTGTCCGCCAACTCCCGTACAGCGTCCGCGAGTCCGGCCGGGTTCAGCCCGCCCGCGTTGGTGACGATCCGTACGCCGCGCTCGGCGGCCAGCCCGAGGCCGGTCTCCAGCTGCCGCAGGAAGGTCTTCGCGTAACCGCGGTCCGGGTCCTTCAGCCGGTCGCGGCCGAGGATGAGCATGGTCAGCTCGGCGAGGTAATCCCCGGTCAGCACATCAAGCGGACCACCGGTGAGCATCTCCTCCAGCGCACCGAAGCGGTCGCCGTAGAAGCCGGAGGCGTTGCCTATGCGGAGGGGCGCGGTGGGTGCCGGCCGGGTCACGCGGTGGGCTCCTTCGGGGCGGTGCGGGGTTTGCGGCCCGGGCCCGGCGGTCCGGCGAACGCCTGGGCGATGCCCAGCCACCGGTCGGACTCCGCGCCCTCGGCCCGTACGTCCACGTCGTCGCGGTGTGCCCGCTGCGTGACCAGCAGGCAGAAGCCGAGCGCGTCGCCGGTCACCCGCTGCGCCGCGCCCTCGGGGCCCCAGGTCCAGAGATCCCCGCCCGGTCCACGCAACTCGACGCGGAACTCGCCCTCCGGGGGCGTGAGTCCGTGTGCCAGGTAGGCGAAGTTCCGGGCGCGTACGCCGATATGGGCGACGTGCCGCAGCCGCGCTGTCGGTTCCCGTACGGCGCCCAGCGCGTCGGCGACGTCCTGGCCGTGCGCCCAGGTCTCCATCAGCCGGGCGGTCGCCATCGAGGTGATGCTCATCGGCGGGCCGAACCACGGCAGCCGGCCGCCGGTGTATGCGGCGAGCGCGTCGTGCAGCGCGTCGCGGCCCGCGCGCCAGTGGGCCAGCAGCTCGGCGGGCGGCCGGTGGGCGCCTTCCTCGGCGCCTTCGTCGACGAAGGTGTCCGGGGAGGCGAGCGCCGCCTCGGCGGCGCGCCGGAAGCCGTCCGGGTCGGTGGCCGCGAGCAGGGCCTGCTGGTCGGTCCAGGCGAGGTGGGCGATCTGGTGGGCGATGGTCCAGCCGGCGGCGGGCGTCGGCGTCGCCCAGCGGTCCGCGGCGAGCGGCCCCACGAGGGCGTCCAGCGCCTGGCCCTCCGCGCGCAGATCGGCGAGCACCGGGCTCGGGTCGGACACGCTGCACTCCCCTCATCGGGCCCGACGCGCAGGCGGTCGGGCCGCGTTGATGTGTGTGGTGCGGCTACGAGAGTGGCAGCGGAGCCAGAAACAATCAAGCACGCCTGCATGATTTCTTTCCGGCCCCGGATGGCGGGTCTCCGGCCTCGGATGGTGGGCCCCGGCGGGCGGGCGCACCATGAAGACAGGGGGGGAATTGCACCATTTTGCGAAGGGATGATCCCCATGCTTGGAGTCAAGACGACCCTTGAGGTCAAGTCGATCGACCAGCCGGACGAGCGGCGCGACTTCCCGAACGGCCACCTCGAAAGCGTCCACCTGTCCGGGCTGGACTTCGCCAAGGCGACCTTTGAACCGGGCTGGCGCTGGTCCGAGTCCCTGGCCCCGATCGCGGGGACCGCGAGCTGCGAGGTGCCGCACAACGGCTACATCGTGCAAGGACGGATGCACATCCGCATGGACGACGGCACGGAGTCCGACGGCGGGCCCGGCGATGTCTTCGTGGTCTCCCCCGGGCACGACGCCTGGGTCGTGGGCGACGAGCCGGTCGTGGTGTTCGACTTCGCCGGCGCGATGGCCCAGGAGTACGCGAAGCCCCACTAGGAGTTCAGATTGCGTCAGCCGCCGTGCGCGTACAGCGAGAAGCGGCGGCGGTTGACCTTGCCCGAGGTGAAGCCCGCGACCAGCCGTTCGCCGCCGCGGTGCAGCACGGCCAGGCCCTCCGGCTCGCGCGGGTGCAGCTTCTGCCCCGCCCTCGTACGGATCTCCTGCACGATCGCGCCGCTGCGCATGTCGATGCAGGTCAGGCGGGCGTTGCCGGGTCCGGACGCGGGGTTGCCGGGGCCGAAGGGGCTGCCGGTGAGCTGGTACGCGTAGTTCCCCGACAGCGCCAGCCCCTGATGGAAGACGCCCTTGCGCAGGAGCGGCTGCGCGACATCGGCGAGTGCCTTCGGGGTGCCCGCGCCGAAGTCGTCCAGGTCGTAGAGCGCGTAACGGTAGACGCCGGTCGCGCGGCGGTAGCGGAGCAGCAGGCGGCGGGTGGTCATGTCGACCGCCGGCTGGTTCTTCGTGGTGCCGGGCCGCGGGCGGTACGTGAGCAGTGAGCGGTCGGTGGCCCGCAGCACCCGGTTCGGGGTGTACGGGAAGCGGGCGATGCCGCGGCCGTAGCCGGAGGCGGGGTTGACGTCCCACTCCGTCCAGAGCAGCGGCCCCTTCCCCGGCCGGTGCTGCACGCCGAGGGAGCCGCCGTGCCCGAAGCCCTTGAGGAACATCCGGTCCTTCAGCTTCCCGGACATCGTCAGGCGGTTCAGGCACAGGTCACCGCGGGAGACCCGCTGGGTGTGGGTGTACGTGCGCGACTCGCCCTTGAGGCGGACGCCGCCCTGCACGACTTGGAGGGCGTAGATGTACCCGGCCGCCTCGTCGAACGCGAAGGACTGCAGGACGGAAGAGTGCGTGAGCCGCTTCTTCTGAATCAGCGCGGTGGCCGGTCCGGCCAGGTCGATCCAGTCGCCCGGGGCCCGCGCGGGGAAGGCGGGGGCGGGCTTCACGGTGGGCACGTCGGCCACCGGGTTCTTGCCGGGCAGCGGCGCGTCGTACGGGACGTCCGGACCCGGTGGCCGCGGGGCCGCCGCGGCCCGGTCGGTGAGGAGCACCGGGCCGCCGAGGACCGCGGCGCCTCCGAACCTGAGAAGTTCCCTGCGCCCGATCCCCGTCATACCGCGTCGCCCCTCCGTCGCCGTTCCATACGTCGCCGTCCGTACGTCCTCGTTCCGTACAGCGAGACGTGTGACCGGTGACGGACAGGCGCCACACGCGTTTTCGGACGGCTTCATCCATCCGCCCCCGGCCCCTCACACCAACGGCCCCCATGGACCGGTGGCGGGGATCAGTGCGCGGAGCCCGCCGAGCGGACCGCGCCGACGCTCGCGAGGACGACCATGGCGATGGCGGCGACCTCCGCCCAGCCGAGCGCCTGGTGCAGTACGAGGAAGCCCGCCGTCGCCGCCGCGGCCGGCTCCAGGCTCATCATCACGGCGAACCCGGACGCCGGGAGCTTCTTCAGCGCCAGCAGCTCCAGGGTGTACGGCAGCACCGAGGACATCAGCGCGACGGCCGCGCCGAGACCGATCGTCACCGGGTCGATCAGCGCCGAACCGGCGGACGCGACGCCCAGCGGCAGGCTGAGGACGGCCGCGACGGTCATCGCCAGCGCCAGCCCGTCCGCCTGCGGGAAGCGCTGTCCCGCGCGGGCGGAGAGCAGGATGTACGCCGCCCACAGCGCGCCGGCGGCCAGCGCGAAGCCGGCGCCGGCCGCGTTCAGCCCGTCGAAGCCCTCGCGGCCCAGCAGTACGACGCCGCCCAGCGCGAGCGCCGCCCACACCAGGCTCAGCGCGCGCCGCGAGGTCACGATCGACAGCACCAGCGGGCCGAGGAACTCCAGGGTGACCGCCGCGCCCAGCGGGATGCGGTCGATGGCCTGGTAGAAGAGCGAGTTCATGCCGGCCAGCGCGACGCCGAAGCCGACGACGGTGCCCCAGTCGCCGCGCGAGTAGCCGCGCAGCTTCGGGCGGCACGCCACGAGCAGGACCAGCGACGCGACGACCAGCCGCAGCGTGACCACGCCGAGCGCACCGGCCCGCGGGAACAGCAGTACCGCCACCGACGAGCCGAACTGCAGCGAGATGATGCCGCCGATCACCAGCCCGACGGAGGTCAGGCGCGCGCGGGAGCCGCCGGCCCGCTCGGCCCGCCGTACCTCCTCCGAGGCCGGTACCGCCGCGAGCTGCGCGGGCTCACGGGCGTCCGGGACGCCGGCGGAGGAGCTGGAGCGAGGGTCGGCCTGCGGGCCGGACTGGGGAGACGAGTGGTTCACGCACCCCAAGCTAAGGGGCGCCGCCCCGGTTGATGAAATGCGCTTCAGCGGCTTTAGGTACTGACAGCGGTTTCCGGCCGGACCGTCACAGGTGCTCCGCCAGTACCTCCGCCAGGTGGCGCCCCGGCCGCGCGCCCAGCTGCGCCAGCTGCGTACGGCAGGAGAAGCCGTCGGCGACGATCTCCGCGTCCGGGGCCGCATCCCGTACGGCCGGCAGCAGCTGCTCCTCCGCGCACGCCACGGACACGTCGTAATGGCCGCGCTCGAAGCCGAAATTGCCCGCCAGGCCGCAGCAGCCGCCGCTCAGCTCGCCGGTCAGCCCGGCGCGCTCGCGCAGCCGGCGCTCCGCCGCGTCACCGAGTACGGCGTGCTGGTGGCAGTGGGTCTGCCCGGCCACCGGGCGGTCGACGCGCGGCGGCCGCCAGTCCGGCGCGTACTCCTCCAGGTACTGCGCGAGGGTGCGGACGGAGCCGGCCAGCTCGGCGGCGCGGGGATCGTCGGGGAGCAGCTCGGGCAGGTCGGTGCGGAGGGTGGCGGCGCAGCTCGGCTCCAGGACGACGACCGGCGAGCCGAGCGTCGGCTCGACGCGGTCCAGGGTGCGCCGCATGACCTTGCGGGCCTGGTCGAGCTGGCCGGTGGAGACGTACGTCAGGCCGCAGCACACGGGCTTGCGGTCCTTGCCCGGGAGCAGTACTTCCTTGCCGGCCGCCTCCAGGACCTTGACGGCGGCCCGGCCGACGGACGGCGCGAGGTGGTTGGTGAAGGTGTCGGGCCAGAGAGTGGCGACCCGATTGCTCGACAGGATGCGTGTCCCGCTCGGCATACGGCGGGTCAGCCAGCGGGTGAACGGCTCCGGCGCGATCTCGGGGATCGTGCGCTCCGCCGCGATGCCGCCCGCCCGTTTCGCCAGCGCGGCGAGCGGCCCGACCCGGGCCGCCGCGTTGATCACCGGGGCCAGCCGGGCGACGGACGCGGCGCGCAGCCACAGCGGCAGCCGCCCCATGGCGTAGTGCGCGGCGGGCCGCAGCCGCCCTTCGTAGTGGTGGTGCAGAAACTCGGCCTTGTACGTCGCCATGTCGACACCCACCGGGCAGTCGCTGCGGCAGCCCTTGCAGGACAGGCACAGGTCCAGCGCGTCGCGCACCTCCGTCGACCGCCAGCCGTCCGTGACCACCTCGCCCGCCAGCATCTCGTGCAGCAGCCGGGCGCGGCCGCGGGTGGAGTGCTGCTCCTCGCCGGTCGCGCGGAAGGAGGGACACATCACGCCCGCGCCGGAGACGGCGGTGTTACGGCACTTGGCGACGCCGACGCAGCGCCGCACGGCGGCGGAGAAGTCCCCCTTGTCGTGCGGATAACCGAACTCCACGTCGACGGGCTTGCGCGGCAGCACGGCGAAGCGGAGGTTCTCGTCCATCCGGTCCGGACGGACGAGCATGCCGGGGTTGAGCCCGCCCGCCGGGTCCCAGATGTCCTTGAAACGCCCGAAGAGACCGACCAGTTCCGCCCCGTACATCTTCGGCAGCAGCTCGGCGCGCGCCTGCCCGTCACCGTGCTCACCGGACAGCGACCCACCGTGCGCGACGACCAGATCCCCCAGGTCGTGCGAGAAGTCCCGAAAACGGCGGATGCCTGCCTCGCTCAGCAGGTCGAAGTCGATGCGTACGTGGATGCAGCCGTCCCCGAAGTGGCCGTACGGGGTGCCGCGCAGCCCGTGCTGTCCGAGCAGCCCCCGGAAGTCGCGCAGGTAACCGCCCAGCCGCTCCGGAGGCACCGCGCAGTCCTCCCAGCCCGGCCACGCCTCGCTCCCGTCCGGCATCCGCGTCGCGGTCCCCGACGCGTCCTCCCGCACCCGCCACAGGGCACGCTGTCCCGCCGGGTCCGACACCAGCAGATGGTCCGTGACGCCGTCGGCGGCCGCCGCCCGGCACAGCTCCTCGGCGCGCGCCCGCGCCTCCTCCGGCGAGCCCCCGCCCATCTCCACGAAGAGCCACGCACCGCCCTTCGGCAGCCCACCCGGATCGGGCACCAGGTCGGACGCCATGCCCTCCACGGTCAGCGGCCCGTACGGCAGCAGGGTGTGCGCGGCCTCGGCGGCGGCGCTCTCGTCCGGGTACCCCAGTACGGCGAGGACCCGGGCCGCCGGCGCCTCGACCAGCTTCACCGTCGCCTCGGTCAGCACGCCGAGGGTGCCCTCGCTCCCGGTGAGCGCCCGGGCGAGATCGACGCCGTGCTCCGGCAGCAGCGCGTCCAGCGCGTACCCGGAGATCCGGCGCGGCAGCTCGGGGAAACCGGTGCGCAGCAGCGCGAGGTCCCCGTCGACCAGGGCGCGCACGCCCTCCGCGAGGGCGCCCGGCACGCCCTCCCAGCCCTGTCCCGCGCGGACCCGCTCGCCCCCGTACGTCAGCACGTCCAGCGCGCTCACGTTGTCCGCCGTCGTCCCCCAGGCCACCGAGTGCGAGCCGCAGGAGTTGTTGCCGATCATGCCGCCGATCGTGCAGCGGCTGTGCGTGGAGGGGTCGGGGCCGAAGGTCAGGCCGTGCGCGGCGGCCGCGCTGCGCAGCTCGTCGCAGATCACGCCCGGCTGAACGACGGCCGTCCGTGCCTCCGGATCCAGCGCCACGATCCGCCGCATGTGGCGGGTGAAGTCCAGCACCACGCCCGTACCGGTGGCCTGCCCCGCGATGGACGTACCGCCGCCGCGCGGCACGACGGGCACGCCGTGCTCCCGGCAGATTTGCAGCGCGGCCGCCACGTCCGCCGCGTCCCGTGGCGCCACGACCGCCCGCGGCACCCGCCGGTAGTTCGACGCATCCATGGTCACCAGCGCCCGGTCCGTCGAGCTGCCCGACACCTCCCCACGTACGGCCGCCGTCAGCGCCCGTACCAGCTCGCGGTCGCCCGTACCCGTCTCCTTCTGCGCACGCTCACCCATCCCCCCAGCCTGCCCCGCCCCCACCCACCCGGACACACATTCCGCCCCGGACACGCGCCCCGTCAGGGGCGCGGTCCGTCAGGGGCGCGGGGAACTGCGCGCCCAGCCACAACGGCGGCGCACCCGCCAACCAACCCCAGGGGGCACCCCCTGACGCGCCCAAGACACAGCCCAGCGCACAGGAAATCGCCCCCCGTCTCAAAATCGCTCAAAATCCCGTCTCACCCGCTGGACCAAGGCCATAACCGCCCACCCGCAGCGTTTACGCTGCACCCGTGGCTGAGATCCAGATTCCCGCTGACATCAAGCCCGCCGACGGACGTTTCGGCGCTGGCCCCTCCAAGGTGCGCACGGAGGCGCTCGAAGCGCTGGCCGCCACCGGCACGTCCCTCCTCGGCACCTCCCACCGCCAGGCCCCGGTCAAGAACCTGGTCGGCAAGGTGCGCGAGGGCGTTCGCGACCTCTTCCAGCTCCCCGAGGGCTACGAGGTCGTCCTCGGCAACGGCGGCTCCACCGCCTTCTGGGACATCGCGACGCACGGCCTGATCGAGCGCAAGTCCCAGCACCTCACCTTCGGCGAGTTCTCCTCGAAGTTCGCCAAGGCCGCGAAGCTCGCGCCCTGGCTGGAAGAGCCCACCGTCATCTCCTCGGACCCCGGTACGCACCCGGAGCCGCAGGCCGAGGAGGGCGTGGACGTCTACGCCTTCACCCACAACGAGACCTCCACCGGTGTCGCCGCGCCGATCAAGCGCGTCGCGGGCGCCGACGAGGGCTCCCTCGTACTGGTCGACGCCACCTCCGGCGCGGGCGGCCTCCCGGTCGACATCACCGAGACCGACGTCTACTACTTCGCCCCGCAGAAGTCCTTCGCCTCCGACGGCGGCCTGTGGATCGGCGTCTTCTCGCCCGCGGCCCTGGAGCGCGCCCGCGCGGTCCACGCCTCCGGCCGCCACGTCCCCGAGTTCTTCTCGCTCCCCACGGCGATCGACAACTCGCTCAAGAACCAGACGTACAACACCCCGGCCCTCTCCACCCTCTTCCTGCTCAACGAGCAGCTGGAGTGGATCAACGGCCAGGGCGGCCTGGACTGGGCGGTCCGCCGCACCGCGACCTCCTCCCGCACCCTGTACGGCTGGGCCGAGGAGTCCAAGTACGCCACCCCGTTCGTCACCGACCCGGCGAAGCGCTCGCAGGTCATCGGCACGATCGACTTCAACGAGGACGTGGACGCCGCGGCCGTGGCCAAGGTCCTGCGCGCCAACGGCATCGTCGACACCGACCCGTACCGCAAGCTCGGCCGCAACCAGCTGCGCGTCGCGATGTTCCCGGCCATCGACCCGGCGGACGTCGAGGCCCTGACGAACTGCATCGACTACGTGATCGACAAGCTCTGATCACTCCGGTCGCGCAGAAGCGCTGATGTACGCAGGGGCCCCGGCGAGGTGATCGCCGGGGCCCCTGCGCATTCCGTACTCAGCGGCGGCCGCGCCGACGGATGGCCAGTACGGCCGCGATGGCCACGCCGATGACGATGACGCCGGTGACAGCCGGGTTGCTCTTCTCCGAGGAGTCGCCGGAATCGGAGGAGCCGTCCGTACCGTCCGAGCCGTTCTTGTCGCCCCCCGGCGTGGCGGACGCGTCACCCGAGACCGACTCCGGGAGCTGATCGCCACTCAGCCCGACCGGCTCCACCCGGCTGTTCGCGCCCTCCGACCCGAGCATCAGCGTGCGCCCGTCCGGGGTGAAGGTGAGCGACTCGCCCTGGCCCTGGATCGGTACGCCCACGCTCCCGATGTCGTCCTTCGGGCGGCCGTCCTGCCAGCGGTACATCCGACCGCCGAAGTAGCTGCGCAGCATCAGCCGGCTGCCGTCCGGCGAGAACGCGCCATCGGTGACCCACATGTCGATGCCCGAGACGCGCCGGAAGACGTTCGGGCCGGAGGTGCTCAGCCGCTCCGGGCCCGCGTACAGCGCGGCGCCCCCGTCCTCCTTCTTCGAGACGACGTACACCCGGCCGGTCTTCGGGTGGACCATCATCGCCTCGGCGTTCCGCGGCCCGTCCGCGTACGTCACGTCGTACTGAGTGGCCGTCACGGTCTGGTCGCGCAGCTGCTTCGGCTCCGGGAAGCGGTAGATCCACACGTGGTCCCAGGAGCCGTCCAGATTGTCGCCGATGTCGCCGACGTACACGTCGCCGTCCGGCCCGATCGAGATCGCCTCGACGTCCCGCGGATCGCCCACTCCCCGCATGGTGATCGTCGCGACGGTCCGCCCGGTCCGGGAGTCCACGGCGAACACATACGGCCCGTCGTCGCTGTCGTTGTGCGTCCAGTAGATACCCGGATGCGCGCGGCTCGCGGCCAGCCCGCTGGACTCGGTGATCCGCTGGTCCTTGATCGTGAACGGTTCCGGGTCGGCGGCGGGCGCGGCCGCCGCAGTGGCGGCCGACGCGACCAGCAGGACCCCCGCGGCACCGGCCGCACACAGAAGCGAACGCATGCCCCCAGCTTCCCACCAACGCGGCGATCCACGGGGGCACGTGGGCAGCGTCACGTACCGGCCACGCCCGCGATCAGCGAAAATGGCCGGATGCGGATCATGTTCGTCGGCGACTCCATGACTATCGGCTCCGCCGGCGACTACACCTGGCGTTACCGCATGTGGCAGCACCTCAACGACACGTACGGCGGCCCCTACCGCATCGTCGGCCCGCGCGACTCGCTCTACGACGTCGCCGCGGCCGCGCCCGTCTCGTACGACTACGGCGACCCCGCCTTCCCCGAGCGCGCCCGCCGGCACCTGGCCGGCTGGGGCGAGGGCTGGCAGCACATGGCCCCGCTCATCGCCGACGCCGTGCGCACCCACAAGGCCGACACGCTGCTCATCTCCCTCGGCCTCATAGACCTCGGCTTCTACACGGACGCGGACCAGACCGCCGCCAACGTCCGCCGCTTCATCGCCGAGGCGCGCGCCGCGCGGCCGCACGTACGCGCCGTACTCCTGCCCGTCATCCCCAACATCCGGGCGGCCGGCGACCCCGACTTCGCCGCCCAGTGCGACCGCTTCAACGAGCTGCTGGCGAAGGCCGTCGCCGACCTCTCCACGCCGATGTCGCCCTTGCTCCTCGCCTCCCCGCCCGAGGACTACTCCCTGGACCGCGACACGTACGACGGCACGCATCCGTCGCCGTCGGGCGAGCACCTGTTGGCAGCCGCCTTCGCCGACGCGATGCACCAGGCGTGGGACGTGGGCGGGCAGTACGAACCGGTGCCCTAGGCCGAACCGGGGCCCTGGGCCTGGAGCAGCTCGTTGCCCCGCCGGGCGACCTCCTCCGGCGAAAGGTCCTCGACCTGGGTCAGGAAGACCCAGACGTGTCCGAAGGGGTCCCTCAGCATGATGGTCCGGTCGCCGTAGAACATGTCGGTGGGCGGCTGGAGCGACTCCGCCCCGGCGGCGACCGCCCGGTGGTACAGCGCGTCGACGTCCTCGACGTACACGTGCAGGCCCACCGTCGTGCCGCCCGCGTTCCCCGGGGAAAGGAATTCGCCGCCCCCGTCGCCGACCATGAGCACCGCATCGTGAATCCGGATCTCGGCGTGCAGGATGCGACCGTCGGGGTGCGCGATGCGCATGATCTCCTCGGCCCCGAACGCGGCCGCGTAGAAGTCCATCGCCTCGGCGGCACCGTCGATCATGATGTGCGGGACCGCGGCGTAGCGGTAGCGCCCGGGAATGCGGTTGCTGGTCATGACTACGACGCTAGGACCTCAACTCCGCTTGAGGTCAAGACGCGCCCACCCGCACGACCATCTCGTGCAGCAACCCCGCCTCCACGAAGGGCGCTTCCGCGCAGGGGAGGGACCGCCACGCCAGGGGCCACGTGTTCCCGTACAGCGCGGGCACGCCGACGAATGCGGCCTCCCTGCCGCCCCTTCCGAGGTCGCGCGCGCCCGGCGGCCAGGCATACGCGGCGGCGGTCCCCGGCGGCAGCAGGAAGTACGAGTACCGGCCGCCGGTCGCCGTCCGCACGATGGGCCCCGCTCGGAAATCCGTGAACTGCATGATTTCGAAAGCGACTTGCTCGCCGGTGAAATCGGCGATCCGGATGGCGTCGAAGTGGACCCCGACGTGACGGAGGGCGTGCCCGGTCGCGGGCAGCCAGTCAGGTACGAGATCGGGCGCGAGATCGGGTGAGATTCGTCCGTTCATGACCCGAACCCTCCCGCCCATGAGTTCACTGTGACCAGCGCCACACGGGAGTGGTGAAGTGTCGTGAACCAAGGGGAGGGTGCCGTGCACAGCAGTGGAAGCGGCTCCGCCAATAGGCGGATGTTCGGAGCGATGCTGCGCTTTTTCCGCGAGCAGGCGGGGCTGACGCAGGAGGCATTGGGCAGACGGGTGGGGTTCTCCAAGTCCCAAGTCGCCATGGTGGAACGGGGAGACCGGCCCCCGAAGGGGGACTTCGCCCCACTGGCGGACGACGCCGTGGGCGCCCGGGGTGCGCTTTTGGTGGCCGCTGAGCAATTGCACGTCAGTCATTTGCCGACGTGGACCGAGGAGTACGCGGAGGCGGAGGCCGAAGCCGTCGCCCTGCACACGTACCAGAATCACGTCATCCCGGGACAGCTCCAGACCGGCGCATACGCGCACGCAGTCTTCAACTGCCACTGCCCTCCGCTGAACGATGACGAAGTCAACGCACGGGTCGCCACACGGCTGGACCGCCAGAAGCTGATCCGCCGAGAACCGGCGCCGGTCATCAGTTTCGTACTGGAGCAGATCGCCATCACCCGCCCCCTGGGAGGCCCGTCGGTGCTCAAGGAGGCGCTGCACCACATCCTGGACGTCGCCCGCCTCCGCAACGTCGAGATCCAGGTGATGCCGCCCACTCGGCAGACGCACGCGGGACTGAACGGCCCGATGATCCTCTTGGAGACGGCCAAGCGGCGACAGCTTGCCTACGTCGAAGGACAGAGCGGCGGCTTTTTCGTAGACGAACAGCCCGACCTGAGCGATCTGTTCGCACGGTATGGCATTCTGCGAGCTCAGGCTCTCAGCCCCGAAGACTCCGTGGAACTCATCGAACAGGTGGCACGAGGACTATGAACTGGTTCAAGAGCAGCTACAGCGGCGACCAGGGCGAGTGCATTGAAGTCGCAGTCGCTCCGTCCCTCGTCCACATCCGGGACTCAAAAGACATAGCGCGGCCCGGCGTTAGCGCCTCCCCCGACTCCTGGGCCGCATTCATTCGCTTGATTCGAGTGGACTCCAAGGCGTTGGCTGTGGAGGCATGGAGTACACGCAGCTAGGACGTACCGGGCTCAAGGTCGGTCGACTCGTTCTCGGGACGATGAATTTCGGGCCGCAGACCGACGAGGCCGACAGCCACACGATCATGGACGCCGCGCTGGGGGCGGGCGTCAACTTCTTCGACACCGCCAATGTCTACGGCTGGGGCGAGAACAAGGGACGTACGGAAGAGATCGTCGGGTCCTGGTTCGCCAAGGGCGGCGGCCGGCGCGACAAGGTGGTCCTCGCGACCAAGGTGTACGGGAACATGGCGCCGGACGGCGCCACCGTATGGCCCAACCACGACAAGCTGTCCGCCGTGAACATCCGGCGGGCCGTGGACGCCAGCCTCAAGCGGCTGGGGACGGACTACATCGATCTGTACCAGTTCCACCACGTCGACCGGGCGACGCCGTGGGACGAGATCTGGCAGGCGATCGACGTCCTCGTGCAGCAGGGGAAGATCCTGTACGCGGGGTCGTCGAACCACGCGGGCTGGCACATCGCGCAGGCCAATGAGACCGCCGCGCGGCGCGGCTCGTACGGGCTGGTCAGCGAGCAGTGTCTGTACAACCTCGCCGAGCGGCGGGCCGAGATGGAGGTCATTCCGGCGGCCGAGAGCTACGGGCTCGGGGTGATCCCGTGGTCGCCGCTGCACGGCGGGCTGCTGGGCGGCGCCATACGCAAGGAGCGGGAGGGCGGCGCGGCGCGTACCGCTTCGGGGCGGGCGGCCGACATGCTGGCCGATCCCACCGCGCGGGCGCAGGTCCAGGCGTACGAGGACGTCGTCGCCAAGTACGGGCTGGAGCCCGGTGAGGTCGCGCTGGCGTGGCTGCTGACCCGGCCCGGTGTGACGGGGCCGATCGTGGGGCCGCGTACGACGGATCAGCTCGCGTCGGCGCTGCGGGCGGTGGAACTGACGCTGCCGGAGGAGCTGTTGCGGTCGCTGGAGGAGATCTTCCCGGGGCCGGGGCCGTCCCCCGAGGCGTTCGCCTGGTAAGTCCCTATGTTCGGGAGGTCGCCCGGGCCCGCAGTCGGCGGAGCATCCGGGCGTCCTCGAAGCCCACTTCGCGGGCCGCGGTTTCGACCGTCGTGCCGTGGCTGATCAGGTGCTCGGCGCGTTCCAGCCGTAGCGTCTGCTGGTAACACAGCGGCGTCAGGCCGCCGGTGGCACGGTGGAACAGCCGGGTCAGCGTGCGTTCGCTGACACCGGCAGACGCGGCCACCTGAGCCAGCGGCAGCGGCTCGGCGAAGCGCGCGTCGATGAGGTCCTGGACGCGGTGGACCGTGTCGTCCAGGTGCGAACGGTGTCGCAACATGGCGCTGGCCTGCGGCTCGTGGCCGTTGCGGCGGGCGTAGACGACCATGTCCCGCGCCACCTGGGCGGCCGCGGCCGGGCCGTGGCGGGCGGCCGGCAGGTGCAGGGCGAGGTCGATGCCGCTGGCGATGCCCGCCGAGGTCACCACCCGGTCGTCGACGGTGAACAGTACGTCCCGTACGACGGTCGCCCGGGGGTGGCGGGCGGCCAGCTCGTCCTGGAGGTCGTGGTGCGTGGTGCACCGGCGCCCGTCCAGCAGTCCCGCCCGGCCGCGCTGGATCCAGTACGGGGTCGCTGGATCGTCACTGCAGGGCGGCCGCCACGACGACGACGATCAGCAGCACGGCGAGCAGGCCGGACATGATCCGGTTACGGGTCTTGGGATCCACCCTTTGAGCGTAACCGGACGGCCGGGCGAGCCCGCAGCCAGTACCACCCTGCTCCGGTCAGTGACCGAGCGGCCACGTCGCCACCGTCTCGTACCGGGGCTGTTCGCCGGGGACGCCGGAGGTGGGGAGATTGCTGCGGACCAGGGCCAGCTCGGCGACCTGCCACTCGGCGCTCTCGTACGGGGCGAGCGCGTCGACGTAGGGGCCGAGGTCCACCCGGGCCTCGCCGCCGCGGTGGCGCGCGAGCGTCAGGTGCGGGGTGTAGCGGCGGTGCTCGCCCGTGTCGATACCGGCCCGGCGCGCGGCGGCCCCCGCGGAGTCCGCAAGATGCCGCATCGCCTCGCGCCCACCGGCCGCCCCGGCCCACAACACCTTGTGATCGAACCGCCCACTGCCACTGACCCGCAACGGGAAGGGAGCGTGCCGATGGGCCGCGCGCGCCAGCCGGGCGTGCAGCTCAGGAAGCAACTCCTCGCCCACCTCCCCATAAAAGGCAAGCGTGAAGTGCCACCCGTCATGCCCGGTCCACCGCATGCGCTCCGCACCGGGCAGCCGATGCAGCCCCCTGACCTCCGTCGCCAACTCGTCGATGGCCGCCGGGGGCGGAAGGACCGCTGCGAAGAGTCTCATGACGTCATTTTGGCGTGCGCGATCCCGTCGCGGTTGCCCAGTAAAGGGAAAACCCCTTACTCTCGCCGTGACGCCAGCAGAAGGGACGGCCATGCCGCCCGCGCCCCGCACCCGCCAGCAGCCGCGCATAAGCCGTGAGACGGCCGCCCAGGCCGCCACCGTCGCCGGGCAGATCGGACTCTCCACCGCCCGCGTCCTCGAAATGCTGCTCCTGGCCTACGCGAACCAGCAGATCACCATGGACGACTGCCCGCCCTACATTCGCTCGGGCATCGACCGCCGACAACTCGACGTAGAGATCGACGAAGAGCTCTGGCGCCGCGCTGACCAGCAGCGCAAGAACGACAACATGCAGAGCATGGGTCCCCTGTGCGAACGGTTGCTCAGCGCGTACGCCAACGAGACCTTCACGATCGGGGTGGTACGGACACCTCAAGCCCTCGTCGCCTGACCGTCACCAGGAAGAAGGCCGCTCATGACCACCGCCGCCGTACCCCCTACCGGGCCTCTCATCCCCCGCCCGGCCAACACCCCCGACGCGCTCAGAGAGGCCCTCGCCGTCGTCGCCCCCGACCGGCTCGACGAAATGGCGGCGAGCAAGGACGAGGCCTTCGCCCAAGCCGTCGAACAGCAATCCCTCACGCCGGTGCGGGCATGGGTCCTCACCTGGGCCCGGGACATTGAGATCGCCCGCCGCCCCGACCTCGCCGGCCGCTACCACCACGCCAACAGCCACCTTGAGGACAAGGACCCCGACACCGCCCGGAAGGCTCTCGAAGAACTCACCGCCGTGCTCGATGAAGCGCTGGCCGAGGTACGTCAGTGAGCTGGAAGTGGGAGTACGCCTTCGGCGCTGAGCAGGCATCCCATACAGCACCGTCGCGGTTCGTTGCCGAGGTGGAGAAGAAGGTCGCCGAGCTGGTGCGGATGTGCGAAGCGAAGTACCTGGACGGCGCCCTCCACCAGGACACCTCCCCCAAGGGCGGTGACATCACCGTCCCTGGGGGGATGTTCCGGTATCAGATCGTCGTCCGCCGCGAACGGGTCTTCATCGTCCAGGTCACCTACCTCGGCTTCTGAGCGACAGTTCCCCGCGCCCCTCAGGGGCGCGGGGAACTGCGCGAGCAAGCACGACGAGTCCGCAGACGGCGACGGTCAGGCCGCGGCAGTGACCCTCTGCCGCGAAGCGCCGACCCCTTCGCGGGGGACGAACGCGACGTGCTGGTGGCCCCGGCGGAGGTCGATCTTCAGGCGCAAGCCACCCGCGCGGGCCAGGAAGAGGCCTACGCCCACCGCGGCCAGGGCGGAGATCGCTCCGCCCGAGAGGAAGCCGATACGCGCGCCGTACGTGTCCGTGATCCAGCCGACCAGGGGGGCGCCCAGTGGGGTGCCGCCCATGAAGACCATCATGAACAGGCTCATCACGCGGCCGCGCATGGCCGGGTCGGTCGCCAGCTGGACGCTGGAGTTCGCGGTGACGTTGATCGTCAGGCCGCACATGCCGATCGGGACCAGGAGGGCCGCGTACAGCCAGAAGGTCGGGGCGAGGGAGGCCGCGATCTCCAGGATGCCGAAGGCGAGCGCGGCGCCCACGAGGAGCCGGAGGCGGGACGTGCCGCGCCGGGCCGCGAGCAGCGCGCCGGCCAGCGAACCGGCCGCCATCAGCGTGTTGAGCAGGCCGTACGTGCCGGCGCCCGAGTGGTACACCTTGTCGACAAAGGCGGTCAGCCAGATCGGGAAGTTGAAGCCGAAGGTGCCGATGAAGCCGACCAGGATGATCGGGAAGATCAGGTCCGGGCGGCCGGCCACGTACTGCAGGCCCTCGCGGAGCTGGCCCTTGCCGCGCGGCACGACCTTGCCCTGGTGCAGCTCGGAGGGGCGCATCATGAGCAGGCCGACGACCGGCGCGATGAAGGACAGGCCGTTGAGCATGAAGGCCCAGCCGCTGCCGACGGCGGTGATCAGTACACCGGCGACGGCCGGGCCGACCAGCCGGGCGGACTGGAAGTTCGCGGAGTTCAGGCTGACCGCGTTGCGTATGTCGTCCGGGCCGACCATCTCCGAGACGAACGACTGGCGGGCCGGGTTGTCCACGACCGTGACCAGGCCGAGCAGGAAGGCGACCAGGTAGACGTGCCAGACCTGGACCTGTCCGGTGAGGGTGAGGACGGCGAGGGCGAGGCCCGTGAGGCCCATCGCGGACTGGGTGAGCAGGAGCAGCTTGCGCTTGGGCAGCCGGTCGGCGATGACGCCGCCGTACAGTCCGAAGAGCAGCATCGGGAGGAACTGCAGGGCGGTGGTGATGCCGACGGCGGTGGAGGAGCCGGTCAGGCTCAGTACCAGCCAGTCCTGGGCGATGCGCTGCATCCACGTGCCGGTGTTGGAGACGACCTGGCCGGTGGCGAAGAGACGGTAGTTACGGATGCGCAGGGAGCTGAAGGTGCCCTTGGTGCGCTTGGCGCTCTTGGTGTCCTGGGCGGTCTCGGTGCGCTTGGCGCTCTCGATGCCCTTGACGGTCTCGGTGCCCTTGCGCGGCTCGGTGGCGGCCTCGGCGGCGGGCGTGGCGGCAGGCGCCTGGGGTGCGGGGACGGCGTGGGTCGCGCCGGTCGCGTCGTTGTCGTGATCAGGTGCGGGGGCGGAGTCTGCTCCGGATCCCGTACTCAAAGTGGGTTCGCCTCCTCGGCGGTCGGTGGCTTCGTATCGGTGGCTTCGTGGGCATCGGTGGCTTCTTCGGCATCGGCGGATCCGCTCCCCGGGGCGGCGGCTCGCCGGTCGCTGCGCGCACCCGCTACAGGTGCGCGAGCTTCTCCAGTACGGGCGCGGCGGCGCGCAGCGCCTCCCACTCGTCCTCGTCCAGACCCGAGGCCAGCTCCGCCAGCCAGACGTTGCGCTTGCGGCGGCTCTCTTCGAGCATCGCCTCGGCCTGCTCGGTCTGGGTGACGACTTTCTGGCGCCGGTCGTCGGGGTGCGGCTCCAGCCGGACCAGTCCCTTGGCTTCGAGCATCGCCACGATGCGGGTCATCGACGGCGGCTGGACGTGCTCCTTGCGGGCCAGCTCACCGGGGGTGGCGGTGCCGCAGCGCGCGAGGGTGCCCAGCACCGACATCTCGGTGGGGCTGAGCGATTCGTCGACCCGCTGGTGCTTGATCCGGCGGGAGAGGCGCATGACGGCGGACCGCAGCGCGTTCACGGCGGCAGCGTCGGCGCCGAGGGACAGTTCCGGCATGTTTGTTAGCGTAACTCATTACTCTAACTAAAGAAAGTCGAAAGACGCTGGCCTTCATGCATGACCCACGCATCACCCATAAGAGTGAGCTGCTTGCGAAAAGTGACGCGCCGGGGCCGCCGATGCGGGGACCGTTACCGCATGGGATCGAGAGTGCTCAGCCTGCGCGTCGACGGTGAGCTGCTGGAGCGCATCGGACAGCACGCGGCCAAACGCGGCATGAGCGTCCAGGATTACGTGATCCGGACGCTCATGCGCGAGGACTTCGACGAACGCTTCGCGACGTCGGTCGAGGAGACGGAACGGTTCTACGCCGCGCCGCCGATATAGCTACCGCCTACATAGCTACCGCCGATTCGGATACCGCTACTTCAGACCCAGTGCCTGCTCGATCGGGTTGAGCAGGAAGTACACCAGGAAGCAGAGGCCGACGACGTCCAGCAGCCAGGGGATCTCCTTGAAGCGGCCGGTCGCGGCGCGCAGCAGGATGAAGGCCAGGACGCCGACGCCGATGCCGGTGGTGATGCTGTACGTGAACGGCATCGAGACGATCGTCAGGAACGCCGGGATGGCGACGGTGAAGTCGCTCCAGTCGATCTCGCGGACGTTGGACGCCATGATCAGGAAGCCCACGACGAGCAGCGCCGGGGTGGCGGCCTGCGACGGTACGACCGTGGCGAGCGGGGTGAAGACCAGCGTGAGCAGGAAGAGCCCGCCGGTGACCACGTTCGCCAGGCCCGTACGGGCACCCTCGCCGACGCCCGCGGTGGATTCAACAAAGCAGGTGTTGGCCGAGCAGGAGCCGAGGCCGCCGCCCGCGACGCCGATGCCGTCCAGCATCAGGATGCGGCCCATCCGCGGCAGCTGGCCGTTCTTGTCGGCCAGTCCGCTCTCCTCGCCGACGCCGATGATCGTGCCCATCGCGTCGAAGAAGCCGGAGAGCAGCACGGTGAAGACGAAGAGGCAGCCGGTCAGCAGGCCGACCTTCTGGAAGCCGCCGAAGAGGCTGATCTGACCGACCAGGCCGAAGTCGGGGGTGCCGACCAGCGCGTCCGGGATCTTCGGCACGGCCAGGCCCCAGGCGCTGTCCGGCAGGTCCGCGATGGTGTTGATGATGATCGCGACGACGGCCATGACGACGATCCCGATGAGGATCGCGCCCTTGACCTTCCGTACGGTCAGGATGAACATCAGCGCCAGGCCGAGCACGAACACCAGCACCGGCCAGCCCTGGAGCTGGCCGCCGGTGCCGAGGGCCAGCGGCACGGTGGTGTGCGCGGAGTCCGGGTTGCGGCTGACGAAGCCCGAGTCGACCAGGCCGACCAGGCTGATGAAGAGACCGATGCCGATCGCGATGGCGCGCCGCAGCCCGTTGGGGATGGCGTCCATGACGCGCTGCCGCAGGCCCGAGGCGACCAGGATCATCAGCACGATGCCGGCCCAGACGACCATGCCCATCGCGTCCGGCCAGGTCATCTTGGGCGCGAGCTGGAGCGAGACCAGCGCGTTGATGCCGAGGCCCGCGGCGAGCGCGATCGGGACGTTGCCGATGAGGCCCATCAGGACGGTGGTCAGGCCCGCGATCAGGGCGGTGGCGGTGACCAGCTGGGCGTTGTCCAGGTGGTGCCCGTTCATGTCCTGACCGCCGGCCAGGATGATCGGGTTCAGGATCACGATGTAGGCCATCGCGAAGAAGGTGGCCAGGCCGCCGCGCAGCTCGCGGGAGACCGTGGAGCGGCGTGCGGAGATCTGGAAGAACCGGTCGAGACCGTTCTTGGGCTCGGGCGTGGCGCCGGACGGGGAATCGGCGTCGGCCTCGGTGGTGGCCGGGGTGGGCATCGGTGGGACCTCAGGTGTACGGGCCTGGTGGGGCGCGGCGGCCCGGGGTCGGACCACACATCGATCGGATCGGCTTGGTTCTGTCGGATCAGCTTTGTTCTATCAGACGACAGAAACCGGTCAGATCCGGAACGGTTCAGTATGAAACAACAAAACGTTGATCGCTATCTCCGCGCGTAGACCGTTGGGGGGACTGGGGCGGGGTGGCTGGGGTGGTGGTCGTGGGGCGGGGCTTGGGGCGGGGGCGTTGTCAGTGGCCCCCAGTACTGTGTTGAGAAGGGGACCCGCGACACCCCCATGGGGGAAGGACGGGGCGAAACGGTAAGCCTGGGCATTCGCGGGGGAGCCGCGCCAAGCCCGCCGGAGCCGCCGCACACAGCCCGCCCGAGGTGCCGCGCCCAGCCCGCTCGCCGACCGCCGTAAGCTTGCCCGTATGTGGAAGAAGTCCGAACTGCGCGAGGCGCCCGCTCCCCTGGAGGGGCCCGTCGTCGCCACCATTACCGGCGGCACCATCATCTGGTTCGTCCTCTTCCTGGCGCAGCTTCCGTTCTACAGCTGGTTCGTCGACGGTGGGCACACCTGGTGGGTGTGGACCTGCCTGGCCGGCGGCCTCCTCGGGATGCTCGGCGTCTGGTACGTGCGCAAGCGCGACGCGGCCATCAAGCGGGACGCGGCCGCCAAGCGCACCGCCGCTGCGGCCACACCGGACTCCTGATAGCCGGGTGATCCGGGCGTCCGGCCCGTAGCGTCGGACGCATGACGGAACGGGCGCAGCCCCCTCAGCCCCCACAGTCCGCAGCCGAGAATCCCGCGGAGCACTCCGCCGCGTACTCCGCGTCGGCGTCCGCGCGCGCCCACCGCGGGCTGACCGCCGCCGAGGTCGCGGAGCGGGTGACCCGCGGCGAGGTCAACGACGTTCCGGTACGGTCCTCGCGCTCCACCGCCGACATCGTCCGCGCGAACGTCCTCACCCGCTTCAACGCCATCATCGGCGTCCTCTTCGCGATCATCCTGGTCATCGGCCCGATCCAGGACGGCCTCTTCGGCTTCGTCATCGTCGCCAACACCGGCATCGGCATCATCCAGGAGCTGCGCGCCAAGCGGACCCTGGACCGGCTCGCGGTCATCGGCGAGTCCCGGCCGACCGTACGCCGCGACGGCGCGCCCACCGAGATCCACTCCTCCGAGGTCGTCCTCGGCGACCTCATCGAGCTGGGCCCCGGCGACAAGGTGATCGTCGACGGCGAGGTGGCCGAGGCGGACGGGCTGGAGATCGACGAGTCGCTGCTCACCGGCGAGGCCGACCCGGTACTGAAACGGCCCGGTGACCCGGTGCTCTCCGGCAGCTTCGTGGTCGCGGGCGGCGGCGCCTTCACCGCCACGAAGGTCGGCCGCGCGGCCTACGCGGCGCAGCTCGCCGAGGAGGCGTCCCGCTTCACCCTCGTCGACTCCGAGCTGCGCAGCGGGATCAGCATGATCCTGAAGTACGTCACGTGGATGATGGTCCCGACGGCGATCGGGCTCGTGCTGAGCCATCTCTTCACCCTGAACATGGGCGGTGACGACGCGGTGCGCCGGATGGTCGCCGGGATCGTTCCGATGATCCCCGAGGGGCTGGTGCTGCTCACCTCGGTCGCCTTCGCCATCGGCGTGATCCGGCTCGGCCGCAAGCAGTGCCTGGTGCAGGAGCTGCCCGCCATCGAGGGCCTGGCCCGCGTGGATGTGGTCTGCCTGGACAAGACCGGGACGCTCACCGAGGGCGGCATGGACGTGAGCGAGCTGCGGCCGCTGCACGGCGCGGACGAGGAGTACGTACGGCAGGTGCTCGGCGCGCTGGGCGAGTGCGATCCGCGGCCGAATACCTCGCTGCAGGCGGTCATCGACGCGTACCCGGCGGACGACGCCTGGCGCTGCACGGAGTCGCTGCCGTTCTCCTCGGCGCGCAAGTACAGCGGCGCGTCCCTCAACGGGCCCGACGGCGAGAGCTCGACCTGGCTGCTCGGCGCCCCGGATGTGCTGCTCCCGGAGGGCGACGGCACGCTCGCCGAGACCGACGACCTCAACTCCCGTGGCCTGCGCGTCCTGCTGCTGGCCCGCGCGGAACGCGAGCCGGCCGACCCCGCCGTGACCGAGCACCTCACGCCCACCGCGCTGGTCGTCCTGGCCCAGCGGCTGCGCCCGGAGGCCCCCGACACCCTGCGGTACTTCGCCGAGCAGCGGGTCCGTACGAAGGTGCTCTCCGGCGACAACGCGGTCTCGGTCGGCGCGGTCGCCGCCGAGCTGGGCATGCCGGGCGCGCACAGCCCGGTGGACGCGCGCCGGCTGCCCGACGGGCCGGACGCGCTGGCCGGGGCGCTGGAGGACGGTACGGTCTTCGGCCGGGTCACGCCCCAGCAGAAGCGCTCCATGGTCAAGGCCCTCCAGTCGCGCGGCCACCATGTCGCGATGACCGGGGACGGCGTGAACGATGTACTGGCCCTGAAGGACGCGGACATCGGCGTCGCGATGGGGTCCGGCAGCGAAGCGACCCGGGCCGTCGCCCAGATCGTGCTGCTGGACAACAGCTTTGCCGCGCTGCCCGCGGTCGTCGCCGAGGGGCGCCGGGTCATCGGCAACATCACGCGCGTCGCGACGCTCTTCCTCACCAAGACGGTGTACTCCGTCCTGCTCGCGCTGCTCGTCGCCTGCTGGCAGATCCCGTACCCGTATCTGCCGCGCCATCTGACGCTGCTGTCCACGCTGACGATCGGCGTACCGGCCTTCTTCCTGGCCCTCGCGCCCAACAAGGAGCGGGCGCGCCCGCACTTCGTACGGCGCGTCATGCGGTACGCGATCCCCTCCGGGCTGATCACGGGGGCCGCGGCGTTCGCCATGTACCTGCTGGCCCGGAGTCATTACTCCGGGCCGGAGGCGCTGCGGTCCGAGACGAGCGTGGCGACGCTGACGCTGTTTCTGACCGCGCTCTGGGTACTGGCGATCATCGCCCGGCCGTACACGTGGTGGCGGGTCGGGCTGGTGCTGACGATGGGGGCGGGGTTCCTCGTCGTGCTCGTGATCCCGTGGCTGCAGTCGTTCTTCCAGCTGAGGCTGGTCGGGACGACGATGCCTTGGGCGGCCGTGGGGATGGCCACGGCCGCCGGGCTCGCCCTTGAGGGGGCGTGGCGGTGGGTGAGCCGCCGGGCCCCGGGCTGAGGGTCAGTCGAACCACCGAGCCCGCGCCAGTTCCTCCGTCCGTGTCGGGTCCTCCAGGAGCGCCGCCACCTCGAAGCGGCGGGGCCACTGGCCGGTGGCCCAGGCCAGGCCGGCCGCCACGCCCTCGAAGGTGGCCGCGTGCACCGTGCCGTCGGCGGCGCGCCGCCAGTCCAGCTCGGTGTCCCCGGTGTCGGTGGTGACCAGTAGTTCGTCGTGCTCGACGTACGTACCGGGCGTGTCCGGGCCGAGCAGCGCGCGTACCGCGTCCGGCACCTCGCGTACGGTGCCCTCGCTGCGTACTTCCGCGGGGAACTCCTCGCTCAGTCGCCGTACCTGGAGCAGCTCGGCCAGGGACGCGGCGCGTGCCGGGCTGACCGGCAGCAGCGGCAGCTCTCCGGCGAGCGGCAGGAGGTCGGGGGCGTCCGCGATGACCGCGTCGGCCGCGTCCACCACGCGTACCGTGTCGCCCGCCACGGCCCGCAGCTCGTCCGGGAGCGTGACCTGCTCGGGGTCCAGCCCGGCCAGCTCGCCGTAGAGCGCGTGCAGCTGAGCGGCCGTCACCTCGGCGTCCTCGTCGGCCAGCCGGGCGAGCAGTTCGGCGGCGCCGCCCGGCTCGTCCAGGAGGGCCGCGACCGAGGTCCGTACGCCCAGCGCGCGCAGCACCTGGGCGTCCACGTCACCGGCGTCCGCGGCTTCGTACAGGCCCGCGAGCAGCGGGTCGCCGCCCGCGGAGCGCAGCCCGGCGGGGCGTCGGCCGTCGAGTACGGGGTGGCCGCGCAGCCACCATGCGGCGTACGGACGTACCGACTCGGTGGTGCCGTCCGGGAGGAGTACGCGTACGGGGGCGGTGAGCGCGTCCCGGTACGGCGGGCGCGACAGCATGGCCAGGACCTGCGGCCAGGCGTCGTCGTCGACCAGGTCGAGGTCGCGGACGGCGACGATCTCGGTGGCGACCGGCGGTACGGGGGTCTCGGGCAGGCCGTCGAGGATGTCCTCGCACCAGACGTCGACCGCGTCCAGGAGGCCGACGTCGTCGGGCTCGGCGAAGTCGCCGTCGCGGGGCTCCAGCTCGTCGGGGTCCAGGACGACATCCTGGGCGCGGACCAGGGCGAAGTCGGCGAGCACGCCGACCGCGGTGAGCGGCTGCTCGCCCCAGCGGGCGGCCAGCTCCTCGTCCACGCAGGCCAGTTCGCCGGAGCGGATGACCCGCTCGAACGCGCTGCCCGGGTGGACCAGCTCCCCGGCCGGGGCGGGCTCGCCGTCCTCGTCGGGGAGGGCCAGCGCGCCCAGCCACGGCTCGTCGCCGGGTGCGAGGCCGGCGTCGCGGACCAGCCCGAGCACGGCCTCGGCCAGCTCCTCGCCGCTGAGGGCGCCGCCGGGGCCGCCCGCCGTGTCCTCGTCGAAGACGTCGTACTCGTCCTCGGCCGCCTCCAGGGAATGCGCGACGGCTGCCCGTACCTGAGGGGTCTTCAGTACCGCGCGGGGCGTGGCGGGCACCGCGCCGAGCTTCTCCAGCAGCGGGTGCACGGCGTCCGGGTGGGCGACCTTCAGGCCGAGGCGGGCCAGGGTGCGGTGCCGGGTCTCCGTGTCCGGCCGGTCCTCGCGGACCGGGAGCAGGACCTGGCGGGGGCCGATCGTGGTGCGGCCGTCCGCGAGCGGTACGGGCAGGCCGCTGAGCCGGTCCGGGTCGGTGCCGGCCAGCGACTCGTACAGCCGCCGCCACCAGGACGGCGTGCGTTCCACTCCGGCCAGCCGGTCGATGACCTCGCCCAGCGGCACCCGGGCCACACCCAGCGCGCGCAGTTCGGGCCGCCGTTCCAGGCCCGCGGGCAGCAGGCTGGGGAAGAGCTCGGCCAGTACGGCGACGGTCTCGGCGCCCGCGCCCTCGGCCAGCTCGGCCTCGACGGGGCGCAGCACGTACGGGCCTTCGGGCTCGGTGCCGGCCGGCTCGTCGGCCTCCGGCCAGGTGCCGAGCGCGCGGTCGGCCTCCGGGCGCAGCGCGGCACCCGTCGCGGCGCTGGGCAGGAACGGCACGCGGGGCAGCCGCTCCAGCACCAGGCGGCGCAGCTCGCCGTCCAGGCCGCCCTTGCCCAGCGGGCCGGGCACCAGGTCGATGGTCCCGACGGAGACCGGTTCCCAGTCGCGCAGGAGGGTGGCGTAGGTGTCGGCGGCGCGTTCGGCGAGGAAGTCGGCGAGCGGGCCCGGCGCGACGTGCCGGCGGGTCGGCTCCAGCGGGAAGGAGGCGATGAGCAGCGCGGGCAGGCCGAGGGGCTCGTCGGTGGGGGTCGGCGCGTGCACGACGGGCGCGGTGGCCGGGCGTACCGGCTCGCCCTCCGCGTCCACCGGCACCGCCCAGGTCACCGACCAGGCGGGCCGCAGCCGCTCCTCGACGGGGCGGTCGGCCAGCAGCGCGGGGTCCAGCGGGCCGCCGTCGGTGGCGACCCGCCAGCGGGCCGTGCCGCGCGCGCTGTCCTCGACGACGACGTACGGGCCGTCGGCGCCGCGCCGCAGCTCGCGTACGCCCTCCGGGGTCTCGATCACCACCTCGGCGAGGCCCGGCAGGGTCAGCAGTAGCGCGTCGTCCACGGCGGCCAGCAGACGGCTCGTCAGGTCCTCGGCGGCGCCGTCCCGCAGTGGCAGCACCACCGCGGTGTCGTACCCCTCCGGCGCGGTGCCCTCGGCGGGCAGCGGCAGCCGGAGCAGCGGTACGTGGCCTTCGCGGCGCCGCAGTTCGCTGCCCAGGCCCGGGCTGTGGGCCGCGATGTCCATGGCCATGGCGCGCGCCTCGGCCAGCGACCAGCGCACCCCGCCGGTCCGTCCGACCACCGCCGGCTCGTCGCTGACCGCCAGTACGGCAGCGAAGCCGACGCCGAAGCGGCCGACCGCGCCGGCCGACGCGTCGCTGTCCCGCTTGGCGGAGGCGCGCAGGGTGGAGAGCGATTCGACGCCCGAGGCGTCCAGCGGCGCACCGGTGTTGGACGCCACGAGTACGGCCTGGTCGCCGTCCTGGCCGGGGTGGAGCGTCAGCCGCAGCCGGCCGGGGACGCCGGCGCGTGCCGCGGCGTCCGCCGCGTTCTGCGCCAGTTCGACCACGAGCCGGTCGCGGTAGCCGCCGAGCGCGAGGTCCTCCTCGGCGTTGGCGTCCTCCCGGAATCTGGCCGGGGAGCCGGCCCAGGCGTCCAGCACGCCCCGCCGCAACCGGGCGGCTCCGAAGGGGTCCGCACCATCGACGGGATTCCGGACGGTCGCCCTACGGCTCACGACTGCTCCTCGCACACAGCTTCCCGCCCCGCGGCGGCTGAACGTCATTCTTCCGCCTCGGGTGCCCCGTAAGCGGCCGGGGTACGACACGCCGCACGGGCGTGCCGCGAACGGGGCCGGAATCCGGCGTCTCCCGTGCGCGTCGGCCGGTCCGGCCGGGGCCTCGGCGGGCGTCAGCCGTGGCCGACGCCTCGGCCCGGATCAGCTGTGGCCGAGCTCCTCGGCCGGCTCGCCCTCGGAGACCGAGCCGCTCGTGCGGTCCGGGCGCAGCGGCATCGGCTCGACGACCGTCTCGTCGATGACCGGCGGTGCCGGGCGCGGCGGCTTCGGCATCACGGCGGCTTCGGAATGCCCGCCGCAGCCGTACGCCAGCGACACGACGCGGCCGTCCGCCGGGGAGAACTCGTTCGCGCAGACGCCGAAGGCCTGCCGCAGGGAGCCGGCGAGCGGTACGAGGAAGCCGCAGCTCATGCAGGCGGCGGGGGCTGCTTGCGCCATCGGGGTCTTGGCGCCGTACGCCTCCTCCCAGCGGTCGGCGGCGGTGTGCAGGCCGTACCGGGAGAGCACCCGGTGCCGGCCCATGCCCAGCTCCTCGGCGACCGCGGCGATGCTGCCGCGGGCCGGTGCCGTCGCCTGGTGCGCGGGGGTACCGGCGATGACGTCCGCGTCCTCGGCCTCGGCCAGCTCGGCGAGCGGGCCCCTGGCCGCCTCGGCGGCCTCGTCGGCGCGCGTGGTGTCCGCGTCCCTGGCGCCCGGCCGCGCGGCCCGTGCCGCGTCCGCGAGGTCCGCCGCCGTCGGGCCGGTCGCGGCGGCGTCCGGCGAGCCGGGGGCGACCGGCGACACGCCCACGCCGCCGTTGTCGCCGAAGCTCTCGTCGGCCGCGAACCCGGGTTCCAGCCGCAGGTCGTCGGCTTCCGTGGGCAGCAGGTCGCCCGGGCCCATGTCGCCGGGGCGCAGCCGCTCGCTCCACGGCACCCACTCGGGGGCCAGCAGCGCGTCGGGGCCGGGCAGCAGGACCGACTCGTCGAGCGTGACGACCTTGGCGCGGGAGGCGCGGGCGACCGTCACGGCCCAGCGCCAGCCGCGGTAGCCCGGCTCCTTGCATTCGAACAGATGGGTGACCACGCGGTCCCCGTCGGCCACGGCGTCGACGTGCTCACCGACCATGCCCGGGAGGGCGGCCTCCTCGGCCGCCTCGCGGGCGAGTTCGACGGCCTCGGCGCAGAGGCGGTCGGGCGTACGGCTTCGCATCGCAGCACTCACAAGAATCGATTCTCTCTTCCACGCCGTCTCACGAGCGCGCCGGCCGGAGCCGTCCTGATCCTGTCCGGACGACCGACGGGCCGGGGCGGGCGGAGCGGACCTGGGGACCGCGTCGACGTCCGCGCCCGATCAGCCCTCCAGAAGCAGCGCGCCTCTACGAACCATTCTGCGGGATCGCGGCAAGGCGCGCGGCCAAGAGCGACCGCCGGTGGCGCGCTACACACGCTACCCCTTCAATCGTGTACGACCCCCCGGCGGGAGCGGCAAATGTCACCGGCAGCCGCCACGGGCCCCTCCGCCACGCCCGCAGAACCCGGGCAGGAACCCGTGGAAACTCATGGAAACTGCCATCAGTTGGGCGAGTTGGGGCAGCGTTTGGGGCAGGATGACGACGTGGCCGCCGCCAGGGCATCGACCAAGGGCAGAGGCGGCCCGGTCCGTGGCGCGGGCCGGGCCGCGGGGCGCGCGGGCCGCGCGTGCCGGACCGCAGGGGCCGCCGTGCGCCGTCCCTTCGCCGCCACGGGGCGTGGCATTCGCCGGGCGACACACGCGCACGGCGCGGGCGAGTCGGGCCTCGGCAAGCTGATCGAGCTGCACGCGGTGAATTCCGCGGGCGACATGCTGATCACCGTCGCGCTCGCCTCGACGGTCTTCTTCTCCGTCCCCACGGACCAGGCGCGCGGCCGGGTGGCCCTGTATCTCGCGGTCACGATGGCGCCCTTCGCGCTCCTCGCGCCCGTCGTCGGGCCGCTGCTGGACCGCGTGCCGCACGGCCGGCGCGCCGCGATGGCCGGGGCGATGCTGGCCCGCGCGGTGCTGGCGCTGACCATGTCGGGCGCGGTGGCCACCGGCAGGCTGGAGCTGTATCCGGCCGCGCTGGGCGTGCTGGTGTCCTCCAAGGCGTACGGCGTGGTGCGCTCGGCGGTGGTGCCCAGACTGCTGCCGCACCGCTTCTCCCTCGTGAAGGCCAATTCGAGAGTCACCCTCGCGGGGCTGCTGGCCACCGGCGTGGCGGCCCCGCTGGGCGCCG
The DNA here is from genome assembly GCF_040655775.1 of Streptomyces sp. NPDC050315. NCBI lineage: Bacteria > Bacillati > Actinomycetota > Actinomycetes > Kitasatosporales > Streptomycetaceae > Streptomyces > Streptomyces sp. NPDC050315. Next base: position 244,928 of record NZ_JBFAKN010000009.1, read on the forward strand.
GGCTGCACCTCATCGGCCCGGCCTGGCCGCTGTACGGCGCGTGTCTGGTGTTCGGCATCGGCGCGTTCCTGTCCTTCACGCTGCCGCACAAGGTCGACTCGGCGCGGGGCGAGGCGGCGGTGCCGGTGGCGGGGCAGCGGGCGCGCCGTCCCCGGCCCGGGCTGCGGACGGTCGGCCGCGCCGTCCTGCACGGCCTCCAGGCCAATTGCGCGCTGCGGGCACTGTCCGGCTTCCTCATCTTCTTCCTGGCGTTCCTGCTGCGCGAGCAGCCGCTGGGCGGGCTGGGCCCGGAGCTGTCGCTGGGGCTGGTGGCGGTCGCGGCGGGCACCGGGAACGCGCTGGGCACCGCGATCGGCGCCTGGCTGCGGGCCCGCGGCCCGGAGGTGATCATCGCGGTGGTGCTGGCGCTGGCGCTGGGCGTCACGGTCACCGCGGCGGTCTTCTACGCCGTACTGGCCAGCGTGGTGGTGACCGCGACCGCCGCGACGGCCGGGCTGAGCCAGGCGCTGGCGAAGCTGTCGCTGGACGCGCAGATCCAGCGGGACGTGCCGGAGTCCTTCCGTACGTCCGCGTTCGCGCGGTCCGAGACGGTGCTGCAGCTGTCGTGGGTGGTGGGCGGCGGGCTGGGCATCGCGCTGCCGCTGCACGGCGTACTGGGGCTGGCGGTGGCCTCGGCGGTACTGGCCCTGGCGGCGGCCATGACCGTACGGGGACTGCTGACCGCCGACCGCCATCACGGCCCGGCAGGCGCCCGCGTGGCGTAACCCGCGGCCACGAAGTGGGGTAACCCACGGCACACGACGCAGCGCGCACCGTACCCCGGCGTCGTGCGGGCCCGGCGGCCAGATAGCCTGCCCGCATGACCGCGTTCTCCTCCTCGCTCCGGGGCAAGGGCCGCCGTGCCGCCGCCGCCGCGGGCGCCGTGTCCCTGGGACTGCTCGTCCTCTCCGCCTGTGACCAGCCCACGCCGCGGGCGACCGTGACCGCCGGCCAGGACACCGTCACCGCCGAAGCCTCCTGCTACGAGGACGGCAAGACCCTCGGCGACCTCACCGCCAAGGAAAAGGCGGAGCAGGCCAAGTTCGAGAAGTGCATGACGTCCGAGCCGGACCAGACGCTCACCGTGCACCCCGGTGACAAGGTGCGCCTCGGCGTCGAGCCGGACATGGCCGAGCAGGGGTGGATCGCGATGTCCAACGGCATGCCGATGACCAGCCTCAGCAAGCAGACCTACACCTCGATCGACAGCGACCAGGTCTTCTACAACCAGCAGACCCGCCAGATGTCGGACTCCACGACGATCTCGATCATGACGTCCAAGGGCGGCAAGTACACCGGCATCTGGAACATCAAGCTCAACCGCGCCTCGTCCTGAGTGCCGCACCCGAGCCGCCCGGTCCCCTGATGCACATCCTGGTCGTCACCGCCGTCCCCGCCGAACGCGACGCGGTCACCGCCGCGACGGCGGGACAGCCTGAGAGCATCCCCGTACCGGGCGGCTTTGAGCTGCACCGAACAGGGCAGCCCGACTCCCCCGAGGGCCCGTACACCCTCGACGCCCTCGCCGCCGGCGTGGGCCCGGCAGCCGCCGCGGCCGGTGCCGCAACGGCTCTCACCGCCGCCGCGCTGAGCACCTCGTACGCGTACGACCTCGTCGTCTCCGCCGGCATCGGCGGCGGCTTCGCGCCCGGCGCGCCCGTCGGCTCGCTGGTCGTGGCGGAGGAGATCGCCGCCGCCGACCTCGGCGCCGAGTCCCCCGACGGCTTCATGCCGGTCACCGCGCTGGGCTTCGGTACGGACGCGCACCGCCCGCCCGAGGAGCTGGTCGCGGCCGTCGCCGCGGCCACCGGCGCGCTGCCCGGCACCGTCCTCACCGGCTCCACCGTCACCGGCAGCGCGGCCCGCGCGCAGGAGCTGCTGGCCCGCCACCCGCGGGCGCTCGCCGAGGCGATGGAGGGCTTCGGCGTCGCCGAGGCCGCCGCCGCGCACGGCGTGCCGGTGCTGGAACTCCGTACGATCTCCAACCCCGTCGGCCCGCGGGACCGCGCCGCCTGGCGGATCGGGGAGGCGCTCGCCGCCCTCACCGCCGCCTTCGCCGATCTGCCGCGAGCCCTGTCCGCAAGGAGCACGCCATGAGCCAGGCGCTCAGGATCGCGTTTTCGCCCTGCCCGAACGACACGTTCGTCTTCCACGCGTGGACGCACGGCAAGGTCCCCGGCGCCACCCCGCCCGAGGTCACCTTCGCGGACATCGACCTCACCAACGGCATGGCCGAGCGCGGCGAGCTGGACGTACTGAAGGTGTCCTACGCCGAGCTGCCCTGGGTCCTGGACGAGTACGCGCTGCTGCCCTGCGGCGGCGCGCTCGGCCGCGGCTGCGGCCCGCTCGTACTGACCAAGGACGCGGCCACCCCGGCGGACCTGGCGGGCCGTACGGTCGCGGTGCCCAGCGAGCGCTCCACGGCCTACCTGCTGTTCCGGCTGTGGGCCGCGGACCAGGTGCCCGGCGGGGTGGGCGAGGTCAAGGTCATGCCGTTCGACGAGATCATGCCCGCCGTGCGGGACGGCGCCGTCGACGCGGGGCTCGTCATCCACGAGGCCCGCTTCACGTACCAGAACTTCGGTCTGACCTGCCTGGCCGACATGGGCGAGCACTGGGAGAACACCACCGGGCTGCCGATCCCGCTCGGCGCGATCATCGCCAAGCGGTCGCTGGGCGAGGAGCGGCTGCGCGAGCTGGCCCGCACGATCACCACGTCCGTACGCATGGCGTGGGACGACCCCGAGGCCTCGCGCGGCTACGTCCTGGAGCACGCGCAGGAGATGGACCCGGCCGTCGCGGACCAGCACATCGGGCTGTACGTGAACGAGTTCAGCGCGGACCTGGGCGAGGACGGCTACGCGGCGGTGCGCGGGCTGCTCACCCGTGCCGCGGCCGAGGGGCTCGTGCCGCCCCTCGCCCCGGACGCGCTGAAGTTCGTATGACGGATGCCCCCGCGGGAGACCGCGGGGGCATGTCCGTACTGCTTCGCCGGGCTCAGACGTCCAGCTGGTCGGCGACCGCGCGCAGCATGCCCGCGATCTTGCCGCCGTGTGCCTTGTCCGGGTAGCGCCCGCGCTCCAGCTGCTGCGCGACGCCTTCCAGGAGCGTGGTGAGGTCCTGCACGATCGACGCGAGCTCGTCGGGCTTGCGCCGCTGGGCGGCCGCGATGGACGGCGCGGGGTCGAGGAGGGTCACCGAAAGCGCCTGGTCACCGCGCTGGCCCGCCACCACGCCGAACTCGACGCGCTGGCCCGGCTTGAGTGCGTCCACGCCGGCGGGCAGCACCGAAGAGTGCACGAAGACGTCACCGCCGTCGTCGCGGGAGAGAAAGCCGAAGCCCTTCTCGCTGTTGAACCACTTGACCTTGCCGGTAGGCACGTCTGTCCTCGTCCTCGTACTCGTCGGGAAAATCTGGGGTAGCTGCGCACACAACAGCTCTGGATAGCAGTGCAGCGGGTCTGCGACCCGCCGCTACCCAAGGCTAATGGTCCGGGGCCTGGTGACAAGACGTCGCCGGGTGGTTCCTCAGCGCTTCCGGCCGGGGACTTACCCTGGTCGTGTGTCTGACAATCCTTCCCAGCGGGGTGCGACCCCGGCGACTCCCGAAGGTCCGCGCGCCGGGGACCTGCTCGTCCGGATCGGCGCGATCGTGTTCCTTATTGGCGCCTTCGCCACGCTCGCGACGATGGCGCCCCTTTTCCTCGGCTCCGACCCGCTGCCCTGGGTCTTCTACTGGATGTGCATGCTCATGGGCGCGGGCTTCCTGATCGCCGCCGCCGGCGTGCTGCGGTCGGTCGCGGCCCAGCGGCGTCAGGCGCGCGAGGCGTCGGCTCAGCCGCGCGAGGCGTCCGCGAGGTAGCCCTCCAGCCAGGCCGGGAAGGCGGTGAGGCCGGGAAGTACGACGTCCGCGCCGGCCTCGCGCAGCTCCTCCTCCGAGCACGGGCCCGTGGCCACGGCGACCGAGAGCGCGCCCGCCGCCCGCGCGCCGCGCACGTCGCCGGTGTGGTCGCCGACGTAGATGCTCGCGCCGTACTCCCGCAGCGCCTCGGCCTTGCCCTCGGCCCACAGCGAGCCGACGACCGCGTCCGCGTTGATGTCCAGGTGCTTCAGGTGCAGCTTGGCGTTGGGCTCGTACTTGGCGGTGACGACGACGGCGCGGCCGCCCAGCCGCTGTACGCCCTCGATCGCCTCGCGGGCGCCTTCCATGGCGAGCGTGCCGGTGATGGCGTGCTCGGGGTAGAGCGCGCGGTAACGGTCGGCGATCTCGGCGACCCGGTCCTCGGGGAACCAGTTGCGGATCTCCTGCTCCAGCGGCGGCCCGAGCCGGCTGGTCACGAGGTCGGTGTCGATGTACGTCCCGGTGGCCGCGGAGAGCGCGGCGTAGGCGTCCTTGATGCCCGGACGGGAGTCGATCAGGGTCATGTCGAGGTCGAATCCGACCGTCAAGGTATGCGTGGCCATGGCACCCATTGTGCCTCTGGCCCTGAGGGCGACAATCCGTACACTTAGCGTAGCCTTACCTTCATCAACTGCAGGCGTATGTCTCCGTACGTCTGCATCCGCACTCATCTGAACACTGCGCTCCCGCGAAATGGAACCGATGTCGTCAGTCGCTCTGGCCGGCAGCTCCAGAAGCCCTCTGGTGCGGCGCCGCATCTGCTGGACCGCCGCGGCGGCGCTCGCCCTGCTGCTCGCGGTGCTCCTCTCCCTCGCGGTCGGCAGCCGCGCCTTCCCGCCGCGCGAGGTGATCGACGCGCTGCTGTACGGCGGGGACAGCGAGGCCGCCCAGGTCGTGCTCTTCCTGCGGCTGCCCCGGACGCTCGTCGGGCTGCTGGTCGGCGCCGCGCTCGCGCTGGCCGGCACGGCGATGCAGGGCATCACCCGCAACCCCATCGCCGATCCCGCCGTCCTCGGCATCAGCCAGGGCGCCTCGGCCGCCGTGGTCCTGGCCATCGCCTTCGCCGGCGTCCACTCGCTCTCCGGCTACGTCGGCACCGCCTTCGTCGGCGCCGCGCTCGCGGCCGTCTTCGTGTACGCGATCGCCGCGCGCGGCCGCGGCGGCGCCACCCCCGTCAAGCTCGCGCTGGCCGGCGCCGCGATCAACGCGCTGCTGGTCGCGGTGACCATGGCCGTGCTCTCCACGAAGGGCGCCGCGCTGGACGAGTTCCGGTTCTGGCAGGTCGGCTCGCTGACCGGGCGGGACGCCGCGGTGGCCGCCCAGATCTGGCCGTTCCTGCTGGTCGGCGCGGTGCTGGTACTGGCCGTCGCGCGCGGCCTGGACGCCCTGGCGCTCGGCGAGGACGTCGCCAGGGGGCTCGGCCAGAAGGTCGCCACCGTACGGATCGTGGGCGGGCTGGGCGCCGCGGTACTGACCGGCGCGGGCGTCGCGGCCGCCGGGCCCGTCGCCTTCGTGGGCCTCGCCGTGCCGCACCTGGCCCGCGCCCTCGTCGGCAGCGACCACCGCTGGGTGCTGCCGATGGCCGCGCTGCTCGGCCCGGTGATGGTGCTGGTCGCCGACACCGTGGGCCGGCTCCTCTTCCCGCCCTCGGAGGTGCCCGCCGGCGTGATGACCGCACTGATCGGCGTCCCGTTCCTGGTCACCCTGGTCCGCCGGAAGGCGGTGGCGGCATGACGCAGATCTCCGCCGCCCCCGCGCCGATACGCCCGGCCGGTTACGCGCTGCTGCGTGCCGGCAAGGCCGCCTTCCTGATCCACCGGCGGGCCACGGCCGTCGCCGTCGTACTGATCGCGGTACTGGCCGCCGCCTGCGTCGCGTACCTCTCGCTCGGCGAGCGCTCCGTGCCGCCCGGCGAGGTGCTGAAGGTGGTACTGGGGCAGCCCTCGTCGCACGAGCTGGTGGTCGGCACGCTGCGGCTGCCGCGGCTGACCGTCGGACTGCTGGCCGGCGCCGCCTTCGGCGTGGCCGGCGCGCTCATCCAGACCGTCGCCCGCAACCCGCTCGCCAGCCCCGACATCATCGGCATCACCCAGGGCGCGAGCGCCCTGACCGTCGCCGCGATGACCTTCGGGATCGGCTCGTACGCCGTACTGCCGTACCTGTCCGTCGTGGGCGGCCTGCTCGCCGCGGCGCTGGTGTACCTCTTCGCCTGGCGCGGCGGCCTGCACGCCACCCGCTTCGTGCTCATCGGCATCGGCTTCGCCGTCGCCCTGCGCTCGGTCACCCAGCTGTTCCTGACCAAGGGCGACTACCTCGTGGCCCAGAAGGCCCAGGTCTGGATGGTCGGCTCGCTCAACGGCCGGGGCTGGGCCGAGGCCGTCCCGCTCGCCTGGGCGCTGCTCGTGCTGATCCCCTTCGTGCTGTGGGCGGCCCGCGCGCAGCGCACCGTCTCGATGGACGACGACACCGCGACCGCGCTCGGCGTACGGCTGGGCCGCACCCGGCTCGGCCTCGCGACCCTCGGCGTCCTGCTGGCGGCGCTGGCCACCGGCGCCGCGGGCCCGATCGACTTCGTGGCGCTGCTGGCGCCCCAGATCGCCCGCCGGCTGACGCGTACGGCACAGATTCCGCTGTTCTGCTCGGCGCTGCTGGGCGCGTGCGTCGTGGTCCTCGGCGACCTGCCGGCCCGCATGCTCTTCGCGCCGACCGAGCTGCCGGTCGGCGTGCTGACGGCGGCCATCGGCGCCCCGTACCTGATTCATCTGCTTGTGAGAGGGCACAGCGTCCGGCGCCGTGCCGCAGGAGGAACCGCGTGACCACCACCGGCGAACGCACCGCGAGCAGGCTCACCGCCCGCGACCTGACCCTGGCCTACGAGGACCGGACCGTCGTCGACGGCCTGGACCTGGACGTGCCGCACGGCGCCGTCACCGTCATCGTCGGGCCGAACGCCTGCGGCAAGTCCACCCTGCTGCGGGCGCTGGGGCGGCTGCTGAAGCCGCGCGCAGGTGCGGTACTGCTGGACGGTACGGACCTTGCCCGCATCCCCACCAAGAAGATCGCCCAGTCCGTCGGCCTGCTGCCGCAGACGCCGGTCGCGCCCGAGGCGATCACCGTCGCCGACCTCGTCGCGCGCGGCCGCCAGCCGCATCAGCACTGGTGGCAGCAGTGGTCGGACGCGGACGAGCGGGCGGTCACCGAGGCGATGGCCCGTACCGACATCGCCGACCTCGCCGACCGGGCCGTGGACGAGCTCTCCGGCGGCCAGCGCCAGCGCGTCTGGATCGCGATGGCCCTCGCCCAGGAGACCGACCTGCTCCTCCTCGACGAGCCCACCACCTACCTCGACATCTCCCACCAGGTCGAAGTACTGGACCTGGTGCGGCAGCTGAACCACGAGCGCGGCCGCACGGTCGTCGCCGTCCTCCACGACCTGAACCAGGCCGCGCGCTACGCCGACCACCTGGTGGCGATGAAGGCCGGGCGGATCATCGCCCAGGGCCCGCCCGCCGAGACCGTCACCGCCGACCTGGTCCGCGATGTCTTCGGCCTCGACTCGGTCGTCGTCCCCGACCCCGTGACCGGCTCCCCGCTGGTCGTACCCGGCCGGCCCTGGCAGTCCCCCGCCGGCGGCTGACCGCCCCCGAGTTCCCCGCTCGGGACTCCCTCTCCGCTCCCTCTCCGAAAGGCCCGTCCCATGGTCTCCGTCCCCCGTCCCCTCCGCGCCGCCGCCGTGCTGGCCGCGGCCGCCGTCACGCTGACCGCCTGCGGCGCCACCGGCGCCACCGGCTCCAAGGACAGCGCCGGCGGCTCCTTCAAGGCCACCGACTGCCCCACCCAGCCGAAGACCACCTGGGCGAAGCCGGCCGACGGCGCGCACACCGTGCCGACCGCCATGGGCGACGTGAAGGTCCCCGCCGACCCGAAGCGCGTCGTCGTACTGGACACCGCCGAGCTGGACTCCGCGCTCACCCTGGGCGTGAAGCCGGTCGGCGCCACCCACGCCGACGTGGAGTCCGGGTTCCTCTCCTACCTGCCCAAGGACAAGGTCGCCGGGATCAAGGACGTGGGCACGATCGGGTCGGCCGACATGGAGGCGGTCGCGGCGCTGAAGCCGGACCTCATCCTCACCAGCAAGATGCGCGACGCGCAGCGCTACGACCAGCTGAAGAAGATCGCCCCCACGGTGATGACCGAGAAGACCGGCTACCCGTGGAAGCAGAACTTCGCCACCCACGCCGACGCGCTCGGCAAGATCCCCGAGGGCAAGAAGATCGCCGCCGCGTACGAGAAGCACGCGGCCGAGGTCACCGACGCACTCGGCGGTCGCGAGGCGGCGGCCAAGAAGACCACCAACGTCGTCCGCTTCATGGAGGGCGCCGACACCCGGGTGTACGGCTGCGAGAGCTACATCGGCGCCGTCCTGGACGACATCGGCACCGCGCCCACCGACGTGGTGAAGAACGCCAAGGACGGCCTGATGACCGAGATCGGGCCCGAGCAGATCACCCGGGCCGACGCCGACACGATCTTCTACACGGCCTACGGCAGCCCCGAGAAGTCCAAGGAGAGCCAGGTCACCGGCGGCGCGCTGTGGAAGAACATGAAGGCCGTGAAGAGCGGCAACACCTTCCGCGTCAACGACGAGCTGTGGCTCCAGGGCATCGGCTACACCGCCGCCGACAAGATCCTCGATGAGCTGCAGAAGAACCTGACCAAGTGACAGAAGTGGCGTAGGGGCGCGGGGAACTGCGCGAGCGACCACGACGCCGCCGCACCCGCCGACGAAGACCCGTCGGCGGGGCGGGGGCGCAGGGTACGGGGCCGCGCCCCCGTCGGGTCAACCGCGGGGCGGGGCGCAGCCCGCCGGTCAACCGCGGGCCCCGGCCGCCATCCGCCTCCGCATTCGCCACAGCAGGAACAGCGCGGAGGCGACGGCCGCGACGCGCACGACCACCGGCAGCGCCTCCGTCAGCTCGGCCCCCAGCTGTCCTTTGGCGAGGTGATCGCCCCACTTCCCCGCGAACCGGCCCCACAGCCAGACCAGCACGGAGCCGCACACCAGCCCGGGCACGCCCAGCGCCGCGAACTTCGCCTCGGCGCGCGAGAGCTTGCGCGAGGAGTACGCCACGAGCCAGCCCGCGGCGAGCGCCAGCCAGCTGCCGATGACCGCACCCGCGACCAGCAGCACGACCGCCAGCAGCAGCACCGGGCTCGGCTTCGGCCGCGGCGCCGCGACCGCCTCGCCGGCCTCCTCGGCGGCCGGCTCCGCGGCGGGGGCGGCCGCCGCTGCCCGCCGCCACGGCAGCACCTTCCCCGTGGCCTTCTTCAGTACCCCCGGCAGCCCGCCCGGCCCGGCGTCCTCCGTACCGGCCGCTTCCTCGTCCTCCTCCTCGGTCTCCGGCGGCCGCCGTATCTCCGCGATCTCGATCCCGCCGGTGAACCCCGGCACGGTCTCCCCGGGCACGGCCTCCCCGGAGCCGTACGGCTCCGCCGCCACCCGCCACCAGTCCGGCTCCTCCTCGTCCAACGCGTCCCGATCGCCCAGCTCGTCCAGGCCCGCCAGATGCGGCGGCGCGGCCCCCTGCTGAGGCACCATCGGCTGCGCGCCGTCCCGTGGCGCGGGCAGCGCCACCGACTTGCCCGGCCGCTTCAGCAGCGAGGGCAGCGCGCCGGGCTTCCGCTCCGCCGCGCCGCCGGGCGGCTCCTCGGGCACCGGCTCCCCGCCGTTCACCGCCGCCGTCACCACCGCCTCCGGCGTGCCCAGCCGCGCGAGGATGCGCTTGACGTCGCCGCCGCCCTGGGCCCGTCTCGCGTCTATCTCCGTCCGCAGCCGCGCGACCAGCTGCATCCGCTCCCTGGCCGTCAGCCCCCGCCCCTGCGCCAGGTCCCCGACCCGGCTCAGATAGTCGAAGACCAGCTGATCACTCTCGATCCCCACCGCACACCCCTACCGAACACCCCTGCACCAGGCCGATTTCCGCCGCTCCGACGGTACCCCCGCGCGCCGCCGATGCCGCACTTTTCCACAGGCGCCGAACGCCGGTTTTCCACAGGCCCTTGACACCCGTGCCGGGCCCGTGACCGTCGGCCCGTCCGCCGTCAGGCGGTAACGTGGGGCGAATGAGCGGCAGCCATCCGTCCCCCCGCACACTGGCCGAGGAGTTGCGCAACCGGCCGGACGACGACCTGTCCGCTCTGCTGCGGTCCCGCCCCGACCTGCTCAACCCGGTCCCCGGCGATCTCACCCAGCTCGCCACCCGCGCCGGCACCCGCGCCTCCGTGGTCCGCGCCGTGGAACGGCTGGACGCCTTCGCGCTGCAGACCGCCGAGGCGCTGGCCATCGCCCCGGACCCCTGCCCGTACGACACGCTCGAAGGGCTGATGACGGGCGACGAGGAGGCACCCGGTACCTCCGGTACCTCCGGTACGGACTCGGCACTGCAGGCGGCCGTCCGCGGGCGCCTCCCGGACGCGCTGGCCGCGCTCCGCGCCCAGGCCCTGGTGTGGGGCCCCGACGACCGCCTCCGGCTCGTCCGCACCGCCCGCGAACTGCTCACCCCGAGCGCCACCCGTCCCTCCCCCACCGGCCTCGGCCCCACCGTCGCCGAGGCCGCCGCCGGCATGTCCCCCGGCCGCCTCCAGGAGATCGTGACGGCCGCCGGGCTGCCCACCACGCCCGACCCGGTCACCGCCGTCGCCGCGCTGACCTCGCTCTTCGAGGACAGGGAGGCCATGGCGGCGCTGCTCGACGGCGCGCCCGCCGAGTCCCACGCCGTACTGGACAGGCTCGTCTGGGGCCCGCCGTACGGCGCGGTGACCGCGCAGCCCGCGCCGCACCTGCGCTGGCTGCTGGACCGCGGTGTGCTGCTCCCGGTGGGCGCGCGCAATGTCGTACTCCCCAGGGAAGCCGCCCTGCATCTGCGCGCCGGGCGCGCGCACCGGGCGCCGGAGCCGGAGCCGCCCGCCCTGGCGCCGGCCACCGCGCGCGACCCGGAGATGGTGGACCGTACGGCGGCCGGCCAGGCGTTCACCGCACTGGCCACGATCGACGAGCTGCTCAAGGAGTGGGACCTCGGCGGCCCGCCCGTGCTGCGCGCCGGCGGCCTGAGCGTCCGCGACCTCAAGCGGACCGCGACGGCCCTGGACACCGGGGTGCACACCGCCGCGTTCTGGCTGGAGCTGGCGTACGCGGCGGGGCTGATCGCCTCGGACGGCGAGGCCGACGAGCAGTACGCGCCCACGCCCGCCGCCGAGGACTGGCGGCAGCTGCCCGCCGAGGAGCGCTGGGTGCGGCTGGCCGCCGCCTGGCTGGCCGCGACCCGTACGGCGGGCCTGGTCGGCACCGCCGACGCCAAGGGCCGCACCCTGGCCGCGCTCGGCCCGCACCTGGACCGCTCGCCCGCCCCGGAGGTACGGCGGCGGGTCCTCGCGCTGCTCGGCAGCCTCCCGCCGGGCACGGCCGTGCCCCAGGACGCCGTACTGGCCCGGCTCCGCTGGGAACGGCCGCTCCGCGGCGCGGCACAGGCCGCCCCGGACGCCGCCCCGGCCAACGGCCACGCGCCCGACCACAACGCCGCGCAGAACGCCGCACACGCCACCCCCCAGGGCGCGGCGCACTCCGCCCCCCAGGACCTCCGCTCCCGTATCGCCCTGTGGTCCCTCCACGAGGCCGAGCTGCTCGGCCTCACCGGCCGCGGCGCCCTGGCGGGCCACACCCGCGCGCTCCTGGAGGCGGGACCGGACGCCGACCCCGCGCAGGCCCACCGGGCCGCCGCCGCGGCCCTCGCCCCGCTGCTGCCCACCCCCCTGGACCACGTCCTCCTCCAGGCCGACCTGACCGCCGTCGCCCCCGGCCCCCTGGAACGCCCGCTCGCCGACGCGCTCGACGTACTGGCCGACGTCGAGTCCAAGGGCGGCGCCACGGTGTACCGCTTCACGCCCGGCTCCGTACGCCGCGCCCTGGACGCCGGCCGCTCCGCCGCCGACATCCAGTCCTTCCTGGCGGCACACTCCCGCACCCCCGTACCGCAGCCGCTCGCGTACCTGATCGACGACGTGGCACGCAGACACGGGGTACTGAGGATCGGCGCGGCCTCCGCATACGTGCGCTGCGACGACGACGCGCTGCTGAACGAGATCCTGGCCGACCGGCGCGCCGATGGCCTGCGGCTGCGCCGCCTCGCGCCCACCGTGCTGGCCGCTCAGGCGGCCCCGGACGCGCTCCTGGAGGGCCTGCGCGCCATGGGGTACGCACCGGCCGCCGAGTCCGCCGAGGGCGACGTGGTGATCGCCCGCGCCGACGCGCACCGCACCCCGCCGCGCACCGCCCCGGCCCCGGTCCCCGACGGCCCGCCGGCCCCCGACGCGACGCTCCTGGAGGCCGCCGTGCGGGCCATCCGCGCGGGCGACCTCGCGGCCACCGCCGAACGCAAGCCGGGCCCGGAGGCCGCGGCGCCCGCGCCCGGCCGGCTGCCGCGTACGACGTCCGCCGAGACGCTCGCCACCGTGCAGGCCGCCGCGCTGACCAACTCGGCCCTGTGGATCGGCTACGTCAACGCCGACGGCGCCGCCAGCCAGCGCGTCATCGCCCCGGTCCGCGTCGAGGGCGGCTTCGTCACGGCGTACGACCACACCGCCGACGAGGTCCGCACGTACCCCTTGCACCGCATCACGGGCGTCTCGGAACTCGCCGACGAGTCGGCTTCCTGAGGCGCTTCCCGAGAGTGCTCCTGGACCGCTCCTTGATCGCGCGCCCCCCTTCCGCGGCGATGCGGCACACTGGAGATTTGGCCGTACGAGACGATCTCGTGCGCCGTCGATCGGAAAGGCGAGGCGCGTGAACGGACCTCTCATCGTCCAGAGCGACAAGACGCTGCTGCTGGAGGTGGACCACGAGCAGGCGGACGCGTGCCGCCAGGTCATCGCCCCCTTCGCGGAGCTGGAGCGCGCCCCGGAGCACATCCACACCTACCGGGTGACGCCGCTCGGCCTGTGGAACGCGCGGGCCGCGGGGCACGACGCGGAGCAGGTCGTGGACGCGCTCGTCGCGTACTCCCGGTATCCGGTCCCGCACGCGCTGCTCGTCGACATCGCCGAGACGATGTCCCGGTACGGCCGCCTCACGCTCTCCAAGCACCCCGCGCACGGCCTGGTGCTCACCACCACCGACCGCCCGGTGCTGGAGGAGATCCTGCGGTCGAAGAAGGTCCAGCCGCTGGTCGGCGCCCGGCTCGACCCGGACACCGTCGCGGTGCACCCCTCCGAGCGCGGGCAGATCAAGCAGACGCTGCTGAAGCTGGGCTGGCCGGCCGAGGACCTGGCCGGTTACGTGGACGGCGAGGCGCATCCGATCGAGCTGGCGGAGGACGGCTGGTCGCTGCGGCCGTATCAGCAGCAGGCCGTGGAGAACTTCTGGCACGGCGGCTCCGGCGTCGTCGTGCTGCCGTGCGGCGCGGGCAAGACGCTGGTCGGCGCGGGTGCGATGGCCGAGGCCAAGGCCACCACGCTGATCCTGGTGACGAACACGGTGTCCGCGCGCCAGTGGAAGCACGAGCTGGTCAAGCGCACGTCGCTGACCGAGGACGAGATCGGCGAGTACAGCGGTACGAAGAAGGAGATCCGGCCGGTCACCATCGCGACGTACCAGGTGCTGACGACCAAGCGGAAGGGCGTCTACCCGCATCTGGAGCTGTTCGACTCGCGCGACTGGGGCCTGGTCGTCTACGACGAGGTGCATCTGCTGCCCGCGCCGGTCTTCAAGTTCACCGCCGACCTCCAGGCGCGGCGCCGGCTCGGCCTGACGGCCACGCTCGTCCGCGAGGACGGCCGGGAGTCCGACGTCTTCTCACTCATCGGCCCGAAGCGGTTCGACGCGCCGTGGAAGGAGATCGAGGCGCAGGGGTACATCGCGCCCGCCGACTGCGTCGAGGTCCGGGTCAATCTGACCGACTCGGAGCGGCTGGCGTACGCCACGGCGGAGAGCGACGAGAAGTACCGCTTCTGCGCGACCACGGGATCGAAGCAGCAGGTGACCGAGGCGCTGGTGCGGCGGCACGCGGGCGAGCAGACGCTGGTGATCGGGCAGTACATCGACCAGCTGGACGAGCTGGGCGAGCATCTGGACGCGCCGGTCATCAAGGGCGACACGAGCAACGCGCAGCGCGAGAAGCTCTTCAACGCCTTCCGGGAGGGCGAGCTGTCCGTGCTGGTCGTCTCCAAGGTCGCGAACTTCTCGATCGACCTGCCGGAGGCGACGGTCGCGATCCAGGTGTCCGGCACGTTCGGCTCGCGCCAGGAGGAGGCGCAGCGCCTCGGCCGGGTACTCCGCCCGAAGGCCGACGGCCACGAGGCGCGCTTCTACTCGGTCGTCGCCCGCGACACCATCGACCAGGACTTCGCAGCCCACCGCCAACGCTTCCTGGCCGAACAGGGCTACGCGTACCGGATCGTGGACGCGCATGAGCTGCTGGCGGACGAGGGGGCGTAAACGCCCCGGGCGGCCGGGAGCGCGTGAACGCCGCGGGCGGCCGCGCCCTTGGCCGCGTTGGCTCCCGGCCGCGTTGTCAGTGGCCCCCAGTACTGTGTTGAGAAGGGGACCTCGTTGCACCCCCATGGGGGAAGGACGGGGCGAAACGGTAAGCCTGGCTGCGGCCCCGGCTCGGTGACCTGTGCGCCGGTCAGCTCGGTGACCGTGGTGCCGGTACCGACTCCCGCCCGGCCGTAGCCGGCCGGGTCAGCGCCCCCGCCGAGATTCCCGTCAGTGCGCCGCCGCGCCAGAAGATCGCCGCGAGCAGGAAGGCCACGCCGAGCAGGGGGTACGGCGCGGCCAGTGGCTGTTGCCACCATGGGAGTACGAGGTCCAGGGCGCCCTTGTGCGGTACCAGCCACATCGTGCGGGCCGTGAAGAGCACGGCCAGCGCGGCCCATATGGCGCGCCGCCCCGCGTCCCGCCGAATGTGCGTGGCCAGTACGGCGAGCAGCGGCACGCACCAGACCCAGTGGTGGGACCAGCTGATCGGCGAGACGAGCAGCGCGGTGAGCGCCGTGCACAGCACGCCCCACGCCTCCCGGCCGGCGACCAGGCCCGTCCGGCGGGCCGCCGCCATCCCGAGCACGGCCGTCAGCACGGCGCCCGCCAGCCAGATGGCGCCGGGGTGCGTCGTGTGCAGCAGGCGCGCGAGGAGGCCCTGGAGCGACTGGTTGTCGACGATCCACGCCTCGCCGACCCGCCCGGTCTCGTAGAGCCGCTCGGTCCAGAATTCGACGCTGGCGCCGGGCAGCGCGACGACGCCGAGCAGGACCGTGCCGGCGAACCCGGCGAGCGAGACGAGCGCGGCCCGTACCCGCCCGGTGAGCAGCAGGTACACGGCGAAGAGCGCGGGGGTGAGCTTGATGCCGGCCGCGATGCCGATGGCCAGGCCCTTGCCGCGCGCGCCGTCGGGACGGGTGAGGTCCCACAGGACGAGGCAGGTCAGGGCCAGGTTGATCTGCCCGAAGACGATGGTCTGGTACACCGGCTCCAGCCAGATGGCGAGCGCGGTGGCGGCGAGCAGCGAGGGCACGCGGTGGGTGGCGCGCAGCCCGGCGAGCCGCGCGGAGAAGTGGATCAGCAGGGCGAGCAGCGCGACGTTGGCGAATATCGATGCCAGTTGCAGCACGCCGGGGGAGATCCGCGCCAGCGGGACGAACAGCAGGGCGGCGAAGGGCGGGTAGGTGGCCGGGAGGTGCCACTCGGTGACCCTGAATCCGTAGAGGTCGCCGCCGGTCAGGACGGAGTCGCCCATCGCCCGGTAGACGAGGATGTCGGAGGTGGGCATCGGTACGAAGAGGTGTACGACGCCGAGTGCGGCCACGGACACCGCGAGCAGTGCTGCCGCGGGGAGCGTGTGGCGGGGGAGAGTACGGCGGGGGTGCGGGTCCGTACTGCGGTCTGCCGGTCCGTCCGGCAGCTCCCGGGTGGTGCGTGGCCTGCCCACGAGGGGCGTTGTCCGCTGGATCGGCTTCCCGTCGGCGGCAGACACGCGGGTGACCCCTCCTTGTCGCCATATGCGGCTTGCGCAGTGATTACGGCCCTTAGAGCCTTTACGGCGACGTTAATGGATCACGCACGAACTTTCGTGACGGTTTCCGGACGTACGGATGTCATTCTTCGGGCCGGGCGGTGAGGGATGATCTGTCGTCGGCGTATTCGCCCAGTACGGCGACGCTGAAGGCGGTGCCCGCGAAGACCTTCACGGCCCGCAGGGCGCTGCCCACGGGGTGCCGGTGCTCCGTGTCGTGGGCGACGGCGCTGGCGCCGTGTCTGGCACGGCCGGTCGTTTTGGGATCGGGTGGCGGGTTTATGTGGCTGCTCATGTCTCCATGATGGAATTCACCCGGTCGTCGCACATCCGACCAACGACCGATCCGCGTGTCGCCGAGAGTACGGCCCCGGAAGCACCGGCCCACGGCCCACCCCTAAGGGATCCGGGCCCCTTTTAATTCGGTCGCGCCCCCACTGCGTGGTCACTACAATCGCGCGTCTGCCCGCCTCCCGCACGACTCTCGTCGCGGAGCGCCGCCGCCCGGACGGAAACCGGCCGGCCCCCAGACCACCGCAGCTGCCCGGAGGCGACGCCGTGCCCTCGCACGCCCCTGACCAGAAGGACAAGCACGACCAGAACGACCCCCTCGCACGAGAGCGTGCGCACCTCTCCGCCTCCCGCGCCGCCCTCCGCGCCATGCGCGCGGACGCCGAGGCGCTGAACATCAAGGACGTGGCGGCCAACTGGGTCAACGCCCAGGTGCTCCAGGGCGAGGTCGACGCCCGTATCAAGGCGCTCGCCGATCTCTCGCACACCCCGCTCTTCTTCGGGCGGCTGGACTACCTCCACGCGCCAGGCGTCGATCTCGCCGAGGGCGCCGAAGGCGAGGACTTCTACATCGGGCGGCGGCACGTCCACGACGCCGACGGCGACCCCATGGTCATCGACTGGCGCGCGCCCGTCTCCCAGCCCTTCTACCGGGCGTCCAAGAAGGACCCGATGGACCTGCGGCTGCGCCGCCGCTTCGGGTACACCGGCGGCGAACTGACCGCGTACGAGGACGAGCACCTCACCGATCCGGCGGAGGCGGAGCAGACCTCCCGGCTCCTCCAGACGGAGATCGAGCGGCCGCGCGTGGGCCCGATGCGCGACATCGTGGCCACCATCCAGCCCGAGCAGGACGAGATCGTCCGGGCCGGGATCGGCGGCACCGTCTGCGTCCAGGGGGCGCCCGGCACGGGCAAGACCGCCGTCGGCCTGCACCGGGTCGCGTACCTCCTGTACGCGCACCGCGAGAGGCTGGCCCGCGCCGGGACGCTGGTCATCGGGCCGAACAAGTCCTTCCTGCACTACATCGAGCAGGTGCTGCCCGCGCTGGGCGAGCTGGAGGTCAAGCAGGCCACGGTGGACGACCTCGTGGCGCACGTGGAGGTACGCGGTACGGACGACGCCGCGGCCGCCACAGTGAAGGGCGACGCGCGGCTGGCGGAGGTGCTGCGCCGCGCCGTGCGCTCCCACGTCACGATGCCCACCGAGGCGTGCGTGGTGGTCCGCGGCTCCCGCCGCTGGCGCGTCCCCGCGTACGAACTGGAAGAGATCGTCCAGCAGTTGCTGGACCGGGGCATCCGGTACGGCGCGGCGCGCGATGCCCTGCCGCAGCGCATCGCGCACGCCGTGCTGGTCCAGATGGAGCGGGCCGGCGAGGCGCCCGACGACCGGGTGCAGGACGCGGTGGCCCGTAATGCCGCGGTGAAGGCGACGGTCAAGGCGGTCTGGCCGCCGGTCGACCCGGCGAAGCTGGTCCTGCGGCTGCTGAGCGATCCGGACTTCCTCGCCGAGCACGCCGACGGGGTCCTCACGAATGAGGAGCAGAAGACGATCCTGTGGACCAAACCCGCCCGCAGTGTGCGCAGCGCCAAGTGGTCCGCTGCGGACGCCGTGCTCATCGACGAGGCGCGCGATCTGGTGGAGCGAACACACTCGCTCGGCCACGTGGTGCTGGACGAGGCGCAGGACCTCTCCCCCATGCAGTACCGGGCGGTGGGCCGCCGCTGTTCGACCGGCTCGGCGACCGTACTGGGCGACATCGCGCAGGGCACGACCCCGTGGTCGACGGACACCTGGGAGGAGGCGCTGGCCCACTTGGGCAAGCCGGGGGCCGCGGTGGAGGAGCTGACGCAGGGTTTCCGTGTGCCGCGTGAGGTGATCGCGTACGCCTCTCGGCTGCTTCCGGCCATCGCGCCGGACCTCTCCGAGGCGACGTCCATCCGTGAGTCCCCGGGCGACTTCGAGATCCGCCCGACGACGGCGGACGCGCTCGACGCGGCGGTGATCGACGCCTGCCGCGACGCGCTGGCCAAGGAGGGCTCCATCGGCCTGATCGCCGCGGAGCCGCGCCTCCCGGCGCTGCGCGAGGCACTTGAAGCCGCCGGTCTGGCCACGCTCGCCCCGGGTGAGGAGACCTCGCCGGACGCCCGGCTCACCCTCGTGCCCGCCACGCTCGCGAAGGGCCTGGAGTACGACTACGTGGTACTGGACGAACCGGCGGCGCTGGTGGACGCCGAGCCGGACCACCGGACCGGGCTGCGCCGCCTGTACGTCTGCCTCACGCGTGCCGTGTCCGGCCTGACGGTCGTGCACGCGGCGGCGCTGCCGGAGGAGCTGGCGGGCTGAGGCGCTGGCAGGAGCTGGTGGACTGAGGCGCGTACCGGAGCGGGCGGGCCGACGCGCGCCCCCGGCGGCTCCGGCTCTCGGCCGGTCGACGCCGCGCGCGGGTCCCGGCCGCTCAGTCGTCCAGCGCCGCGCGCCAGGTCTGAACGGCTGCCGGGGAGACCGGCGCCGACCAGCCGTCCGGGCGCGCCGCGCCGCCGATGTGGAAGGCGGTGACGCCCGCGGCGCGCAGCCGGGGGACGTGCGCGAGGGTGAGGCCGCCGCCCGCCATGATCTGCGGGCCGTATCCGGGCTCGCCGGACGCCGCGCGCGCCGCCTCGGCGAGCAGCACGGGCAGCCCGTCGTCGACGCCTGCGGGCGAGCCCGCGGTGAGGTAGGTGTCCAGGCCGGGCCGGTCGTCGAGGCGTTTGCGCAGGCCGTCGCGGTCGGCGGCGCGGTCGATGGCGCGATGGAAGGTCCAGCGGCAGCCGTCGATCACCTCGGTCAGCGCGTCCACGGCGGCGAGGTCGGGTCCGCCGTCCTCGGCGAGGAAGCCGAGTACGAACTCCTCGGCGCCCTCGGCCCGGAGTGCGGCGGCGTCCGCGCACAGCGCGTCGAACGTCCGGGCGTCGCCCGCGGCGAAGCCGTCCGCCGCGCGCAGCATGACGCGCAGCGGGATGCCGACGGCGGCGCGGACGGCGGCGAAGGTCTCGCGCGGCGGGGTGAGCCCGTCGGACGCCATGTCCGTGACCAGTTCGAGGCGGTCCGCCCCTCCGGCCTCGGCCGCGGCGGCGTCCGCGGCATCGAGCGCGATCACCTCGAGAATTGGTCTAGACATGTGCTCAAGAGTGCCATACCCGGCAGGCCCGCGCTACGGAGCGACACCGATCGGGCGCGAAGGCGTCCGGCGCGAACGCGCCCCGCACCCTCCGGCGATCGGCGCGATCACCTGTGGTGAGGCCACCGGTCCGGATGCGCACAATGGCCGTATGGCTACCTCCCCGACGGACCGCACGGACCGCATGGACGCGGGTGAACACCTGCGCCGCCGCTGGCACGACGCCGTACTGGCGCTCCGGAACGCCGATGCGGCGACCGAACCCGGCACCGCGATCGCCCTGCCACCCGACCCCGCTCCGTACGCCGACAACTTGCTGGCGCGCTGGGCCGAGCCGCAGCGCCGCTATCACACGACTGAGCATCTGACCGCGGTACTGGACCGGATCGACGAGCTGGCGGGACACGCCGCCGAGCCCGATGTCGTACGACTCGCCGCGTGGTTCCACGACGCCGTCTACCGCCCCGACCGGTCCGAGAACGAGGAGCGCAGCGCGGCGCTCGCCGAGCGGGCGCTGCCCGAGCTGGGGATCGACGCGGAGCGCACGGCGGAAGTGGCGCGCCTCGTGCGGCTCACGGTCACGCACGACCCGGCAGAGGGGGACAGCAACGGCGAGGTGCTGTGCGACGCGGATCTGGCGGTACTGGCCGGGGCGCCGGAGCAGTACGCGGCGTACGCGGCCGCGGTGCGCGAGGAGTTCGCGTTCGTACCGGACGAGGCGTTCCGGGCGGGCCGGGCGGATGTACTGCGTCAACTGCTGGCGCTGCCGCGGCTGTTCCGCACGCCGGAGGGACACGACAGATGGGAGCGGCTGGCCCGGCGGAACCTGAACACGGAGCTCGACCTTCTGACGGCATGAGACGGGAGGCGTCCGACGGCATGAGGCGGGGCTGCGGAGGCCGAGGCGAGGGCCGGGGCGGGCACGCCGGGGTCCGGGGCGCACCGCACTCGCGTTCCTACGCGCCGTTCTCGCGCGCTTCGTTCAGCGGCGCTCTCCCCGGCTGCGCGCGTTGGCCAGGGCCGTCCGGGCGGCCAGGCGTTCGCGCGGGGTGGCGGCCCGGGCGTCGGCCGGCGGGCAGTCCCATTCGCGTCCGCCCCCCGGCGGACGCAGCTGTACATAGGGCCCTTCGTGCCCCATCACCTCCCCGATCCTGCCGATCCGGGTGTCGACCACGTACGAACCCTTCGCCGGGAGCGTCACCGGGTACCTCGTCTCTCCGGTAGCGGACCTCACTGCGCCTCACCGCGCCTCACTGCGCCTCATCGCGCTCCGTGTCGTCTTACTCGTTGTGTCTATATGGTGACGGTCCGGGGTTAAGCTTGACAGAGGGTGACATCCAACAACACCAGGTGCACGACAGGGAGTGGGCCATGCCGAAGCCGAAACAACTGGATCCGTCGCTTTCACCGAGGGCGCTGTACGGCGCTGAGCTGCGGTTCAAGCGAGAAAGTGCGGGGCTGACGCAGGCGGAGCTCGGGGCGCCGATGTTCGTGAGCGGGTCGTTCATCGGCCAGCTCGAATCGGGCGCACGGCGCATACAGGGGGAGTACGCACGACGGATAGACGAGATCCTCGGCACGGACGGGTTCTTCGAGCGGAACGTCGAAGCGGCCCAGCGCTCCCGCTATCCGGAACACTTCGCTGACGCCGCGGAGTTCGAGCAGATGGCGATCTCGATCAGGGAATACGCCCCGCTGCTCGTCCCGGGACTGCTGCAAACGGAGGACTACGCACGGGCCGTTTTCCGTGCCGTGCACCCGGTCGCCCCGGAGAGCGTCATCGACGACTTACTGTCCGCGCGGCTGGACCGGGCCCGCGTTCTCGAGGATCCAACAACCCCCTTGTTCTGGGCGGTGTTGGACGAGAACGTACTGCGCCGCCCCGTGGGCGGTCCGGCCGCGATGCACACCCAGCTCGCTCATATCGCGGCACTCATGCGTCGGAATCGCGTCATCGTGCAGGTGCTGCCGTACGCGGAGGGCGCCCACGCGGCGCTCGAAGGTTCGCTAAAGCTGATGACATTCGCAGATGCACCGCCCGTCGCGTACCTACAAGGCCTTGCAACAGGGCAAATGTTGGACGAGCCTTCGCATGTGGAACGGTACGGCTTGGCTTACGATCTCGTCCGGGCCGCTGCACTGTCACCCGAAGCGTCCCTCGTTCTCATCGAGTCGGCGGCGAAGGATCACCACGATGGTTATTGATCAACTCACGTTCCACCCAGCGCTCGACCTCTCCCGCATCAGCTGGCGCAAGAGCAGCTACAGCGGCGGTAGCGGCGGCGACTGTGTGGAGGTGGGGCACGGCGCACCGGGCGCGGTCCCGGTGCGCGACAGCAAGAACCCCTGGGGGCCGGCGCTCGTACTGGCGCCGGCCACCTGGTCGGCGTTTGTCACGGCCGTACAGGACGGCGTCCTGGAGCGGGCCGCCGACGCCTGAGACGGGCCACGGACGTCCGAAGCGGGTCACGGACATCCGAGGCGGGTCGCGGGCGCCCTAGGCGGCGTTCGGGAATGTCAGGCGTGTTCACGCTGTTCATGCGTGTCATGCCTGTCCCTCCTGATCGCGCCGAACGCGCCCGTATGCCCATCGCTGTCTACATCCTCGGATTGTCGGTATTCGCCCTGGGGACCTCGGAGTTCATGCTCTCCGGGATCCTCCAGCCACTGGCCCGGGACATGCACGTCTCGATCCCGCAGGCCGGACTGCTCGTCTCGGCTTTCGCGATCGGCATGGTGGTCGGCGCTCCGACGCTGGCCGCCGCCACGCTCCGCCTCCCGCGGCGCACGACGCTGATCGCGCTGCTCGCCGTCTTCGGCGTCGGCCAGGTCGCGGGCGCACTCGCGCCCTCGTACACGGTGCTCTTCATCTCCCGGGTGGTGAGCGCGCTGGCCTGCGCCGGTTTCTGGGCGGTCGGCGCGGCCGTGGCCGTCTCGCTGGTGCCGTTCACCGCGCGCGCCCGCGCGATGGCCGTGATGGTCGGCGGGCTGAGCATCGCCAACATCGCGGGCGTGCCGGCCGGCGCACTGCTCGGGCAGTCCGCCGGCTGGCGCGCCGCGTTCTGGGGCGTGGCAGTCCTCTCCGCGATCGGCCTCGTCGGCGTGATCGCCTGCGTGCCGCGTACGGAGGTGCCCACGGGCGAGGACCGTCCGCAGCTCCGCCGCGAACTGGCGATCTACCGCGACAAGCAGGTCTGGCTCGCGCTCAGCGCCACCGCACTGAACGGCGCTGCGGTCTTCGCCCTCTTCTCGTACCTCTCCCCGCTGCTCACCGACACCGCCGGGCTCGCCGAGAGCTGGGTGCCCACGGTGCTGGCACTCTTCGGCGTGGGCGCGCTCATCGGTACCTACATAGGCGGCCGGATCGCCGACGCGCATCTCTTCCCGACCCTCTTCGGGGGCATCGCCGCCTCCACCGTCGTGCTGGCAGTTCTGGCGCTCACCGCGCACAACTCCGTGGCCGCGATTGCGCTGTCCCTGATGCTGGGCGTCACGGCGTTCACCACGGCTCCGGCCCTGAACGCCCGGATGTTCAACGTCGCCAACGCCGCGCCGACGCTGGCCGGCGCCACCACGACGGCCGCCTTCAACATCGGCAACACGCTCGGCCCGTGGCTGGGCGGCCTGGTCATCAGCGCGCACTGGGGCTACCCGGCCGTGGCGTGGACCGGCGCCGCGCTGGCGGCGGCCGCCGTCGCCGCAACCGCCCTCGCCTACCGGCTGCAGCGCTCCACGGGCGCGGCTTCCCGGCTGGTGGCGTCGTCCGACGAGCGCTTCGTCCACGAGGCCGACCGCGCGCACGAGGACGCGGCGGACGGCCACAGCGCCGCGACGAGCGGCAAGCGCCTCTGACAACGGCCTTCGGGCGGGGCGGCCCGGTCAGCCGGCTCCGCCCCGCTCGAAGCGCCAACGCGTCTGGGAGTACGCGCCCTTGGCGAACCCGTAGGCGGTGACCGGCGCGACCTCGTAGACGGTCGCCCGGCCGCCGGCCTCGTGGAAGAAGGCCCCGTCCCGCACCTCGTAGTGCCAGTCGCTGCCGTACTTGGTCTCGTGCGCGTCGGCCAGCCGCCGCAGCAGCGCCTCGTCGTGCACCTCCACCGCCTCGCCCTCGACCACCAGGTCCAGGCCCTCGTTGAGGGCGTTGCTGCCGGTGGTGAGCGTGCAGCACGGGTTGGCCGCCAGGTTGCGCGCCTTGCGCTCCTCGGGGCCGGTGCTGAAGTACAGCGCGTCGTCGAGCCAGACGGCGATCAGCGGGGTGACGTGCGGCCGTCCTTCGGGGCGCACCGTCGAGAGCCAGAAGATCTCCGCGGCGGCGAGCCGGTCGCGGGCCTCCGCCCAGGACGTCGGCGCCGCGTCCTTGACGCTGTACCGGGGGTCGAGCTCGGTCAACGGTTCCTTCGCAGCCATGCCCGTACCGTAGCGGGAACGGACCCCCGCAGAAGCGGTCAATTCCGCCGGTGTTTCGGACGGCGCAGACCCGCGGCCGTCAGTCGGCGCACCAGTTCCTTGCTGCCGATCTCGACCGCGCCGGCCCGTACGGCGTCGGCGTACCGTTCCGCCGGCAGGTCGTAGTGATCGCGCTCGAACGCCCGCCGCGGCGCGCCGATCCGGGCCGCGAAGTCGTGCAGTTCCTCGAATGACGCGTCGCTGACCAGATGCGACCAGAGCCGACCGTGCCCCGGCCAGGTCGGCGGGTCGATGTAGACCGTCACGCCGCCCCTCAGCTCCCCAGCGGCCCGCCGAGCGAGCCGACCCGGGCCACCGCGACGGCCGTCTTCGGGCAGACCCAGTGCGGGTCGGCCCCCAGCTCCGGCTCCACGTCCAGCGCGTGCGGATCGCCGCCCTCGGTGCACACCGGGCACAGCGGCCAGCGGCCGTACCGCTCCAGCAGGGAATCCTGGACGTCCTGGGCGACGAGCCCGGCGACGAATTCGACGCCCTCCGGCCACTGCTCGACCCACCACCGCCGGTGTGCGACCGCGTCCTCCACCAGCGAGACGATGTCCGCGTCGGCGACATCGCCCGCCATCAGATCCGCGATCACCAGGGCCCGGGCGGCGTGCAGCGCCTGTTCCAACTCCATGTGCCCATTGTCGCGCGTACACGCCGTACACCCACACGCGTTCCCTCTCGTCCCAGCGGCTCGGAGTTGTCCACAGGCCGCGGAGGAGTGTTGACGCCGCGGGTGACTGAAATTACTTTTCAGAGGTGAGCACAAGACTGAAGGAAACTTTCAACGGCGCGGCTTCCGGCGCCCCGACCACGTCCGGCACGGCTTCCGAGGCCGCCCCCGCCACGTCCGGCGCGGCCTCCGGCGCCGCCCGGCGGTCGCAGCCGGAGCAGGCCCCGCCCGCCCCCGCGGCCCTGGCGGCGAAGGTCCGCACCCTCGCGCCGTCCATGACCCGCTCCATGCAGCGGGTCGCGGAGACCGTCGCCGGCGACCCGGCGGGCTGCGCCGCGCTCACCGTCACCGGCCTCGCGGAGCGCACGGGCACCAGCGAGGCCACCGTCGTCCGCACCTCCCGGCTGCTCGGTTACCCGGGCTACCGCGATCTGCGGCTGGCGCTCGCCGCCCTCGCCGCCCAGCAGGCCGCGGGCCGCGCGCCCGCCGTCACGGCCGACATAGCGGTCGACGACTCGCTCACGGACGTGGTCGCCAAGCTCGCGCAGGAAGAACAGCAGTGCCTCGCCGACACCGCCGCCGCGCTGGACACCACCCAGCTGGAGGCGGCCGTGGCCGCGCTCTCCGCCGCCCGCAGGATCGATGTGTACGGCATCGGCGCCTCCAGCCTCGTCGGCCAGGACCTGGCCCAGAAGCTGCTGCGCATCGGCCTGATCGCGCACGCCCACTCCGACCCGCACCTCGCGGTGACGAACGCCGTGCAGATGCGGGCCGGTGACGTCGCCGTCGCGATCACCCACTCCGGACGCACCACGGACGTCATAGAGCCGCTGCGGGTCGCCTTCGACCGCGGCGCGACGACCATCGCGGTCACCGGCCGCCCGGACGGCGAGATCGCCGCGTACGCCGATCACATACTGACCACGTCCACGGCGCGCGAGAGCGAGCTGCGCCCGGCGGCCATGTCCTCGCGCACGAGCCAGCTGCTCGTCGTCGACTGCCTCTTCGTCGGCGTCGCCCAGCGCACGTACGAAACGGCGGCGCCCGCCCTCTCCGCTTCGTACGAGGCCCTGGCCCACCGCCACTCCCCCCGCCCCCGCTGACCGCCCACCGCACCCGCCTCCCTCAGCCGTACTCGGAGAGCCCCCACCGCCATGACTTCCACCGCTGACCACGCCACCCTGCGAGCCCAGCTGGACACCCTCACCACCGAGGCGTTCCGGCCGGAGCTCGCCGAGATCGACCGGCGCTCCACCCTGGAGATCGCCCGCACGATGAACGGCGAGGACGCCACCGTTCCCACCGCCGTCGCCGAGCAGCTGCCGCGGATCGCCGCCGCCATCGACGGCATCGCCGCGCGGATGGCCCGCGGCGGCCGGCTGATCTACGCCGGGGCCGGCACGGCCGGGCGGCTCGGCATCCTGGACGCCAGCGAGTGCCCGCCCACGTTCAACACCGATCCCGAAGCGGTGATCGGGCTGATCGCGGGCGGCCCGCCCGCCATGATCACCGCCGTGGAGGGCGCCGAGGACAGCAAGGACCTGGCCGCCGCCGAGCTGGACGCGCTGGCGCTGACCGCCGAGGACACGGTGGTCGGCATCTCCGCCTCGGGCCGCACGCCGTACGCCATCGGGGCCATCGAGCACGCCCGTGCCCAGGGCGCGCTGACCGTCGGCCTGTCGTGCAACGCCGGCTCCGCGCTCGCGGCCGCCGCCGACCACGGCATCGAGGTCGTCGTCGGCCCCGAGCTGCTGACCGGCTCGACCCGCCTGAAGGCCGGCACGGCCCAGAAGCTGGTCCTGAACATGCTCTCGACGATCACGATGATCCGGCTGGGCAAGACCTACGGAAACCTGATGGTCGACGTCCGCGCGTCCAACGACAAGCTGCGGGCCCGCTCCCGCCGCATCGTCGCGCTCGCCACGGGCGCGTCCGACACGGAGATCGAGGAAGCGCTCGCCGCCACCGACGGCGAGGTGAAGCACGCCATCCTGGTGCTCCTCGGCTCCGTGGACGGGCCCACCGCGGCCCGGCTGCTCGCCGACTCCCACGGCCATCTGCGCGCCGCGCTCCAGGCCGCCGCCAAGGAAAGCTGACCGCCCGGCGCCCTCCTCCCCCGGGGAGGCGCCGCTGCCCCGCGCCCCCGCGGCGCATCCTCCGACAGAACAGCGCCTCGCACATGACCTCTGCATCTCCCCAGGGGAACTCCGCCCCGGACAAGAACCGCGCCACCGCCGCCGCGCTCCTGCCCCTCGTCGGCGGCGCTGCCAACATCACCTCCATCGCCCACTGCATGACCCGGCTGCGCCTCGGCATCAAGGACCGTTCGCTGGTCCAGGACGACGCGCTCAAGGCGCTGCCGGCCGTCATGGGGGTGGTCGAGGACGACACGTACCAAATCGTGCTCGGCCCCGGTACGGTCGCCCGCGTCACGCCCGTCTTCGAAGAGCTGGTCGAGGAGGAGCGCGGGGCGGCGCCCGGCCCGGCCCCGGCCTCCCCCGAGCCCGCCCCCGGGTCGCCGTCCGCCCCCACCACCACCGCCGACGAGCTGGCCGCTCAGGGTGCCGCCATCAAGGCGCGCCGGAAGGCGGCGAACGCCACCCCCTTCAAGCTGTTCCTCCGCCGGATCGCGAACATCTTCGTCCCGCTGATTCCCGCACTCATCGGCTGCGGCATCATCGCGGGCATCAACGGCCTGCTCACCAACCTCGGCTGGCTGCCCACGCTCGTCCCCGCGCTCACCGCCATCGCCTCCGGCTTCATGGCCCTGATCGCGGTGTTCGTCGGCTACAACGCGGCGAAGGAGTTCGGCGGCACCCCGATCCTCGGCGGCGCGGTCGCCGCGATCATCGTCTTCCCGGGCGTCGCGGACATCACCGCGTTCGGCCAGAAGCTCTCCCCCGGCCAGGGCGGCGTACTGGGCGCGCTGGGCGCCGCGGTACTGGCGGTGTACATCGAGAAGTGGTGCCGCAGATGGGTGCCGGAGTCCCTGGACGTCCTGGTCACCCCGACCCTCACGGTCCTGCTCACCGGCCTGGTGACGATCTTCGGCCTGATGTACGCGGCGGGCGAGGTGTCCGCCGCGATCGGTACGGCCGCCAACTGGCTCCTCGCCCACGGCGGCGCGCTCGCCGGCTTCGTCCTCGGCGGCCTCTTCCTCCCGCTGGTGATGCTCGGCCTGCACCAGGCCCTCATCCCCATCCACACCACCCTCATCGAGCAGCAGAGCTACACGGTCCTGCTGCCGATCCTCGCCATGGCGGGCGCGGGCCAGGTGGGCGCGGCCATCGCCGTCTACCTCCGCCTCCCCCGCAACGGCTCGATCCGTACGACCATCAAGTCCGCCCTCCCCGCCGGCTTCCTCGGCGTCGGCGAGCCGCTGATCTACGGCGTCTCGCTCCCGCTCGGCCGGCCGTTCATCACCGCCTGCGTCGGCGGCGCGTTCGGCGGCGCCTTCGTCGGCCTGCTGAACCAGCTCGGCACGGCCGTCGGCTCCACCGCCATCGGCCCCTCCGGCTGGGCCCTCTTCCCACTCCTCAAGGGCAACCACGACCTGGGCCCCACGGCCCTCATCTACGCCGTCGGCCTCCTCGCGGGCTACGTCGTCGGCTTCCTGGTCACGTACTTCTTCGGCTTCAGCAAGCAGATGCTCGCGGAGCTGAACGCGGGCAAGGAGACGGTGCAGGCCGCGTCTTCGGGCGGCGCCCGGCCGGGCACCCACGGCCCGGCGAAGGAGACCGCGTCCGTCTGACCGGCAGTACGACAGCCACGACAGCCGTGGAAACGCCCGAGGGCGGCACCCCCCGCGATGGGGGTGCCGCCCTCGGTTCGTACAGCGATGAACAGCTGATCCGTCCCGGAAGGGTGGATCAGAAGTCCATGTCACCGCCCGGCATGCCGCCCGGGGCGGCCGCGGCGGCCTTCTCCGGCTTGTCGGCGATGACGGCCTCGGTGGTGAGGAAGAGCGCCGCGATGGAGGCGGCGTTCTGCAGCGCGGAGCGGGTGACCTTGGCGGGGTCGATGATGCCCTCGGCGATCATGTCGACGTACTCGCCGGTCGCGGCGTTCAGACCGTGGCCGACGGCCAGGTTGCGCACCTTCTCCACCACGACGCCGCCCTCGAGGCCGCCGTTGACGGAGATCTGCTTCAGCGGGGCCTCCAGGGCCAGCTTCACAGCGGCGGCACCGGTGGCCTCGTCGCCCTCGAGCTCCAGCTTCTCGAAGACCGAGGAGGCCTGCAGCAGGGCGACGCCACCGCCGGCGACGATGCCCTCCTCGACGGCCGCCTTCGCGTTGCGCACGGCGTCCTCGATGCGGTGCTTGCGCTCCTTGAGCTCGACCTCGGTCGCGGCACCGGCCTTGATGACCGCAACACCGCCGGCGAGCTTCGCCAGGCGCTCCTGCAGCTTCTCGCGGTCGTAGTCGCTGTCCGAGTTCTCGATCTCGGCGCGGATCTGGTTGACGCGGCCCTGAACCTGCTCGCTGTCACCGGCACCGTCGACGATGGTGGTCTCGTCCTTGGTGATGACGACCTTGCGGGCGCGGCCCAGGAGGTCCAGACCGGCGTTCTCGAGCTTGAGGCCGACCTCCTCGGAGATGACGGTGCCACCGGTGAGGATGGCGATGTCGCCGAGCATGGCCTTGCGGCGGTCACCGAAGCCCGGGGCCTTCACGGCGACGGACTTGAAGGTGCCACGGATCTTGTTGACGACCAGGGTCGACAGGGCCTCGCCCTCGACGTCCTCCGCGATGATCAGCAGCGGCTTGCCCGACTGCATGACCTTCTCCAGCAGCGGAAGGAGGTCCTTCACGTTGGAGATCTTGGAGTTGACGATCAGGATGTACGGGTCGTCGAGCGACGCCTCCATACGCTCCATGTCGGTGGCGAAGTACGCCGAGATGTAGCCCTTGTCGAAGCGCATACCCTCGGTGAGCTCCAGCTCCAGACCGAAGGTCTGGGACTCCTCGACGGTGATGACGCCTTCCTTGCCGACCTTGTCCATGGCCTCGGCGATGAGCTCGCCGATCTGGGTGTCGGCGGCGGAGATGGAGGCGGTGGAGGCGATCTGCTCCTTGGTCTCCACATCCTTCGCCTGCTCCAGCAGGGCGGCGGAGACGGCCTCGACGGCGCGCTCGATGCCGCGCTTCAGGGCCATCGGGTTGGCGCCGGCCGCGACGTTGCGCAGGCCCTCGCGGACCAGGGCCTGGGCCAGGACGGTCGCGGTCGTCGTGCCGTCACCGGCGACGTCGTCCGTCTTCTTCGCGACCTCCTTGACCAGCTCGGCGCCGATCTTCTCGTACGGGTCCTCGAGCTCGATCTCCTTGGCGATGGAGACACCATCGTTGGTGATCGTGGGGGCGCCCCACTTCTTCTCAAGGACGACGTTGCGGCCCTTGGGGCCAAGGGTGACCTTGACGGCGTCGGCGAGCTGGTTCATCCCGCGCTCGAGACCGCGCCGTGCCTCCTCGTCGAACGCGATGATCTTGGCCATGTGAAGTGGTCCTCCCGGACAGGGGTGGAAACGCAGTGGACCGCGCCGGTGCCCGCGACGGACGGCCTGCAGCCCAGTGGTTCCCTGCCCCACCGGGCCGCGGACCTCACCGGCCCGATCCGAAGTTCTGTCACTCTCACCTTCAGAGTGCTAACGCAATGATTAGCACTCGGCCCCCGCGAGTGCAAGCGCCTCTGCCCACCCTGCGGGATCGCGCGGCGGCGCCGCAAGGGCCCGGGTCGGCGCGCACGCGCGCACAACGAGAGGCCCGCACTCCCCCTCGGGGAGCACGGGCCTCCGTACGCTGCAGTCGGTCGGCGCTCAGCCGGCCACGCGAACCATGTCCGCCTGCGGCCCCTTCTGGCCCTGCGAGATCTCGAACTCGACCCGCTGACCTTCCTCAAGGGTGCGGTAGCCGTCCATCTGGATCGCGCTGTAGTGGACGAAAACATCCGCACCACCGTCGACCGCGATGAAGCCGTACCCCTTCTCCGCGTTGAACCACTTGACGGTGCCCTGAGCCATTCCTAACTCCCCTATTGCTGGCCCTTGCGCAGGACCGCACTCCGCGGACCCGGGTCAGACCTCACCCCCAAGGAGGGTGTGCGCCGGAACGCGTCGACCGCCGCTGAATGTATCTGCACCGATGCCCAGCGCAACAGGTCAATCGGACGAGAATTCTGCCCACGACCATTCGCCGATTTACGGCGAAGTCTCAATAATTCTGGGCAAGCCGGGCCGGGCATAGCTCATCAACGCGACAAAATGCGCACACACTTTGAGCACATCTTGTCGCGTTCTCATATGCGTCGGGCACGCGCGCGAAGAGGATTCACCTCAACTGTATCGCCTTTAACGACATGGAATCGCCCCGTCCGCTTTTGCTGCGGACGGGGCGATTCCAGGAGGCGTATGCGGTCACCCACGAAGCGGTGCACAGGGGGCGCACACAGGGCGCACTAAGGGCGTGCGCCGCCGGTTTTACGAAAGAGCGGGCTTCAGCAGCCGCCGGCCACCGCGGGAATGATCGAGACGCTGGCGCCGTCCGGCGTCACCGTCTCCAGGCCGCCCTCGAAGCGCACGTCGTCGTCGTTGACGTACACGTTCACGAAGCGGCGCAGCTTGCCCTGGTCGTCCAGGACGCGGGCCGCGATGCCGTTGTGGTTCTTCTCCAGGTCCGCGATGACCTCGGAGAGGTTCGCACCCTCGGCGGGGACCTCGGCCTGGCCGCCGGTGTAGGTGCGGAGGATGGTGGGGATGCGGACGTTGACGCTCATGTGGTTCTACCTTCCGGGTTCCGGGGAAACGAGTGCGGGGCCTGCCTGGCGGGGCGGCGCTTACTTGTCGAGGCCGGCCTCGCGGAACGCGTCCAGGCTCGGGCGGATGGTCGCGGTCGGGCCGGTGGTCGGCGCCACGGCGTCCAGCGTCTTCAGGCCGTCCCCGGTGTTCAGGACGACCAGCGACTTCGCCGGGTCGATCTGCCCGTTCTCGATCAGCTTCTTGGTGACGCCGACGGTCACGCCGCCCGCGGTCTCCGCGAAGATGCCCTCCGTGCGGGCGAGCAGCTTGATCGCTTCCACGACCTGCTCGTCGTTGACGTCCTCGACGGCACCGCCGGTGCGGCGGGCGATGTCGAGCACGTACGGGCCGTCCGCCGGGTTGCCGATGGCCAGCGACTTGGCGATGGTGTTCGGCTTCTGCGGGCGTACGACGTCGTGGCCGGCCTTGAAGGCGGTGGACACCGGCGAGCAGCCCTCGGCCTGGGCGCCGAAGATCTTGTACGGCTTGTCCTCGACCAGGCCGAGCTTGATGAGCTCCTTGAGCCCCTTGTCGATCTTCGTGAGCTGCGAGCCCGAGGCGATCGGGATGACCAGCTGGTCCGGCAGCTCCCAGCCGAGCTGCTCGCAGATCTCGTACGCGAGCGTCTTGGAGCCCTCGCCGTAGTACGGGCGGAGGTTGACGTTCACAAAGCCCCAGCCCTCGCCCAGCGGGTCACCGATGAGC
This sequence comes from Streptomyces sp. NPDC050315, assembly GCF_040655775.1. NCBI lineage: Bacteria > Bacillati > Actinomycetota > Actinomycetes > Kitasatosporales > Streptomycetaceae > Streptomyces > Streptomyces sp. NPDC050315. The sequence goes on from NZ_JBFAKN010000009.1 coordinate 276,999, forward strand.
TCGGAGCAGAAGCGGTTGACGTCGTCGTAGTTGCCCTCGATGCCGACCAGGTCGCCGCCGTAGACCGCAGCCATGACGACCTTGCCCGCCTCCAGGTCGTGCGGGATGAACACGCAGGACTTGAAGCCGGCCCGGCGCGCGGCGGCGCCGACCGCACCGGCCAGGTTGCCGGTGGAGGAGCAGGACAGGGTGGTGAAGCCGAAGGCGCGGGCCGCCTCGACGGCGATGGCCACGACGCGGTCCTTGAAGGAGTGCGTCGGGTTGCCGGAGTCGTCCTTCACGTACAGGCCGCCGGTGACACCCAGTTCGGCGGCGAGGCGGTCGGCCTTGACCAGCTTGGTGAAGCCCGGGTTGAGGTTGGGCTTGTCGGCCACGTCGGCGGGGACGGGCAGCAGCGGCGCGTACCGCCAGATGTTGTCCGGACCGGCCTCGATCTGCTTCTTCAGGCCCTCGGGGTCGCCGCTCGGCAGGTCGTACGCCACTTCGAGCGGCCCGAAACATTCCTGGCACGCGAAGATCGGGCCGAGCGCGAAGCGCGTACCGCACTCGCGGCAGGACAGCGCGGCGGCGGGACCGAGGGAGACGGTGGTGGTGCTTTCAGCAGCTTGCACAGCCATGGAGGCGAGGCCCTTTCTCCTCATCTTCCTCGCGACGCATCTCGCCGCGAGACGGATTTGGCACCTTCCCTAGCCGGGAGCCTCGCGCGGCGGACATCAGCGTCCTGGCGGCAAGACCGGCTGGAGGGTTGCCGGGGCTTCAACGGGCCGTATCCCTCTGCCCCTCTGGATGAGCGGTATGGCCTGCGCACGAAACACAGGCGTTTGTTCAGCGGTGACCCCGGCATGCGGTGGTCATCCGCGTTGTTCAAGACTGTAACCGAAGGCATGGACGGTTGAGATAGCCGTCCGATGCGCGAGATGGCTCACACTCAGTAGCAAAAGGAGACGGATACGTGCTGGAAGAGGTGGAGCGCTGGCTGGCCGGCCGCTCCTGGTCAGCCGCCGACCGACCGCTCGACCAGCTGTTGGCCGCGAAGAGCCGCACGGGACAGACGGTCAGCGTAGTGCTGCCCGCGCTCGACGAAGAGGCCACGGTCGGCACGATCGTGGAGATCATCCGCCGCGATCTGATGTCCGCCGCGGTGCCCCTGGTCGACGAGCTGGTCGTGGTGGACTCCGGCTCCACCGACCGCACCGCCGAGGTCGCGGCCGCCGCGGGCGCCCGGGTCGTGCACCGCGACGCGATCCTGCCCCGGCTGGCGACGGTGCCCGGCAAGGGCGAGGTGCTGTGGCGCTCGCTGCTGGCCACCAGCGGCGACATCGTCTGCTTCGTCGACGCCGACCTGCGCGAGTTCTCCGCCGCCTTCGTGTCCGGGATCGTCGGGCCGCTGCTCACCGAGCCGCAGGTGCAGTTCGTGAAGGCAATGTACGACCGGCCGCTCGGCGAGGGCGCCGACGGCCCGAAGGCGGGCCAGGGCGGTCGGGTCACCGAGCTGGTGGCCCGACCGCTGCTCAATCTGCACTGGCCGCAGCTGGCCGGCTTCGTCCAGCCGCTGGGCGGCGAGTACGCGGCCCGCCGCTCGCTGCTGGAGCGGCTGCCCTTCCCTGTTGGGTACGGCGTGGAGCTGGGCCTGCTGGTCGACGCGCTGCACACGGTCGGCCTGGACGCGCTGGCGCAGGTGGACGTGGGCGTGCGCAAGCACCGGCACCAGGACGGGCAGGCGCTCGGCCGGATGGCCGCGGCGATCTACCGCACCGCGCAGCTGCGGCTGGCCCGCGGGCACCTCGTACGGCCCCGGCTCACCCAGTTCGACCGCGGCGAGGAGGGCGGGTTCGTACCGCGGACGACGGATGTGGACACCGAGGAGCGGCCGCCGATGCGCGGCATACCGGAGTACGAGGAGCGGCGCGCGGCATGAGGGGCGGCGTCCGGGCCCGGCGCGCGGCGCCGACGTGCGACTGCTCCCGCGACGCACTCCCGGCCGCACGTTTGAGCGGATCTGTGGCGGGTTAGGTCATCGGCATGGTCTCCTCCAGCTCAGGTGCCCAGGTTCTCGTCGCGTCCAACCGCGGTCCGGTCTCCTACGCCTTGGGCGAGGACGGCACGCTGACGGCCAAGCGCGGCGGCGGCGGTCTGGTCTCCGGCCTCTCCGCCATCGGCCCGGACGCCGGGGCCGTGTGGGTGTGCGCAGCGCTCGGCGACGGCGACCGCGAGGCGGCCCGGCGGGCCGCCGCCGGGGACGGGCTGCTGGACCCCGGCGACACCGGCGGACAGTCCGTCCGGATGCTGGACATCGCGCCCGAGGTCTTCGCGGACGCGTACAACGGCGTCGCGAATTCCGTGCTGTGGTTCGTCCACCACCTGCTCTACCAGACGCCGCTGGAGCCCGCGTTCGACGCGGACTTCCGCGGCCAGTGGGCGGCGTACGAGGCGTACAACGCCGCCTTCGCCGACGCGCTCGCCGAGGCCGCGGCGCCCGGCGCGGCCGTCCTCGTGCAGGACTACCACCTCACGCTGGTCCCGGGGCTGCTCCGCGAGCGCCGCCCCGACCTGCGCATCGGCCACTTCTCGCACACCCCCTGGGCGCCCCCGGACTACTTCCGGCTGCTGCCGGACGACGTGGCGGCCGAGGTGCTGCGCGGCATTCTGGGCGGCGACCGGGCGGCGTTCCTGACGGAGCGCTGGGCCGCGGCGTTCGCGGAGTGCTGCGCCGTCGTACTGGGCGCCGAGGTCGCCAGAGACGGGGCGGCGGGCCTGCGCGTCACGTACGAGGGCCGGACCACCCGGCTCGGGGTGCACGGCCTGGGCGCCGACGCGGACTTCCTGCGCGAGCGCTCCCGGCAGCCGGACGTCGACGAGCGGCTGGCGGATCTGCGCGAGCAGATCGGCACCGGGGAGGACGGCGCGCCGCGGAAGACGATCGTGCGGGTGGACCGTACGGAGCTGTCCAAGAACATCGTGCGCGGGCTGCTGGCCTACCGGCGGCTGCTGACCGACCGGCCGGAGTGGCGCGGCCGGGTGGTGCACATAGCGTTCGCCTATCCCTCGCGGCAGGACCTGGCGGTGTACCGGGAGTACACCGAGGAGGTCTCGCGGCTGGCAGGGGAGATCAACGACGAGTTCGGCACGGACGGCTGGCTGCCGGTCGTGCTGCACGTCAAGGACGACTTCGCGCGCTCCCTGGCCGCGTATCGGCTCGCCGATGTCGCGCTGGTCAACCCCATCCGCGACGGCATGAACCTGGTCGCGAAGGAGGTGCCGGTGGTGTCCGAGGCGGGCTGCGCGCTGGTGCTGTCCCGGGAGGCGGGGGCCTGTGCGGAGCTGGGGGAGGATGCGTTGGTGGTCAATCCGTACGACATCGGGGGGACGGCGGAGGCGCTGCATGCGGCGCTGACCATGGCGCACGATGAGCGCGCCGAGCGTGCGAAGCGGTTGGCTGCGGCGGCGACGGCGTTGCCGCCGGCCCAGTGGTTCCTGGAGCAGTTGCGGGCGCTTGGCGGCTGAGGCCGGCGGTTTCCGGGGTGCCCCGGGCGGTGCGTTGCCGGCTGGCCCGCCGTTGTGGCTGGTCGCGCAGTTCCCCGCGCCCCTGAAGGCTGCGCCCCTGCGGGGCGCGCCTCGTCAGGGGTGCGTCGCCAGTGCGTCCGCGAGTCCCGTGAGCAGCTCCACGATCCCTGCCGGGCCCGGGACGACCAGGTCCGCTCGGTCCGCCAGTTCCTCCGCGCCCTCGCCCAGCGTCGCCGCGCTGCATACCAGTACGCCGGGCAGGCCCTCGGTGCGTAGGGCGTCCACGGCGGTGTAGGCGGCCAGGTCGCCGAGGTCGTCGCCCGCGTAGAGGACCGCGCCGGCGGCCACCTCGTGTACGTACGAGGTGAGCGCGACGCCCTTGTCGACGCCGGGCGGGCGGAGCTCCAGGACGAAGCGGCCCGGCTCGACGATCAGGCCGTGCCGCTCGGCGAGCGCGGCCAGCGGCGCGCGCAGCGCCTCGAAGGTGCCCTGCGGGTCGGCGGTGCGGCGGGTGTGCACGGCGACGGCCCGGCCGCCCTTGGTCTCGATCGCGGCGTCGACCGGCCCGTCCTGCCAGGCCCCGGAGCTCCGCAGCAGGTCCGGCAGCTCGGCGGTGGCCGCGGCGACGCCCGGCGGCGGCGCGGGCGCCTCGATCCGGCCGGTGGCGGCCTCCCAGCGCTCCGCGCCGTAGTGCCCGAGGACGACGAGGCGGTCCAGGCCGGCCGCGTCGGCGAAGCCGCCGAGCCGGACGGCCGTCTCCGCCGGGCGGCCGGTGATCACGACGACGGCGCGCAGCAGCGGGGCGAGGCGGGTGAGCGCCCGGACCACGCCGGGGTGGGCACGCGCCTGCTCGGGGTCGGGGACGATGCCGGCGAGGGTGCCGTCGAAGTCGAGCGCGACGACGGCGTCGGCCGGCCGGGCGAGAAAGCCGGCCAGGCCCGCACGGCCCGCTTCGGTCATCGGCTGCGCGAGGAGGTTCTCGGGGCTGCCCATGGGGCCGAGCCTATCGGTGAGGCGGGGCGTACGGACGTACTACAAGGATCTCCTGGCCGTCAGCGAGACGTCAGCGACGGGCCCGGCGGGCCTCTCTCACCCGCCGCAGGCGATTCACCGTCACCGGGTCGTGAGCAAGCGCCCGCGGGTCGTCCAGGAGGGCGTTGAGCAGCTGGTAGTAGCGGGTCGGCGAGATGCCGAGCCGCTCCCGTATGGCGCGCTCCTTGGCGCCGGGCCCGGACCAGGAGCGGCGCTCCACGGCGAGCACGGCCTCGTCGCGCGCTGACAGCCGCTCGGACGGCGATTCGGAGACCACGCGTCCACGATAGCCCCGCGGTACGACATCCCTACTGATCACCCGGCCGGGCGCCCGGGCCCGGTCGGCGTCACCGTGTCGCGCTGTCCGCCTCGTCCGCGGTGTTCTGGATGTCGGTGAGCACCTTCGCGGGGTCGCCGTTCTTGCCGACCGCGCCGCCCATCTTCGCCTTGATGGTCTTGCTGACCAGCGGCCAGGAGGTCTTGTCGGCGGGGTAGAACTCCGCTTCCGGCAGCTGCTTCAGGAAGCCGTGCAGCTTCTTGTACTTGCCGTCGGCGAGCATGTCCTGGGAGGCGGAGACGGTGACCGGCAGCAAGCCGTAATCGCCGGAGAATTTCAGGACGTTGTCCTCGTTGTAGACGAAGTCGAGGAACTGGCCGATCTCGGCGCGGTGCCCGTTCTCCTTGAAGCCCATCATCCAGTCGGCGACGCCCATGGTGGACTTGGCCGGGCCGGTGGTGCCGGGGAGCGCGACGGTGCCGTAGTCGATGCCCTTGGACTTGGCCTGCTGCATCAGCGTGGGGTGGCCGTTGAGCATGCCGACCTGGCCGCTCGCGAAGGCGTTGAAGCCGTCCTGCCGGTTGAGCTTCGCGGGGTCGGTGCCGGTCAGGCCCGGGGTGACAAGGTTGTCCTTGACCCACTTGAACGTGCGGATGTTCTGCCGTGAGTCGATCGTGTACTTGCCGATGGCGTCGGTGTAGCCGCCGTCCCCGCTCAGCATCCAGATCATGGTCTCGGCCTGGGTCTCCTCGGGGCCGAGCGGCAGCGCGAAGGGGATCTTCACGCCCGCGGCCTTCAGGAGCTGCGCGTCCTGCTTGATGTCGGACCAGGTCTTGGGCGGGTTCGCGATGCCGGCCTGCGCGAAGAGCTTCTTGTTGTAGAAGAGGCGGCGCGTGCTGGCCCCGAAGGGCATGCCGTACTGGACGCGGTGGTACTCCCCCGCCTCCGCGAGGGCGGGCGTGAAGTCCGCCTGGGTGCTGATGGAGAGCAGGTCGTCGGCGCTGTAGAGCTTGCCCTCGGCTGCGTAGTCGGCGTAGGCGCCTATCTGGGCCATGTCGGGGGCGTTGCCGGCCTTGACCCGCTTCGCGACCTCCTTGTCGACGTCCTTCCAGCTGTAGACGTCGACGTCGACCTTGATGTGCGGGTGCTTGGCCTCGAACGCCTCGACCACGTCGTGCCAGTAGTGCTTGCTGGAGTTGGCGGCGCCGTCGCCGTAGTCGGCGGCGACCAGCTTCAGGGTGACGTCGTCCTCGCCCACGGTGCCGCCGGAGCAGGAGGCCAGCGTCAGCGTCATGGCCGTCGCGATACCCGCCGCCGCCAGGCTCTTGTAGCGTCGCTGTACTGCCATTGCTGCCCTGTTCCGCCCTTTGAGTCCAGATGTGCCGTACGTTCCGGGATGCGCGCCGCGACGGCGAGGATCACCCTCCGTCGGGCACATGAGCTGCGAGTCTGCCCCGCACACCCTCACAAGGTCTACACCAAACAAGGTCTCCGTTTCGCATCAACGGACCGGAATTCGATCTTCCTCCGGACCGCCGCCCGACCGCCCCGCGCCCGCGCCGCGGCGCCGATCGGCCGACGCCACGCGCGCGACCCGCCGCCCAACTCCCCGTATACAGCGGATGAACCGGCCCTCCACCTCGGCGCACCGGCACCGAGGCCGTAGTGGACTAGACCTCTCGGCGCTTCTCGCGGGAGACTGTGCCGCGTGAGACATGTCATCGCGCTCGATGTGGGCGGCACCGGGATCAAGGCCGCACTCGTCGGTACGGAGGCGCCGCCCGCCGACGGCACGCCCGCCCGGCCCCCCGTCCTGCTGCACGAGGCGCGCCGCCCCACCGGACGCGAGCGCGGCCCCGATGCGGTGGTCGACACGATCCTCGACTTCGCCGCCGAGCTGCGCGACCTGGGCACGCAGCGGTACGGCGCCCCCGCGGCGGCGGCCGGCGTCGCCGTCCCCGGCATCATCGACGAGGCCACCGGCACGGCCGTGTACGCCTCGAACCTCGGCTGGCGGGACGTCCCGCTGCGCGCCCTGCTCTCGGAGCGGCTCGGCGGAATCCCCGTGGCGCTCGGCCACGACGTGCGTACCGGCGGGCTCGCCGAGGGCCGCATCGGCGCGGGCAAGGGCTCCGACCGGTTCGTCTTCCTGCCGCTGGGCACCGGCATCGCGGCCGCCATCGGCATCGGCGGCCGGATCGAAGCCGGGGCGCACGGCAGCGCGGGCGAGATCGGGCACATCGTCGTACGCCCCCAGGGCGCGCCGTGCCGCTGCGGCCGGCGCGGCTGCCTGGAGACGCTGGCCTCCGCCGCGGCCGTCGGCCGGGCCTGGGCCGCCGCCTGCGGTGACCCGGACGCCACGGCCGCGGACGCCGCCAAAGCGGTCGAGTCCGGCGACCCGCGCGCCGTGGCCGTATGGCAGGAAGCCGTCGACGCGCTCGCGGACGGCCTGGTCACCTGCCTCACGCTGCTCGACCCGCGGACCCTGATCATCGGCGGCGGGCTCGCCGAGGCGGGCGACACGCTGTTCGCGCCTCTGCGGGAGGCGGTCCGGCGACGGGTTACCTTCCAGCCGCTCCCCTCGATCGTTCCCGCGGCGCTCGGGGACGCCGCCGGCTGCCTGGGCGCAGGACTGCTGGCCCGGGATCTTCTCTCCACGGAGGTAACTGCCTGATGGCGGACCGAACCATCCTCAGCGGCGCCCGGGTGGCACTGCCCGCGGGCGTCGTCGACGACCTCGCCCTCACGATCGACGGGCGGCAGCTCGCCGTGGGCCCCGCGTCGGGCGGCACCACCGTCGACCTGTCCGGTCACCTGATCGTCCCCGGCTTCGTGGACATGCACGTACACGGCGGGGGCGGCGGCTCCTTCTCCTCCGCCGACCCCGAGGAGTGCCTGAAGGTCGCCGACACCCACCGCCGCCACGGCACCACCTCCATGGCCGCCTCCACCGTCACCGGCGACCTGGCCGACCTGGCCCGGCAGGCCGCCGTCCTCTCCGAACTGGTCGAGCAGGGCGAGCTGGCCGGCATCCACTTCGAGGGCCCGTTCATCTCGGCCCACCGCTGCGGCGCCCACCAGCCCGAACTGCTGCGCGACCCGGACCCGTCGGACGTACGCAAGCTGGTCGACGCGGCCCGCGGCACGGCGAAGATGATGACGCTCGCGCCGGAACTGCCCGGCGGCCTGGACTCCGTACGCCTGCTGGCCGACTCCGGCGTCATCGCGGCCATCGGCCACACCGACTCCTCGTACGACGCGACGCGCGAGGCCATCGACGCGGGCGCCACCGTCGCCACGCACCTCTTCAACGCGATGCCGGGCCTGAATCACCGCACGCCCGGCCCGATCGCCGCGCTCCTGGAGGACGAGCGGATCACCGTCGAACTGATCAACGACGGCACCCACCTGCACCCCTCCGTGCTGCAGCTGGCGTTCCGTCACGCGGGCGCGGAGCGCGTCGCGTTCATCACCGACGCGATGGGCGCGGCCGGCATGAGCGACGGCATGTACCCGCTCGGGCCCATGGAGGTCGAGGTCAGGGACGGTGTCGCGCGCATCCACGGCGGCCCCACCGCCGGCTCGATCGCGGGCTCCACGCTCACCCTGGACCTCGCCTTCAAGCGCGCCGTCACGATCGACGGCATCGGCATCGAAGCGGCCGTACAGGCCCTGTCCGGCAACCCGGCCCGGCTGCTGGGCATCGACGACCGCACCGGCTCCATCGAGCCCGGCAAGGACGCCGACCTGGTCGTACTGGACGCCTCGTACGACCTGGTGGGCGTCATGCGCAGGGGCGAGTGGGTGGTACGGCCACCGCAGGCGGGGTAAGGAACACAGGTGCGGACACGGCCTGGGCGGCACCCCGTCCGGGCTGGACCGATTGGTCCGCATCCGCGGCCCGGGCGGCACCCGCGCTCTGTGCCAACTGCCGTCGCCGATGGCATGATCGCTCGCGCACTCGTCCGTCCCCGGCCGTTGACCACGGCCGTCCGACCACTGCGCGGGAGGGGGAACCATGATCCTCACGGTCACGCTGAACGCCGCACTCGACATCACCTACCGGGTACCGCGGCTCCGCCCGCGCGGCACGAACCGGGTGACCGAGGTGTCCGAACGCCCCGGCGGCAAGGGCCTGAACGTCGCCCGGGTGCTCGCTGCCCTGGGCCATGACACCGTCGCCACCGGATTCGCCGGCGGCGGCACCGGCGACGCGCTGCGCGCCATGCTCGCCCAGGAGACCGGCGTCACCGACGCGCTCGTACCGATCGGCAGCGCCACCCGGCGCACCGTCGCCGTCGTGGACACCACCGACGGCGAGACCACCCAGCTCAACGAGCCGGGCCCGACCATCTCCCCCGCCGAGTGGGACGCCTTCCTCACGCGGTACCGCGAACTCCTCGACGGCGCCCGGGCGGTGGCCCTGTGCGGCAGCCTGCCGCCCGGCGTGCCCGTGGACGTGTACGCGCGCCTCACCCGTACGGCCCGCGCGGCCGGCGTCCCCGTCCTCCTCGACACCAGCGGCGAGCCGCTGCGCCGCGGCCTCGCGGCGCGGCCCGACCTCGCCAAGCCGAACGCCGACGAGCTGGCCGCGCTGACCGGCCACAACGAGCCGCTGCGGGCGGCGCGGGACGCGCGCCGCCGGGGCGCGCACACGGTCGCGGCCTCGCTCGGCGCCGACGGCATGCTCGCGGTGACCGCGGACGGCTCCTGGCAGGCCGCGCCGCCGCACCGGATCGCGGGCAACCCCACGGGAGCGGGCGACTCGGCGGTGGCCGGACTGCTGTCCGGCCTGGTCGAGGAGCTCTCCTGGCCGGACCGGCTGGCCCGCGCGGTGGCCCTGTCGGCGGCCACCGTACGGGCCGAGGCGGCCGGCGAATTCGACCGCGCGACGTACGCGGAACTGCTGGACCAGATCAAGGTCACGGAGGCCCCGGCGGCCGCGTGAGTGGCTACGGCTTGGTGACCTGCCCCGCCTTCAGCCACACCTGATCAAGGTTGAAGTCGCACTGGTTCCCCTGCTCGCAGGAGATCTTCACCGTGTTGGTGCCCTTGGTGAGCTCGACCCAGGCGAAGGTCCGGGTCCAGCCCTTCTCCCAGTCGCCTTCCTGCGCCCCGGCGAAGTTCTTCATGTTGAGCTTGGAGTCGCGGGCCTTGCCGTTGATCGACAGCGTCGCGTCGGCGTCCTTGCCCGGGACCCCGTACCCCACGAAGACGGTGTACTGGCCGTCCTTGGGCGCCTCCAGCTTCCAGGTGGCGGCGGCACCCGGCGTGTTCATGCCGGTGACGTACAGACCGCCGGCCGAGCGCGCCCCCGGAATGGTCTTGTCCGTGGTCGCCGTGCCGTCCAGCCGCAGGCTGCCCGCGTCGGCCTTGGGCAGATCGGGCTCGGCCGGCTTGTCGGACGGCTTCTTGCTCGGCTCCACGCTCTCGCCCGCGGACGACCCGGCGCCGGCCTCGGCGGACTTGTCGTCGTCGCTGTTGGAGATCATCGCGACGCCGATGCCGACGCAGACCACGGCGACCACGGCGATGGCGCCGATGAGCAGGCCGTTGCGGTTACGGCGCGGACCCTGGTCCGCACCCGCACCGTGACCTGCCGGACCGGCCTGGCGCGGCGCACCGTTCTGCAGCGTCTCGGGCGCCGCGTAGTGCGCGTTCTGCCCGTACGCCGGCCGCTGCGCCTGCTGGCCGTACTGCTGCTGGCCGTACTGGCGCTCGCCGACCGCGCGCACCTGGTTGTACGACCTCCTGGGAACGCCCGGCTGCCGCACCGCCGCGCCGTCGCCCGCCGATCCGCCTGCCTCGCCGCCCTCCGAGCGGTAGAGGTAGCCGAACGGATCGTCGTTCTCCGGCGTGTCCGTGCCGTTACTACCGGCCGTCATTCCGCGTCACTCCCCAGCGGTCTTGCACACTGATGCCTACGTGCTGATGTCTACGTACTACTGATGTCTACATGCTTGTGAGGCCCCCGGCGGCCCGCGCCGCATCGGCGCAGCCTACCCGGTGCGGAGCCGCGTACGCCGGTTCCGTACGGCCACAAGATCACTACAGGGCGGTGAACGGCGGGCGCTCCGACGGGGTCGGCGGCGGTCAGCGCGGTGCGGACGGCCTCCGGCGGGCCGGAGGTGTCTTCGGACACACGGCTTGCCGAGGGGCGGAGGACGGCGCGAAGGGGCGCAGGGCGGCGGAAAGACGCCCCCGCCCTCGGGTCGCCTTTTCGGCGCCCCGGGGAGGCGGCCCCTCAGCTCACCCGCCGATTCGCCTTGGAGCGGGACCGCTTCTCGACGTACATCCGCTGGTCAGCGGATTGCAGGACCTCCTCGGCCGACATCCCGCAGCCCGCCCAGCCGATGCCGAAGCTGGCGCCGACCCGCACGGCCCGGCCGTCCACCCGGATCGGCGGAATGATCGCGTTCCGCAGGCGTACGGCCAGGTCCTCCGCGTCCGCCTTGCCCAGCCCGTCCGCCAGCACCACGAACTCGTCGCCGCCGAGCCGGGCGACCGTGTCCCCGTCCCGTACGCCGTTGGTCAGCCGCCGGGCCACCTCGATGAGGACCGCGTCACCCGTGTGGTGCCCGAACCGGTCGTTGATCGACTTGAAGCCGTCCAGGTCGCAGAAGAGCACGGCCAGCCCCTTGGCGCCGTCGTCCTCGGGCCCGTCCGACGGCGCGACGGCGTGCACGTGGCTGTCGTACGCGGGGCCCGTACGGGCCAGGTGAAAGCCCTCGAACGCCTCCGCGCCGCCGTCCGGCAGGAAGCCGTGCCCGTCGTGCTCCCCGCCGGCCGCCGAGGCGAACGCGTCCGCCTCCTCCGTTCCGGGCGGCCGCGAGCACAGCCGGGCGCTGAGCCGGGTCCGCAGCTCGGCGCTGTTGGGCAGGCCGGTCAGCGCGTCGTGGCTGGCGCGGTGCGCGAGCTGCAGCTCGTGCCGCTTGCGCTCCTCGATGTCCTCGACGTGCGTGAGCAGGAAGCGCGGGCCGTCGGCGGTGTCGGCCACGACGCTGTTGCGCAGGCTCACCCAGACGTACGAGCCGTCCCGCCGGGCCAGCCGCAGCTCGGCCCGGCCGCCCTCGGCCGAGGTCCGCAGCAGCGTCCCGATGTCCTCGGGATGCACCAGGTCGGAGAAGGCGTAGCGGCGCATCACGGACGCCGGACGGCCCAGCAGCCGGCACAGCGCGTCGTTCGTCCGCAGCAGCCGGCCGTGCTGATCGCCGCCCATCTCGGCGATGGCCATGCCGCTCGGCGCGTACTCGAAGGCCTGCCGGAAGCTTTCCTCGCTCGCCCGCAGCGCCTGCTGCTCGCGCTCCAGACGGACCAGCGCACGCTGCATGTTTGCCCGAAGGCGGGCATTACTGATCGCAATCGCGGCCTGGAAAGCGAACATCTGCAACGCCTCGCGCCCCCAGGCGCCCGGACGCCGACCGTTGCGCGGCCGGTCGACGGAGATCACGCCGAGCAGCTCGCCGCCCCCGGAGGACGCCGCGTACATGGGCGCGAAGAGGCGGTCCATCGGATGCCACTCGTCGGGGAAGCGCGGCGCGGGCCCGGAGGTGTGCCACTGCGGGACATCGTCGTCGTCCAGCACCCAGCCCTGGGTGTACGGGATGAAGCACAGGTCGCCCCAGCGCTCCCCCATGCTCAGCCGGCGCTCCCAGGACTCCCGGGAGCCGACGCGGCCGGACAGCAGCGCCTCGGCGCCCGCGCTCCCGGCCACCGCGGCCACCACGAGGTCGCCGTCGGGCCGTACGAGGTTGACCGCGGCGAGCTCATAGCCCAGCCCGCTGATCGCCCCGTCGGCGACGGCCTGCAGGGTGTCCGCAAGGCTGCGTGCGGTGTTCAGGTCGGCGACCACTTGGTGCAGCTGCCGCAGGGTCGCAAGACGGACGTACGGCTCCGACTCGGTCTCCATCGCTCGCTCTCCCTGAGACCTCGACAGCAACTCCAGGCTTCTTGTCGTCCTCTAGTCGTCCGATTGCCACGGCCACTGAATCACAGTGAGCTGTACACCCGGTACACAGGGTCAACAATTACCCCTTGCTGTGACTCAAGTCACAGAACACGCCGTGAAGTTACGGAGGTCACCCGAGCCCCCTTCCGGCGCCTCTGCGGGTCTCCTCCTATGTGTTCGTAAACTTCCTGAACGCAAATTCCGCGCTCTGACGCGCCCCGGCTCCGTCGGGGGTCCTAGGACGCGGCTGGTCCCGGGGCCCGATGCGGGCCGCCCGCGGTCCCGTTTAGCGTTCATGACGTGTTCACGAACAACCCTGCCGCCGCCGTCACCGATCCGCACACCGCTCGGGAGACCAGCCCCGATCCGGAGACCAGCCCTGATCGGGGGATGATCCCGCATGCTGGTGGGGTGAGTGCCGACGAGTTCCGTGCCGCCCTGTCCCGGCTCGCCGCCGGGGTCGTACTGATCACCGCCCTCGATCCGGAGGACGCTCCGGCCGACGAGGACCCGGCCGAGGACGGCTTTCCGGCCGGGGAGGACGCGCTTCCGGTCGGGGAGGACGCGGGGATGACCGCCACCGCGTTCATGTCCGTCTCGCTCGACCCGCCGCTGGTGATGGTGAGCGTCCGCAACGACTCCCGGATGGACGACATCCTGGAGCGGCAGCCCCTGTGGGCCGTCTCGGTCCTGACGGAGAGCCAGCGCAACATCGCCGGTCAGTTCGCCATGAAGGGCCGCCTCAGCGACCGCCTCCTCTTCGCGAGCGTCCCGCACGTACGGGGCGAGCGGACCGGCGCGGCACTCGTGAAGGGCGCCCTCGCCACGATGGAGTGCCGCACGGAACAGCGCGTCGTAGCGGGTGACCACACCCTCACGATCGGCCGCGTACTGACCGCCCACACCCCGAACATCGAAAGCAACCCACTGACGTACTTCCGGGGGCGGTACCGGAAGCTGGGATAGGGGGCGCGGGGGTTGGCGGCCCGGCCTGGGGCGCGCTGTGGCGGGGGCCGGCGGCACGGCCCGGCATCGGCCTGGCTTCTCTCAGTGCCAGTCGCGGCCCGAGCGGCCGCGCTTCGTGTCGCTGCGCTGCTTCTTCTCCCGCAGCCTGCGCTCATTGATGCCGCGCGGGATCCGCGTCTTGCGGCGCGGCTTCGGCGGCGGCGCGGACGCCTCCGCCAGCAACGACGCGAGCCGGACCGCGGCCGTCTCGCGGTTGCGCCACTGGGAGCGGTGCTCGGACGCCCGTACGGACACCACGCCACCGTCGATCAGCCGCCCGCGCTCCCCCAGCCGCTGCAGCGCGCGGTCCTTCCAGACCTCGGGCAGCGCATCGGTCGCGGCCAGGTCGAAGCGCAGCTCCACCTGACTGTCGGAAGTATTGACGTGCTGGCCGCCGGGCCCGGAAGACCGTGAGAAGCGCCAGACGAGCTCCGACTCCGGGAGGACGACCGAACCGCGGATGACATAGGGCCCGGACATGCCCCCCATGATCCCGCGCCCGCCCCCGTTCCGTCACCCGCATTTCCTCGCCCCTTCTTCGCCACCCGCACGAACGGCCGGCCGCCCGGCCGTGGGGCGGCATCAGGACTTGGCAAAGAAAGTAAAGGAAGCTGGAACCTCAAGGTCCCCGGCAGTCGTTGTGCAGGATGACGGTAGCTTCGTCCGGAGTACGGAGCCCGATGATTCGACGAGGAAAGAGGGCACTCCCATGGCTGTAAGCCTGTCCAAGGGCGGCAACGTCTCGCTCACCAAGGAGGCTCCGGGCCTGACCGCCGTCACGGTCGGCCTCGGCTGGGACGTCCGCACCACCACGGGCACGGACTTCGACCTCGACGCGAGCGCGATCGCGGTCAACCCGAGCGGCAAGGTCTTCTCGGACCAGCACTTCGTCTTCTTCAACAACAAGGCCACGCCGGACCAGTCCATCGTGCACACCGGTGACAACCTCACCGGCCAGGGCGAGGGCGACGACGAGCAGATCAACGTCAACCTCGCCGCGCTGCCCGCCGACGTCGAGAAGATCGTCTTCCCGGTCTCCATCTACGACGCCGAGAACCGCAGCCAGAACTTCGGCCAGGTGCGGAACGCCTTCATCCGCATCATCAACCAGGCCGGCGGCGCCGAGATCGCCCGCTACGACCTCAGCGAGGACGCCGCCACCGAGACCGCGATGGTCTTCGGCGAGCTGTACCGCAACGGCGCGGAGTGGAAGTTCCGCGCGGTGGGCCAGGGCTACGCCTCGGGCCTGGTGGGCATCGCCCAGGACTTCGGCGTCAACGTCTGACGGCCACTTCCGTACGACGGCCATTGCCGTACGGCGTGCCGGGAGGCCCGTCCGGCCTGCGTTTCACGCGGGGCGGGCGGGCCTTCGGCGTACGCGAGCTCGGGACGGGCGCGCCTTCCGGCATGCGTTCGCGTGGGGCGGGCGGGCCTTCGGTGTGCGCGGAACTCCTTCGCGCTGGGCCGCGCGCCCGGCCAGCATGAGCGTATGCCGCTCGTACTGGAACCGCTCTCGTCCCTCCTCGCCGCACACGACGGGCATCTGCCACCGCCGCTCCTCGACGAGCTGACGGATCTCTACGCATCCAACGCCGCGTTCTTCGCCCTCAGCGGCGACTTCCCCGACCCGTACGCCATCCAGCGCGACGAGGTCGCATCGAGCATCAACGGGGAGCTGACCCACCCGGCCGCCGAGGTACTGCTCGCCCGTGAGCACGGCAGCGAGCACTGGACTGAGCACGGCCGGCTGACCGGCCTGGCCGTCACCCTCACCGAGCACCCCGACCCGATCGACCCGTACCCCTGGGTCGGCCTGCTGCTGATCCATGGCGCGTACCAACGCGCCGGTCGCGGCCGCCGTTTGGTGGCACAGGTCGAGGAACGGCTGCGCGCGTCCGGCCACGACGGCGTACGTCTGGCCGTCCTGGATGCCAACCCGCAGGCGCTCGCCTTCTGGTCGACGCTCGGCTACCGCGCGATCGACCGCCGCACGGACCACGCGATGAACCGCCCCTGCACGGTCCTCCACAAGGCCCTCTAGGCGGCTTCGACCGGCGGCGCCGCGGAGGGCTCGGCCGGCGGCGCGGCGAGCGCGGCCAGTTCGTCGAGGGACACGCCGAGCGTCGCGCCCAGCGCGGCGACCGTGAAGAACCCGGCCGTCGGCGCCCGACCCGTTTCGATCTTGCGCAGGGTCTCCGCCGAGAGTCCCGCGGCCGCCGCGATCTCGACCATGCTGCGCTCGCCGCGCGCCGCCCGCAGCAGGGCGCCCAACCGCTCGCCGCGCTCGCGTTCCCAGGGAGTCAGAGGTGTACGGACCATGCCCGTGATACTAATACCGGTAAAGAAATACCGGTATAGAAATTGGACCGGTTGCTGACCTGTGTCGTCAATCGTCTTCCGCGCCCACGTCCGCGGCCCGCATCACGGAGGTTCACCCATGGTCGAGATCAAGACCGACACCGCGCTCGACGCCATGCGGCCCGCGGGCCGCGTCGTCGCCGACATCCTCACGGCCGTACGCGCGGCAGCCGCGCCCGGCGTGCGGCTGAGCGAGCTGGACGAGGTCGGCCGCGCGGTGCTGGCCGAGGCAGGCGCCACCTCCCCCTTCCTCCACTACCGCCCGTCCTTCGCCCCCACCCCCTTCCCCGCCACCCTCTGCACCTCCGTCAACGACGCGATCGTCCACGGCATCCCGAGCTCGTACCGGCTGCGCGACGGCGACCTGCTCAGCGTCGACTGCGGCGCGGCGCTGGACGGCTGGACGGGCGACGCCGCGGTCACCTTCGCCGTCGGCACACCGCGCCCCGAGGACCAGCGGCTCATGGACACCACCCGGCGCGCGCTGGAGGCGGGGATCGCGGCAGCCGTGGTGGGCGCCCGCATCGGCGACATCTCGCACGCCATCGGCAGCGTCGGCCGCGCCGCCGGCTACGGCATTCCGGCGGACTTCGGCGGCCACGGCATCGGCCGCCACATGCACGAGGACCCGTCGGTACCGAACGAGGGCCGGCCCGGCCGCGGCTTCGTACTCCGGCACGGCCTCGTGCTCGCCATCGAGCCGATGTTCCTGTCCGGCGGCCACGACGGGTACCGCGCGGCGGACGACGGCTGGACCCTGCTCACCACCAACGGCAGCCGCGCCGCCCACTTCGAGCACACCGTCGCCATCACCGACGACGGCCCCCGCGTCCTCACCCAGCCCTGACAGCCTGCATCCCCCAGCCCTGCCCCCTCCCGTACCGGAGCACGACTCCGACCGCCCCGGAGCACGTACTCCGACCGACGTGCGACCATCACCTACGTGATCGACCTCGGCTACTCGCTCTCCCGGCGCTTCCCCGACCCCCCGCAGACGGACTACCGCACCGCGGACGCCCGCGCGCTGCGCCACGACCTGTTCTGCGGGGACGTCTATCTCGCCGACACCGAGACGGACCGGGAACTCGCCACGTCCTGGGGCTGGGTGCCGGTCCTGGACTTCGCCTGGGCCCTGTGCGACATCGTCGAGCAACTCGACCGCGACCCGCACGGCAGCCGTGCAGCACGCCCGCAACACGCCGAGCTGGACTTCACCGAGTCGGCCGACCGGATGCTGTTCGAGCGCCGCTTCGGCTGGGTCGACGTCACCGCCGACTGGGTACCGGTCGACGAGGCTCCGCTCAGCTTCAACCACGCCGCGCTCCGCCGCGAGGCCCGCGACTTCCTGCACGACCTGATCGCCGACCTCACGGACATGCACGACGGGCTGGCCGACAACCCGCTCGTATGGGACCTCCAGGCCCGCTTCCCCCGCGTCTGATCACGCCCCCGCTCCCTTCTTCCTTCTTCCTTCTTCCTTCTTCTGCGCTCCCGCTCGTCACACCCCCACTGTTCGCGCCCCCGCTCGTCACTCCACCCGTACGCCCACCTCCGCCGCGAAGGCCGGGGCCAAGTCCATGAGCTGTGACGGGCTGATCACCGCGCCCGCGAGCCGGTCGATGCCCCGGGCGATGTCCAGCGCCGCCGCGCCCCGCAGATCGACGTCCCGCATCCGTACCTGGCTGAAGTCCGTACGCGCCAGGGTGCAGCCGTCGAACGTCACGCGCTCCAGCTCCGCCCCGCCGAAGTCCGCCTCCACCAGTACACAGTCCTCGAACGCGACGTCACGGAGCTTGGCGTTGCGCAGGTTGAGGAAGTCCAGCTTTCCGCCGCGCACCACGACCCGCTCCAGCACCGCGCCGTGCAGCTGCGTCCCGCCCAGCCGGGCATCCCGCACCTCCACATCGCGCAGCGACACCTGCGAGAGGTCCGTGCCGACGCCCCGCACCCCCTCCAGCACGCTGTCGATGAACCGCGCCCGGGCCAGCACCGTCTCGTCCCACGCGCACCGCCGCACCGCACAGTCCAGGAACCGGGCGCCCCGCGCCGACTGCCCCGCGAAGTCCGCGTCGGCGAACTCCAGTCCGTCGTAATCCCCCTCCGGCTCCCACTCCCCTCCGTCGTACGCCACCAGCTCCGGCAGCCGCACCTCCGGGCGTCGTACGGCCCGCACCGTCCGCCCCGCGTCCCCACCTCGGCCGGCCACCCGACCACCGCCCTTCTCCGCACCCGATCCGCACCGGTCCGCACTCGAGCCGCGCCCAGTCCGCGCAAGGTCCGCGCGGGTCCGCGACCGGCCGCGATCGGTCCGCTCACATCACCGTTCCGCCCCGACCTGACCCATCCTGCACCCCACCACTGACAATCGCCCTGACCTGCGCAAACAACGCTCATGTCACATCCGCCCCGGCTCCCTCGTCCAAGGAATCAAGGACCCACGGCAGGACGCCGGCAGGACACGAACAGGGAGGCCCACGCCATGCCCGCCCCGCACCGCTCGCACCGTCGGATCACCATCGTCGGAGGCGGCTTCGCCGGTCTCACCGCGGCCATCTCCGCGGCCGAGGCCGGTGCCGACGTCACACTCCACGAAGCGCACCGGTCGCTCGGCGGCCGCGCCCGTACCGACGAGGCGCCGTACCGCACCAACGAAGGCCCGCACGCCCTTTACCGCCGCGGCCCGCACTACCCCTGGCTGCAGCAGCGCGGCCTCCTCGGGCCACTCGCTCCGCTCGGCCTCCGCGAAGCCGCCCGGATCCGCTTCCACCACCACGGCGAGCTGCACCGTGTCCCGCCCCTCGCCCTCCTCCGGCTCCGCAGCCGTACGGACGCCCCCGTGGACCAGGACTTCCTCAGCTGGGCGAGCGCGCATGTCGGGGAGCCGGCCGCGCGCGCCGCCGCGTACTACACGGGCGTCGCCACCTTCCACCACGACCCCGGCCTGCTCTCGGCCGCGTTCACCCACCGGATCCTCTACCGCACCACGCGCCTCAACCCGGAAGCCCGGTACATCAAGGGCGGTTGGGGCGCGCTCATCTCCCGCATGGCGGACCACGCCCGCGGCCTCGGCGTACGGATCGAGACCGGCTCCCGGGTCGACGCGCTGCCCGAGGACCGGCCCGTCATCGTCGCCGCCCAGCTCGACTCCGCCCGTGCGCTGCTCGGCGACGACTCACTGACCTGGAGCAGCTCCCGTACGGCCCTGATCGACCTGGCGCTGCGGGCGCACCCGAAGAAGCAGCGGCCGGCCGGGAGGCGTCAGCCCGCCGATCTCTTCGTGGTCTCCGACCTCGACCGCTCCGGCTGGATCGAACGGTTCACCGCGCAGGACCCGACCCTTGCCCCGCCCGGCGAGCAGCTCCTCCAGGGCCAGGTCGGGATCGCTCCCCATGAGACGCGCGCCGATGGCATCGCACGCGCCGAGCGTCTCCTGGACGCGGGCTTCCCCGAGTGGCGCGAGCGCGTCACCTGGCGCCGCGACGCGCT
This sequence comes from Streptomyces sp. NPDC050315, assembly GCF_040655775.1. Lineage (NCBI taxonomy): Bacteria > Bacillati > Actinomycetota > Actinomycetes > Kitasatosporales > Streptomycetaceae > Streptomyces > Streptomyces sp. NPDC050315. The sequence continues at coordinate 296,609 of NZ_JBFAKN010000009.1, forward strand.
CGCCACCGGCCGTACGGGGGCGGTGGACCTGCCCGGTACCACCTGGCGGGACCGCCCCGCCATCGACCGCGGCAACGGCGTCTACCTGGCGGGCGATCAGGTCGCGGCACCCGGTGTGCTGAGCGAAGTGGCGTTCACCAGCGCCATCGAGGCGACCACCCTCGCGCTCTCCGCCGCCCGTTCCGCCACCGGAGCCAGGCGACCGGCCCCCTAGGCCCCTAGGCCCCTAGCCCACGATCCCCATCTCCCGGGCCGTGTTGTTCAGCCGCCGTCCGCCCGTCTCCGTACACGTCACGATGTCCTCGATCCGCACCCCGAAGCGCCCCGGCAGATAGATCCCGGGTTCGATCGAGAAGCACATCCCCGGTACGAGGGGCAGGTGTTCGCCCTCCACCATGTACGGCGGCTCGTGCGTCGTCACACCGATGCCGTGCCCGACCCGGTGGATGAAGTACTCGCCGTACCCAGCGGCCTTGATCACCTTCCGCGCCACCCGGTCGATGTCCTGGCAGGCGGCGCCCGGCCGCACCGCCTCGAACGCCGCCTGCTGGGCCTCCCGCACGATGTCGTGGACCTTCCGCTCCTCGGAGGACGGCTCCCCCACGTGCACGGTCCGCGTGGTGTCGGACCCGTAGCCGTCCAGCAGCCCCCCGAAGTCCAGTACGACCATGTCGCCGTGCTCGATGACCCGGTCGCCCGCCTCGTGGTGCGGGTCGGCCCCATTGGGGCCCGAGCCCACCACCGTGAAGTCCACCTGGCTGTGCCCGTGCTCGCGCAGCAGCCGCGCGAGGTCCGCCGCCACGTCGCACTCCCGCCGGCCCTCGAAGGGCACCTTGAGGATGTCCTCGTACGTGGCGTCCGCGGCCGCGCCCGCCGCCGCCAGCCGCTCCACCTCGTACGCGTCCTTGACGGCGCGCAGCATCGGCAGCGCCTCCGTGAGCGAGGCGTACGCGCTGCCCGGGAGGGTCCGCTGCAGCCCCAGGAGGTGCATCGCCCACGCCGCATCGGAGATGCCGTACCGCCGCTCCGGTTCCAGCAGCTCCGCGAGCACCGCATACGGGTCCTCGCCATCGCGCCACCCGAGGAGCTCCGTCGCGCCGGCCCCCGTGGCGTGCTGCGCGTCCGCCCGCTCCAGTACGGGCACCAAGAGGCGCGGCCTGCTGCCCACGGAGAGCAGCAGGGCGGTCAGCCGCTCGGTGATCGCTGTCGGCTGGTAGCCGGTGAGCCACACCAGGTCGGGGCCGGGCGTGACGATCAGTCCGGCCAGCCCGGCGTCGGCGGCCGCCCGCACGGCCCGCTCCATCCGCCGCTCGTAGTCCTCCCGGGTCACCTCGATGCGCCCCGTGGCGCGCCCACCGGCCGCCGCCTCCGTACTCGCAGCAGCCCCTGCGCTCGCCGCAGCCGCCGTCGTCCCCTCAGAAGTCGCCATGCCCGGGAATTTACGCCGGAAGGGGCCCGCCGGGGACCGAACGTGCCGGGAAACCGGCGAGGACGCCGACGACGGCCCCGAGGACAGCCCCGAGGACGACGCGACAGGCCGCCGCCGACGACGCCGAGGACGGCCCCGAGGACGCCCCTGACAGGCCACAGACGAGGCCGCCGGCGACCCCGCCGACTCAGCCCTCCAGCAGCTTCTCCACCGCCGCCAGTTCGGCGCAGAGCGCCAGCCCCTCCAGCGCGTCGCCGAGCTCCTCCACGCGGGGGTAGCTGGGCGCGATGCGGATGTTGCGGTCGCGCGGGTCCTTCCCGTACGGGAACGTCGCACCAGCCGGGGTCAGCGCGACGCCCGCGTCCTTGGCGAGCTGTACGACACGGGAAGCGCAGCCGTCCAGGACGTCCAGGCTCACGAAGTAACCGCCCTGCGGGCGCGTCCAGGTCGCGATGCCGCTCTCCCCGAGCCGCTTCTCCAGGACGGTGTCCACCAGCTCGAACTTGGGCCGCAGCAGCTCCGCGTGGCGCTCCATGTGCGCGTGCACAGCCTCCGCGTCGGGCAGGAAGCGGGCGTGCCGGAGCTGGTTGATCTTGTCCGGGCCGATCGTCCGCTTGGAGAGGTGGCCGAGCAGCCAGGTGACGTTGGCGGGCGACGAGCCGAAGAAGGCCACGCCGCTGCCGGCCGCGGTGATCTTCGAAGTGGAGCCGAAGACGAACACCCGGTCGGCGTTGCCGTACTCCTCGCACAGCCCGAGGATGTCGGCGACCGGCTCGCGGTCACCCTGCAGCTGGTGCACGGCGTACGCGTTGTCCCAGAAGACGCGGAAGTCCGGCGCCGCGGTCTCCATGGCGGCCAGCCGCCGCACCGTCTCCGGCGCGTAGGTGGCACCCGTGGGGTTGCTGTACTTCGGTACGCACCAGATGCCCTTGACGCGCTCGTCGGCGACGAGGCGCTGGACCTCGTCCATGTCCGGGCCGCTCTCCGTCATCGGCACCGGAATCATGTCGATGCCGAGCTTCTCGCACACGGCGAAGTGCCGGTCGTAACCGGGTACGGGGCAGAGCATGGCCGTCCGGCCCTCCCGCGGCCAGGGACCGGGCGCCCCGGGGAGACCGAACAGGACGGCGTCCACCACCGACTCGTACATCAGTTCCAGGCTGGAGTTGCCGAAGGCGACCAGCTGCTCGACCGGTACCTGGAGCAGGCCGGCGAACGTCGTACGCAGCTCGGCCAGCCCCTTGAGGCCGCCGTAGTTGCGGCAGTCGGTGCCGTCCTGCGCGGTGTGGTCGCTGCCGCCCGGCAGGTCCAGCAGCGGCTGCGAGAGCGCCAGCTGCTCGGCGGACGGCTTGCCCCGGGTCAGGTCCAGGCGCAGCCCCCGCTCCTTGAGGCGGGCGTGCTCGTCACGGAGCTCTTCGAGCCGGTCGGACAGTTCGGTACGGGTGAGAGTGGTCAGATCCATGCCTGTCATGCCTGTGATCCCTGCTCAAAGTCGCGTGCGGTACTCCGTGACCGCGGCCACCAGGCGCGCGGGCAGCGCCGAGAGTACCTGGGCGCTGCCCGCGCTGCCGAGGCATTTGTGACGCACGCGGCTTTAGAGCCTGCGTCATGACCCCGGCCGTGCGCTTGTGGCTCGGCGTTTTACGACTCGGCCCGGGGGCGCCCGGGCAGCAGCGCGACGGCGAGGAGCGGGACGGCCGCGAGGACGAGCCAGGGGGCCGGGGCCGGCAGCCCGGAGTCGAGCAGCGAGCCGGTCGCGGCGCTGCCGGCCAGCACGAGCAGGCCGGATACCGAGGACATCGCGCCGGTGTACAGGCCGAGCCTGCCGCTGGGCGCCAGGTCCGGGACCCAGGCCCGGGCGGCCGGCGTGACCAGCATCTGGCCCAGCGTGAGCAGCACCACGAAGGCCGCGGCGGGCAGCAGCCCGGCGGTGCCGGTCCAGGCGGCCGGGCGGGCGGCGGCCACCACCGCGAACCCCGCGCCAATGAGGAGCAGCCCGGCCACCATGGAGCGGCGGAGGTCGAGCCGGTCGGCGGCCCAGCGGGTGACCGGCAGCTGCGCGACGACGACCAGCAGCGAGGAGAGGGCGAAGAGCCAGGCCAGTGGGGACTGCGAGCCGGCGGCACGGGCCACTTCGGCGGGGAGGGCGAGGTAGAGCTGGTTGTACGCCAGGAGGTACGCCCCGTAGGCGCCGCACACCGCGAGGAAACGCCGGTTGCGCAGCATCTCGCGCACCGCTCCCGGTGCCCGTACCCGCTCCCGGCCCGGTATGTGCTGCGGCAGCAGCCACAGGTGTCCGGCCAGTACGAGGACGAACACCCCGGCGCCGGCCAGGCACGCCGTACGGAAGTCGACGGCGAGCAGCAGGGCGCCCAGGAGCGGGCCGAGGAACGCGCCGGCCTGGCCCGCCACGCTGAGCAGGCCCAGGACGCGCGTACGGGAACCGTGCCCGGCCTCCTCCCAGAGCACCGACTGGCGGGCGACCTCGGACTCGACGGCGGGCGAGAACAGCGCGGCGGCGAACCCGATCAGCAGGACCGCGCCGATGACCGCCCACGTCTGCTGTGCGTACCCCAGCCAGGCGAAACCGGCGATCCGCAGGACGCAGCCGGTGAGGACGACGGGCCGTACGCCGTACCGGTCGGTCAGGGCACCGCCCAGTACGAAGAGCCCCTGCTGACTGAACGTCCGCAGACCGAGCACCAGACCGACCAGCCAGCCCGCCATACCGATGGCCGCACCCAGATGCTCGGCCAGAAAGGGCAGCACGGCGAAGAACCCGATATTGAACGCGAGCTGGGTCGCGATCAGCAGCCGCAGGAGGGGTGAGAGGTGCCGCCAGGTGCGCTCACGAGGGGGGCTTACTCGGGGCGGCTCGGACGGCTGGCCCTGAAGCGGGCCGGACGACTGGCCCTGGGGCGGCCCGGACGGCTGGCCCCGGAGTGGGCCGGACCACCGGCCCCGGAGCGCGGCGCCGAAGGGGCGCTCCCGGCCGGTCACCGGGCACCCGTCCCGGCCACCGCGGACTCCCGCGCCTCGGGCTCCGCTTCCGCTTCCGGTTCCGCCGCAGACGCGGGGCCGGAGCCGGGGCCCGAGCCCGGGGCCACGTCCGTCCCCCGCGTACTCCGAAGGACCCGCGGCACCCGCACCCCACCCGTAACGGTCACCGCCAGCGCGCCCAGCAGCGCGAGCACCGCGGCCGGCGCGAGGACCGTCCACGGAGCCCGCTCGGCGTACGGCTGGTTCTCGGCGAGCAGCAGGCCCCACTCGGGCGACGGCGGCTGCGCCCCGAGGCCGAGGAAGCCGAGCGCGGCGAGGGCCAGCGCAACGGCGGGGAGGCGCAGCAGCGCATGGCGGGTGACGGGCGGCAGGACGGCGGGCAGCAGCTCGCGCCGGAGCACGTACCAGCGGCTCGCGCCGAGGCTCCGCGTCGCCTCCAGATGCAGCGTGGCGCGCTCCTGTTGGAGCAGCGCGGCGGCGTGGGCGGCCAGCGGGGTCCAGGCGACGGCGGCCACGGCGAGCGCGGGGGTCGTGGGCCCGCTGCCCGCCACGCCCGCGACAAGGAGACCGGCGAGCACGGGCGGTACGGCGTTGACCGTGTCGACGAGCGGCCCGGACAGCCGGGGCAGCAGACCGAGCAGTACTCCGATGACCAGCGCGGCGGCGCTGATCGCGAGGGCGAGCGCCAGGGTGGTGAGCGCGCCGTGCCCGACCCGGGCCAGCATGTCCCGCCCCAGTGAGTCCGTACCGAACGGATGCGCCCACGACGGAACTTCCAGCCGCGCCGCGGTATTCAGAGCGAGCGGATCGCGCGGCAGACTGACCGCGACGACGCACACGAGCAACGCGCCGTACAAGAGGGGCAGCCGACCGCGCGCGGGCACCTTCGGGCCGTGCAAGGACTCCCGCGCCCCGTGCAGGGACTCCCGCGCCCCATGCAGCGACTGCAGCGCACCGTCGCGCAGCGCGGGGCCGAGCGCGAACCGGGCCACGAGACGGACCAGCCCGCCGACCACCGCCGCGAGCAGGACGAGCGCAAGCGTACTGGTCTGCAGTACGGGCAGATCCTGCGCCACGGCGGCCTGCAGGGTCGACCGCCCGAGCCCGGGAATGTCGAACACCTGCTCAACGGCGACCGAGCCCCCGGTCACGCCCACGAGGAACAGCCCGAGGTTCGGCAGCAGTCCGGGCACGCAGCGGCGCAGCGCCTGCCGGGCGATGCGCCGCTCCGGTATGCCGCGGGCGGCCGCCGCGCGCGCCCACGGTTCGGCGAAGGCGCCGGGCAGCAGGTCGTCGAGGAGCCGCCCGAGCAGCGCCCCGGCGGGCAGGCCGAGCGAGAGCGCGGGCAGCACCATCCACTGGGGCCCGTACCAGCCGAGCGCCGGCAGCCAGCCGAGGTGTACGCCGACCACGGTCGCCAGTACCGACGCGGTCAGGAACTCGGGCAGCGCGGCGAGCACGGCGGCGCCGCTGCCGCCCGGACGCCGCCCGGCGAGCCGACGGCGCGCGCCGAGCCGCAGCGTACGGGCGCACACCACGACGGCCGTACCAATAGCGACCACGATCGCCGCGCCCATGAGGAGCAGCGACACCCCCAGGGCATGCACCACCGACGGCAGCACCGCGTCACCGGAGATCCACGACCGCCCCGCGTCCCCGTGCAGCAGCCCGCCCGCCCACCGCCCGAGCAGGTGCAACGGCCCGGCGTCGAGCCCGAGGTCGGCCCGTACGGACGCCAGTACCTCAGGAGTGGGCGTACGCTCCGCCGCGCGCGCCTTGAGCACGGTCAGCGCCGGATCGGTACGCGACAACCAGGGCAGCAGCCCGATCCCGCACACGAGGGCGACGGCGAGAACGAGACGCCAGAGGCCCCTCATGCGATTGATACGGCTCACGCCCCTCATACGGCTCAGCGCCGGGTACCGGTGCCGACCAGCGTGCGCTCGTACGGGTCGAGGAGCACGCCCTCCACGGAGCCGCCGACGCCGGTGATGATCCGCTGGTGGACGAGCGGGACGACGGCGTCCGTGCCGAGGATCGCGGCCTCGGCGGCCATCGCCGCGTCCTGCCGCTTCTCGATGTCGGCCGTGTCCTCGGCCTTCCGCACGGCCGCGTCGACCTTCTTGTCGCACAGCTGGGCGAGGTTGTAGCTGCCGTCGCAGGTGTAGTCGCTGGCGAGGATGGATACGGGGTCGCCGGTGTCGAGCATGGTGTTACGGGCGCCGACGAACGCGTCGAACTTCCCGGCCAGCGCGTCCCCCTCGATCCGCGACGACTCGCGGACCTCCAGCTTCACCTTGAAACCGGCCTTCTGCAGCTGCTGCTTGAGCACCTGCGCGACCTCGGGCAGCTCGGGCCGGTTGTCGTACGTACCGATGGTGATCGCCTTACCGTCCGGATCCGTCGCCCCGGCCCGCCCGGCGGGCTTGCCGCGCTTGCCTTCCGCCCAGGTCAGCGCGGGCCCGAAGATGCCCTCGCCGGGGTCGGCGTGGCCCTCGTACACGTCCTTGGCGAGCGCCGAGGTGTCGATCGCCTTACGGGCCGCGGCACGCAGCCCCGGGTCCTTGAAGGCACCGGATTCGGTGTTGAGCTGAAGACTCGTCGTACGCGCCGTGGCGGTCTCCCGCCCGCTGCCCTTGTCGAGGGAGGCGGCCTGCGAAACGGGAACCGCCTCGGCGATGTCCACGTCATGCGTCCGCAGCGCGTTCGTCCGCGCGGTCCCGTCGGCAATGAACTTCGCGTCGATACCGGACGCCTGGGCCCGCCCGCCCCAGTAGTCGTCGAAGCGGTCGAGGGTGGCCGCGGTGGCACCGGTACGCTTCGTGATCTCGAACGGCCCGGTGGCGGTACCGATCGGACTGACCCGGCCGCCCTTTTCGCCGGCCTTCTTGTACGCCTTCGCGGAGAGGATGGCCAGTCCGGGACTGGACAGACGCTGCGGAAGCGCGGGATCGGGATCGGCGGTGGTGATCCGGACCTGATCGTTGCCCACGGGCTTGGCGGTGAGCGTCACGCCCGACAGCGCGGCCGTCACGGGCTCGGCCTTGCCGGCGTGCTCGAGGGCATCCGCGACAGCGGCCGGCGTGACCCGCGTACCGTCCTGGAACTCCGCCTCGCGCAGCGTGAACAGCCAACTGCGGTCGCTCTCCTTCTTCCAGGACGCGGCGAGCGCGGGCGCCGCGGCGCCATTGGCGTCGAGCTTGGTCAGGCCCTCGGTGACGCCGAGCCGACTGAGCAGGGTGGCGTCGGCGCCGTACGGCGAGAAGTTCTCGGAGGGCGGGAAGGCGAGGGCGACCTTGAGCCGGGCACCGTCCGCCGACCCGTTCGAGGACGAGCCGCTCCCGGCGGCGAAACAGCCGGAGAGCAGGGGGGCGACCAGCAGGCCGGCTATGAGCTGACGGCGGCGGACGGTATGCATGGTCCTCGTTCTGGGGTGGGGTTCGGGGCGTGGTTGTCGGGTGAGGTTTTCGGGCCGTACGGCAGCCAGAGCCTATCCGGCAACCGTTTTCATTAAATGCAGGCGACCAGGGTTTACGGGCTGACTCGCGGCCAGGTCTTGCGGGCTGGCTCACGGCCACGGTTGGCGGGCTGACTCATGGCCAGGGTTGGCGGACTGGCTCACGGCCTCATGGCCACCTCGAAATGCACGACCCGCGCCCCACCGGGCTCCTCCCGCTCGTCGAGCACCGCCTTGCCCATCGAGCGCCAGAAGTCCTCGGCACCGGGCACCGCCGGGTCCGTATGCAGATAGACCGACCGATACCCGCCGGCCGCCGCCGCGAAGTCGAGCAGCTCACCGACCAGCCGCCGGGCCAGCCCGCGACGCCGGTGCTCGGCCCGCACGTACACCCGCCGCAGCTGCGCCGTCTCACCGGAGGGAAACCGCTCGGCGATCCAGGCCGGATTCGGCGGGTGCGCGGGACCACGCGAATCGAGCGCGGCGGTGGCGACGACGCCACCGTCCTCCTCGTCCACGGCGACCAGCAGCGTATGCCGCTCGGGCCGCAGATAGGCGCCCTCCAGATCGATGATGTCGCCGTGCCACCGCGGCACGTACCCCGTACCGAAGTCGCGATAGACGGTGTCGAGCATGACGGCACGCGCAGCGCCGATGTCGTCGCGGGTAGCCGTTCTGATGCCGTAATCACGCACTTGCACATCCTAGGCATTAAGCCGGGACGGGCTACGGGGGGTGCGCGTGGCGGGCATCGCCTCCGGGGCGTGACGGGGCCGACGCGGTGGGCCCGAATGGCCACCGCGGAGGTGCATCAGCCGCGAGCGGGTGCCTGACTGAAATGGGTGCTGCACAGCTGGCGAGCGAGCGCCGGCAGGCCGCTCGCAGCAGCGCACGCTGCTCACAGCCGCGCACGCGCTCCCCGCCCCGGACGCCCCCTCGCCAAATCTCTCCCCCATGGAGGCCGCTCATGCCCAAAGTCACCGGCCCGTACGCCCCCGGCACCCCCTGCTGGGCCGACCTCATGGTCCCGGACCAGCAGGCCGCGCTCGACTTCTACCGCGACCTGTTCGGCTGGCAGGGCGAGATCGGACCGCCCGAAACCGGGGGCTACGCGGTCTGCTCACTGAACGGCGAGCCGGTCGCCGGAATCATGGCGGCGATGAACCCGGACGGCACCGTGCCCGACCCGATGCCACCGGCCGTATGGACCACCTACCTCGCCACCGCCGACGCGGACGCCACCGAGAACGCGGTCACGGCCAACGGCGGCCAGGTGATCATGCCGGGCATGGACGTGCTGACACTCGGCCGCATGGCGGTCATCAGCGACCCCACAAACGCCGTCTTCGGCCTCTGGCAGGCCCGCGACTTCCCCGGCGCCGGCATCGTCAACGAGCCCGGCGCCATCATCTGGAACGAACTCAACACCACCGACCCCGCCACCGCCTCGTCCTTCTACTCCACGGCACTGGGCCTCACGGCCACCCCCACGGAGGGCGCACAGGCCTACTACTCACTCTCAACGAACGGCCGCACGGTCGCCGGCATGCAACACCTCTCCACCCTCGAGGCCCTCCCCCCGAACACGCCCTCCCACTGGCTCCCCTACTTCGCAGTGGACGACCCCGACAGCACAACCGCCGCCCTCACCCGCTCCGGCGGCACCATCCTCAAGCCCCCCTTCGACATGATCGCCGGCCGAATGGCCCTCCTCCAGGACCCCCAAGGCGGCACCTTCGCCATCATCAAAACCAGCCCACCCGCCTGACCGCCCCCCAAACACAAAACGCCCCGAACCAATCCCGGCCCGGGGCGTTTCCGCAGCTCAGTGCGCAGAGCCCCCTGTCGGATTCGAACCGACGACCTTCGCTTTACAAGATCCTCCAGGGGTGCCGAGCACGAGACTGTCGCAGCCTCAGCCTGGACAGTGAGGTCTCCGGGCGGATGGCTCAGAGTGCCGACGTGCACGCCCGTTGCCGTCAGGCAACGCAGTCAGGCACACGTCTGCGGTCGCCCCTCGCCACCTGCTCCATCAGGCAGGCCGGAGAATCCCGTATGGAGAGAATCGCTCCTGCCGCCATGGGTATCGGTTTTCAAGAGAAGGCGGCTCCAGGGGCCGACGTAGCCATTGACCTGCCAAAGCGGTGAGGCGCCTTTGAATGGCCCTCAGTTTGGTCCGCGCCTCGTCCGCAGCATCGGGTCACCTAGCCCTCAGCGACAGCAGACTGTGTACCGGACGGACGAGACTGAGCCTCAGTCGCTTCCTCGAGGCTGGCGTCGGCGATGCGGCGCTTCACAGTCGATCAGCGGTCAGCGTGGCCGTGAGACCGCTTCGTGGAACTGACCGCGTAACTTGATACAACGCAGTTCGACGCCATTGACATCGAACACGGGATGTCAGCGAGCCCCCCAGCTCGGCCGCAGACTGACGCCTACAGCGCCAGTCCACAGGTACCTGCTGTCCGCAAGCGTCACTGGCAGCCACCATCTGGTCAGCTCCTTCTGAGCGAGAAAAGTCCTGGTCACTTGCAACCAGGCGCCGGGCAGGAAAGGAGATCACCAAGCCCACTCAGGGCATCTAGATGGCCAACCATTAGGCGTGTGCACCAGGAATCGTGCGGGCTGCGATTATGTCACTCTGCAGCTTTATGTGTTTATATGAAGCCTTAACTATACTTCTCCACGAAAAGAATGAACCTGCAGTCAGAGCAAGCCCAAGGGCACTGACTACGGTGATCGAAACACCAGCATTCGTGGCTTGACCATGCCGAATGAGGTTTCCGACTGCGGCAGCAGTCAACAAAACCCCATTCACCACCCAGCCTCGACAGACGCGCATGCGACTCCGCGCATACTCAGTGCGCGCCATGAAATATGGGACGGTAGAAACACGTTCGCGAGCAATGGTGTAGTCACGAGAACTTGAGAATCGCTCCGCTTTATACTTCTCACTGAGAGGCTTGAGGAGCGAATCAGCAGCCCGGTCCAGCACTATGCCTGCAGCATACGAGATCGTAAGGCCGCAAGCCAGAAGGAAACTCGTGTCAGTTTCGAGAGCCCTGGATATCAACCAGCCATCGAGCGCACAGAAAAGGAAACCGACGCCCGCTAGGGTGGCACCCACGCCGATCACCAGAACTTCCGCGAACAGGGCAGTGACGGAAATGCCAGACCCCTCATTCAAAAGCCACACCCCATACATTTGAGAGCTCTTCCAGCCAATCTTCCGGCAACGCCTCACGCCAGGCAGCCGCGAGCCGAAGTGGCATCTCTTCAAGTAATTGAAAGATGATCACGCTCTCTGGCTGCCCTATAAGGATGTACTGCCCGGACTGGCCGACCTCGCTCATCGGACCATACTCGCGGAAGGTGTCATCTAGCTTGGTGAACCTGTGACGCGAAAAGTCAACTAGCTTATGCCCGTATGATTCCGTGTCCACGATCAACGGTGTAAGCACAGGTAGAATCTCTTCCGAGATTGAGATGTCATAGCTAGACGCTACAAAAAGATGAAACACGCGCTCGGCGTGCCGTAGTAGTTGGACCTCTCGAAAATCTGGATTGGACTCCATCTCTTCGACCCCCCGGGCCACTTCCGAGTCGTACAACTCGACTAGCGCTAGGAGACGATACAGCGAGCGTCTGACAACGGGGCTGGCTGGCACGGCTGGCTTGTAAAGCAGGGCATGAGACATCCGGGACCATAGATCCTGAGCTCGTGTCCGCACCTGGATTTCACATTCGAGCGCCGGCATCTCGCTTGTCGGATCATGCCCCGGATCAGCTATTTGGAGGTGAATCTTTGGGTATACAAGCTTTTTCTCGTTGTCCGGTTCGTCACGCTCATCCTCTTCACGGATTATCGTGAATGCTGAGCGGATCACTTCGAGCGCATCATCGATGTCGTTGCTGTGCTCAAGTATTACTCGATCACCGGCCTTATCGGTTATTTCAGCCCAAGGGTCCGAGTATCTTTTCTGTAGCGCCTTTCTGACGAAACTTGCCACATCTTTGCTTCGCCCGTGAACTTCGCACGTTATGCCGTTGGCTGCGACCTCGGTGCGTATAAGATTGGCAACATTAGACGCCAGCGTTTCAAATACCGGCCTTTCGCTTATGTATCTAAGTCGCGCCTCATTCTGAGCCTGGTCCATCAGGGATTTCCAGATCTCGAGGCTTCGTCGGGCGAGCCCCTCCGTGGCCCCGACTCTTCATTTCCTTCAGATGGTCGAGGACTTCAATGCGGCTGAGCCCGTCATCGCTGTCAGCAACTTGCACTATTCCCTCAGTAAGAGCGGAGGGAGGTACAATTACCACGGTCCCGCTATCAAAGGTGTATTGAATCTTCGATAGCTTTGCCCCGACCAGGTAGAGGTCTTTTTCGAAAGGCGTTTTAGGCACACCTGACTCACTCATCAGATGCACGTATACGTCGCGGTCCTCCTCGTCGAGATGCGTGTTGGCGAAACCTCGCACCGAGATGCTACCGCGATTACTCTGCAGTTCTGACAGCAGGGCCATGGTGTAGCGCGTTTGCTTCTCAGAGCTGGAGTTGAAGGAATCTACCCACTTTCCCGACGATTCGAAAAATCGTAGCGTCAACTCCTCGGGCTGCTCTTTCGGCCGACACCCGAGGTAGTCATTAAGGAAAAATCGAGCAATGCGCGACCCAGGAGTCTGCTTATCTGCTACGAACCCCTCAAGCGGGTTTCCCTCATTCCCCGACTGCACGAAAAGACCCGCCTTGTACACCTGCGCCTTCCCCGCGAAAAGCAGGTCGTTCAGGTACACAACTTGAAATGTGTCTTTTCCGTCAACCGAGTCGAATGTTGCACGCATGCCGTTTTCATTTGCGAGTTTCACTATCAGCAGTGCGCGGAGCTCGGCGATTGAGGCATTGGCCACCAAAAGGAGCCCGCCCGAATTAGCGCCATCCTGAGATGACCGCAGCGCTTCGGCCAGGCTCTGAGAAACTGATACAAATCCGGAATCGTCACCCTCCAGGTACTCGCGAACCAAATCAGGTACTTTGGAGGCACGTTGAGCGTCCTCGACGATTTCGCGGCCAGAATTAGCCAGGTCTCCCCGGAACTTTGTCTGTAAGTTTTTAAGAACTTCAGGAGTCAGAGGGCTCGCTACTTGACTCAAGCGCAAAGGTGGCGGACTCGTGTCGCGCTTAAATACTTTCGGAACCTCGTGGACTATGACTTCCCGAATCTTGAGTAAGCCAAAATCGATACCCACAGCACCCCCTGCAATTCCAAGGCCAACTCGAGAGTCGGCAATCACCCCATGTTATGCCAGGGAAGGGAGTGTTGCTAGAGGGAGTCAAAGGTCAAGTGCTTAGGGACCGTCGGAAGAGGTCAGTGGAACGGCTTTGCCAGTGGCCTGCGAGGTCTGGGGGGGCAACGATCAGGCGGTCATACGCCGTTGGCAACTCGGGCAGGCTTCAGGCCTGCCCGCGATCAGCGCGAGTGGGCTCCTGGTCATGCTCGACACGGGACCCGGCCCGGGGAGCTGGCTAGAGCCCTGGATCCGACCGCCACAGCCACGGCCAACCTCGTATGAACCTCAGTAGGAACGGCGCTCGCACTGACTCGCGTGCGCGGGCGGACCGCCGGGCTGGAGTGGGGCGGAGACAGGAGCGCAGGTTGGGCGGGGAGCGAGCCGCCTCGATGTCGTGAAAAAGGTTGTTACTCGGGCCGTCCGAGCAGGCGGCGCCCGTCGTGAGCGCGGATATACGGTGATCCGGTCGAGTTCAGGGTATCCAGTACCGGCACCCCACCCTGATCTGGGCCCTGACGATCGGCCCGACGTCCTCCGGCCGCAAGGGCTCGGCGACGTCGACTGCGCGGCGTGTGCTGGCGGAGGCGCTGCCGGACTTCTTCGGGCCCGAGCACACCCCGCGCGGGCTGAACTCCGGGGAAGGGCTGATCGAGTACGTGAAAGACGACGACAGCGAGGCCGCCTCCCTCGCCAGCTTCGACAAGCGGCTATGGGTCGTGGAGTCGGAGTACGCCGTCACCATGAGCCGCGGCCGCCGGGAGGGCAGCTCGCTGCCCGGCGTGCTGCGCCAAGCGTGGGACGGCGACTCGCTCGGCTCGATGATCCGGGACTCGCTCAAGGCCACGGACCCGCACATCGCGATCCTGGGCCACATCACCCCGGAGGAGTTCCGGGCCAAGATGCAGGACTCGGAGATGGCCGGCGGCACCTACAACCGCTTCCTGCCGATCTTCTGCCACCGCAACCTCGTCCTGCCCGGCTCCCGCGGCGCCAGCCCGGAGCTGGTGGCCAACCTTGCCGCTGGTTGGCGGACCGTCCTGGACGATGCCGCCCGCGTGGAGCAGGTGAAGTTCAGCCCGGCCGCCTGGGAGCTGTACTGCGACCAGGTCTACCCGGCCCTGAGCGACGACTCGGCCGGCGGCGTCATCGCCCAGTTCACCGCCCGGGCTGCCCCGTACGTGCAGCGGGTCGCGATGGTCTACGCCCTGTGCGACCACACCGACACCATCTCCGAAGCCCACATGCGCGCCGCCTGGCAGCTCCTCAACTACGCCCGTGCCTCCGCCGTGCATCTGCTCGGTGACACGACGGGCGATCCGAAGGTGAACAAGCTCGCCGAGGCCGTTCGCGCTGCTGGCCCCGACGGGCTGACCGCTGACCAGGTCCGCCGGCTGTTCAAGAACAGCACGCGCGTGGAACGGGACCGGCTGGCCGCAGAACTGCTGGACCTGCCCGGTTACGCCCGCCGCCAGAGGGCCACCGGCGGCCGTCCGACCACCGTCCTGACCTACGCGGGCTGAGGGCGGTAAGGGCGAAAAGGTCGATAAGCCTGCTGACCTGCGGAAACGACGGGGCGATAAGGGGTGCGATAAGCGGGGCGGTAAGTCAGCCGCTCCGGAGGGCCGGGACTTATCGCACCCCTTTCCGCACCCCTTATCGCCCCCATGAAAGCCCAGGTCAGACGGCTTATCACCCTTACCGCCCTTATCGCCCCGCTCACCTTCCCCCTCTCCTGAGCCGTTCCCCTGCCGAGGAGGCATGCCCCGATGCATGTAGTACCGCCCACAACACCGGAGGCTCTCACCATCCCCGAGGTCATGACCGCCCTGCGCTTGAGCCGCAGCAAGGTCTACGACCTCATCCGATCCCGTCAGTTGGCGAGCTTCACCGTCGGGCGCGCACGGCGCGTTTCTCCCGACAGCCTGCGCGCCTTCATCCAGGAGCAGATCGAGGAGAACGCCGCCTGATGGCAGCCCGAAAGAGGAACCCCAACGGCGCCGGCAGCATCTGGCAGCGCAAAGACGGCCGCTGGGGAGGACGCGTCTACGTCCCGCAGCCCGACGGCACACGTAAGCGCAAGACCGTCTACGGCGCTACCTGGGAAGAGTGCGACGAGAAGCGACAGGAACTCGTTCGGCGCGACCGTCAGGGCATTCCGACGCCTTCCCGGTCGCCCAAGCTCGCCGAATGGCTGCCCTACTGGCTGGAGGAGTACGTAAAGCCGCAGCGGAAGCGCACTACGTACATCAAGTACGAGATGCACACGCGGCTCTACCTCGTGCCGCTCCTGGGCAGCCGCCGCCTGGAGTCGCTCACCACGGCGAATGTGCGGCGGATGCTTTCAGCGGTCACCAAGCAGACGTCAGCGGCAACCGCAAAGGAGGCTCACCGCGTGCTGCGCACAGCCTTGACGGCCGCCTGCCGAGAGGAAGTGATCAGCCGCAACGTGGCGCAGTTGGTCCCGGCACCGCAGGTCGAGCCGCGCGAGCTCCACCCGTGGTCGCTGGACGAGACCCTGACGTTTCTGGAAGCCGCGCGGCGCGACCCGCTATATCCCGCCTTCGTCCTGGCCATCGCTCTCGGCCTGCGTCGAGGAGAGATTCTGGGCCTGCACTGGCGGGACGTGGATTTCGACCGGCGGACACTGACGGTCCGGACCACGCTGAATCGCGGCGGCAGGGACCTGTACCTGGATTCCACCAAGAACCGGCGGGCGAGGGTGATCCCAGTTCCGCTCATGTGCGTGGCTCCGCTGCGGTGGCAGCGCCTGCGGCAGGCCGGTCAGCGGGCCGACGTCGGCGCGAAGTGGCACGACAGCGGTCTGGTCTTCACTACGCGCAGCGGGCTGCCCATCGAACCGCGGAACCTCTACCGATCCTTCCTCCGGATCACGGAGTCAGCCGGCCTGCCACAGGTCCGTTTACACGACACACGGCACGGATGCGCGTCCCTGCTCTTCGCGGCCGGCATCGCGCCGCGGACCGTGATGGAGATCCTGGGGCACTCCCAGATCGCCGTCACGATGAACGTCTACACCCACGTGAATGACGATCATCGGCGCGAGGCGATGAGTCACATGGACCGGCTGCTCAAGCGGCGCCGGTAACGGGGACTGCCGTCAACTTCTACCGTCAACGCCCCCGTGATCGACGATCACGGGGGCGTTTTCCCTGGTCACGGGTAGAGCCCCCTGTCGGATTCGAACCGACGACCTTCGCTTTACAAGAGCGGTGCTCTGGCCAGCTGAGCTAAGGAGGCGTGTCTGGAGAAGTGTACCCAGGGCTGCAGGTTACCTGGGCGGAGAATTTTGGTGATGTCCGGGCTACTGACACCGGGTGCCGGGGCCGGTACCGTCCCTGGCAGTTCGTGTGCAGTGGACTACACCACATCGCGCACCGGGCTGCCCCATTCATTCCTTTACTCGGATCGTCCGGCACGTTCCTGCCGGTGAAGGGACACATCACCATGGCTACGGTCACGTACGACCAGGCAACCCGCATCTACCCGGGTGCCGACAAGCCCGCCGTCGATCAGCTCGACATCCAGATCGAGGACGGGGAGTTCCTCGTCCTGGTCGGGCCGTCCGGGTGCGGCAAGTCCACCTCCCTGCGGATGCTCGCGGGCCTGGAGGACGTCAACGGCGGCTCGATCCGCATCGGCGACCGCGACGTCACGCACCTTCCGCCCAAGGACCGGGACATCGCCATGGTGTTCCAGAACTACGCGCTGTACCCGCACATGACGGTCGCGGACAACATGGGCTTCGCGCTCAAGATCGCGGGCGTGAACAAGGCCGAGATCCGGCAGAAGGTCGAGGACGCGGCGAAGATCCTGGATCTGACGGAGTACTTGGGGAGGAAGCCCAAGGCTCTGTCCGGTGGTCAGCGGCAGCGGGTGGCGATGGGGCGCGCGATCGTGCGCGAGCCTCAGGTGTTCCTCATGGACGAGCCGCTGTCGAACCTGGACGCGAAGCTCCGCGTGCAGACGCGTACGCAGATCGCGGGGCTGCAGCGGCGGCTCGGGATCACGACCGTGTACGTCACGCACGACCAGGTCGAGGCCATGACGATGGGCGACCGGGTGGCCGTACTCAAGGACGGGCTGCTGCAGCAGATCGACTCGCCGCGGAACATGTACGACCGGCCGGCGAATCTGTTCGTGGCCGGGTTCATCGGGTCGCCTGCGATGAACCTGGTCGAGGTTCCCATCACCGATGGGGGCGTGAAGTTCGGGAACAGTGTCGTACCGGTGAGCCGGGAGGCGCTGAGCGCGGCGGCGGACAAGGGGGACCGTACGGTCACGGTCGGCGTGCGGCCCGAGCACTTCGACATCGTGGAGCAGAACGGCAGCGCGGCGAAGACGCTGGCCAAGGAGGCCGCGGACGCGCCGGCGGGGCTCGCCGTGACGGTCAACGTCGTCGAGGAGCTGGGCGCGGACGGTTACGTGTACGGCACCGCCGAGGTCGGCGGCGAGGTCAAGGACCTGGTCGTGCGCGTCAACGGCCGGCAGGTGCCGGAGAAGGGCACGCAGGTGCACGTCGTGCCGCGGCCGGGCGAGACGCACGTCTTCTCCACGTCGACGGGCGAGCGGCTCAGCGACTGAAGGACCCGTCGCATCCCCCGCGTCAGACCCGTGAGCATGTTGTAGGTGCCCGGAACGGGTGAGTTTTGGCGGCGGGCGGGGTGGTCTTCCTTGTGGAGGGCCGCCTCGGCCGCCGTTTTCGCAGTTCTGCCCGCTGGTTCAGGGGGACGCGAACTGCTTGCGGTACGGGCGGTTTGAGGCGGCGGGTGGGATGGGGAAGTACGTGAGCTTCCCGGTTGTCGACAAATACCCCGGCAGTTCGGCCATTTCGAGCAGTGTGCGTCAACATCATTTAACGGACGACAGGCGAATTCGTCCCTCGACCGGGTGACTAAATGTCGCCATATCATCACTGCTCGCTACCATCACGGACGTGAACTCCGCAGCCCGGCGTATCGGCCGAACTCTCGCTCTCGTCCTGCCCGTCGTCCTCGTGCTCTCCGGGACGCTCGCCGTCACCCGCGTGCCGTGGGCCTCGCCGACCTCCGACTCGCAGGTGCTCACCGCGTCCTCCGGTACGGCCACCAGCCAGCAGCAGGCCCGCCACAGAGCCCCCCAGGAGGTCCTGCGCGACCAGCTCCTGGCCGAACTCCAGGAGAAGAACCCGGGGACCGCCCTGACGCACCTCCAGGAAGCCACCACCAAGCGTCCGTCGCTGGCCAAGCACTGCGCGTCCATCGCCCGCGCCCTGGGGCGCGCCGCGGTCGAGAAGTACGGCGCCTCGCACCGTGCGCAGGCGTACTCGCGGCCGGTCTGTGACACGTCGTTCGCGAGCGGGGTCGCCACTGCGAAGTGACAGGTGACGTACGTACACGGCGCACCACGTTCCCTCCCGAAAGCACGCCGGACACGGCGTCCCTACCGGAAGCGCGTCGGACACGGCGTTCCCTACCGGAGCGCCCCGGAATCCGGCCGTCGACCCCCTGATCGCGGTGGCCACCATCGGCCACCGCGATCGCCGCATAGGGTGCGGAACATGACAGGCGTCCCGTATCCGCATCCCACGCAGGCCGTGGTCCTGGCAGGCGGCCAGGGCTCGCGGCTCCGCCCGTACACCGATGACCGGCCCAAGCCGATGGTCGAGATCCCGGGCACCGGAACCCCGATCATCGGCCACCAACTCGCCTGGCTGGCCGCCGAGGGCGTCACCGACGCGGTCGTCTCCTGCGGCCACCTCGCCGAGGTCCTCCAGGACTGGCTCGACCAGGCCGAACTGCCCTTGCGGGTCACCACGGTCGTGGAGACCGAACCGCTGGGCCGCGGCGGCGGACTGAAGTACGCCGCCGCATCGCTCCCCCGCCCCGACCAGCCCTGGTACGCCACCAACGGCGACATCTGGACGCGCTTCTCCCTGCGCGAGATGGCGGACTTCCACCACGAGCGGGGCGCGGAGGCCACGCTGGCGCTGGCCCGGCCGCGCATCCCCTGGGGCGCCGTCGAGACGGACCCCTTCGGGCACGTACTGGACTTCATCGAGGCGCCGCCCTCGCCGTACCTGATCAACGCGGGCGTGTACGTCTTCTCCGCGGCCTTCAGAGGGCTGCTGCCGGACCGTGGCGACCACGAACGGATGACGTTCCCGCGGCTCGCGCGCGAGCGCCGGCTGGCCGGTTTCCCGCTGCCGCACGGCGCCTACTGGCGCGCGATCGACACGACGAAGGACCTCACCGAGGCCGCGAGCGAGCTCGCCCGGTATGGCCACGGGCACGGGCAGGCGCAGAGCCAGGTCCGCTGAACGCACACGGGCATGGCCGACCCCGCTGAGCGGCCGACTCCGGTAGCAGCTCCACGTGCCAAGTACTCGTAACGTCCAGTCGCCACACCTCATACGTCATCCCCTTCACCCCCGGGTCGGGGTCGTGAAGGGGATGACGAATGCGCTGAGGGCCTACAGACAGCCCGCCGTCAGCCCAGCAGCCCGCCCAGCGTGCCGCCGCCGGAGGAGCCTCCTGAGGAGCCGCCGGAGGACGAGCCGCCCGAGGAGCCGCCCGTCGTGCCGCCGCCCGTGCCGGCCGTGGAGGTCGGGGCCTGGGTGGCGGGCGGCGGCTCGGCCGGGGCCGACTGCTGCGGCGGGCCGCTCGTGGCTTGGCCGGGCTGGGCGCCCTGGGTGGCGCCGGCCGTCTCCCTGGCCGTGCTCGGCTGCGAGGCCGGCGGGGAGGCCGAGGAGTCCGTACCGCGGGAGGCGCCGGCGGTGGGCGAGGCGCTGCTGCCCTGCGAGGCGCCGGCCGTGCGGCCACTGTCCGTACCGCCCGTGGCTCGCGGGGTGTGCAGCGGGCGGCCGGGCAGGCTGTTGGTCGGCGGCTCGCCCGGCTTCGGAACGGTCGGGCCGGAGGCGGACCGTACGGCGCCGCCCAGGAGGGAACCGATCAGCAGCGTCAGGCCGGCGACCACCGCGGTCATCACGGCGCCGCGGCGCAGTACTCGACGCCGCAGGTCCCAGACCTCGACGCGGGGGCCGAGGTTGCGCCAGGCCTCGCCGGCCAGCCGCGCGTCCAGGGAGTAGACGGGGGCGCCCGCGATGACCAGGGGGCTCCAGGCGGCGAGGTAGATGATGTCCGGCGCGTCGTACACGGGGACGTTTCGCCAGCTGACGGTCATCAGGAGGGCGGCCGAGAGCAGCGCGCCCATGGAGGCGGCGACCCGCTGCCAGAGGCCGCAGACGGTCAGTACGCCGACGACGACCTGGAGGAAGGCGACGGTGAGGCCGGCGCCGACCGGGTGCGCGAGCGCGAAGTCGCGCAGCGGCATGGCGAGCGTCCACGGGTCCAGCGACTCCAGCCACTTGACCATGGAGCCGCGCTCGCCGCCGTCGAAGTAGACGGGGTCGCAGAGCTTGCCCATGCCCGCGTAGATGGTGATGAAACCGAGGAAGACGCGCAGCGGGAGCAGGACGACGCCGAGGTTCATCCGGCGGTCGGGGTAGAACGCCTGCTTGTCGCCGGCGAAGCGGCGGCCGCCGTCCTGGCGGGGCTCGAATTCGGCGTCGCTGTACGGAGCTTCGCTGCCGTACGGGCCTTCGTGGCCGTACGGCGCTTCGCCCCAGGCGCCGCCGGAGCCGCCGTCCGGGCCGGGGGCCGAACCGTCGTACGGGCCGGCGGCGGACCCCTCACGGGAACCGTCGTACGGACCCGCGTACGAGCCGTCGGACGCATCGGTGTACGACTCGGTGTGCGAATCGGCGTACGCACCGGTGTACGCACCGGCGTGGGCGTACGTGTCGTCCGACCAGCCGGCGTCCGAGGGGCGGGCCTGCGGGACTTGGGGCAGCAGCTCGGTGTCGTCGGAGGCGCCGCGGGGCCCGATCACGCCGGCCGACGGGGGCGGCGCGAAGGAGGGGGTCTCCCCGGGCCGGACCCTGGGCAGGACCTGGGTCGCGCCGGCGTCGTCGCTCCGGCCCGCGTTGTTCCGCACGGCGTGCAGAAGTTGGGTGGTGGGGGCGGTGGTGTCGCCCGGTGTCGTACGGCCGCTCCAGACGACGGGCGCGCGCCGCCGGGCGGGCCCGGACGCGCCGGGGCCGGCAGCGGCGGTACCCGGGCCGGACGCGGCGCCTGCCGTGGCACCCCGCGCGGCGCCCGCCGACACGGGGGCCGCGAGCTGCACGCGGAAGCTGGCGTGATTGACGATGACCTGCGCGGGGTCGCACGGCACCTTGACCGAGCTCAGTACCGGCTCGTCATCGAAGCCCGGCGAGCGTCCCCCCGTAGGCGTGCGGGGTGTTCTGGTGTCCACGCTCATCTAACCGAGTGACCAGCGTTTAAGACACTGCCTTGACCGCGTCGATCTGTCCGAGACCCGTCAAAACTTCCCGTACAGAACAGAGGGTTACGTTCTGCCCCGAGTTGCGGACGGAGTTTGCCCAGGTATGGGGCGGCGGATGAGAGAGCGTGCGCGCGGGGGCGGGCTGCTGCCCGCCCCCGCTGAGCGAACGAGCGTCACGCCCGGCGGCGGGCCGCCTCCCACAGGACGACGCCCGCGGCGACGCCCGCGTTCAGCGACTCGGCGCCGCCCGGCATCGGGATGCGGACGCGTACGTCACAGGTCTCGCCGACCAGGCGCGAGAGGCCCTTGCCCTCGCTGCCGACGACGATGACGACCGGGCCGTCCAGCGCCTCCAGGTCCTGCAGCTCGACCTCGCCGTCGGCCGCCAGACCCACGACGATCATGCCGGCCTTCTGGTACGACTCCAGCGTGCGGGTGAGGTTGGTGGCGCGCGCGACCGGCGTGCGCGCCGCGGTACCGGCGGAGGTCTTCCACGCGCCCGCCGTCATTCCGGCCGCGCGCCGCTCCGGTACGACCACACCGTGGCCGCCGAACGCGGATACCGAACGGACCACCGCACCGAGGTTGCGCGGGTCCGTGACGCCGTCGAGCGCGACGATCATCGGGTCCTCGCCGACGTCGAACGCGGCCGCGGCCAGGTCCTCCGGGTGCGCGTACTCGTACGGCGGGATCTGCAGGACCAGGCCCTGGTGGTTGAGCCCATTGGTCATCCGGTCCAGCTCGGGGCGCGGCGCCTCCAGGATGTTCATGCCGCGGTCGGCGGCGAGCTGGAGCGCCTCGCGCACCCGCTCGTCGCTGTCGATGAACTGCTGGACGTAGAGGGTCGTCGCGGGGATGTCCTCGCGCAGCGCCTCCACGACCGGGTTACGGCCGACGACCAGCTCGGCCGTGCCCTTGGCGCCGCCGCGGCGCGGGGCCGGGCGGCGGTGGGCCGCCTGCTTGGCCTTCGCGTTGGCGACGCGGTTCTTCACATGTCCCTTGCGGGCGGACGCGGGCGGGGTGGGGCCCTTGCCCTCCAGGCCCCGGCGGCGCTGGCCGCCGCTGCCGACCTGCATGCCCTTCTTGTTGGACGTGCGGCGGTTCCTGCGCTGGCTGTTGCCGGCCATGGGTCACCTGTTTCTTACTGCTCTCGACGTCTCGCGACGTGGAAGTGATGTCTGCTGCGTATACGTATGAGTGTCGCCCGCGGCGCCCTGGGCGGGCTACCGGGGCGGGGCTGCGCCGCCCGCGTCCACCGGGGCGCGGGCGTCGCTGTCGGTCACGACAGTGACCAGCGCGGCCCCGACGGCGTGTCCTCGATGGCGAGCCCGGACTGCTGGAGCTGGTCGCGGATCGCGTCGGCGGTGGCGTAGTCCTTACGGGCGCGGGCCGCCTGGCGCTGGTCCAGGACCATGCGGACGAGGGAGTCGACGACGCCGTGCAGGTCCTCGCCGCGCTCCGAGGCGCCGCCGGACCACTGCTCGTCCAGCGGGTCCAGGCCCAGCACGCCGAGCATGGCACGGACCTCGGCCAGCCGGGCGACGGCCGCTTCCTTGTCGTCCGCGGCCAGGGCGGAATTGCCCTGCCGTACGGCGGTGTGCACGATCGCCAGCGCCTGCGGGACGCCCAGGTCGTCGTCCATCGCCTCGGCGAAGGCCAGCGGCACCTCGGCGGCGGGCTCGACCGGCCCGCCGGCCAGCTCCACGACGCGCTGGACGAAGCCCTCGATGCGCGCGAACGCGGACTCGGCCTCGCGCAGCGCTTCCTCGCTGTACTCGATCATCGAACGGTAGTGCGGGGTGCCGAGGTAGTAGCGCAGCACGATGGGGCGCCAGCGCTTGACCATCTCGGAGACGAGCACGGAATTGCCCAGCGACTTGGACATCTTCTCGCCGCTCATCGTGACCCAGGCGTTGTGCGCCCAGTACCGCGCGAACTCGTCGCCGTAGGCCTTGGCCTGCGCGATCTCGTTCTCGTGGTGCGGGAAGACGAGGTCGACGCCACCGCCGTGGATGTCGAAGACCTCACCCAGGTACTTGTGGGCCATGGCCGAGCACTCCAGGTGCCAGCCGGGCCGGCCGCGGCCCCACGGGGTCTCCCAGCTGGGCTCCCCCTCCTTGGCCGCCTTCCACATCGCGAAGTCGCGCGGGTCGCGCTTGCCGGTCTCGCCCTCGCCGGACGGCTGCAGCAGCTTGTCCAGCTCCTGGCCGGAGAGCTCCAGATAGCCGGGGAAGGAGCGCACGTCGAAGTAGACGTTGCCGTCGGCGGCGTAGGCGTGGCCACGCTCGATCAGGCCGCGCATCATTTCGATCATCTCGGGGACGTGTCCGGTCGCGCGCGGCTCGTACGTCGGCCGCAGGCAGCCGAGGGTGTCGTACGCGGTGTTGAACGCGACCTCGTTCTCGTACCCGATCGACCACCAGGGGCGGCCCTGCTCGGCCGACTTCTTGATGATCTTGTCGTCGATGTCCGTGACATTCCGCACGAACGTCACGTCGTAGCCGCGGTACTCGAACCAGCGGCGCATGATGTCGAAGTTCAGTCCCGACCGGATGTGCCCGATGTGCGGGGCGGCCTGCACGGTCGCGCCACACAGGTAGATCGAGACGCAGCCCGGCGTGAGCGGGGTGAAGTCACGGATCTGCCGGGCGCTGGTGTCGTACAGGCGAATGGTCACGCATCAAGGGTAGACGGAACGAGGCAGTGCCCCGCGACCCGATGGCCCACGGGGACACAGAAGCGTGATATTCGCGGGTGTTCCACACCACTTCGGGGTGGTACGTCCGGGGATGTGGGGTGCGGGCGGAGGCGGTACGGGACGGGGTCCTCCGCCGGACCGGTCAGAGGCGTCCGACGATCTTCCGCGGGGTGATGCGGACGACCACACGAGTGCCGTCCCGGCCGGCCCTCGTGTTGAACTCCGCGTACCGCTTGCCCGTGTACTTCACCGAGAGCTCGTCGAGCAGCTCCTGCGCGCCTTCGGTGGTGAGCTCCGCGGTGCCGCGTATCTCCGCGTAGATGTACGGGTCGTCGGCGGGCTGGACGACGACGGTCACCCGGGGGTCGCGCCGCAGGTTCAGCGCCTTGCGGCGGTCCTCGGTCGTGGAGAACAGGAGGTCGTCGCCGTCCCGCTTGATCCACACCGGGGAGACCTGCGGGCTGCCGTCGGGCTGGATGGTGGCCACGGTGACCAGCACCTGTGAATCGAGAACCTTCTTGAGACCCTCGGAAAGCTCGACTGCCACGGCGGTTCCCCCCTGCGGAACGTACGGAGCGTACGGAACGGACTCGATCGGATGCTGCTGCCGGGCCAACGTCCGTGCGGGGCAGGGAATTCCCCAGGGGCGAAGAATTCACCCTGGGGCGCGAGGAGTTCGGCGCTGCGCCCGTATGCGCAGACCTTGAGGCCCCCACCCCGTCTGACGAATGGGGGGCGGGGGTTGTTCCCTGTGGTCGGAGCGGCGGCCGCTGTTACGCCGTGCGGAACACCAAGGCTGTGGCCAGGGCTGCGAGGCCCTCGGCTCGGCCGGTGAGGCCGAGGCCGTCGGTGGTGGTGCCGGAGACCGCTACGGGGGCGCCGGCTGCGGCCGAGAGGGCCTTCTGGGCCTCCTCGCGGCGCTTGCCGATCTTCGGGCGTACGCCGATGACCTGGACGGCGATGTTGCCGATCTCGAAGCCCTCGGCCCGGACGATGCGGGCGGCCTCGGCGAGCAGGGTCACGCCGGAGGCACCGGACCACTCGGGGCGGCTCGTACCGAAGTGCGCGCCGAGGTCACCGATGCCGGCCGCGGAGAAGAGGGCGTCACAGGCGGCGTGCGCGACCACGTCGCCGTCGCTGTGCCCGGCGAGGCCGTAGCCGCCGCTGGCCGCCTCGTCCCAGAGCAGGCCGGCGCACCACAGCTCACGCCCCTGCTCAAAGGCGTGTACGTCCGTCCCGATCCCCACCTGGGGCAACGCGACCATGAAAATTTCCTCCCTGCGAGTGAACATCGAACCGCGCGGGCCGCCGTACGGAACTCCGCCCCGCCCCCGCTCGTCGGACGGGTAGGGGACCACCCCCCACCGCCCCGTATACGCCCCCACCCCACCTCAAACCCCGCCCCCGCGAAGCCGCCCAGGCCCCGAAGCCACCCGGCCGGCCGCCCCGCCGCCAGGCCGTCTCAGGCGTACCCGTCCGTAGCCCGCCGGCGCGCCAGTACCGCCTCCGCGAGGACCAGGTCCAGCGGGCGGGTGACCTTGAACGCTTCTTCGTGGCCGGGTACGACCACGACCGGCGCGCCGAGCCGTTCGACCATGCCGGCGTCGTCCGTGGCGCCCTCGCCGTCGAAGGTCACGGTCGCGTGCGCCTTGACCAGGGTGTCGCGGTCGAAGCCCTGCGGGGTCTGTACGGCGCGCAGCCGGGCGCGCTCCGGCGTGCCCACCACTGGCTCGGATCCACCGGCGGGATCCGGCCGTACTTCCTTCACGGTGTCGGCGAGCGGCAGCGCCGGTACGACGGCGGGCGCACCGCCCCGTACGGCGTTGATCACGGTGTCGACGGTGTCGACCGGTACGAGGGGCCGCGCCGCGTCGTGGACGAGGACCACGTCGACGTCCTCGGGCAGGGCCTGCAGGCCGAGGCTCACGGACTGCTGGCGGGTGTCGCCGCCGGGGACGACCAGCAGCTCGGTGCGCTCGGGGAAGGTGTGGCTGTCCAGCAGCGCGCGTACTTCGGGTGCGCCGTCGGGCGGCGCGACCACGACGACGAGGGAGACGGCGCGGGAGGCCGCCATGGCCCGTACGGCGTGGATGAGCATGGGCGTGCCGCCCAGCGCGCGCAGGGCCTTGGGGGCGCCAGGGCCCAGGCGTACGCCGCGGCCGGCCGCGGGGATGACCGCCGCCGTGCGAAGTCGGCGGGAATCTTCAGACATCGGTTGCACTCCGTGAGCCGGGGGTCGCACCCCGAATTTCGAGCGGCAGGTTTGTTTACTCGGCAGAGGTGGGTATGGCCACACCGTGCCGGGCGCGACGCCCCGACCGGACCCTTCCGTGACGACCGGTCGAGCCAGCTGCCCGGGCCCGGCACGCCAGTTCCGGGCTCGGTTCGGTTCCGGGTATGGCCGTCGCGGTCGGCTCGGAAACGCCGGCCGTAGGTACGCCGGTCATCAGGGCCGTTGGTACGCCGGTCATCAGATATGCCGCAGCGCCCGGCAACGGACCGCTTCCTGGGGGAAGCAATCGTCGCTCGGGCACCGCGGCATTTTCGTGCTGAGCACCGCTGAGCGCGCCTCATTGTGCTGAGCGCCTCATTGCGGGGCGAACCACCGTGGGCGATCGCTCGTGAGCAATCACTGATCACTGTGGAAACCCAGCAGCGGCGGGGTCAGGACGCGAGGACCTCGTCGAGCAGAGCCTCGGCCTTGTCTTCGTTGGTGTTCTCCGCGAGGGCGAGCTCGCTCACCAGGATCTGGCGGGCCTTGGCGAGCATGCGCTTCTCACCTGCGGAGAGTCCGCGCTCACGCTCACGGCGCCACAGGTCGCGAACCACTTCGGCGACCTTGATCACGTCGCCGGAGGCGAGCTTTTCGAGATTTGCCTTGTAGCGACGGGACCAGTTCGTCGGCTCTTCGGCATATGGTGCACGAAGCACCTCGAAGACCCGGTCGAGCCCGTCCTGGCCGACCACATCGCGCACACCGACGAACTCCGCATTGTCCGCTGGCACACGAACCGTCAGATCGCCCTGAGCGACCTTCAGCACCAAGTAGGTCTTGTCCACGCCTTTGATCTGGCGAGTTTCGATGGCCTCGATCAGCGCGGCCCCGTGATGGGGATAGACCACGGTGTCGCCAACCTTGAACGTCATGTGACAGGTACCCCTTCCGTGGCTATCCATCCTAACACGGGAACGGTCCGTTCTGAATGGCGTTTTCGCAGGTCAGGGCGTATCTCGGGGCTTGACAACGACGGTCGTGACGTGCATCGACCGCTTGTCGGAAGCAGGTATTCGCAGGTCGGAGGCGCTTCTTGAGCGGAGCGAAACGCGTACGTTACAGCTCCGGAAGAGGCCGATCGAGAGGGCGAACGTCCCGGTTTGCCGGGATCCGGATGGCGTGCTTCCACTACTCCGTTCGGTCACTCCCGACCACTCCCGCCCGAATCGAGAATTGATCATCCCGTCACCCGGCCGGGCGCACCGGACATGATCAATTCGTGTGACGCGGCGCATTCCTTTGCCTTTGCCGCTATTCCTCTCGGCGGCTCCGGCGGATTCTCCCGCGGCGATCACCCGAACGGACGTGAGGTGAATTCTTCCGGCAGTTCTGGTGAGGGCCGCGGTAAGCCGGCCGGGCATCCATAGGGAGGCGCTGCCGGCAGGTGCGTCGGCGCGTTCCGGGTGGCGGTCGTGACCATGTGAGCGGCGCCTGATCGGCACCTGATCGCACAGGGGGCGGGTCGGGTGCGGCGGCGGAAGGGCGGCTCGGTAACCTAGCGGCGCTGACACACCCTTAGGGCGGCTTTACGTACGGCGTCGACGCACGGCGTACGGACGGCCGCCCAGCCGTCCACCCCGCGACCGGGCATGACCGTTCGGCCGCCGAAGCTCGTCCTAGGAGATGCCGCCGCCGTGAGCCGCAGCCTTCGACGCGGCGCCCTCGCCGCCACCGTCCTCACGCTCTCGATCGCCTCGCTCTCCGCGTGCGCGGCGGGGAACGATGCCGCGACGCTGCAAGTCAAGCCGGACAACGCCGCCACCTCCGTCGGCGACATCAAGATCCAGAACGCCGTGGTGATCACCCAGCCGAAGCCGGACGCCAAGGGCCCGGCTGTCGTGTCCGCGACGCTGTTCAACGGCGGCACGAAGGACCAGACGCTGGACTCCATCACTGTCGACGGCAGCGGCCAGCAGGTCGAGCTGAAGCCCGCCAAGGGCGCCGGCAAGATCACCGTGCCGGCCGGCGGCTCCCTCGTGATCGGCGGCAAGGGCAACGCCTCGGCCACCCTGTCCAGCGGCCGTGAGGCCGTCAAGGACGGCAACGCGCAGAAGGTGACCTTCGACTTCAGCCGCACCGGCAAGGTCTCGCTGCGGGCGTACGTCGTCCCGGCGAAGAGCTACTTCAAGGACTACGGGCCGACCGAGGTGCCGCAGCCGTCGGCGTCGGCGTCCGCGCCCGCCTCGGAGTCGGCCTCGCCGTCGGCTTCGGAAGCCGCGCACGGCGGCCACTGAGGCATCCCCTCGCCCGCTCTGCCGCTTCGGCGGCGGGGCGGGCGTTTGGACGTACGCAGGCGTACTAGGCGCCCGTGCGGGCGTTTCGGTGTACGTAGGCGCCCGTGGGGGCGTCGAGCGCCGTCCGCGTACGCGAAAGCGCCCGCGTCCTGGCAGGGGCCCCTCCCTCTCCCCAACCAGCGGGAGCCTCCCCACCCCGTAGCAAAGACCCCCTCCCCCGCCTCCACCACGCATACCGCGAAGGTACCGAGCCCCGCCGTCACGCGGGCGCCCTGTGGATAACTCCGCACGCATGGAAGGGCCCGGACGGAAAGCCCCGTCCGGGCCCTGCGCGCGCAGTTCCCCGCGCCCCGAAGGCGCGTCTGTCGGCTTACGGCTCGAACTTGTACCCGAGGCCGCGGACCGTGACCAGATAGCGCGGCGCGCCCGGGTCCGGCTCGATCTTGGCGCGCAGGCGCTTGACGTGGACGTCGAGGGTCTTGGTGTCGCCCACGTAGTCGGCGCCCCAGACCCGGTCGATCAGCTGCATACGGGTGAGGACCCGGCCGGCGTTGCGCAGCAGCATCTCCAGCAGGTCGAACTCCTTGAGCGGGAGGTCGACCTTGCCGCCGGAGACCGTGACGACGTGCCGGTCCACGTCCATGCGGACCGGGCCGGCCTCCAGGGCCTGCGGCGTGACCTCCTCCGGCTCGCCGCGGCGGCGCAGGACCGCGCGGATGCGGGCGACCAGCTCCCGCGAGGAGAACGGCTTGGTGACGTAGTCGTCGGCTCCTATTTCCAGGCCGACGACCTTGTCGATCTCACTGTCCTTGGCGGTCACCATGATCACCGGGACGTTGGAGCGGCCGCGCAGCTGGCGGCAGACCTCCGTACCGGGCAGGCCGGGCAGCATCAGGTCGAGCAGGACCAGGTCGGCGCCGTTGCGCTCGAACTCGTCCAGCGCGTCGGGTCCGGTCGCCGCGATGGCGACCTCGAAGCCCTCCTTGCGAAGCATGTAGGAGAGGGCGTCGCTGAAGGACTCCTCATCCTCGACGACGAGCACTCGGGTCACGGAAGGACCTCCGGGGCAGGATAGGGCGCGCGTAGCGCTTCCGGGGAAGTGTGGTGGTGGGTGACGGTCGGGCCGTTGAAGGTGTCGTACGGACCGTCCTCGCCATCGAGGTCGTCCGGGTCTGCTGCGGGGTCGTCCCGCTGGGCGGCGTCGCGGTCACGGACCGCGCCGGCTTCCGGGAGCCGCAGGGTGAAGGTGGAGCCCTGTCCTTCGGCGCTCCACACCGTGACCTCCCCGCCGTGCGAGGCGGCCACATGCTTGACGATGGCGAGACCGAGTCCGGTACCGCCGGTGGCGCGGGAGCGCGCCGGGTCGACGCGGTAGAACCGCTCGAAGATCCGGTCCCGGTCCTTCTCGGAGATGCCGATGCCCTGGTCGGTGACGGCTATCTCGATCATCGTGCCGCCGGACGCCGGGACTCGGCGGCCGGCTATGCCGACACGGGTGCGGGCCGGGGAGTAGTTGACGGCGTTCTCGACGAGATTGCCGAGGGCGCCGGCGAGCTGGCTTCTGTTGCCCCATACGTGCAGGTCGTCGATGCCGCCGACGGCCATGGTGATCGACTTGCTGCTGGCCTGCTGGCGGCAGCGGTCCATCGCCTCCTCGACCAGCTCGTCCACGCGGACGGGCTCGGCGTCCTCCAGCGGGTTGTCGTTCTGCACCCGGGAGAGGTCGATCAGCTCCTGGACCAGGCTGGTCAGGCGGGTGGCCTCGGTCTGCATGCGGCCCGCGAAGCGGTTCACCGCCTCGGGGTCGTCGCTGGCGTCCATCACCGCCTCGGAGAGCAGCGAGAGCGCGCCGACCGGGGTCTTGAGCTCATGGCTGACGTTGGCCACGAAGTCGCGGCGCACCGCTTCTATGCGGCGGGCTTCGGTGAGGTCCTCGACCAGGAGCAGTACGAGGCGGGAGCCGAGCGGGGCGACGCGCGCGGAGACGGCGAGAGCGTCGCCGCGGCCGGTGCCGCGGCGCGGCAGGTCCAGCTCGACCTGGCGTATTTCTCCGTCCCTGCGGGTGTCGCGCGCCATCTGGAGCATGGGGTCGACGGCGAGCTTGCCGCCTCGCACGAGGCCCAGGGCGTACGCGGCCGAGCTGGCCTTGACCACGCCGTCGGCCTCGTCGAGGACGACGGCGGAGGATCTGAGCACCGACAGGACGGTGTCCACGCCGGGCGGCAGGACGGCGTCGGTGTGCAGGGACGTACGCGTGGGCTTGGCCTGTTCGCGTTCGCTCCAGCGGAACGCCAGCATGGCGATGACGCCGGTACAACAACCGGCGATCGCTGCCACTGCGGCGATGGCCGCGTCCACGTTCATGAGTCCAGGTTATGCGCCGGTTGTGACAGTTCCACAGCCATCAGAGGGCCACCTCGGCCACTGGTTGCCGAGAGTTCACCTTCATGTCGGTACTGATTCACTCCGGAGGGGCGAACCGGTCGCATCCGGGCTCGAACGTGGGAGCGTGGGAATCGTAGGCCCACACCACCAGGGGCGCAGCCCGGGCCACTACACAGGGGCACGGACCCGGGAAACTCTGGATCACGGGCATCGCAGGCCCACCCACGACTCGATGCGAGAGAAGGTCACTGATGCGGGACGCGTACCACGAGGAGCTGGATTCGATCGGCGAAGGTCTGGTCGAGATGGCCAGGCTCGTCGGCTCCGCGATCGGGCGCGCCACCACGGCGATACTCGACGCGGACCTGAAGCTGGCGGAGAACGTGATCGCCGGCGACGAGAAGGTCGACGATCTGCAGCACGATCTGGAGGCCCGGGCCATAGCACTGCTGGCGCGCCAGCAGCCGGTCGCCACGGACCTGCGGATCGTCGTGACGTCGCTGCGGATGAGCGCGGACCTGGAGCGGTCCGGTGACCTGGCGCAGCACGTCGCGAAGCTGGCGCGGCTGCGGTTCCCGGAGACGGCGGTACCCCGGGACCTGCACGCCACCATTCTGGAGATGGGGCAGCTGGCGCAGCGCCTGATGGCGAAGGCCGGCGAGGTCGTCATCACGAAGGACGTCGATCTGGCGCTGCAGCTGGAGCAGGACGACGACGCGATGGACATGCTCCACCGCACGCTCTTCCAGCACCTGATGGACGACCGCTGGCAGCACGGCATCGAGACGGCGGTGGATGTCACGCTGCTGGGCCGTTACTACGAGCGGTTCGCCGATCACGCCGTGTCGGTCGCCAAGCGCGTGGTGTACCTGGTCACGGGCGAGCACGCGGACGAGATCGCGCCGCCGGCCGCGGTCGACGGCAGCTGATCGCCCTCCGGGCACGGGCGGGCGGGGCAGTGCGTGCCCCGCTCCGTGCGGCCGCACGCCGTTGGTGCGCCCCCTGGCGTGGGTAGGGGAGGGAAGGAACCTCCCTTATGGCTGCCAACCAGGAGGCACTTCATGCCCCACATCTCTGCTCCGAGCACACCTGAACCGACAGCGGCGAGCGGCTGCTCGTGCGGCCCCGGCTGCGGCTGCGGCTGCCAGTCCGGCGGCCCGTGCAGCTGCGGCGGCAGCTGCGGCTGACGCCCCGGCGCCGGCCCCCGGAACAGCACGCCCGGGCGCCGGCCCCCGACCAGCGACAAGCCCCCTGCCCGCGGAAATCCGCAGGCAGGGGGCTTGGTGCTGAGTAAGACCGAGGGTTACTTCTTCTTGCCCTGGTTCTTGACCGCCTCGATGGCGGCCTTGGCGGCCTCCGGGTCGAGGTAGGTGCCGCCCGGGTTGAGGGGCTTGAAGTCGGCGTCGAGCTCGTAGGAGAGCGGGATGCCGGTGGGGATGTTCAGGCCGGCGATGTCCGCGTCGGAGATGCCGTCGAGGTGCTTGACCAGGGCGCGGAGGCTGTTGCCGTGGGCGGCGACCAGGACGGTGCGGCCGGTGAGCAGGTCCGGGACGATGCCGTCGAACCAGTACGGGAGCATGCGGACGACGACGTCCTTCAGGCACTCCGTCTGCGGGCGCAGCTCCGGGGGGAGCGTGGCGTAGCGCGGGTCGGAGAACTGGGAGTACTCGGCGTCGCGGTCGAGCGCCGGCGGCGGGGTGTCGTACGAGCGGCGCCACAGCATGAACTGCTCCTCGCCGAACTCGGCGAGGGTCTGGGCCTTGTCCTTGCCCTGCAGGGCGCCGTAGTGGCGCTCGTTCAGGCGCCAGCTGCGGTGGACCGGGATCCAGTGGCGGTCGGCGGCCTCCAGGGCCAGCTGCGCGGTGCGGATGGCGCGCTTCTGGAGGGAGGTGTGCACGACGTCGGGGAGCAGGCCGGCGTCCTTGAGCAGCTCACCGCCGCGGACCGCCTCCTTCTCGCCCTTCTCGTTCAGGTTGACGTCCACCCAGCCGGTGAACAGGTTCTTCGCATTCCACTCGCTCTCGCCGTGGCGGAGGAGGATGAGCTTGTACGGTGCGTCGGCCATGTCTTTGAGACTAATCGAAAACGGTGACAGGCCAGGCAGGGGGCCGGTGCGTGGACTCCGGGGCGCTCGTCTGTGCCCGACGCGCGACGTTTGACGGTTCGCGTCAATTCAATGGCGATGGCTGACCTGCGCAAGTAGCTTCCCCTTGGTGGTTGCGCCACTTACATCGGCGCCACGGGCACGGTTTACGGGGGAGTCAGGGTGAGACGAGCCGTCGTCGCGAGTGTGTCGGGGCTGCCGCGGCAGTTCTGGTGGCTGTGGACGAGCACGCTGATCAATCGCCTGGGGGCGTTCGTCGCCACGTTCCTGGCGCTGTACCTCACGGTGGAGCGGGGGTACTCGGCGTCGTACGCGGGGCTGGTCGGCGCGCTGTACGGGCTGGGCGGGGTGGTCTCCTCGGTGGTGGCCGGGGTGCTGACCGACCGGCTCGGGCGGCGGCCCACGATGCTGATCGCGCAGCTGATGACCGCGGTCTCGGTGGCGCTGCTGGGCTTCATGGAGGACCCGGTGGCCATCGCGGCGGTGGCCTGCGTGGTGGGCATGGCGAGCAACGGTTCGCGGCCCGCGGTGACGGCGATGATGGCGGACATCGTGGCGCCGGAGGACCGCGTGCGGGCCTTCGCGCTGAACTACTGGGCGCTGAACATGGGCTTCGCGATCTCCTCGTCGCTGGCCGGGCTGCTCGCCCAGTACGGCTATCTGCTGCTCTTCCTCGGCGAGTCGGTGCTGGTGCTGGCCTGTGCGGTGGTGGTCTTCGTGAAGCTGCCCGAGTCCCGGCCGGTGGCAGGGGCGACGGAGGACGGCACCGCGGAGGAGGCCGTACGGCGCGTGTCGATGCTGACCGTACTGCGGGACGGGCGCTTCATGACCGTCGTCGGGCTGAACCTGATGCTCGCGCTGCTCTTCCAGCAGGCGTACGTGTCGCTGCCGGTGACCATGGGTCAGGCCGGCTTCAGCAGCTCGGACTTCGGGCTGGTGATCGCCACGAACGGCGTACTGATCGTGCTGCTGCAGATCCCGGTGACCCGGTTCATCGAGCACCGCAGCCCGGCGGCGCTGCTGATCGGCTCGGCGCTGCTGACCGGTTACGGCTTCGGGCTGACGGCGTTCGCCGGTTCGGTGGCGCTGTTCGCGGTGTCCGTCGCCGTCTGGACGCTCGGCGAGATCATCAACTCGCCCACGCAGATGGGGCTGGTGGTCCGGCTCTCCCCCACTCACGGCCGCGGCCGTTACCAGGGCATGTACTCGCTGTCCTGGTCGGTGGCGTCGCTGGCCGCCCCGCTGCTCGGCGGGGCGGTCATCGACCGGTACGGCCCGGCCACCCTCTGGTCGGCCAGTGCGGTGGTCGGGACGGTGGCGGCGCTCGGTTACGGGCTGCTGCTGCGGCGGATGAACGCCGAGGAGCGGGCGCAGGCCGCGGCCCCCGCGCCGGTCATGGACGCAGCCGGCGCTGCGCCTCGTACAGATTCCGTGGCCTGAGCGCCCCGGGGCGGCCGTACGCCACGAGCCTGCTGTGCAGGTCACCCGGGAAGTCCGGCTTGTCGATCTGGCCGAACTCGCGGACCTCGGAGATGCCGGCCGTGACGCTGTACGGGGCCAATTCGTCGATCTTCACCATGCCGGCCCGCCCGTTCGTGACGCGGACGTTCCAGTGCGTGAAGCGGGCCCCGAAGAGCGGCCCCGCGCGCAGGTCGCCGCCGTGCTCGCCGGTGTTGTCGATGGTGATGTCGGTACGGACGTTGGCGAACGGCATGCCCCGGTGGGAGTCGAACGTGCCCATCTCCATCCGGCCGCGCGACCAGACGTTGTAGCTGGACAGGTTCTCGACGTTGATGCCGTGCAGGACGGTGCCGGGCGGCGTGGGGACGCTGCGCCGCTCGATCACGAAGTCCTCGAAGAGGTTGTCGTGCGCGCCCTCGCGGCAGTAGTACGGATGGTGGGAACCGCGGCCCGCGACACGGGTGTTGCTGATCGTGCAGGAGGACGAGGCGGTCAGTCCAAAGCCGTTGTCGACGTGGCGCGCGACGACGTCCCGTACCCAGCAGTCGTACGCGCACTGCAGGAGCACGCCGTTGTAGCCCTTGTCCTGCAGGTGCGGGGACTGCGGCGTCTCGACCGCCTCGATCGTCAGCCCCTCGACCCCGGCGCCGGTGAGCGCGCGGACGTGGGTGGTGAGCCGCGGTTCCCACTCCGGACGCACGTCGAGGGGCAGCGGGCGCTCGAAGGTCACCTCGCGCCCCTTGATACGGACGATGCGCACGGGCCACTCGTACGGGACGAAGCTGTTGAGTTTCTCCCTGCCGTCCCAGGTGTACGAGGCGGGCCCTGGACCACCGCCCGCCATGTGCTGGAGGAGGGTGTGGTTCTTGTCGTCGGCCAGCTGGAGGAGGACGAGGGCGCCGGGGCGCAGCCGCGAGGTGTCGGCGACCGTCACCGTCCAGTCGCCGCGGCGCGCCGGGCGCACGGCGGTGAGCGTGCGCCACTCGTCACGCCGGTTGCCCGTCCAGCCCTCGAACGGCCAGTCCTGCTTCTTGATCGCCGCGACGAGGGAGTCGTAACGGGCCGTCGGGCAGAGCCAGATGAGGCCGCCGGTCCAGGACCAGGCGGACTTGTCGCCGCCGTACCGGCTGCCGTACGGGCCGATCAGCTCGGTGAGGTGCTTGGTGGCGAGCAGCTTGGTACGGCCGCTGCCCGCGCCGCGCAGCACCACGTGGTCGTGGCCGATGCGGACGACGTCGTCGATGCGGAAGGTGCCGGGCGGGAGGGTGACGGTGCCGCCGCCGCTCCGGCCCGCCGCTTCGAGGGCGCGGTTGAGGGCGGGCGCCGCGTCCTTGCTGCCGTCCGGGACGGCGCCGTACTCCCGTACCGCGTCGATCACGGGGCCTTCCCCGGCGGCCCGGAAGCGGCGTCGGCAGCCGGCCCGGCCGATGTACGGGATCTGCGGATGCGTGAAGGGGCGGGCGGAGTACTCGTCCCAGAGTGTGCTGCGGTGACCGGCCGCCGAGGCCGGGAGAGCGGGCAGTGCGGCGGCCGCCGTCACGGCGGTCGCGCTGCCCAGCAGGGTGCGCCTGCTGATGTCCATGGGCCGCCCTTCATGCAGGTGAAGAGGTGCATGGGAGAGAGAAGGCCGCGAGCATGCCACGGGCCCGCCGGGCGGTGGAAGAGCCGGGAAGGGTGACCGCGAAATGGGCCGGAAAGCGCTACTTGTCCCGGCCGGTCGGATGACTACTCGGCCCGTCGGACGGCTACTTGTCCCGGCCGGTCAGATGGGCGAATGCTTCGAGGTTGCGGGTGGACTCGCCGCGCGAGACCCGCCACTCGTACTCCTTGCGGATCGCCGACGCGAAGCCCATCTCCAGCAGCGTGTTGAACGAGCCGTCGGCGTTCTCCAGGACCGTGCCGAGGATGCGGTCCAGCTCCTCGGGGGTGACGGCCGCGAGCGGCAGCTTGCCGACGAGGTAGACGTCGCCGAGCTTGTCGATCGCGTAACTCACGCCGTACAGACGGGTGTTGCGCTCCAGCAGCCAGCGGTGCACCGCTTCGTGGTTCTCGTCGGGGCGCCGTACGACGAAGGCGTTGATGGACAGCGAGTGCTTGCCGACGAGCAGCGAGCACGTCGTGGAGAGCTTGCGGGTACCGGGCAGCTTGACGACGTAACTGCCGGCCTCCGGGGACTCCCACTCCAGCTCGGCGTCGTTGAGCGTCGCCTCGATGATCTGCCGCGCGTCCTCAGCCATGCAGTGATCGTAGGCGACGGCGCCGCTCCTGCAGCGCGGCGGTGTACACGTCGGCGGTCGCCGCGGCCGCGGTGTCCCAGCCGAAGGAACCGGCGTGCCGGGCGGCCGCCGCGCCCATCCGCAGCGTGAGCGAGGGTTCGTCGGCGAAGCGGCGCAGCGCGCGAGCGTAGTCCACCGGGTCATGCCCGTCGACCAGGAAGCCGCTGACGCCGTCCTTCACGGCGACCGGGAGGCCGCCCACCGAGGCGGCGACCACCGGCGTGCCGCACGCCTGCGCCTCTATGGCCACCAGCCCGAAGGACTCGCTGTACGAGGGCATGACCAGCACGCTCGCCGCGCGGTACCAGTCGGCGAGCTGGTCCTGGCCGACCGGCGGCCGGAACCGCACCACGTCCGCGATGCCGAGCCGGGCGGCCAGCTTCTGCAGGCCCTCGGGCTTGGCCAGGCCGCTGCCGCTCGGCCCGCCCACGACGGGTACGACGATCCGGGAGCGCAGCGCGGGGTCCTGGTCCAGCAGCACCGCGACCGCGCGCAGCAGGATGTCGGGGGCCTTCAGGGGCTGGATGCGGCCCGCGAAGAGCGGGATCAGCGCGTCCTGGGGCAGGCCGAGGCGGTCCCGGGCCGCGGCACGCGCGTCGGCGACGCCGCTGCCCGCCGCGATTCCGGAGCCCGCCGCGATGCCGCCCGCCGCGTCGCTCGCCGGCCGGAAGCGGTCGAGGTTGACGCCCGGGTGCACGACCGCGACCTTGCCGGGCTCGGCCTCGTAGTGCCGTACGAGCTCACCGGCCTCCTCGGCGGTGTTGGCGATCAGCCGGTCCGAGGCGCGCACGATCTGGGTCTCGCCGATGACGCGCGCGGCCGGCTCGGGGGTGTCGCCCTCCGCGAGCGCGGCGTTCTTGACCTTGGCCATCGTGTGCATGGCGTGGACGAGGGGGACACCCCAGCGCTCGGCGGCGAGCCAGCCGACGTGGCCGGAGAGCCAGTAGTGCGAGTGCACCAGGTCGTAATGGCCGGGACGGTGGCCCGCCCACGCCTGCATCACGCCGTGCGTGAAGGCACACAGCTGAGCGGGCAGGTCCTCCTTGTTCAGGCCCTCGTACGGGCCCGCGTCCACATGCCGTACGAGGACGCCGGGGGCCAGCTCCACGGAGGGCGGGAGGGCGCCGGTGGTGGCGCGGGTGAATATCTCGACCTCGATGTTGAGCGCGGCGAGTTTCCTGGCCAGCTCGACGATGTACACGTTCATGCCGCCCGCGTCGCCCGTGCCGGGCTGGTGCAGCGGGGAGGTGTGCACGCTCAGCATCGCCACCCGGCGCGGCTTGCGGGAGCCCCCCAGCCGGAGCCGGGCGGGGCCCGCGAACTGGCTCTGGGGACGGCCGCGGAGCCGGGACACGTATTGGCTCACTGCGAGCTACCTCCCACAATCCGGCGGAAATCCGGCACAAAAACGCCTCTCCACCGGCCAACAACAGAGCCGGCCGTGCCATTTCCCGCCAGGCGCCGCGCCGCCCCCTCTTTGCCAAAGCGTGACCCTAAGGGATGTCCGGCGCATCTCGGCCGGCGGTCCACGGGTCGGACAGGGCCCGCGCCGGCAGCGCATACAGTCGTGCCATGGCCCGCAGCTCCTCCCCTCCCCCGTCCGCACGCCCGGTCGGGAGCGCCACCCGCGGGACCACCAACCCGAACCGGCTGCGCCGCATGGACCGCTGGATCGCCGCCACGCACGGCCCCCAGCTGCGCCGCACCGCCGATCCGGTCGCCGTCGACCTCGGGTACGGCGCCGCGCCCTGGACCGCCGTGGAGCTGCTGGACCGGCTTCGCACGGCCCGCGCGGACGCGCAGGTGGTGGGCGTCGAGATCGATCCGGCGCGGGTCGCGGCGGCCGAGCCGTACGAGCGGGACGGGCTGGTCTTCCTGCACGGCGGCTTCGAGGTGCCGCTGCCGGGCGCCCCGGGCCGCTCCCCCACGCTGATCCGGGCGGCGAACGTGCTGCGGCAGTACGACGAGGCCGAGGTCGCGGCGGTCTGGGCGCGGCTGTGCGCGCGGCTGGCCCCGAGCGGCCTGCTGGTGGAGGGCACCTGCGACGAGATCGGCCGTCGGCACGTCTGGGTCGCGCTCGGCCCCGAGGGCCCCCGCACGATCACCTTCGCGGCCCGCCTCGGATCCCTGGAAACCCCCTCCGACCTGGCCGAACGCCTCCCGAAAGCGCTCATCCACCGCAATGTCCCGGGCGAGCCGGTGCACGCCTTCCTACGGGACTTCGACCGCGCCTGGGCCGCGGCAGCCCCCTACGGCGCCCTCAGCGCCCGCCAACGCTGGATCCGCTCGGTACACGCACTGCGAGAGGCGGGCTGGCCCCTCACCGACGGCCCCCACCGCTGGCGCCAGGGCGAGCTCACGGTCCGCTGGGACGCGCTGGCGCCACGCGGCTGAGCACCCCAGCAGCGGTGCGGAAGGCTCTCAGGCCGTACGCAGCGCCGCCAGGAACGCGTCGACCAGCGGCCGGTCCCGGTCCTGGGTGAGCAGGCCGCGGGCCTCGGCCGGGGAGAGCCAGGCCAGCCGGTCGACCTCGTCATTGGGGACGAACGCCCCGCCGCACGCCTCCGCCGCCCAGTAGCGGACCTCCTTGGGCCGGCCGTTCGCTTCGTAGTACACGGTCGAGAGCTCGGCACCGAGCCGGCAGTCCATGCCGGTCTCCTCGGCGACCTCGCGCACGGCCGCCGCCTGCGCCTCCTCGCCCCGCTTCAGCTTGCCTTTCGGGTGCGACCAGTCGTCGTACTTCGGCCGGTGTACGAGGGCGATCTCCAGCCCGCCCGGCGCCTCCGCGCGGCGCCACAGGACGCAGCCCGCTGCCCGGATCAGGGTTCCGTCGGTCATCCGTTCCTCCAGGCGCGGGTGAAGGCGTAGCGGGCGGCTTCTACCTCGTGGCGTTGGTCGGCGTGGAGGATGCCGAGGGCGTAGGCGGTGGCCGGGGCGATGCGTGGGGTGCGGGCCGCGGCGGCGGCCGCGGTGGCGGCCTCGGCCGCGTCGCGGTGGCGTTCCAGGGCCCGGGCCGCCTCCAGCAGCCGCAGGTCGGTGACGCCGCCGTCGGCGACCTCCTGCGCGTACCGGCTGTGCCGCAGCAGCAGCCGTACCTGGTTCCAGGCGGCGTCCTGGCGGTCGTCGGCACTCAGCGCGGCGGCGTTGTACGGGTGTCCGGCGCGGGTCAGCGGCAGCGCGGCGACGGCGTCGGCGAGGCGGCGGTGCGCGTGGTCGGCCAGCGGTGGGAGCGCCTCGGTGGCGAGCCGGTCGGCGGAGTGCTTGTCCAGCGGTGCTTCGGAGGCCAGTACGGCGACGGCGTCCGCGACGGCGTGGAAGCGGGAGGAGCCGAGGGCCTGGAGTGCTGCGGAGTGGGCGCGGGTGCGGGCCAGGGTCAGCTGCCGGTCCAGCAGCGCACCGGCCCGCGCGGCCCCGGCGGCGTTGGTGGCGGCGGGGTCCTTGGGGTCGCGGGACCGATCGTCGCGGGACCGCTCGTTGCGGGCCCGGCCGCTCTCGGTCCGCTCGTCGCGAGCCCGGCCGTCCCGGGAGCCGGCGCCGGTCCCCGTAGTACGGCTCGACGACCGCTGCGGAGGCGGGGCGGCGTCGCCCTCCGGGGATCTCGCGGCGCCGGCCGGCTCGGCCGGGCCCGCGACGCGGTGGAGGGCGGCCAGGAGGCGGGCGAGGCGGTCGGCGTAGGCGTGTTCGCGGGCCAGGGTGCCCGAGAGCCAGCTCAGTTCGGCGCGGAGCTGGTCGGCCCAGGTCTCGTCGGTCAGCGGCCGGAAGGTGTGCAGCGCGCCGCTGATCCTGCGGGCCGCGGCTCTCAGTTCCCGGGCCGCGTCACCGGCGCCCCGCGCGTCCGAGCCGCTCTCGCGGTGCAGCCGCAGGTTGCGCAGGAAGGCCGTCGACTGCTCGTGGAGGTAGCCCGAGAGCACCTCCCCGGCCGTCGCACGGTCGGGCGCCGGGCCGGCCGGGTGGGCACCGGTCCGTTCGCAGGGCGGGGAGAGGTCAGGTCGCAGGGCCACGCCGGCGCCTCCGGGCGTCGATGAGCATTTCTTGTACGTTGCGCAGCGGGGTGCCGTCCGCGTCGGCGGCGTGCCGGGTCCAGTTGCCGTCCGGGCCGAGGTGCCAGGCGGAGGTGGTGTCCGACGTGCCGGTCCGCAGCAGGCGGTCGAGCGAGGCGCGGTGGCCCGGGTCGGTGACCCGTACCAGCGCCTCGATCCGCCGGTCGAGGTTACGGTG
Source organism: Streptomyces sp. NPDC050315 (assembly GCF_040655775.1). Lineage (NCBI taxonomy): Bacteria > Bacillati > Actinomycetota > Actinomycetes > Kitasatosporales > Streptomycetaceae > Streptomyces > Streptomyces sp. NPDC050315. Next base: position 337,772 of record NZ_JBFAKN010000009.1, read on the forward strand.
CATCATGTCCGCGCTGCCCAGCCACACTTCGGGCTCCCCTCCGTTGCCGAAGGCGAACACCCGCGAGTGTTCGAGGAAGCGGCCGAGGACGCTGCGGACGCGGATGTTCTCGCTCAGGCCCGGTACGCCGGGCCGCAGTGCACAGATTCCGCGTACCCAGATGTCGACGGACACACCGGCCTGGGAGGCGCGGTACAGCGCGTCGATGACGGCCTCGTCCACCATCGAGTTGACCTTGATGCGGACGAACGCGGGGTGGCCCGCGCGCTGGTGCGCGATCTCCTTGGTGATGCGCTGGATCAGGCCGTCCCGCAGCGACTTGGGGGCGACGAGCAGCCGCCGGTAGGTCTCCCGGCGGGAGTAGCCGGAAAGGCGGTTGAAGAGGTCGGAGAGGTCCGCGCCGACCTGCGGGTCGGCGGTCAGCAGGCCCAGGTCCTCGTACAGCCGGGCGGTCTTGGGGTGGTAATTCCCGGTGCCGACGTGGGAGTAGCGGCGCAGCATGTCGCCTTCCTGGCGGACGACCAGGGAGAGCTTGCAGTGCGTCTTGAGGCCGACCAGGCCGTAGACGACGTGGCAGCCGGCCTCCTCCAGCTTCCGTGCCCACTTGATGTTGGCCTGCTCGTCGAAGCGCGCCTTGATCTCGACCAGTACGAGGACCTGCTTGCCGGACTCGGCGGCGTCTATGAGCGCGTCGACGATGGGCGAGTCGCCGGAGGTCCGGTACAGCGTCTGCTTGATCGCGAGGACGTCCGGGTCGGCGGCGGCCTGCTCCAGGAACGCCTGGACGGAGGTGGAGAAGGAGTCGTACGGGTGGTGGAGCAGGACGTCGCGGGCGCGCAGCGCGGCGAAAATGTCGGGGGCCGAGGCGGACTCGACCTCGGCGAGGTCACGGTGGGTGCCGGCGACGAACTTCGGGTACTTCAGCTCGGGCCGGTCCAGCGCGGAGATCCCGAAGAGGCCGGTCAGGTCCAGCGGGCCGGGCAGCGGGTAGACCTCGGCCTCGGAGATCTTCAGCTCCTGGACGAGCAGGTCCAGTACGGCGGGGTCGATGGACTCCTCGACCTCCAGCCGGACCGGCGGCCCGAAGCGGCGCCGCATGAGCTCCTTCTCCAGGGCCTTGAGGAGGTTCTCCGCGTCGTCCTCCTCGACCTCCAGGTCCTCGTTGCGGGTGACCCGGAACATGTGGTGCGCGCGCACCTCCATGCCCGGGAACAGCTCCTCCAGGTGGGCCGCGATGACGTCCTCTATGGGGACGTAGCGCTGCGGGGAGGCCTCCAGGAAGCGGGAGAGCAGCGGCGGGACCTTGACCCGGGCGAAGTGGTCGTGGCCGCTGACGGGGTTGCGGACGACCACGGCCAGGTTCAGGGAGAGGCCGGAGATGTACGGGAAGGGGTGGGCCGGGTCGACGGCCAGGGGGGTGAGGACGGGGAAGATCTGGTGGCGGAAGAGGGTGAACAGGCGGGCCTGTTCCTTCTCGGTCAGCTCCGGCCAGCGGATCAGGTGGATCCCGGCGCCGCCCAGCTCCGGGGCGACGTCCTGCTGGTAGCAGGCGGCGTGCCGGGCCATGAGCTCGCGGGAGCGGGTCCAGATCAGGTCCAGTACTTCGCGGGGCTGCAGCCCGGAGGCGGAGCGGGTGGCGACGCCGGTGGCGATTCTGCGCTTGAGGCCGGCGACCCGGACCATGAAGAACTCGTCCAGGTTGGAGGCGAAGATCGCCAGGAACTTGGCGCGTTCCAGCAGCGGCGTGGCCGGGTCCTCGGCCAGCTCCAGTACCCGTTCGTTGAACGCGAGCCAGCTGCGCTCGCGGTCCAGGAAACGGCCGGCGGGCAGCTCCTCGCCACCGTCCCCCAGCGCGCCGTCGACGTCGTACGCGTCGAGATCGGCGTCGAGATCCGGTTCCAGCTCGGGCAGGGTGGCCGCCACGGTGCTCGGGCGGTGCGCGGCGATCGAACCGACCGAGGGCTGAGCCGGTGCGGACGGCGTCTGGGGCGTTGCCGGGGCCTGGGCGCTGGTCTGCTGGTCCATGACCTCATTCTTCCGCGCTCCCGGGTGGGAAGGCGCGTCGGGAGGCGGCGGGGCGGCTCGGAGCCTTCGGTCACCGGCCGGCTGCGCGGAGGGCTGCATTCAGTGATGCTCGCAAGCGAGTTTGAATCGCCGGTAACGCGGACATGGCGGACAGGCAAGCGGGGGGCTACTCGGAGGGGATTTTCCGGTGCCGGGCGGGGAGGTGGCGGCGGGCCCGGAGCCCTGCCGCCACCTCATGACAGACCGTCAACTCCGATGCGTGGCCGTCCCGATGCCGGTCAGAGTTCGGTGCGGTACATCAGATCCGTCTCGTGCGTGACGAAGCCGAGGCGTTCGTAGACGGTGACGGCGGGGACGTTGTCCGCGTCCACGTAGAGCATCGCCGTCGGCATGCCCTCGGCGGCCAGGTGCCGGAGCCCGATCGCGGTGAGTGCCTTGCCGAGTCCGCCGCCCTGTGCCTCGGGCCGGACGCCGACGACGTACACCTCGCCCAGGCCCTCCTCGGCGTGCTTCTTCGTCCAGTGGAAGCCGACGAGCTCCCCCTCCTTCTCGGCCAGAAAGAAGCCCTTCGGGTCGAACCACGGCTCGGCCTTGCGGTCGTCCAGGTCACGCTGGGTGAGCGAGCCCTGTTCGGGGTGGTGCGCGAAGGCCGCGGCGTTGGCGGCGAGCCAGGCCGCGTCGTCGGTGCCGGGCTGGAAGGTACGGACGGTGACGCCCGCGGGCAGCACCGGTTCGGCCAGGTCCAGGTCGGCCAGCGGGCGGCGCATCTGGCGCAGCTCGCGGAAGAGGGTCAGGCCAAGGGTCTGCGCGAGGTGGCGGGCCGCGGGGTGGCCGCCGTGCGCCCACAGCCGCAGCCGCCGCCCGGACTGCTCCAGCAGCGCGCCGCCGAGCCGGCGGCCCAGGCCGTGGCCGCGGAATTCGGGGTGCACGACCAGCTCGGCGGCGGGCGCCTCGACCGGGTCGGTGTCCTCCAGCTGCCCGTACCCGACGATGCGGTCGCCCTCGGCGCGCAGCAGTACGTGCTTCACGCCCTCCCGCTGTCCCCCGCGTACCTGCAGCCGTCCCTGCTCGGAGACGGCCGGCTGGCCGTCCGTCCGTGCCGCCGTCTCGATCAGCTCCAGTACGGCACCGGCCACGTCCGGCGTGAGCGCTTCCCGTACCTGCATGTCCCGCCCGGCCGGGTCCGTTCCCTGTGCAGCGTCAGTCATGCCCCGAAGGGTACGGCCCGCCGGGCGTCCTGCGGCGACCCGCGTCCCCGCATCGCAACCGTCCCTTAACCCGTCGCCTCTGGTGCGCTACGCGCGTTGACCATAGGCTTCCGGTCGCTCGCCACTCCTCATCCGGACCACACAAGGGGGACGACCCATGTCAGTTACGCCTCATCGGCGCCGTCTCAAGCGCCGCCTGGTGGCCGGCGCGACGGTACTGGCCGCCGCGGCCGGCGTCACCGCCGCCGCGCTGCCCGCCGGCGCCGGCACGCCCGGCGGCCCCGGCCACTCCTCCCGCACCGTCGACGTGCAGCTGCTCTCCTTCAACGACTTCCACGGCAACCTGGAGCCGCCGCAGGGCTCTTCCGGCACCGTGGAGGAAGAGCAGGCGGACGGCAGCAAGAAGAAGATCGAGGCCGGTGGCGTCGAGTACCTGGCGAACTCGCTGCGCACCGCGCGCAAGGCCCACCCGTACTCCGTCACCGCGGCCGCCGGCGACCTGGTGGGCGCGAGCCCGCTGCTCTCCGGCCTCTTCCACGACGAGCCGACCGTGGAGGCGATGAACAAGCTGAAGCTGGACGTGGCCGGCGTCGGCAACCACGAGTTCGACGAGGGGCGCGCGGAGCTGGCGCGGCTGCAGAACGGCGGCTGCCACCCGAAGGACGGCTGTTACGAGGACGGGCGGATCTTCGAGGGCGCGGACTACCCGTACCTGGCCGCCAACGTCACCGACGAGAAGACCGGCAAGCCGATCCTCAAGCCGTACACGGTCTGGCAGCACAAGGGCGTGAAGATCGGCTTCATCGGCGTGACGCTGGAGGGCACGCCGGACATCGTCAGCGCCGAGGGCGTCAAGGGCCTGAAGTTCCACGACGAGGCCGAGACCATCGACAAGTACGCCAAGGTGCTGCAGAAGCAGGGCGTGAAGTCGGTCGTCGCGCTGGTCCACGAGGGCGGGGCGCCCGCGTCCACCGCGTACAACTACGACTGCGACAGCCCGGGCCCCGGGGACGGCATCTCCGGGCCGATCACGGAGATCGCCAAGAAGGTCACCCCGAAGGTCGACGCGCTGGTCACCGGCCACACCCACCAGGCGTACGCGTGCACGATCCCCGACCCGGCCGGGCAGCCGCGGATGGTCACCTCGGCGGCCTCCTTCGGCAAGCTCTACACCGACACCACGCTGACGTACGACCGGAAGACCAAGGACATCGTGCGGACGGCCGTGAAGTCGGCCAACCACGTCGTGCACCGCGCCCAGCCCAAGGCGGCGGACCTGACCTCGCTGATCAAGCGCTGGGACAAGCTGGCCGCGCCGGTCGCGAACAAGCCGGTCGGCTACATATCCGATGACATCGCGGGCCGCGGCGCGAGCACCCCCGAGTCGCCGCTCGGTGACGTGATCGCCGACGCGCAGCTGGAGGCGACCGCGGACAGTGGGAAGGGCGGTGCGCAGCTCGCCCTGATGAACCCCGGCGGCGTCCGCTCCGACCTGGCCTTCAAGGCGTCGGGGAGCGAGGGCGACGGGGTGGTGACGTACGGCGAGGCGTTCACCGTGCAGCCGTTCACCAACATGACGAACGTGATCGGGCTGACCGGCGCGCAGCTGATCACCGCGCTGCAGCAGCAGGTCAGCGGCGCGAACGCGGCCTCCCCGAAGATCCTCCAGGTCTCGAAGGGCGTCACCTACACCCTGGACATGACCAAGTCGGGCGCGGACCGGGTGGTCAAGGACTCGGTGAAGCTGAACGGCGAGCCGATCGACCCGGCGAAGACCTACCGTGTCGCGCTGAACGAGTTCCTGGCGGGCGGCGGTGACGGCTTCCCGGTGTTCAAGGAGGGCACGGACAAGTTCGTCGGACCGTCGGACCTGGACGCGTTCACCGCGTATCTGGGTGCGCACTCCTCGGCGTCCGGGCCGCTGGACCCGCCGAAGGCGGACCGGATCACGGTCGTGAAGTAACCGTCCATATCCGTACTTACCTCAAGTAGGACTTGCGTTCGACAGCCGTACGCATGGTGGGATGTAGCGATGCGACCCCCCACACGCATAGCCGCATCGCACGCACCTCAGGACGCGCGGGAAGCTCAACAGCCCCGCGCGTCCCAGGGCGCGGAGCCGCAGGGCGACACCCGCGAGTTCGAACCGGTCAACCCGTACGCGGAGCTGGCCGGACTCGCCGATCCGGAGCCTGACCTCGGCAGCGACGATCCGCTGGGCCTGGGCCTCCGCCCCGAGCCGGACGACGACGAGGCGTGGGCTCCGCCCAATCACCGCAAGGCCAGGCGCGGCCTCGGCCGGTTCGCCGCCGTGCCGATCACCGTCAAGCTGCTCGCCACGGTGCTCGCGGCCGCCTCCTTCGCGGGCCTCGCCGACCGGTTCGCGGTGCTGTACGCACAGAACAAGGCGGCCGAGAAGCTCAAGGACTCGCTGCATCTGGCGGCCGATCCCGAGGTGGACATCGAGGGCTTCCCCTTCCTCACCCAGGTCGCTGACAAGCGCCTGGACCGCGTACGGGTGGCCATCCCCGACCTCGCCGCCGACCGGGTCTCGCTGGCGAAGTTCGAGGCGACGGCGGAGAACGTGACGCTCGACGGCGACCTGCCGACGTCCCTCAAGGGCGGCACGGTCGAACGGATGCACGGCGACGTACTGCTCTCCTTCGAGGACATGAACCGCGAACTGGGCGCCTCACAGGTCAAGTTCAGCGAGCTGGGGCCGCATGCCGTACGCGCGGAGGGGCGGCTGCCGATCGCCGGGCACGAGCTGCGGGTGCACGCCAGGGCCCACATCCGGCAGGCCGGCGACCGCGGCATCTCCACCGAGATCAGCGGGATGCGGCTGGACATCGGCGATGTCGCGGTCTATCGCCCCGGTACGGGCAAGGGTGAGGGCCTGCAGCTGACCCGCAAGACGGCCCGGCAGCTCAGCCGGGAGGCCGCCAAGATCAAGGCGATGCTCGCCGTCCCGGCCATCGCCGACCGCATCGGCATCCCGCAGGAGTACATCGACGCGGCGCTGCACAACGAGAAGAAGCTGCACGACCTGATCGGCACGCCGCGCTTCATCAACAAGCTGATGAAGGTCAATCTGGTCGATGTCGTCGTCGACCACCCCTGGCTGCTGAAGAAGGTCGGCATCGACCCGAAGATTCTCGGCAGCCTCGCGGGGCTCACCAAGCCGGAGCTCGCGGACCGCATGGACCTCTCCTTCCGCCTCCCCGCCACCCCCGGTGACGTGCGGCTTCGCACCATCACCGTGGAGCGGGACGGCATCCGCGCCCAACTCTCCGGCACCGGAATCCCGTTCGGGGAAGCGGCGAAAAAACAGCGCTGAACCGGGGCTTGTGGGGCGGGAGTTACACAACGGGGACAACCACGCGCGCGTGACGTACGTCGTACAGGGTGAACGAACGGTGCACCCGGGGTGTCCGGGTGCCGACCACAGGAGGAACCGTGCGCCACCGCCCCACCCCCACCGCAGCGCGCTGCGCCGCGGTGGTCGCCCTGCTCACCACCCCGCTCCTGCTGGCCGCCCCGGCGAACGCGGCCCCCGCGGACACCGCCCCGGCCGCCTCCGCTGCCGTCGGCCCGGCCGGCACCGCGCCGCAGGCCGACTTCAACCACGACGGCTACGCCGACATCGTTGCCAACGCCCCCGGCGGCACGGTCGACGGCACGGCGAAGGCCGGCTACCTCACCGTGGTCTACGGCTCCGCCTCCGGTGCCGCCACCGGAAAGCACCAGGTCATCAGCCGCGCCACCGCCGGCGTGCCCGGCTCGCCCACCGAGAACGGCCGCTTCGGCGACCGCACCGTCGCCCGCGACCTGGACGGCGACGGCACCGGCGACCTCGTCATCACCGGCGGCGGCGCGCCCGTCGTCCTGTGGGGCTCCGCCGACGGCAAGGGCGGCGCGGGCAGCCTCCAGGGCACCGGCGGCAAGAACCTCACCGCCGGTGACTTCGACGGCGACGGCCACGCCGACCTGGTCGCCGACGGCAACGGCTCGGGGGACTCGGACTCCTCCGGCCTGCACGTGATGTACGGGCCGTTCACCCGGGCCGGGGCGCCCGACCGGACCGCGGACATCGACACCGGCCACCTCTTCGACGCCGAGGACCTGGCCGCCGGTGACCTCAACGGTGACGGCCGGGACGACCTGGTCAGCATGCACGCGTTCGAGGAGATGTCGGAGTCCAGCGAGCTGTGGAAGGGCGGCGCGGGCGGCCTGGCCACCAAGCCCACCGAGCTGCCGGACGCCGCCTCCGCCACCGTCGGCGACGTCGACAAGGACGGCTTCGGCGACCTCATATACCGCCCGGTGCCCGGCGGCGTCGTCGAGGACCTCCCGTACGACAAGGGCACCGTCAAGGTCGCCTACGGCTCGGCGAACGGCCCCGGCACGCGCACGACGACGATCACCCAGGACACCGCGGGCGTCCCGGGCGCGGGCGAGGAGGGCGACCAGTTCGGCTACTCGCTCAGCGCGGGCGATGTGAACGGCGACGGGTACGCCGATGTCGCGGTCGGCGTCCCGTACGAGGACCTCACCTCCGCCTCCGGCGCGGCACTGAAGGACGCGGGCAGCACGGTCCTCCTCAAGGGCGGCAAGGGCGGCCTGACCGGGACCGGCGCACAGTCGTGGCACCAGAACACGGCGGGCGTACCGGGCGTGGCCGAGGCCGGTGACCGCTTCGGCGAGGCGGTCTCGCTGCTCGACACGGACGGCGACGGGAAGACGGACCTCGCGGCGGGTGCGCCCGGCGAGGACGGCACGACCCCGAAGGACACGGGCGCGGTGTGGTCCCTGCGAGGTGCCTCCGGCGGGCTGACGACGGAGGGTGTCGTCTCGTACGGGCCCGGGGCGATCGGGGCCCCGGAGGCGGGAGCCGGGCTGGGTTCGGGCTTCGCCCGGTAAGAGTCCCGGCTCGGAGCGGCACCCCGGGCGTCGGGTGTCCTCAATCGCCGGACGGGCCGGCTTGTGGCGGCTCGTCCGGCGGCGGCAGCGGGGCACCCGGCAGCCGCAGTTCCGCCAGCGTGCCGCCGCCCGGTGCGGGCAGCAGGCGGACGCCGCCGCCCGCCTGCTGCGCCGTGCGGGCCACGATCGACAGGCCGAGGCCGCTGCCGGGCAGGCTGCGGGCCGAGGGCGAACGCCAGAACCGCTCGAAGACGTGCGGGAGTTCGTCCTCGGGGATGCCGGGCCCGTGGTCCCGTACGGTCAGCAGGCCGCCCGTCAGGCGGACCTCGACGGTGCCGCCCGAGGGGCTGAACTTCACCGCGTTGTCCAGGAGATTGACCACCGCGCGCTCCAGCGCGGCCGGCTCGGCCCGTACGTACCAAGGATCCAGCGCCGCGTCGAAGGTGAGGGACGGGCCGCGCAGCCGGGCCCGCTCCAGGGCGGTGCCCGCGATGTCGTGCAGCGCGACCACCTTCAGCGCGGGCTGACCGCCGGGTCCCTGCTCCGGCGTCCGGGACAGCTCCTGAAGGTCGCCGATGAGCGCCGCCAACTCGCCCATCTGGGCCTTCACCGAGTCCAGCAGGGCAAGCTTGTCGGCCGCCGGGATGGCCCGGCCGGTGCGCTCGCTGCGCTCCAGCAGGTCGATGTTGGTACGCAGCGAGGTCAGCGGGGTGCGCAGCTCGTGGCCCGCGTCCGCGATCAGCTGCTGCTGGAGGTCGCGGGAGGCGGCGAGGGCCGCGGTCATGGAGTTGAAGGACCGGGACAGCCGGGCGATCTCGTCCTCGCCCTCGGTGGGAATGCGGATCGCCAGGTCTTCCGTACGGGCGACATGCTCGACGGCCGCCGTGAGCCGGTCCACGGGTTTCAGACCCGCCCTGGCCACCCACAGGCCGGTGGTCGCGGCACCCAGTACGCCCACCCCCGCGACGATCAGCAGGACCAGCGCGAGCTGGTTGAGCGGCTGGGTGACCTGATCCATGGGCGCGGCGACGGACACCGCCACCTGGTTGCCCAGCGCGTCGGTCGCCGGACCGTGGTACGGCACGGTCGAGACCCGCATCTCCGCACCGTCGGCGGCCCGCGCGGTGTGCACGGTGCCGCCGGAGCGGTTCTGCGCGACGGCGACGTCCGCGCGCTCGGCGGGGATCTGCGACTTCTCCGGCGAGGTGCACACGCTGCCGTCCACCGACACCAGCTGGATCGTGTACGGGGTGGGCTGGAAGCGGATGCCCTCGGGCGCGGTGCCGTTGCACTCGGCGCTCAGCGCCCGTACGTACGCCGCGTCCACGCTGACGTTCTTCAAGGTCGCGTCCAGCTGCTCGGTGAGCCGGTCGCGGGTGATCAGCCAGCAGGCGGCGGCGGACGCGGCGACCGCGAGCGCGACGGCCAGCGCGGTGAGCATCGCCAGCCGGGAGCGCAGCGGCAGCCGGCGGTAGCGCTGGGCCGCCTCCTCGCGCAGATTCACTCGGCACCGCCGGACCGCAGGACGTAGCCAACGCCGCGCACGGTGTGCACCAGCCGCGGTTCGCCGCCGGCCTCGGTCTTGCGCCGCAGGTACATCACGTACACGTCCAGGGAGTTGGAGGACGGCTCGAAGTCGAAGCCCCAGACGGCCTTGAGGATCTGCTCGCGGGTGAGGACCTGGCGCGGGTGGGCCAGGAACATCTCCAGCAGGGTGAATTCGGTGCGGGTCAGCTCGACGGGCCGGTCGCCGCGGGTGACTTCGCGGGTGGCGAGGTTCATCGTGAGGTCGGCGAAGGTGAGCGTGTCGCCCTCGTCGGGGGCCGCGCCGGCGGCCGCCGCGTACGAACTGCGCCGCAGCAGCGCGCGGATGCGGGCCAGCAGCTCGTCCAGCTCGAAGGGCTTGACCAGGTAGTCGTCGGCGCCCGCGTCCAGTCCGGTGACCCGGTCGCCGACCGTGTCGCGCGCGGTGAGCATCAGGATCGGCACGGTCAGGCCGCTCGCGCGCAGCCTGCGGGCCGCGGTCAGGCCGTCCATGCGGGGCATCAGCACGTCCAGCACGATCAGTTCGGGCCGGTACGCGGCCACCTTCTCGACCGCGTCCAGGCCGTCCACGGCCTCCTCGGTCGCGTAGCCCTCGAAGGCGAGCGAGCGCCGGAGCGCCTCGCGGACGGCCGGTTCGTCGTCGACGATCAGGATGCGGGCGGGCGTCTCGCCCTGCTCGGCGGCGCTCATGGGTGTCGGGTCCTCGGGTGTACGGAAGCGGACGGTGGGGGTCCCAGCTTCTCAGGTGCGGGTCGCGCTCCTCAGTTGCCGCTGCCGCTCAGTTGCCGCTGCCTCCGGCACGCAGGTTGTCCAGGTCCGCCTTGACGGTGTTGATCGGGATGGCGAAGCCGAGGCCGACGCTGCCGGCGCTGCTGCTGGTGGCGTCGCTCGGCGAGTACATCGCGGAGTTGATGCCGATGATCCGGCCCTGCATGTCGATCAGGGCGCCGCCGGAGTTGCCGGGGTTGAGCGAGGCGTCGGTCTGGATGGCCTTGTACGAGGTGGTCGAGGAGCCGGTGTCGCCGTTGTACTGGTTGCCGCCGAACTCGAACGGCCACGGGATGTCGGCCTGGCCCTGGCTCTGCGGCTGTTGCTGCTGCTCCTCCTTGGGCACGGTCACCTCGCGGCCGAGCGCGGAGACGATGCCGCTGGTCACCGAGCCGGTCAGGCCCTCGGGGGAGCCGATCGCGACGACCTGGTCGCCGACGGCGAGCTTGCTGGAGTCACCGAGCGTGGCGTGCGTGAGGTTCTTGGCGCCCCGCACCTTGAGCAGAGCCAGGTCCTTGCCGGGATCGGTGCCCACCACCTCGGCGGTCTTCGTCGATCCGTCGCTGAAGGACACCGAGACGGTGTCGGCGCCGGAGACGACGTGGTTGTTGGTGATGATCTCGCCGTCGCCGGTGATGACCACGCCGGAGCCGGTGGACTGGCCCTGGGTGGTGCGGGCCTTGATCTCGACTATGGCGGGGCTGACCGCCTTGGCCACCGAGGAGACGCCGTTGCCGGTGGTGGCGCCCGCGTTGACCACGGCGGTGCTCTGGCCGCTGCTGCCGCCCTGGGTGGCGCTCTCGATGAGCGCGGCACTGCCGCCGCCTATCAGGCCGGAGGCCAGCGCGACCGCGGCGATCAGCGCGACGGGCCGCCGCATCCGGCGACGCGGGGCGTCCTGCGGCGCGTACGGGGGCGGCGGCGGGTAGGCACCCGCGGGCCCATGGGCACCGAAGGAGGCGTACGAGGTGGTCTGCTCGGTCTCATCGCCGCTGCGGCGGTAGCTCTCGGTCATGTCTACGACTCTGCGAGCCGTCCATGAGAACCGGCTGAGAACGCCCTGAGAGGTCCGGCAGAAGTCGGTATGCCCGGTATAAAGACGGCCCGGCCGGACTGCCGCCACCCCTTCCTGGGTAACCCCCAGCTGGGGGGACAGGAGCGTTCGATTCGCCCCGAAGGACCGCGGTCAGCCGTCGCAGCCGCAGGAGCGGCGGATCACCAATCGGGAGGGGTACTGGCGCAGCCGCTCCCGGCGTGATCCCGCCACCCGCAGGCCGTCGTCCAGCACGAGGTCCACGGCCGTACGCGCCATCGCCTCCCGGTCCGAGCCGATCGTGGTGAGCGGCGGGTCGGTCAGCGCCGCTTCCTTCACATCGTCGAAGCCCGCCACCGCCAGCTCGCCCGGCACGTCGATGCGCAGCTCGCGGGCCGCGCGCAGCACCGCGATGGCCTGGTCGTCCGTGGCACACATGATCGCCGGCGGCCGGTCCGGGCCCTCCAGCAGCTTCAGCGCGAGGGGGTACGCCTCGTAACGGTTGTACGGGGCCTGGAAGTACCGGCCCTCGGTCGAGCGGCCGGCCTCCTGCATGGCCCGCTGCCAGCCCTTGACGTGGTCGGTGACCGGGTCGCCGGACTTCGGCGTCTCCTCCAGGCCGCCGAAGAACGCCACGTACGAGTGGCCGTGCTCCAGCAGGTGACGGGTGGCGAGCTGGGCGCCGCCGATGTCGTCCGCCATGACGGCGACATCGTCGATGGCGTCCGGGCGGCGGTGCAGCAGCACCACGCGGGCGTCCCAGGTGTCGATCTCGGCGGCGGCGTGCTCGCTGGGGCCCTGGCTGATCAGGATGAGCCCGGCGACCCGCATACCGAGGAAGGCGCGGAGGTAGTGCACCTCGCGCTCGTCCTCGTAATTGGCGTTGCCGACCAGCACCATCTTTCCGCGCTCGGACGCGGCACGCTCCACGGCGTGCGCCATCTCCGCGAAGAACGGCTGGCGGGTGTCGGGGACGATCAGCCCTATGAGGTCGGTCCGGCGCGAGGCCATGGCCTGCGCGACCCGGTCCGGCCGGTACCCCAGCTCCTTGATCGCGGCGAGCACCCGCTCGCGCGTGGCCGGGGCGACCGGCCTCGGTCCGTTGTTGATGACGTAACTCACCACGGCGGTGGACGTCCCCGCCAGCCTCGCCACATCATCCCGCGTCACCTTGGCCACGCGCGGCAGTCTACGCGGGTCGTCCTACCGCTCGGCAGGGCGTGCACCGCTGGTCGCCGCGCTCCGGTCCGCGGTGTGCTCGCGGGCCTCGGCCGCGGCCCGCGCCGCCTTGCGCTCGGCCTCCTTGGCGGCCTTCTCCTTGGCCTCCTCGGAGGCGCGCTCGACCTTGTCCGGTACGACGAAGCGGTAGCCGACGTTGCGCACCGTGCCGATCAGCGACTCGTGCTCGGGACCGAGCTTGGCCCGCAGCCGCCGTACGTGGACATCGACCGTCCGCGTACCGCCGAAGTAGTCGTAGCCCCAGACCTCCTGCAGCAGCTGCGCACGCGTGAAGACCCGGCCCGGGTGCTGGGCCAGATACTTCAGCAGCTCGAACTCCTTGAAGGTCAGGTCCAGGACCCGTCCCTTGAGCTTCGCGCTGTAGGTCGCCTCGTCCACCGAAAGATCACCGTTGCGGATCTCCATCGGGCTGTCGTCCGTGGAGATCTGCTGGCGGCCCATGGCCAGCCGCAGCCGCGCCTCGACCTCGGCCGGGCCCGCGGTGTCGAGCAGTACGTCGTCGATGCCCCAGTCGGCGGTGACGGCGGCGAGACCGCCCTCGGTCACGACCAGGACGAGCGGACAGCCGGGGCCGGTGGAGCGCAGCAGCTGGCACAGCGACCGGACCTGGGGGAGGTCGCGGCGGCCGTCGATGAGGATGATGTCGGCGCCGGGGGTGTCCACCAGGGCCGGGCCTTCGGCCGGCGCGACGCGCACGCTGTGCAACAGGAGGCCGAGCGCGGGCAGCACTTCGGTGGAGGGCTGGAGCGCGTTCGTGAGCAGGAGCAGCGAGCTCATCGCCGACCACCGCCCGTCCGGGTCGTCCGTCGTCGCCTGTCCGTTCGGTGTTCCTGCACGCTTCGCTCGCCCATCGGTTCCTCCTCGGTCCCTGCCTGCGAGGACTTTTGCGGCACTGCTTCGTATGGTCACGGACCCCGCGCCCTTGCGGGGCTCGCGTGCCTCCGGAACGTGAGCACCGCAGTACGCTCCGCGCCCTGGAGCACACCCGCGCTCATCCGCGCACTGCGCGTCTGAAAGCACAAAAGGACCCGGGGGCTACGCTGCCCGGATCCTTCTTGCCCGACAGAATAGCCCACATGACTTCCCGAGCGGCGGCCGACTTTGCGCGATCTTGTGTTCCTTCGGTCACTTCGAGTGGCCGGCGCGCATCGCTGTTGACCGAAGACGGCGTGTGCCTTGAAGCCGAGTATGTCCCCGCGGCGGGCGCTCCGCACGCCGCGCCGGACGGCCCCGGCGACCTCGTCGTCGTCCTCGCGCACGGCTTCACCGGCTCCCTGGACCGCCCCGCGCTGCGCCGCGCGGCCGCCGCCTTCGCGCAGTACACCCCCGTGATCACGTTCTCCTTCCGGGGGCACGGCCGGTCCGGCGGGCGCTCCACGGTGGGCGACCGGGAGGTACTGGATCTGGCGGCGGCGGTGCGGTGGGCGCGCAGCCTGGGCCACACCCGGGTGGCCACGGTCGGCTTCTCCATGGGCGGCTCGGTGGTCGTCCGGCACGCCGCCGAGTACCGCGCCGCGCACAAGGGGCGCACAGGAGCGCACACCGACATGGTGGTGGCGGTGAGCGCCCCGGCACGCTGGTACTACCGGGGTACCGCGGCGATGCGGCGCCTGCACTGGGTCGTGGAGCGCCCGCTGGGCCGCCTGGTGGGCCGCCTCGGCCTCCGCACCCGGATCCACGGCATCGCCTGGGACCCGGTCCCCCTCTCCCCCACGGAAGCCGCCCCGCTGATCGCCCCGACGCCCCTCCTGATCGTCCACGGCGACCGCGACCCGTACTTCCCCCTCGACCACCCGCGCGCACTGGCGGCCGCGGCGGCACCCGACTCCACGGACCTGTGGATCGAGCGGGGCTACGGCCACGCGGAAAACGCGGCGGCCCCGGAGCTACTGGAGCGGATCGCGGAGTGGATCAGGGAGCGGGCCTGACGGCGGCGGGCGTGACGGCGGCGGCGGCTCCGCGACCCGAGCTGTACCGTTTCCCCCACCCTTTCCCCCATGGGGGATTTTTGGGGTCCCCTTCTCAACACAGTAGCCCCAGGCACTGACAACGCCCCCGCCCCGCCTCCCCTCACTCCGTCTCCGCCACCGCCTCCGCGAACTGGGCTGCGTACAGCCGCGCGTACGCGCCGTTCGCCGCCAGCAGGGCGTCGTGCGTGCCCTGTTCGACGATCGCGCCGGATTCCATGACCAGGATCAGGTCGGCGTCGCGGATCGTGGAGAGGCGGTGGGCGATCACGAAGCTCGTGCGGCCCGAGCGCAGTTGCGCCATGGCCTGCTGGATGAGGACCTCGGTACGGGTGTCCACCGAGCTGGTCGCCTCGTCCAGGACCAGGATCGCGGGCTCGGCGAGGAACGCCCGGGCGATGGTGATCAGCTGCTTCTCGCCGACCGAGACGTTGCCGCCCTCCTCGTCGAGGACGGTGTCGTAGCCGTCGGGGAGGGTGCGGACGAAGCGGTCGACGTGGGTGGCCTTCGCGGCCTCCACGATCTTGTCCAGCGAAGTCCCGGCCGGGGCGCCGTACGCGATGTTCTCGGCGATGGTGCCGCCGAACAGCCAGGTGTCCTGGAGGACCATGCCGATGTTCGAGCGGAGTTCCTCGCGGGCCATGGCGGAGATGTCCACGCCGTCGAGGGTGATGCGGCCGCCGCGTACCTCGTAGAACCGCATCAGGAGGTTGACCAACGTCGTCTTGCCGGCGCCGGTGGGGCCGACAATGGCGACCGTCTGGCCCGGGTCCACCGACAGCGACAGGCCCTCGATGAGCGGCTTGTCCTCCTCGTAACGGAAGGAGACGTTCTCGAAGGCGACCTTGCCGCGTACGTGGTCGGGGCGCGGCGGGTGCTGCGCGTCCGGCTCCTGCTCCTCGGCGTCCAGCAGCTCGAAGACCCGCTCGGCGGAGGCGACGCCGGACTGGACGAGGTTGGCCATCGAGGCGACCTGGGTGAGCGGCTGGCTGAACTGGCGGGAGTACTGGATGAAGGCCTGCACGTCGCCGATGGACAGGGCGCCGGAGGCCACGCGGAGGCCGCCGACCACCGCGACCAGTACGTAGTTGAGGTTGCCGATGAACATCATCGCGGGCTGGATGACGCCCGAGATGAACTGCGCCTTGAAGCCCGCCTCGTAGAGCGCGTCGTTCTGCTCGCGGAAGAGCTCGGCGGACTCCTGCTGGCGGCCGAAGACCTTGACCAGGGAGTGGCCGGTGTACATCTCCTCGATGTGCGCGTTGAGCTTGCCGGTGGTCTTCCACTGCTGGACGAACTGCGGCTGGGCTCGTTTGCCGATCTTGGTGGCGACCACCACAGACACCGGCACAGTGATCAGCGCTACCAGCGCCAGCAGCGGGGAGATCCAGAACATCATCGCCAGCACGCCGACGATGGTCAGCAGGGACGCGACGATCTGGGAGAACGTCTGCTGGAAGGTCTGCTGGATGTTGTCGATGTCGTTGGTCGCGCGGGAGAGCACCTCGCCGCGGGACTGCTTGTCGAAGTAACGGAGAGGCAGGCGGGCGAGCTTCTCCTCGACCTGCTCGCGCAGCCGGTACACCGTCTTCTGTACGACCTTGGTGACGATGCGGGCCTGTACGAAGCCGAAGAGCGAGGCGGCCACGTAGATCAGCAGCACCCACAGCAGTACGGTGCCGACCGCGTCGAAGTCGATGCCCTGTCCGGGGATCACCGGCATCGTGCCGAGGATGTCGGCGAGCCCGTTCTCGCCCTTGCGGCGCAGGGCCTCGACGGCCTGCTCCTTGCTGAGTCCGGCGGGCAGCTGCCGCCCGACGATGCCGGCCATGATCAGGTCGGTGGCGTGGCCGAGCACCTTCGGCCCGGCTACCGTCAGCGCGACGCTGACCGTGCCGAGCAGCAGCGAGACGATCACGATGGCGCGCTCGGGCCGCATCTGGCGCAGCAGCCGCTTGCCCGAGCCCTTGAAGTCCATCGACTTCTCGGTGGGCTGGCCGCCCATGAACCGGGCGGGGCCGGCGGCCGGGGCCGGGCCTCTCTTCTGGGCCGCAGGCTGCGGGGCCGCGCCCTTGTCCGGGCTACTCACGCCGCCTCCTGCTCGGTGAGCTGGGAGAGGACGATCTCCCGGTACGTCTCGTTGTCCGCCATCAGTTCGGTGTGCGTACCGGTGCCGACGATGCGGCCCTCGTCGAGGACGACGATCCGGTCGGCGCCGCGGATGGTGGACACCCGCTGCGCGACGATCACCACGGTCGCCCGGCCGGTCTCGCGGGCCAGCGCGGCCCGGAGGGCGGCGTCGGTGGCGTAGTCCAGCGCGGAGAAGGAGTCGTCGAAGAGGTAGATCTCGGGCTTGCGCACCAGCGCGCGGGCGATGGCCAGCCGCTGGCGCTGGCCGCCGGAGAAGTTGCTGCCGCCCTGCGCGACCGGCGCCTCCAGGCCGCCTTCCGTCCGCTCGACGAAGTCCCGGGCCTGCGCGGTTTCCAGCGCGTGCCACAGCTCCTCGTCGGTGGCCGCCGGCCTGCCGTAGCGGAGATTGCTCGCGACGGTCCCGGAGAAGAGGTACGGCTTCTGCGGTACGAGGCCGATGGCGTCGGAGAGGGTGCGCGGGTCCAGGTTCCGTACGTCCTCGCCGTCGACCAGCACCGTGCCGCCGGTCGCGTCGAAGAGCCGGGGCACCAGGCCGAGGAGGGTGGACTTGCCGCTGCCGGTGGAGCCGATGACGGCGGTGGTCTCGCCGGGGCGCGCGAGGAGGGAGATGTCCTTCAGTACCGGTTCCTCGGCGCCGGGGAAGCGGAACTCCACGTCGCGCAGCTCCAGTTCGCCGTGGCGGCGGAGCGTCGTGACGCCGGCGGCGGGCGGGGTGACGCTGGTGTCGGTGTTCAGTACCTCCTGGATGCGCTCGGCGCAGACCTCGGCGCGCGGCAGCATCATGACCATGAACGTGGCCATCATGATCGACATCAGGATGTACATGAGGTAGCTGAGGAAGGCCGTCAGCGCGCCGATCTCCATGCCGCCGCTGTCGATGCGGTGCCCGCCGAACCAGACGACGGCCACGCTGGAGGCGTTCACGATCAGCATGACCAGCGGGAACATCATCGACATGAGGCGTCCCGCGCGCAGCGAGACGTCGTAGAGGTCGGTGTTGGCGTGTCCGAAGCGGGTCCGCTCGTGCTGGTCGCGGACGAAGGCGCGGATGACCCGGATGCCGGTGATCTGCTCGCGCAGCACGCGGTTGACGGTGTCGATGCGCTCCTGCACGCCGCGGAAGAGCGGCCGCATCCGCCGCACGATCAGCGCGACGAGGACGCCGAGTACGGGCACGATCACCAGCAGCAGACCGGAGAGCGGCACGTCCTGGTTGAGCGCCATGACGACGCCGCCGACCATCATGATGGGCGCCGCGACCATCATCGTGAACGTCATCAGGACCAGCATCTGGACCTGCTGGACGTCGTTGGTGGTACGCGTGATGAGCGAGGGCGCGCCGAAGGAGCCCAGCTCGCGCGCGGAGAAGGACTGTACGCGGTCGAAGACGGCGGCGCGGATGTCGCGGCCGAGCGCCATGGCCGTACGGGCGCCGAAGTAGACGGCGCCGATCGCGCAGACGATCTGCAGCAGCGTCACGGCGATCATGACGCCGCCGGTACGGAAGATGTAGCCCGTGTCCCCCTTCACGACACCGTTGTCAATGATGTCGGCGTTGAGGGTGGGCAGATAGAGGGTGGCCAGCGTCTGGATCAGCTGGAGGAGCACGATCAGCGATATCGAGCGTCTGTGGGGGCCAAGGTGTGCCCTGGCGAGTCGGACCAGCACTCGGTCGAGCTTATGCGAACGCTTGCCCGGAGCAACCGACTTTTCCGTGTCTCCGCGGCCGTCTCCGCGTAGGCCATCATGGAGGCGGCAACGAAGGAGAAGAGGGGCCGCCGTGACATCAACAGGCACCGTGCGAGGCACTGTCCGTTACTGGGCAGCGGCCAAGGCCGCGGCCGGTACCGCCGAGGAGCCGTACGCCGCGGGCACGCTCGCCGAGGCGCTGGACGCGGCGCGCGCGGCGCACGCGGCGAATCCGGAGTTCGCGCGGGTACTGCAGCGCTGCTCGTTCCTGGTGAACGGCACCGCCGTCGGCACCCGGGACCATGCCACGGTCGAACTCGCCGAGGGCGGCACCGTCGAGGTCCTCCCGCCGTTCGCGGGAGGATGAGCACCGAGATGAGCGACCAGCAGCACAACCCTTATGGGCAGCAGTACGGGTCGTACGACCAGCAGTACGGGTCGTACGACAACGGAGCGTACGGAAGCGCCGGTTACGGCAACGGCGCGTACGACGGTTACCAGTACCCCCAGGACGCGTACGCCCAGCCGCAGCCGCAGACCCAGACCTGGGAAGGCAACACCTGGCAGACCGACGCGGGGCTGCCCGCGCACGCGTCCGCCGCCGCGGAGACCACCCACCTGCCCGGTCAGCACGCGGCGCCGCAGGCCGTCGCCGCGCCGCAGTCCGTCGCCGCGCCTCCCGAGGACCTCTCCCACCTCGCGCCCAACCAGCGCGCCCGCGCCCTCGGCCACTCGCCGATCATTCCGCCCGGCTTCCAGCCGGCCGCGCTCACGGCGGGGCTCGCGGTGCTGCTCGCGCTGGCGGCGCCGCTGCCCCAGGTGTTCCCGGCCGTGGTGGTCGCGGTCCTGCAGGCGGTCACGGCGGCCGGCTGGTTCCGGCTGAACGGCATGTGGCCCGCCCGCCAGGGCATCGCGCTGGCGTTCCTCGGCGGCCTGGTCACCGATGTCGCGCTGCTGGCCACCGACCGGGACGAGGCGCCCGTCGTCGGCATCGGCACGCTCGGCGTGTGGTGTCTGCTCGTTCTCGTCCTGCAGCTGCGCAACCGCAGCAGCGCGGACGAGCGGATGTACGCGCTGACCGCGGGCCTCACCTCTTCCGCGCTGGCGGTACTGGCCGCGGGCCACCTCGCGGCCGAGCCGCACGCCACGGTGACCGGCGCGGCCGCGGTGGCGGTCGCGGTGCTCGCCCGCGCGCTGCCGCTGCCGGGGCCCGTCTCCGTCGTACTGGCGCTGCTCGCCGCCACCGGCGCGGGCATCGCGGCCGGACAGCTGGGCGGCTACGGCACCGCCGGCGCCGTCCTCGGGCTCGCGGCCGGCGGCTGCGCGCTGATCGGCCTGCGGGTGGCCAGCTACGACTACCCCTCGCGGTTCGTGCACCTGACGGCCGGCGTGGCGCTGCCGCTGGCGCTCGCGGCGCCCGCCGTCTACGTCCTGGGGCGCGCCCTCGGCTGACGATCTCCGCCGTCGGGCAACCTCACACGGCCGGTCACGCTCCTTATGTACGGAACGTGACCGGCCGATTCATGCCGCCGTCCGGGTGACCCGGTTAGGCTCGGCGGCACACCGAAGCGTGGGGGGAAGAGGTTCGATGCGTGCTCTGAGAAGGCTCGTGGTGCTCCTGGTCGTCGTCTGCGTGCTGTTCGTGGCGGCCGACCGGCTGGCGGTGAATTTCGCCGAGGACAAGGCCGCCGAGAAGATCCGCGGCAGCCTGGGGCTGAGCGAGACGCCACAGGTCTCGGTCAAGGGCTTCCCCTTCCTCACCCAGGTCGCGAGCGGCACGCTCACCGAGGTCGACGCCACGCTCGGCGGCGTCGAGGCCACGGCGGAGGGTCGCCGACTGCGCGTGACGGAGCTGTCGGCCCAGTTCCACGACGTGAAGCTGAGCAGCGACTACACCTCCATCGAGGGCGCCGCCTCGGCGACGGGCGAGGCGCGGATCGGCTATGCCGATCTGACGAAGGCGGCGGGCGACGGCGTCCGCGTCTCGTACGGCGGGTCCGGCGGCGGCAGCAAGGGCCGGGTCAAGATCTCGCCGGATGTCCCCGTGCTCAGCAATCTCGACGTGGTCGGCACGATCTCCACGGTGGGCGGCGACACCATCCGACTGCGCGCCGACGAGCTCCCGGGCCTGTGCACCGCGGTCCCCGGCTGCGAGGACAAGGTGCGGGCCCGCACGGACCACGACTGGAAGCTGGGCGAGCTGCCGGCCGGGCTGAAACTGGACCGCGTGACGACCACCCGGGACGGCATCGTGGTCGCCGCGAAGGGCACCGACGTCCGGCTGTCCACCTCCTGAGACGCCGCTGTCCGCAACGCGACCCGCCGAGGCCGCCGAACCCGCTGTTCGGCGGCGCCCGGGCACCCGCACACGGCACCTCGTACCACATTACGGACGAACACGTCTCAGCATCCGACACACCGGTGACACGCCCCACCGTCCCTCTTTACGATCGGAGCCATGCAGAGCCTGATGAGCCGTTCCCGTACGCGGGGACAGGCGGATCTCACGAAGCGGCGGGCAGTCGACCTGTGCCGCGTCGCCGCCATGCTCTGTCGCTCTGTCTGACGGGTTTCTGCCACCCGTTCTCCCGGCCGCGAGGCCATTCCCCTCGTTTCCCGCGCAGCGCCGCGCGCTTCTGAATGCCGCCGCGCGCACCCGGCGTACCCACGCGCACCCCGCAACTGCCCCGGAGGAGAAAACCATGAGCCGTAGCGACGTCCTCGTCGACGCCGACTGGGTCGAGGCCCACATCGACGACCCCAAGGTGGTCATCGTCGAGGTGGACGAGGACACCTCGGCCTACGACAAGAACCACATCAAGAACGCGGTCCGCATCGACTGGCAGAAGGACCTGCAGGACCCGGTACGCCGTGACTTCGTCGACCAGGCCGGCTTCGAGAAGCTGCTGTCGGAGAAGGGCATCGCCAACGACGACACCGTCGTCCTCTACGGCGGCAACAACAACTGGTTCGCGTCCTACGCCTACTGGTACTTCAAGCTCTACGGCCACCAGGACGTGAAGCTCCTCGACGGCGGCCGCAAGAAGTGGGAGCTGGACTCCCGCGACCTGGTCGACGGCTCGCAGGTGCCCAACCGCCCGGCGACCCAGTACAAGGCCCAGCCGCAGGACACCTCCATCCGCGCCTTCCGCGACGACGTCGTCAACGCGATCGGCAACAAGAACCTGGTGGACGTCCGCTCCCCCGACGAGTTCAGCGGCAAGCTGCTCGCCCCGGCGCACCTCCCGCAGGAGCAGTCGCAGCGCCCCGGTCACGTGCCGAGCGCCCGCAACATCCCGTGGTCGAAGAACGCCAACGACGACGGCACCTTCAAGTCCGACGAGGAGCTCAAGGCCCTCTACGAGGACGAGCAGGTCGACCTGTCCAAGGACACCGTCGCCTACTGCCGCATCGGTGAGCGTTCCGCGCTCACCTGGTTCGTGCTGCACGAGCTCCTGGGCCAGGAGAACGTCAAGAACTACGACGGTTCCTGGACCGAGTACGGCTCGCTGGTCGGCGTGCCGATCGAGCTCGGCGCCGCGAAGTAAGCCCCGACCCTTCCCTACACCCCTCAAGGAATCCCCATGTGTGGAGCACAGGCCGGCGGCCCCGACGCGTCGACCATCAAGCCCGGTGAGACCACGATCCAGGGCAGCGTGACCAAGGACGGCGAGCCCGTCACCGGTTACGTCCGCCTGCTGGACAGCACCGGCGAGTTCACCGCCGAGGTCCCCACCTCGGCGACCGGACAGTTCCGTTTCTACGCGGCCGAAGGCACCTGGACGCTGCGCGCGCTCGTCCCGGGTGGCACCGCCGACCGCACCGTGGTCGCCCAGCAGGGTGGCCTGGCGGAGGTCGCCATCGCCGTCTGAGGCACCGCGCAGCGGTACTTCTACGGCCGGAGGGCCGCACCCCAGGGGTTTGGACGCCTTGACTGGGGGTGCGGCCCTCCGCGCGTTCCGTACGGCCTGCTCAACGGTTTCCCCCGCCGCCGCGCGGTCTTACCGTGGAGACATGTCCGTCCAGCGCCGCCATCGCCGGTACTACGCCATGATGGCCGTCTGCATCACGCTCTTCGTCCTGGCCTGGGGCGTGGTCCGGCTCTGGTCCGTCCCGGCGGCGGTGGCGATGTGCGTCGTCGCCATGGTCATCCCGCCCTTCGCGGCGATCGTGGCGAACCGCAGGGAGCCGGGCGAGCGCTGGTGGGACGAGTCCGGTGACCCGGAATCGGACCGCTGGTGGCGCGAGCTGGACGACAAGGGCCGCCGGTGAGCGCGGTCCGGCCCCGCTGGGGCGGACCTCACAGCGCCGCCGCTTCGCACGGCGACTAGACTCACCTACGGTCCGTAAACCCTCACTCCGTCCGAGGAGCGCGCTCGTGCTTGAGGCATTCTTCACCACTCTGCTCGTCCTGGTCGGCATCGGCGTCATCGCCTTCGCCGGTCTGACCTGGAAGAAGCTGTACCAGGGCCAGCGCTGAGCCCGCGCGGACCGAGACCTTCCCCTCTTCTATAGATCGCCTGAGCTCTCATGATCGAGATCCCGTCCGACCTGAACCCGGCCCTCGTACCGCTGGCCTTCCTCCTCGGCCGCTGGGAGGGTGCCGGCGTCGCCGACTTCCCCGGCACCGAGAAGTGCAACTTCGGGCAGGAGGTCACCTTCAGCCACGACGGCCGTGACTTCCTGGAGTACACCTCGCACAGCTGGGTGCTGGACGGCGAGGGCAAGAAGGTCCGTCCGCTGGAGACCGAGAGCGGCTACTGGCGCATCGACAAGGACCGCAAGGTCGAGATCGTCATGATCCGCGACCAGGGCATCGTCGAGGTCTGGTACGGCGAGCTGGCCGACCAGAAGCCGCAGATCGACCTGGCCACGGACGCCGTGGCCCGCACCGAGGCCGCGGGCCCGTACAGCGGCGGCAAGCGGCTGTACGGCTACGTCAACAGCGACCTGATGTGGGTCGGCGAGAAGGCCACGCCGGACGTCCCGCTGCGCCCGTACATGTCGGCCCACCTGAAGAAGGTCGCCGACGCGAGCCTGCAGGAGTGGGCGGAGAGCCTGCCCGACGACATGCCGGACGGCGTCTCCTTCTTCAACGCGGACGGCACTCCGTACAAGCCGCAGGGCGAGGCGTAAGACCTGTCCGCATACGGGTTCTGAGCCCGGCGGGCCCTGCGGAGGGCGCGCCTACACTGGGGGGCGTGGTGACCACTGACTGGCAGAGCGACCTCCGCAAGCGCGGATACCGTCTGACCCCCCAGCGGCAGCTCGTGCTGGAGGCGGTGGACCGGCTGGAGCACGCCACGCCCGACGAGATCCTCACCGAGGTGCGCAAGACGGCGGGCGGCGTCAACATCTCCACGGTCTACCGCACCCTGGAGCTGCTGGAGGAACTGGGGCTGGTCAGCCACGCCCACCTCGGGCACGGCGCACCCACGTACCACCTCGCCGACCGGCACCACCACATCCACCTGGTGTGCCGGGACTGCACGGACGTGATCGAGGCCGATCTCTCGGTGGCGGCGCCCTTCACGGAGACGCTGCGCGAGCAGTTCGGCTTTGACACCGACCTCAAGCACTTCGCGATCTTCGGCCGGTGCAAGAAGTGCACCGCGAAGGCCGCCGACGGCGGCGCGGACACCGGTGGTACGGACGCGGGCTGACGTCCGGGGCGAGCGGGCCGACCGTCCAGTAGTACCGGGACGTAGGCTGGAGACCATGAAGAGCCCCCTGCTGTCGCTGCCCGGTGCCGTCCCCGCCGAGGCCCCCGACGAAGGCGTCGCCGCCCACTACGGCGACCTCTTCCGCGAGCAACGCGCCCTCGCCGACGGCGCCGGCTTCGTGGACCTCTCGCACCGCGGCGTACTGACCGTCTCCGGCCCCGAACGGCTGACCTGGCTGCACCTGCTGCTCACCCAGCACGTCAGCGAGCTCGCGCCCGGCCACGCCACCGAGGCGCTGATCCTCTCCGCCAACGGCCACATCGAGCACGCGGTCTACCTCGTCGACGACGGCGAGACGACCTGGATGCACACCGAGCCGGGCACCCAGGAAGCGCTGCTCGGGTACCTCGAGAGTATGAAGTTCTTCTACCGGGTCGAGGCCGCCGACCGCACGGAGGAGATCGCCGTCGTCCACCTGCCGGCCGGCTCCATCACCGAGACGCCCGCCGACGCCGCCGCCGTCCGCGAGACGCCGCACGGCCGCGACCTCTTCCTGCCGCGCGCCTCCCTGGAGGGCTTCGCCGCCGCGCACGGCCCCGCGATCGGCGTACTGGCCCTGGAGGCGCTACGCGTCGAGGCGCACCGCCCCCGCCTCGGCCTGGAGACCGACCACCGCACCATCCCGCACGAGCTGGGCTGGATCGGCACGGCCGTCCACCTCCAGAAGGGCTGCTACCGCGGCCAGGAAACCGTCGCCCGCGTCCACAACCTGGGCAAGCCCCCGCGCCGCCTGGTCTTCCTCCACCTGGACGGCAGCGAGGTAAAACTGCCGGGCCACGGCGCGCCGGTCCGCCTGGCGTCGGAGGGCACGGAGGGCCGTCAGATCGGCTTCGTGACGACCTCGGCCCGCCACTACGAACTGGGCCCGATCGCGCTCGCCCTGGTGAAGCGGAACGTGGCGGTGGACGCGCAACTGATGGCGGACGGCACGGCTGCGGCACAGGAGGTCGTGGTCGAGCCATAAATCAAGCCCGTCCGGCGCTTGAGGACCGGGGGTCCGGGGCAGAGCCCCCGGTCGGGAAGGGGCGGGGCTGGGGCCTACACCTCCACGAGCACCGTGAACGGCCCGTCATTCGTCAACGACACCTTCATGTCCGCCCCGAACCGACCGGTTTCCACATGCGCCCCAAGGGCACGGAGCTGAGCCACGACCTCGTCAACGAGCGGCTCGGCCACCGGCCCCGGCGCCGCCGCGTTCCAGGTGGGCCGCCGCCCCTTCCGGGCGTCCCCGTACAGCGTGAACTGGCTGATCACCAGCAGCCCGGCCCCCGTGTCCGAGCACGACTTCTCGCCCTCCAGAATGCGGACGGACCACAGCTTGCGGGCCAGCTGAGCGGCCTTCTCCGGAGTGTCGTCATGCGTCACCCCCACCAGGACGCACAGCCCCTCCCCCACAACCTCGCCGACCGTCTCGCCGTCCACGGCGACCCGCGCGCCGTTCACCCTCTGCACCACTGCTCGCATACCGCCATGATGCCGGGCGCCACCCCAGGCCACCCCCCGGGGTGCGGCGCCCCGTACCACCCGGACAGCCCAACAACGGCGCACGGCGTACCCCCACACGGACCGTTCACGCGCCGATGACCCTGCGCGCACACCACTCGCAGTGGCACGATGCGTGCACAAGGTGCGCGGGACCACTCGGCTCCAGGACCGCACCGCACGAGGGGACGGACATACGCATGAGCACCGCCGGCGCCGGGCAGACACCCTCCGGTTCCGTACCATTTGCCCGTACATCCACCCAAGGGGCCGCGGCAACGTCCGCGAGCGGGCCCCTGCCCCCGCCGACGACGACGTCCACGTCCCGGCCCGAGCCGCCGCCCCCGCCCGGGCGCCCGGCACAGGACGGTGACCGCACCGAGGATGGCCCCATGCTCCCCGCAGGCCCGGCACAGCCCCGCCCTCCGCTGCAGCGCGACCGCTTCCGTCCGGCCCCCCGGCCCGACCTCTCGGGACTCGGCCTGCCCGAGATCCGCAAGCTGCGCCGGGACGCGCAGCAGGAGGAGGCCGACCTCAGCTACGTACGCCGGCTGCTCCAGGGCCGGATCGACATCCTGCGCGCCGAGGCGGCCCGCCGGGCCGCACCGCAGACCACGGTCCTGGACCGGCTGCCGGAGATCCTCACGGACGGTCCGTCGCGGCACCGCTCCTCGGCCCGGCACGTGACGGTCGGGACGCCGCACAGCGAGGAGTACCGCCGGCTGGCCGAGGACATGCTCGGCGAGGTCGAGCTGTCCGACCTGGGCGCGCGCACGGACGCCGAGCTGCGGGACGCGATGAGCCGGCTCGTGCAGTACGAGCGGCAGGTCTCGCTGCGCCGCCAGTCGCTGCAGCGCACGGCGGACGATTGCAGCGCGGAGATCGCCCGCAGGTACCGTGAAGGGGAAGCACAAGTAGACGACCTGCTCTCCTGACGCGGAGGCCACCGGCCTTCCGAGGAGGCGGTCCGTGACCCGTCCCCGGAAGGCCCGCGATGACCTCCTCCTCCCCCGAGCCCACGCACGAGCCCAGCGGCCCGATATCCGGTGCGGATGCACCGATATCCGGGGCGACGGCCGCCGGGGCGCCCGTCCCGCCCGTGCTCGCCGAGGTCGTCCGGTCCGGCTTCGTCGAGGGCGTGCACCGCGGCTCGCTGGTCGTCCTGGCCGCCGACGGCAGCGTGGACCTGGCGCTGGGCGACGTGGACTCGCCGGTCTTCCCGCGCTCCACGAACAAGCCGATGCAGGCCGCCGCGATCCTCCGCGCGGGCCTGGACCTGAGCGGCGAGCGCCTCGCCCTGGCCTCCGCCAGCCACTCCGGCGAAAGCTTCCACCTCGACCTCGTGCAGAAGATGCTCGCCGAGCACGGCCTCTCCGCCGAGCAGCTGCAGACCCCGCCCGACCTGCCGCTGGACCCGGCCGAGGCGGAGGGCTACCTCGCTGCCGGCAAGGTCCGCGACCGGCTGACCATGAACTGCTCCGGCAAGCACACCGCGATGCTCGCCGTCTGCGCCGCGAACGGCTGGCCCCTGGAGAGCTACCTCGACCAGCACCACCCGCTCCAGCAGCTGGTCCTGCAGGCCGTACGGGACGCGAGCGGCGAGGCCGTCGACCACATCGGCACGGACGGCTGCGGCGCGCCCCTGATGGCGCTCTCGCTGACCGGCCTGGCCCGCTCCTACCGGCACTTCGTACTCGCCGAGCCGGGCGCCCCCGAGCGCCGGGTCGCGGACGCGATGCGCGCGCACCCGGAGTACGTCGCGGGCACCCGCCGCCCCGACACCTGGCTGATGCGGGAGCTGCCCGGCGTGCTGTCCAAGATGGGCGCGGAGGCCGTACAGGCGCTGGCGCTGCCCGACGGCCGCGCGCTCGCCTTCAAGATCGACGACGGCGCGACCCGCACGCTCGGCCCGGTCCTGGCCCGCACCCTGCGCCTGATGGGCGTCGACGCCCCCGTACTCGACCGCATCGCGGACGTCCCCCTCCTGGGCGGCGCCGAGCGCGTGGGCGAGATCCGCGCGGCGTCCTTCTGAGAGCCGGTGTCCGAGCCGTCGGCACCATCGGACACCCGCTAAAACCACGCGACAACCCGTCAGGAGCGTGGCTAGCGTACGAGTATGAGCCTTGAGGTGCGTGCGGTCGGCGAGGACGACTTCCCCGGCTGGCTGGCGGCGGTGGGGACCGGCTTCACGACGTCGCCGGAGGTCTCCAAGGAAAAGGTCGAGTGGCGGCTCGGCAGTACGGATCTCACGCGTACACAGGGGGCGTTCGACGGCGGGCGCTGCGTCGCGACCTTCCGCAGCTTCGCGCAGGAGCTGACGGTCGTGGGCGGCGCCCGGGTGCCGGCCGACGCCGTTTCCCAGGTGACCGTCGCCCCCACGCACCGCCGCCGCGGCCTGCTCAGCCGGATGATGGCGCAGGACTTGGCGGCGGCGAAGGAGCGCGGCGACGCGGTGGCCACGCTGATCGCCGCGGAGTACCCGATCTACGGACGGTACGGCTTCGGGCCCGCGTCGTGGTGCACGGAGTGGCGCATCGACGTGGCGCGCGCCCGGCTGGACACGCGGTACGCGGGTCCGCAGGACGGCGGCCGGGTCGACTTCGTGACACCCGAGGAGGTACGCACGCTCGGCCCCGTACTCCACGACCGTTTCCGCTTCCAACAGCCCGGCGCCGTATCTCGCGACGAACGCTGGTGGCAGGAGGCAACCGGCGCGGTCCGCTTCCCCGAGCAAGAGTGGCGGGAGCCCTTCCACGCCGTGTACCGCTCCGCCGACGGCGAGGTCGAGGGCCTGGTCACGTACACCAGTGACGACCGGTGGGAACACAAGCGGCCCGAGCAGACGCTCCAGGTCAGCAAGCTGATCGCGGTCACCCCGGCCGCCGAGCGCGCCCTGTGGCACTTCCTCTGCTCGATCGACTGGATCCTGCATGTGAGGACCGGGCACCGCGCCCCCGACGACCTGGTGCCGCTGCTGCTCGGCGACCCGCGCGCCGCGAGCATCGAGGAATACGCCGACTACCTGTGGCTCCGGCCCCTGGACGTACCGAAGCTGCTGGCGGCGCGGACGTACGCGGTGCCGGCGTCGCTGGTCCTGGAGGTACGGGACGCCGAGGGATACGCCGCCGGGCGCTACCACCTCGACGCCGCCCCCGAGGGCGCCACATGTACGCGCACCACCCGCTCCGCCGACCTCACCCTGGACGTACGCGAACTGGCCACGCTGTACCTCGGCGACGAGTCCCCCACGCGGCTCGCGGCGCTCGGCCGAATACAGGAAGACCGACCGGGCACGCTCGCCACGGCGGACGCGCTGCTGCGGACGGCCCGCCGGCCATGGTGCCCGGACATCTTCTGACGCGTACGGTCCTGCCGGACGTACCGTTCTCTGATGCGCACCGTCTTGTCAGGCGTACCGTCATGTCAGACGTACCGCCTTGTCAGGCATACCGACTTGTCAGGCGTACCGTCGTCGCCAACGGCCGTGGCCTGCATAAAGTGGCGAGTGCAGGCGCACACCACGAGAGCAGGAGGCCGACAGCATGAGCGAGACGACCCCAGGCGCACAGGGGCCCGAGTCGATCGAGCACGCACACGACCCCGAGGTGCTGCAGCTGGCGGCCAAGGTCTTCGACCTGGCGCGACAGGGCGACACCGACACGGTCGCGGCGTATGTCGACGCCGGAGTGCCCGCCAACCTCACCAATGAGAAGGGCGATTCGCTCCTCATGCTGGCCGCGTACCACGGCCACGTCGCGACCGTCGAGGCCCTGCTCCAGCGCGGCGCGGACGCCGACCGCCCCAACGACCGCGGCCAGACCCCGATCGCGGGCGCGGTCTTCAAGGGCGAGGACGCGATCGTACGACTCCTGCTGAGCCACGGCGCGGACCCGTCCGCGGGCTCCCCGTCCGCGGTGGACACAGCCCGCATGTTCGAAAAGAAGGAACTGCTGGAGCTGTTCGGGGGGCAGTGAGCGGTCAGGCGGGCCCGGCCGGGATTACCCGGCCTGGCTCATCCCGCCGCCCTGGTCGGTCGGAATCACCCGGTCGACCAGGGCGGCGATCAGCCCGTCCGTCTCCTCCGCCGGCACCACGCCCGGCAACGTGAGTTGCTCCAGCATCAGCCCGGTCATCGCGAGATACATCAGCAGCACCGCCGTACGGTCGCCCGGCAGCCCGCCCTCCCGGTGGAAGCGAAGATCGTCCTCCAGCGCGCTGCGCATCGTGGCGGTCAGTTCCTCCCGCAGCTCGGGCCGCCGGGTGGCTTCCAGGCGCAGTTCGAGCATCGCCAGGTAACCGGTGCGGTTCGCGCTCACCCTGCGGTTGATCCACCCCATCAGCTCGGTCACCAGCTCGCGCCCGCGCGGCGCCGTCATGACCTCGTCGACCTCGTCCGGGTCCGGCGCGATGCGCTGATGGATCTGCCCGGTGACCTGCGCCAGCAACTCATCCCTGCTGGCGAAGTAGTTGGACGCGGTCCCCTTCGGTACGCCCGCCTCCGCATCCACGGCGCGGAACGTCAGCCCGCGCGCCCCGTCCCGCGCCAGCACCTCGATCGCCGCGTCCACCAGCGCCGTACGCCGCTCCGGATTGCGCACCACCGGCAGCCTCCTCGCTTTAACTCCTTGCAACCACTACACGCAACGTACTACACATAGAGTGGTTAGCGGCACACGGCCGCCGACAAGGAGGGGGAACCCATGCGCTTCGAAAAGCTGGGCATCGCCGTACTGACCGACGACACCGCCGCCAGCAGCCGCTTCTACACCGAGCACTTCGGCTTCACCCAGGTCGCCGACCTGGGCTGGTACGTCAGCCTGCACCACCCCGAACACCCCGCGTACGTCCTGGACTTCGTCCAACGCGGCCACGAATCCATGCCGGAGGACTTCCGCACCCAGGACACCGCGGGCCTCTGCCTAGCCTTCCTCGTCGCGGACGCCGCCGCCGAGGAAGCCACCCTCCGCGAACGCGGCGTCCCGATCACCACCCCCCTCCGCGACGAGCCCTGGGGCCAACGCCGCTTCAACGTCCAAAGCCCAGAAGGCACCCTGATCGAAGTACTCCAACCCATCGCCCCCGACCCGACTTGGCTCGCGGAGAACGGGGGGTGAGGGTCGGGGGCCGGGTTCCCGGGCCCCCGCCGACCTCGGTCCCTGAAAGGCGCGGTCGAGGGCTCCGGCCTCTTTCTGCGGTGGCGAGTGACGGGTCGGAGGTCCTAGGTCAGGCCTACGCCTCCAGCCCGTTACGCCGCCGCGGCGTCCTGCCTACCGTCCATGCCATGGACGCGACTGGGATTCTGGACGAGGCGCTTGAGCGACTGCACAACTCGGGGCCCGAGCGACGTGGACGGCTCACCAATCACGCGCCGATGGCCGTCGAGGCCCTCGCCGCTCGCGGACAGGCACATGCGGTGCACCGCTGGCTCGACCTGTACGCACGTAAGCTCGAGGAGTTCCCGTCCCGTGTCGAGCCGATCACGGACGGCAGTTGGCCTTCCGCGCTCGGTGACCCGCGCCGCGCGGCCGACTGGATCGGCTACTTCCAGTGCGAGATCGCCGAGCGTCCGTGGCGCGAGGTGCTCACTCAGTGGTGGCCCCGTCTTCTGCCCGGCATGTACGGCGGCTCGACGCATCCGGTGATCCGGGTGGGCCACGCCGTGCGCACGCTTCTGTCCGGCGAGACCACC
Organism: Streptomyces sp. NPDC050315; assembly: GCF_040655775.1. Classification (NCBI taxonomy): domain Bacteria; kingdom Bacillati; phylum Actinomycetota; class Actinomycetes; order Kitasatosporales; family Streptomycetaceae; genus Streptomyces; species Streptomyces sp. NPDC050315. The sequence goes on from NZ_JBFAKN010000009.1 coordinate 369,211, forward strand.
GAACCTCGTCTGGCTGAACTTGCGCACGGTCTCGGCTACTGGGCCGCGCGCCACCGGCCCGTCGCGGTTCTTACCCCGCTGCCCGGCGCCGACAGCGCAGCCGCCGCTCTCGACACGGTCCCGCCCATCGCCCAACAGGACGGTGGCTTCTCCGCCCGGCTCGACGGCGTCAGGGCCCTGCCGGTGTGGGCGGCCGCGGTAACCGAACCGAGCGATGCGTACCGCCACCTCGCCGAACTGGTGCGGGCGGCGACACATCGATATGCCACCCACGGCCACGGCGAGGAAACGATGCTGGTCCACGCGGCCACGGCTCCCAACGCTGTCCTGCGCACCCTGCCCGCGCTCCCGCACGCCCTGTGGCTGTCGAGCCTGCGGGCAGCCTGGACGGCCTCCGCAGCAGTGACCGCGATGTACGCACCGGCCACCTCGGTCGCATACGCCCCGCCCGGCACCTTCACTCCCGAAGAGGTTTTTGAACGGGCCTTGGCGCACGGCGATGAACACGTCATCAAGCTGACAGATGCAGCCCTCAATGTCGGCGATGAACCGGCCCTGGCTGCGGCTTTGCGTTCCATGGAGCTGAGCGCCCCGTTGGGATGAGGTGCATGTGCAGCGGAAGGGGATCCGGGCGATGGCCGCGCAGAGCCCGGGGGCTCCAGCCGCACTGGCCGGGGCGCGGCGGGCGGAACCCTCCCCTCAACGATCAGCTCGGCCCCTCCCCCGGCCCCCCGCCCCGCGTCCACAGCCGTTCCATCTCCCGGCGGTCGCGCTTTGTCGGGCGGCCTGTGCCGCGGTCGCGGATGGGGACCTGTACGGCGATTTCGCGCGGGGGTGGGGGCGGGCTGTTGTCGATGTAGCACTCGGCCGCGACCGGCGCCCCGACTCGCTTCTTCACGAGCCGCTTCACCACCACGATCCGCTCCCGGCCGGCATGCCGCAGCCGTACCTCGTCGCCAGTCCGCACGCCGTGCGCCGCCTTCACGCGCTCGCCGTTGACCCGCACGTGCCCGCCCCGGCACGCCGTGGCCGCCATCGACCGTGTCTTCATGAGCCGCACGGACCAGATCCAGCTGTCGATCCGCACGCTCCCCTCGTCCTCACTCATGCCTCCGACTTTACGGCGGGACGGAGCGCGGCGAGCGGACCTGTGGACAAGTCCGGGGGCTCCGGGGTTGTGGACAACCCCGTCACCGCCGGGGTCAGCGGTTGACGAAGGTCAGGTTCGTCGCGTCGTACCGCGTGCCGGCCACCGCCTCGGCCGGGGCCACCGCGTCGATGGCGGCCAGCTCGTCGGCGGAGAGGCCGATGGCGACCGCGGCGACGTTCTCCAGCAGGTACTTCTCGCGGCGGGTGCCCGGGATCGGCACGACATCCGCGCCACGGTGCTGGACCCAGGCCAGCGCCAGCTGCCCGGCCGTGACGCCCTTCGCGGCGGCCAGCTCGTGCAGCTGCTCGACGATGGCGAGGTTCCGCTCCAGGTTGCCGTCGGCGAAGCGCGGCTGGGTACGCCGTACGTCGCCCTCCGCCAGCCCGTCCACGGACCGGTACTGCCCGGTGAGGAACCCGCGGCCGAGCGGCGAGAACGGCACTATCCCGATGCCCAGCTCCCGGCAGACCTGCGCGATCTCCTCCTCCAGGTCCCGCGTCCACAGTGACCACTCGCTCTGCAGCGCCGCGATCGGATGCACCGCGTGCGCCCGCCGGATCGTTTCCACGCCCGCCTCGGACAGCCCGAGGTGCCGCACCTTCCCGGCCGCGACCAGCTCCGCCATCGCCCCGACGGTCTCCTCGATCGGCACCTCGGGGTCGACGCGGTGCTGGTAGTACAGGTCGATGTGGTCGACGCCGAGCCGGCGCAGCGAGGCGTCGCACGCCTGGCGTACGTACGCGGCGTCGCCCCGGATCGCGGTCGGCTCGCCGAGCTTGTTGACGAAGCCGAACTTCGTGGCGATCACGGCGCGGTCGCGGCGGTCGGCGACGGCCCGCCCGACCAGTTCCTCGTTGTGCCCGGCCCCGTAGAAGTCGGAGGTGTCCAGGAGGTTCACGCCGAGGTCGAGCGCGCGGTGGATGGTCGCTATCGACTGCGCGTCGTCCGAAGCGCCGTATCCGTGGCTCATCCCCATGCAGCCCAGCCCTTGCGCGGAGACGGTCAGGGTGCCGAGCTGCCGGGTGGGAATGCTGGTCATGCGATTACCTCCTGAAGTGCCCCGTCCCCCGTGGGCGAGGACTGTTTCGGGCTCACGTCAGGGACGGTAGGAGTTGGAGCGCGCTCGAAGTCAAACGCCTTGCGGGCACGGTCACATGACTCTTCCCGACGTCCTCACTCCGACCTCACTCCAGCCCCACTCCGACCTCACTCCGACCTCACTCCGGCTTGCGCGCCTCGATCAGGAATCGCGTGGAGTGGGCGACGAAAGGCCCCTCCTCCTGGATCTTCTCGTGCAGCTCGCGCAGCCGGTCCCGGTACTGCGCGACGGTGAAGCCGGGCACCATCCAGATCACCTTCCGCAGGAAGTACACGACCGCGCCGATGTCGAAGAACTCCATCCGCAGCCGCTCGAAGCGCAGGTCGGTGACGTCCAGCCCGGCGGCCTCGGCCGCCGCCCGCTCGTCGTCCGGGTGCCGGGCCCGCCAGGTCTCCTCGGGCAGCGGCCCCAGGAAGTACTCCACCAGCTCGAACACGCTGCCGTGCCCCACATGCTGCGCGAAGTACGTGCCGCCGGGCCGCAGTACGCGCGCGATCTCCGCCCACCAGACCGTCGCCGGGTGCCGGCTGGTCACCAGGTCGAACGCGTCGTCGGCGAACGGCAGCGGCGGCTCGTCCGGGTCGGCGACGACCACCGCGCCGAGGGGGTGCAGCAGCCGGGTCGCCTTGGTGACGTTCGGCGGCCAGGACTCGGTGGCGACCATCACCGGCGGCAGCTTCGGCGCCCCGGCGAGCACCTCGCCCCCGCCGGTCTGGATGTCCAGCGCGGCCGACACCCCCGCCAGCCGCTCCCCCATCAGCCGCTGATACCCCCACGAGGGCCGCGCCTCGGTGGCCCGCCCGTCCAGCCAAGAGAAGTCCCACCCCTCGACGGACGCGGAATCGGCCTCACCCACCAGCTCATCAAAATCACGCACCATACGGGCATCCTCACCCGGCCCCCGACCGTCGGCAAACGATTTCCGGGCGGGCCGGTACCGGATCGGCCCGGACGTACTGCCCCGTCAGTACCGGATCGGCCCGGACGTTCTGCCCCCGTCAGTTCCCCACGTACGCCGCCAAGTGCTCCCCCGTAAGCGTCGAGCGGGCAGCGACAAGGTCCGCAGGAGTCCCCTCGAAGACGATCTTGCCGCCGTCGTGGCCCGCGCCGGGGCCGAGGTCGATGAGCCAGTCGGCGTGGGCCATGACGGCCTGGTGGTGTTCGACGACGATGACGGACTTGCCGGAGTCGACCAGGCGGTCCAGGAGGCCGAGGAGCTGTTGCACGTCGGCCAGGTGCAAGCCTGCGGTCGGCTCGTCGAGGATGTAGATACCGCCCTTTTCGCCCAGGTGCGTGGCCAGTTTCAGCCGCTGGCGCTCGCCGCCGGAGAGTGTGGTGAGCGGCTGGCCGAGGGTGAGGTAGCCGAGGCCGACGTCGGCCAGGCGCTCCAGGATCTTGTGGGCGGCCGGCACGCGTGCCTCACCGGCGGCGAAGAATTCCGCGGCCTCGGTCACCGGCATCGCGAGCACCTCGCTGATGTCGCGGCCGCCGAGCCGGTACTCCAGTACGGCGGCGTCGAACCGCTTCCCGTCGCACTCCTCGCAGGTCGTCGAGACGCCGGCCATGATCGCCAGGTCCGTGTAGACGACGCCCGCGCCCTTGCACGTGGGGCAGGCGCCCTCGGAGTTGGCGCTGAACAGCGCCGGCTTCACGCCGTTGGCCTTGGCGAACGCCTTGCGGACCGGGTCGAGCAGACCGGTGTACGTCGCCGGGTTGCTGCGCCGCGAGCCGCGGATCGCGGCTTGGTCGACGGACACCACGCCCTCCCCGGGCGCCACCCCCTGCTGGCACAGCGACCCGTGCACGAGCGAGCTCTTGCCGGACCCGGCGACGCCCGTGATCACGGTCAGTACGCCGAGCGGGATGTCGACATCGACGTTCTGGAGGTTGTGCGTCGAGGCGCCGCGGATCTGCAGCGCGCCGCTGGGCTTGCGCACCGCGTCCGTGTCCTTGACCGCGGCCCGGTCGTCGAAGTGGCGGCCGGTGAGGGTACCGCCCGCCCGCAGCCCTTCGACCGTGCCCTCGAAGCAGACGCTGCCGCCCGCCGTACCGGCGCCGGGGCCGAGGTCGACGACATGGTCGGCGATCGCGATCAGCTCCGGCTTGTGTTCCACGACCAGTACCGTGTTGCCCTTGTCCCGCAGCCGCAGCAGCAGGTCGTTCATCCGCTGGATGTCGTGCGGGTGCAGGCCCGTGGTCGGCTCGTCGAAGACGTACGTGGTGTCGGTGAGGGACGAGCCGAGGTGCCGGATCATCTTGACGCGCTGCGCCTCGCCGCCCGACAAGGTGCCGGACGGCCGGTCGAGCGAGAGATAGCCGAGGCCGATCTCCACGAACGAGTCGAGGGTCTGCTGGAGCGCGGTGAGCAGCGGCGCCACGGAAGGCTCGGCGAGTCCGCGTACCCATGCGGCCAGGTCCCTGATCTCCATCGCGCAGGCGTCGGCGATGCTGATCCCCTTGATCTTCGATGACCGGGCGCCCTCGTTGAGCCGGGTGCCTTCGCAGTCGGGGCAGGTGGTGAAGGTGACCGCCCGCTCCACGAACGCCCGGACGTGCGGCTGCAGTGAGTCGACGTCCTTGGACAGCATCGACTTCTGGATCTTCGGGATCAGCCCCTCGTACGTGAGGTTGATGCCCTCGATCTTGATCTTGGTCGGCTCCTTGTACAGCAGATCGTGCAGCTGCTTCTTCGTGAACCGGCGGATCGGCTTGTCCGGGTCGAAGAACCCGCAGCCGGTGAAGATGCGGCCGTACCAGCCGTCCATGCTGTAGCCGGGGATCGTGAGCGCGCCCTCGTTCAGCGATTTGCTGTCGTCGTACAGCGCGGTCAGGTCGATGTCGGTGACCGAGCCCCGGCCCTCGCAGCGCGGACACATTCCGCCGGTGATGCGGAAGCTGCGCCGCTCCTTCACGGTCCGCGTGCCGCGCTCCACGGTGACCGCGCCGGCGCCGCTGATCGAGGCGACGTTGAAGGCGAACGCCTTGGGCGAGCCGATGTACGGCTTGCCGAGGCGGCTGAAGAGGATACGCAGCATGGCGTTGGCGTCGGTGGCGGTGCCGACCGTGGAGCGCGGGTCGGTGCCCAGCCGCTGCTGGTCGACGGTGATCACGGTCGTCAGCCCGTCGAGCACGTCGACCTCGGGCCGCGCGAGCGTCGGCATGAAGCCCTGAAGGAAGGCGCTGTACGTCTCGTTGATCAGCCGCTGCGACTCGGCGGCGATCGTGCCGAACACCAGTGAGCTCTTGCCCGAGCCGGAGACGCCGGTGAAGACCGTCAGCCTTCGCTTCGGGAGCTCGATGCTGACGTCCTTGAGGTTGTTCTCGCGGGCACCGTGTACGCGGATCAGGTCGTGGCTGTCGGCAAGGTGCGGCTCGGTCGGCTGCGCGCCGCTTCTCTTGGCCATGCTCTTCATGTCTCCCTCTGCCCCGGGCGCTTACTTACGGCGAGGCTGGTTGAAGCGGAGCATGTTGCCCGCGGGGTCGCGGAAGGCGCAGTCGCGGACGCCGTACGGCTGGTCCATCGGCTCCTGGAGGACCTCGGCGCCCGATGCCTGGATCCGCTCGAAGGTGGCGTCGACATCGTCGGTCGAGAAGATCACGCCGCGCAGCATGCCCTTGGCCAGCAGTTCCGCCATGGCCTGCTTGTCGGCGGGCGAGGCGTTCGGGTCGGCGGCGGGCGGTTCCAGCACGATCTCCACGCCGGGCTGCGACGGCGAGCCGACCGTCACCCAGCGCATCCCCTCGAACCCGACGTCGTTGCGGACTTCGAGCCCGAGTACGTCCCGGTAGAAGGCGAGCGCCTTGTCGTGGTCGTCGACGGCGATGAAGCACTGCGAAAGGTTGATGTCCATGGCGTTCACGCTACGGGCGGGGCGCGCGCCTGGCTTCTCCATTCGTGACCGGTTCCTCGTTCCTGACCGGACTGACTGGATCCGCGTTCCTCACCGGGCGCGTGAAGATCTTGGCGACGCAGGCCGGGATGGCCGCGCCCTGCTCGTGCGGGCGCGCCCGGTACGCACTCGGGCTCTCGCCCACCAGCTCCGTGAACCGCGAGCTGAACGACCCCAGCGACGTACACCCGACCGCGAAGCAGACCTCCGTCACCGACAGGTCGCCGCGCCGCAGCAGGGCCTTGGCCCGCTCGATCCTGCGGGTCATCAGATAGCTGTACGGCGTCTCCCCGAAGGCGGCGCGGAAGCTGCGGGAGAAGTGGCCGGGCGACATGTGCGCCGCGCGGGCCAGCGCGGGGACATCGAGCGGCTCCGCGTACTCGCGGTCCATCAGGTCTCGGGCCCGCCGAAGCGCGACCAGGTCCGACAGCGTCACGAAACCAGGATCCCACGCCCGGCGCGCCGACCACCCAGTACTCAGCCGGCTCCCGGTGCGGCGCAGGAGAAGTCGTACACACCCCAGTCGGCGAGCGGACGGTATCCGAGGCGCTGGTAGAGGGCGTTGCTGGTGGGGTTGGCCAGGTCCGCGAACAGCACGACGTCCTTCGCACCCGCGGCCAGCGCGGCCCGGCTCACCTCCGCCGTCACGGCGCCCGCGTATCCGTGGCCGCGCAGGTGGGCCGGGGTGTAGACGATGTCCACCTGGATCTGGCCGCCGATCAACGGGTTCATGCCCGCTACGGAGACGGGAGTGCCGTCCGGGGTCTCCCAGAGCGTGTAGCGCTTGTCGGCGAAGCGCGTGCCGGCCCAGGAAGCGGCGTCCATGGTGACGTCTTCCCCGACGGCCTTGGCGAACTCGCCGCACCAGTACATGACTTGCTCCTGGTCCTGCTCGCCCAGGAGGCGGCCGCGGCCCGCCGGCATCGGCTCCGGTGGGGTGAGTGTGTCGAGGCGGTACAGACGGACACGCGTGTCGCGGATTTTCGGCGTCGCGCCGGTGTGCCGCTGCCAGGCGTCGGCGAATGCGGTGGCGGTGCGGTGGTCCGCGCTGACAGCGGGCAGGACGTGCCCGAGGGCGCCCAGGTGGGCGGCGAGGGTGTCGGCCTGCTCGGGCATGAGCGGGGTGAGGCCCAGAGGGCGGTGCGGGAGGCGGTAAAAGGCGGCGTGGACCTCGCCTGCGCGCTCCAGCATGCCGAAGACGGGGGCTTCGGTGCCGAACGCGTCCGCCCCGCGTGCGCGCAGTCTCGCGGCCCACGTCAGCGGCATGACGTGCAGCCCGGGCCGCGAGCGCAGGAAGTCTCCGGCGCGGGTGAGGAAGTCGTCGACGTCTTCGGTGAGGTGCCAGGCATCCGTTCGCATGCCTCATGATTCCCCCGTGCCCACCCGCACGACCCCCGCCACGGCACGAAACACTTTTGCTAGCGGGTGCTTGCAAAAGTTAGCGAAGGGGTGCAGGATCGAGGCATGGCATCACTCAACGTCGGCAATCTCGGGGAGTTCCTGCGGGAGCAGCGGCGCAATGCGCAGCTCAGCCTCCGGCAGCTCGCCGATGCCGCCGGGGTGTCCAACCCGTATCTGAGTCAGATCGAGCGTGGCCTGCGCAAGCCCAGTGCGGAGATCCTCCAGCAGCTGGCGAAGGCCCTGCGGATCTCGGCCGAGACCCTGTACGTACAGGCGGGGATACTCGACGAGCGCCGGGACCCGGACGGGCTGGAAGTGCACAGCGCGATCCTGACCGATCCGGCCCTGAACGAGAAGCAGAAGCAGGTCCTGCTGCAGATCTACGAGTCGTTCCGCAAGGAGAACGGCTACAGCTCGGACATCGCGCGCGCCGAGGGTCTGGACCTCGACCGGACCGCGCCGGAAGGCGAGCACGGCGGCGCGGACGAGCGCGGCGGCGGCGACGAGCACGGCAGTACGCGCAAGGGCAGTACGGGCAAGGGCAAGCGCAAAAAGGGCACCCAAGAGGCCGACGGCGACCCGCACGCCACCTGAGCAACCGATTCCAGGAGGAAGAACCGCCATGGCCATCACCGACGACCTCCGCAAGACGCTGACCGACCCCACCCCGCTGTACTTCGTGGCCGGCACGGCCGACCTCGCGAGCGAGAAGCTCAAGGAGGTCCCGGCGCTGGTGGACCGCCTCCGCGCCGAGGCGCCCAAGCGCTTCGAGGAGGTCCGCACCACCGACGCCAAGGCCGTGCAGGACCGCTTCTCCAAGCAGGCGAAGGAGGCCCAGGACAAGCTGTACGAGCTGCTGGGCTCCCTGGACACCGACCTCAAGAAGATCCGCGAGCAGGCCCAGGACCTCGCGCTGCAGGGCGTGGGCCGCGCGGCCGAGGTCGCCGTCAAGGCCGGCGACACCTACAAGGAGCTGGCCGAGCGCGGCCGCGGCGCCGTGCAGACCTGGCGCGGCGAGGTCGCGGACGAGGTCGAGGAGCTGGCGGTCGCGATCGAGCCGGAGACCGAGCAGGAGCCGAAGTCCGACGCGGTCAAGACCGAGCCGGCCAAGGCCGGGGAGACCAAGGCAGCGGAGGCCAAGCCGGCCGCCGCCAAGGACGGGGCCGAGGCCAAGTCCGAGCCGGCGAAGAAGCCGGCGCCGGCCGCCCGCAAGACGACGGCCAAGAAGACCACGCCGCCGGCGAAGTAAGCCGCGGAGTAAGTCACGGGGCAGAAGAGCGGGCCGGGCACGTACGACGTGCCCGGCCCGTTCTACCGGTACGGTGACGAGGACAGTCCGACAGTCAACGGGTGGTGGAACGGCATGCTGATCCAGGGATTCAACAATCTGCTGTGGCTGATTTCGCTCGCCATGCTGGTGTTCAGCGCGTTCGCGTTCGTCGACTCCGCCATCCGCCGCGAGGACGCCTACCGCGCCGCCGACAAGAAGACCAAGCCGTTCTGGCTGATCATTCTGGGCCTGGCGACGCTGGTCAACGTGCTCTTCGGGATCATGTCGTTCCTGCCGATCATCGGTCTGATCGCGACGATCGTGTACATGGTCGACGTCCGGCCCGCGCTCAAGCGGGTCACCGGCGGCGGCCGCGGTCCGCGCCGCGGCGGCTCCAGCTCCGACGGCCCGTACGGCCCGTGGAACGGCGGCCGCTGACCCCGGTCAGTACGCAAACCCCCGCGGGCTCAGGCGAATCCGCACGCTCAGCCGACGCCCCCGCGGTCCAGTAGCAGGACCGCGAGATCGTCGGTGAGTTCGCCGCCGTTGAGGTCGCGCACCTCGGTGACGGCGGCGTCGAGCAGCGCCTCGCCGCGCAGGCCCGCGGCCATGCGAGCGGCCACGAGATCGACCATGCCGTCCTGGCCCAGGCGCTCCTTGCCGTCCCCGACCCGGCCCTCGATCATGCCGTCCGTGTACATCAGCAGGCTCCAGGAGCCGCCCAGCTCGATCTGGTGGCGCGGCCAGCGGGCGCGCGGCAGCAGGCCGAGCGCCGGGCCGCCGCTCTCGTACGGGAGCAGCCGCGGCGGACGGCCGGCCCGGGCCAGCAGCGGCGCCGGGTGGCCCGCCAGGCAGACCCCGGCGCTCCGCCCGTCCGGCGCGATGTCGACCGTGCACAGCGTCGCGAAGATCTCGTCGTTGTCGCGCTCGTTCTCCAGCACCCGCTGAAGGGTGGAGAGCAGCTCGTCGCCGCACAGGCCGGCGAAGGTCAACGCGCGCCAGGCGATACGGAGTTCCACGCCGAGGGCCGCCTCGTCGGGGCCGTGCCCGCAGACGTCGCCGATCATCGCGTGGACCGTGCCGTCCGGCGTGCGGACCGTGTCGTAGAAGTCGCCGCCGAGCAGCGCACGGCTGCGCCCCGGGCGGTACCGGGCGGCGAAGCGCAGGTCGGAGCCCTCCAGGAGGGGCGTGGGCAGCAGGCCGCGCTCCAGGCGGGCGTTCTCCTGGGCGCGCAGCCGGGACTCGGTGAGCTGGCGCTGCGCGAGGTCGGCGCGCTTGCGTTCCACGGCGTAGCGCACGACGCGGCTGAGCACCGTGCCGTCGAGCTGGTCGCGGGGGAGGTAGTCCTGGGCCCCGACGCGTACGGCTTCGGCGCCGCGCTCCGCGTCCGCCTCCGCGGTCAGCGCGAGGACGGCGTGGCGCGGGGCGAGCCGCAGGACCGCGCGCAGCGGCTCCAGCTCGTCCGGCGCCTCGGTCTCCTCGGCCTCGGCGCGGCTCTCCCGGTCGCCGATCTCCCGCGCCTCCCGGCCGGGCATGGCCGCCAGGTCGAGCAGGACGCAGTGCACGTCGTCGGTGAGCAGCCGCTGGGCCTCGGTGAGGTTGCGGGCGGTGCGGACCCGGACCTTGTGGCCCTGGCCGTCGGACATCTCCGGTACGGAGCTGGTGGGGTCCTCGCCGATCACCAGGAGGGTCAGCCCGTGGCTGCCGGTGCCCGGCGCGGCCGGAACGGGCGCGTGCGCCGGATCCGGGAGCGTGTCGGCGCCGTCCTGCGAGCGCGCGGCGTCCCCCAGTGCGGCGTCCACCGGCGCGGCGTCCCCCAGCGCCGGGCGCGCGGACTCGGGCGCGCCGTTCGCCGGGCCTGCAGCCGGTGGCAGCACGGCCGTGCGCTGACGCGGTCCGGGTACGGGCATGTCCTCTGGTTCCTTCCCTCCCCCCGAGGGTGCGGCGGCGGTGACCGACCGGCGCACCACCGTGCCCGGTTCCGCGCCGCCCTTGGTCCTATGAGCGGTGCGCCACCGGGCACTGGAAGGCGACCTTAGCGCCAGTACGGGCCCGTACGGAATGGCGGACGACACGCGGGCCCGGCCATAAACCTGGGTACAGCAGCGATTTGGCCGTACTGGGGAGAAATGCGGAATGACGAACATCACCCCGGGCACACGCTCGGCAACCGGACGGTGACGGTGTTTTCCCCGGCCCGATGCCGGAATCACAGCACGGACACAGCGCGCACACAGCGCAATACGGTACGTCGGGTCAGCGCTTCGCGTCCGGCCGTACGACACCCAGGATCCGCATCGATCCGGCCCCGGCGAGGGTCACTTGGCGGCCGGGCCGCGGGGCGTGCACGATCGCGCCGTCGCCCAGATACATCCCCACGTGGCTGGCATCCTCGTGGTAAATGATCAAATCGCCGGGGCGCATGTCCTCGATGTCGATGTGCGGCAGTTGCCGCCATTGTTCCTGTGACGTGCGCGGAATGGAGTGGCCCGCCGATTCCCAGGCACGCATCGTCAGTCCGGAACAGTCGAAGGTGTCCGGACCTTCCGCGCCCCACACGTAATCCTTGCCGATCTGTTCCGTCGCGTAGGAAATCGCCTTCTTGCCCGCTGCGGACGCGGTACCGCCGATGTCGGCCAGGATTCCGGAATCCAGCCATTTCGTCTGCGCCCGCCGGGCCCGGTCCTCTTCCAGCTTCTTCAGCCGGGCCTTTTCCGCGGCCTTCAGCCGCGACTCGATCCGCTCCGCCGCGTCGATCTTCTGCTCGATGTCCTTCTTCGCCGCGGCCTTCTTCTCGCGCTCTTTCTCCAGCTTCTCCCAGCGCTCGGTGGCGTCCTCCGCATAGTGCTGCAGATCGCTCTCGGCGCGCGCCAACTGCCCCAGTACACCGCGGACCGCGTGCTGCCCCTTGCGGGCGAGCGTGGCGTGATCGAGGAATCCCTCCGGGTCCTTGTCCAGCATCAGTTTCGCCTCGGCGGGCAGGCCGCCGCCGCGGTACTGCGCGCTGGCCAGCGAGCCGGCCCGGCGCTTCAATTCCTTGCGTTTGTGCTGCGTACCGACGATGTTCTTCGCCAGCTTCACGATCTCCTTCTGCTGGCGCTCGACCTGCTCTTTTGCGGCGTTGTACGCGTCGGTGGCCCGCTCGGCGCGGCGATAGAGGCCGTCGATCTTCTTGCGTACCTCCTCCAGGTCCCGGGTACTCGTGGGACCGGGGTCGGCGTGTGCCGCCGGTACCGGGCCCACCAGGGCGCCCGTCGCGCCCAGCACCACGGCCGCGCAGACCAGCGCCGCGCCGCGCCTTGCGTTCACGTGCCGCCGTTCCACCGGGCTCATCCCGGCCACCTCCGGTCACCTCGCCGTACGCGTCGTCCCGGGGCTCGGGCGCCCCGGCTGCAGCGGACCTCAGCCGCGGATGCTGCCATACCGGCCGGTAATACAGAAGAGCAACGCATCACTTCTTCCGGGAGATCACCGTCCGGTCCGGTGCGCACCGGGCGATTCCGGCCGCACCCATCCGACGGCCGAGGTTCACCCCGCGTTCACTCTGCTCCTTCGGCGGCTTCACCTGATCTGCCTAATTTCGGCCGTACCGAGTGCGCGTCATGCCCGGAAGGCGGCGCTGCACCGCATAGCTGGATACCTCAACTGATTCATTTCACGGCCCAGCACGCCACTGACCACGGCGGGCCCCAGGAAGGAACTCTCGACAGTGAAGCTTCAGCGCAAGACCCGGGTTCGCGCCCTCGCCGTTGGCGCTCTCGCCGTCTCCGGAGCCCTGGCCCTCTCGGCGTGCGGCTCGGACGACACCACCGGCGGCCCGGGCGCCTCGTCCGCCAAGGCCGCGAACATCAAGTGCGACGGCAAGGGCAAGCTGCTCGCCTCGGGCTCCTCGGCACAGAAGAACGCCATGGACGTCTGGGTGCAGAACTACTCCGGCGCCTGCAAGGACACCGAGATCAACTACCAGCCCACGGGCTCCGGTGCCGGTATCACCACCTTCCTGCAGGGCCAGACCGCCTTCGCGGGCTCCGACTCGGCGCTCGAGCCGGAGGAGGTCGAGAAGTCGAAGCAGCTCTGCAAGACCGGCAAGGGCATCAATCTGCCGATGGTCGGCGGCCCCGTCGCCATCGGCTACAACGTCCCGGGTGTCGAGGACCTCGTCCTGGACGCCGAGACCCTCGCCAAGATCTTCGACTCGAAGATCACCAAGTGGAACGACCCGGCGATCAAGAAGCTCAACCCGAGCGCCAAGCTGCCTGACCTCAAGATCCAGGCGTTCCACCGCTCGGACGAGTCCGGCACCACCAAGAACCTGACCGAGTACTTCTCCAAGGCCGCGCCGAAGGCCTGGAAGTACGAGCCCGACAAGGCGTGGGCGGGCAAGGGCGGCCAGGCCGCCTCCGGCTCCTCCGGCGTCTCGTCGCAGGTCAAGCAGACCGCCGGCGCGATCTCCTACTTCGAGCTCTCCTACGCCGAGTCCAGCCAGGTGAACACCGTCAAGCTGGACACCGGTGCCAAGGAGCCGGTCGAGGCCAACGTCGACAACGCTTCCAAGGCCATCGCCGAGGCCAAGCGGGTCGGCAAGGGCAACGACCACGCCATGGAGCTGGCCTACGACACCAAGGCCGAGGGTGCCTACCCGATCACCCTGGTGACGTACGAGATCGCCTGCGACAAGGGCAACAAGAAGGAGACCCTGCCGGCGACCAAGTCCTTCCTGACCTACATGGCCAGCGAGGACGGCCAGGCCGCACTGAAGGACCTGGGCTACGCGCCGCTGCCCACCGAGATCGCCGAGCAGGTCCGCAAGACCGTCTCGACGCTCTCCTGACCCACCGGGCGGCGGCCGGCGCGCCCCGCGCAGGCCGCCGCCCGTCCGGTGCACCGCCGCCTGGAGCCCACCGGCTCCGCAGACCGGAGAAACCATGGATACCTCAGCGATACCCCAGAACCCCCCGCCCACAGCGCCCGCCGCACCCTCCGAGGTCAGCGGCAAGGCCGTCCGCCCCGGTGACCGGATCTTCCTCGGTCTCTCGCGCGGCTCCGGCATCGCGCTCCTGGTGATCATGGCCGCCATCGCGGCCTTCCTCACCTACCGCTCCGTCCTGGCGATCCAGGGCGACAAGGCGAACTTCTTCACCACCTTCGAGTGGGACCCGAGCGGCGCCGAGCCCAAGTTCGGCATCGCCGTCCTCGCCTTCGGCACCGTCGTCAGCTCGGTCATCGCGATGATCATCGCGGTCCCCGTCGCGGTCGGCATCGCCCTCTTCATCTCGCACTACGCGCCGCGCAAGCTGGCCGCGCCGCTGGGCTACGTCATCGACCTGCTCGCCGCGGTCCCCAGCATCATCTACGGCCTGTGGGGCGCGCTCTTCCTCGTCCCGCACCTGAGCGGCCTGTACAGCTGGCTGGACAGCTACCTCGGCTGGACCGGGATCTTCAGCTACTCCCAGGGCGCCGCGCGCTCGCTGTTCACCGTCGGCATCCTGCTGGCGATCATGATCCTGCCGATCGTCACCAGCGTCAGCCGCGAGGTCTTCCTCCAGGTCCCCAAGATGCACGAGGAGGCCGCGCTCGCCCTCGGCGCCACGCGCTGGGAGGTCATCCGCATGTCGGTGCTGCCCTTCGGCCGCTCCGGCATCATCAGCGCCTCGATGCTGGGCCTGGGCCGCGCGCTCGGCGAGACCATGGCCGTCGCCACGGTCCTCTCCCCCAGCTTCCTCATCGGGCTCAGCCTGCTGGACCCGGGCGGCGGTACGTTCGCGCAGAACATCGCCAGTAAGTTCAGCGAGGCGGACACCTTCGGCCAGGACGCGCTGATCGCCTCCGGCCTCGTCCTCTTCGTCATCACCCTGCTCGTCAACGGCGCGGCCCGCCTGATCATCGCCCGCCGCAAGGAGTACTCGGGGGCCAACGCATGAGTAACGTCGCAACCGAAGAGCGGCCCGTCGCCGACAGCGCGCCGCTGCCCCCCGTCACCCTGAAGCAGGCCCGGCTGCCGCGCTGGTCCCCGCCGGTCTTCGCGCTGGGCGCGCTCGCCGCGGGCGCCGGCATCGGCCTCGCCGCCGGCCTGGACAGCAAGATCCAGTGGGGCCTGATCGCCGCGCTGCTCTTCGTCATCGGTACGTTCGCGATCGCCGTCAAGGTCGAAGGCGCCCGGCAGGCCAAGGACCGGCTGGCCACCAGCCTGGTCTGGATCGCCTTCCTGCTCGCCGTCCTCCCGCTGGCCTCCCTCATCTGGGAGACCGTCGACCGCGGCAAGAAGGTCCTGGACGGGTACTTCCTCACCCACTCCATGGGCACCCTGCCCGACGCCATGGTCGGCGGCGGCATCAACCACGCGATCACCGGCACCCTGCAGCAGGTGGGCCTCGCCACGCTGATCGCCGCGCCGATCGGCCTGCTGACCGCGATCTACCTCGTGGAGTACGGCCGCGGGAAGCTCGCCAAGGCCGTCACCTTCTTCGTCGACGTCATGACCGGCATCCCCTCGATCGTCGCCGGCCTCTTCGTCCTCTCCGTATGGATCCTGATCCTCGGCTTCGGGCCGTCCGGATTCGCCGGCGCCATGGCGCTCGCCATCCTGATGATGCCGGTCGTGGTGCGCTCCACGGAGGAGATGCTGAAGCTGGTACCGAACGAGCTGCGCGAGGCGTCCCTCGCGCTCGGCGTACCGAAGTGGCGCACCATCCTGAAGGTCGTCCTGCCCACCTCCATCGGCGGCATCACCACCGGCGTCATGCTGGCGATCGCCCGTATCACCGGTGAGACCGCGCCGGTGCTGCTCCTGGTGTGGGGCGCCAAGACGATCAACAACAACCCCTTCGAAGGCGCCCAGCAGTCGCTGCCGCTGTATGTGTTCCAGCAGTGGCAGCAGGGCTCCGAGGCGAGCTACGACCGCGCCTGGGCCGCGGCCCTCGTCCTCATCGCCTTCGTCATGATCCTGAACCTGGTGGCCCGCGGCATCGCCCGCTGGAAGGCCCCCAAGACCGGCCGTTAAGGCACCCGATGATGCGGCTCCACCGAATCGGGGCCACCAGAAAGAAGCAGTGATTCCCATGGCCAAGCGAATCGACGTCAGCGGCCTCTCCGCCTTCTACGGCAGCCACAAGGCCATCGACGACATCTCCATGACCGTTGAGCCCCGCTCGGTGACGGCCTTCATCGGCCCCTCCGGCTGCGGCAAGTCCACCTTCCTGCGCACCCTGAACCGGATGCACGAGGTCACCCCCGGTGGCCGCGTCGAGGGCAAGGTGCTGCTGGACGACGAGAACCTCTACGCCTCGGGCGTCGACCCGGTCGCCGTCCGCCGCACCGTCGGCATGGTCTTCCAGCGCCCGAACCCCTTCCCCACCATGTCGATCTTCGACAACGTGGCGGCGGGCCTGCGGCTGAACGGTGACGTGAAGAAGAAGTCCGAGCTGAACGACGTCGTCGAGAAGTCCCTCAAGGGCGCCAACCTCTGGAACGAGGTCAAGGACCGGCTGAACAAGCCCGGCTCCGGCCTCTCCGGCGGTCAGCAGCAGCGCCTCTGCATCGCCCGCGCGATCGCGGTCGAGCCGCAGGTCCTGCTGATGGACGAGCCCTGCTCCGCGCTCGACCCGATCTCCACCCTCGCCATCGAGGACCTGATCGGGGAGCTGAAGGAGCGCTTCACGATCGTCATCGTCACGCACAACATGCAGCAGGCCGCGCGCGTCTCGGACCGTACGGCGTTCTTCAACCTGGCCGCCGTCGGCGAGCCCGGCAAGCTCGTCGAGATCGACGAGACCGAGCGCATCTTCTCCAACCCGTCGGTCCAGGACACGGAGGACTACATCTCCGGCCGCTTCGGCTGAGTCTCCTCAACCGGCCGACGCCACCGAGCGTCCTGCGGTGCTGCATGGCGGTGCCACCACAGGGCGAAGGGCCCGCCCCACGGTTCCTGGGGCGGGCCCTTTTTCTGCAGAATCAAGCCCGTCCGGCTTTTGCCCAAACAAGCCCGTCCGGCGATTGAGGACCGGGGTCCGGGGCAGAGCCCCGTGCAGCCCGGTCGGCAGCCGAAACTCAGCCGAACGCCAAGTTCACCACCCAGTACGACGCGGCAGCCACCGCCGCCGCGGCCGGCATCGTGATGAACCAGCCGAGGATGATGTTCTTCGCGACGCCCCAGCGCACCGCGCTGACCCGCTTGGTGGCGCCCACACCCATGATCGCGGAGGTGATCACGTGGGTGGTGGAGATCGGCGCGTGGAACATGAACGCGGTGGTGAACATGATCGACGCACCGGTCGCCTCGGCGGCGAACCCCTGCGGCGGGTCCAGCTCGATGATCTTGCGGCCGAGCGTACGCATGATGCGCCAGCCGCCCGCGTACGTACCGAGCGACAGCATCGCCGCACAGGCGATCTTCACCCAGATCGGGATCGGGTCGCCCGGCCCCTCGACACCGCCGATGACCAGCGCCATCACGACGATGCCCATCGTCTTCTGGGCGTCCTGGAGGCCGTGGCCGAGCGCCATGCCCGCCGCCGAGACCGTCTGCGCGATACGGAAGCCGCGCTTGGCCTTGTGCGGATTGGCGCCCTTGAACATCCACATGATGGCGACCATGACGAAGTAGCCGGCGATCAGACCGACCAGCGGCGACAGGAACATCGGGAGAACGATCTTCTCCCAGACGCCCGACCAGTAGACGGTCGAGGACCCGGCGAGCGCCGCGCCCACCATGCCGCCGAACAGCGCGTGCGAGGAGGACGACGGCAGACCGAAGTACCAGGTCACCATGTTCCACGCGATGGCGCCGATCAGCGCGGCGAAGAGGATCATCATCCCCGTCTTGCCGCTGGGCGTTTCGATCAGGCCCTCACTGACGGTCTTGGCGACCCCGCTGCCCAGGAAGGCACCGGCGAGGTTCATCACCGCCGCCATCGCGAGCGCGGCCCGTGGCGTCAGCGCGCGCGTCGAGACCGAGGTCGCGATCGCGTTCGCGGAGT
The DNA here is from genome assembly GCF_040655775.1 of Streptomyces sp. NPDC050315. NCBI lineage: Bacteria > Bacillati > Actinomycetota > Actinomycetes > Kitasatosporales > Streptomycetaceae > Streptomyces > Streptomyces sp. NPDC050315. The sequence goes on from NZ_JBFAKN010000009.1 coordinate 386,996, forward strand.
CGTGAAAGCCGTTGGTGTACGTGAATCCGAGCGCGACCGCGATGGTCACGACGAGAGCGAAGGTGTCCATGGCCGGGGCTCAGGACTCCTTCACGGCGATCGTCTCGACCGTGTTGGCCACGTGCTCGAACGCGTCGGCCGCCTCTTCGAGGATGTCCACGATCTGCTTGAGCTTCAGCACCTCGATGGCGTCGTACTTGCCGTTGAAGAGGTGGGCGAGCAGCTTGCGGTGGATCTGGTCGGCCTGGTTCTCCAGGCGGTTGACCTCGATCCAGTACTCGGTGAGGTTCGACATCGTCCGCAGGTTCGGCATGGCTTCGGCGGTCAGCTCCGCCGCCCGCGCCAGTACCTCGATCTGCTGGTCGACGCCCTTGGGCAGTTCCTCCACGTTGTAGAGGACGACCAGATCGACGGCCTCCTCCATGAAGTCCATGATGTCGTCGAGCGACGAGGCGAGGTTGTAGATGTCCTCGCGGTCGAACGGCGTGATGAACGAGGAGTTCAACTGGTGGAACACCGCGTGGGTCGCGTCGTCCCCCGCGTGCTCCGCCGCTCGCATCCTCTCGGCGATCTCTGCCCGCGCGGAGGCGTCCGCCCCGAGCAGTTCCATCAGGAGCTTGGAGCCCGTGACGATGTTGTCCGCGGAGGCGGCGAACATGTCGTAGAAGCTCGTCTCCCTGGGGGTCAGACGAAAGCGCACGTGAAATCCTCGGGGTGCATCGGATTCGGTCGAGATGATGCTAGGCGCATCATCCAGCCACAGCTAACCGGCATTACTTCAGTGTCGCCCATCGGGCAGCATGCTCTGCACGGGGTACCTGCCCCGCGCGCTGTGCGAGGTATCTCCCTCGTGCGCGAAATTCTGTACCATATACCCGCCAGGGGTATATGAACCGGCTACGTACCAGGGGAGAAGCCCATGACGACCACGGACGCCGACGCCGACGGCACCACCGCAGCCGCCACGGCCTGCCACGGCGCGGAGCCGCAGGGCGTGCCCGAGGGCGACCCCCGGGCCGTGACCGATCACGATCTGGGCATCCATGGATACGCGAAGCAGAAGGACGCCCACATCAAGCGGCTGCGCCGCATCGAGGGCCAGATCCGGGGTCTCCAGCGGATGCTGGAGGAGGACGTCTACTGCATCGACATACTCACCCAGGTCTCGGCCAGCACGAAGGGCCTGCAATCCTTCGGCCTGCAGCTTCTCGAGGAGCATCTGCGGCACTGCGTCGCCGACGCGGCCGTGAAGGGGCCGGAGGCCATCGACGAGAAGGTCAAGGAAGCCACCAAGGCCATCGAGCGCATGCTGCGTACGTGACGTACGTCGCCCGTCGACCGGAGAGGGGCAGGGTCCGGGCCCCGATTGCTGATCCTGGCCGTGCGGGTGAGTGATCCGGCGTGAGGTATCCCACGCCGGGGCCGCGGCCGAAAACGACCGCTCCCTACAGCCGCCGGGCGGTCGCGGAACGCTGCTCCGCCCGCGCTGCGGGTTCTCTGGCGACACGGTCCGCATCCACGTCCAGCACCTCGTCGATACGGTCCGGGCTGAGGCGGTCCTCCGGCGAGGTCGCCGCCGCGATCATCAACTCACCAGCCAGGTCGATCTCGACGAGGGCCACGTGGTCCTGAGTCGTCTGACTGCGGTGCGGCGCCACGTACAACACCTCCTCCTTCGAGGCCCATGCCACTCTTCTGGCGGTTACCGCCCAGGGTAGGGAGGGGTGCACGCCCCGCGCATGGCACGGATGGACCATTTACGCCGCCCGGCAAGCCACGCCGGCACATGCCCGGCCGCGGAGCCGCAGGCCCGGGCGCCCGGCCCGCGCCTCATCCGCCCCCGGCCGCCGCGATGCGCCCCGTGTAGATGTCCGCCCGCCGCGGCAGCTCGACCGGCGCCTTCATGCCGAAGCCCGAGTACGTGAGCGTGGACATCACCTCCGTGCCGCGCGGCGAGCCGTTGGCGAAGGAGAACCGGTACTGCAGCTTGCGCAGCCGCCCCGCCTCGTCGACGTACGCCTCGAACGGCACCACGTCGGTGGTGAAGCCCTCCTCGGCCGCGGCCAGCGAGGCCTTGGTGCGCTTCGAGGCGGCGCCGGCGGCCACCCCGATGTCGGCCGTGCCGCGGTAGTGCCGCACGCGCACGCCGTGCAGCCGCTCCTCACCCTCGTACGTCGCCCGCCGGGTGCCGCGCAGCAGCTCGGCCGCGGCCAGCGGATCGGTCGCGCCGCCCGTGACGAGATTGCCGTCGGACAGCGCCGTGGTGTCCACCCGCACCCACTTGTCCGCGGGCACTCCCGCGCCGCGGTTCTTCATGTAGAGCGCGCCGGGCGCGAAGATCTCGGTGATCGGCTTGCGCACCCGGCCGTCCGGCCCGGCGGGCTCCGGCAGCACCAGCCGCAGCCGGCCCGTGCCGCGGCGGTAGTCGTAGTGACCGGCGCCGCGGATGGCGACGCGGGTGCCGCCGCTAGTGGTCTCCAGGGTCGTCCGCACCTGTGAGGTGGCGCCGCGCACCAGCGTGTCGGCGCTCTGCCGGAGCGCCACCGAGGGGGCGGCGCCCGCGGGGGTGTCGTCGGCGACGGCGCCATCCGTTGTACACCCCGATGTCAGCAGGCCGGCTCCCAGCGCCAGCCCCGCCGCCGTGGCGACGGCGACGGCCCCGCCGCTCCGTCTGTCCTGCACCACCATCGCGCACGAGCCCCCTGCCGCTGTCGCGCCGCCGTCCCGCCGCCGCACGGCGCGGCCGGCATCGGGCAACCATTTCGTTCAACGACCGTTCATGTGGCCCGTCACGCCTGCCTGGGCCAACCGGCAGTAGCGTGGTCGTGTGCCGTACGCGATCCAGGACCCGCAGCAGACCTCCGCTCCCGACGCCGGTACCGGTGCCGGCGGGGCGCACCGCACCACGACCACGGAGCGCGGTGCGTTCTGTCTCGCCCGGTGCAGCTGCGGCTGGTCGGGCCCGGCCCGCCGCGCCCGCTCGCAGGCCCGCACGGACGCGGAGCGGCACGCGGCCGGCAGCTGACCGGTCGCAGCCCTTCTGCGCCTCTGTAAGCCCCTCTTTCACTCCCCGCGCCCTGTCCCCGGCGGAACCCGCTGCCCCACTTCCGCATCTGGCTGGGGGAAAGGCAACGGGACAGCGCCTCCGGGCGCGATTCGGCATAGGGGGCGGCCGTGAGACGGCGCACACTTCTGGCAGCGGGCGGCGGGCTCGCGGCGACCACGGCGGCCTGGGGCACGGCCTACGGCGCGGGGACGGGCCACGCGGCCACGAAGGCGGGCGGCGCTCGCGCTGCCACCGGAGCCGCGGCCTCGAAGACCTCCTGGGACGCGCTCCGCAAGGGCCTGGACGGGCAGCTGATACGGCCGGGCGACGCCGCGTACGCCACCGCGCGCCGCCTCTACAACACCCGGTACGACGCGCTGAAGCCGTCGGCCGTGGCGTATGTGAAGCACGCCGGGGACATAGCGGAGTGCCTGGCCTTCGCCCGCCGCCACGGCACGCCGATAGCCATCCGCAACGGCGGCCACTCCTACGCGGGCTGGTCCAGCGGCGACCACCGTCTGATCGTCGATGTCTCCGCGCTCTCCAAGGTCTCCGCGCCGTCCGGCGGCACCACCCGCATCGGCGCCGGCGCCAAGCTGATCGACGTGTACGAGAGCCTGGGCAAGCACGGCGTGACGGTCCCCGGCGGCTCCTGCCCGACCGTCGGCATCTCCGGCCTGACCCTCGGCGGCGGCCATGGCGTCGTCTCCCGCGCGTACGGCCTGACCTGCGACAGCCTCGTCGGCGCGACGCTCGTCACGGCCGACGGCAAGACCCTGCGCTGCGACGCGAAGGAGCACGCCGACCTCTTCTGGGCGCTGCGCGGCGCGGGCAACGGCAACTTCGGCGTGGTCACCGAGCTGCGTTTCCGTACGCACAAGGCGCCCAAGGCCGTCATGGCGTACATGACGTGGCCGTGGTCCAAGGCGGCCGCCGTGCTGCGCTCCTGGCAGGAGTGGGGGCCGGTGCAGGCCGACGAGATCTGGTCCAGCTGCCATCTGGACGCGCGCCCCGGCCGCACCCCCACCGTCTCGGTCGCCGCCTTCTCCCTCGGGTCGTACCGCGACCTCCAGAACGCCGTCGACAGGCTCGCCGACCGCGCGGGCGGCCCCGGCCCGGCCTCCTCCGTCTCGCTGACGCCCAAGCCGTATCTGGACGCCATGGAGGCGTACGCGGGCTGCTCGACGAAGACCACCGCCCAGTGCCACCAGCCGGGCAAGGTCCCCGGGCGCACCACCTCCGGGCAGCTGGGCCGGGAGACCTACGGGGCCCGCTCGGACTTCTTCGACCGCTCACTGAGCGCGGCGGGCATCCGTACGGTCATCGACCAGATCGAGCGCGCGGGCCGCAACGGCGTCAACGGCAACGTCGCCTTCACCGCCCTGGGTGGCGCGATCAACCGCGTACGGCCGACCGCCACGGCCTTTGTGCACCGCCGCTCGCGCTTCCTCGCGCAGTACCTCGCCTCCTGGGCGCCGGGCGGCACGGGCAAGGCCCAGAACGCCTGGCTGGCCGGGATGCACACCTCGATGCGCCGGTACGCCTCCGGTGCCGCCTATCAGAACTACGCCGACCCGGCCCTGAAGGACTGGAAGCAGGCGTACTACGGGGCGGCCGCCGACCGCCTCTCGAAGGTGAAGCAGGCGTACGACCCGCAGCACCTGTTCCGGACGTTCCCGCAGGCTCTGTAGGCGGCTGGTCTGCAGACCCTGTAGGCGGTCGGCTTTCTACGTACAGGTCGGCCCCGCCCGGAGTCCAGGCGGGGCCGACGTGTGCGTCCCTCTGCTCACCTCTGCTCAGGCGGCGAGGTCCTTGTCCCGGTCCTTGCGGCCGGCCGGTACGCCCTCCGTACGGCGCGGCGCGCCGGCCGGGCCGGGCGGCTCCGGAAACCCGTCGGGGCCCCCGGCCCCGACGGCACCGGCCGCCCCCGCGGGCCCGAACGCGTCCGTCACAGCCGCGCCGTCCCCCTCGCCCGCTCCGCCCGCATGCGCCGTGCCCGCGCGGGGCACCTGGACCAGCGCCCCGATGCGGGAGGCCGCGATCGCCTTCATGAGCGGCACGAGCAGCGCCTGGGCGAGCGGCGCGAACAGCAGCGCGACCGCCGTGCCCAGCGCGAACCCGCCGATCACGTCCGTCGGGTAGTGCACACCCATGTAGACCCGGCACAGGCCCTCCAGGAGCGCCAGGCCGATGCCGATGAGCCCGTACTTGCGGTGCGCGATGAAGATGCCGACGCCGATGGCCATGGTCAGCGTGGCGTGGTCGCTCACGAACGAGAAGTCGTTCTTGCCCTGCACCAGGACCTCCAGGCCCTGGTGGTCCCGGAACGGGCGTGGCCGCGCCACGAACTCCCGGATCGGGATGTTGGCCAGCAGCGCGATGCCGGCGGCCAGCGGCGCCCACACCAGGCCCGCCACGGCGGCGGGCGCGTCGGCCTTCTTCCGTGCGCCCCACCAGCCGATGAGGCACAGGATCGCCAGCCCGGCGATGATGCCGTACTCGCCGACGTACTCCATCACCTGGTCGAACCAGTGCGGAGCGTCCTTGGCGAGGCCGTTGACCTCGAAGAGCAGGCCAACGTCGGGGTTCGACCCGTCCAGTGCGAGTCCAGCCATGTGCCGGGGCCCCTAACCTTTCGCGCGCATAAGCGCCGTCCGAGTGCTGCCAACCCCCGTGGTCGTCGAGCAATTGCGGTGTGCGCCGCGGCTTCCGTCAGCCGTGCTCCGGCAGCGCCGCTCACACCCACTCCAAGGAAACGTCATGCACCCGCGCGACGTTCCACATTCCACCGGATGATCACCAGGACGTTATCGAAGCTTGACTCATCTCCGCAGCTCAGGCCCCATGTTCACGCAGCGTTCCGACGCGGGAGCGCTTTTGCGCCATCTTCTGTGACGCGAGTGGCACCGATGTAGTCAGGGGTGTCGATCTTGTCGAACCGGATCACGGCCCCCGTGTACGGGGCGTTGATCATGTAGCCGCCGCCCACGTAGATCCCGACATGGTGGATCGACCGCGGGTCCTTCAGGTCGTGCGCGAAGAACACCAGGTCCCCGGGGAGCAGCTCGTCCCGCTTCGGATGCGGCCCGGCGTTCCACTGGTCGTTGGCGACACGGGGCAGCTCGACCCCGACCGACTTGAAAGCGGCCTTGGTCAGTCCGGAACAGTCGAACCGGCCACCCTGCTCGGGCGTCCCGTTCCCGCCCCACAGGTAGGGCGTCCCGAGCTTCTTCTGTGCGTAGTAAATGGCCCCGGCCGCCTGCTGCGAGGGCTGCACCCGCTGCGTGGGGGCTTCGAAACTCTTCGCGAGGGTGGTGATGACCTTGACGTAATTCTGCGTCTCCCGGTACGGCGGCACGCCGTCGTACTGGATGACGCGGTAGGCGCCCGCGTTGTACGCCGCGAGCATGTTGTGCGTGGCGTCCCCCGGGACGTTCTTCACGTACTTGGCCAGTTCGCAGTCGTACGAGGCCGCCGACGCGATCGCGTCCACCGGGTCCCACACGTCCTTGTCGCCGTCGTTGTCCCCGTCGACGCCGTGCGTGGCCCAGGTGCCGGGGATGAACTGCGCGAGTCCCTGCGCCGCGGCCGGGCTCTGCGCCTTGGGGTTCCAGCCGCTCTCCTGGTACAGCTGCGCGGCCAGCAGCGCCGGGTTGATCGCGGGGCACAGCGTGCCCCACTTCTGCACATGCGGCTGGTACGCCGCCGGCACCGCGCCCTTCGCCAGCCCGACGACCCGTCCCGCGGCCCCGCCGAGCCCGGCCGCCGCGTACGTACCGATGATCAGCAGCGCGAGAAAACAGGCCCCGAGGCCCGCGCCGATCCCCGCTCCCATCCAGACCTTGCGCACCGCACCCCTCACCCCCACGTCGACCCCCGTCAGGCTACCGACGAACCGTGTCCGTGTCCGCCCCGCCTCAAACCGGCGTTCTCCGCACACAGTTCCTTCGGCCACGGCCGCGCCGCCCGCGACCGCCCTCGACTCGCCCGGCCGCCAATCGACCGCCGCCCGGCCGTCGATTGCTCAGCGTGACCCGGCATGGTACACACGGTGAAAAAGTGGGGCCCTACGGACGACGTGCGCACCCCTGCTCCCGCCGCCCACACGGGATCCGCCAAAGTTTGACGCCAAGTCGACATCGCCACGGGCAAATGTCAGCGAAGATAGAGGCTGGCCGTGCCATGTGGTGCGGGACACAACAACCCATTAGGGGCGGTGAGTTCACTTATGTTCATTGCGGCCGAAAAGGGCGACATCACCACCATTATCGGCGGAATCGCCCCGGACTGGGGCCCGTTCGGGAGTCTCGGCAACGAGGCGCGCGTCATGGTCGAGGTGGTGATGGCGGTGGCCATCCTCCTCTGCCTCGGCATCGCGATCTGGGGTGCGGCGAAGCAGCGCATCGGCGCCACGGCTCTCCGCGACACCTTCAGCGCCGAGCAGGGCAAGGGCCTGATCGTCGCCGGTCTGACCGGCGTCTTCATCATCGGGTCCCTGGGCACCCTCTTCACCATCGTCTACGGGATGGCGGTCTAGCCGGCCGAAACATCACCCCGCCGGGCCGCGCGGCTGCCGCGGAACACCCGCCGCCGCGCCCCGATTCCGTACAACTGTCGTACGCCCGCCCGTACGCCCCGCCCATCCGTCCACGCGCCCACCACGCGCTCTCCCGCGCCGCGCCCCGGCTCACGTCCCATGGTCGTCGGCTGTGCGCGGCCGCCCCGCCTGGCCCACATTCCCACCCGAGGCCACATGCTGATGCCCATTCCGTCCACCCACCCACAGCGGATTCCGAACCCGCCGCGTAGTTATCCACAGGCGCTGCGGGCGGGTTCGCCGTTCCGTCACAGTGGGGTGTACTCGTACCAGGACGCCCTGGCCGCCTCGCACGCGGCTACGGTCGTACCCGGGTTGCGGCAAGGCGACGGCGAAAACGGCAGCGATGCCGGTTGAGGGGGCACAGGCACCATGAGTCTCGGAGATGACGGAGCGTACGGCGGCGGGGAGTACGGCGGCCAGGGTCCCGCCGGCCAGACGCGTACCAGACTTCCCGGCAGCGAGGGCGACGTGTACGGCACGGGCCGCCGCCCCCGCGGCGGCATGTCCAGCCGCAACTTGGTGACGATCGTCGGCGTCGTCGTCCTGCTCATCGCAGCCATCGCCTTCGCCAACCGCGGCGGCGGAACCTCCGATCCCGACTCCACCGACACCAACTCCGGGGCACCGGCGGCCCAGCCCACCAGCCCCACGGGCCAACAACCGGTCTCCGGCAAGAACTCGCAGAATCCCGCCATCCCCTCCGGTTTCCCCAAGTCCGAACAGGGAGCCCAGTCGGCGGCGGCGAACTATGCGGTGGCCCTCGCCAGTGACGGCATGTACAAGCCCGACGCGCGCGACGCGATCATCGAGGCGGTCTACGCCCCTTCTGCCGCCGCCGACCGCAAGAAGGCGCTGCGAAGGGTCTACGGCGATCCGGAAGTTCTGGCCGGCGCAGGCCTCGGCAAGGACGGGACCGTGCCGGACGGCATGACATTCGTGTCCCGGGCGAACCCGGTCGGCACAAAGGTCGAGAAGTTCGGGGGGACGTCCGCCACGGTCGCCGTCTGGTACTCCTCCCTGTTCGGCCTCGCCGGTGAAGGATCGGAGAACCCGGTCACGGAGAGCTGGTACACGACCACCATGAAGCTGCAGTGGGCCGGTGGTGACTGGAAGGTCACCGACGTCTCGCAGAAGAAGGGGCCGGCACCGGTCGGCCGAGACCAGGCCGCTGCGACGGCCGAGGAGATGTCCAAGGCCGTCGAAGGGTTCGGAGGGTTCACGTATGCCCGGTAAGTCTCCCCGCACCGGTATGCCCGGCCGCCGCACCCTCTCGCTCGCGGCAGCGTTCACCGGCGTCCAGACGTGGGTCGTCCTCTTCGCCTCGCGTGCCTTCGCCGAGCCATCGCCGAAGCCGAGCGACAACCCCTGTGACCTCCTCACCGACAAGGCCAAGGAGCTCTGCGAGGAGCGCGGTTCGGGAGGGACCGGCGATTCGTCCAGTCCTCCGGCCATCGGCGACAGCAACCCCCTCGACCCCCTCCAGTCCCTGGCCAAGGGCTGTGCCGACGCCGCCGCGTGGATCGTCACCAAGCTGTCCGACGCTGTGAAGGCGACCTCGCAAGTCGACTTCACGAACGCCGCGTTCCTGCGGCAGTACGCCGTCGTCTTCGCCGCCTCCACGATCCTCACGCTCGTGCTCTGGCTGCTCGCCGTCGCCAAGCGCGCCGTCCGCGGCGTCCGCCTCACCGAGGCGATCAGTGAGGCGGTCGGCTTCCTCTGGCTCACCGTCCTCGCCTCCGCCTTCACCCCCCTGATCCTCTACACCGTCGTCTCCGCCACCGACGGCGTCACCGAGATCATCGCGAAGGGGACGGGCGCCCAGACCGACATCTTCTTCGGGGCCTTCTCCGAGGCCCTCAAGAAGGGGACGGACATCGGCGGCGGCCCGATCATGCTGATCGTCGTCGCCCTCGTCTCCGTGCTCGCCGCCGGCATCCTCTGGCTGGAGCTCGTGATCCGCGCCGCCCTGCTGTACGTCGGCGCCCTGCTCGGCACCGTCGTCTACGCCGGCCTCGTCGACAAGAACATGTGGGGCCACGTCCGCCGCTGGGCCGGCATCATGATCGCCGTGATCATGGTGAAGCCGGTCATCGTGATCGTGCTGGGCGTCGCCGGCGCCCTCTCCTCCGAGCGGGGCCCGGACTCCTTCTCCGCCATCGTCTCCGGCCTCGCCATCATCCTGCTCGCCATCTTCGCGAGCGCGATGATCTACCGCTTCGTCCCCGGCTTCGGCGACGAGATCATGGCCGCGCGTACGAACAAGAAGGCCGCGACGGACGGCAGTCAGGCCGCCGCGCTCATCTCCTCCCCCGCCGCCCTCGTCTCCCAGGGCATCAAGACCCACAGCTCACGCAACGGCGGCGGCAACACCGGCGAGAACGGCAGCGGCGGCCAGTCCCGCCCGGCCGACGCCGTGGCCGGCGGCGTCGCCGCGCACAGCTCCCGCAGCGGGTCCGGCGGCTCCGGTTCGGCCGCCCCACCCGCACCCCGTACGAGCCCGGGCCGCCCCGGCGCAGCCTCGGGCGGTTCCGCCCGCACCGGCAACACAGCAGGAGGTGATGGGCGTTGAGCACCCAGTCCCACCCGGTCACGCCCCGACGCACGTATCTGATCGGCCGCGCCCGCCCCAACGCCGTCATCGGCAAGAACCGCGAGACCGGCGAGATCGCCCTGATCATCGCCGGCGCGTTCCTCGGCATGATGTGCGGCCTCCTCGTGCCCGTACTGCCGCTGCGCATCGTGACGCTCGCCGGCTTCCCGCTGATCGCGCTGGCCGCGGTGTACGTCCCGTACCGCGGCCGGACGTTCTACAAGTGGTTCGAGATCAACCGCAGTTACAAGCGCACGCTGCGCAAGGGCACGACGTACCGCTCCGGCGCGCCCGAAGCCGGCGTCAGCCTGGACGGCCGCGAGGTGGAGATCGGCCCGCCGCCCGGCATCGGCCGCATCAACTGGCTCTCCGCGCCCTTCGGCCCGGACGAGATCGCGGTACTGCTGCACGCCGACCGCCGCACGGTCACCGCGGCGATAGAGATCGAGGGCCCGGGCGTCGGCCTGCGCGACAGCGAGGACCAGGAGGCCCTGGTCGACCGCTTCGGCACGCTGCTCAAGCACGTCGCGAACGGCGACGGCTTCGTGACCCGCCTGCAGATGCTCGCCCGCACCCTCCCCGCCGACCCGGACGCGCACGCCAAGGACGTCGCCCAGCGCGGCGACCGGAATTCCCCGGCCTGGCTGCAGGACTCGTACGACCAGCTGCAGTCGATGGTCTCCACCTCCTCCGAGCAGCACCGCGCGTACCTCGTCGCCTGCATGCACTACACCCGTGAGCTGGCCGCCGAGGCGGAGACCATGGCCCGCGCGGCGCGCGCGCACAACGGCGGGCTGCTGCGGAAGCGCCTGGACAAGGACGCGGGCCTCGCCGTCGTCATGGCCCGCGAGCTGACCGACATCTGCGCCCGCCTCGCCGAGGCCGACATCCGCGTACGCCAGCCCCTCGGCCAGGCGCGCCTCGCCTCCCTCGTGCACTCCATGTACGACCCGGACCACCCCATCGACCACATCCAGGCGATGAGCAAGCGCAACGCCTGGCCGGCCGAGCTGGACGCGATGGAGCCCACGTACCTCCAGGCCAAGACGCGCGAGTCGACGACCCGCGCGCCCTGGTGCCACGCCACCGCGTGGGTCAAGGAGTGGCCGCTGACCCCGGTCGGCGTCAACTTCCTCGCACCGTTGCTCGTGCACACCCCTGATGTGATCCGTACGGTCGCGGTCTGCATGGACCTGGAGCCGACCGAGGTCGCGATCGAACGCATGCTGACCGAGAAGACGAACGACGACGCGGAGGCCAGCCGCGCGGCCAAGATGAACCGCGTGGTGGACCCGCGCGACGTGGCCCACCACGGCCGCGTCGACCAGCGCGGCGAGGACCTGGCGTCCGGTGCGGCCGGGGTGAACCTCGTCGGTTACCTCACCGTCTCGTCCCGCTCCCCCGAGGCGCTGGCCCGCGACAAGCGGACCATCCGCGCCTCGGCCGGCAAGTCCTACCTCAAGCTGGAGTGGTGCGACCGCGAGCACCACAGGGCCTTCGTCAACACGCTTCCGTTCGCGACCGGGATCCGCCGCTAAGCCGCTGGGAGGCGCGTACGTCATGGCCATGCTCGATCCGCTCGCCGCGCTCACCGAGGCGTTCACCAGCTTCCTGTTCGGGAAGGTGGAGACGACCAGGCTGCCCGTACGGACCTCCACCGGGCAGGCCCAGGCCGTCTATCTGCCCACCGCGGCGCCAGGCCTCGGCGACTCCGGCGTCATCATCGGCCGCGAGGTGTACAGCGGCAAGGGGTACATCTACGACCCCTTCCAGCTGTACGGCCAGCAGCTGCCGGCCCCGCACTGGCTCGTCCTCGGCGAGTCCGGGAACGGCAAGTCCGCGCTGGAGAAGACGTACGTACTGCGTCAGCTCCGCTTCCGCGACCGCCAGGTCGTCGTCCTCGACGCGCAGGGCGAGGACGGCGTCGGCGAGTGGAACCTCATCGCCGAACAGCTCGGCATAACCCCGATCCGGCTGGACCCCACGGCGGCCCTGAACGGCGGCATCCGTCTGAATCCGCTGGACCCGTCGATCACCACAACCGGCCAGCTGGCGCTGCTCCGCACGATCATCGAGGTGGCCATGGGCCACGGCCTCGACGAGCGCGCCGGCTTCGCGCTCAAGGTCGCGCACGCCTACGTCAACGAGACCATCACCGACCGCCAGCCGGTCCTCACGGACATCGTCGAGCAGCTCCGCCATCCGAAGCCGGAGTCGGCCGAGGCGATGAACGTCGACCTGGACGACGTACGGGCCTGGGGCCTGGACGTGGCCCTCGTACTGGACCGGCTCGTCGACGGTGACCTCCGCGGCATGTTCGACGGCCCGACGACCGCGGGCATCGACCTCGACGCGCCGCTGATCGTCTTCGACCTCTCGCACATCGACCGCAACTCGATCGCGATGCCGATCCTGATGGCGATCGTCGGCGTGTGGCTGGAGCACACCTGGATCCGCCCCGACCGGAAGAAACGGATCTTCCTGGTCGAGGAGGCCTGGCACATCATCAACTCCCCGTTCGTCGCCCAGCTCTTCCAGCGGCTGCTGAAGTTCGGCCGACGCCTGGGCCTCTCCTTCGTCGCCGTCGTCCACCACCTCAGCGACGTCGTGGACGGCGCGGCGGCACGGGAGGCGGCGGCCATCCTCAAGATGGCGTCGACCAGGACGATCTACGCCCAGAAGGCGGACGAGGCACGGGCCACGGGACAGGTGCTGGGCCTGCCACGCTGGGCGGTGGAGATCATCCCCAGCCTCACCCCCGGCATCGCGGTCTGGGACGTCAACGGCAACGTCCAGGTCGTCAAGCACCTGATCACCGAAGCCGAGCGCCCGCTGGTCTACACCGACCGCGCCATGACCGAGTCCTCCGTGGCCGACGCCTCCGGCCAACCCACGGAGGAGGCCCGCGCCCTGGAGCGCGCGGCGGACGCCGAGGCCGAAGCACGCGCCGAAGCGATGGCCCTGGCCCGCCAGCTCAGCAACGAATCGAGCGAAACGGTGGCATAGCGCGGGCTGCGGGCTGCGGCGGCACGAAGAACGACGGTACGAAGACGGGTCGGTGGCCTGCGAGGCGGACCGACCGGCGGTACGAAGGACGGGTCGGTGGCGTGAGCGACGGGTACGACCGATACGACCGGCGAGGGCAGGCGTACGGAGCGGACGGAGCCGGCGGCGGAGCCGGGCCCCGGCGTCGGGAGCGCGGCATCCCCGACTCGTTGCTCGTCGGCGTGCTGGCCTTCCTCCTGGGCCTGACCGTCCTGGTATGGCTCGCCACGGGCGTCTCCGGCCTCTTCGCCCACGGCAGCTGGCCCGACCGGCTGGCGTTCACCCACACCCCCCTGGCCATGCGCGAACTGGTCACCCAGCCGCACGACTTGCCCGCGGCCTGGCCCGCCACGCCCGACGGCCAGCTCTCCGGCTACGGCCTCTTCTGGGGCGTCTTCATCAGCGAACTGATGGTCCTGATCGTCCTCACGGTCTTCGCCCTCGGCACGATCACCCGCTTCCGCGCGGTACGGGCGCAACGGCGCGCAGAGCAGCGCGCGGGCCGGCGCACCCAGGGCGCCGTGCAGGGAGCGGACGCCTCCGCCGCGCCGGGGCAGCCCGCAGGCGCGGTACGGATGGCCAAGGAGCCGACACCGGAGCAGCCGGCAGCTCCGGTCGCCACCCCTGCCCCCGAACCCGCCTCCGCAGCCGTCACCACCCCCGCGGCCTCCCCGGCCCACGCCCCGGAGGCCGCTGCGACCGCCGTGCAAGGCGGTACGACGGGTGCGGAGGCCGCTGCCGCACCCGTTGCCGCACCCGTAGCCGTCCCGGTCCCGGCGCCGCCCGCAGACGCCCGTACAGGCACTCCCGACGAAGGCGCCGCGGCGCTCCCCCGCGTCCACTATCACCACCGCACCGAGCGCCCCGCGGCCCGCGCCGCCGCGCTCGCCGCGATCACCGCCGCCGAGGGGCCGCTCCTCGTGGCGACGACCGACCCGACGCTCTGGGCCGAGAGCAAGGACGCCCGCGCGAAGCTCGGCCCGCTGCACGCGTACGACCCGCTGCACCTCCTCGACACCCCCGCGCGCCTGCGCTGGTCCCCCACCGCCGGCTGCGAGGACATCGCCGTCGCCGGTACCCGCGCGGCCGCCCTCCTCGCCCCCGTCCGCCCGATGAGCACGCTCGATTCGGCCGTCGCGGACGCCGCTGAGACGCTGTTGCGCTGCTGGCTGCACGCGGCCGCCGTGGACGGCAGGCCCTTCCGGCAGATCCACCGCTGGGCCCAGGGCAGCGGCGCCGCCCATGAGCCCGTACGCATACTCCGTACGAACTCCAAGGCCGCGGCCGGCCGCGCCGGCGAGCTGGAGTCCGTACTGACAGCCCACCCCGAACGCCGCGACATGGCCCAGCAATTGGTCGCCCGCGCGCTCGCCGCCCTCTCCTCCGTCCACATCCGGGACGCCTGCAATCCGGGGCGGGCCGATGCGCTCGCGCTTGATTCCTTCGTGACCGAGGGGGGAACGCTTTATGTAGTGGGCGAGTCGATCGAGGACCCGCGTACGACACCGGGTGCGATGCCTTTGCTCACCGCACTCGTCTCGAGCGTGGTCGAGCGCGGCCGCCGCATGGCCGAACGGTCATCTGACGGTCGCCTCGACCCACCACTCACCCTGGTCCTCGACGACATCGCGGCCCTCGCCCCGATCCCCGCACTCCCCGCACTCCTCGAATCGGGCGCCGCCCAGGGCCTCCTGACCCTGGCCACCCTCCGCTCCCCCGAACAGTCCCGCAACCGGTGGCCCCACAGCCCCCTACCGGTCTGAGCCGCTCAGGCCGGGGCCCTGGGCCGGCCATTGCCAGGGGTGCCCTGGCCGGCTATGGCTATGGGCCGTAAACGCAGGAAAGCCCCGCACCATACGGTGCGGGGCTTTCCCACAATGATTGTTCGGCGGCGTCCTACTCTCCCACAGGGTCCCCCCTGCAGTACCATCGGCGCGGAAAGGCTTAGCTTCCGGGTTCGGAATGTAACCGGGC